>JBCCBQ010000001.1:0-545339 GCA_039033955.1 Pseudomonadota bacterium
CTTTCGACGACTTCGACGCCCGCCGGCAGTTCTGGGAAGCAGCTTTGAACGGTCAGATGGCGGAGCGCTTTCTCGAAGGCGACGAAGAAGGTGCGCTGCAAATCGCAAAGGACATGCTCGCGGGTGGTAAGCCTGAGGGCGTGGTCCACATCGTGGGCGCCGGTCCCGGCGATCCCGAGCTCCTAACTCTGAAGGCCCTGCGTCTCCTCCAACAAGCCGACATCGTGTACTACGACCGCCTCGTAAGCGATGAGATTATCGATCTGATACGCCGTGACGCAGATCGCGTTTGCGTCGGTAAGGAGAAGAATTTTCATTCGGTTCCGCAGCCCAAGATTCACGATCTGCTCGTTGAGAGTGCCCGGGAGGGCAAACGCGTTGTACGTCTGAAAGGCGGCGATCCATTTATCTTCGGACGCGGCGGCGAGGAATTGGAGGCGCTTCAGGCTGAAGGCGTCGATGCTCATGTTGTGCCGGGTATTTCGTCTGCACTTGGCTGTGCAGCGTCCTCCGGTATCCCTCTGACGCATCGCGACCACGCTCAAGCCGTGACGTTTGTAACTGGCCACGCGAAATCGGGCGATGTGCCTGAACTCGATTGGCCGTCTCTTGGTGCAACCAATCAGACCCTCGTCATATTTATGGGTCTTACAAATGCGTTGACGATCGCGGAGAATTTGATCAAAGCGGGCCGTAAACCGTCCACCCCAGTTGCGATCATAGAGAACGGCACCCGTGAGGATGAGCGGCGCTTCTTCGGCAGTCTTAGCGAAATGCCTCAGATCGTCGATCAGAACAAAGTGACGTCACCGGCCCTATTGATCATTGGCGAAGTCGCTGGTCTTCCATTGGAAGCGATTATCCGGCGGGCAGCTGACGAGGCGGCATAGGTCCAAGCGGTTTGCCGAACCAGGGGAGAGCGTTCTTGGTCAATCCAGATGTTACACGACTCACACTCTATGGTGATCGGATTAGCGGCAACTGCCTGAAAACCAAATGGACGGCGGAGTATTGTGGGCTCGACTATGACTGGGTCGACATCGATATTCTCGCTGGCGATACCCAGACAGAAGCCTTCCTGAAGATCAATCCCGTTGGCCAGGTTCCCGTGGCGCGCTGGCCCGATGGCCGAACACTTACCCAGTCAAATGCGATTTGCCTGTACTTCGCATCCAGTGCCAACAGCGATCTGATCCCGGGTGATCCGTTCCAGCGCGCCCAGATGGATAGCTGGCTCTTCTGGGAACAATACTCACACGAAACAGCAATCGCCGTTCGGCGCTTCCACAAGCATTACTTGAAAAAACCGGACGACGAGATCGACCCGGCGTTGATCGAAAAAGGTGAGAAAGCCCTCGGCATAATGGAGATGCAGCTTTCATATACCGACTGGCTCGTCGGCGATCGGGTCTCCCTCGCGGATCTGTGTCTTGTCGCCTATACGCGGCTGGCCCATGAGGGGGGCTTCGACCTGGCGAAGTTCCCAGCGGTGAAAGCCTGGGTCGCCAGGACCGAGGATGCGCTAAGCATCGACTAGATACAGATCGGGGACCATCCAAATGAGCATCAGTCTCAAGCCACCCTTCACCGAGGAGTCCGCTCGCGCAAAAGTTCAGGCAGCCAAGGATCTTTGGAATACGCGCGATCCGGATAAAGTCGTGCTGGCCTACACTGAAGATACCGTTTGGCGGAACCGCGCGGAGTTCCTTGAGGGGCGCGAGGCAGTGCGAGAATTTCTGCGCCGCAAATGGGACACTGAACTCGATTACCGGCTCAAAAAGGAATTATTCCTGTTTGGCGGCAATCGCATCGCTGTTCAGTTTATGTACGAGTACCGGACAGACTCCGGAGGCGCATACTGCGCCCACGGCCTTGAGCACTGGGTATTCGCTGAGGACGGCCTCATGCGCAAAAGAACGTCCTCCATCAATGATGTGCCGATCGAAGTCGAAGACAGAATATTGCCGGGCTCTTGAGGTCGCTTCTTGGATAAGGGCGATGTCCTATTCGGCAGGAACCGGCCGTCGCTCTCGCGCCTTCGATGCGTCTGAGTAATTCGGTGCTGCTGGGTTAGCCGAGCGATAGCGCCATGCGCCCTTATCGTCTCGCTCCACGAAATGGCACTGGATCAGTGTACGGTAGAAATCGGCAATCACCGATCGCTTCGAATAGAGGTAGTGTTGACCAAGTATTGGTCTTATCGCCTCTGTTGCTTCCTCGGTGTGGTAGTGCGGTATGGTCGGAAAAAGATGATGGATGACGTGGCAGTCACCGATCCGATGCGTCAGCTGATTAAACGGAAAGTAGTTACGGTCCACGGTGGCCAGCGCGCCTTTTAGTCCTGTCCATTCTTCAGCGTCGTAGACCGGAACTTCGGGCGAGACGTGCTGCATATAGGTCACGAAGGTCAGCCACGCCGCAAAGCAAAGATAAGGGGCGAGGATGAACTTGAAGAAGGTCGCGAACCCGAAGGTGAACCAAACGCCCAAGTAAAGCCCAGCGAAAAGCGCCACTCCGATAAGGCTTGCCCAGTAGGTGCTAGCAACGGTCTTGGAAAATAGGTCGCTCGCAGTGGTGAAGTGGCTGTACTTAACGGGGTGCATTTCTTTCTGATTGCGAAACCCCAGAAGATACATCGGCCAGCCGAACAGCAGGAACAAAGGCGTCCGAAAAATCGCTTTGTGTATGATATTGTCCTGGTGCGGCTTCACAGCACGGAAGACCTCTTCTTTCTTGAGGTGGCCGGTATGCTTGTGATGCAGAAAGTGACTGCGTTGCCAGGGCCGGTAAGGGACCAAGATAACTGAGTGCGTCAGCAGCCCCACAATAGTGTTCAAGCTGTGGCTTTTCGAAAACGAGCCATGGCCCGCCTCATGGCCGATCACAAATGTTGCCCATAGAAGGGTGCCGATTAGGAAGATGAGGCCCGCGCTTACGCTCCAATGGGGTGAGACTGCCAATCCCCCGTACAACAGAGCGATGATAGTGTAGTCCTTCACGATGGATAAAAGAGATCGCTTTGCGTCCGGCTCAAAGCAATGTGCGGGTATTGCAGCTCTGAGGTCCGCACGTGTCGCTGCGAGATCCTGCATTGTTCTCTACTCGTTTTGCCCGGAATCTAAAATAGACACCTGTCGTTGATAGACAACTAAGAATTCGCCCTCTGCTGGTTTTCGAGTGTGTCTGCCTACTTTTTCAACGCTGCATTCAGCTGCTATAACGATCAAAAGCCGAAAATATCTAATGATAGCGGCGATCAGAGGGGAGATGGATCAATGGATTTGATCTGGTGGGTATTGCCGGCCATATCGGGCGTTGTGGGCCTAATGCTCGGCTTCGCTGGAATTGGGCGACTGTTCAAGCTGCAGCCGTTCTCCGGCTTGTTCCGGTTGCTCTTCAGCGTAGGATTCCTGGGTCTTGGCGGGGTTGTGGCTCTCGCAGGGCTTAATCTGCAGACCTATAAGCGCCTAACCTTTGAACGTCCTGTGGCGACAATCACGTTCGACGATTCTGGTCTAACCAATCAATACCGCGCCCGGCTATTATATCCTGGCGGCGAGACAGCCGAATACGATCTTGAGGGAGATGAGTGGCTGCTTCGAGCGCGGGTCATCAAATTCAAGGCATTATCGAACATCCTTGGCTTTGACAGCGCTTACAAGCTCGACCGCCTTGAAGCGGGCTTTGAAGCGGACATTGGAGAAGCGCAGCGTCTCGTTCACCGGATCTCCGAAAATCCTGGTCTCGACGTGGTGGCAATCGCCAAGGAGCAGGGAGGCCGCTTCGGGGTCGAGGACGTTCGCTACGGTTCGGCCACGTACAATCCGATGGCGGACGGTCTGTCCTACCATGTCTGCATGACCCAGACAGGGCTGATCGCGCGTCCCGCCAATATGCAGACAGCCGAAGTGACTGGAAGTCCCGTAGGAACAGCCATTGAAACAAAGGTCTGCAACTGATGGGATTATGGGAACGATACGCAGTTCCAGCTGTTGTCTCATGCGCTTGCTCGTCCAAGCCGATAGCCAAGCAGCGGGAGAAAATTGTTCCGAAGGCTGAAGGCGTCGTCCTGGAGCTTGGATGCGGCTCCGGCACGAATTTCAGATATTATGACGCCGACAAAGTCACCCGTCTCCACGCGCTTGAACCTGCCACAGGCATGATCCGCCGGGCGCACAAGACCGCGCAGAAATATCCACTGGGAGATCGAATAAACTTCATCGAGCGTGGAGCCGAAGCTCTTCCGCTGGAAGACAACAGTGTAGACACGGGCATCATCACATTCGTTCTATGTACAATTCCAGATTGGGAAAGTGCGTTGTCTGAGATGCGCCGTGTTTTGAAACCCGGCGGAAAAGTACTGTTCTCGGAACATGGGCTTGCGCCTGATGAAGGCATTGCAAAGTGGCAGCGCCGCATTGAACCGATCTGGAAGCCGCTTGCAGGCGGGTGCCACCTGACGCGTGACATTCGCCAATTGTTCAAGACAGCGGGTTTCGACACCAGCAACACTGAGGCGATGTATCTGCCATCCACACCGAAATTTGCCGGTTATGTGAGTTGGGGTGCGGCCTCGCCAACATAGGCCGCCAGACCAGGAGATCCATCACGTATGTTCGATTTTGAGAAAGTCCTCGCCGACCTGCAGGAAGAAGCTGCCAAGGTCGCCGACGCCGTGGAGTTGGAGCGGCGTATAGACGAAGGAAAGGCGAAAGCAGAAGACATCAAGGAACGTTTGGAGACCGATCCTCAAGCTCGAATGGCCGCGGCAGGAGCAGGGGGGCTTCTGTTGGCGGGACTTCTCGGCACAAAAGGCGGCAGAAGGCTGATTGGCGGTGTTGCAAAAACGGGTGCTGTGGCAGCGCTTGGGGCGCTTGCCTACAGAACGTGGCAAGGACGCCAGGAACCCACTGAAGGGGAGGCCGCCGACGCCGTTGCCGCGGGTTATGTAGGAGCTGACGGCACGTCTCCCGAGTTCTCGAGGGCCATTGTCCGCGTAATGGTCGCCGCCGCCCATGCAGATGGAGTGCTCGACGAGGCCGAGCGCATGGCCATCGACGCGGAACTTACCAAGATCGGTGTGGATGCAGACGAGCGCGCCTTCCTGACAAAACCTATCAGCGATGAAGAACTGTTCGAATCTATTGTTTATCAGGCCCTGTCACCCAATCATGCGGCGCAGCTCTATGCGGCGGCAAGTGTTGTTGCTGGTGTGCGCGATCGAGGTGAGCGGGCATTTTTGAAACGGCTTGCTGAACGCTTGGGGGTCGATCACAGGCATGCCGCTGCCATGGACGGCGTTACGGGGTAGGCTGGACCCCGCACGCGGACCCCGCTACATCCCCGCCAACGCAGCAGATACAGGCAAACAGATATGGCCCATTGGCTCTACAAATCAGAACCTTTCAAATGGTCCTGGGATCAACAGGTTGAAGCCGGGAAAGCGGGGACCGAATGGGACGGCGTGCGGAACTATCAGGCGCGCAACTTCATGCGCCAGATGAAAATTGGCGACCGCGGTTTCTTTTACCATTCCAACAAAGGGCTTGAGATTGTCGGCATTGTCGAAGTTTGCGCCGAAAGCCATCCGGACTCGACAACCGATGACGAGCGCTGGGACTGTGTCGACCTCCGGGCTGTCTGTCCTGTGCCTCGGCCTGTTAGCCTCAAGGAAATCAAGGCCAATCCAAAACTGGCTGACATGTCACTTGTCACCTCCATGCGCCTGTCCGTTCAGCCGGTAAAAGACGATGAGTGGCTGGAGGTTTGCCGCATGGCCGAACTCGATCCAAAAAAGATCAAGTCGATTCTTTAGGCACTCAAGACCCGGTCTGCGCTGATAGGGCCTGCTTCAGCTCAACCAGTTTTGGGTTCATGTCGAAGGCAGCCTCTTCCAGGCTCTCGTCCTCAGAGTTTGCGACACGGTTTCGTCCGTTGGACTTCGCCCGATAGAGCGCCTCATCGGCCCGCGCGAACAGCTCGACATAGGTCTCGCCGTTGCGTGCAGTGGCAACGCCAAAACTCGCGGTCATGCGGGTTATGTTGTTCAGTCCGGAATGTTCGAGATCTGCAAATGTCTGCCGGACGCGTTCGGCCAGCTGATGCGCGGGTTCATTATCGCAGTTCCAGACCGCGATGCAGAATTCTTCGCCGCCAATCCGGCCGGCCGCGTCGCAGCTACGAACAACATTCGCGATGAGGCCACCAAAGCTGGAGATGACCTGGTCGCCGGCCTGATGCCCCAAAGTGTCGTTCACCTGCTTGAAGTGGTCGATGTCGGCGACCACCAGGCTCACGGCACGTCCCTCCGTCTCCGAACGTGCAAGAAGGGTCCGCATGGACGCTTCAAACGCGCCCCGGTTTTGCAGGCCCGTCAGCGCATCACGCTCGCTGCTTTCACGCAAAGCGGTCATCCAATCAACGATCGTCGCACCAATCAGAACCATCGCCGTGGTCACGCCCTTTAAGCCGAGCACGAGCCCAATCAGCGAATAGTAGATCGACTCCCGATACACTTCAGCTGGGATGGATCGCTCAAACACCAATGTAACGGTTGGCCTGACAAGGAAGTCGGCAGCCTGGAACGCCATGACGGCGATGATTGCGATATCAATCACGGTGCGTCGCCTCGCCATCAGCAACGTCGTCACGCCCATGGCGAACATCACGCCATACCCTGTATTCACGATGATGAGCCGTGGGCCGACATCATTGGAGACGCTGACGGTCAGGGCCAGTACCAATGCGCTGATCACGTAAACGACGGCTAGACTAGCGAGATGAAGGCGCTGTCCGGCGCGTTCGCACACGGATGCCAGCATCACGATGGCCCCTAGGGCATAGAAGAACTGTGTCGTGTGAAACAGGTAGACTGCATTAGCGGGAAAGAAGTGGGTGATCAGAAACCCGATTGCCGATAGCGCAAAAGCAATCCCGAAGCCCAGCACGTAACGTTCTAATCGGCTCACACGCCATAGCACGACAAATGTTGCTGCGAAAAACAGCGCCATCAGCGGTGTGACCAGTCCGAGGATTTGTGTTTGCATCTGCCCGCCGCACTCCAGTTTTGGCAGACTAGACAGGTAGGATTAAAGTCACCTTTAGGAATCGTACGCCGTTAACGGACTTTCTTAACGATCTAAAAGGGGCGGAGCCTCCGGATCTGGCTCTAAGGGCTCGGTCGTTGCTTAACCAGGAAAAGACAGTACCCGCCCAAATTCGCTTTCGTCTGCTTTCGGCGGCGAAGCAGTCGTTAGCGGGCGGCTTAAGACGCCCTAAAACGGACTCTCACTTCACCGAATCTCGTTCATTCCATTCAGCGGCCGTAATCCAGTAAAGATCAACTTCAACGGGCCCGCGAGTTTTCGTTGCTTCAGCTGTGACAACACGTTCAAATCTCATACCCAACCGCTTACACACTTTGCTGGACGGCGGGTTTATAGACTGCGGTGCCGAGCAGACTCTGTCTAACTTTAATGTGCCAAACGCTTGGTCCAGCGCGGCACTAGCACCCTCGGCGGCAAATCCATTTCCCCAAAAATCTGGATCAAACCGCCAACCAACTTCGACGGCAGGTAAAATTGACGGCAAGAAGTGCGGCACTGAAAGCCCAACATATCCAATGACCATGTTGCTAGTTTTCTCGATAGCGATCCAACAACCAAATCCCCCTTCGTTCCATTCTGCGATTTGAACCTCAAGAAAGCGCTCTGTTTCTTTGGCGCTGAATCCTCGCCCGTAAGGGTACATCCAAACTTCAGGTTTCGCGAAGACTGCGCCTAGCCCGACCGCATCCGCTTTGCGAAACCGCCGCAATAACAGCCTCGGGGTCTCGACATCGGGCAGATTTGACGCGACCTCAGGATAAACGTCTCTTCTCTTCATGCGTCCCCTCTTCGGTTTCTGTTCTCATCGATACATTGCGATTGCTTTTCGCGCTCCTCGACGGGAGCTGAATCATCTGCTCTCCATTGCAGACATTGGCTTCACCATTCTCGGCGTTGGGATGAACGGTTGGGATTCGAGCGCTTTAAGAGCGTGCCCAATCTTGGCGCGATCACTAAGCAGTCGATTGAACTGAGCGTCGCATCCAGAAATTGGTGTGGGATATCCTCTGATCTCATCATTGAGTGCTGAAAGAGCTGACCGGAGTTGGCCTGACGCGAGGTCCAAGATCGCTTCATAATCCGTCGACATTCTTGCTCACCTCCGCGTTATTCTGTGTTGGTCCGTCAAGTGTTTTCCTCAAGAATTGATCGATCGCATCTGCTGTCATCAATGGTGCCTCCTCAGTTGGCACGTGGGCCACGCCGTCAAAGAGGACCTTCTCTGTGTTGGGGATGAGCGCTTGGAATGAGTCCGCAAAATGAACCGGGATCACTTCGTCTTCTCGACCCCAAATGAGGAGCGTTGGCGTTTCGATCTCAATCAAGCGATCTGCAATATGATCTTCCCTGTCGGTTTGGGAGCGAATAGCCGCCGCTCGTCGATTTCCCGGAAATCGCGCCAATTCCCAATAACGGTCTGTCAGAGTATCGGAGATCAGTCGCTCATCTGCGTAAACGCCCTCGAGCGATCGCTTGACGATGCTTCGCGGTGTAATGTGTTGGCTTATCCACCTTCCCAACGGGTTTTTCCGAATTCGAGCTGCAAGATAGAGTTTTCGCTGAGCCACACCCTTCGGCGCTGGTGCTCCATAAGCGCCTACAAGGATTAACGCATTCAGGCGTTCTGGATGCAAAAGTGCATATCGCCAACTGACCCATCCCCCCATCGAGCTGCCCAATAGCGTGAATCTGTCAATTTCGTTCTCTAACAGAACCGCACTCAGTACATCGATGAAACCGTCTGCAGAATAGTCATTTGCTGGATGGGGCCCCGTTAAGCCGTGACCCGCATTGTCAAAAGAAATTATGCGGTATTTGTCCTCCAGAAACTTTGCAGTGGGCAACATCGAGTGAAGTGATGCGTTACCGCCGTGGACAAAGACGAGCGTTGGACATTCCCGACATCCTTGATCTGTAAAGTGGATGTTCAAGCCGTCGGACCTGCGAATGAACTGAGATTCGGGCAGCTGGTACTTTGCGATCATTTGATCGGGATTTGTATCGGGAGTTCGAACGGCCAGTAAGGCTAAGAACAAAGCCCAGGCGATTGCGATTACCCATACCATCAGCCTCTTCACCTGAGCGTCCTCCAATAGTTTTTAAAAGTAGATATCTCGCCTCATAAGTTGAGAAAAGCGACTAAGTATTATACTATTCATTCTTGTATGGAATAAATATGATCGCTAGTATTGAAACTTTGATTGCTCTGAAATCCGAAGGCACTCTGACTCGGACGGCTACGCGTTTGCGGATTTCGCAATCAGCAGTCAGCAAACGAATTGCCGCCCTGGAGCGAAGCATCGGCCAAAAGCTGATAGAGAAATCGGGGCGCGAAGTCGTTCTGACTCAGAGAGGACTGGATTTAATCCTCGAAGCATCACCATTGATTGGGCAGTTGAGGAGCGTGCTAACTCCCAAGCCCAGCTCGGGCCAAGTTCAAATCACGATCGGCGTCTCCGAGTCAGTTTTTTGTTCCTGGGGCGCGCGACTTTTAGAGCAAGCCAGACAATCCGTTCCAAACCTTGTCCTTTCACCTCATACACATCGGAGCCCAGCCGTTCTTGATCGCGTCCGTTCGGGTGAATACCAGATCGGGCTATGCAGCGGATTGGGTAAGCTTCCATCTGGAATTGTCAGCGAGTTAGTTGTTGAAGAACCTATGGCTTTGGTGCGAGCTCCCGCAGCGAGGATTGAGGATTCACATGAAAAGTTGCTCTCAATAGAATCGAAATCTGCCACCTGGAAATCGATCAACACGGAAGCAGCGCAAAGAGGTTTAAGCCCGGATCATGGAATGGAGACTTTTTTTGGGGTTGCCCAAGCTGCACTCTCTGGATTTGGAACAGGCCTCGTGCCCATTGGCGTAGCTCGCGCACTAAAAATACCTGACGCACAGATTCAACTCGTGTCGCCAAAGCTTACGAGGCCTGTATCGCTGGTTGCCCAAAAATCAAACTTCAATGCCGAACCGATTAGTCAGTTAATCAGCGCGATGAAAATACGCGCCAGAGAGCAGAGAAAATCTTCGGCTTGGTCTGGTTCAAAGTCCTAAACTCGCCCCACAACGGTCTCCGAACCGTAAGGCGGGAAGCGCTCCAAGTGACCAAAAGCGGACGTCCCACGTCCGCTGCCTTACCGCGCGCCCTGCTCGAAGTCGGCAAGGGCCCACTCGGCGAACGTGGCAAGGTTTCCTCCCTTGAACAAGAACCCGCCGACGCCTGCCGCGTGCGCAGCTTCCACGTCCGCTGCCTTATCGCCGATCAGGAAGCTCGATTCCTTTTTGACCGGAAAGTCCGCCATGGCGGTCAGCAGCATTCCTGGCTTAGGCTTTCGATCAAAGCTGTCTTTCCGATAGGCTTCGATTTCGCCATCTTCATGAAAAGGGCAGTGGTATACCCTGTCGATCTTGGCACCCTCTTTCTCCAGTTCTTTCAGCATCCACGCGTGTAAGGTCTCCATCTCACTTTCTGTGTAATAACCTCGCGCAATGCCAGACTGATTGGTCACCACAAAGACGAACCAGCCTCGCTCATTGAACGCTCGGATACACGCCGCTGCCCCCTCGATCCATTCGAAGTCCTCAACTCTGCTCACATAACCCTTGTCCAGATTGATGACACCGTCGCGGTCGAGGAAGAGAGCAGGGCGCTGCTGGGTCATTCGGCGGCTTTCGGTTGCGCATCTGCGAGGCGGATACCATTGGCCCGGAGCCCCATAATTAAGGGGATCAGGCACGCGGCCATCAGGCTCGCCGACAGCAGGAACGCAGCCCCAGGAAAATAGATCACCGCGTCAGTCTTGGAAAAAGTGTGCAGCGTCTGCGTCATCATCACCGGCGCGAAGACAATGGCAAGAGACTGGAGACTCGCTGAGGCTCCTTGCAGTTCGCCCTGTGCATCCGGTGGCGTCAGATTGGAGATCATCGCATTGATCGCCGGGCCAAGTATGCCGCCCACGGATGATATCGGAATGAACACATAGGCAATCCACGGTGCGCCTGCGAATGCAAATCCCACCATGGCGACAGTGTTGAAGGCGAGACCTACGGCGATTGTTTTGGGGAGACCTATCTTCTTTATGATCCAGCCTAGGACACCAGCCTGCATGATAGCGGCTCCCAGACCGACGAGGGCAAGGGAAGCACCAATCTCGCCCTCACTCCAATTATAGCGGATGACCGCGTGAAAATTCCATGTTGATGGATAGACACTATTCGCAAGGGCGAAGAGCCCCAAAACAGCGAGAAACCAGGAGACCTGCGGTACCTTGGCGAAATGACGGAACGCGCCAATCGGATTGGCCCGTCGCCACTCGAACGCACGGCGGTTCTCTGGTTTCAGGGACTCCGGCAATACGAAAACGCCATAGAGGAAGTTGATACCGGCGAGGGCCGCTGCCGCGAAAAAGGGTGCCCGCGTCCCAAATGCCTCTGCAATAATACCGCCTGCGGCCGGCCCAATAATGAAGCCGAGCCCAAACGCCGCGCCCGTGAATCCAAATGCTCGCCCGCGCTCTTCTGGAGTCGTGACGTCGGCGATGTAGGCATTCGCAGTCGAGAACGTGGCTGAGGAAATGCCCGCCAATGCCCTGCCAACAAATAGGATCGCAAGTGTATTCGCGAACCCCATAATCAGAAAATCGATAGCGAGCGTACCAATGGACGCAAGTAGGACAGGTCGCCGCCCAAACCTGTCAGACAGATTGCCCATGGCAGGCCCTGCAAGGAAGTTCATCAGCGCGTAGGTCGCCGTCAGCGCGCCGCCCCAGACGACGGCCTCTTCCGCCGACAGGCCTGATAACTCCGTCAACAGGGCAGGGATCACCGGCACGATGAGGCCGAACCCCATCATGTCCAGCATCACCGTAACGATGACAAACAGAAACGCGTTTTTACCAGGCTTCGCCATGCCCTCCTTTGGGGTGCGCCAAAGAGCCCGTCAATGGCGCACGCTCCCGAAGGTCGAGCAATTCGGTCTTATGCGACCGTGCGCCACTCGCCATTGTCTGTCGGGCAGAGCGTGAACTGCTCGGTGATCGGTGCTTCGCCCCGGATCGTATAGGTCTCGCTGATCACACGGCAGGACTCGCCGTCAGGTCCCGTTGAGTTGCCCACCAACGAAATCGTCCCGGAGCTACCGGTTTCGGCGTTGCGCCAATCAGCTGACGATTTGTTGCCGTCCAATACATCGGCGAGGGCTCCGGCCCGTGGTTCCTTGTCGTCGTCGAGAAGCCGTCGGGCAACGAAGACCCCCGCTGCTGCGCCGCCAAGTGTTGCGAGCGTACATCCGAGCGTGCCAGCATCAAAGATCTGGCAGGCGATCAGGCCGACAGCCGCGCCGCCTGCGCCACCAATAATGTCACGATTGGCAATGCCGCCGGTTGAGCCATCGACTTCACAAGCCGCAAGTGTCGTACTCGCCGCCAGAATTCCCGCCATGCCATAGACCATTCGTTTCGATAGTTTCATGATTTTTCCCCTTATCTGTTGAGCCTGAAATCACTTTCGCAAAAGGATCTTTGCCCTCCTGGAGAGAGTGAAGACCGCCAGACACACCCTGTCAAATGCGGTTAACCATATTCAGACCTGTTCCTCGGCGGCAAAATCGCGGAATCGCCTGAATTCCCTACAGCGCTGAGGGCACCGCTCTAAGCCTGTGAAATATTTGATATATTTGGCTCGCGGTCCGGCTCATGACCGTTTCGTCAATGTCGCCAGAGCCACGCCCCCCAGAATAATCAAGCTTGATAGACCAAACCGCGTGGTCATGGCTTCACCGAGGAAAATGATACCACCGAGCGCGGCGATTGCCGGAACGGTGAGTTGTGCAATGCCCGCGCGTGCAGCGCTTAGGCTCGGCAGCGCGGCATACCAGATTGCGTAGCCTAGACCCGATGTAACCGCGCCAGACGCTATAGCCAGCATAATGCCGTATATCGCCGGTTGAGGCTCGCTCGCAACAAACAGAGCAATTGGCAGCATCAGGCAGCCAATAAGGCTCGCGCGCATGAAATTTCCAGATGTCCGAGCGGTTGGGTCCACTCCAGCAGTCCGCCCCAGAAGTGAATAAACACCCCAGCCTATCCCAGCAACCGCCATGGCTGCAGCCCCGAAAAGGGGAGGTGCAGCGATACCGGGACTGAGCAACCAAACCAGCCCCGAGAAGGCGAGTAAGAGCCCCAACCACTGAAGGGCAGACAGCCGCTCTCCTGAGATTAGCCCTGCACCGACCATCGTTATTTGGACCACTGCAAACAGGATAAGCGCACCCATCCCGGCACCAAGTTGCAAATAGGCGTAAGAGAAGAACGCTGCATAGACGAGAAGCGAGACCGCGCCGCCCCAGGTTCCGGAAGCCACAGAAGATCGCCACCCCGCAATTAAACTTAACAAGACCGCACCAGACACAAGCCTTATGGCCGCAAAGCTGCCGGGGCCAATTCCGCCATCGACCAGTCCCAATCGGCCCAAAACAGAATTCGCGGCAAAGGCCACCATGGCGATTCCGGTAAGACCGAACACCTTCAGGGCAGACGTCGCGTCCACAATCTATCCTCGCCAGAAGCGCGGTGTGAGCACGACGAACATCGCAATAAACTCGAGCCGTCCAAGCAACATCGCAAACGAGCAAATCCACTTCGCCATAATAGGCAGAGATTCAAACGTACCCTTCGGTCCGATAACGGAGCCAAGACCCGGACCAACATTCGAGACGCTCGTGGCAGCACCTGATATGGCCGTCACGGGGTCAAGACCCGTCAACCCCAGCAAGGCAGCCGTGATCACGAATGTCGCAAGATAGAGAAACATAAATACGAGCACGGATTGAATGGTGTCTTCATCTACGACGCGCCCATTATAGCGCACGGGTGCGAGCCGGTTCGGACTCACCATCCTCTGTGCATGGGCGATGATGGCGCGAACAGCAATCTCGAGGCGGAATATCTTGAGCCCACAAGCCGCCGATCCCGCGCATCCGCCCAGAAACATCAGTAAGAGGAATATGGCTGTGGCACCGGGCCCCCACGCGGCATAGTTGGTGTTCGCGTATCCGGTCCCAGTCATGACGGACACTACGCTGAAAGCCGTATTACGAAGCGCTTCGTCGCTGCTGTCGAAAACGGCGGAACCTGCACCGCTGAGATTGTAGAGCAGCAGAACGACGATCGCGAAAGCCATAATCGCAAGGTAGGTGCGCGGCTGACTGTCCCTGACGAGAGGTCGCGGATTTCCTCTCAAAAGCAGAACGAATGATGCAAAAGGCAAACCTGCTAGGATCATGAACAGAATCGCCACGCTCGACGCGCGGTGTCCGAAATAGGCAAGTGAGTCGTCGTGGGTCGAATATCCGCCAGCCGCCATCGTTGTCATGGCGTGAGTAATGCAGTCGAATGTATTCATGCCGTTGACGTCGTAGAGAACCGCACAGGCGATCGTCAGGCCAAGATAAACGAGTCCTGTTTGCGCTGCGATTTCAGTCACGCGCGGCAGGAACTTCCCAGACATATCCGAGCTTTCAAGTTGAAAGAGCTGCATCCCGCCGACGCGCAGCATCGGGAGAATTGCAATCGCGGTAACGATAATGCCAATGCCGCCAATCCACTGTAGAATTGCTCGCCATAGCAAAATCCCGCGCGGAAGATTATCGAGCCCAACGAAGACGGTAGACCCAGTGGTCGTTAGGCCGGAGACGCTTTCAAACCAACTGTCGGTGACGGTGTAACCTGATAGGGCAAACGGGATCGCCGCAACAGCCGGTAGAAGCGTCCACACGAGAACTGTCAGAACAAAGGCTTCCTTCGGACCCGTTGAAGTCTCGCCGCGCCCCGTGAGCAGGGCGACGGTCAGCCCAATACCGATACATCCAAAAGCAGACAGCGCGAAGACGGCCCAGTCTGATCGCTTGTCGGCAATATCGATTAGAGCCGAGGGCAGCATTGCAACGCCGAGCAATGTGACCATGACGCCAACCGCAAGAAGGACCGGGCGTATCTTCATGCGCGGCTCTATACAGCCTTGTAATGGGAGAGTCCTTAACGCCTTACCGTCACGATGAGCGCGTAGACGTAGAGACAGGCCATTAGCACCGCACTTGCGATCAATGGCGCATTCGGATGCATGCCATAAAGCCAGGCACCCAGAAGCGGCCCGATCACAAATGCCCAGGGGGGCGCGGATGACAGGACGGCTGCTGCTGCGGCCTGTTCCTCCTGGGGAACGGAGAGGCTGCCAAGCGCGTTAGCGGCTGGAACAACCAAAGCCGCTCCAACACCGACAATGAAAAAGGCACTGCAAAGGATCGCAAAATTGGCCGCAAACGCTCCTGCAAGATAGCCGATCACAATCAGAATGAGACCACGTGGCAACATGACTTTGGGATCGGGATTTCGAGGTTGAACGTACCCAAACTGAACGATCACCATAGCAAGCGCGAGGGCTGCAAAGGCGAGCCCAGCAGCCTGCACAGCATCAGCGCGTTCAAGTCCGTATCTGTCTGCAACCAGAAAAGCGAGGGTAAGCTGGATCGCGCCGACGATCACGAAATATGCGAACAGAAAACTGATATGCGGGCGAATTCTTTCATCGAACAGACTGAGAGGTTTCGGCCTCACACCAGGAACTCGGCGGTCCCGGCTCGGTGGAAGAACGAAAGCAAGGACAGCCGCGCAGATCGCCGAGAAAGCAATTGATCCCCAAAGCGGTGCCATGGCCCCGAAAGGGGCCAGCACTGCAGCGCCTGCCGGCCCGACAATTGACCCGATACTCATTGATGTTCCGAGAAGGCCCATGCCTGCGGCACGCGTTAATGGCGTCGTCGCTTCGATCATCATGCCCATTGAAGCCGGGAACATGCCGGGTGAGAGCAGTCCAAATAGAACACGCACTGCCGTTAGCGTAAAAAATGCCGTCATCCCGACAAGTGCACCTGACAGGGCAGATCCCAGCGTTAATGCGAACATGGCATTGGTGCCGGCAGCTGCGAGTAGTGATGCAACCATTACTCTTTTCCGCCCGAAGCGATCTGCCCAGCGTCCCCAGACCGGCGTCATCCATGCGAAGAAAAGAGCTGACGCGGTCAGTATCCCGGCGACCTGGATCTCACTCAGGCCCGCATCACGCGTCAACGGCGCGACCACAACGAAGTTGATGGTCATGCCGACCCCCATTGCGGATACGCCGAGCGCTACCGCTCCGCGCTGTAGCGCAGTGAGAGGCCGGGCAGGCGCGATGTGCGCTGCCGAAGTCGTGCCATCGAGGGCAGCCATACCTTTGAGTGATCCTCCAACTGAACTTGAGTTGAGCATGAATTGGCGCGATTACGAAGGTCGCCAACCATCAGAGACAAAATGGCATGGATAGCGCGACTTGCCGGGTGGACCCGGAGCGGGATAGACAGGCACGAAATCAGTTCAAATACAAAGGCACACAGCCCATGCGCGCCATTCTTGATATCGTATTGATGGTCATCAATCTCGCCGTCTGGGTGATTATCATCCAGGCTGTCCTGTCCTGGCTTGTCGCCTTCAATGTTCTGAACACGCGCAACCAGTTCGTGAATCAGATTTGGCGCACACTGCAACAGCTGACCGAGCCGCTGATCGGACCCGTCCGACGACGCATGCCAATGAATACAGGCCTCGATCTGTCGCCGCTAGTCGTCATCTTCGGCCTCTACTTCCTGCAGCGCGTGATCATCTACTACATCTACCCCAATGTGATCTGAGGCAGGTTTCTCGTCCATGACCGCGTCCCTGATTGACGGCAAAGCCATCGCCGCCGACGTCCGCGCAGACGTCGCCGCAGCGGTGTCGCAGCTACCCGCCCATCCAACATTGGCAGTCGTCCTTGTCGGCGATGACCCCGCAAGCCAGGTCTATGTTCGCAACAAGGGCAAGGCGACGGTAAATGCGGGTATGAAATCGATCGAGCGAAGATTGCCCGCGACCGCGTCACAGTCTGATGTGGAAGCGGAGATTACGGCCCTTAATGCAGATCCGGATGTGGATGGAATCCTTCTTCAGCTTCCTCTACCGGACGGGCTAGACGCCGACGCAGCGATTGAGCAAATCGACCCAGCGAAAGATGTCGACGGTCTTACGGAGACCAGCGCTGGCCGTCTATTGCTCGGAAAACGTGGCCTCGCGCCCTGCACGCCAATTGGCTGCGTAATCCTCGCCAAGCGCGCGTTAGGAGACGATCTTTCCGGCAAGCATGTCGTCGTCGTCGGTCGCTCGATCCTCGTGGGGAAACCCGCCGCACTCTTATTCCTTGCTGAGAACTGCACAGTCTCGATTGCCCATTCCCGTTCGGCTGATCTCCCCGCGCTCTGCCGCGAAGCAGATATTCTTGTGCCCGCCGTTGGCCGCCCCGAAATGGTGAAGGGCGATTGGGTGAAGCCGGGAGCCTGCGTCATCGATGTCGGCATCAATCGCATCGATGCTCCTGAGAAGGGGGAAGGCAAGACACGCCTCGTTGGTGATGCCGATTTCGCCGCCTGCGCCGAAACTGCGGGTCACATTACGCCCGTTCCCGGCGGCGTTGGCCCGATGACAATTGCTTGCCTGTTACGCAACACAGTCCTGGCTGCCTGCGCCCGGCGAGGCTGGGACCTGCCCGAACCCCTCTAGTGCGAAAACCGTTTATCTGCGGATTAATGCCTCATCTTTGCCAAGTTGAAGCTGCACTGAACCAACGCGCGATGCAGGAGGCCGTCAGGTGCAGAACAAGCTGAACAATCTATCGCGGCGACGAGCTTTGCAATCTGTGCTCGCGCTATCTATTGTTCATGCATGTCAGTCTACAGATAGTTCGCTACCGGACTTTGCAGAACTCGAACGGCGGTTTGGTGGCCGCCTCGGCGTCGCCGCTATCGATCTTGCCTCACGCCGGACGCTGACTCACCGCGCCGACGAGCGCTTCGCATTCTGTTCTTCATTCAAATGGCTTTTGGGCGCGTTCATGCTCGCTCGTGCCGACGCTGGCGAAGAAGATCTGGAGCGGCTCATCGCAATCAAAGAGAATGATCTGGTCTTCTATTCACCCGTCACCGAGCCTTTGGTCGGACGCAGCTTGTCCATCGGTGCACTCTGCGAGGCGACCATCACCACGAGCGACAATACCGCAGCCAATCTTCTCATTGCCGAGCTGGGTGGCCCCAAAGGGTTCACATCCCTCGCTCGCCAATACGGCGATACGGTCACTCGACTCGACCGATACGAAACCGAGCTCAACGAAAATGCACTGGGCGATCCAAGAGACACATCCTCACCGAACGCCATGCTGGGCTTGATGCGCTTATTTCTGTTCGAAGATGCGTTGAGATCTTCGAGCCGGAACTTGCTGCGTCGCTGGATGATTGATGCGAAAACCGGGTTGCAACGATTGCGCGCCGGGTTGCCGGATGGGTGGATTGCCGGTGATAAGACCGGAACCAGCATCAACAATCAAAGTAATGACGTTGCCTTCGCAATTCCAAACACGCCATCTTCGGGAGGGCCTATTCTTATCGTCTCCTATGCCAATGTTCCAAACCCTTTGCAGCCCGAAACAAATGTCATTCACAAAGAGGTTGCAAACTATGTCGTCGACGCATTTCTCTAGCCGCATTGATCGGTCGCCGAGCGCTCCTTCTGTTTGCCGTCCCAGATGAGCATCGCTTTCAAACCGCCCGACACACCATTGTTTCACAAGCTCTGGAGAGAGCAGGACGGATGCTGTGCCCTGTGCGGTGAACGCATGCCCCGCCATCGCTTCGAGGTGGCTCACGCAACCCTTTGGAAGAAACTGCGGCCAAGCTTTGACCATATAGTTCCTCGCGCCGCGGGTGGATCCGATCACGAACAGAATCTTCGTCTGGCCCATGCAAATTGCAACAAGAAGCGTGGCTGCAAAACGGACAGCCCACAGCCGCGATAGATCGCCACTTGGACGCCAAAACACCCACCGCGCCAATTCTGGGTGTCATCTTTGGTGCGCGACAAGAAAACCCAGGGTCAAACTATTCACAGAACGAGGAGATCGAATCCGCGATACTGTCCCCATGAAACGAGGACCAAATTTGTTCGAAATCGGCGATATTTCTCCAGAATGTCACCTATCTGCCCTGTTCGTGGCGCCGCGAATGGCGTTAATCTTTCTTTAAGAACAAGACTCGAGGGACGCCATGACCAATCTCCGCACTTGGGCAAAAGCCTTAGGGGTAGCCACACTTCTCGCGATAACGGCCTGTGGCGGCGGAGATAGGACTGAGACGGACGATTTGCGCGAAGGCGAGGTTGTACCGCGAAGCCGTGCGGAGCAAGACGCTGCTGAAAGGCGCGAACAGCAACGCCAAAGAGCGGCTGAAGAGGCCGAAGCCGAATTCACCTATTTCCGATACGGCATCGATGTTTCGGGCGATCGCCCGGAAGCCTGCTTCATTTTCTCCGCAGCCCTTGATCCGAATACGGACTACGCCTCCTTCGTTGAGTTTCGTCCGGCGGTTCGCCCGGTCCTGACTGTTGAAGGCCGAGAGCTTTGCGTGACAGGCATCGGCTTTGGTGAAGAGCGGATCGCGGTCCTTCGCTCTGGCCTGCCAGCGGCGGATGGTCGTGTGCTCGAGCGGCAAGAGGAAGTGCCTGTCAGTTTCGAGGATCGACCAGCCTATGTCGGCTTCAAGGGGGCGGGCGTTATTCTTCCCCGAATAGATGCGGACGGCCTGCCAGTCGAGACAGTAAACATCGATCAGGTGAGCTTGACCGTCTCGCGTGTAAACGATCGCGCGTTGGCGTTTAAGTCGATCAGCCAGGGTGAGACGACGACACAAGGTCGATACTCGTATCTCTATGGGCGTGATAATCCGAGTGATGTTGCGAGCGAGATCTGGTCGGGCACAATGGATGTGGAGCGTGTGCAGAACGCGCCTGTGACCACAGTGTTTCCGATTTCCGACGTAATCGGTGAGCTGGAGCCGGGAGCTTACTTCGTCCGTATTGAAGACGCTCGCGATCTGCCGAACGGATCCGGACCCTCTGCATCGGCCGTTCGTTGGATCATTCTGACCGATCTCGCACTCACTGCTTACGAAGGCGATCACGGCCTCGACATCACATTAAGGAGTTTGGAGACCGGGCAGCCAGTACCCGCATCCACAGTGCAGCTGGTGGCGCGCAACAATGACGTGCTGGGTGAAGCGCTCACCAGCGCCGAAGGGCGGGTGAGCTTCGGTGCACCCCTACTCGCCGGAACCGGAAACGCCGCGCCTCGTCTTGTCATGGCCTATGGCGAGGCAGGTGATATTGCGGTGATCGATCTCGACCGGGCTCCTGTTGACCTCGCATCGGATGAGGTTGGTGGTAGAACGACACGAGGGCCGGTGGATGGATTTGTTTATACGGATCGCGGTATTTATCGGCCTGGCGAAACAGTCAATCTCGCCGGTCTTATGAGAAACCGGGCAGGCGTGGCACTGTCGGAACGTGCAGGCGCGCTCGTCATTCGCCGGCCCAATGGTTTGGAAGCTGAACGCGTACGGTTTACCGGGGCCGAAGCTGGCGGGATTGTGAAGGAATACGCCATTCCCCAAGGTGCTGCTCGCGGCAGCTGGCAAGCAATACTGGAAGTCGATGGTGTTGGCGAGGTTACTCGCGCGGGTTTCAAAGTTGAGGATTTTGTTCCTCAGCGAATTGCGGTCGATCTGGATGCCGACCGCGAGACGCCATTGCTTGCAGGTGACGTTCGGGAGATCAAGGCGAATACGCGGTTTCTCTACGGAGCGCCCGGAGCTGGCCTGACCGTTGAAACGCGGGCCCGCATCGAAGTTGATCCCAGACCGTTCGATGCATTCGATGGTTTCAAATTCGGTGCCTATGACGAGACGTTCCGCGAACGGCTTATCGAATTGCCCAATCAGGTATCTGATGGCGCGGGCGACGCTATGCTTCGTCTTGACCCGGGCGGAGAAGGAAGCACCAGTTCCAGACCTTTGCGCCTCAATGCAATCGTCACAGCACTCGAGCCTGGTGGTCGGCCAGTGTCCGAAAGCGTTCGCATCCCTTATAGGCCAAAGGATCTCTACCTCGGCATAAAATCCGACCACGACCGGATAGCAGACAACAATGATGTCACTTTTGAAGTGGCGGCGGTATCGAATACCGGTGACGCGGTGGCCGCAGAGTTGGAATGGAAGCTTTTGGCGATCGACTACCATTATGACTGGTATCGCGAAGGGGGTGCCTGGCGCTGGCGTCGGTCGCGAACCGTCGCCACTGTGAACGAGGGCCGCCTGCAGACGGAAGCGGGCGCAACGGCCACATTGAATGTCGGATCGGTCGATTGGGGCAATCACCAACTTATCATCAACGGCGACGGTGCCACGGCCTCGACGGAGTTCTGGGCGGGTTGGGGCGGAGGTGTCTCGACGGACGGTGTAGAGGCCCCTGACCGGGTCGTGGTGAGAGCACCCGAGGATCCCGTAAGCGTCGGCCAGGATGTACAGATCGCTATTGAGGCACCCTATGATGGTTCAGCCCAGATCGTTGTCGCCACCGACAAAGTGCTTAGCGTTCAGAATCGCGACGTATCATCTGACGGCACGCGCATATCCTTACCGGTCACAGAAGAGTGGGGTGAAGGTGCATATGTCATGGTGACGGTCTACACACCGCGCAGCCCCGTACTTCAGGCAAAGCCGCGGCGAGCAGTCGGCGTTACCCATGTTCCGGTGGACGTTTCCGGACGGACCTATGATCTGACAATAAACGCACCGGATATCGTGCGACCCCGAGGCGAGCAGCGCATCGATATCAATATTGAGGGTGGGCCTCGCGAGCCGGTCTTCTTAACGCTGGCCGCAGTGGACGAGGGCATTCTGCGCCTGACAAAGTTCTCCAGTCCCGACGCTGTCTCTCATTTCTTCGGCAAGAAGGCTCTCGGCGTTTCCCTGTACGACGACTACGGACGATTGCTTGATCCAAACCTCGGGCTTCCAGCCGATATCCGCACAGGCGGCGATCAATTAGGCGGGGAAGGGCTTTCGGTTGTGCCAACGAAATCGGTGGCTCTGTTTTCCGGACTCGTGACAGTTGGGCGTTCAGGACGTGCACGCGTCGAGCTGGACATACCGGATTTCAATGGCGAGCTGCGCTTGATGGCGGTTGCATGGTCAAAAAGCGGAGTTGGCTCTGCTTCCAGAGCTATGACGGTACGCGACGAAGTGCCAGCAGAGTTGATATTGCCACGTTTCCTCGCGCCGGGCGACGAGGCCATTGTCACGGCCACCATCGATAACGTCGAAGGGGAAGCGGGTGTCTATGCAGCGGCGCTCTCAGGCAGCGGCCCAATCACCACAGCGTCTGATCCGGTCGAAGTTTCTCTACAAGCTGGTCAACGCGCCGATGAGCGACTGAACATCCAGGCGACCGAAATTGGAATCTCCGACCTTGCGCTTAGTGTTGACGGACCCGGCAATTTCGAAGTGTCCCGATCCTATCCGATTGAGACCCGCTCGGCCTTCCTGCCGGTGACTCGGGTAAGCCGGGAACTCATGCAGCCGGGCGACACCTGGACCACCAGCAGCGATGCGTTCGCAGGCCTCATGGAAGGTTCATCTGCGATGACAGCGAGCTTCTCCAGCCTGCCGGTCGATGCAACCGCGCTCTACACCTCCCTCGCACGCTACCCCTATGGCTGTACTGAGCAGACGGTCAGCCGCGCTATGCCGCTCTTGTATTCCGAGCAGCTCGTTGCCCTTGGCACAGGTGAGAGCGCGGAAGATGGTGCGCGAACCCGAGTACAGGAAGCCGTCTCCCGTATTTTGAACCGTCAGAGCTCGGATGGGTCTTTCGGGCTGTGGCAAGAGGGCGACCGTTACGCATCCCCCTGGCTCGGCGCGTACACCACCGACTTCCTCTACCGGGCAAAACAGGCCGGTTACGCCGTGCCGGATGAAGCCATGGATCGCGCTTACCAGTCCATGCTGAACGTGTCCCAGGGCGATGCTTGGCGCATCTATGGTTACGACACGGATCGGTGGGAAAGCCGCTGGCACAATGATACGCAGGCCCGCCTGATGCAGCGCGCCTCGGCCTATGCGCTCTACGTCCTCGCAAAAGCTGGCAAGGCAGACATTTCTCGCCTCCGTTATCTCAATGACCGCGGCATAGACGAGATAGAGAGTCCCCTCGCAAGGGCGCACATCGCTGCGGCTCTAGCTCTGATGGGCGACCGTGCCCGAGCCGTCAGCGCCTTTGAGAAAGCCGAGGAAGCCATAGGCTACGAGAATTCTGGCGACTACTATCAGACACCTCAAAGGGATATCGCTGGCATGCTTGCCTTAGCGGCCGAAGCGGGTCTGCCGGACGCTATGACAAACCTCGCGACCGAGATCGCCGAAGACACGCCAGACCCTGAACAACTCACCACTCAGGAGAAAGCCTTCCTGCTGCTGGCAGTCAACGAACTCGTTGGCGACGAGGGCGGCGTTCAGGTGTCGGTCGATGGTCTGGGGCGCGGCAATAACAATGACGAACGCTATTTCCTCAACGAGGCTCAAGTTGCAGGCGGGATCGAGTTCACCCTGCGCGGAGACAAACCGATATATCGCACGGTGCTGGCCAGCGGCACGCCGTCCGAAGCACCGCCAGCTGTCAGCAACAGCCTGTCGGTCTCAAAGCGATACTTCACGCCGCGCGGCACGCCGCAATCGCTTACAAGTCTCGATCAGGGCGATCAGATTGTCACAATTGTGACGATCACCCCACGCGAAAGGCGCGCCAACCCTCTCATCATTGCCGACCTTCTGCCTGCTGGCTTTGAAATCGAGACGGTACTGCGCCCCGCCGACGGAGACGTTGCAAATGGCGATGATGGTGCTTTTGCCTGGATCGGGCAGATTGACCAGCCGCGCACCGCCGAGGCGAGAGACGACCGCTATGTCGCAGCAATCGACGTTCGCGACGAAAGTGTCACCCTTGCTTACTTGTCACGCGCCGTTACCGCCGGTGAATTCACCGCGCCCGGGGTAACGGTTGAGGACATGTATCGACCGGGCGTGAATGCCCGATCGCCGGCGGGCCGGGCCAGCATCGCACCGGCAGCACTCGGAGCCGGCGGAACGCAATGAGTCTGCCGCGCCCCCGGCTGAAGAAACTTGCGAGTGCGCTTGCGATTGCGCTCGGGCTGATAGTCGTTTTGAACTGGGCCTTCCCACCGCCGCTTGAACGGGGTGAAGCGCTCTCCGTAATGGTGAGTGACCGCCAGGGCAAACCCCTTCGCGCCTTTCCGGCAGCGGAGGGACGTTGGCGCTTTGCCGCTGACCTCGATGAGATTGACCCTCTGTTTCTCGAGGCGCTGATCGCGGTCGAGGACAAGCGGTTCTATCAGCATATAGGTTTCGACGTATTCGCAATGTTTCGCGCCGCATTCACCTCTGCGCGGGCCGGGGAGATCGTCTCGGGTGGTTCCACCATCACAATGCAGACGGCAAGGCTGCTGGAACCCCGGGATAGAAACATTCCATCGAAGCTGATCGAGATGATCCGCGCCCTGCAGATCGAAGCACGGCTATCGAAGCGGGAAATTCTCGAGCTTTATCTCACGCTTGCGCCCTATGGCGGCAATCTCGAAGGGGTGCGCGCGGCCAGTTATGCCTGGTTCGGTCATGGGCCGCAGCGCTTGACCGATAATGAAATCTCCATGCTGATTGCTTTACCGCAGTCGCCGGAGGTTCGCCGCCCCGATCGCCGTCCCGATGCGGCGCGGTCCGCTCGTTCTGCAATCGCGAAGAAGCTCGGCAGCATGGGCACTATTGATGATGTGAGGCAGAACGAAGTCGACCTTGCTGCTCTGCCGTCCCGCCGCGCATTTCCAGCGCAAGCCTGGCATGCCAGCGCCAAGGCGCGCGCAATGGGTGAGGGCGATGTCACCAGCACGCTCGATGCCGGGCTTCAGCAGGATCTTGAGCGCCTGCTGGCAAGCAAGGCTGCGGAGTATGGCGATGACGTGCAGCTGGCAGCGATGATCGTTGACATCCCGACACGGGCTGTGCGTGCAGCTGTCGGGTCTGCATCACGAGCGCGGCCAGGTGGCTGGATCGATCTCACGGCTCAGGCCCGCTCGCCGGGGTCAACACTGAAACCGTTCATCTACGCTGCGACATTCGACGATGGGGTGGCACTGCCTGATACACGCATTACTGACTTGCCGCGCCGGTTCTCATCCTACCAGCCGGAGAACTTCGATCGAGGTTTCAATGGAGACGTTACGGTTGCAGAGGCGCTGCAACATTCGCTGAATGTACCGGCGGTGATCGCACTCGATAGAGTTGGGCCGGAACGCTTTGCTGCCCAGCTCACGGCAGCTGGGGCCGATCCTCAAATCACCGGAGGAGACCGACGTGCCGGACTGGCCCTCGCATTGGGTGGCGTCGGAATGACACTTCGCGAACTCGCAGTATTGTATGCCGCCCTCGGCGACAATGGCGTCGCAAAACCTCTTATTTGGGTGGCCGAAGAGGAAGGCGCATCTCGTCAAGCAAAAGGCCAACGCTTCATGAGCGCTACGAGCGCGGCGCAGATCATAGACATTCTAAAGAAAGCGCCCGCACCCAAAGGCTATGTTCCCGGACGTTTAACTCGAAACGCGCCCGACATCGCCTTCAAGACCGGTACCTCTTATGGATTTCGCGATGCGTGGGCGGCCGGTGTGTCGGGCAATCACGCGATAGTCGTCTGGGTCGGGCGAGCCGACGGTGCACCTAGGCCGGGTAAGATAGGACGCTCCGACGCACTGCCGGTTTTGTTTGAAATTGCCGATCGCGCCAAAATCCGTCTGGCGGACGGTGCGCCAAGCTCGGGCCGCATTGCACAGGAGCGTTCGGCGCGGCCCCGGGCAGTACTTGCCAACTTCACGGACGTTCAACCGCCGGAAATCCTGTTCCCACCTCGTAGCGCAGAATTATGGGCCGGGTCTGAAGCTGGTCGTCCGGCGCGAGCATTCGTCTTTGCCGGCCGGGGAGAAGGGCAGCTGACTTGGTTCGTCGACGGCGAGCCGACGCTGCGGGACGACGCTGGCCTACCTGTCTGGCGTCCTCAAGAGCCAGGATTTTATCGTGTGAGCGCAGTCGATAAAGATGGGCGTCGATCGTCTGTGCGCGTTCGTGTGCTGATGAATGCTGCGGCGCAAAAAGCACACGTTGAAACAACTTCGCGTGATGAGTGAGTAGCAGCCCTACTCAAACGGTCCCGACGCATCATATACGTTTTGTTAAGAGGGCTGGGCTGTCGCCCACAACGCAGTAGAGATTTCGTCATGCACCGCATTATCGCAATGTCGCGCTATCATATGATTTTGTTTGGTCTCGCCATTGGGGCAGGTCTGGTCAGCTTCGCAGTCGTCGCGAGTGCGCAAGATGAGCCAGTCGTCCAATCCGAGGCACCCACACTGGATGCAGACGTTGTCTTGGCCGAAGCGATCTTTGCCGGCGGTTGCTTCTGGTGCGTCGAATCTGATTTCGACAAAGTTGACGGCGTGGTCGAGACGATTTCCGGTTACACGGGCGGCACGTTGCTCGCTCCGACTTACCGTCAGGTGTCAAAGGAAAACACAGGGCACTACGAGGCCGTCAAAGTCTCCTACGATCCGAGCAAGGTAACCTATCCTGAACTCGTAGAATACTTCTGGCGCCATGTAGATCCCACCGATGACGGCGGTCAGTTCTGTGATCGCGGGTCAAGCTACCGGACGGCCATCTTTGCTGGCACACCGGAGGAAAGATCTGTCGCGGAGGGATCCAAAGCAGCTATTGATGCATCTGGTGTCCTGAACAATCCAATCGTCACGCCTATTCTGGACGCCGTCACGTTTTGGCCTGCGGAAGACTACCACCAGGACTACTACCAGAAAAATCCGATCCGTTATGAGCTGTATAGAAACGGATGTGGTCGCGACCGGACGATTGACCGAGTTTGGGCCGGCGAACGCGCCGACGGATAATGCCACTCGCCAATTAAATCACCGGCGGTCTCAATCAAGCATCGCCTTCCATGCATTATTTCGCACAAGCGGATCGAAGTCGCGCGCTTTGTAGAGCGCAATTTGGCGAACCTCGTCCCCTCCTAGCGGTATCGCGATTTCTCCAAACGGTTCGACGTCGGAAAAGTCCGCAAGAAGTTGTGGTCGTGGGTGCGGTTTGATGCTGGCGATCAGGACTTGGGGGTTTTCCAATTCGGCAATATCGCGGAGCTCCGCGAAGCTCTTTTGTGTGCCAAAGCGACGCCAGGAGTAAATCCCGGTCGGAAAGTCATGCCGCCCGTAATAGTCAATCGCGTGCCATAGCTCCCGCTCATCTACCATAACCGCATCTGCGTCGATCTCTAGCGCGGCGTCGTGCAAAGCCGCAACGGTTTCAGGCCATGCCCTTGATCGTTTAAAAGACTGATCGAAACCCAGCCGTTCGGACCAGGAAACAGGGCCGATCGCCATGGCCGTAAATATAACCGCGACAACCCCGTTCACCGCAAGATTCCCCCACAGTATCCCCATACTTGTCCACCCGGATAAGGCACCAGCGAGCAGCAATCCGGCCCCAAATCCCACCCCCATCACGGATTTTTCTACAACGCTCAGATCCGGCGTGAACATGGCGGCGGCTACGATAATAACCGCGCCTCCAAGCCACCACCTTTTGCGAATGATGCGAGCCTCGAGCAAGATAGCTGTGATGACCAGTGAGCCCGCAATATGGGCAGTGGCTGCCCAGTTAGCATGTGCTCGGGAGACGAATGCCTGGGCGGTCACAACCAGAATAATCGGAATGCAAAAAGCCAGAAGCCATCGCAACTCGCTTGAGTTTGAGGCATGCGGAGTCATTCGAAGGATGATTGGAACAGCCACAAAGAGCGTGACGAGACCGAAGGGGCCCGCAATAGCCATCTGATCGACGATGAATTGAAGGGCGTTGGACAGAGATGGAAGCGTTTCGCCCCAGTTCGCATTGTCTACCGTATGATTTACAGTTTGGAGGCCATTGGCAAGGTTCCAGGCTATGTGTGGAGAAACGATAAGCAATGCCACACATGTTGCGATCGCGCCTGCTTTAGAGAGGATCATCCGCCGTGTCGGTTCATCAATTATTGCGGCAACTACCAAGCAAATGATGGCGTATACCATCGCGTACTTCGCCAATAGGCCCACCCCAATCGCAACTCCGAGCAAGATAGCAGATGCGATATCTTCGGGTATGTCACGAAGCCTCCAGAGCATCAGCATCGCGAAAGCGAAACACGGCAGTAGCACGGCATCAGTCGTGACCACGCCAGAGGAAAAAGTTACTCCGGGCATCAGCAGATAGCAGGCTGCACTGAAGATACCTGTTCGTGAGTTGAACATTTTTCGACCCAGACTGAAGACTAGAGCAGCTGTAACTCCATGAAGGAGGGGGGCCGGCAGTCGGACCGCCCATTCAGAGTCGCCGAAAACGCTTGTGAATGTCGAGATGACCCAAGCAATAAGTGGTGGCTTTGAATAATATCCCCAGTCCGGGACAGTGCTCCAGCGCCAGTATTGCGCCTCATCAGGCCCGAGATTCAGCGGCGACAAAAAAAGTCCGGTAACTCTCGATGCAACAAGTGCCACCAGAAACAAAGACGCCCACAGGGCCGTTGAGCGTGCTTGAGCGTGATTAGAAGATATATGCATGTTCTGACCGGCACCGCTGACTAATCTTGATTAGCTTGTCTGCGAAAGTTGAAAAGCCAAACTGTCATGGGCCGACAGGATCGGCGTCTTGCCGAGTGGAAATTTTTGCCAATAAGTCACTCAATTTCCGTATCATTTCATAATTTTCACGTCGATTGGCTGGATATTTGCCCAAAATTTGTTATGAACAGTTCAACGCAGCACACGCTGTGACGAGTAGAGTAAAGGGGCGACCTTTTTGGTCGCCCTTTTTCTAACTTAAGCAGACTATTTTCCCACGCCCTCCCAATTGCGTGCATCCCGACCGCATGATTCAAGAAAATCGACTGATTCTCCCTGAATGGTCGCAGCAGAGTTCCGTCTGGGTCGGCTGGCCGAGTTCGGCTGAGCTTTGGGGCTCGTATCTTCAGCCAGCGAGAATCGAAATACGTGACCTGGTTGCAGAACTGTCGTCGAGGGTGCCCGTCCGTCTGGTTGTCTCCGGAACAGAAGCGGCCATTGCGGCTACCGAGATGTGCAAAAAGACCTGTGAGATCATCGAGCTGCCAATGGGGGACATTTGGCTTAGAGATACCGGTCCCATCTATGCGCACCAGAGTGAAGGTCTTGTCGGCCTCCGATTCCGGTTCAATGGGTGGGGTGAGAAGTACCTGATCGATGGAGACGAAGACATGGCGCAATCCATGCTCGCAATCGATCAGCTATCGATGGTGTCGCATACCGAAGTTCTTGAGGGCGGATCGATAGAATATGACGGCAATGGATGCGTGTTGACCACCAGACAGTGCCTTCTGAATTCCAACCGAAACGAAGGCCTCGGTGAAACAGAAATCGAATCACTATTTGCACGCGTGTTCGAAAGTGATCGTGTCGTTTGGCTGAACGAGGGACTAACCTCGGATCATACAGATGGTCATGTCGATAATCTGGCGAGGTTCATCGGCAAGGGTAGGGTGGTGTGTCAGCGACCGTCTGGGGATGACGACCCAAACCGCGATGTGTTGCGCGCCGTTGAGCAAGATCTCCTTGCCGCCGGATTCGATGTCGTGACAATCCCATCACCCGGACGGATTAGCGATGCCGAAGGCAATGTGATGCCAGCAAGCCACGTGAATTTCGTATTTGCCAATGGCAAGATCATAATGCCTCGTTTCGAAGATATTTTTTCGCATCTGGCTCGCAAAGAGCTTCAGGACGCTATGCTCAATATCGAAGTGGTTTCGCTACCAGCAAATAATATCCTGACAGGTGGTGGCGCATTTCATTGTATGACATTGCAGGTGCCGTCGTTGGATTCTGTAGTATAATGCAAAACCTCACATCTGTTGCCGTCATACAATTCGCTCCGACCGACGACATCGATGCGAACATTGAGGTCGTGTCTGAGCTTGTCAGAGGGGCAGCACGCGCCGGAGCGAGTATAGCCCTGCTGCCGGAACTCTTCACAGGGCCATACTTTTGCGTATCGCAAGCCGAGGATGAGTTCTCGCGGGCAAAGAATTGGCGGACCCATCCAGCGGTCGAAGAGCTTTCAAACCTCGCAGCCGAGCTCGAAATCGTTCTACCCGTATCAATTTTCGAGAAGGATGGGCCTGAGTACTACAATTCAGTCGTTATGATCGATGCTGATGGGCGTGCTTTGGGAATTTACCGGAAGAGCCATATTCCGGACGGCCCGGGTTATCAGGAAAAGTACTATTTTCGGCCCGGAAATACGGGCTTCCGGGTTTGGGATACGAAAGCAGGCCGGATTGGCGTTGGGATATGTTGGGATCAATGGTTTCCTGAGGCTGCGAGGGCGATGGCGCTTCTTGGAGCAGATATATTGCTCTATCCAACAGCGATTGGTTCTGAGCCACACGCGCCAGAGCTTGATACATGCGGCCGTTGGCAGAGAGCTATGCAGGGGCACGCCGTTTCCAATGTAATTCCAGTGGCTGCCGCAAACCGCGTTGGTGTTGAGGGGGAGCAATCCTATTATGGATCCAGCTTCATTGCCGATGCGTCCGGCGAGATTGTTAAATCGCTAAATCGAACCGAGACGGGCATCGGAACAGCTCAATTCGACTTTGCGAAGATCGCTGAGGAACGGGCAGGCTGGGGATTCTTCCGGGATCGTCGACCAGAACTCTACACAAACCTCGCTAGGTTTGAGCAGTCGCTCGAAGACTAAGCTGCATCCTTGGCGCTTTGTCCCGTTTGCATCGCATGAAACATGTCGGTCACGATCCGCCCGGGCACCTTCGCGTGCCAGGTCGCCCAGTTTGGCATCGCTGAAAGGATCGTTGCGGCCTGTGTCCAGGCATTCAGATTTAGATCAGCCGCAATCTGAAACGCCTCACGCATTTGCTCCTCGTCCAGAACAAACTTGGCGTTGACAACGGGAACATCGACAGTCTTCCAAGTGACTGTGTCCGGCATTTTCGCCGCAAAGCTCGAAATAGCCTGCACCCATTGTGTTTGGACCGTTCTGGTCGAATCCGCCATCACAGCCAACATGGCTTTTTGAAAGCCCAGCGGATCCAGAGGATTAGAAGCCATGATCGAGGTGCTCCGTTAAAAACATCTGCATTCGCATACCGAGTTTTTTTGCGCTGCACAATAACGCGCTGTGTCGCTCTTTGTAGACTTCGCCATAATGTCATCCTGATTCGTTGGGATCGAAGCACCATGGCATCAAGCGCTGATCTTCCTTCAGAAACCGGCATGGCGGGGGGCAAAGCCCTTGTGTTTGATTCCGGGGTAGGTGGCCTAACGGTCGTAGAGGCTCTGAGGAAGTTAAGCCCAGGTATTCACGTCGACTATGCCGCTGATACGGGATTTTTTCCCTATGGTGACAAAAGCGACGCCGCTCTTCGAGCACATTTGCCAAGAATAGCCGATCAACTGGTCGAGTATCTGAAGCCCGATGTTTTTGTTATCGCCTGCAACACAGCAAGTACGCTCGCGCTTCCAGAAGTTCGCGAACGACTGTCGATTCCGGTGGTGGGCACCGTCCCGGCCATTAAGCCTGCGGCACATCTCAGCCAGACGGGGCGGATTGGTCTCCTTGCAACCCCGGGAACGGTTCGACGTGACTACACCTCAGCATTGATTGAGGATTTCGCCGGTGATGTTGACGTATTGCTCCACGGCAGCCTCGAATTGGTGTCTCTGGCCGAGGCCGTCGCCAGGGGCGAGGCTCCAAATCTCCAACATTTCGCATCAGCCCAGCAACCGCTATTTGATCAAGATACTGACGATCAAATGGATGTTGTCGTGCTAGCATGTACTCATTTTCCTCTGGTCAAGGCTCAGCTAGCCGCCAGTGCGCCGCGAAAAGTACGGTACGTCGATTCAGGCGAAGCAATTGCTCGTCAGACGGGTCGCATCCTAAGCGCTAGTGGAGTGGCGGGAGCGTCAGAAGTTAAACCGATTGCGGTCGTAACAAGTAATCTTGAGGATAGACCCGAGCTGCAGAAGACGTTCAAACGCTTCGGCTTTCCTAAGGTGGAGCTCTTGGAAAGCGTTGCTGACGGGGCTATCGCCGCTCCGGCGTCGTTGCGGCCATATCGGTGATGGCGTCATTCATCGCTACTGGAGTCAGATGACATCGTGCTTTGGGCTTTCAGAAAATTTGGCTTCCTTGTCGCAGCGGCTTTGCCTCTGACGGCGTGCGGCGCTCCAGACGAGACGCTTCGAAAGCTCGACGCAGAGCTGGAGCAAACGGGAGAAGCGCCGAGCCTGCTTAGGACATCAACCGGCCCAGCGATCCGTATCGTCGGCTCTTCGACTGTGGCACCATTCGCGGAAACCGTCGCCGAGCAATTCGGTGCATCCAGTGTGTTCCGCACCCCCATAGTAGAAACGACTGGAACCGGGGGTGGCTTTAAGGCCTTTTGTTCGGCTCGCGGGATCAATCATCCGTCGATCGTCAACGCTTCCCGACCGATCAAAGCATCCGAGCGTCGTTTGTGCTCAGAGAATGGGATCGATGATATTGTCGAGCTCGCAATAGGCTTTGATGGCATAGCATTGGTCAACGCCTGGGGCGGACCATCCTTTGAGCTGAGCAAGTCTGACCTCTACCGCGCTTTGGCGGCGGAATTGCCAACCGAAAACGGTGATTGGGTGCCGAATCCCAATCGGCTTTGGAGTGATGTGATTACCGATCTGCCAAGTGAGCGGATTCGTGTGTCTGGCCCGCCGCCAACGTCCGGCACGCGCGATGCGTTTCTAGAACTGGTTATGGAGCCGGGAGCGGCTGAAATTCCAGAACTCGCGATCCTGAAAGAGAATGACGAAGCCGCCTTCTTGCGCAGAGCCCGTACGCTTCGCAATGATGGAGCCTGGCTTGATGCTGGCGAAAACGACGCCGCAATCATTCAAAGCTTAGTGAAAAACGAGATGGCCCTTGGCGTCTTGGGATTCTCCTTTCTAAGTCAGAATTCCGATCGCGTAAGGGCGGCCCGCATCAGCGGCTCATCTCCGACGTTTGAGACAATAACGCGCGGCGATTACGAAGTGTCGCGCTCGCTGTACTTCTATGTCAGGGCAGATGACGTGAAGACGGTCCCTGGCCTTGGCGAATTCATTCGAGCCTTCACGAGCGACGCTGCTATAGGTCCGTCAGGATTTCTGGTGGAGCGAGGCCTCATTCCCTTGCCGGACGAAGAACGCTCCATTGTTCAGGCAAAGGCAGCCGAAGTTACAGCGGGCAGCAATCTATCCGACAGGTAATTGTACGGGCGCATACTCCCCGCCCAACACAAAGGGAGATTAACCATGCAGACAATTACCAGCCGGCTCACCGGCATTCTTGAAGTCCTGATTTCTTTGATCGGCGCGGCGCTACTTGTTGTGCAATCCGTTACGGGCGCTGACGGTGTTTCACAGGTCGCCGCAGCACTTGTTACGCTCGTTGCGCCTATATGCGGGGCTATTCGGGAAACGCGGGGCAGCAATGTGATCACGCAAGCCGAGGCCGTGGCAGAGGCTGTAACAGACACCTTGGATGAGGCTGCTACGACTTAGTCAGTTTGCGTCAGGAAACGCGCGCGCAAGCTCCTGATTCCACTCATACAATGCGCGCCAATTTTCCGGTGCGTTTGGCATCAAACCGAGCCGAACGATAACCAGATCCTTGGACGGCACGACCCAGATGGTTTGGCCCTCATTGCCTCCGGCGTGAAACGCGTCGCAAGGGCAGGTGAGGGCCGCCTGTCCGTGGGAACGCTCCACGCCCTCTGGAGGGGTGATCCACCATCCGGCTCCGTAGACATTGGCATTCTCCGCAGGTGTTTCTGTGTTGGCAAACTCTACCCAATCCTCGGGTAATAGACGTTCGCCGTTCCATTCCCCGTCCCTCAAGTAGAGATAGCCGAAGCGGGCAAAGTCGCGCGCAGAAGCATAGACGAGGGAGCCACCGAGGAACGTGCCTGCCGCATCAAATTCGGCGACGGCGTCCATTCCCAGAGGAGCGAAGAATTCAGTTTGTATCCAATCGTTCATTGCATCACCGTCAAATTCCAGATCGGTCTGCAGCGCCTTTGAGATTGTATGAAATCCCGCCGTGGAATAATTCCAGACTGTCCCCGGCTCGTGGGCAAGTGGCAGATCAGCAACGTACCCCACAACATCCTGCTGACCGGACCCGAACATCATCTGAACAACATCGTTCTTCGCAAGATCAGCTTCGCCAATTTCATTGTAGTCGAGCCCATCGGTCATGGTCAGCCACTGGGCCCAGGTGATCTGTGCGCGGGGGTCGCCCGCGTCCCAAGGGCCGGGCATAGGTGCATCGATGGTCTCAATCAGACCCTGGTGCATAGCCCGCCCAACCAGTGCTTGCGTTACGGACTTCGCCATCGACCAGGATACCTGTTTCGTTTCTGGACCAAATCCGTCTCGGTAGGCTTCAGCAACCAGTCGGCCTTCATGAATAATCACCAGTCCGCGCGTCTCGCCCATTTCATCGCCCAGATCCCGGTCCATCGCCCAATCCATTAGCCGGGTGACGTCGGCTTCAGCAGAGGTTGGCAAGTCGGCCATGTCCCATTCATCCCCTGGCCAAATAGTTCGCTCCACGAGGGGAAGCTCGATGTCAGAGGCACTGGTCTCGCCGACGGTAATACCCGGCAATTCAATGTCCTGTGCTGTGGCGGACGCAAGCAGCAATCCTGTAGCCGCTCCAATCAAACCCTTGCGAAACATACAGCCTCCCATCTAAGCTTCAGTCAAACACTAGGGCAGGGCCATGAAATTCTCCAGACTAGTTCTCATTATACTCGCGGTACTTGTTTTGGGCGGAGCAGCGCTTTGGCAGTTTTTCTTAAAAGGCCAGCTCGCCTACGCTGATATCGCTTCAGCCTATGTCGCGAAACAGACCTGCTCCTGCCGCTTCATCGCCGAACGGCAGCTGGACAGCTGCCTCGGTGATTTCACCCAGGATGTCAGCATTCTTGATGTGAGCGAGGGGAGTAGCGCTGGTTCCGAAACAATCACGGCGTCAGCTTTGGGCATTGTTTCAGCGACAGCTGTCCATCAAGCTGGCACGGGCTGTGTGCTTCAGCCCTGACAATTCCGCGTGATCGCTTTACGGCATCCCTACGAATGACGAGATTACGGCACTACGATTCGGAGAGGCCTCAACTATGCGCATCATGCTGATCACAGATGCATGGGACCCCCAAGTGAACGGTGTCGTGCGCACAATGAAACGCGTCATCGCCGAGTGCGAGGAGATGGGACACGAATGGGAGGTCGTGTCACCAGCCGATGGATTTCGAACCATTCCATTGCCAACCTACTCGGAAATCCGGTTGGCGCTTGGTGCCAAGAAGGAAATTGAAAGACGGTTCGACATTTTCGAACCTGACGCAATTCATATCGCGACAGAGGGAACGCTTGGCATGGCCGGTAGATCGCTATGCCTGAAGCTCAAACACCCGTTCTCGACATCCTATCATACGCGCTTTCCTGAATATGTGTCTGCCCGATTCCCCGTTCCTCTGAGCTGGGGATATTCATTTATGCGGTGGTTCCACCGTTATTCAGGCAAGGTGATGGTAGCGACGCCATCCATGCGTGAGGAGTTGCTCGCACATCGGTTCGACAATGTCGTCTCATGGACCAGAGGTGTGGACACCGAGCTTTTCCATCCATCGAATCGAAAGACGGAAGGAGAAGAGGGGGATCCCTTCGCAGGTTTGCCCCGGCCAATCTATCTGAATGTTGGTCGCGTGGCGGTGGAGAAGAATATCGAGGCGTTTCTGAAATGTGATCTCGGTGGGTCCAAGGTCATTGTTGGCGAGGGGCCGCAAAGGGATGAACTTGAGAAGAGATATCCCGAAGCGCACTTTCTCGGTGCCAAGTTCGGTGAAGAACTCGCGGCCTGCTTTGCGTCTGCCGACGTGTTCGTATTTCCAAGTCTGACGGATACATTTGGACTTGTTATCCTGGAGGCAATGGCGACGGGAACTCCGGTTGCCGCCTATGAGGCACCGGGTCCCAAGGATATCATTCCCGGGTCAAGCGCAGGGGTCATTGATTCGGATTTAAGCAAAGCAGCCGTCGCGTGTCTGGCTCTCGATCGAAATATCATCCGATCCTATGCCGAGACGTATTCCTGGCGGGCATGTGCGGAAGCGTTTGTAGAGAACCTTGCGCCGTTACCGACTATCGAACGTCGACGTTTCTGGCGACGACTGAGACGATTACGCAGGCGTCGAAAACCGACAGACAGTTAAGAAGGGTCGTCTCCATCTAGCCAGACTTCAACAGGACCCTTCAACTTTATGGCCACAGGCCGGCCACGACGATCAACGGCCTTGCCAGCCGCAATCCGTATCCAGCCCTCTGATACGCAATATTCTTCAACATTGGATTTCTCTTCGCCCTTGAAACGAACATTGACGCCCCTGGCGAGAATGTCTGGGTCAAAATATGGGCTGGTGGGATCCTGGCTGAGTCGGTCGGGAAGCTCTGTTGACATGAGACTGCACTAACCCCGTGGCTCGGAACGATTCAAGTGCTGACTCGTTTATATGTTGAGAGCGTATGCGAGGTTCTGCCTCTCAGCCGAAACCGAACGCAAAGTGATCATGATCGGCAATATTTTTTGACTGTATATTTTCAAATTTTTTTTGACGCGTCAGCAATTCGCAGAATTCCTTTATAAGACAGAGACTTTAACCGAGCGACATGCTGGTTCGCCGAACTGTCAAGGTCGAATTCCTATGCAAAACTCGCCAATTCGCCAAATGTGCCATTGACGATCGATTAACCTTCGAACCACTATATGTTGTGTCAGGATTGGTATGAGGCGCTGTATATGGCGGTGCTGGGGGCCAATCCCCATATGTTTATTGAATGATTCGAGGGCGTGATGTCTGCTAAGCAAGCTATTGTCGAAAAACCATCCGAGGTCGTGCGGAGAGGGAGACCGAAACGAAACGATTTCGATGTGATCGAAGGGAGCACCGTTAGCGCGTCCGACATCTATATTGACGCTTCTCGCGATGCCAATTTGACTGAGTTTGGCAAGAAGACGCTTGAAGACAGGTATCTGCTGCCGGGCGAAACGTTCCAAGGCATGTTTGCCCGCGTATCTGCGGCGTTCGCCGATGATCTCGCGCACGCCCAACGACTTTACGATTACATGTCGAAACTCTGGTTTATGCCGGCAACGCCTGTCCTTTCTAATGGCGGAGCCGAACGCGGACTACCGATTTCATGCTTTTTGAACCAGGTCGGTGATTCGCTCGATGATATCGTCGGCACTTGGACTGAGAACGTCTGGTTGGCGTCCAACGGAGGCGGCATCGGCACCTACTGGGGAAATGTTCGTTCGATCGGTGAGAAGGTTGGGCAGAACGGTCAGACGTCTGGCATCATCCCGTTCGTTCGGGTCATGGACTCCCTGACGCTCGCAATTTCCCAAGGTTCACTCCGTCGCGGATCAGCAGCCTGCTATCTCGATGTGCACCACCCGGAAATCGAGGAGTTTCTTGAAATCCGGAAGCCATCTGGCGACTTTAACCGCAAGAGTCTGAACCTTCATCACGGTATCAACATCACCGACGCCTTTATGGAAGCGGTTCGCAATGATGAAGAATTTGGCCTGATCAGTCCAAAGAATGGTGAAATTCTGAAGACAGTGAATGCCCGGAAAATATGGCAGAAAATTCTTGAGCTGCGAATCCAGACGGGCGAGCCCTATCTCTTGTTCACTGACACGGTGAACAATGCGATGCCGGCTCACCAGAAGAAGCTTGGTTTGAAAGTCACTCAGTCGAATCTGTGTTCTGAGATCACCTTGCCTACAGGTATCGACAATCATGGAGAGGACCGAACGGCTGTATGTTGCTTGTCGTCTGTTAACGCCGAAAAATTCCTCGAATGGAAGAAAGATGAGCGCTTCCTGGAGGACATTTTCCGCTTCCTCGATAATGTGCTGAGCGACTTTATTGAACGCGCCCCGAGCGAGATGGCCCGTGCCGTCTACTCTGCTCAGCGGGAGCGTTCCGTTGGTCTGGGCGTGATGGGCTTCCACTCATTCCTGCAGAGCATGGGTGTACCTATGGAGAGCCCAATGGCGAAGAGTTGGAACTCTCAACTCTTTAAGCATGTTCGCCGCGGTGCCGATGCAGCCTCGGTGAAGCTCGCTAAAGAGCGTGGTTCCTGTAAGGATGCCGAGGAGGTCGGAATTCTTGCCCGTTTCAGCCACAAGATGGCCGTAGCACCGACGGCGTCTATCTCAATCATTTGCGGCGGCACGAGCGCTGGCATCGAACCAATCCCCGCAAATGTTTACACCCACAAGACTCTTTCTGGCTCATTCACCGTGAAGAATGCACAGTTGGAAGCGCTGCTGGAAGAGAAGGGGCACAACACAGACGCCGTGTGGAACTCCATTCTTGAACAGGAGGGGTCGGTTCAACATCTGGATATGCTTACTGAGGATGAAAAAGCGACATTCAAGACAGCGTTTGAGATAGATCAGCGCTGGATAATTGAGCACGCAGCTGACCGCACGCCTTACATCTGCCAGGCCCAGTCGCTTAATCTCTTCCTACCGGGCGACATCGACAAGTGGGACCTTCACATGCTGCATTGGACGGCTTGGGAAAGAGGCTTGAAATCGCTGTATTATTGCCGGTCGAAGTCTGTACAGCGTGCTGCATTTGCCGGATCTGAGGCGAAGACCGACCTAGGAGGCATGGAGTCGCCAAAGACCGATTATGAAGAATGTCTCGCTTGTCAGTAACACTGAAGTAAACAAGCAACACTTTGAAAAGGCGAGCCTAAAACCCGCCTTTTTTGCTTATTTCATCGACATTTCGCCGCCTTTTTGGCGTAATCTGACAGACAATCGGCAGCAAATTTTGTTAACGATTAGCGATGGAAATCGGTCGAGACTCGCAATTTGCGTTTAGATCGGGTTAAATGAAAGTGGGTCTAATCCGGGGGACTGCGTAGAGTAGCTGGAGAGACCTATTGAGAGGCGCGGGACGAATGCTGTTTAGCACTCTTGGAATGCTCGGAGCTTTGGCTTGCGAGGGCTGCACGTTCTTCGTGATGGACGATTACGACTACGCGGCTACTCCTAACCAGGGCCAGATCGTGTTGACACCTAGTGCGGCGATGTTACTTGCCGCTCCGGGGCCCCTTGCGTACGTCGACTCGCAGCCGATTGTGCCACCGCAACTTTCGCCTAACGAGCGCATCGATCTCGTAGAGAACATACTGATTGATTACGGGCTGGTGATTCCGGAGCGTCCAAGCTTTGGAAGCACTATGGTCGGCAGCCCGATATACCTGACCGGATCGGTTGATAATCCAGGTCTGACTTTTGCCAGTTCGGTTCGATTCAATCCGCTGGAAAGCACAGCATGGTCGACAAATTCTGTGCTTAGCATCGTCAATGGGCGTCTCAACGCTCAACGATTGTCGGGGCCGAACTACAACCGCGAAAGAGTGAATGCCGAGCTATCCTTTTCGGCGCCCAGCGAGTTCACAGGGCTCAATTTCGACATTGGTCTTGTTCCTCGCGCAAGTCTGGCGTCTGAGGGCGACTTCAGCGTTCGGCGCATCGGGGCAGAATTCCGTCTGGGACAAGATATCGATCAAAGAGGCAATGCTCTTGGTCTACCCAGCTGGTACATCTTCGCGGGAGCGGACGGCGAAGCGCTGATTTTCAACAATAATACGGGAAGTCTTGGCTTCAACCTCGGTGTTGTTGAAGGACTTCAACTTCGTGACCAAGTGACGGTTGGAGACATTCAGGCAGGATTGAATGTTCGCCGCTACGGCACAAACTTCGCTTTCTCTTATATTCGCCGCGAAGTCGAGTTTGTGCTCGGTGCAGAGCAAATGGAACGCGACGAAGACTTCGGTGGTTTAACAATCAGCTGGCGTCGCTAAACCCGTCCAATCCATAAATTCGAACAAATGCCCCGTTATTTGGCGGGGATAAACTGCCGGGTGGGGGCCTCACTGTTGGCGCGGTGGGTGTCTCTTTCCGACTAGACCCTAATGAGCCCGTTGATCCTGCCAGACTTGCCGTCAAAAACGCGTGTGTCGAGCGTCTCCCTCGAAATACCGACATGATCCTCAAGGATCGATTTCAACACAGCGACCACTTCGTTTGCAGGCGCAAGGTCTCTGCCTTCATAAAGATCGCGGGTGTTGAGCCCCGGCCAATCTCCATAAACGGCACCGCCGCGAATTGCGCCTCCTGCAAGTATCATAAGCCCGCCTGTTCCGTGATCCGTGCCGCGCGTGCCATTTTCTCCGGCGGTACGTCCGAATTCAGAACATATAACCACCGCGGTGCGTCCCCAGTGTTCACCCAGCTCGTTTTTCAATCCGATCAATGCAGCGTCCAATCCTCCGAGCCGGGTAGACAGTTGGCCTGCCTGATTGGCATGCGTGTCCCAACCTTCGAATGACAACATGCCGATATCCGGTCCGCCATCAGCGGCCATAAGTTGACCGAGTGCTTTACTGGCAACGAGATACTGACCCGCTGGTCCACCCCGTCTCTGTCCCGACATGCTGACCGACTGAACTTGAGTGGCGCGAGCCACTGCCAGAGGCTCCGAAAGAACTGGTTGATCAGCATAGAGATTTTGTAGGCGGTTCAAGAGATCGTCTGACACGCCATCAAAAACGGGAGGGGACCAGTTCGTGACCTGACCGTCTCCGCGCAGAGCCAGTGGTAACGCATAACCAACGGCCAGCCCCGAGCCGCCCGCGGCCTGAACCACACGATTAAGCCAGCCGTCACCGCTAGAAGCGTTGCCCAGTGTTTCGAGAAAATCCTGGCCATCGAAATGAGAGCGTTCTCGATAAGGTGTTGCAGCGGCATGAACGAAGCCAACGTCACCGTCTTGATAAAGGCCGTGTAGCCCGGAGAGAGAGGGGTGCAACCGGAAGCCATTCTGGAGATCGAGTCGATCGGACGTATCCGGCAAGGTGAATTTCCTCAACCCACCGATGGCAGGATCGTCTGGAATCAGCGCCGCCAGCCCATCCATTGCACCCCGCAGGATGATGAAGATGGTTTTCCGGCCCTCTGCTTCCTGAGCGTACGCAACCTGGATGGGTGCGCAGAGACCAGAAGCTGCGAACAGTGTTAAGGCGGTGCGGCGTGTAATTTGGGTCACTGGGTCACCTCATCTGGAAGTCCGGGCTCATAAGAGCGAGGACGATAGCTTGGCTTGGGCTTTCTGCGCGGCTCACGGCCTGAATGGCTTCAGGCGATGCGCGATCGCCGAGGCCCCTATCGAGAAGGGTCCGCGCATCAAGCGTGGCATTTCTTTCAGCCAGTCGATTTGCCCACTCGATGCGCTTCATGATCGCATCTGGTCCTGTCCACGCCGCCGCTTCATCTGGCCAACCTTCGGGGGAGGGCGCAGTGAACGGCGTTTGTGCAAAACTTTCGAATAACCCGCTTGGATCTCCGACGAGAACGCGGCGTAGCCCGATAAGGCGCCCGGTTGAGACAATAAGCTCATCAGGTGTTTTGAACTTCATTGGTGCGTACACCCAAGCTTCGCTAGCCTCAATCAAAGTCTCATAGAGCGACTTTAAATCGCCGCCCGTTTGCATAAAGTCGTTGCTGAGTTTCTCAACAAGGCTTGCTGGCGGCTGGTCGGCCACAAAATGGCGCGCAAGTTTGAGAGCTATATTATTCGCTGTGTGTGGCGCAGCACAAAGGTCGCGGATAATGGATATAGCCTGATCTCTGCCCATATCTGCGTAACGCTTTGAAAGAACAGTTTTCGGACCGGGTTCGTGAAGAGGTTCTGCGAAGACTGCTTCACCAAGTTGCTCAGTCGCGATCCTGTAATTTCCGACAGTCCAGCCTGTAAGTGCTTCCGCGAACGATGTGACATCGGCCTGGGTATATCCTGCTGCAGGCGTGACTGTGTGCAACTCCAGAACCTCCCGAGCAAGGTTCTCATTCAATCCGCGCCTGCGGCGACGTCCTGCCCGCGAGTTCGGACCAATCGATTGCCAGTTATCGAGATAGATGATCATCCCCGCATGCAACACTGCATTGAGGGCTAAATCGGCGAACTGGCCAAGGATGTTCGGTCTTATTGCCTCGCGCTCGAAAGCGCCGGCAGATACTCGCGTTTGTGGATTCTTCATCGACACCGTGAAGTGGTTGGACCAGAAACGCACCAGCCGTTCGTGAAAAGGATTGGGGGTAGAGACCGCAAACGTCGTTCGTGCGGTCAGCTCGAGTTTAGAGACGCTTCCTACATAGCGCCGGAATTCACGCTGTTTGTTTTGATCAGCACGCTCATTGCGATTCGAACGGCGAAACTCAAGAGCCGTGGTCAGGTTCTCTTTCGATGATCTAAGCGATTCTGTTGGAAATGCGTTGGAGGCAGCAGATGAAAGCTGTTGTCGCAGCCAACCGACAGGATCATTGCTCGCAGCATCTATTTCATCGGTGCGCGCGCCGAGTCCGAACCGCGTGACAGCTAAAGCGCCTTTTAGCGACATCACTGAACCTCCAGTCCAACGTCATAGCCTTTAACGCACGAGCCGTAGAAACCCGTTGCCCAACTTTGTGGCTGGAGGAAGCGCGCCGTCGGCTATTTTCGACAACCGGGCGACGCTTTGCGGTATCCTAAGGGCGAGCGATGCGCATCGCAGGTCCTTGGTTTATTTGCTAGTTTTCGACGCTTGATTTTGTCGAGCCCGACACCTTTGCAATAGTCCCTAATCCACTATCTCATTTATTAACGAAACACGATTGCTTGTGCACAAGTGACGCACCTAGGCAACTACTTGTTGTGTTTAACATCTCATTAGGACACTATATGTAGTGGATTAGATGAAATGAATCGTTTTTGAGGGGCTAAACAGATGGCTGACACATTGAATAGCGTATCCGGATTGCTGACACCGAGCACAGCGTACAAACCGTTCCGTTATCCCTGGGCCTATGAATTTTGGCAGCGGCAGCAGCAGGTGCACTGGATGCCGGAAGAAGTACCGCTCGGCGAGGATTGCAAGGACTGGGCAGTCAAACTGTCCGACAAGGAACGCAACCTCCTGACCCAAATTTTCCGCTTCTTCACGCAGTCCGATGTCGAGGTCGGCGCGAACTACATGGAAAACTACATGCCGCTTTTCAAACCGGTAGAGGTCCGGATGATGCTCGCGGCATTCTCGAACATCGAGACCGTCCACATCGCGGCCTACGCGCTGCTTCTGGAAACCATCGGTATGCCGGATTCTGAGTTCTCCGCCTTCATGGAATACCAGGAAATGGCCGACAAGCACGACTATCTCGGCCGCTTCGGCGTCGATACGGAAGCCGACATTCTAACCTCAATGGCCGTCTTCGGCGGCTTCACAGAGGGCCTCCAGCTGTTCGCCAGCTTCGCCATGCTGATGAACTTCCCGCGCTTCAACAAGATGAAGGGCATGGGCCAGATCGTCTCCTGGTCGGTACGCGATGAATCGCTCCACTGCGAGGGAATGATCAAACTGTTCCACACTTTCGCGCAGGAAACCGGCGCGCTGACACCAGCTGTGGCGGACAATATCGCCGATTGCTGCCAGACCGTGATCAAGCTGGAAGACAAGTTCATCGATCTCGCTTTTGAGGCGGGCGAAGTGGAAGGCATGACGCCGGAAGACATCAAACAGTACATCCGCTACATCGCCGATTGGCGCATGGGCCAGCTGAAGCTGAAGCCGATCTATGGCGTCTCCGAACACCCGATCCCGTGGCTGACAGAGATCCTGAACGGCGTCGAGCACGCGAACTTCTTCGAAGCCCGCGCCACGGAATACTCCAAAGGCGCAACCAAGGGCGACTGGCACGGCGACGACGGCGTCTGGGGCATGTTCGACAAAGCCAAAACGAGCGAGCCGCTGGTATCTGCTGAATGAGAGATCGGTTCGCGTAAGCGAAATTTTTGATCCAGTGGATCAAAAATAGATCTCGAATGCCCCGGCAGGAACCGAAGCCGGTCTGGCGCAGCCAGAATATTTGGTCCCGAGGACCAAATATAGGCGGAGGTTGCCTCGGCAGAGGCTAATTCACTCATTCAAACCTATCCAACGCTCTATCCCCTTTACTCTGCGGGGATAGAGCGTCCGGATTAGAAGGGTGCAGTGTCCGGATGGGTCCGGCTCGACCGGCGTAAAACTCTGAAAATTCCAATAGTGGTGGGAGATTTGGCCGAGCGTAAGCGTCCGGGTTTCACGTGTAGGGAGAGTTGCTGGGCTTGCCCACCATCTCCAACCCAGTCTGCGGTTCACCGCGGCTCGACCGCGGTGGCCATCACTGAACCTTGATGCGGGTATTCCCGTTCCGAGTTGGACCCCGCGATCAAGTCGCGGGGACCCGAAAATCAAGATTGATGCGGAGAGAGGGACGGCCCCCTAACCCACCCCGCGATGCTTTGCTTCACAGGAAGCATCGCAATCAGCCCTCCCGCGTCATCCCTGATGCGCAGCGTCAGGTGACCCATCTCCCCGTTTCGCTAAGAGGGTACTTGGCAAGCTTTCCGAGCTGGATCCTCTGATGGGCTTATTTGAGTGGCCCCCGCTTCAGCTGCGCCTGCGCGATGGGTTTTGCTCAAGGCTGCGCCCATCGAGGATGACGCAAGGAGAAAGGGGCAGCTCTCTAATTTTCCCCCCGTCGCTCGGCCCAACCCGTCAGCCCGGCAATCAGTGTGGCGAGGATGGCGAGGCCTAGGAAACGCTCGGTCATAAACAGGGCGCGGAGGCCGGTCGGTAGGGAAGTGTATTCGCCATCATCCGTAAATCGATCTTCAAGGAAGGTGTCTGTCACCGGGTCAAGATCAGCGAGGGGAAGAACCATCTCGAAGCTAAAGCCGAGCCAAGCGATGGCATCTTCTAAGGTTAGGCCATCAGCACCGCCGCGCGGATCGGCGATGTCCCAGCCGAAGCCAGCCGCCGCGAAAGCGAGGATAAGCGCTAGCAGGAGCCATGCCCCGCGCCCGGAGGCATAGCCATAGCCTGTGACTGGACCAAGCCAGAGAATGCGGAACAACTTCTGCGTTCCGCTCAATGAGCGAAACCGCATCGCCCGCGTCCGGCGTTTTTCCAGCGCGATCAGGATGTTGCGGGCCTTGATGTCTTCTCCGGTCGCTGTCAGGGCGGAGGCCATGGCAAGATAGGGCGAGGGGGTGAAGGCGGTTTTGTCGCCTTCGCGGGCGTGAGTGACGTTCTCGCTCAGCCAACGGCGCAGCTGTTTCGTGCTCGCCTGGTCGAGACTTGTGCCGCCGACACCTCCGGCAAGACGCTTGAAGGTGAGGCCGTCCAGATTGCGGGGAACGAATAAACCGTCTTCTCGTTTCCACGCATCGAGCGAGCCCTGCAGAGCGCCGACGCTGGCGTTCTGAAGATTTAGCTTGGCACCGTCGCCCCAATTGGGGGCGGGCATGCTGAGCTCAGATTCGTCTAATCTTATCTCGTGGGAAATGATTGACGATGTTAGGTCAACTTCATTGTGAAATGAACATTCCGAAAGCTGCAGTCCGCCGCCAATGCCCGCTCGTGTTAGGCTGACCTTGCCCTCAAAGCTTGCGCCGCTTCTTAGATAGACAGAGCCTCCGGTTTTCAGGCCTTGTGCTAAGAGCGTGTACTGTCCGTCTCCCGTGTTGAAGGCGGAGCCGTCACATTCAAGCTGGCCGCCAATGCTCGCGCCTATGAGGTTGACCTCGCCCTCAAAACTTGCGCCGCCTCTAAGGAAGACATTGCCCCCGGATTTCAGACTGTGGGCATTGAGCGCGTGCTTTCCGTCTCCCGCCTTAAAGCTGGAGCCATCACATTCAAGCTGACCGCCAATTTCCGCGCTTGTGAGACTGACCTCGCCCTCAAAGCTTGAGTTGCCTCTGAGATAGACATCGCCTCTGGTTTTCAGGCCTTGGGCAAAGAATGCATGATGTCCGTCTCCCGCCTTGAAGCTGGAGCCACTGCAGTTAAGCTGGCCGCCAATGTCAGCGCTTGGAAGGCTGACCTCGCTGTCAAAGCGTGCACCGCTGCTGAGGAAGACGTCGCCCTTGGTTTTCAGGCCCGGAGCATAGAGGCCTTGTGGGATATGGCTGGCCTCAAGGCTGAGCAACCCGCCTATTTCTGCGTCATGCAGGTCCGGCCGTTTATCTACGCCGCACTTATCGAGCCACAACTCGCCCGGCAGGTGCAGGCCGCCAAGGTCGATTTCGTCGGTGAATCTTGCGCAGTAGATGCGCACACGGTTGCGGCGGCGGGCATCTATGAAGGCTTTATCGGTGCAGACATATTCGAGGAATTTGGGTGACAAAATTTGCCATGCGGGCCAGTCCGCTTCCGGGATGGGTTCGGGCAGCGCGTCTTTATCACCTTCGGAAGGTTGAATGAGGGGCACGACGACCGCTGGCTTGTCTGCATCCTCCCCACCACGATACGCATCACCCTCAGGCACCGTGCTCATATCAACCAAGCCATTCTCAAACAGCTGCTTGAGTGCCCATTTTTCCCATGGGGTCATCCAGTCTCGTTCGAAGGCTTTAGCGGTTTTTTCGGTCATTGCGCGCGTCTCCCTCTAGGAGAGATTGTAAATCGCGGCGCGGCTTGCAAGGGGCGTGGTGAGGAAGGGGAGAGGCACCGGATCGGCTCCAACGTCCGGGATAACAGATCTGCGTTTGGAGGCAGCCTTATTGGCGCGCGGAGATCGCGGCCTCGAACAAACGCTCCAATTGAGGCGGAAAGGCTTGCTCAAACCGGGCGTGAGCCGTCTTGCCAAATATGCCGGTCAGCGTTGGCGCGGAAATCCCAAAGTAATTTATCGCCCCCAAGATCTGATAGACCATCGCTAATGCTTCCGCCTTGCTGGCGTCTTGCCAGTTCGGAATGGCCGTCACCATCGTGACCAGATTGTTGAGGAACGGCTTGAGGAACCACTCGCCCGCCGTTTCGGCGCGCTCATTATTGTCGAGCAATTCCCTCATCAAGAGGCGGGTTTGATTGGAGCCGTTCGACGCGGTTTGGAAGATCTGCATCAGATAAGCCTTCAGGTGCACCGCCGGCTCTTCTGCGGCCGCTTCGGTCTCCGGTCTCAACGCTTCAAACTGATCTGAAATTCGCCTCAGCACGTCTCCGTAGAGTTTCTCTTTGCTGCCAAAATGATGAAGCAGGGCTTGCTTCGTGAGCCCAAGCTCATCCGCAATCGCCGCGATGCTGGTGCCATAGAATCCGCGGGCCGCGAAAAGCGCTTCGGCGGTGTCCAGAAACTGCTCTCTCGTCGTGGTGGCCATGTCTCGCATCCAAATCGATTTGACACCTACCATACGGTAAGTTATAAGACTTACCAAGCGGTAAGCAAATAAGGTCTAGGGATGGAAGCTGGAGACAAGGAAATGAATCGCGAGACAGAACTCGAACTCATTGATGAGCTATTGGGGCTGAAAGCGGGAAAGACCCACTATCTCGATGAGGCCGTTACACGGAACCCGGTAGACCATTATCTGAGCGAGGACCGCTTTGACTTAGAGTGCGAGCGCATCTTTCGGAAAACGCCGATGATCGCCGCGCACGGAAGTGAAATGGCAAACCCTGGGGATTTTTTGCGCAGGCAGGTCGCGGGACTGCCGGTTCTGCTGACGCGCGACAAGTCCAGAGGCGTGAATGCTTTTGTGAACGTCTGTCGTCACAGAGGCACGCGGCTGGTCGACGACGAGGCGGGGTGTAAGCTCCGTTTCTCTTGTCCGTACCATGCATGGACCTACGCAAATTCTGGAGAGCTGATTGCTGCGCCCCATTTCGACGAAGGGTTCACCGGGCTGGATAAAGCCGATCTCAGTCTGAAGCGCCTCGATTGCCAGGAAAGGTTTGGCTTTATCTGGGTTACAGCGGGGGCGGACGGGGCGATTGATCTCGACACACATCTCGCCGAGATTGGACCTGATCTGGACGCGCTCGGCATGGATGACATGGTCGTGGTCCATCAGGATGCGCCCGTGCACGATGCGAACTGGAAGATCCTCGTCGAGGGCGGTATCGAGGCCTATCACTTCAAAGTGGCGCATAGAAAAACCATTGGCCCATACTTTGAGGACAACCTCTCATCTTATCGGATGTTTGGATCGCATATCCGATCCATCCTGATGCGGACGAGTATGGCGAAGCTGGACGAGGAGACGCGTGACACCTGGCGTCTGCGTGATCATGCACAAGTGCTTTACACACTCTTTCCGAACACGGCGCTCCTTGTGCAGCAAGATCATATTGCATGGATCAATCAGGAAGCTCTGTCGGCAGGGCAAACCCGGGTGCGGCTATCAACACTCGCGCCGACCTCAGAGGCAAACAAAACGGACCACTGGAAGCGTAATCACGAGATCACACGCACCACACTGGAAGAAGACTTCGTCATCGGCGAGAGCATTCAAGCCAATGTCGCATCAGGCGCAAACAAGGAGATGCTTTTTGGTAGGTTCGAGGGTGCACTAGACGCATTTAATCAGGTGGTCGAAGCGCGGATTGCCGTGCCTACTGCTTAGCTCACTCTACAGCCTGTCATGGAAATAGCGCGCGATGCGTTCGAGGAAGTATCGTCGGTCTGCACTAACAATGGCGCGGGTCACCCTGTGGTGAAGACCTAAGGAAATACGCTCATCCTTACTTGCCTTCTGTCGTCGCCTCCGATGCCTTCGGCACCCATCCGGGCTTGCCGAAGAGACACTTCAATACTTCGCCGAAAGACTTCGCGTTTCTGAGATCGGCAAAGAACTGAGGCAACTCGGAAAACCATACGGTGATCGGATTCACGCTATCGAAGTCTCGCTTAAGCCCATAGTTTGGACGCTCGTCTTCGCGTTGAAACGTGCCGAACATACGGTCCCATATCATCAGTATACCACCATAATTTTTATCGATATACTTGTCGTCGCAACCATGGTGCACGCGGTGATTTGACGGCGTATTCAGGAATTCGTCCAAGATACCCAGCTTGCCGATCAGCTCCGTATGGATCCAGGTCTGATAGGCGAGGACAACGAGTATCCCGAAGAAGATCAGTGCGGGCGGAAACCCAAGGAACACCAGCGGCAAATGGAACAGAACGGAAATGACGCCTTCAAGCGGACCGAAGCGAACCGCCACGCTCGCATTCATATGGCGCGAAGAATGATGCACGGCATGCTGGGTCCAGAATATGCGAACCTCGTGGGCGATGCGATGCTCCCAATAGTAGACGAAATCACACACCAATAATGCAATTCCCACGGTCCACGCATTGATCGGGAGCGTCCAGGTCACGTAGTTCTGGCTGATCAGAATGAATCCGAGATAGGCGAGTGAAAGGACAAAGGTCTCGATCAGAATTGACGGAACCTGCGTGGAGATGCTGGCGATCATGTCGAGATGACCACGGCCTCTGAAGGACTTTTCGAAAAGCCCTTTGACGATTTCTATGATGAGGATCGCAGCACCGATGAGAAGGAAAATCTCATCAAACGCTGTGGCAAATGACTGAATGTCAGCGGCGGTCATTTTTGCCTCCTGCCGAGGCCGGTTGTCAGTGTGCGCCAGGCGAGGTCGGCGGCTTGTTTATGGGTGGTTTCACCGGATTTGACACTTTCCCAGGCGGCGTAGAGCAGATGATCAAAGGCTTGTGTTATCCAACTGGTCGGCACGCCTTTGTCGAATAGGCCTTCTGTCTTCGCATCCTCTACCATCTCCTGGGTTTCCCGCTGTTGGCGGGCAAACGCTGCGGAGATGTCCGGGTCATCATTGATAGGCTCGAGCGCCAGGAACCCGTGCCGATCACCAAGCGGGATTAAAGCCGTAAGCATCTGTTGGAATGCTTGGGCGTGGGAACTGACGTTTTCGCAGGCGGCTTCCGCGACCGTGTCCATCTCGTCGATCGCTATGAGCGCGAGGGCACGGATAAGCTCATCGCGGCCTGCAAAGTGCCGGTGGAGCGTGGCGCGGCCAACGCCCGCACGGTCGGAAATCTCCGAAAGAGGAGCGCTCGGATCGCGGCTGAAAACATCGAACGCCGCTTCGATGATTGCGTCTTTTGTCGTTGGGCGTAAAGAATTCGTCATGAGACAAATATGTCTCATTCGATACAAATGTCAATACCGCGTCATACCTTACTTTCACGCCGGGGTCTGACGATCGGACAAGAATGGTGAGCGCTTCTAGATCTCGACCAACGCCGAAACACATGAATTATCTCGAGGTGTGAGGCGCATACTCGCGGCGCCTACAGCTTCTCCTGGAAATAGCTGGCGACGCGCTCGAGGAAGTAGCGTCGGTCGGCTCCTTCCCAGGAAATGACTGTCCAGAATCACGTCCACTTGATGAGTTTGCGCTGGATACCGCTCGCATCTGTTGGGCCACCAAAAACAACCTCTGACTTCACATGTCTCCCTCGACCGCGAAGCGGCCAAAGGGTTCAGCTCATCAGACAGCAATAGGTGTGATCGACGAGGGACGTTTTTTCACTCATAGGTGCAATCTTTATTTTGATGGATAGTTGAGAGCGGCCTGCATCAGGTGCCGAAGCTGATCTTTGAATGCTTCGCTTGTGGGGGCAGCGATCCCATCGACTTGTAACGACTTCTCCACGACGCTGAAGCCGAATAGCACGGAGGCAAATAACGCCGCGCGCTCCGCTCCTAATAGTGTGCGTAAACCTTGTTGGAATTGTTCATCGTAGAGGTTGCGAACGAGCTCTCCCACTTCTTCATCGTGGGAGTTCGTGAGGAGCATCAATATAGCGGATGGCTCAGTGCTGTCTCGTGGAGCCTCAGTAAACAGGTGCGTGAATTCGTCGACAAGTTCCTGTTCATTTGTTGGTGGCGTTTCGAAGATCTCGAAAGCGTCTTCGAGAGTCGCTTTAAAGAGGCCGAGCTTGCTTCCAAAGTGTCTCGATATCAAAGCGACGTCCACGCTGGCAGCGCTGGCAATTTGCCGAACGGACACGTTTGAATACCCAACCGACCAAAACTGACGGCGGGCATGCAAGAGCAGTCTGTCTTTTGTTCGCATCGCCTTGGACATGTCTTCTTACACCGTTCTACTGCCCAGAAGTCAACAAGTGTTGACAATCCGCGTGGAGAGGTTACTGATTAGTCAACACTTGTTGACAAAGGATCTGAGCGGAGGTGGCACTCATGCCAAAGAAAATCATCGATAGCGGATTTCGCAATTGGAAGGTGGACAGATTGCCGAACCTAACTGGCAAGACATACCTCATCACCGGTGGAAACTCCGGCATTGGGTTTGAAGCCGCTGAATATCTCGGCAAAGCCGGGGGCAACATTATCATCGCGGCCCGGAATCCGGAGAAGGCACGGCGGGCCGTGGAGGCGCTCAAACCTCAAGTCAAAGGCACCGTTAAGCAGGTATCGCTTGATCTTGCAGATCTTTCATCGGTTCGCGCAGCAGCCGATGAAACGCGCTCGCTTACAGCCAGCTTGGACGGGCTCATCAACAATGCTGGAATCATGCAGACCCCGCCACAGAAGACCAAAGATGGTTTTGAGATGCAGATCGGCACCAATCATCTGGGACACTTCCTGCTCGACGGTCTCCTCTTCGATTTAGTTGAAGCTGCAGAAGGGCGGATCGTCACGGTGAGCAGTATCGCGCATAAATATGGCAGTATGTATCTCGACGATCTGATGATGACGAAGAATTACTCGCCGACTTACGCATATGGCCAAAGCAAACTTGCAAACATGCTTTACGCTATGGAACTTGATCGGCGATTGAAAGCGTCTGGCAAGCCGGTAACCAGTTATGCCTGCCACCCAGGTTACTCCGACACCTCACTGCAAAGCACAGGCCCAAAGGGATTTTGGAACAATTTCTACAAGGTCTCCAACGCGCTGTTTGCTCAACCAGCGGAGAAAGGCGCGATTCCTACCGTTCTCTGCGCCGCCGGTGAAGAGGCTGTTCCTGGGGCCTATTATGGTCCAACAGGGATGGGTGAAAGCCGCGGCCCGGTGGGTGATGCACTCGTTTCAGAAAAAGCTCTAGATGTCGCCGACGCCCAGAATCTATGGCAGCAAAGCGAAGCACTCGTAGACTTTTCATGGGACTCGATCTTGCCAGCTGGTTGAGACAGGTTTGGGAGCAGAACTAGACAGGCACCTAGCGACTTAAGCTCGTTCCACAACAGTCTCAGATACAGCGTCTCACCCTGATCAAAAGCAGACGACGTCGCGCTTGGAAACATAATTCGCTTAACCTCTACAGCTTCTCCTGGAAATAGCTCGCGACGCGTTCGAGAAAGTATCGTCGGTCGGCCCCTTCGAAGGCATGGTTCGCGCCAGGCAGGATCAGCACGTCATAGGCTTTGCCATTTTCATTGAGCGCCTCGATCAGGCGGAACGGGCCGTGGGTCGGCGTGTTCACATCGCTGGTCGGAATGATGAGGAGGAAATCGCCTTTGAGATTATCGACCAATGGCGCGTTGGCCGCGGCGAGATAGCGGTCTTCATTGCCCTCATAAAGGCCGAGATAGGCCTCTGTGGAGATGCCGACGGCGTCCTTGTCCATTTCCGGCACGCCGGAAGCGACGGCGACTTTGTAGAAGTCCGGCTCCTGAAGCAGGGCGCGCAGGGAGAAATAGCCGCCATAGGAGTGGCCGAGAATGCCGACGCGATCTGTATCCATCCAGGTGCGCTCTCGAGCGGCGGATCTGATGGCGGCAGCATGGTCGGCGATTTCAAACTCACCGAGGCGGCCATAGATCATGTCCTTGAACGCCTTGCCGCGGCCGGGCGTGCCGCGGGCATCGATCACAACGACGACATAGCCAAGCTCCGTGAGGCCGCGCCCGAAGAAGGGCACCGGCGTGTCATAGAAGGAGGGAACATAATTGATGAAGGGGCCGCCATAGATGGCGTCGACGATGGGGTAGGATTTGGTCTCGTCGAAACCGGCTGGCTTGAAGATGACGCCATGGATTGTGGTCTCGCCATCTGCGGCGAGGGCGGAGAAGTGCTCCGGAGGCGGAGAGAAAGTGCGTGCGGCAGCGGTCTTCCGGCCTTCGCTTAGGGTGGAGATCAGGCGGCCATCGGAGGCGCGGAGCTCAACAATGGGCGGGGTCGAGGTGGTTGAGAACTTATCCACGTAATATTTGCCAGACGGAGATGATTCGACCTGATGATAACCGTCAGCTTCACTCAGAAGTTGGGATGAGTCGGCTTGCATCGAAACGCTGTGGACGAGGGCGTCATAGGGGCGATCTGAATTTGAGTGCGCGGTGTAGAGGAGGGTGCCGGTGTCTTCATCGAAGCCAGCAAAGGTGATGACGGAATAGGGCGCGTCCGTCAGTTGACGGATTTCATTCCCTTCCATGTCATGGAGGTAAAGCTGTCGATAGCCGCTGCGGTCTGAAATCCAGATGAAATGCTCGTCGTCGGCGAGGAGATAGATATCTGGACCGTTTCGGAACACGAAATTGGGTGGAAACATGTGGTAGGTATCGGTCGTCTCCGAGAGGAGCGTGCGCTGGTCACCGGTTGCCGGGTCGAAAGCGAGCAGTTCCATCGTCTTTGCATCGCGGGATAGCCGAGCGACGAGAAGTTCTGCATCATCGTCTCGCCAACTAAGTGGGCGGATGTAGCTTTCAGTTCCGAGGTCCAGGTTGACCTGCTCCCCCGTTTCTATGTTGACGATGACCCCGCGAAAGATCGGCAGGTCTGAGGCAACGGTTGGGTAGCGCTCATAGTGGGCCGGTGAAGTTAGGTCGTTCCAATCGACGACCGGCACGGCACTGCTGTCTGTTCCGTCGGATTGGAGGAGAGCGATATATTTCCCGCTCGGTGACCACAGGCTGGAATTCACCTCCCAAGGTGCAACGTCTGATCCGTTTGTGGTGAGACGCGTTTCCGTGCCGGTGGCGTCGCGGAGATAGATATCCCGGTCGATCGCTGTAACGACAAGGGTGCCGGTTGGCGATAGGATCTCGCGATCGTCCGGCCACACGGCAGGGAACGAATCGCGGATTTTTTGGGTGACCAGCGGATCGCTATCATCCACGAGCTCCGCAGCGAAGGACGCAGTCTCAGTCTCCAAATCAAAGACAATGCGGCGATCGCGGAAAGTGAAGGCGATCTCATTGTCGCTGGCGAAGTCGAATCGTCGAGCCGGGTGAGGGGAGCGGTCGATGTCCTCGCCGAAGAGATCGGTGAGGGCGCTGGCGACGACACGGGCAAGCAGAATGCCTATTTCGTCCCCTGAAGCTGGATCGACAAGCCGATAGTCGGGCTCATCGCCCTCGCTGGCATCATAAATGAAACGATTGCCGTCGGGGTGCCAGACGGGATCGACGCGCGCACCATCATATTGGCGGGCAGTGGCCTCTTTCAGGCCGATCCGAGCGAACTTCACGGCTGAGATGCCGCTATCGAGCTGAAACGCACCAAGCCGATATCCGCCATAAGCTGCCGCAGCAGCGACAATTATGAAACCAACAATCAGTCCCGCAATCCATGTGATGCGACGGCCCATGACGCTCCCCAGTTCTGCTATCTTGGTTCAGTTTAGCCGAGCACTGATTGCCAGGAAAGTTTAGCCGCCGGCGAACACGCCAGCATTGTTATTCACCATGTCGAAGAAACCGATAAAGAAGGCGGCCATCGCGAGCGGCCCGCATATAATCTGAAAATGGGGTACGCGCTTGAAGATGCCCCCGAGTACAGCTTGGAAGAATATGACCGTCACGGCGGGCAGGGTCGCATAATGATACCAGGACATATCGAGCGAGCCACTAAAGCCAGCATAGGCGAGGGCGATGGACGCGATGATCGCGGTGAGCATGCTGTAGAGCGCAATCAACCCAATAAGCTTGCCGAGCTGCGCTTTGAGGCTGGGATCGCGTTTGATGGCTGGGCCGACAAACGCATAACCAAGATGAAAGGCGAAGACGGCTGCGACGTAGGTGGCCCAGGCGAGAGTTGCCGTCAGCCCCGCCGCTCCGGGAATATCTGACAGATAGGGCAGGATCAGAAACCAGGGCGGGATAACGAGCAGCCCAAGCAATGCACCGAAGCGAATATCGCTTTCCGAAGTCCGTTCCAATGCATCCAGGCCAGGTTCGTAATTTACCTCCCGCGCACCACGCAGCAGAAACACATCGCCAATCGCATTGAGCGTCAGAGCAACGAGCAGAATGGCAAGATGAATTTCCCCAACATCCATAGGGAGACGCTAGCAGATTATGCAAATGAGACCAACTTGCAGAAACCAATTGAGAAGAAAGGGGGCCCTGCGGGTTTCCTGACACCAAGAGGGGTGTATCAGCGTGAGTTGCCCGTACCACCAGAACAACCAAAACCCACAGGGCACTTAAAGTGTAGAGCTTTCTTCTAGCTTCTGAGCAAGACGAGATGCTTATCGATTATGTTCAAAACCCATTCGATTTTGAAAACAGGCAGTGTTTTTCAGGATTCAAGCAATCCTTGGAGCAGCGCTGCTCGGAGTAGCAAGGGCAGACCGCCGATATGTCGTGGGCGTCACGCCGACCATGGACTTAAACGCGTTGTTGAATGGCGAGATGGACGCAAAGCCGACATCGAGGGCAATAGTGAGCACTGGAATGTGTGCTTCGCGAGGGTCTGCGAGACGAGATTTGGCGTCCTCGATCCGATACGAATTCAGAAACGTGGAGAAGTTTCTGTAGCCGAGCGTGCCATTGATGAGCGCGCGCAACTGATGTTCGGGTACGCCCAAACGGCGCGCCAGCCCTGAAACAGAAAGACCAGCCTCTCGATATACGAGGTCTTTCTCCATGACATCTGCCAGGCGGTCTGTGAGCTCCAGTTCTCTGGCTGCGCGGGCGTCGGTTATGTCGCGAACCGGGCGCTTTGGAGGCACAAAAGCCATTGTTTCTGGGTTGAGCTTAGCAGCCCACATCAGCATCCATAGGGACGCTGGAAGCGCTACAGCGTACTGAATGCTAGGGTGAATGAACTCGAATGGTTGTACGCCGGGAGCATAGAGCACAACGAAAAGTAATGTGAGGGCAATCATGATTATGAAAGCGGTGCGGTGTTTCCGTCGCCCCTCAACAAGATCATCGTCCCTGCCGGCATAGGCGCGCCAGGCGAGGTGGCAGAGCAGCCAAATCGAGATGAATCGATAGGCATAATAGAACACATCAGTGCGCGGGACTTCGAAAGGTAAGCCAATATAAAATTCAATACTCCGCAGGATGAAGTACGAAAACGAGATAACGAGTATTCCAAGAAGCACCCGGCCAATCGGGCCTAGTTGAACGTCTTCGTCGAACACAGCCATACCGAACCGCCAGGCGAGAACGGTTATTAATTGAGAGTAGATGTTGAATGGTGCGCCGAAGGGCGACTGGATATTCCAGCCGGGCGAGCCTTGAATTGTCAGCATGCTTATCGCCGCCGCGATAAATAAGAGCGCGTATATGAAAATAGGTTGCCGCGCGCCGTGGGTGAGGATCAATCCCGCGACCCCCAACAGGATTCCAATCGATGAGAAGCGCGCGAATAATTCTAGGACTAACACTGTTGAGCGCCCATTCGCCAAACCTGATATTATTGAAATACAATAAATTATTATTGATTAGTGTCAAATGCTAGTTGCGACACAACTGCTGAATTCATCCATTTCAAATCGTTTCCCAACATTGCACGTCGCGCACCGGCAGATCGGCACGGTGCGCTTTGTTGGTAACTCCGAACACGTCTTGCAACCCGGTACGAAATTTGCACAGCGCCGGTCCCACAATGCTTGCGACTGGGGGAAAGGAAAACCAATGAAAATCGACAAGTCAAAATTGCTTGGGTTCAGCAATCAAAGCGATGAAAAAAACGACACCATGGTCGGCACAAAAGGCGGTGGCTCTGGCCGGCGCAGACGCCGTTGGTGGAAATGGTGGTGGTAGTCTAACTGCCCCAATGTCCAAAAAGTAGGCCGGCTCTCCTTTGGGGGGCCGGCCTTTTTTCTCCTATGGCACGAATTGTGCAGTCCGGTTTCACCAGGAAGACACTACGACTGCCGACAGAGATTGATCGATGAACGACCGCATTACATCACCAAATGCAGCCCGGGCGCGCCATCAGAACCGAGCGATGCAGGATCAGCTTTTGGCGAGTCTCGATTACCTCACTGGCGAGTGCGCAGCTTCCGGTCTGTTTGATCTCTCTTCATATGCCTCTTGGCGCGCGCGCATTGTTGAGAGTCGCGCCCGGCCGTGCTGCTTCGGTGCCTACTATGATCTCGTCACAGCGATAGACCGCGGACGGAAGCGGCAGATCGCGGCCCTCCTCGAAGAGATCGTACACTCGGAGCCTGCAGAAGCTTCAATCTCAATCATTCGCCTGGGAAACGATTGCACGAAGCGGGAAACGCGCCGGATTCGCCGCTTTATGGGGGGAGCGGGAACCGGGGCGTCTGGTGTGCGAAGGCCCAAATCCGGGCTCGCGGTCGCATTTGAGCAGACACTTCGGGAAGCCCTCGACTGGATTGATCGGCGTACACCAGAACTTGCCGAAGAGATCGATGCGACGATTCGGGAGATCATTCTTGTAGGACCCGACCGCCTTGGCCGCGGTGCCTTCGAGGGCGGAACAAGCTTCAAGCTCACAGGCGCGCTCGTGCTGAATGCAGAGCGGGACGTGAGCGTGTCCGATCTTGTGTTGACGCTCGCCCACGAGGCAGGACACGCGGTTCTCTTCGGTGAGTGTATTGATGAGATGCTGGTCCAGAACCCGGACACGGAACTGTATTGGTCTCCGATCCGGCAAGCAAAACGACCGCTGGAGGGAATATTCCATGCAGGGTTCGTATCCGGTCGGATGCTGTGGGCCCTAGACCACATGGATAAGGATTCCGGGTTTTCCTTGCACGAACAGATTGACATGACGACGGCTCGGGCCGAAGCATCTGAAGTCTTCGCAGAATGCGTCTCGATTATCGGGCAGAACGCCCGCCTCACCGGGACCGGCAAACGCATACTTGATGATATGCGAGACGCACTTAAGAACCGCAGCCCCTCCAAGCCATCATTTCAGGTTGCATCCTGATGAATGTCATTGCCCGATCTGTCCGCAGTACTGCGTGGATCGTCGCAGATAGTTGGATATCTGCCGCGCTTGGCGCGGTATCGTATTTGTTCTTGATACGGATTCTTGGTCCTGAGATTTTTGGGACGATTGCAATTGCAGGCCTCTTCTTCGGGGCAGTGGGGACATTTGTCGGCAGTGCGCTGACAGAAAGTATTCAGCAAAGGGAAGAAGTCGAGACCGGTCATCTGAACATGACCTTCTGGTTGAACAGCTCGCTTTGCTTTGTTTTAGCAGGCCTGATCGCAGCAGCGGCCGTACCGATTGGAGCCCTTTTTGGCTCTGAAGCGCTAACAAAGGTAATACCAGCATTGGCGCTTGCGGCGTTGATTAGTTCGTTTGGCGCATTGCCAAGGGCGTTGCTGGAGCGAAAGCTACAACACGACAAGCTTGCAGCGCTCAACGCACTCGCGGGTATTCCCTCGACCATCGTAGCTTTGGGGATGGCCTGGTACGGGTTCGGGGTCTGGAGTCTTGTTGGCAGCATACTGACGGGCACATGTCTCGGCACGCTCGGCGTCTGGCTGATGGTCGATTGGCGGCCGGGTTTAGCCATGGAGAGACGTCACTTTACAGACCTCGTGGACTTCAATCGTAACACGGTCCTGACCAATGCGTTGGGTTACGCGGATGATGCAATTCCACGCTTTACGCTAGCAATTGTCGCGGGAGAGAGAGCAGTCGGACTTTTCGACCTCGCCATGCAAATCAGCAGCACACTTTCAAGCGCGATCATGGGGCCGATCGGGGAGGTGGCCATGAACACGATTGCAAGGCTGCAATCGCGCGAGGATCATGTCCGCGAACTGCTCCATCGTGTTTTCACGCTGACCACCTCGATTATGTACCCAGCAGTCTTAGGGGTCGTCGTGGTAGCGCCGTTCGCCTTGCCACTTGTCTTGGGCGAAGCCTGGCTGGATGTTGTTTTGCCCGCCCAGCTCGCCTTGCTAATTGGTTTGCGCAACGCATCTGGTGACCTGAACATCGCGATATTACGGGGCTTCGGAGAAAGCAGCGCACCGGTTCGAATTCTTGGGATTGGAGCGGTTTTACAAATTCTCTTCACACCGCTCATCATCGCTTTTGGAACAATCGGGGCTGTGGTCGCCGTAGCGCTTCGTGTTTTTGCCACCTGGCCAATTTCGGCAATGGAAGTTCACCGGGTCTGCAAGTACGGGATGATGCGGCAAGTCTCTGTGGGTTTGCCCGCGCTTATGGCTGCAGCAATCATGACGGTAGCGACCTGGGGTCTCGCAATTGTACTACCGCAAGGCTGGCCAAGCCTATTGATGATTGGTGTCGTTGTGCCGTTTGGAGTGGCCGTATACGGAGCTTGTCTCGTCCTTGGCAGACAAGTTCAGCGGCTTCGAGCCTCTGTAAACTGGTTTCGGGTTCAGATGCGCACCCATGATCATCAAGCTGCTGTTGCCGTGTGATGGAAAGATAAGATCGCTATGATTATCTTCGTAACATCAGCACATCACAAATATGCTCTGCGCCCGCTGCGTGATTTGCCGAAAGCGCCTGACATCCGGATCGTTTCCTATAATCGGCTGTTCAAATGGTCACGCTTCCGCAGAGCAACGTATGTGTTTTGCGATTTCGACCGGTTGAACTTTTGGGAGTTGGACCTTGCGGCGAAGACCTATCGAGCGCTACGCGATGCAGATTGCCGTGTGCTGAATGATCCAGCGCGCGCTCTGCACCGTTTCTCATTGCTCAAGACGTTGAAACAAAACGGCCTGAATAGCTTTCGGGTATGGGATGTGGCGACCGATCCATTGCCAGATGTCTTCCCGGTATTTCTGCGAACGAAGGCGGGGCACCGCGGCACGCTGACGGAGTTGCTGAATTCAGAAGAGGAAGCATCAGCTGCGGTCGCGAGTGCGCTGGATGGCGGGATCAACATACATGACCTGATGTTTGTCGAGTACTGCGCCGAACCGATGGAACCGGGCCTTTTCCGAAAGCTGTCAGCATTTGTCGTGGGTGATCAGATTGTCACTGGTATGGCTGTCCATGATGGAACCTGGCACGCAAAATTTGGTGCTGAGGGAATAGCTGGGGAAGAGCTCTACAAGGAAGAGTATGAATTCGTTCAAACGAATGCGTTTTCGGCGCAGATCGCGCCTGTCTTTCGCGCCGCAGACATCGAGTTCGGTCGAGCTGACTTTTCTCTGGTGAACGGAAAAGTTGAGACTTACGAGATCAACACCAACCCATATATTTCGCAAATCGAGGACCATCCCTTCGCGATAAGGGTGGAGGCTGACAAGCTACATTATGAACGTCTAATCGCTGCACTGCGCGACATCGATCATCATGGAGATACCGGTCACGGTCCAGAGCTGCGTCTGGACGTACCCGAACTCATCGAACAGCGGTCGCGAGACCGCGGCGTGTTTAATGTTCGCTGGACACCGTAAGATGCCGAAGGTTGACAGCTAGCCGTTTGTGCCAGAGGCCGTGACCAGCATTTCCGAGCGGGCGAGTTCGCAGCGCGACCAGATATCCGACAGCGCATCAACCAAGCGATCTACATCTTCGTCCGAGTGAACCGGTGATGGTGTGATCCGCAGACGTTCCGTCCCCTTAGGGACCGTTGGATAATTGATCGGCTGAACGTAGATTCCGTAGTTCTCCATCAGCCAATCACTGATCATCCGGCATTTTACGGGGTCACGCACCATCACAGGCACGATGTGGCTGGGGTTTTCCAGGGTTGGAATACCGATGCCACGAAGCTTCTCGCGGACCATGCGCACTTGACGGCGCTGGCGCATCCGCTCCATGTCGCTTTTCTTCAGATGCTGGATGCTTGCGAGAGCGCCAGCCGCAACTGATGGGGGCAAGGCAGTTGTGAAGATAAATCCGGATGCAAAGCTCCGAATGTAATCGCAGAGTGATTTGGAGGCGGCGATGTAGCCGCCCATAACGCCGAATGCCTTCCCAAGCGTGCCCTCGATCACGGTCAGCCTGTCCATCAGGCCTTCGCGCTCGGCGACGCCTCCGCCTCTTGGGCCGTACAGGCCCACAGCGTGCACTTCGTCGAGGTAGGTCATGGCATTGTAGCGGTCAGCCACGTCGCAGAACTCTTTGATGGGAGCGATATCGCCATCCATCGAGTAGACGGATTCGAACGCAACAAGCTTCGGGCGATCTGGGTCCAGATCTTTCAGTTTGTTCTCAAGATCGCGTGGATCATTGTGCTTGAAGATACGTTTTTCAGCGCGGCTGTGACGTATGCCCTCAATCATGGACGCATGGTTCAGCTCGTCCGAAACGACCACACAGTTCGGCATGCGAGCCGCCAGGGTACCGAGCGACGCCCAGTTCGACACATAACCCGATGTGAAAATCAGGGCAGCTTCCTTGCCGTGGAGGTCGGCAAGCTCGCGCTCAAGCATCACATGATAATGGTTGGTTCCAGAGATATTACGTGTTCCGCCCGCGCCCGCTCCGCACTTGTCGATTGCCTCATGCATTGCTTCGATAACCGTCGGGTGTTGACCCATACCGAGATAATCGTTCGAGCACCAGACCGTGACATCCTGCGGGCCGATATCGCCATGGTTGCGAGCAGCAGGGAAGAACCCGGCTTTTCGCTCGATATCTGCAAAGATCCGGTAGTTTCCTTCATCCTTGAGTGCGTCCAGCTCCTCGGCGAAGAATGCTTCATAGTCCATTATGTCCTCCCATAATCTGGACGAGGGCGGTGCGGGGACACCGCGTCTGTGTCTGCGTTTTTTTGGATAGCCCACGCCCACAGCACCGCGTCGGGTACTGGAAGGACAAGAGCAAGATGTTCGATAACCGCGAGCGTCGCGAGCGTTGCCAGCAGCAGATAACCGGTCGCCGCAAAGCTGCCGGCGGGCGCGGAGAAACCGGCATACCCAAAGGTAAAGGCAACGCCGGCGACCACGGCAATAAAGACGGGAAAGAGGGCAGTGGCCTGTGTCTTGTTGAAGTAGGTCGATAAGTACCGCAGGTGTGGTGGAAGCATATGATCTGAAATATTTGGTGCGCCCAGAAAGACGATCAGTTTGGAGCTGAGCCGCATGGCCCAGAGCAGAAGGAATGTGGCGGCGGCCATTGTATTCAGCGCGCCCCAGCTTAGCATTAGAATAAGTGCGCCATGCACAGCGATGGCAACCTCGTGATGGATCACCGCTTCGGTGGACACGACAAAGCGCGGCCAGATCTTCAGCCCCTCAGGGCACGGCGTTTTGCGCGGCCCGGAGATGTACCCAAAGAGAAACATGCTCTCGTGCCAGGCCCATAAGATGATGCCGCAGGCGAAGCCGGCATAGGCACCTGCTGGCGTGCCAATGTCCCTAAGAGGTAATACGGCAAGCGTCGCAATCGCTGCTGCAAATGAGAAAGCCGCCGCTGCCCAATACCGCACTGCACGACTCTGGCGCACCAGCCAGAGAAGCGATCCAGTGCTAGCCCACCAAACGACTGTGGCGGCAAGTATTGGGGCGACAAAATCCATCATTACCAGATCGGTTCCAATCTCGACTTGACCGGAAGGCTGTTCGGCTTCGTCCTCATCAGGAACATACGTCCGAACTGCGCAGCGGCTTTGATCCGTAGACCTACACCGCTAATCCCTCCAAGGATTCCACCTTTCTGCTTTGCCCGCTCAATTGCGTCAGCCGTCTGGCGAAGAGACTCAAGCCGCTGCTGCCATTTCGGGTTCTCAATATCCAGTTCTACGGGGAAAACCTGACGCGAAATTTCCGTCGTCAAACGAAAAACATCCATGTCGTACTTCGTTGGATCAACGCCGAGGGCGTCATGAAAATGCGGCCGTCTATGGTCGCGCACATACATCGTCGCAAAGACGGCAAGCAGGAAGAAACGAATCCAGAGCTTGTTAAGCCCCGTCAGCAATTTCGGATCTGACCGCATCAGCAGCGCGAAGGCCTCGCCATGGCGGAATTCGTCATTGCACCACTCTTCGAACCATTTGAAAATTGGGTGGAAGCGGCGGCTCGGATGTTTCTGCAGCTGACGATAGATCGTGATGTACCGCGCATAACCGATCTTCTCAGACAGATAGACGCTGTACCAAATATACTTCGGTTTGAAGAAGGTATACTTCTTGGTCCTTGTTAGAAACCCGAGATCTACGCCGATCCCGAAGTCGCGAAGCACGTGATTTATAAAACCCGCATGGCGAGCTTCGTCACGGCTCATAAGTTTGAAGAGCGCCTTAATGTCCGGATTGGTCGCGCGCCGAGCAATTTCTTTATAGAGGACACAACCCGAAAACTCGGCTGTCAGTGAGCTGACGAGAAAGTCGACAAACTCCGCCCGAAGTTCCGGGTCGAGCTGATCAAGCATATCGTCGAATTCGTCGGTTCGCTTAAAGTGTCCCTTATTGGGATCGCTTTCCATTTCTGCGATGAGGGCGTCCCACTCGGTCCGCACCAAGCTGACATCCATACTATCCACTTTATCAAAATCAGTCGTGAAGAAGTGTGGGCTCAGCATTGTGTTATCGAGGGCAAGATCGTTGGTCTTGAACTCTTCGGCCCGGCTACCAAGAGCCTCTTCGGCTGTGATGGGTGCAAAGGTCATTCGAAAATCCCCTCTGAAAAACTAACCTCGAAAAGTTCTGTAAGTTCGAAGAATGACTGGATACGTATCCAGATCTTCTCCAGAAATCCGGCCTGGCTGACCGTTGCCCGCCGCCGAACGACGAGCTTTTCCCCGAATGGCGGCAGTTTTACTGCATCGCCGTGAACGAGGACACGGTCGCCGATCGCTAGGTCCTCTCCGCCGTCGAGTTCCACATGGGCCTCAAGCGTTTCCCAGGTGTGGATTACGGTTACTGTGCAGGGGACATCCCTGACGCGTTGATCACTCATGAAATCCCTCCAGATTTTTCCGCGAATAATTGACCGAATGTTTCGGCATTGTCTTTGCCGAACGCCCCCAGCGTAACAAATTTGTCCGTCGACGGATCAAGCAGCGTGAGACTTCCATTCTCAGCGCGACGTAGCTCAAACGCCGGTTGCGGCCCGATGCCCCTACGACGGCGATCGAGGGCTAGCGCGCGCAAAGCTGTACGTACAAAGCCACCTGTTTCTGGCGGGTAGACATGTAGCAAAGCATTTGTGTCAGGATCATATACCCCAATCCCGCCATCGGCCTCGTCGGCAAACCGGATGGACATGGTTTCGATCGCCGCCTCTGGCTCGACGGAAACTTTGCCGAGGCCCGTCCAGCTGGAAATGGCCGCCAGCAAAACCATCACGCCCGCAAAAATAAATGGCCCGTAGCGAACCGCTGCTGGTGCGCGGCGTTTGACAGGAATTTCGTACTGCATGGCCATTGGGGTGTCTCCTAGAGCGCCGGTGCCGCGTCGGCTGGCATGTCTTTGCCATCGGGTTCAGTTGTCGGATCTGTTGGGCTCAGAACGACCTGTCCTGGCGCGTGATTTTGCACGGCTTTCGCTAGTACGCTGGCCACAGTCTCCGGATCCTTCACGCTTCGAAGCATTGGTTGTGGCGCACTGTACTTGAACGGCTTGGCGAACGGCCATAGGTGTAAATACGGAGTCCGACCGGCTTCTTCCATTTGCAACGCAATATCGCCAAGGCGCACGCTGCGGCGCTTCAACTGTGCAGACTTCATGACCGAGAAGGGCGCATTCACATATTTCGGTAGCGCCACGCCATGGCGTATGACGACACGCTTCGATGTGATCGTGAAGATGGCTGCCCGGCTCATGCAATAGGCGATGCCACCCAGAACCGCGATGGCGAGAACACAAGTTACAAGAGACGTTAGAGCAACCGAATTCATCTCCGCAGTCGGGGCTTCTATCGAGGCGAGATAGGTCAGCCGTGCAAAGGTTGTCAGCACGAAATAGGCGATAATCCAACGAAGCCGAAAGGCACCGAAGAGCAGACCCGTTGCGCTTGGTCGACCTTGCCAGAGCATGGTCTCTCCCTCAGGCAAAGCTTCAGGCAAACCGCGAACGGGCTCTGCGTCCTCTTGCTCTTCGTCGTGGAAGAGTTTCATAGCAACGGCCCCAACCGATCACGGGTGGCATAGAGCGTGCCGCCGCCATAATAGCCGGTAATCTTATCCTCCTCGAGCCGGGTCACAGAATCCGGTGACTTGGTCTCAGGGACGCCAGCGAAGTGTTCAGCCAGAATGGCTTTAACTGTCACAGCCGGTTTTGGATCATTGCCGCGGACATTCGCGAACGGAACGGGCAGTAGAACGCGCTTAGTCGTATCACCGACCGGCACCTCGACTTCATGATAACGGATAATAGCCTCAGAGACATCGACCCACAGATCAACAACTTTGCCACCAACCTTGCCATCGGCACCTAGGACCGGAAGGCCCCGTGGATCTGTATCACCCTCAGGCACGAAATACTCGGGATGGTTTCTGAAAGGTACGATACGGGGGGCACCTTCCATGGTGAGGTCCGGATAGTCCGCACGTTCAGCCCACGAAGCAGGACCAACACCGTCTTTCATCGGATCGCCGGTGGGCACATAGGGTGCACCTGCCCAATTGGCGGTCTGTTTGAGAGCGACCGGGCGAGATTCCCGTGGACGTTTCTCAGGATCCACATCGCCGCGACCATGCGGAAGTTTGAATGTCTTCGGCTTCGGAGAAACGAGCGGCTTTGTGTTGTCCACTTTGCCTCCATCCGTTTCAGTTGGGTATCCTTCACGCATGCCTTCCCGCTGCAGATGCAGCACGAGACCGATGAAGAACAGCGTGAAGAGCGCCAGGCTGATATCAACCAGGTCAATCCCTCCTAATAATTCGCCGCCCATGATCATATCGACTTCTCCTTTAAGTCAGGCCTTCATTCCGGGAAGGCAGCCAGTCCAAATTTCCGTCCCTCAACTTCTGTCTCCTGTGTCCACGGCGCATGGCGAGCGATAGGCCCCAGCGCGACAAGTGCGACGAACAAGAGAAAAACTTCGATGTGGTAGACCGTGCTATAGCCAATCCCTTCGCCGGTAAGCGCCGAGCCAAGCCATCCAGACGCCGCGATAGAGTCGACCCCATCGCGCACCGCTCCGCCAAGGGCGAGCGCGACCCCGGCAGCCGATGCTTGTACAGCGCCCCAGGCACCGAGCGCGATGCCGCTATCGGTCGCTTTGGCAAGCTCCATGGCAGATGTCAGCATACAGACGGAAAACAATCCTCCTCCCAACCCGATGAGGAAGGTGCCGCCCTGGAACAGAGCCGCAGAGCGAAGCGGCTCAGCAAAGATCACCGCCGAGAACGCGAAGATGCCGATCAGCAATCCATACCCGCCGAGGCGGTGTGGATCTGAGTTGCGGGTCAGTCTGCGCGCCGCAACAGCAAAACCAAGAATTGTCCCCGCCGCAAAGATCGCCGTCAGACGGGTGGTCTCGCTCACCGTCATGGCGAGAATCTCTGCTCCGAAAGGTTCCAGCAAAATATCTTGCATGCTGAACGCCATGGTGCCGAGGCCGACCGTCAGCAGAAGGCGCTTGGCCCGCGGATCGAGCATAAGCTCGTTCAATGAGGCGCGGAACGACAGGCGAGGCGTCGACGCATCTACGACAGCAGGATCGCGTACTTCCTGCTTCCAAAGCGCGATCAGATTGAGCGCGATCACAACAACGGCCGAACCTTGAATGACTTCAATCAGCCGGGTTTGGCTGAAGTCCGACAGCAGGGCACCGTAGACAAGCGCACTGACACCCATGCCAACGAGCAACATCAGATAAAGCAGCGCAACCACGCGCGGACGCGCATCCGGTGGTGCAATATCGGTAGCAAGGGCAAGGCCCGCGGTTTGCGTGGTATGCAGCCCTGCGCCAACAGCGAGGAACGCCAGGGCGGCACCAGCGTGCCCGATCCATATTGGTCCGGTGGTATCTCCAGACAGGAGGATGAGGGCGAACGGCATGATGGCGAGCCCGCCAAACATGAAAATCGACCCAAACCAGATGAAAGGTCCGCGGCGCCATCCGAGCGCTGATACATGTGTATCTGACTTGTGCCCGATAAGCGCGCGAAGGGGCGCAAAGAGCAGAGGCAATGAAATCATCAGCGCGACGAGACTTGCAGGAACGGCGAGCTCGACAATCATCACCCGGTTGAGGGTGCCAGTGAGAAGCGTTAGCGCCATGCCTGCTGATACTTGGAACAGAGACAGGCGCAGAAGCCGACCGAGGGGCAGGTCCTCACTCGCAGCATCGGCAAAAGGCAGAAGCTTTCGGCTCATACCTTGCCAGGCGCTTGCGAGAGTAGGGCGCGCTTCGCTCATGCAGCCATCTCCAGACCTTGCGAGATATAGAAGCCGGAATTGATTTTCTTCGAACGGAGCAGTCGCCGATCCGTCAGCTGATCGCCCACCTCTTTTGCCGTATGGGGACAAATCGCTGGAGATCGATCGCCACGGGGAAACAGCTTTCCAGCGGTATGCATAAGGGCGAGGGCAGGGGTGCGCGGCGCGAACGTGAAAAGAACCGTTCGGTTTGCAAGCGCGGCAAGGCGGCGGACGCCGTCGGCGAAGTCGTCCAGACGATAGTGAATAAGTGAGTCCATAGCGACAACGTGGTCAAAATCAGCCTCGCCAGGGTCAAACATGTCGCCGACCCGAAAATCGATCGAGCCTTTCAGGTCGAGGCCAGCGGCGCGCTCCGCAGCCAGCTCAACAAGTGTTTTAGACAGGTCGACAGCGACGACCTCGGCACCAAGGCGCGCTGCGTCGATTGCGAGCTGTCCCGTTCCGCAACCGGCATCGAAAATACGTTTGCCTGTAAGATCCGTTGGTAACCAGCTCAGCAGTGTTTCGCGCATGGCATCGCGGCCGGCTCTGACGGTGGCACGAACACCACTGACCGGAGCATCCGATGTTAGCCGCTCCCACGCCTGCGCGGCGGTCCGGTCGAAATAGGTTTCGAGCTCATCGCGTCGTTTGAGGTAGGTCGCCGTCGACATGTCAATCAAACCCGAGGAAGTCAAAAATATCGCGATCCTTCATGGGCGTGCAGTCGAGCTCATCGACGCCTTCCCAAAGTTTCTCGGCGAGTTGAATATATTCCTGCTGAACCGCCTCCAGCTCCGGCGATCCGTCCATTTCGAAGAGTGTGGATTTCTTCAGGCGCGACCGGCGGATAATGTCGAGGTCCGGAAAGTGAGCGAGGCGTTGCATCCCTGTCACTTCATTATAGCGATCAATCTCATCGGTAGCAGCGCTGCGATTTGCGATGACGCCGCCAAGACGCACATCATAATTCTTCGCCTTCGCCTTGATGGCGGCGACAATCCGGTTCATCGCAAAAATAGAATCGAAGTCGTTAGCCGTAACGATAAGGCCGCGATCGGCGTGTTGCAGAGGCGAGGCAAATCCGCCGCAGACGACATCCCCCAAAACGTCAAAGATCACGACATCGGTGTCTTCGAGGAGGTGATGCTCTTTTAGGAGTTTTACGGTTTGGCCAACCACATAGCCGCCGCACCCTGTGCCGGCAGGAGGGCCGCCGGCCTCCACGCACATAACGCCGTTGTATCCTTCAAAGACAAAGTCTTCCGGGCGCAGCTCCTCGCTGTGAAAATCCACAGACTCCAGAACGTCTATAACGGTTGGGGCCAAGCGCTTAGTCAGCGTGAACGTTGAATCATGTTTGGGATCGCATCCGATTTGCAGCACTCGCTTGCCGATCTTTGAGAACGCGACGGACAGGTTGGACGATGTGGTCGACTTGCCAATTCCGCCCTTACCGTAAATGGCGAACACTTTGGCGCTTTCGATCTCCATTGATGGATCGAGCGCAACCTGGACGCTGCCTTCGCCGTCTGGCGGTGGGGTGCGGGCTCCTGGTCGGTCGAACGTAAGAAGCGTCATGCGGCGGCCCCCTCATTTATGTTGATGCCCTCAACCTGATCTTCGAGTTCGTCGCCTGCCTGACGCAGGGCCTCCAGTGTTTCAGAATCGGGTGTCCAGTAATTGCGGTCGCAAGCTTCGAGCAGACGGCCGGCAAGTTTTGCGGATGATTTTGGATTGAGGTCGGCGAGTTTCCGTCGCATTTCCTCGTCGAGAATGTAGGTCTCGCCAAGGCGCTGATAGACCCAAGGCTCCACCTGCCCGGTCGTTGCGGACCAGCCCATCGTATTGGTCACGTGGGCCTCAATCTGACGCACACCCTCATAACCGTGGCGCAGCATTCCTTCATACCATTTGGGATTCAGAGCCCGGGTTCTGCTTTCCAGCGCCACCTGCTCATTCAGTGTGCGAACAACACCGTTTCCGGTCGTCTGATCACCGATATAGACTGGCGGAGCGGCTCCCCGTGCCTTTTTTACGGCCTGGGAAACGCCGCCGAGCGTGTCAAAGTAGTGATCTATCGTGGTCAGTCCGAGCTCAACAGATTCAAGGTTCTGATAGGCAAGATCAACATCGCCAAGAATGGAGTTCAAAAGTTCCGGGCGCGCGGTTGGCTCTCCCTTTGCGCCGTAGGCGAAACACTTTCGATTAGAGTAAGCATTGGCCAACTCGTCTTCATCGTTCCAGCAACCCGCATCGATCAACTGGTTCACATTAGAGCCGTAAGCGCCTTCTGCGTTCGAGAAGACACGAAGCGCGGCTGTTTCGAGACTGCAGCCATGTTCCGCCTGATAGGCGAGGGCGTGCTTACGTACAAAGTTCTGGTCTTCAGGCTCTTCCGCCGACGCCGCGAGTAGCGCAGCCTCAGCCAAGAGGCGTGCTTGCAGGGGCAACAGGTCGCGGAAAATACCGGACAGTGTTGCGATGACATCGATGCGCGGGCGGCCAAGCTTCTCAAGCGATATAAGTTCGGCTCCACACAAGCGGCCATAGCTGTCAAACCGTGGGCGCGCGCCAATAAGCGCGAGTGCCTGCGCGAGCTGTGCGCCCTCGCTCTTGAGATTGTCCGTACCCCAAAGAACGATAGCGATAGACTCAGGGATCGATCCGGATTCTGAGAGGTGGCGTTCTACGAGACGACGCGCTTGTTCTTCTCCGTCACGGACGGCAAAGGCGGTCGGAACGCGGCACGGGTCGAGCCCGTGGATGTTTCGACCTGTCGGCAGGATGCCCGGATTGCGAATAAGGTCCCCGCCAGGCACAGGTCGGATAAACTGCCCATCGAGTGCATGGATCAGCCCTTCGATCTCCCGATTTCGAATAAGCAAATCGTTGATGTCAGAGAGATGGTGAACGGCGTCGCGTCGATCCGGCAGGCGCTGCGCAGCGGACTGCGCACCTTCCATCATCAGAACGTCGAGAACATCATCGGCGAGGGGAGAGCCATCATCGCCAGGTGGCATGGCTGCCAAGAGCTCGCGGCGCTCATCGTGACTTGGTGCCTCACCAGCGACGTGCAGACCATGCGGAATCATCGACTCTTCCAGCTCGGTAAGTGCCGCATTTAGCCCTGTGATCATTGTTTCGATATCGCGCTCCTTGGCGACATCGAGATCCAGCGCGTCAGCTTGCGCCCGAATGGTATCAAGCAGTGTCAGCTCGGCTGAGTTGTCCGCGTGATCGAGCAAGCGCCAACGCGTAAGAGAATCGCGAAGATCCTCGAACCCTTTGTAGAGCCCTGCTTTCACAACGGGTGGAGTGAGATAGCTGACAGTCGTCGCTGCGCTTCTCCGCTTGGCGATCGAGGCCTCTGACGGATTGTTCGCGGCATAGAAATAGATATTTGGCAGATCGTCGATCAGATAATCGGGCCAGCATTCCGCACCCATACCGACTTGCTTTCCGGGCATGAATTCCAGTGCGCCGTGGGTGCCGAAATGAAGGACAGCGTCGGCCTCAAACGTTTCCCTGAGCCAGCGATAATAGGCGGCGAAAGCATGCGTCGGCGCAAAGCCAGACTCAAAGAGAAGACGCATTGGATCGCCTTCATACCCAAAGGCCGGTTGCAGGCCGATAAAGATATTGCCGAGCCGGGCTCCGAGAATTTCAATCGATCGACCGCGGGCTTGATGACGACCGGGGGCCGGCCCCCACTGTGCTTCAATTTCAGAAAGACGAACTTCGCGGCGCACATGATCGTCCACATCGACAAGGTCGTGCACTCGGGCATCCGATGTCATCTGATCGCCAAGTACGGCATTGCGAAGGGCTGCGGCATCCTTTGGACAATCGACCGCGTATCCTTCGGCTTTCAGAGCCCGTAGCGTATTGTGAAGCGATGCAAACACATCAAGGTGCGCGGCCGTTCCCGCTGCGCCGCCATTAGGCGGAAAGTTAAAGAGCGTGATTGCAACACGCCGCTCAGCCACAGGCGTTTGCCGAAGGTCGATCAGGCGTTTGACGCGGCGGGCGAGCATGTCTGCACGCTCCGGACACGACTGCATCTTCATTATGCCGGGTGCATCAAGGTCTTGAGATCTAGCACCAAACATAACCGGGCCGGTTGCGCCATCGAGCTCCGGAATGGCGACCATCATCGTTGCTTCAACCGGCGTCAGACCTTGCGGGTTACTCTGCCACTCTTCCCGGGTCTGAAACTCAACAGCCTGACAAGAGAGATAAGGAACATTAAGTTCGGCCAGTAAGTCAGCGGCGGCGTCAGCGTCATTATAGGCTGGCCCACCAACGAGTGAGAATCCCGTAAGCGACACCACGGCATCGACGACAGGTTCGCCGTCTTTGATAAAGTGAGCATCGATGGCGGCGCGCGAATCCAAACCACTTGCAAAGGCGGGAACAGTCCGCATTCCAAGTGCTTCCAGCGCCGCTATGACCCCATCATAATGATGCGTGTCTCTGGACAGAATATAGGAGCGCATCAGCAGCAATCCGACGGTTGGTCGGCGGCTGCGTGCCAGTGGCAATTTCCGCGCGGAGGCCGCAATACGGTCCGCCATCTTGGGGTGATAAACACCCGTATCCGGATATTCGGTCGGCGGTTCTGCCGGTGTCTTGCCGCGCAACGCCTTCCGAGGACCGCTTGCATAACGATCAATCAGAAAGCGGATGAGATTCTCGATATTATCATCCGAACCCGCCAGCCAGTATTGGAGGGTCAGAAAGTACGCTCGAACATCCTGCGCTGTTCCCGGCACATATTTCAGCAGTTTGGGCAAGCGCCGCAGCATCTTCATTTGATGCGCGCCCGCTTTCGCTTTGTCCGACGTTCCGCGAAGCCGTTTGAGCATGGCAATTGGCCCGCTCTCAGGCTTATCCATGCTGAACTTGCCAAGGCGTGTAAGCTTCACGACCTCTGCCGCAGACAGACACCCCGCAATGGCGTCACAAGACCCGCGGCGGGCTTTGAGATCCGGAAGCACAGCTTGAATATGGTCTTCCATGAACAGCATAGAGGCGATGATGAAGTCGGCTCCGGCTATAGCGTCCTTGCAGTTCGCAAGGCTTGCCTCATCACGGTTCCAATCAACCGCAGCGTGGAAAGAAAGTTCGAGTCCGGGGAAGGTGGTTTCGAGGTTTTGGCGCGCCCGATCCACTGCTGTCTCCAACTGGCGATCCAGTGAAATCAGCACGACCCTTACGGGTGTCTCATGGTGCCCCTTACCGGCCATAGTGCGCCTTTGCTTCGTAAAGGGTATCAACGCTGATTGACGCCAATTCACGTTCGAGCGCGAACCGTTCCGTATTTCGTTTCGCTTTCCCACGCACAAAGAAGGGGATCTTGCGCAGCTCGTCTTCTGCGTCGGGCTCCCAACCTATTTCTGACTCGGCGACGAGTTCCGGCGCGCTCGGCTCAGCATGTGCGCTCAGATGCGATGGGCCAGCTTCATCGTGGAACTCGAAGTCTTCCCGGAACATTCCTAGAAGGTGCTCTTCAAGCCCCATGACAAGCGGATGGATCCATGTGTCAAATAGGACGTTGGCCCCTTCGAAACCCATTTGCGGGGAGTATCTGGCGGGATAGTCGTGCACGTGGGCGGGGGCTGAGATGACGGCGCAGGGGAGCTGCAGCCGTTTGGCGATGTGTCGCTCCATCTGTGTGCCGAGAACGAGCTCCGGTTGCGCCTCCGCAATGGCAGCCTCCACGGTGAGATAATCGTCCGTGATGAGTGGTTCGACATTGTACTCTTTAGCAGCGGCGCGCAGATCCCGCGCGAATTCGCGATTGTAGCAACCAAGGCCGGCGACCTCGAAGCCAATCTCTTCTTTGGCCACTTTTGCCGCCGCGATCGCGTGGGTCGCGTCTCCAAATATGAAGACGCGCTTTCCTGTGAAATAGGTGGAATCGACGGAGTTGGACCACCAGGGCAGGTTGGTGTTTTCAAGCTCCGGATTAGGGCGAACACCAGCCATCTCGGTCACTTCACGGAGGAAATCCCGCGTCGCGCCCACACCAATTGGGATGGTTTTCGTGTAAGGCTGGCCGTAGGTTTTTTCGAGCCAACGGGCGGTTGTCTCGGCGATCTCGGGATACAGAACAACATTGAAATCCGCACGGCCAATCTCCGCGATATCGTCCGGTGTGGCATCGAGCGGAGCGATCAGATTGATGTCTATGCCAAGACTGACAAGCAGGCCGGCAATCTCACGGAAGTCATCCCGGTGCCGAAAACCAAGAGCGGTAGGCCCAAGAATGTTACAACTGGGTCTGTAGCTACGGCCTGATTGCTTATCAGGCTGGGGTTTCGCGAGTGCCCGGACGATCTGATAAAATGTCTCAGAAGCACCCCAATGTTCTTTCTTGGAATAGGATGGCAATTCAAGGGGAATGACTGGAACGGGCAACCCGATCCGTTTTGCAAGACCGCCCGGATCATCCTGAATCAATTCGGCGGTGCAGGACGCGCCAACGATCAGCGCCTTCGGTTTGAAGCGCTCATAAGCTTCCACCAACGATTTCTTGAAAACCTCGGCGGTATCGCTGCCAAGGTCACGTGCCTCAAAAGTCGTATAGGAGACCGGCGGGCGCTCACCCCTGCGCTCAATCATCGTAAACAGAAGGTCCGCATAGGTATCACCCTGCGGTGCGTGCAGAACATAATGCAGGTCATTCATCGCGGTGGCAACGCGCATGGCCCCGATGTGGGGTGGGCCTTCATATGTCCAGACAGTTAGCTGCATTACACGGCGAGCCTCATTTTGCGGTTGAGGGGACGGGCAAATAATTCGGCAAGGTCAGCAGCCTGATCGTAGCCCTGAATAGGCGTGAACATCAGCTCGATCGACCATTTGGTCACAAGCCCCTGGGCCTCAAGCGGATTAGCGAGACCGAGGCCGCAAACCGTGATATCGGGCTTGGCCTCTAGGCATCGGTCTAACTGGAGATCAACATCCTGCCCTTCAGACAGTTGAACATCATCAGGTAGAAGCGCGAGTTCGTGAGCAAGGTGTTCCTTGTGGAGATACGGCGTGCCGATCTCCGCCAGATGCATATCGAGTTCCTGATGAAGGAACCGGGCAATAGGCACCTCAAGCTGTGAGTCCGGGAAGAAGAAGATCGACCGACCGGCAAGTTGATCCTTATGCCGCGCCACAGCCCTTGTCGCGCGGGCGCGGGCCATTTTCGTCGCCGCATCAAAGCGGGCGGGCGTCACATTCCATGCATTGGCAGCAGCTTTCAGCCACGCTGTCGTGCCGTCGACTCCAAGCGGGAAGGGGGCCTCCAGCCGTTTAGCGCCCCTGTCTTCCAGAGCCCTTGCCGTGTCATTGAGGAAGGGTTGGGCAAGAAGATACTTTGTGCCGGGACCAATGGCCGGTTGATCGTCTGCTTTCCGGGCCGGCAGGAACTGGACATCGTCAATACCCATGGCCGTAAACATCCGCTGCATCTGGTCTTCGACAACGTCAGCAAGAGCGCCGACAACCAGAAGGGATTGGCTTTCACTCTCATTATGAGGCGACGCCTCAACCAGAGCCGCGGTACAAGCATCCTCTCCTTGAGTGAATGTTGTCTCGATGCCGCTTCCCGTATAATTCAGTATACGAACATTAGGTGTATGGCGCTGGGACAACCGATGAGCGGCGCGCCCCAGATCTAGTTTGATAACTTCCGACGGGCATGAGCCAACAAGAAACAGAAGCTTAATATCGGGACGGCGCGACAGAAGACGATCGACAACCTTGTCGAGCTCGTCGTTCATGTCTGCCATTCCCGCAAGATCACGCTCTTCGATAATGGCGGTCGCAAACCGGGGTTCGGCGAAGATCATCACGCCCGCAGCGGACTGGATTAGATGGGCGCAGGTCCGCGATCCTACCACAAGGAAGAAGGCATCCTGAATCTTGCGATGAAGCCACACAATGCTTGTCAGTCCGCAGAACACTTCTCGCTGACCTCTTTGCCGGAGGACGGGTGGCGGTGATCCGGACGATCTTTGTCTGGTGTCGAGAAGAGTCTGGCTCATGCGTACTCCTCCGATAGGGATGCCGGCGATTGGCCAAGGCGGGCTTGGCGGAGTTTCAGGACAAACTGGGCGGCATTGATGACGTAGGCGGCATAGGCGGCAAGCGCGATCCACATGAGGGTCACGGGGCCTGCAAGATCAAAGAACAGCGCGAGCAAATAAGCTGTGTGCAGCGCCAGCACCAGCATGGAAAAGACGTCTTCCCAGAAGAAGGCTGGCACAAATAGATATTGTCCGAAAACGGCTTTTTCCCAGATCGCTCCGGTAACCATAATCGTATACAAAATCAGCGTCTTGATAACGATCGAGCCCGTTGCCACGACATATCCATCACCTGAGGAAAGATACCTCAGAACAAGGGCAAGACTGATGGCGAAGACAAGGAATTGTGCGGGGGCCAGTACGGCCTGGACTTTAGTCCAAGGGCTCGCATCCCGGCGGGCTCGCTCTTCCGGAGTATAGAGAGACTTTTTATGAGCTATTTGGTGGCCGCCGATCGCCATCTCCACTCTTCCGCCAGTTTATCCCAATGTCGGAGGCTAGCTCTCTCTAGCGGCATATGTCAATACAGCTTTACGTCTACTTTGCTTGACGCTTTTTGGTTTTTGCAAGATCCCGGCAATATCGTCTGACGACCTATCGGCGGAGGGGCGGCTCTGTTAAGGTTCAACATGTCTTCGCGCAAAATCAATTGTCAAAATCGACAATCGAGACGGCTGCTGTCGCGACCAAGCGGCGGGCTTCTCAGGCGGCTGCACAGACCCAAAAATATAACAACGACGTCCGGCATGGGGCAGGTCGTCGTGCGGGTAGGAGCAGCGTGTCTCGCCAGGCGCTCAGGCATAAAATGCGATAGGAATAAGCAGAAAAGGATGTGCGCATAGCGCGAGTGGGAGGATGCGACGCCACCGACCTGGAGGAGGTTGGAGAATGGTTGAAAGCAGTCAAAGTTTAAAAGCGGTGCGGGAAAGCGGTGCTTACCGTGCCGGCGCGCTGACGTTCCGGCGGCTGGGCGAACGCCTTCGTCTGGTGACCAAGAACAAAGAGGCCGATGGCGACCTGGTGCGGGTGATCGAGACGGAGATACTACCCCGGCTCATGCTCGTTCATCGTGACGATGCCGGTTCCGACGGTAGCCCGGATATTGAAAAACTGAAGGTGACAGACCGTATTCTGGAGGACTTTGTCGAGGCGATCGTCGAGGAGGGTACAGACGCGGCAAACGAAACTGTACTGGATCTGGTCGCAAGCGGCGTTCCTTTGGAGGATGTCTTTCTCGATCTGGTCGCGCCCGCTGCACGCTTGATGGGTGAAAAGTGGACATCAGACGAGATGAGCTTTGTCGATGTTACAATCGGACTTTGTCGCCTGCATGAATTGTTGAGGAATAACAGTGCTGGCAGTGATGTCCGTCCCGCACCCCCAGGAGCGCCGCGGCCATCAATTGTCCTCGGAACGATTCGCGGAGATCAGCACGTATTTGGCGCGCAGATGGCAGCGGAATTTTTCCGTCGCGATGGCTGGAGAGTGGCCTGTGACACTGCATCGGAAATAGGCAGGCTCGCTCAAATTGTATCCGAGCAAAAATTTGATGTGATTGGCTTGTCTCTGGGAAACACAATCGAGACGTCGGAGCTCGAGAAGGATATTGAGTTCCTTCGAAACGCATCCGTGAACAAGAGTATAAAGGTAATGTTGGGAGGGTGCCTCATGACCCATAGCGGTGAATTTGTCAGACCAATGGGAGCCGATTTGGTCTCCGCTGACGCTTCCACCGCGCCGCGGGCTGCACGCGCTCTATTGGCCATTGCGGCCGTTAGCGTTTAGGGGGGTGTTTCCCAACAGATCGCACGGGTTATAGCACCATGGCGTCCAAGTCTTCGAAGAAAAACAATTCGAGCCATGTCGTTAATGGCTTTCGCTTGTCGTCGAAGCTACTGGCCGATCTCGACGGTGCAACCATGGGGGAAATTGCATCCGCTGCTGCTGATGTAGCGCTGGTCGTTGAAGATGGCGTGGTCAAAGACGTCGCCTTAAGCGATGAAAAACTTGCCTCTGAAGCATTCGTTGAACACTGGCTCGGCAAGCCCTGGGTGGAAACTGTCACGGTCGAGAGCCGCCCCAAAGTTGAGGACCTGTTATCTGCCAATTCGACCGGCGAGCGGTGGCGGCATGTCAATCACCCCTCACAGTCCGCCCTCGATGTTCCGGTTCGCTATACGGCTGTAAAGCTGAAGGAGAAGGACAGGTTTATCGTGCTCGGCCGTGATCTGCGTGGCATGGCCCGACTCCAGCAAAGGCTCGTAGAAGCCCATCAGGAGCTGGAGCGAGATTATGTTCGCATGCGTGAGGCAGAGGGGCGGTATCGCATCCTCTTTGACTCCGTGGCCGAGGCTATTCTCGTCGTCGAGCCGAATACCTTCACAATTGAGGAGGCAAACCCGGCTGCGCAACGGCTTTTGAGTAGTAATGGTACTCCACTTACGAATAAGGGCTTATCTGATTTTTTCCAGTCATCAGAAGCTGCCAAAGTGAGCGAGGTCCTCTCGAAGAGTCTATCTTCCGGGTCCGCTGAAGCGTCGGATCTGAAACTCGTATCAAAACACAGAGCCAATCTGACGGTGTCTGCCTTTCGTGAGGACAGGGATGTCCGTCTCATTGTCCGGCTAACGGATGCGGGAATGGAGCCCGCCGACTTCACGTCACATCAAGCCTTGCTAAGCTATCTTGATGACTTGCCTGATGGCCTCGTTCTGGCGGATGCAGATCAACGCATCATCGCAGCAAATTCTGCCTTTAGCCAGATGACGCAAATGTCGAGTGAGGCCGAAGCCAAAGGTGGTCGGTTGCAGGACTTTCTCGGTCGATCAGCAACCGACCTAAATGTTCTGTTCTCGGCGTTGAAGAAGCACGGCGTTATACGCAACTTTGCTACGGTGGCGAGGGATCGCTTCGGCAATGAGGAGCAGGTTGAGTTATCCGCGGTGGCAGCACCATCCGGCGATGAGGACATTTTCGCGTTTTCCATCCGAAGCGTGGCGCGCAGGCTCACCGATACCGCACGCCTGAACGAACAGCTGCCGAGTTCGTCGGCGCAATTTACTGAGCTTGTGGGCAGGGTGCCCCTCAAAGACATCGTCCGAGAGTCGACCGCTTTGATTGAGCGCCTCTGCATAGAAGCGGCGCTTGAAATTACGGACAACAATCGCGCCTCAGCAGCGGAGATGTTGGGGCTCAGCCGGCAAGGGCTTTATTCAAAACTAAAGCGGGTCGGTCTCGACGCTGGCGACTAGGCCAAAGAGTTCAGAAAAGACCCACGAATTACGCGTCAATCCAAATTGACACTATTTAGTGTCCAATATATCGTTTTGGCATGTCGGACTCCCAGCTGCCATTAACGATGAAAGCATATCCGCACTGGCGGGATGTCCTCGAACTTTTGAAGCCAATTACCTGGTTTCCGCCCATGTGGGCCTTCGGCTGCGGCGTGGTGTCTACCGGCGTGGCTGTTGGCGATAAGTGGCTCTTCGCATTGGGCGGAGTGCTGCTGGCGGGACCGATGGTCTGCGCTGCCAGTCAGGCGGTAAATGATTGGTTCGACCGTCACGTTGACGCGATAAACGAGCCGGACAGACCTATCCCCTCGGGTCGCATTCCCGGATCGTGGGGCCTCTATCTCGGTCTTATCTGGTCTGCCGCATCGCTGCTGCTTGGCGCAGCGCTCGGCATCTGGGCCTTTGTCGCCGCACTCGTTGCCGTAGCACTGGCGTGGGCCTACAGCGCACCGCCGTTTCGCTTCAAAGCTGACGGTTGGATTGGGCCTGGCGTTGTCGGCATTTCCTATGAGGGTGTCGCCTGGTTCACTGGCGCGGCGGTGATGCTTGGCACTTTGCCAGGGCCCGCCATTGTGGGCGCTGCCTTGATCTACTCAATCGGTGCCCATGGCATCATGACACTGAATGATTTCAAAGCCATCGAAGGTGACCGGGCCTCCGGTGTGAAGTCGCTACCTGTTCGGCTTGGTCCAGAGCGCGCCGCGCAAGTTGCCTGCGCCGTGATGTTACTCGCGCAATTCGTCGTCATCGGCGGGCTCATCTTAATGGGCATGTCGATCCATGCCTTTGTCGTTGGCGCACTCGTCGCCATTCAAGCGCTTCTGATGGTCAGTTTGCTGAAGGATCCGCGCGCAAAAGCACCATGGTTCAATGCCACCGGCACATCGCTTTATGTGCTTGGAATGCTGGTGACCGCGTTTGCGATCGGTACGAATAATGGGGGACCGCCATGGCCATAGCAGAGGCTCAAAAGACCCTTGGCTGGATCGGCATTTTCAGACTTGGCCTTGTCCAGACAGCGCTTGGCGCAATTGTCGTCCTGACGACCTCGACGCTCAACCGTGTGATGGTGGTTGAGCTCGCTTTACCGGCCGTTCTGCCCGGCGCACTCGTCGGCTGGCACTATGCGGTTCAGATGTCCCGGCCGCGCTGGGGCCACGGCTCCGATATGGGCGGCTCCCGTACGCCCTGGATTATCGGCGGTCTTATAGCGCTCGCATTGGGTGCGATTGGTGCGGCCTGTTCCGTGGCGCTGATGGCGGGCAACACACTGGCCGGCATTATCGCCGCTTTCGTCTCGTTCCTTGTTATTGGTGTCGGCGTTGGAGCGGCCGGAACAAACCTCCTCGCACTTCTGGCTTCCCAGACTGAGCCTTCGAGAAAAGCCGCAGCGGCCGCGATTGCCTGGATCATGATGATCTTTGGCTTTGTGATAACGGCGGGGCTTGCTGGCGCAATGCTGGATCCTTTCACCATGGGCGGCCTCATACGAACAACGGCAATCGTATCGGCGGGCGCGGTCGGTCTTGCTGCGCTTGCTATCTGGCGGGTCGAACGCCCGAGATCGCTTGACACTGTTGCACCTGAGATCCAGACATCCGGAAGTTTCCGCGAAGCCTTTGCTGAGATCTGGGCTGAAGGACAAGCACGCCGCTTCACCATATTCGTTTTCGTCTCAATGCTCGCTTTCAGCGCCCAGGATCTGATCCTCGAACCCTTCGCTGGTTTGATCTACGGATACACGCCCGGCGAATCCACCGCTCTCGCTGGCGTTCAGAATGGCGGCGTTTTGCTCGGCATGATCCTCACAGCAATTGTCGGAACGACCATCGGCAAATCGCGCGCCGGCTTTATGCGCAATTGGACAATTGCGGGATGTATCGCCTCGGCAATTGCGCTGGCGGGCATCGCTTCGGCTGCCATGGTTGGGCCGAGCTGGCCGTTGCAGCCGACAGTCTTTGCGCTTGGGCTTGCCAACGGCGCGTTCGCCGTCGCCGCCATCGGCTCAATGATGACGCTCGCCAGCGCGGGTAAGAAGGGCCGAGAGGGAATACGAATGGGGCTTTGGGGCGCGTCCCAGGCCGTCGCCTTTGCGATTGGTGGCTTTCTTGGGGCAGTTGCCCTTGATATCGCGCGCTTCGCCTTGCCGGACATCGGTCCGGCATTCGCTCTCGTGTTTGCCGCCGAGGGTGCGGTGTTCATTCTGGCGGCGTTCTGCGCGGCGCGGGTGGGTGAGACGTCTGCGGACAGCATGACCTTGCCAGTTATGCCGTCCGCTGAACTGGTTTCGGCCGAATAGGGAGACTTAAAGATGGCTTATGATTTCGGTTCGATCGAACTCTATGACACAGTTGTTGTGGGGGGTGGACCGGCTGGGGCCACGGCGGCGGAAACTCTGGCGCGCAAAGGCCATCGCGTGCTCCTGCTCGACAAACCAGGGCGTATCAAGCCGTGCGGTGGTGCCGTGCCCCCCAGGCTGATTGAAGACTTTCAAGTCCCCGAGTCCCAGATTGTTGCCCGGGCTAACACTGCTCGGATGGTGTCTCCCAAAGGACGGCGGGTGGATATGCCCATTGAGGGCGGATCGGTCGGTATGGTCGACCGGGAACACTTCGATGAGTGGCTGCGCCAGCGCGCCGTAACAGCCGGGGCCGACCGCGTGGATGGCGAGTTTCTCGCAATAGAGCGGGACCGAGAAGGTCAGGCGATTATCGTTTATCGCCCGGCAGGGAAGGGTAAGAAGGCTCCCTCTGAGAGAGTTCGTGCGCGAACGATCATCGGGGCCGACGGTGCCCGCTCGAAGGTGGCCGAGAGTGAGATCAGCGCAGAACGACCGCCGAGCGTATTCGCCTACCACGAAATTATTGAGTCACCGGAGCGTATGGATCCCGAAGCGTTTCGAGGCAACCGTTGCGAGATCCATTATGATGGGCGGCTGTCTCCGGATTTTTACGCGTGGATCTTCCCACACGGAGAGACCACAAGCATAGGCGTTGGAACGGGGAAGAAAGGCTTTTCCTTCCGTGGAGCGGTGGCTGATCTCCGCTCAAAGGCGAGCCTGGCAGATGCCAAAACCGTCCGGACCGAGGGGGCTCCGATCCCGCTCAAGCCTTTGAAAAAGTGGGACAATGGCAAGGATGTTATGCTGGCGGGTGATGCGGCGGGCTGTGTCGCGCCATCCTCTGGTGAAGGTATTTATTATGCGATGCTTGGCGGCGAGTATGCCGCCGATGCGATAGGTGAATTGCTCGCCACGGGCGACGCCAAAGCACTCGCTCGAGGCCGGAAACGCTACATGCGCGAGCATGGCAAAGTCTTCATGATCCTCGGGATCATGCAGCATTTCTGGTACCGCAATGATAAGCGCCGCGAGCGCTTCGTGAATATCTGCGATGATCCCGATGTCCAGAGACTGACTTGGGAAGCGTATATGAATAAGCGACTCGTGCGCGCGAACCCGATGGCCCATCTGCGGATCATGGCGAAGGACACAGCGCACCTGCTCGGCCTTGCTCCCGTAAAGGGCTAGTGCGTCTCTGCTAAAATTTGGAGTGCCCTAATAGCGCTTGACGCCTTGAAGCGGGCGGCATGTGGCGAGTGCTCAAGTTCTGTCGTTTAGCCCTTGCGCCCGCACAACAGATAAACCCCGAATGAGGAAAGCGACGCTCGCAATGAGCGCCGCCATAAGTTTTTTGCACATTTCCTTGCGGCTTCTACTGGCCGCACTCTGGTTTCGTCAGAACCTCGCAAAGCCGTTCGCTTCACCCCACACGAACCAGTTGTCGACGACGGTTCCTGTGAGAAGGATGCCTATCCCACCTGTCAGTGTACAGAGGACTGCGAACCACCAGGCCCAGCGGTGAATGGATTCCATTGAGGCATTGAAGCCCATGGTCCACCGCCAGAAGAGGGCAGCTCTTTCAGAGGCTGAGCCTCGATCAACAATCTGCTCTACCTCACGCTCGCCGCCATATCGCCCGACGGCCAGGATCGTTGCACCGTGCATCGCAAAGAGCAGCGCAGATCCATAGAGGAATACGATGGAGAGCATATGGAATGGATTGTAGAAGAGGTTCCCGTAGATGAGTGAGAAATTATTCGTCCAGTCGAGATGAGGCAGAATGCCGAAAGGCACAGCCTCCGACCAGCTACCCATCAGGATGGGGCGAATAAAGCCAAGCACCAGATAGAGCCAGATCGCCGAGGCAAACGCCCACGCCACATGTGTGCCCAGCCCAAGCTGCTGTGCTCTTCTATATACGCGGACCCACCAAAGCATGATCGATGCTGTCAGGAAAAATCCGGATATCAGCCACCAGCCACCTTCGTTGAGTGGCATCATTATGCTCAACCCATGTTCGGCTAGCGGCGGCTCAAGGGCGAGCCAGGGGAGCTGCCCAAAGAACACGAAGGGATTCCAGTCCACTGAGGCCGCCATGTTGAGGCCCATGATCAGGATCGAGATCGATCCACAGATAAGGGCTGCCACGCCTGTAAAGCCAAGATACATAGGTCCGATCTGTGCATCACCTATCTTCCCCATGAGATAGCTGAAGATCTTGACCGGTTCCCGATCCCAGTCGCCTTTCGGCAAGTCTACACCGGGATCGAAGTGGCCACGAACCTGAGTTTGCGTGAAAATATATTGATAATCAGCCATGGCTCATTACTCCGTGATTTGTTCCCAGAAGGGGAGGTTGCGCCACCCGTCCCAGAACTCGACCCAGGACCCTTCATAGAGCGGGCCGCTAATAACGATGCAGATAGCACTCCAGAAACCCGCTGATAGAGCCAGGAAGAGGCCAACGCGGTGAATGCCAAGTGTGCCGACTGAGTATCCGAAGAGATCTCTGAAGAATGAGTTCTCGTGCTCAGGCGCTTTCACCAATTTTCCCTTGCCGGGGTTTGCGGCAGAGAGAACCGCTCCGCCGTGCATGGCGAGTGCGAGCGTGGTGGTGAAGAAGAATGTGATCGCCACCATATGCGCCGGATTATAATGGAAGTTTCCATATAGATAGCCAGTGTAGGACACCCAATCGAGGTGGCTCATAATGCCGTAAGGAAATCCGTGTCCCCAAGCTCCCATCAGGAAGGGGCGAATGACCACGAGTGTGACATAGGCAAACACAGCCACGCTGAAGGCGATTGGCACATGCAGCCCAATACCGAGCTTGCGACTGATTTCTACTTCCCTGAATATCCATGAGCCAAATGCGCCGACCGCGCAGAAGGTTATGAGCTGCCAGAGCCCACCTTCGGCCAGGGGCGCGAAAGCCAGTCCGTAACTGACGTCAGGTGGATCAATACTGATCAGCCAAGGGTTCCAAGTGTCGCCGAGTGCGGCACCATAAAATATCAGCGCTGTACCAAGGCTTGCGAAAAAAGCCGTCGTGATGCCGAAAAATCCGACATAAAAAGGCCCGACCCAATAATCGAACAAATCGCCGCCAATGAGCGTTCCGCCGCTGATCCGATATTTACGTTCAAAACTAAGTAGTGCCATAGGGCCTGTCCTTTGTTCCTCTTAGTTCAATTTATATTCATTTCTTATTCTGTCTGAGGCGGCACCTAATTCGGGGTCGCCCTAAGGCGTTCACAGAGTTATCGGTGGGCGATGCGGTTGCTTATGCACCGCCCACCAATAGTCGCGCTAAACCAGAGTCTTAGATGCGACGACGTCGAGTGCCGCTACAGCGCTCTCTCCGAGGTCGAACCAGTTATACTCAGGTGTGCTCAGCAGTACGAAGTGAATCAGAACCGCGAGAGTGAACAGGAAGATCGCCAGCGCTGTAAGCACGCGCCGAGGATCAAATATCATCCATATTCTCCACATAATGAGAGTTCCTCTATTTATCGGTTACTGAATTACGCCGAGCCATGGTTTGTAATACCAAACCAGCATGTGCGCGATGAAAGCCCAGAATGTGAAAAGCAGAAAACCCCTCACAAACAGGCCGTGAACAGCCTTCGCCTCTGTGGCCGTAAGCCCAGACAGCGATTCAGACCGTTCTGATAAGTCACTTGCCATATAAGTCTCCTTTTCTGGCCATTAGTAACTGGCTGCATTGAAGCCCTGCGGCCTTGGGCATGTCGCTGATGCAGGGCATCAACGCATTCGATGTGGAGATGAGGTTCGCAAGTCCGCTCATCTTCCCGTGAAGCTCCACCACACGCTGCCCTGCAGAGCAGATAGCGCTTCACTAAAAACATTCCGGCTGACAGTCACATCGTCTGTATACCGGCGATAAAATGTTCGTCCTAATACGATCGCAGCGAGCGTCGCGACGAAAATGAAAGGCAATAAGAGTATGCTGAGAGCGCTGTAGAGGCGGTACTCCCATCGGTATCGGGGATGCTTGTCTTTGGTGCGACTGATGTTCATGTCCATCCTCCTGATTAAGCTGCCTCGGTCATTGAAAGTGCTGCCTGCGCATCACGCACCCGGTCTGGGGTGACCTGCGTCTCTCCTGCAGTTCGCGCCATATGTTCGGCTTTGTCGCGAATACGTTTGGCTGCGGAAATGCGGGCGAGAACGGGATAGCCCTCAACACAGGTATCAAGCGCTGTGCTCGCCGCTTCGTCCCATTCGAGAGCGCTTGCTATTTTCGATAAAGTCGCTTCGGCACGATCAAGATCGGTGCCGAGCGGTAGTATGTGGAATAAGGTGTCGAACAGGGCGTTACAGATTTCCTGCACGAGATACGTCGCACCTGAATAACCCATAAACGGTGTTCCGGTGTGACGGCGTATCACGGCCCCTGGAAACGACGCTGGAATATAACAGGTCTTCGCACCAACCTCTTGAATATACATGCGCTCATTGAAACTTCCGAAGAGCACCAGAGGTGGCGTTTTCTGCATCGCGTCGCGCACACCATCATTGTCAGGTTTGCGCCCTGCCGTTCGAGCGAAAGAGAACGCGCAAGGCAACCCAAGATCACTTTCGAGATAATTCTTCAGCCCGCGGGCATAAGTTTCATTGGCGACCACACCGAAATTCGCGGTTCCAAAAAAGTCCTGCGTCACCGAACGCCATAGATCCCAAAGGGGTTTGATCGTCGTGTGCTTTTCTTTCTCGATGAAAGGCTCTGGATCTATTTCCAAAATATCGCCGAGCGCCCGGAGAAACTTGGTTGTGGAGTGCAGACCGATCGGTGCCTGCAAATATGGAATATCCATAGCTTCGCAGAGCTTCCTGCCGAACTCGCGATACATACAGATATTAACGTCAGCATTGGCGAGCTTGCGTGTATCTTCAATATGGCTCCCGAGTGGGAAGACCATGTTCACTTCAGCGCCAAGGCCTTCGACCAGGCGGCGGATTTCCGCGAGGTCCGACGGCATATTGAACATGCCATAGCTCGGCCCGATAATGTTGACGCTGGGCTTCGCGCCTTCGGGCTTTTTCCGTTTCTTTGGGTTACGTCCTTTTGTTTGGGCAAACTCAGTCCAGAGCCAGAGAAGCGCCCGGTCGGCACTCTGCCACTGATCCTCATCAATTGTGCGTGGAAGGAAGCGCTGAACATTCGCGCCTTCCGGCGTTACACCGCCGCCAATCATCTCAGCGATGGAGCCTGTTACGACAACGGCCGGAAGGGCAGGGTCGAGTGCGGCGCGCGCTCGTTTCATCGCGCCTTCTGTGCCCGACTGACCAAGCTCTTCTTCACCAAGCCCGGTCACGACAATCGGAAGTTCGTGAGGCGGAAGAGCATCCGTATAGTGAAGTACGGATGTGACGGGCAGGTTCTCACAACCGACTGGACCGTCGATGACAACTTGCAGGCCTTTCACCGCGGTGAAGATGTAGACAGAGCCCCAATAGCCCCCGGCGCGGTCATGGTCTTGTATCAACATCCAACCGGCTCCGCGAGATTTTCAGCGCGCTTCTTCGCATTAGCGAGTTTGCGAACCTGTTTCTTCCTGAATCCCTCATGCGGATCGGGCGTGTCTTCCCAGACGCCGGCAGTGTCGCCCTCTCCAACATTCTCGAAGAAGGTCTTCATCTTGTCGAAGCGCGCTTTGCCCGCGATAGCTGCATTTACGACTTGCCCGAGAGAGCCGGCACCAGCGGGCCCCATAAGCGGGCGGGCGGAAATGAGGTTGGTGAAATATAGTGACGGGCGAGCCTGTTCCTTCGCCTTTTGAACAACCGGGGTCGTGCCAATGGCGAGATCCGGATCGAAGGCCTCAATCGCTGCGAGGTCTGACTCCAATGATGCGCGGAAACGAACCTCGACGCCGCGGGCCTCCAGCCATTCCCGATCTGGATCGGACCATTTCGTGCGCGGGCAGGCTGATCCGACATAACGAACATCCGCGCCGCTTTCGCAAAGCAGACGTGCCACCAGAAGTTCGGAGCCCTCATAGCCTGAGACTGTGATCCGACCTTTGACCGGCACAGCGCTAAGCGCGCCTCGGGTTGCGGCGACGGCACCATCTTTAGCGGCGTCAATTACCTCTCGTTTGATGCCGCAGGCTGTTCCGATGTTTTCCAGCCAATCAGCTGTGCCGTCGACGCCAACAGGGGCAGATCCGATGATAGATCGCCCGGCAGATTCGAACTCGCGAATAGCGGCGGTGTAGAAGGGATGAATTGCGCCTACGGCCACGCAATCGAGCGCCGAATAGAGTTCGCGCCATTCTCGTGTCGGCACAACCGTTCCGGCGGCAAGGCCGAGCGGTCTCAACAAATGATCAATACCGATCGGGTCGGCTGGAAACATCTCACCGAGCAATGTCACCTTAGGCAGATCGGACGCGTCATTCGCAGCACGTTTGACGGCCCCGGCTTCAACCTCCTTGCGGGCATAGCTCAGCATAGCGCCCGCAAGAACATCCTTGGCTTCTGCGTGCGTCGGAATGCCAAATCCTGGCACATCAATGCCGATAATCCGTACACCGTTTATCTCATCGGGAAGCAGGCGGAGCGGAACGCCCGACGCTGTTGGAACGCAGAGATTGGTAACGACGATGGCGTCGTATTTTTCCGGATCCGCTGTCATCTCGACAGCTTCCTTTATGTCTTCGAAGAGTTTGCCGGTGACCAGTGTTTCTGAATTGAAGGGCACGTAGCCAACACTGCGCTTCGCCCCGTAGAAGTGAGATGTGAAGGTAAGGCCATAAACACAGCAAGCCGATCCGGAGAGGATCGTGGCCGTCCGCTTCATTCGCAGTCCAACACGAAGCGATCCGAAGGCCGGACACATGCTTTGTGGCTGGTCGTGGGGTCCGGTCGGGTAGTCCTTTGCATATTGCTCAAGGAGTGTCGTTTTCCCCGCGGCTTTAGCGGCCTTCTTCATTTCGGCTGCGCCGGCATGGCATCCGCCGCCAGTGGCGGCTGGCGGCGTTGCATCTGCGAAATCAGGGGTCGGCGAGCTGTCCTCTATGACATCGCCGACGGCAACATCGACCGAGCCGACATCGTCATATACGACCTCGCTAGGTCGCTCTTCTCCGTTATTGCCAGCCCTTGGGTCCATGACCCCTAAATCTCCTCATAAACAACTTCGAGCGATGGTTTCTCCACGGCATTCGCGCCGCACATGTCGGCAACGGTCGCGGGCTCAAGATTGAAGTCAGCTCCAGTTTCCTCTGCTGAAAACAGGTCCAGTAGGCCATCCTGCGACAGTGCTTCCGGATGAAGTGGGGGCGCTTCCGCGACATTCTTCGCCAACCGCTCGAACATCGGTGCCCATTGGGTTCCTGGTTTTCCGACGATCTGATAATTCGCGCTCTTGCGGCGGATATCCTCGTCGGCGGGGATTGCGGATAGAACGGGAATTCCGACGGATTCGGCAAAGGCTTGCGCTTCGCCGGTGCCGTCATCCTTGTTGATGACCATACCGGCAACGCCAACATTTCCGCCTAGCTTGCGGAAATATTCCACCGCCGAGCAGACATTGTTAGCGACATATAGTGATTGAAGGTCGTTCGAACCGACAACAATCACCTTTTGGCACATGTCCCGGGCAATCGGCAGGCCGAAGCCACCGCAGACCACATCGCCTAGAAAGTCCAGCAGGACATAGTCAAAATCCCAATCATGGAAGCCGAGCTTTTCTAGAAGCTCAAAACCATGAATGATGCCTCGCCCGCCGCAGCCACGACCAACTTCCGGGCCGCCCAGCTCCATAGCGAAAACGCCATCGCGCTTGAAACACACATCGCCGATGCTGACCTCTTCGCCGGACTCTTTCCTTTTAGACGATGTTTCGATGATGGTTGGGCAGGCCCGTCCGCCGAAAAGGAGGGAGGTCGTATCGCTCTTCGGATCGCAGCCGATCAAGAGCACTTTCTTGCCCTGCTGCGCCATCATGTAACTGAGGTTCGCGAGTGTGAAAGACTTCCCGATGCCTCCCTTTCCGTAGATCGCAATAATCTGCGTTTCCTTGGTCACGGGCGCGGTTACGACGGGATCGGGCTCGATCGCCGCCTCTGCCCTTAACGCGCTGGACATCGTGTTGATGACCGAACGGCCTTCAATGAGCGTGGTCATGAGAGCCCCTCCAGTCGAGCACCATTTTCAAACAATTTGGATCGCCAAAGGCCGTGCGATAGGCACTGTCAGCTTCGGCAGGTGGGCGCGTGTGCGTGACAAGTCCTTCAAATGAAAGCCGGCCCGTATCACGTAGCGCTTGAACGACGGAGAGATCGTCCGGCGTCCACTCCGCCGCAATCTTCAGTGTGATCTCGCGCATGAACGCTGCCGGGAACGCAAAACTCGGCCGATCCGAGTAGAAACCGGCAAGCACGATGCGTGCACCCTTCGCAGCGTGTGAGATAATGTCATCAATGACTGCGACATTCCCGCTGACATCGCAGGCGGACCGATAATCCATGCGAGTGTCAACTTCCGGTGACACGACCGGATAGTCCTCGGATGTTTGGCGCGTTGGATTTGTTTCCCAAACCGTTGGTGCATTGTGGCCGAGCGCCATTGTAATTCGGGCAATGAGCCGACCAAGCACGCCGTGACCGATGATGAGTTCGGGTGGCTCAACCGCCTTGATGGCATGGTGCCCAGTTGCGGCAAGGGCCAGAAGAACATCCTCTTCGCTTGGGGCGCGATCGAGATGGATGCACCGATCTGCCGCCACGACCAGCCGCGTGGCTGATGCGCCGAAAACGCCCGTCGCACCTTCGAAACAGTGGCCGCCGGGGATAAATACGGTTCGTCCGACGTGATCCGGTTCGCGTTCGCAATGCTGAACAATTCCAACCGCTTCATATCCCGGCACCAAAGGATAGGAGAGGCCGGGAAACGAAGGCATTTCGCTAGACCAGAGGAGGCGCTCGGTGCCTGTGCTTACACCGCTCCAATGGACGTCGACGACATAATCGTCTGGGCCTGGCCGAATGAGCCGAAGCTCCTCGACGCTCAGTTTTTTGTTACCGTGAAAGACAATTGCCTGTGCTTGCAGCCTCTCAGCAGGCCCATTTGCAGGCCTTTGCTGCAGATTTTTTGCATGTTCAGCACTTGAAATAGCAACGTCCAGTTCCATTGTGTCATCATAACTAGACACTCTAACTTGTCAATTACACATTACGTCGCTTTTATAAGCTTTACGAGGAGTGGTTGCCGCGTTTTTACCTCGGTCACCGTTGAGAATCCGGCTTTTCGCAACATCGTTTCAATTTCGCTGAATCGCCGGGCGCGGCCAGACCCCATCGCCCACAGATAGAGGCCGAAATACGCGTCGCCCATCCGCCCTTTATCCGCCATCGGTTCGGCAATAATCAGCGTCCCCCCCGGAGCGAGGGCTTCACGCGCGCGACTCAGCAGTTTGAGTACAGGCTGGTCGTCGTGATCGTGTAAAATTCGCACGAGGCTTATTAAGTCAGCGCCCTCGGGCCAGGCGTCGCTGAACATATCACCGCCTGTAACCTGCGCGCTGATATCTGCACTGGCGAATCGGTCTCTCGCCAACTCTGCGACGGCCGGTAGATCGAAAAGGCAGATATCGAGGTTCGGTGCCCGAGCCTTCGCAGCGCGAAGAAACGTGCCGTCACCTCCTGCGACGTCCATCAATCTTCGATGTGATGAGACATCATAAGCGTCGAGCACATCCTCGGCGATAAAGCCTTGGGTTTCACCCATGAGGTCCGAATACGCACGACTGGCCCGCGCGCTACTGTCATCAAGAGTGTCCGACCCGGCAGCATAGGGCCAGAATTTCGCGAGATGCGTGTCTGTCGATCGGCCCTTCAACAGACCGACCGGATCTTTCAGGTCCTCATAGAAAGTCTGGTGGTGTTGAACCATATCCATGACACCGGGATTCGACAGGATCGCAGCGCCCATAGGCCCGAGGCCGTAGCGACCGCGCGAGCGAGTTTCTGCAAGCTCGAGGGAGCAGGCGGCCTTGATCAGGCGTTCGGCACCGTCTCGCGGTAAGTCTGTAAGCGACGCGATTTCATCAACTGTCAGAGGATCATCCCGCAACATGGGCAACAGATCCAGTTCGACACAAGCTTGCAAAATCTGCGAGTAGACAAACCCCGCGCAGAGATCGAACGAGGCCGCAGCAGACTTCCTCGCAATCCCGCGCGTCGGCCAGAAGTCGGCGGCAAACTTTTGAAAAGCCCGATTGCCAATCAGGTTCACCCGAAAGGCTTTCAGACGATCAAGCAATGAATCGGGCGTAGAGTGCTGCCCGTCACGCGACCTGTTGGACAAGGCTCTCTGGTGCAAGTCGTTTGGCCTGAGCATAAATCAGCTGGCGCAGGGCTTGTTCCCCGGCGCAGCTGGGAATGGATGCAGCTGTCGCTTCGATGGCGTCTGTCAATCGCTGGAATGTCTCTTCGACACCAAAACTGTCTACAGCGCTTGGTCGCCCATGGCGCCCGTCCTGACGTGCGGGTTTGCCGAGCTCGTCTGGCGACAGGAGCACATCTCGCAAATCATCAGCGATTTGATAAGCTTCGCCGAGCCGCCGGCCGAGTTCCCGCCAGGGCCCGTCTGCATGGCCTACGGCAGCTGCGCCTGCACGTGCTGCCGCGACGAACAGGGCTGCAGTCTTGGCATTGTGATAGGCTTGCAGATTGATGTCGCTCTCGCTCTCCCACGCCTGTCCGGCAGTTATGCCATGGGGCGGTGCTGTGGACTCTGTGAGTACCAGCACCAGTTCGCGCAGATGGTCCGTGCTGACCTCCCGCGCAATCATATCGAATGACATGACAATCAGCGCGTCGCCAACCAGAAGCGCGAGCGGCTCTCCAAATTTCGCATGGACGGATGGTTTTCCTCGGCGCGTATCCGCGTCATCGAAGCACGGCATATCGTCATGCACCAGCGATGCGCAGTGCAGCATTTCAATCGCGGAGGCCGCTGCCAGCGCATCGCCAAGTTCGGCATCAGGCTCGCAGGCCGCTGCAACCGCCATACAAAGCTGTGGTCTGACGCGTGCGCCGCCCGGCAATACTGCATATCGAACCGCCGAAGAGAGAAGGGGTGGGCCATTTGGGTGCTCAGCAAGAGCGATCGAATGCTCCAGCGTAGCGTCTATTTGCATGCTGATATTCATGGCACCTCCGAGGCGTCACTTTAAATAGTCGCGTCAATGTGTCAATCTGTAAGGACAACAAGTGATGAAGGGTGTCACCATTGATGGACGGGATCGACAGGTCCAACTTGGCAGTTGAAAGCGAGGGCACGCTTGAGTGTGCATCCTCTGCGTTCGGCTTTGATCGTCCTGTTCCAAAGGGTGGATATCTTTGGTGGTACATCGATGCCGTAAGCGATGACGGGGAGAACGCGCTCGTCATTATTGCTTTCGTCGGCAGCGTATTTTCTCCCTATTATGCGTGGCGGGGATGGTCCGACCCTGACGATCACTGCGCCATCAATGTCGCCCTCTACGGTCGGCCATCACGATGGGCGATGACCGAACGGGGCAAGGGGCAGGTTCACCGTTCGCCCAATGAATTTGTCGTCGGCCCAAGCCAGCTGATCGTCGATGGAGATAAGCTAATCATCGACATTTCCGAACGAGGCGCGCCGCTTCCATCGCCCATGCGCGGGCGAGTGACTGTATCGATGCCGCACCAATCGGCGCATGCATTCGAACTTGATCACCATGGACACCACACCTGGCAGCCGATCTGCACATCAGCAAAGGTCGATCTGGAATTCGATGCGCCAAATTTGAACTGGTCCGGGCACGGTTATGTCGACTCGAACTTCGGTGCAGAGCCCGTCACCCGTGGATTCGACTACTGGGACTGGTCCCGCACACCTATCCCCGGCGGGCAAACTCAGGTTCGCTATGTGACCGATCCAGTGTCCGGACACCGTCGTGATCTGAATGTAAAGTTCAACAAGGACGGCACGTTCGAAAATTGTGAACCACTTCCCGACACCAATGTGCATGCCACACCAATATGGCGGATCAAGCGCCGCACCGGCGTCTTGGCCGGTACGAGCCCAATGGTACATCGCACGCTGGAAGACACGCCGTTCTACAGCCGTTCAGTGCTCGCCTATCCTCAGGGTGCCGCCGGCTATACGGTACATGAGACACTGTCCTGCCACCGCCTTCGAACCGGAATCGTCAGGGCAATGCTGCCGTTTCGGATGCCGCGCTGGCCCGTGGGGCCCGCCGCACAGCCAATCGTTTCCTGATTTCCTTCGCCGCCGAAATGCCCGACAGCGCTGCCATGGGTACGCCGGGGCCCGGGTGTACGCTCCCACCGACCAGATAAAGTCCAGGGATTTTCGACTTGGTGCCCGGCCGGGCAAAAGATGCGCTCCAGCCATGGGTCGCCATACCGTAGAGCGCCCCGCCGGTTCCGGGAAACCGATGTCCGAAATCACTCGGCGTCGTCGCTGTAATTGAGGCGGGGTTCGGTTTGAGCTGAAGGCCGCAATCGCTGAGCAAGTCCATCATCCGACCGTAGGACTCCTCGATAAGCTGAGGCGGAAAGGCGTTCGGCTCATCAGTCGATGGCGCATTGATCAGGCAGAATAGGCGCTCCGGCCCGGAAACGGAGTCTGTCTCTGCGTCGCGATCAGGCGCAAAGATGTAAGTCGTCGGACTTTCTGGCATCTGTCCATTGTCGAACACGGCGTCGAACTCTTCTTTATAGGCGTCCGAGAAAAGAACATTGTGTACGGATAGATCAAAACCCGTCGCCTCGGCATCCATGCACCATGTCATCGCCGATTGGGACCGTTGCACCCGAAGGGCATTTCCCCCGGCACGTCTCGCATCTTCACCCACAAGACCGCGCGCAAGAGCAGCCCGATCACCATTGAACACAATCGTATCGGCCTCGATGCGTCGTCCGTCCGCAAGGGTGATAGACGCAGCACGCCCGCGATCCGTGCCGATATTTTTCACAGATGCGTTCAGATAAATACTGGCGCCATTCCGCTCAAGCAAAGCGGCCAGCGCATGCACCAGCCCCGCCATGCCACCATCAAGCGTCCACACGCCGATCCGCTCCACATGGGCGATCAGCATAAGCGTTGCGGGTGCCTGAAAAGGGGAGGACCCGCAATAGGTCGAGTAGCGTCCGAAGAGCTGTCGCAGTCTTGGGTCGTTGAACTGCTGCTTGAGCGAAGACCAGAGCGTTGTGAAGGGTTTCGTCGCAAGAAGCGTAAACGGATTTGCCCGCATCATCAGTCCAGGCATATCGGGTGACGCGGCGCGCATGAAGGAGTCGTGCAGGGTTTCGAATACAGCTTCGGTTTCCTTGCAGAAGGCCCGGTAGCGTTCGCCTTCCTCTGGCCCCGAAAATTCAGCGATTGCGGCGATGCTCGCGTCCGGATCGGCGAAAAGATCAAGCTGTGATCCATCTCTCCAACCATGCCGTGCGAGTACATCCAGCGGCTTCGCGGTTAAGCCTCCGTCGAATGAACTGCCGGCCATTTCGAACAGCTCATCGAACACCCATTTCATGGTGAAGACAGTTGGGCCGCAATCTATCAGTCCGCTGCCGACATCAGTCTGGCGGATTTTACCGCCAAGCCGGTCCGACGCTTCGAAAATCTGAACCTCGAAATCGCGGGACAGGATAGCCGCCGCCGCCAGACCGCCTATGCCGCCCCCGACAACCGCGACCCTGGGCGTGCGCATTATACCGCCATTTGCGCCGGCTCCGGCACGAGATCAGCCACAATCTTGGCCGAAGACAGAACGCCCGGCATCCCGGCTCCGGGGTGTGTGCCGGCACCAGCGAGATAAAGGCCCTTTAGCTCTTCGCTCTTATTATGCGGGCGGAACCAGGCGCTCTGAAACAGTTTCGGTTCCAGCGAGAACGCCGCCCCAAGGTGCGATGACAATCGCTCCTTGAAATCAAGCGGGCTGATATAGTGCGAGGTTGCAATCGTATCTCCGAGCCCGGGAAGCACTGTCTCCTCAAGGCGCTTCTGGATCGCCTGCCGGAAGGGCTCACCATATGTTTCCCAGTCAACACCGGACTTCAGATTTGGCACCGGCGCAAGCACGTAAAACGCGTCGCAGCCCTCTGGCGCGAGGCTCGGATCCGATGCCGTCGGCCTATGCAGATACATGCTGAAATCGTCCGCCTGATGATAATTTGAAAAAATATCGTCAAGCAGCCCTTTGTACCGCGGACCAAGCACCATCGTGTGGTGCTGCACATCGTCGAACTTTTTGTTGGTTCCAAAATACCAGACGAACAGGCTCATGGAGAACTTGCTTCGGCCAATCTTGGCGTCGGTCCATCGCCGGCGCTTTTTGTGCGCGAGAAACTTTCCGTAGGTGATACCGGGGTCGACATTCGACACCACCACATCCGCCGGGAACACTTGCCCCGATTGCGTCTCAACGCCGGTGACCTTTCGGCCATCCTCAAGGATGCGTGCGACCGGCTGATTGTATTCTATTTTTCCGCCATTCCGCGTCACGAGATCCGCAAGCGCGTTGACGATCGCTCCGGTCCCGCCGACGGCATAATGCACACCGAATTTGCTCTCCAGATGCGAGATCAGGCAATAATAGGCTGTCGTCGTGAAGGGGTTCCCGCCAATCAGTAGCGGATGAAAACTGAAGGCCATCCGCAGTTTCGGATGTTTGAAATAGTCGCTGACTTTCGAATGTACCGTCCGATAGCCACCAAGACGAACAAGATCGTAGAAGGTTTGCAGCGTAAAGAACAGGCTATGGAAAGGCTTGTCCACCAGCTCCTCGAACGCAACTTTGTAGATCTTTCCGCTGTCCTCCATGAACCGGTCGTATCCTTCAACGTCGTCCGGTTCGATCTTAGCGATCTGCGCCCGCATGGCGTCGGCATCGGCGGAGTAGCTCAGCGTGAACCCGTCATCGAAACGGATATCGTAAAATGGATCGCAAGGGCGCAGCATCACATCCTGATGGAAGCTGCCGCCGCAGTCGCGCCAGAGTTCCTCAAGGATGAATGGCGCTGTGACAATCGTCGGGCCAGCATCGAACGTGAACCCGTCCTGTTTGTAGGTGTAAGCCCTGCCACCCGGCGCATCGAGTTTTTCGAGAACCGTGACATCATATCCCTTGGCCGCGAGGCGTGCCGCCGAAGCCAGCCCTCCGAGACCACTTCCGATGACGATCGCTTTTGAGCCTGGCATGAAGTCCACCCTTATCTGGGCCTGATTTTCGAGCCCTATCAGATTGTCTACTCAAATTGACAATCACGATATTTAAATGAAATGTACAGGCGAAGGCGCGCTGTCGCAACTGTGGCCGGGAATATGCAAAAAACAGTTCTTCTCACGCTCGGACGCTTACCAAAAGCGCTCGAGCTTGCCCGTGCGCTGAATAGTGCGGGGTGCCGCGTGCTGGTTGCTGATCCCTTCGGCACGCATCTGTGCAAGCCATCGCGATTTGTGACGAAGAGTTTCAAAGTCACACCGCCCAATCAGGATCTCGATGCGTTCTATGACGATCTTATAGCCATTGCCGCGAAAGAGGCGGTGGACCTCATCATTCCTGTGTCTGAAGAGGCGTTATATGTGTCTATGCTCGCGCCGCGCTTGCCTGATAGGACAAAAATCTTCGGTCCATCTTTCCGCACACTGCAGGAACTACATAATAAGCTCCGTTTTCAGGAGCTTGTTGCCGAAGCCGGGTTAACAGCTACGCGGACATACCTAGCCAAAAGTCGGGAAGCCCTTGCACTCGCTGAGTCCGAGGATTCAATCATTAAGCCCGTGCTAGGGTGCAGCGGCCGAGGTCTCGCCTTCTTTGACCAAGGTCAATTACCCCCACCATCGATGTTGACGCGTGACAACCTGATCCAGAAGCAGATCACTGGCCGCGAAATCAGTTCACAGACGATTGCGCGAAATGGTAAAGTGCTCGGCACCGTTCTCTACGAAGGCCTGGCTCATTCGGGGACGGTGTCCGTTTGTTTTTCCCGGGTAGATGACGTAACGGCCGTTGAAGCCTGGATCGAGACATTTGTACGCCATCTGAATTTCGACGGATTCATCGCATTCGACTTCATTATTGATGCATCCGGTCAACCCTGGCCGCTGGAATGCAATCCGCGCCTGACGAGCGGTATCCACTTCATGGATCACGCCGATCTCGCAGCTGCAGTGCTCGGCACCGAAGGACCTGCACCGGTCCGCTTGAAATCCTCGTCCCGTTTTCAGGAAGGGCACACTGCGCTCCTCATGGCCTACAGCGATATCCTAAAACCGCTTTCCATGTTCGGCCAATTAGGCCGCGTCTTCACCACACCCGATGTTCTCTGGCGTTGGACGGATCCTCTACCATTCCTGTTGATGACACCGATGTCCTGGCCGGTCCTCAAGCAAGTCATGTTCGATGATATCGGTTTCGGCGAAGCGGCGACCCGTGATGTCGAATGGCAAGAGCCGTCGCGCGCCACCATGTCCAGACTGTGCGATGAGTATGTCTGATCGCGCTGGTCTCCGGGAAACACATGGCTCACATCGGGCGTTGGCGGACCGACATGAAAATCTCCTTGGATGGCCTGGTCGTCATCCGAGCTGCCGGCCGCACCGTATCGGTACTTTCAATCCTGAAATCAAATTCGCTCGCAAGTCGCGCCAGGATCAGCACCGCCTCGATCGTCGCAAACCCAGCACCGACACAGGTATGCGGCCCCGAACCAAATGGGATGTAAGAACCCTTCAAAATCTCCTTTTCCCGCGGGGCCATAAAGCGATCCGGATCGAACACGTCGGGCTTCTCCCAGTAGAGCTCATGGCGGTGCAGCGTCCACGGGGAGATCATGATCAGCGCGCCCTTGCGCACCTTGAAGCCGCCAATATTTGCTCGCTCCATAGCCACGCGCGGCATGAAGGTGAGGGGCGGGTAGAGCCTCATCGTCTCCCGGAAAACACTTCGCGTGAACAGAAGCTTCTTCACGACATCGAAGGTCAGCGGCCCGCCATCCGTTTCCCGTTCGACCTCATCTCTAAGCCGCGTGAGAATGTCCGGCTGCTGAGCAAGTATGTAAAACGCCCAGGTGAGCGCGCTCGCGGTCGTTTCGTGCCCTGCAAGAAAAAATACGCCCAGCTGATCGATCAACTCGTCCCGGGTAAAGGCTTCGCCCGTCTCCGCATCACGGGATGCGATCACGGCGCTCGCAATATCATTATACTTGCCGACACCATCGCCGAGATGAGTATCGATCAACGATCCGATGTGGCTGCGGATACGTTCACAAGCAGCGAGCACATCGTCTGCCTGGCGAACCTTTTTCCAGGCCGGGTCGACAATCAATCTCCAGACCTTCACCTGACCCGTATTGCGCTCGAAGATGGCAAAATCCTCGAAAATGTCCCGAGCGACACCGCTCGACAGTGGAACGGAAAACACCGCGCGGCAGATAATATCCGCCGTCAGTTCGCTCATCGCGAAGTCGAGAGAGAACTTATCGCCGGTGACCGCGAGCCTGCTCAGTCTACGGCTATAAGTGTCCACCGCTGCATCCATCGCCGCAAAGGCAAGGTTAAGCCGCATCATAGAGAAGGCGGGCTCGATCATCCTGCGTTGGCGTGCCCAGATGTCGCCATCGGTCACAAAGATCGATGTGCCGATCAGCTCTTCCAAAGCGCCAACCATGAGATCGCTCTTCGGAAACAGAGAGCCATCGTCGCCCATGATTTCGCGAACAAGTTCCGGGTCGTTGAACAGCTTGATCGAGCGCCGCGAGTAGCCAAGCTCGCAGGCCCGCTTCCTGTAAGCTGCAGCGGGAAGCAAATTCAGAAGATTACCATCGCCCCAGCGCATCGTGCGAACAAGTGCGGCAACCGGCGGCAGCAAGGCCGGGCGCGGCGGCACATAAGTCTCGGGCTCAGCAAGCATAATGAAAGACTCCGGTTTGCTCGGCGGCGTATAGCGAGCGGAGGCCTATAGAATGCATCTCCACGTCCACGAATTCTTTGTTACGCTGGTCATCCTGCACATCATCGGCGGTGTGCCAGGCCTCATCAGTTTCTGGGTGCCCGTGCTGACAAAGAAAGGCGGGAAATCCCATGTCTTCTGGGGAAAGGTCTTTACCATCAGCATGCTGTTCACTGGCACAGTTGCCGTTGGCATGTCCACCACGACCCTGATCGCGCCGTTGCCCACGCATCCAGGGCTCGCTGAGCATCCGGAGCTTTACGACGCGTCTTTCATTCGAGGCATCTTCGGATGGATGATGCTCTATCTGGCCATCCTTACTATCAATCTTGCCTGGCATGGCTGGCGCGTTCTCAAGAACAGACGAGACCATAAGACCAATCGCGGGGCGTTCAGCCTCTTCCTTCAGTTCGCCTTGCTTATCTCGTCCCTGAACTGCGCGATACAGGGCCTGCTCATAGGCCAGGTCATGATGGTCGGCATTTCGTTCGTCGGCATCGCCGCTTTCGCGACGAATATGGTGTTCATCATGCAGGACACGCCTGCGCGATATGAGTGGCAGCTTGAGCATATCAAAGCGATCGTTGGCGCTGGCATTTCTGTTTACACAGCGTTCCTCGCCTTTGGGGCTGTCCGCCTCATGCCATCGCTTGCTCTTGCACCTGTTTTGTGGGCCTTCCCGTTGGTCACCGGCCTCGCAATCATCATTTATCACCGCCGCGCGGTGCGCACCCGGTTCACCGGCTCGAAATCGCCGCCCCAAAGCATGTTGAATACGCTGCGAAAATTCTGGTTGAGCGGAGAGGCGAAAAAAACTCCGTAGACAACCTATCCCCATAAAACACCCACCGCGCCAAAAGTGGGCGTCTTTATGGGTGTCATCTTTGTCGATGCGGCGCAGCTGAGGCCAGATTGGTCTCCGCTTTATCCTCGTGGAAATTGGTCGCTTACCCATCCCAATGCTGGGCATGTTCGGTGCGCTTTCTCTGCTCGACCTTGAGAAAAAGGTCGAGCAACCAGGCAGCGCGAGAGGGCAATTGCGGTTCCGCTGGGCGCATCGATTGCGACGTGATCGCTTTTACAAGATAGGCGTTCTGCGGAAGGGGTGGCTCGGTTGAAGCCGTTTGATTTGGATAGGCCGATGCGAGTGCGAGCAGCTCGAGTTTTCGCCGTTTTGGAACAAAGGCCCTGTAAGTCACAGAATCATATTGATTTTGTTTGATGTATTTGCCGATGTCCCGATAAATCAGACCAGCGGCGATGATCGCTGTCCTGCAACCGCTCGGCAGCAATGAAGCACCTGTTAGGCCTTGTTCGTAAAGCGGATCGGCGGCGGTGAGCAGACGCTTCGTGACGGCTTCAATCCGGGTGTCGAACTTCGGGTTTTTGGTGAACTCAGCAGGGTCAATGCCTTCTTCGCGCAGCCACTCTATGGGCGCATATATTCTGCCTGCCCGGGCGTCCTCGCCAATGTCTCGTGCAATATTGGTAAGCTGCATTGCAACGCCTAGATCACTGGCCCTTGCAGCAGCGGTCTCGCAAGTCGCCCCCATCAGGGTCGTCATCATCGCACCAACAGCCCCCGCAACCCGCGTGCAGTAGGCAACCAAGTCGTCATAGGTGTCGTATCGCTTGCCTTCGCTGTCCCAGATCAGGCCTTCCAGCAAGGCGTCGGGCAGGGTGCGCGGTATCCCCCAATTGGCCACAACGCAGGAAAATGCACGGTCGACCGGATCGTCCTGTGGTCGTCCGGCGTAGATAAGGTTGAGCCGATGGGTAAGTGTGCGGACCGCCTCCCGAGGATCGTCGCCGAGGTCTATCGCGTCATCCGCCTCGCGACAGAAAGCGTAGGTCGCATATGCAGCTGTCCGGATACCTTTCGGCAGCAGGAGAGACGCCGCATAGAAACTCTTCGAGCCATCTTTGATAATGGCACGGCAATGGTCAAAGTCGTCAGGCACGGCCTGTCGAAAAGATGAGTCTGTCAGCATCACTAGACATTCTCAGGTGTCCACTTGAATTATGCAAGGGCTAAATCCGGAAAAGGGGAGGTCTGCTCCTCTGACGCAAGCCTACTGACTTTCGTCAAAAATCGCTTCAGCTACCCGGTCTGGCGCTTCTTCATGTGCGAGGTGTCCCACACGATTGAGGCAGATATATTGGCCATGTTGGGCAATACGCGCCATGACGCGGGCAGTGTCCGGCGGAACCGACCTGTCATTGCGTCCAGTCAAAAACAGAATGGGCATGGGCAGCTCAGAGCAGATGCGTTCCATGGGTGTGAGGTCCCAATTTGCCATCATCTCCAGCGTGCCTTGAACGTGCGCACGGCACCTGAGGAGCGTAGCATATTGGGTGATGTAATCGCTAGGCGGCGTAGAGCCTGTATCGAACAACAGCCGCTCAACTCGGCCCATATCCTGGGCGCTGTTTGACAGTGCACGCGCTGCAAATCCACCGAGTGTTACGAGTTTCGCCATGGCCGGTGCGATGATGCCCATGGCACCGGCAAATGGTTGAAGTGCTCCGTTCAATGACACGATCCGACCAGGCCTCGTGGTCGCATTGTGGCCGAGTGAGAGCGCGACCGCGGCTCCAGCTGAGTGGCCAATTATAATCTCTGGCTGGAAATCCAGGTCGTGCAGCAATCGTGATACAGCTGCAGTGACATTCGGCAGGCTCGGCGCAAAACCCGGGCGCATCGACGTGAAGCCATGCCCCGGCAGATCTATCGCAAGCGTATCATACCGCTCTGCTACAAGCGGAAACATACCCGCCCAGGAATGTGTCGAGGCCCCGGTCCCATGAAGTAGCAAAGCAGCTGGTCCCGAGCCCATTCGCTGCAGATGCCAGCTTTCCCGGCCGATCTGAAAGAACTTGCTAAAGTCGCGATTGGGCCAGTCTTTTCCATCCACAGCCCAGTCTGGAGCACCTCGTTGTGTCCGCGGGGGCTCATTCAGCAGGACCACGATCAGCGCCGGCCAATCTGATCGCGAACAATGCCGGACACCTTGGCTCTATCAGCAATCGGGAGGAAGTAATATTGCGCACCCATATCGGTACTAAGCGACTGGGCTCTGGGATTCGGTCTTTTGGAAGTGTCGAAGAAAAGCAGGTCCATATCCTTCTGAGCGAGACGGCGCGCGAGCAATCTCGTTTGTTCATCGGCTATCACTCGGTCCGCAACACCTTCCAACGTCATATTCCCCCGCCCGTCGGAGAGCATTACGATCACAGGTGTTCGCCCTCTCTCATATTCCGTATCCGCCACTCTGGAGGCAAGAGCCAGTGCATCTGCCAACGGTGTTGCGCCCCCTGCGGGCAAGTCGGAGAGCTGTCGCTTGGCACGAACCAAAGAGCGAGTAGGCGCAAGGGCCATTTCCGCTTCGCTGCCTCGAAACGCGACGACCGACACCAGATCCCGGCGGGAGTAACAGTCGGACAAAAGTTGCGTGGCGGCTCCCTTCGCCTCGGACAAACGGTTCAGCGCCGATGATCCCGATGCGTCGACCACAAAGATAACCGAGGACTGCTTGCGCCTGCGATATCGCTTCATGCGCAAATCCGAGCGGCGTATGGCCATGCCGCCGTCTTTGTCTGCAGACCGTCTGATCGTCTGCATCGGAGCGGCGTTACGGAGCGTCGCGATCAGATCGATCCGACCGCGATCTGTACGTTGTTTAGATGTCCGATCCGGACGCCCCTTATCAGTGGCAAAAGTGATGTCGCCCGATCGTCCTGCCATACCTTTTGATTTTCGGTCAGCGCGGCGTTGTCTTCGTCGTGTCAGCGTTGCTCCTGCCTCTGCCATAACTGCATCTATTAGCAGTGTTTCCAGGTCTTCTGCGGAGGCGGAGCGTTCTTCACTATTTTCTGAAGACTCGTTGTCCACTTCGTCTTTGTGCCGATCATCGTCCTCAGGCGGCCCCGGCGGTGGTGGCTCTACTACATCCGCACGGCTTGGAATGATAAGGCGGCAGGCAAGGGAGACATCTTCCTCATTCACGTTTGCTCTGCGGTTAAGTGCGGCGCTCGCCTTTGCGGCATCTAAACAGAAGATGGGTGTCCGCATTGACCGCGCACCAGACGAGAAGCAGGCAGCGACGACAGCCTCAACATAATTTGTGTCGATCTCGACTGTCGGGAGAACATGCTGCGCAGTCTCGATATCCCCGCGCGTTATGGCGAAGGGCGCAGCCGCTCCTAACGGGATCATGTCTAGATCAACCGCGAAGGCCAGACGCTCGGTGAGGACAGCTGGAGGAGCTTCTTCCAGAGACTCGCTTTCATCGAGTGCAATAACGCAGGACGGAGTGCGCGAGATGTCAGTGCCCTTATCGAGTTCTGCGGATATTAGGGCGGCTGTTTCGGTTTCCAGTCGGTCCGCCATGCTGACAATCAGGACGCGTCCGGCCGCCTCAGCGATTAATCCGGATTCATATGCTATCGCCCCGGAAGCAAGAGATCTCGCGGTCGAGACACCTCCCGTCAGTCGTCTTGCAGAAACCGAAGCGGGTACATAAACAGGTGTACGGTCGTCCGGAACTAATTGACGAAACTCCTGCATCCAGACGTCCCGCACGGGCCCAGCCGACGCGATCAGTCGAATCCCTCCGGTTCGTGAGCCAGCGATGAGAGCCAGGGCTCCGGCGAGCGAGGCGAGATACCATCGCTCGGTCGCGCTCATTTCGCGAGGACCTCATCCACCGCTCGCGACACCCGTGTCGACGATGTCGAATCATCGAGCGGATCTTTTCGAAGGCGATGGCTGAGTGCGAAAGGTGCGGCCTGACGCAGATGATCAACCGTAACATCTGTTTTACCTGCCAGCGCGGCTAGTCCCCTGGCGGCTCGAGTAAGTGCCAATTCACCCCGAAGACCATCCGAGCCAAGCGATACGCAAAGCGCTGCAGCCCGTTCCAGCATGTCGTCCGAAACGACGACGGTACCAATCAAATCGCGCGCCTTTTCAATCCGTTTGCGGATCGCTGTGTCTTTGCGCTTCCAGGTTTTAATGAAGGCGGCTTTATCCCGTTCGAAGGCTTCGCGCCTGCGAATGATCTCGACTCTTTCTTTCGGATCGCTTGGCGTGACGACCTCCACTGACAAGCCGAATCTATCGAGAAGCTGCGGCCGCAGCTCACCTTCTTCCGGATTACCGCTTCCGATAAGAACGAATTCGGCGGCGTGGCTGAGGCTTAGACCTTCCCGCTCTATGCGATTTATTCCCGAAGCGGCGACATCCAGAAGAATATCCACCAGATGATCATCCAGAAGATTGACTTCATCGATGTAAAGAAATCCGCGATGAGCCCCTGCCAGAAGCCCCGGTTCGAAAACCAACTCGCCACCAGCAAGCGCTCGCTCGAGATCTAGCGAGCCGAGCACCCGATCTTCTGTCGCACCGAGAGGTAGGTTCACAACCGACGGCGTTTCCCTCTTGGTCCGAAGCGTCCCGGCCTTGTCACGAGTTACGCAGTCCGAGCAGAAGGACTCTTGCTTGACCGGATCGCACCGATAACTGCAATCAGCAGTTACATCCTGTTCTGGCAGGAGGGCTGCCAGCGCTCTAATGGCAGTTGTTTTCCCCGTACCTCGATCACCGAAAGCCAAAACGCCGCCAATGGTTGGATCAATGGCGGAAATCAGCAGCGCATTCTTCAAATCATCTTGTCCGACGATCGCAGAAAATGGAAAGGATGGGTTTTTCAAAGCGGCTCCGAATGATCCTTTGGACGACAGCAAAACAACAGAAAGCCGCCGAGTCTGCAACTCGGCGGCATCTTTCTCACTTCTATGGTGAGTTTGTTTGAATAAACTCCCTTTCGAGAGCTGCAAGTATCAATTGGCGTTAACCACCAAGGAGGCCCTGTGCTTCTGCATCGGTCCAGATCGCATCCCACCGACGGGCAGCGAGGCCAGGGTGACGTACGGCTTTCGCGGCTTCCAGATTATCGAGCTTGCCTTCACCCTCAACGACAACCAGTCCCACCATACCAGCGGCCTGGTGCGGTGTGCAGTTATATCCGTAAATACCTGGCTTCTCGAAGGTATAAGACACCGGCTGATTGACCCGGCCTTGCCAGCCATCGACGCCTTCCGGGATCATTCCGCGGGTTGAGGCTGCAAGATGGGTGAGATCCGTGGGGACCCACGTCACTGTATCTCCGGGCTGGACCGAGAGGATCGCCGGTTCGAACACCATGCGCTGAGATCGATCATCGGGATCGGCGTTCAGCATAAGAACTTCATAAGTCTGACCGCCGGAAGCGTCCTCTCCGGAGGTTGGTACCACTTCCTCAACCGCATCGACGGCTTCTTCGACAGCGTCAGTAGCTTCCTCTGCAGCTGCTTCGACGACTTCGGCAGCGTCATCAGCCGCAGCTTCTGCTGTTTCGGCGGCGGCTTCGACAGCGTCGCCAGCTGCATCCGTTGCCGCATCAGCAGCTTCGCTGGCGTCGGTCAGACCGAGCGCTGCTTCGGTTTCCGCTTTTATGGCTGCTTCTTCCGCAGCTGCGGCTGCAGCGGCCGCGTCGCTCTCCGATGATGAAGAGTCCGATCCGCCACATGCAACAAGTGATGCCGCGAACACAGCGGCGATCGCGGTCTGTGTTAGTTTGAGTGCCATATTGTTCCTCCTGGCATGTCTCGATTGGTTTGCTACTTAGCGCCAAAACCCTTTGGGCCAAGTAGATTCTCTTCTCCTTAAACGTAGGTAGATGTAGAAAGTTCTGAAATTGTGGCCGTCCTGCATTTGTCTCTGATCTCCAGCAATTCAGAAAAATGATGGTCCAGATAATGACGCAGCCAGGCAGTTTGTGCTGATCCATTGCAGGATTGCCCGTCGCGAAGCTCGTCCAGATGCCAATAATCAATATTGGCCACTTCGGTTGGCTCAGGCGACGGAACGGCTTCGCTCACCCCGAAAAACACATGAACGTATTCGTTCTCGATCATCCCATGGTCGAGATCGGCTCGATAGCGGCTATGAAATCCAAATGACAGGTCCGCTCGAAAACCTAGCTCCTCAGTCAGGCGCCGGCTTGCAGCGGCAGCGACAGATTCGCCAGGCCGCGGATGCCCGCAGCATGTATTCGCCCACAATCCGCCAGAGTGATATTTCTCAGCTGCACGCTTTTGGATGAGTGTCCGACCGTCCTCATCAAATAGGAAGATCGAGAACGCCCGGTGCAAAAGTCCGTTTCGATGGGTTTCGAGTTTCGGTCCGATACCCGTCGGGTGGTCGGTTTCGTCCACCAGGATAACAAACTCTTCGGCATCATTAGAAACTGTCATCTTGGTTAGACACATATAGCACACCAGATGACTTGTCACCCGAGGGTGAAGTATCGTCGACCAATTGCTCTTCGGTCGGTAGGTGGATCCTGGGTTACGGGCTCCTGCAGCGGCGGCTGGCGACTGTAAGCCATAGCAATTACATTGATGAAGTATCATCAGCCCACGAGGAAATTGGCATGTGTTTTCGCAACTTATTCTTAGCGGTCTCAGGGCTGGCAATGATCAACGCGTGCTCGGCACCGTCCGAATCAAGCACCGAACCGTCACCGCTCGAAGTCCCTGTTGAAACCGCGGTCGTCGGTATCGAAAATGTTGACGGCCCTGCGCTCTGGCGTGTCTCGGATGAAGACACGACCGTTTTCATGTTCGGTACGGTTCACGTTCTGAAACCTGATATTGAGTGGCTGAGCGATGATGTCCGGGACATTGTCCGTGACGCGGACGCAATCTATTTCGAAGCCGATGTCGAAAGCACAGTGGCGCAGACAACGCTCGTTCGAGCTGTAACGGATCTTGGCCTTTACACCGATGGTTCAACGCTTTCTGAGCGGCTTGATGATGACCAGCTGAGAGAGGTCAATGAGACGCTTGAGCTGTTGGGAATTCCGCCAACGGGCCTGGACAATATGCGCCCCTGGCTCGCCTCGATTCAACTCGCTGATCTGCATCTGACCCAGCAAGGTTTCGCTATGGACTCAGGCGTGGAACGCATTTTGGCGCGCGAGGCGAAGATCACAAATGTGCCCACACGCTATCTGGAGACAGGAGCCGAACAGATTTCACTTCTAGCAAGCATCTCCGAGGAGACGCAGATTGAGATGTTGGTGGAGACAGCTCGTCAGATTGAAGACGAGCCAAACCTTCTGGATGAAATGATCACCGAATGGGCAGAAGGGGACGTGGCGGCACTAAGCGAACTCGTCGCCGAGGACGAGACGTTCATCTCAGAGGAAACGACAACAATCATGCTGACGGGGCGCAACGAAAACTGGGCCCGCCAGATCGACGAGCTGCTGGAAGCCGAAGCGGGTCAATTCGTTGTTGCCGTGGGAGCTGCGCACCTCGTTGGAGAGGGAAGTTTGCAGGAAAAATTGCAAGACTTTGGTCACACTACCGACAGATTGTAAGCCAAGACTAATTGGGTCGTGGAGTTGTCGATGATGAGATCTCTAATAGCTGCCGGGCTGTTCACCGCCGCTGCCAACTTGTTCGGAGCTCTTGCCAAGGCTGAACCGGCCATGTGGACATTGTCCGACGAAGACACGACCATCAACATTCTGGGCACCGTACATTTGCTTCCCCCCGACACAGAGTGGCGGTCAGAGCGAATTGATGCAGCGTTCGAGGCAGCTGACACAGTATGCTTTGAAGTCGACGCCGTCGGGCGTGCATTGGAAGTGGTCGGGCTAACATTTAGCCGAGGGATAATGCCCTCAGGCGAGCGCATGACAGACTACCTCACCGATGAAGAGACCGAAGAGGTCAAAGCGATCGCCGCTGAACTCGGCATTCCTTTTCCCAGTATGAACGTCATGCAGCCCTGGTTCGCAGGGCTCACCATTGAGCAATATGTTGCCAGCCGGGCAGGTCTCGCCGAGGGAGTTGAATTTCTGCTGCATCCTGAAGTGCTGCAGAGCGGCAAAACGCTCTGCGAAATGGAGACGGTCGAAGAGCAGCTCGGCGGGCTCGCGTCCATGAGTTTGGAAGAGCAATTCAAGGCGATGCGGCAATCCCAGGAAGACTTCGAAAACTTGGGTGCAGACGGCCTTGTCGATCAGTTCATCGAAGGCATTGATGAATTGGTAGACCTTTGGCTCGCCGGCGACGTCGATGGCCTCGCTGCTGAAGTCACCCCGGAAGCCTTCGGTAGCGAAGCCTATTACGACGCACTTTTGGTCACTCGCAATGAGAACTGGATACCCCGCATCGAAGCCATGCTAGAAGGTGAGGGCAATATCCTGATCGCCGTTGGCGCTGCCCATCTCGCAGGTCCTGACAGCGTCATAACCATGCTTCGTACCAAGGGCTACGAGATCGAGGGGCCCTGATCTGTCCTCAGGATTGAGGGGAGGATAGAGCGATGTCCCCGGCACCCACTTTTGGCGCGGTGGGCGTTTTTGTGGGGGTGGGGAATATTCTTAGGCGTTTGTATATATTTATATTTATCGAGCATGCGGCACCAATCGAGCCGGCCAAAACCTGAAATTATGACGGATTAATCGCGCGTGAGGTGAATTTGCAGCGTGGCTTTGCGAAGAGTTGGATGCGGGCGCTTAGGATGCTTCCAGGTCTTTGACGATCCGAAACCCAATATGATTTGAAGAAAAGTCGCTCTCTTGCGGTTGGCGCGCCGCGGGCCGATACCGGCGGCAGAAATTGTCCGAACACAGAAACGAACCGCCCTTTACCGTGTGCGTCCCTTGGGCATATGGGGTGGCAGTCCACTCCCACGCATTTCCGATCATGTCGTAAAGGCCGATGGTGGAAGGTGCGTAACAGCCAATCGGTGCAAGACCGACGGCACCGTCTTCCCCAAGATCATCCAGGGGAAATATGCCCTGCCACGTGTTTGCGATGGGGCGACCCACCTCATCATAGGCACCCGATTCCGGTCGGGAAGGATCGGCCAGACCAAGATGGGCTGCATACTCCCACTCAACCTCATTTGGCAGCCGCCCACCGGCCCAGCTCGCATAGGCGAGGGCATCCCGATGGGACACATGCACGACCGGATGGGCACCGCGCCCATCTATATTGCTATCCGGTCCAAGTGGGGCTCTCCAGGTTGCACCCGGAATGAGCGACCATGTGCCGCCCCTGTCGTCCTGAGACAGCGACTGCCGGAACACGGCGGAGCCTGCCGCTGGACCACCAAGCCGGGCACTGCGCTCCGCATCGGTTTCAAATCCTGTCTCCTCCACAAAGGCCGCAAATTGGTCATTTGTGACCTCGTGGGTCTGAATGCTGAACCCTTGGACATGGACCGCGAATTCGGGGCGTTCTTCGGCATAGGCAGCATGTGCGCCTTTTTGAAACTGTCCGGACGGTATGCTGACAAACGTGCCAATTGTCCCGCTTGGCACGGTGCAATCGACCGCTTTGACAGGGTCAGGTGCTCGCTCGCACGCCGCCGGCGCGCTCATGAAAACGGCCAGAGCGATGAAAGGCGTTGATGGTCTTTCCAGCAAGGACATAGCTTGATGATTATCAAAGCTCGTACCAAAGTCGATGTGGTGGAAGGAGCCTGACCATGTGGAAGCGGATTCTGATTGGAGTGCTGGTGGTAATTCTGGCCGGGGCGGGCACAGCCTGGTTGAACCGGAAGGCGATCATTCTTCACCTCGTAGGCAATTCCGGGAAGTTGGACGTGTCTGAGAACATTCCGGTTGAGTGGGCCGTGGGACCAGCATCTCCTTTGGCAGACCGATCGGACGGACCACCGAATATTGTCTTCATTCTGGCCGATGATCTTGGCATCAACGACATATCGACCTTTGGAGGCGGGGTGGCTGGGGGCGCTGTGCCGACACCGAATATTGACCGACTGGCCGCAGATGGCGCGATATTCACGAACGCCTATTCAGGTACCGGGACCTGTGCCCCCTCCCGCGCCATGTTGATGACCGGGAGATATCCGACACGGACAGGTTTCGAGTTCACGCCCACACCTGATGGCATGGGTCAGATTGTTTCTCTTTTTTCAGAAGATCTCCGCGCGGGCAGCAGTTTGCCGCCAGTGACCTGGAACAGGGCAGCCGACGAAAGCGGCGTTGCCTATGAAGACAAGGGCCTTCCGACCGAGGAGGTAACAATTGCTGAAGTGTTGAAGGAGGTCGGGTATCACACTGTGCACATCGGAAAGTGGCACCTTGGACGGTCGCTACCGTTCAGAGCGGTTTCCCAGGGTTTTGATGAGAGCCTGCTGATGGCGAGCGGCTTGTTCCTTCCGGAAGATGATCCGAATGTCGTGAATGCGAAGCTTCCTTTTGATCCCATCGATGTTTTTCTTTGGGCACGGATGCAGTTCGCGGCAGACTTTGATCGAGCGGGTGAAGACATCGATGAAAACAACTTCGAACCTGATGGGTACATTACAGACTATTACACCGATGAAGCGCTGAAGGTGATCGAGGCCAACAAGAACCGGCCCTTCTTCTTGTATCTTGCTCACTGGGGCACACACACGCCCCTGCAGGCCACAAAAGAGGACTTTGATGCGGTAGGTGATATCGAGCCGCACCGGCTGCGCGTATATGCGGCGATGGTCCGCTCAATTGACCGCAGCGTCGGACGTATTGTCGACAAACTGGAGGCAGAAGGCCTCGCTGAGAATACGATTGTGGTCTTCTCTTCCGACAATGGAGGGGCAGGCTACATTGGAGTGCCGGAGGTCAATGCGCCCTATCGGGGTTGGAAGATCACGCTGTTCGAAGGCGGTATCCGCGTCCCAATGTTTGTTAAGTGGCCAGCTGAGATCGCACCGGGCACGGTCATCGATGAACCCGTGGCCCATATCGATGTGATGCCCACACTCGCGGCAGCCGCGGGTGCCCCTTTACCGGACGGCGTGACCATCGATGGCCGGGACATGCTGCCGAGCGCGAGAGGTGATGGAAGCATCGACCGACCAAATGACGCGATATTCTGGTCGAGCGGCTTCTATAAGGTCGTTCGAGCCGGGGATTGGAAGCTGCAGATCAATGAACAACAGGAGAAAGCCTGGTTGTTCAATCTCGCCGTTGATCCGACGGAACAAAACAATCTTGCTGATCTCGAGCCTACGAAACGAGCTGAGCTGGAGGCGTTGATTGAGAACCATTATGCCGATGCGCGCCAACCCCTTTATCCGCACACGGTCGAGAGCCCCATCCGCATCGATTACACAAATGCTGATCCATTCGGTGACGATGATGAATATGTTCTCTGGCCAAATTAGCGTGCCAAAGGCTTGAAGTCGGCTAGACGCGCCCGGCTTGATTCAGCGCACGCTCGATATCGCTCCAAAGTGGCTCCAGCGGCTCGCAGCCGACCGATAGGCGGATAAAGCCCTCCGGTATTGGCTCACCCCATCTCGCACGTCGTTCAGCTGATGTATGAACGCTTCCAAAGCTCGTCGCATTAGTCACCGCTGAACAGGCGGATAGGAATGCCTCCGCAGATGATTTATCGGGCAGGCAGAATCCGATGACAAAGCCGAAGTCGCGCGTCTGTGCAGCCATGAGGCTGTGTGAGGGATCATCGGGCAAGCCTGGATAACGCACGTCGCTGACGGCCTTGTTGGCTTGGAGCCGTGTGGCGAGCTGCATGGCATTGGCGCACATGCGCTCAAGTCTGACCTCCAGCGTTTCGAGCCCGCGATGGACGAGAGCCGCTTCTGCTGGACCCGGGATGGCACCGGAAACCTTCCGCCATGTCGCGATGCGCTTCATTGCGCCTTCATCCCGTGAGGCGACATGACCGAAGAGCACGTCTCCGTGGCCGGACATGGCCTTCGTGTCTGACACCGCCACAAGGTCCGCGCCGAGATCGAGTGGTTGCTGGAGCAGGGGGTCATGGTTGTGTTGTCGACAGCGACACGCGCACCGGCAGCGTGGGCCTGCTCGACGACGGCGTTGATGTCACAGGCGTCCAGACCGGGGTTGGATGGGCTCTCTATGAGGATCAACTTCGCGCCTTCGGTAGGTGCATTCGCATAATTCTCTGTCGGCCAGTGAATGACCTCAATACCGAAAGGCACCAAAACCTCTGCCGCAAAAGCTCGGACGCCGTAATACCCGTCACTCGGCATGATGAGCGTATCGCCGGGCCGAAGCTCGGTGAGCATGATTGCAGAGATGGCTGCCATACCAGACGGAAAGGCGAAGGCAGGGGCCGCTTCAAGAATGGAGAGCTGAGCCTCAACAGCCGTCCAAGTCGGGTTCCCGTCACGTGTGTAAGAGTAATCGCCGTCTTGTGGATCGTCCGGCAGATAGAAAGCGCTGGTGTGCTCGACGGGCAGGCCAATCGCCTCGCCTCGGCTAAGGCTTTCTGAGCGGTGGTGAAGCAGGCGCAGCAGCCGCTCTTCGATAGGCGGTGGCTTATCCATCGCTGGTCAACGCGACGAACACGTCTTCTAAGTCCGGTTCTTCGGTCGCGAGATCAGCTATGCCGATGCCGGAAGCGCGAACCTGTTCGAGCAGGCGACCGATGCCCGTCTCTGATTTCCGGTAAGTGATGACGAGCGTACCGTCAGCCCTTATCGCGGTATCAAGTGCTGAAAGCGCGTCCGGAATGTCTGAAAGAGGTTCCCGAGGCGTAACAGCGAGCGTTTTGTGGTCGAGGCGTTTCAGAAGCTGAGGCGTTGGTTCTGAAGCAATGATCTCGCCGTGATTAACGATGGCGATCTTGTCGCAAAGCTCCTCGGCCTCTTCCAGATAATGCGTAGTGAGAATGATCGTTGTGCCGGCGGCGTGGAGCTCGCCAACATATTCCCAAAGGCTGCGACGGAGCTCGACATCGACACCGGCAGTTGGCTCATCCAGTATGAGAACAGGCGGATTGTGGACCAGCGCCTTTGCCACCATGAGGCGGCGTTTCATCCCACCAGATAGTTGGCGCGTATAGGCGTCCTTTTTGTCACCGAGGCCCACCGCCTCGAGTATCTCTACAGTTCGGCGTTCACTCTCTGGCACACCGTAATACCCCGCCATTAGCTCCAATGTCTCTTCCGGTGTGAAGAACGGGTCTGTGACGATCTCCTGATTGACGACGCCAAGCGCCGCACGGGATTGGCGCGGATGGCGATCCACATCCATATCCCAGATGCTGACTGTGCCGCTTGTCTTTGTCACAAGGCCGGCGAGGATGTTGATAAAGGTCGACTTCCCTGCGCCGTTTGGGCCTAGAAGGCCGAAAATCGATCCGCGCTCAATATCGAGGGTTAGGCCTTTGAGTGCATGTTTTGCCTCAACCTTCCCAACGGCGGGATAGATCTTTTCGAGGTTTCGAACAGAGATGGCCTGATCGGGGAGGGACATAAGGTGCGTGCTTCGTTTTTGCTGTGCTCGCTACGTAGGACGGCTCGCGGCCTTGGGCAATCGCGATCAACCGGATAACACTGTCTGCGGAAGGGGACCGAAATGCCAAAACCGCCGATTAGTCCGCAGACGTGGGACGCCATCGAACGCCGGGCCGGTTTCTCCGGCGTGCGCCGTGTGGCCGAGCAGGAGGTGCTGCCTCGCCTGGCCGAATCAACCGCGCGGATTCAGGAAATGAACCCGATCAACGCCACGTATGGACCGGGGTGCTTTGTGGCCGTCTCGGCGATCATGCTTGCGTTTACGCTCTCTTCGGCCTTCGGCATTTTTGGATTTGTCATCGCGGGTCTCATCGCGTGGTTCGTTGGCAAGCCGGCCATTTTTCGATTCGTGAAGCGGTATATTCTGAAGATGGTCGATGACCTCGCTTTCCGGAACTCGGTATTCTCACCCATTGCGACGCATCTGGGGCTCTCATATGTGGCAGCGCCCGGTGGCAGTGTCGGAATTATCCAGCAGCAAAGCCAGGAGGGCCCGTTTCAGGATGCGTTCCGCGAACTGGGTGAGGCATTCGAAAAGTACGGTGGCCAGGACGAGGCCGTCGCGGCGGCGCGCGCGTCCGGGCTCGTTGAGCTGACGACTGTTATTCATATTGGCACGGCAGACGAGGAAACAAAGAAAGCCCGCGAGACAGGACTGACTCGGTTGGAGGACGGATTCGCCGGCGACCATGCGGGGATCCACTTCGATGCTTTTGAGGTGGTCCGCAGCTCGCGGCGCACCGATGACGGGAAAACCTATCCAGCCGAGCATGCCTTGCTTATCGTGCTGAAGCTGCCTCGAGCGCTTCAAGGAACGACCCAGTTTCGATCGCGCAAGATCGGTTGGCACAGGGCAGCTGAAGCTGAAAGACTGACTGACGTGAGGTTGGAATCAACGGAGTTCGCGGACCGCTTCCGCGTGCGCTCGAACGATCAGGTGGAGGCCCGGTTCGTGTTTACGCCAGATGTGATTTCCGGGGTGACGGAACTTGCCCATGGAGAAGACATTCGGGCAACGGCGCAGGGTGACCATCTTGTCTTTGCGATTGAGGGTCCGAACCGGTTCGATCTGACGAGCGAGGATACTGGGCTGGACGGTGATGAAGCCGTTCGCCTTGCAGTGCAGCAGATTGGCGAGATGCTGGATCTGGTGGACGCTGTGTCTGAGGCGTTTGGGATTAACTAGCCTTTGTCGTCTCTGGCGATAGACCAAGGATATCGTTTTTTGTTGACGCTCCTAAGCCAAGCGATGTGCGGTTCCCATAGTTAAAATAGGCCGTCACCTGATTGATCTCTAGGATCTCACCGTCCTCGAAGCCCGCGGCGCGCAGCGCGTCTATGTCGGCTTCGATCATGTCGCCGGGCGTGCGGGTGAGCTTGGCAGCATAGGCGAGGGCGGCTTTGTAGCGCTCTTCGACGGGGAGCCGGTCCACGTCCTTTGCGTGAAGTGCATTAAGAATCGGATTGGCCTTTTCGTCTCCAATGAGCTTGCGCAAACCGGCGGAATGGTGGGTCGCGCAATACTCACACCCGTTCAGCAGGCTGACGGATACACCGATCATTTCCAAAACCCATTTCGGAAGATCGTTCCCACTGTGATGGATCGCACTTTTGTAGATTGCCAGATGCCCCTCGAGTGCATGGGGACGCAGCGAATGGGCAAGCATAACGTCGTCAACGACATCGCCGGGTCCCTTGAGCTGCTCATAGAGCTTTTTGAGGCGTCCGGTGGCGGCAGAAATGGAGATTGTCTGTATCCAGCTCATGTGTCTATCGCCTCTAGCCCGACCAGCGCCTTGGCGTAGGCCTCCGCCGAGAAGGGCTGCAGATCTTCTGCGCGCTCGCCGACGCCCACAAAATGGATCGGCAACTCGTGCGCCTCTGCAATTGCTACGAGGACGCCGCCTTTGGCTGTGCCGTCGAGTTTGGTCATGACGAGGCCGGTGACGCCAGCCGTATGGCGAAAGGCTTCGACTTGGCTAAGAGCGTTCTGGCCAACAGTGGCATCAAGAACGAGGATCACATCGTGGGGCGCGTCGGGGTCGAGCTTCTGCGTGACGCGGATAACCTTGGCGAGCTCGCTCATGAGCTCTGTCTTGTTCTGCAAGCGGCCCGCCGTATCGATCAGGACAAGATCATAATTTTCGGCCTTGGCACGCTCGACAGCTTCATAGACAAGACCGGCTGCATCCGCCCCCGGAGCTTTTGCGACGACTTTGATGCCGGCGCGTTTTCCCCATACGGAGAGTTGTTCAATGGCAGCCGCGCGGAATGTGTCGCCCGCCACAAGCATAGCCTTTGCGCCTTGTTCTTTCAGACGAGAAGCGATTTTGCCGATCGTTGTCGTCTTGCCCGAGCCATTGACGCCAACGAACATCACAATGCGCGGGCGGGGGCCGTCAGCGAAATCCACGATCTGCTCACGGGCGGACATGATCTCGGTGATCTCACCGGCGAGGGCAGATTTTATCTCCGCGTCCGTGATTTCTTTGTCGAAGCGATCTTTCGCAATGTTAGCCGTAACGCGAGCGGCAACTTTCGCGCCGAGATCCGAGGTGATGAGGAGGTCTTCCAACTCTTCCAACGTCTCGTCGTCGAGCTTCTTCTTGGTGAAGACACCAGTGATGCCGTCGGAGAGTTTCGAAGATGAACGCCTCAGGCCAGACGTTAGGCGGGAGAAGAAGCCGGGATCTTTGGTTTCTTCGGCAGGGTCGTCGGTTGGTTGGGCTACTGGTTCGGGAGCGGATGCCGGATCGGTGTTGTTAGCAGGCTCGGGTTCTGTTGAGGGTGAGGATGGATCGGCAGTCTCAGATTCCGGTTCAGAGTCAGGGTGTGCTGCTTCCTGAGTTTCTATCGCTTGAGTGTCTGGCGTTGGGGCGAGGTCTGGTTCCGCCACTGGTGGCTCTACAGCAGCGTCTTCAGCCTCAATGACCTTTCCAGCTTCCAGGGCTTCTTCTTTTGTCTTCTTCTTGCCAAACCAGAGGATCATGCGAGCTGTCCTTGAAGGGTCTTTCCATCATGTCCGGTGAGCCGCATACGGACATTCTTGCCCGAGAGATCGGAAATATCCTCGTCGAGCTTAACGGCAGTAAAGTCTGCCAGGCGAGCGGCTTGCCCCCGTTCGATCAATGCATGCGCTTCGGTGCCGACATGGTTGTCGAGATGACGGTTGAGGGCTTTCGCGCCAGCGGCACGTAGGCGGGCAGCGCGCTCTTTTACAACGTAGCGCTCGACCTGGGGCATGCGGGCTGCAGGTGTGCCCGGACGAGGTGAATAGGGAAAGGCGTGCAGAAAGGCGAGACCTGTTTCCTCCACAAGTGCGAGCGTGTTCTCAAAATGCGCATCGGTCTCCGTCGGAAAGCCTGCGATAAGATCTGCACCAAGAGCTATTTCCGGGCGCTTTGTTTTCAGGCGCTGGGCGAGCGCGATTGCTTCTTCCCGTGAGTGTCGCCGCTTCATTCTTTTCAAGATGAGGTTGTCCCCATGCTGAAGGGATAGATGGAGATAGGGGGCGATGCGCGGCTCGCTGGTGATGGCGTCTTCAAGGGCGGGGTCAATCTCGATCGCATCAATGGACGAGAGACGAAGCTGCTTCAGATCGGGAACGAGCTTTAGAATGCGCATTACAAGATTGCCGAGGGGGGGCGTGCCCGGCAGGTCCGCACCCCAACTCGTGAGATCGACGCCTGTGAGAACCACTTCGTGGTGGCCGGTGTCGACGAGCCTCTGAACTTGCGCGACGACCTCTCCGGCGGGAACCGACCGCGAATTGCCGCGGCCATAGGGGATGATGCAGAAGGTGCAACGATGGTCGCAACCATTCTGAACTTGCACATAGGCCCGCGCGCGGCCCTCCATACCTTCGATCAAATGAGCCGTAGTTTCCTTCACCGACATGATATCGTTGACGCGGACTTTCTCCGGGCCGTCGATGAGATTTTCTGGAGCCCACGTCTCCGCCTGCATCTTGTCGTGGTTGCCGATGACACGTGTTACTTCCGGTAATTGCGCGAACATGTCCGGATCGATCTGTGCGGCGCATCCGGTGACGATGATCGGCGCATCTGGGTTGTCTTTTGCAGCGCGGCGTATCGTCTGTCGCGCGGTGCGAACAGCTTCGGTCGTGACGGCGCAGGTATTGACGATCACAGCATCCCCAAGCCCTGCCTTTTCGGCATGGTCGCGCATCACTTCGGACTCGTAGCTATTCAGCCGGCAGCCGAGGGTGATCAAGGTGGGCGCAGGTTTCGTCATCTGGCTCTCATGTCGGGCATTTACCTTTGGATTCAAGATTAAAGGCTCAATACGAGCATTGCTGGCAATAGCAAGTATGTGGGCGCAATACTGCCCTTGTCTAAGCTGGTGGGCGCTTCAAAAGCGCGACCAGACGTGAAGCGAAAAATGGATCTGCGCTGAAGCGGGATTTGATGAGCTCGGCGACGGCTTCGGTGTTTCCCGCTGCGAGCAGATCTTCAGCATCCGTCAATCGGACAGGCCATTGATCTTTGCCAGCGATGACAAGCCGCGCTCCTCCGTCTTCAAAATGCGAAACGAACAGCCCTGCCTCAGCGTAATTCGCCGCCGGGTGAGCGAGCTTCTGGTAGTTCGCTGACACCGGGATGCGAAAGCGGATTGAGATCAGGATTTCGTCGGGGGCGAGCCGAGCAGTACTTTCGCTTTCGAGGAAGTTGGCGGCGGGGAGTTCACGCTTATTGGTGGTCAGAGTTCCGTCGAGGCCGAGAAGGGCGAGGCTGTAGTCGGTATGTTCGGGGTCAGAGGCGAAGGCTCCACCAATCGTACCGCGATTGCGGACCTGCTGATCGCCGATGCGGGCTGCAAGCGAAGCGAGTTCCGGGATCGCTTTTTGCACGATTGATGAAAGCGAGATCGCGTTATGGGTCTCAGCCGCGCCGATGATGAGACAGTCATCCTCTCTTCGGATGCCGGTGAGATCTTCGAGGTGCTGGGTCGTGACAATGTGGTCGGGGGTCACGTCTTGGGAACGAAGACGCGGGACAAGCCACTGGCCGCCGGAGACGAGTTGCGCATTCTTCAGATCCCCGAGGAGAAAGATCGCGTCTTCCAGTGTGCGCGGCGTGTGGAAGGCCGGGTCAGCCACGGGACTCGGACTCAACTTCTGAGGCGACGGTCTGGCATGCGGCCCAGATGCGCGCCGGGGTGGCTGGCATTTCGATGCGCTTGCCGAGGGCATTGGCGATGGCGTTCATAATGGCAGGCGGTGCCGCAATAGCGCCAGCCTCGCCGCAGCCCTTCGCGCCGACAGGGTTGTGCTCGCAGGGCGTGAAGGTGCTGCCGACTTCGATGTCGTTGAGATGAGTCGCGCGGGGGAGGGCGTAGTCGAGATAGGAGATCGTTTCCGGCTGGCCCGTCTCGGCATTGTAGATCGCTTCCTCAAAGAGCGCCTGGCCTATGCCCTGAACCACGCCGCCATGGACCTGACCCTCTACGATGAGGGGATTCACGATTTCCCCGAAATCATCAACGGCGACGAAGTTGACGATGTCCACAGCACCGGTTTGGGGGTCGATCTCTACTTCGCAGACATGGGTGCCAGACGGGTAGGTAAAGTTGATGGGGTCGTAGAAGGCGCTAGCTTCGAAACCGGGCTCAAGGTCCTCCGGATAGTCGTGGGGGACGTAGGCGGCGTGGACAATCTCTTCGAGGGTTAGCCCTTCATTGCTCGTGCGGGCGAAAAATCTCCCAGCTTCAAACTCGATTTCGTCTACCGCCACCCCGAGCTGATGAGCGGCGATGCGCTTGCCTTTCTCGATGAGTTTTTCCGCGGCTTTCAGGATGGCCGATCCGCCGACGGCGAGGGACCGGGAGCCATAGGTGCCCATGCCGACGGGGGAATTGTCCGTGTCGCCGTGGAGGACGCGGATCTTGTCGATGGGCAGGCTGAAGTGTTCTGAGACGAGCTGGGCGAAGGTCGTTTCGTGACCCTGCCCATGGCTGTGGGATCCGGTGAACACCTGTAGGGCTCCGGTGGGCGTAAAGCGGAGCAGGGCGGATTCCCACAAGCCCACATCGGCCCCGAGGGCTCCGGCAACGGCGGAGGGGGCTATACCGCAGGCCTCGACATAACAGGAAACGCCGATGCCCCGGATGTGGCCCCGCGCGGCGGCTTCGGATTTCCGGCTTTGGAATCCGGTATAGTCGGCGGCTTTAAGCGCTTCATCGAGGTGGGCTTGATAATTCCCGGAATCGTATTCGAGCGCGACGGGGGTTTGGTAAGGGAACTCTTCAGGCGTGATGAGATTCTTCCGGCGGAGCTCGACAGGGTCGACGCCAAGTTGCCGGGCGGCGGCATCGACAATTGTTTCTAGGAGATACGTCGCTTCCGGGCGTCCGGCACCGCGATAGGCATCGACGGGAGCGGTGTTGGTGAAGACCCCTTTCACATTGCAGGAGACCGCGGGGGTTCGGTAGGGCCCGGCGAGCATTGTCCCATAGAGATAGGTCGGCACGAAAGCCGCAAAGCTGGAGAGATAGGCTCCGAGATTGGCCGTGGTCTGAACATCCATGCCGAGGAAACGATGGTCGGCGTCGAGGGTGAGGGTGGCCGTAGTGCGGTGGTCGCGGCCATGGGCATCGCAGAGGAAACTCTCTTCGCGGGAGGCTACCCATTTCACTGGGCGGCCGATCTTGTAGCTTGCCCAGAGTACGGCGCACTCTTCCGGATAGATGAAGATTTTCGACCCGAACCCGCCACCGATGTCTGGAGAGACGACGCGGAGATTATGCTCCCCGATGAAGCCGACGGTTTCAGCGATGACCTTGCGAGCCATGTGAGGGTTCTGGCTGGTGGTATAGAGCGTCGCCGTCTCATCGCCCATATAATAGTCAGCGATGGCCGCGCGGGGTTCCAGTGCATTGGGGATCAGGCGATTGTTGGTGAGGGAAATTTCGACCGTATGAGCGGCCTTTTCGAGGGCCTGCTCGACGCCGGTCTCGTCGCCGAATTGCCAGTCGAAACAGAGATTGTTTGCAGCCTCATTGTGGAGAGGCATTGAAACATCTGCTTTGAGGGGATCGACATTGTGAGGCTGGCTTTCGAGGATTGCCGTCACAGCCTTGGCAGCTTTCTTTGCGATGTCGGCGGTCTCCGCCAGCACGATGGCGTAGGCGTCGCCGACATAGCGCAGGCGATCATGGGCAAGAATCGGTCGCCGCCCGCCGCGCATGGGCGATCCATCTCGTGACCGCACCATCCAGCCGCACCCGAGGTCGCCGAGGCCATCGGCAAGAATATCGGCTCCGGTGAAGACCGCAGCGACGCCGGGAATCCTGAGTGCGTCAGATACGTCTACGGACTTTATGTTAGCTTGGGCAACGGTGGACCGGACGAAGGTCGCATGGAGCTGTCGATTGATGTCGACGTCGGCGCAGTATCTGCCCTTACCGGTGAGGAATCTCTTGTCTTCTTTGCGCGGTGTGGCGGCACCGATGCTGGTCACGCCACCCGCTGCCGATTGGATCGCTCTCTGCTCGGTGGCGAGACTGCGCACGGCCCGGACGATGTTCTGGTATCCCGTGCAGCGGCAGATGTTTCCCTTGAGCCCTTCGCGGATGTCGTCGTCGGTCGGGTTGGGATTGCGCCTGAGGAGTTCGCGCACGCTCATCACCATGCCGGGTGTGCAGAAGCCGCATTGCAGGGCGTGTTTTGCGCGGAAAGCCTCTTGAACTCTGTCGAGCTTCGGGCCGTCAGCGACGCCCTCTATGGTATTGATGATCGCCCCGTCGGCCTGGTGGGTGAGCACGGTGCAAGCTTTCACCGATGCACCGTCGAGCTCGATGGTGCAGGCACCGCAGCGCGCGGTCTGGCAGCCAATATGGGTTCCGGTGAGTTTAAGTGTGTCGCGCAGGGTATCGACGAGGGCGGTAGTCGCTTTAGGGTAGGTGACGGTGTGCTGGCCGTTCACTGTGAACGAGACGGTGCCGTGCGGATTATCGGTAACCTTAAGCAAAGAGCTGTCCGATCCGTGCCAATCGGGGGAACACCATCGGCACCCGTTGCTGATAGTCATTATAAGCGCTGCCGAAGCGAGCCGTCAGCTCCCGTTCTTCCATCAGCATGATGAGGTAGAGCCCGGCGAAGAATAATCCGGACACGATGTATCCGCCGGTATAGTTGGCGGCGAGCGCCCAACCCACCGTGCCGACGACGATCATGAAATAGCGGGGGTGGCGGACGATGGAAAAGGGGCCCGCCTCAATCAGTTCGTGGGCCTCGCTTTTCACTTCCGGAATACCGGCAAATGTGCGGAAGCTGAGATGCGAGCGAATGCGCGACGACATACGGAGGCTGCCGATATAAATTGCCGTGCCGGCGACCAATAAAGGAATACTCGTTCCAAGATCCCGTCCGATCGCCGTTTCAAAATTCAGGATAATAAGGGTGAGGGTTGTCAGAATCACAACGAGCGCTGCGGTATACGCTTGCCAAGCGGGACGGGTTTTCCAGGCCGAAATCGCCCCATGAATGGTGAGCCAGAATACAATAACGACCGGCAATATAACGATCAGCACGACCGTCAGGCCGTATCTCACAGCGTCGAGCGATATCGCATCCATGTCGTATAAAAGCGTGGACACTTAGTTGTGTCAAAACACGTGTTCGGTTAAACGGCACCATGGAATCCCTGAGCACGTCGGACATTTCAACCCATGATCTGGTGCGCAAGCTCATAGGGGGGATGCCCGGGCGGTTGAATAAGGATGCCGCCAAAGGTCTGGACGCAACAATTGAATTCGATCTGGTCGGTGAAGGCGGTGGCGTGTTCCAGATCGTAATTCAAAACCAGACATGCCACATTGAAGAAGGAAAAAGTCCCGACCCTAGCGCCTCGGTGAAGATGTCTACAGACACCTACATCGACTTGGCTCTCGGGCGCGTGACGGGTTCTCAAGCCTTTTACAAACGCAAGGTTCGACTGAAAGGCGGTCTGAACCTCATCATCAAGATGCACACGCTATTTCCTTCGCTCTCCAAGGACGAGCAGCAACTTTAGGAAAGTCGGTTCGATTAACCGCCGCAGGGACCTTGGTGGGTTCCGCTCATGGTAAAATTTGACGTGATGGTCATGCCTTCCATGTTGCCGTTGAGATCCAGCGATCCAGTACCGGATCGCCGATCTTCGGCGACGGTGTAGGTGTAATCTCCCACCATTTGCATCCCATCCTGTATGCAAGTGATGGTCGTGCTCATGGTCAGTCCCGAGATGCTGATTTCGGAGTATTGGCATTCACCGCCGCCGTCTTCCTGCATTTCCTGAATCATTCGCTCAGGCGTGAGCGTTGCGTCTTCTGGCTTGATACACTCGGCGTCCGTAAAGGTCCTCGACGGCATCGCAAAGCTTTGGCCTCCGCCCATGTCTGCGACGCCAGACATTGTATTCTCAAAGGTCCATTGTCCCGGTTCGATAGAGATTGAATCTTGAGCAAAAGCGGCACCACCGAGTGCAATGGCTGCTGTTGTGGCAAACAAAATTCTCATATGTGCGTCCCTTCCTATTCCCCCGAGCCAACAGCCTACGCTGTTTGGATACGGAAACACAATCCACCTGAATTGGGGGTGAACTCGGGGGTCGTCGCAGTACTAGAAGCCAACTCCCAGCGCCACGCCGAAGACGAAAGCGTCTTCACCGCTGGAGATATCGTAGTGAGCTTGAGGAGCGATGGTGAAGCGTTCGGCGATTTCGATCTCGTAAAGCGCACCTATCCGACCGATAGCAAACGTTTCATGGTCTTCACCTTCATCGATGAACTCGACGCCCGGGCCGACCTGCACAGCGAGCCCCTTCCAGATATGGATGTCCGCGACTGCGAGTAGGGTCGTTGCATCGATATCGCCGACGGCATGCTCGACAACGGCCCCGACGCCTATGAGACGGTTTAGTCGGTATTCATAGTCGACGCCGATTGTGAAGGCCGTTTCGTCAGCTGACGGAATTGTTGTGCCGCCGATCACGACCGAGACGTGCTGCCGACGATCTTCTTCGAACTCGACGTCGATCTGCGCATACATCAATGGGTTCAGAACAAGACCCGCAAGGGCAACGAGCAGAATCCGCAGCACAGGCAGCATCCTTCCGGCATTGGCTGGCAGAAGACTTAAGTCAGGCCGGACAAACTGTCTTTCCGGATACCTCCAGATTATTCAAATTTCGCCCTGAAGTTCCAATTCGACAGGCCCCGTCATGTGGACCCTGTCATCTTCCTCGCGCCAGTGGACAGTGAGGTCGCCGCCATCAAGCATCATGCGCGCCTTGCGTTCTGTCAGACCGGCTCTAGCAGCGCAAACAAGTGCGGCGCAGGCTCCTGTACCGCAGGCGAGGGTAAGGCCAGCTCCTCGTTCCCAGACTTTCAGCCGGATCGTTTCCCGATCGAGAATCTGCGCGAAGCCGACATTGACGCCTTCCGGGAAAAGGGGGTGGCCTTCTACGAGAGGTCCGACGGCTGGAATTTCATAGGCGTCCACATCGTCCACGAAGAAGACCGCGTGGGGGTTGCCCATGGAAACGACCGCAGGGCGGGAAAGGATCGGATCATCTATTGGGCCGATTTTGACGTCGACACCGCGCACATCCATTGCTTCAGCCAACGGGATATCCTCCCACCCCATTAGCGGAGACCCCATATCCACCGTGATGAGACCCTCGGTGCCGGCGCGTCTGGCTTTCAGGACATCGGCCTCGGTTTGGATGGTGACCATGTCCTTGCCTGTTTCGGCCAGCATAAGCTCGCCGACACAGCGGGTAACGTTCCCGCAGGCTGACACTTCGCCACCGTCGGCGTTCCAGATCCGCATGAACACATCGCGCGTCGGCGCACGTTCCAGGGCGATCACCTGGTCGGCGCTCGTCTCCGAGGCAATTTCACGGATCTGCGCTTCACTCGGCGCGAAGGGCGTCTCCCGCGCGTCGAAGATCATGAAGGCGTTACCCGCACCGTTCATCTTCCAGAATTTCATGGGGCGCTACTTAGTGGCTTTCACTCCAAAATGAAATGGAAAAGGGATCAACGCACGGCACCAGCGGGGCGGGTGCGGAGCGCATTCCAGATGAAAAGGCCGCCAGCAATCCATATCGGTAAGGACAGGACCATGCCCATTGTGACGCCCCCAAAAAGGAACTCGATATGGGCATCGGGCTGGCGGAAATTCTCCGCTATTGTGCGGCCAATCCCGTACATGATGAAGAACAAACCGGTAGCGAGACCGGGCTTACTCAGGATTTTGTAGCGCCAGGCCAAAACGCCCATCACGATGAAGGGGATCAGTCCTTCAAGCAGCCCCTCATAGATTTGGCTTGGATGTCGCGGCATCTCTGTTCCGAGGTACACCCAGGTTTTCTGAACGGCGTCCCATGCTGCTGGTGGACCCGAGGCATTTGGAGAAATGCCTTCGGGAAAGACCATCCCAAGCGGGCTTGTCGTATGGCGACCGTAGAGTTCAGCATTCATGAAATTGCCGAGGATGCGGACCATGAAAACCGGGATTGGTGCCAGCATCGCGGCGAGGTCTGCGAAATTCAGGAGCGGAATGTTGCGGGCTCGGGACACCAGAAAAATGACGAGGCAGACCCCGATAAAGCCACCATGGAAAGAGAGGCCGCCATCCCATACCCGGATAAGGCTAAGCGGATCAGCGGCAATCCGGCCGGGCTCGAATGGCAGCTGATAGAACAGAACATATCCGATGCGCCCGCCCAGGATCATGCCGACCAAAGCCCACACGAACACGTCGTCAGTATGTTCTCGTGTGACCGGTGAAGGCGTGCCGCCATAAAGCGCTGGCCGCTCTATGATGCGGTTTATGTACGCAAATCCTACGAGCAAACCGATGATGTATGAAATCGCGTACCATCGGAGCGGCAGAGGACCGATTTCGAGACCGAAGAGCCCGAATTCCGGTATCGTAAAGACATACGGACTGAACTCGGGGAATGCGAGTGCGGCGAATGCAATCATTGAAAAGCCTTTACCCTTAAGCGTTTCGATACCATCTGCTAGGACAGAAAGGCGACATTTGCTTGAAGGAGTACCTGCATGGCGGGCCAAAATCCACTGCTTGATGAACTAGCTGGTTTGATGACCGGCGCTATGGGTGCGGCGCGGTCGGTCGGAGAGGAAGCTCAAACGCTCGTTCAAAACCAGGCGGCACGCCTCGTCGCGGATATGGACCTTGCCACCCGAGAGGATGTGGACGTGCTGAAGGCGCTGCTGCAGTCGGCCATTGAACGGATAGATGCGTTGGAAGACGAACTCGCGTCCATGAAGGCAGATAGCGAGTAACAGGCGAATTCAGGAACGAAACCATGCTCGTCATCCTGAAATTTATTCTGATTTTTATCATCCTTCTGCTGATCCTGCTCATTCTGATGCGGCTTTGGCGAGGAGGAGGCTGGTGGGGCGGAGGTCAGCGCCGCGGACCCGAGCCCGGTGATCCGGGATTGGCGAGAACCCTGACGGATGATGCCATAGACAAGGCTACGGGTAATATCGGCGATGAAACACCGACAAAGGAAAAGGTGCCCGCAACAAGCGAAGATGACTCCAAGAGCTAGGCTTAGGCAGATTCGCGCTTTGGTTGATTGTTGGACAAATCTTACTGGTCTTTCATCTTTGCATGGCTTGGGTGGACGGCTTCAAAGAAAACCGAACAACAGCGCAGCTGGACGCAGTTGGCAGCGCTGAGACAGACCTTGCGGCAAATAGGCTAGCCGATCGAGCGCCGTTTTTATCGAGCCGACGCCTGAACGGTAGGGTGAGCTGGCTCTGGCGCTTTATTGGCGGAATAGCGCTGTTGGCTCTTCTCGCTCCGGGCGTCGTCATCGCGACCCTGTCGAATGCGTTTCTGGCGCTCTTTTTTACAATGATTGTTTTGCGCGGCGCACTGGTTGCGGCGTCCGCGACGTATAGACGAAAGCGAACGACGAACCGCTCGGCGTTTTCGCTGATGCGGGCCTGGCCCGACTACACCTTATTGATCCCGCTTTACGACGAGGCGGAGTCCGTTCCGGGGCTGGTAGAAGCCCTGAAGCGCTTAGACTACCCGGCTGAGAAGAAAGAAGTGATATTCCTGACCGAGGAAACCGACAGCGAAACCACGCAAGCCCTGAGACGCAGCTGCCTGCCAACAAACTGGTCTATACTTGTCCTGCCCGACGGACTTCCAAGAACGAAGCCGAGGGCGTTGAATGTAGGTTTGCAGCGCGCGTGCGGAAAGTACCTGACGATTTACGACGCTGAGGATCGTCCCCATCCGTCTCAGCTAAAGGCTGCCGTTTCAGAGTTTGAGCAATCAGGATCGCAGGAGTGCGCCTGTGTGCAGGCTCCATTACGAGCGCACAACGCCGCCTGTAGTTGGACCGCTGGTCAATGGGGCCTGGAATACGACGTTCATTTCGGTCTTATCGTTCCGGCACTCGCCGATGCTAGGTTGCCGATCGCACTGGGGGGAACAAGCAATCACTTTCGAGTGGATGTCCTCAAAGCTGTGGGAGGGTGGGACGCTTGGAATGTTACCGAAGACGCCGATCTGGGGCTCCGCTTCGCCCGGCTCGGTTGGAAGATTTCGTCAATCTCGCCGCCGACACTCGAAGAGGCTCCTGAGAAACTGAGTGTCTGGACGGCCCAGCGCTCGCGATGGATCAAGGGCTACATTCAGACATGGGCGGTGCTGATGACGCGGCCTTTGGATGTCGCGGCGGAGGTTGGAGTCCGAGGGTATTTGTGTACACACCTGCTGCTGGCTGGAGCCATTCTATCTGCGTGCCTGCATGGACCGCTTTTCATTTGGTGTCTCGCAAGTCTTGCGGTTCCAGGCATGGGGGTCGGGGGCATTAGCCTTGCAGTGGTCAGTCTTGGATATTTGGTGAGCGCAATATCTGCGATAGTGGCACCGGGCAATCGCAGGCACAGATGGCTTTTGGTGATGACGTTGCCCATCTACTGGCCGTTGCTTTCTATCGCCGCCGCGAGAGCCATAGTCGAGCTTTTCCGATCTCCCTATAGCTGGGCGAAGACGCCCCATGGCTTGACGGCGCACGCCCCATCACTAGACCCGGCAGCATTCTACTAGCTCCAGGGAAGACAATACGATGGGATGGACGTTGACCATTATCGGCCTCACCGTGTCCCTCTCGCTGGCTGTCCTGGCCAATTGGCGGGCCGGTTTGCCAAAAGAAGATATTCGGCCTTGGGCAGTGCCCTGGAGGCTGGTGCTGATCTTCTCAGGGTTTTTCTTCTTCCTGTTTGTCGTCAATGCAGTGAACCTTTTGGGCATTGAAACCGGGCCTGACCAATCGCCATTTTCGCGTTTCTAGGTAGCTGCCTTGTGAAGCCAGCCATGCTATGTTTTCGATACCGAAACAAAGCCAAAAGGGAGGATAAGATGGCGACACCCCAGGAATTGATGCAGATCGGCGGAAAGCTCGTTGAGATGTGCAATGCAGGACAGGATACAGAGTGCCTTGACCAGCTTTACTCGGCAGACGCCGTGTCCGCTGAAGCGGTACCGATGCCGGGTCAGGATAGCGCAGAGGCACCAGGCCTTGATGCAATAAAAGGCAAGCACGAATGGTGGTTTGCCAACAATGAGGTGCACTCGTCACAGGCTGAAGGCCCCTTCGTTCATGGTGACGATCGCTTCAACGTTATCTTCAGCATGGACGTGACGGACAGGAATACAGGCGAGCGGACGCAAATGCGCGAAGTCGCGACATACTATGTCAACGATGCGGGCAAGATCCATCGTGAAGAGTTTGCCTATCCCCTGGAGGGATAAATCGGCGAAACCTGCAACAATCTGACCTTGCGTGACGGCTTGGCCTCGTCTCGGCGAGCGGTTAGATTGTGTATGTAGATGAGAGAATGAAAAGGGAGCCACTCTATGGCTTATGGCGACACCGCTCAGCTTGACGCATTCCGGGCCGAGGCCCGGAGCTGGCTCGAAGAAAACTGCCCGGAATCGATGCGCTCACCGATGGCAGGCGACGCCGACGTAATATGGGGTGGGCGTAAGCAGGAGTTCCAGAACCCCGACGCAAAGCTCTGGTTAGAGCGCATGGGTGACAAGGGATGGACAGCCCCCGAATGGCCAGCCGAATATGGCGGAGGCGGACTGTCAAAAGCGGAAGCTCGGATCCTGCAGGAAGAATTAGGGCGCATCAAAGCGCGCCCGGCGCTCCTATCTTTTGGCATATGGATGTTCGGTCCCGCACTGATGGAATTCGGCAATGAAGAGCAGAAAAAGCGCTTCATTCCGGACATCGTGAAAGGCGAGACGAGGTGGTGTCAGGGCTATTCGGAGCCGGGCGCGGGCTCCGATCTCGCCGGGCTTCAAACCAAATGCGAAGACAAGGGCGATCATTATTTGATCAACGGTCAGAAGGTGTGGACGTCTTATGCCAATCATGCCGACTGGATCTTCTGCCTGGTCCGTACAGACACAAGCGAGAAGCATAATGGCATCAGCTTCATCGTCTTCGATATGGAGACCGAGGGTGTGGAGACCCGGCCGATCAAGCTGATCTCAGGATCATCTCCCTTCTGCGAAACCTTTTTCAACGATGTGAAGGTGCCGAAGGAGCAGATGGTCGGCGAACTGAACAAGGGCTGGACGATTGCCAAGCGCCTACTCCAGTTCGAGCGGCAGTCTATCTCCGCCGGTGGGTTCGGATCGACGAGTGCGGGTGCAGGCGGGATCGGCGTCCAGGATATCGCCAAGCACCATCTCGGGACGACCGGGGATGGAGCGCTGAGCGATGGTGACCTCCGTGCGCGGATCACGAAGCATATGATGTACGACAAGGCCTTTGGGCTCACCGTGCGCCGCGGCACCGAAGAAGCCAAAGCTGGCAACGATATCGGCGCAACGACATCGATCCTGAAATACTGCGCCGCGAAGCTAAACCAGGAAAAGACCGAGCTGACCGTAGAAGCTCTGGGAACCGAGGGGCTTGGTTGGTCAGGTGATGGTTTCGACAAGCGCGCCATCGGGGCTACGCGGGCGATGCTCCGCGCCAAGGGCAACTCGATTGAGGGCGGAACGTCTGAGGTGAACCTCAACGTCATCGCTAAGCGCGTGCTTGGCCTGCGGGAGCACCAATAGGTGACCAGACTCGAATTCTTCTTCGAGTTCGCATCAACCTACTCCTACCCAGCAGCCATGCGAATTGAAGCATTGGCTACGCAGTACGAGGTGGATGTCACCTGGACGCCATTCCTTCTTGGACCCTTGTTCCACGAACAACAGGGGTTGCGAGATAGTCCGTTCAATGTGGTGCCAGAGAAGGGTCGTTATATGTGGCGCGATATGGAGCGGATTTGTGCCACAGAGGAATTGCCGTTCCGCCGTCCAAAGACTTTTCCGCAGAACGGCCTGCTGGCAGCTCGCTTCGCTGTGTCGCTGCTTCAGCGAGAACGCTCGACCTTCGCAAAAGCCGTTTATCGAGCGAACTTCGCCGACGGTCTAGATATTTCTGACGTAGCCGTGCTGGCTGAACTGGCAGACCTTAGCATTGAAGACGTAACAACCCGCTCGGAAGATTCCGACACCAAACAGAAGCTTCGAGAGAATACTGAGCGCGCAAAAGCCTATGGAATTTTCGGCGCTCCGAGTTTCGTAACGGCTGACCAGGAACTTTTTTGGGGAAACGACCGCATCGAACAAGCTTTGGCGTGGGCATGCTCCGCTGCGGAACGAAAAACAGAATTAGCGTAGGAACATAATCATCATGACCTTCCTTCTTACAGAAGACCAACAAATGCTGCGCGACACTGCGCTAGCCTTCGCGCGAGACGAACTTCCAACGACGCATTTTCGGGCTTTGCGAGATGCTGGTGCAAATGGTGTTGATCAGGAAACGCGAAAGAAGCTGGCGGAACTCGGCTTCTTCGGGGTGATTATACCGGACGAGCCCGGAGGCGAGCATTTCGGCCTCGTGGGTCTTGGTCAGATTTTAGAAGCGCAGGGCCGAACGCTCGCTGCGACGCCACTTTTGCAAACGGCGCTTATTGCAGCCTCTGCCCTACAGCTCTCAGGTGATGACGCGCTGGCGGGTGAATGGTTGCCAAAAATCGTGACAGGGGAGGTCACCTTCGCCCTGGCGCTGGACGAAGGGGCCCATCACGCGCCAACAAATATCGCCACGACTGCAACTGAAGCAGATGGAAATATGATTCTGAGCGGAGCCAAGCGCTTTGTTCCCGATGCCCACCATGCCGATATGTTTATCGTGGTGGCCCGCAGCGGCGGCAAGCCCGGCGACGAGGACGGTCTGACTCTCTGCCTCATTCCGCGCGACGCAGAGGGTGTGAGTGTCCAGACCTTGAACACACTCGACGCTCACGGCGCAGCACATGTTTCGTTCGAAAACGCAACCACTGTCGCAGTGCTAGGAGATGTCGGGAAGGGCTGGACGATCCTCGACCCTGTTCTTGACCGAGCGCGCATCGGGCTCGCTGCGGAGATGCTTGGCAGCGCAAGCGCGGCGTTCGAGATGACCTTGGAGTATCTCCAGACACGTAAACAGTTTGGCCAACTGATTGGCTCATTCCAGGCATTGCAGCATCGTGCCGCGCTTATGTTCACCGAGCTGGAGCTAACGCGCTCAGCGGTCGCGGGCGCTCTGTCTGCTGTCGATGCTGGACGTGACGATGTGCCAGCCTTGGCAAGCCTCGCTAAATCTCGCGCCGGCGAAACGCTCCATTTGGTCTCTAATGAGACGGTTCAGATGCATGGCGGCATCGGGATGACTGATGAGCATGATTCGGGTCTTTATCTTAAACGTGCACGGGTCGCTGAAGCGCTTTATGGCGGTGAGAGTTTCCACCGTGATCGTTACGCCAGCTTACACGGCTTCTAGGCCATCACTCAGAGTTACTCTTGTCGATCGAGGTCCAGGTCTCTAGACAACGGGCCGTTAGCTGTCCGCGCGCCCTGCGGGCGTTTGCAGAGTGTTTGAGTGCGCAGATATCTAATCATAATCTTTCTAGGGGCTTTGGCACTGTTCCTGTCTGCTTGCGGCCGGGGCGAAACCTCAGAGAAACGCGAATTGGCTGTGGAGAGCACTGACGTCGCTGCAGTCCCAACCGAGCCACTCATAAAGCCATGGGGCTATCCTCTTGACGCGTTCGACCGATCGACGCGTCCGGGCGATGACTTCTTCATTTATGCGAATGGCGGCTGGCTGGCATCGGCGACAATCCCGTCCGACAGTTCGGGAACGGGTTTCTCTGTAGATATGCGCAACCGCACGCGCGATCGCCTGGCAAATATTATATCCGACATTGAGACAGGGTACGCGGCAAAGGGAACGCCAGAGCAGAGAATTCGCGATCTCTATAAAAGCTTCATGGATGAGGCACGTATTGAAATAGCGACGCTGACGCCCTTCGAGGAACACCTTGATCGCTTGAAACGAGCGGAGACGCACGAAGATATCGCGGCCGCGATGGCGGACCCGGAAATGGGAATTGCATCCATCTTTGAGGCGGGTGTGGGCATCAACCCGAAACAGCCCAAGGAACACATTCTGCGTATCGGTCATGGCAGGCTCGGTTTGCCAGACCGAACTTATTATCTTCTGGAAAGTCGCCGACTTGAGGCAATACGCTCAGAGTATATCGACCACATAGACATTGTGCTGACCTTATTGGGTGAGCAGGGCACCGGTCCACGCGCCGAGGCCGTATTCGAACTAGAGCTTGAAATGGCAAAGCGCCATTGGACGAGAGCAGACAGGCGCAATGCAGAACTAACGTTTAACCCAATGACCGTGGCGGAGCTCGAAGAGTTCGCTCCCGGCTTCCCCTGGTCATCCATGTTGGGCGTCGAAGGGATGTCGGCGACAACAAATGTGCTTGTGCGCGAAAAGTCCGCATTCCCCGAACTCGCCAACTTGTTTGAAGACACCCCGATCAGTCAATGGCGCGACTATTCGCTGTTTCACTACGTAATGGCCAATGCGGTTTATATGCCGCGGAAATTCTCGGACCCAAGCTTCGGCTTCTTTCGACGGACCCTGCATGGTCAAGTCCAGCCACGGGCACGCCGATGGCGAGCGATCAGTTTCGTCGACAATCGCCTCGGCCAGGAAATTGGCAAGCTCTATGTCGACCGCTACTTCCCGGAAGACTCCAAACGTCAGATGGCGGAAATATTCCAGAATGTGAAGTCGGCATATCGAAACCGCATCGAAGGGTTGGACTGGATGACTGCTGAAACCAAGCAGTCAGCGCTGGCCAAGCTGGACGCTATGACGGGGCAGATTGGGTATCCTGAAATTTGGCGCGACTATTCCGGAGTAGAGATAAGTGCGTACGATTTGTTTGGGAATGTACGTCGCCTGCGCGCGGCCGATCATGCTTTCAACCTCGGTAAGCTGGGTGAGCCGGTGGAACAGGGCGAGTGGTCGAGAAATCCGCAAACGGTGAATGCCTCCTACAGCCGGACGCGCAATGAGGCTTTTATTCCGGCAGGCTACATTCAGTCCCCCATGTTTGATCCCAATGCCGACCCTGCCTTGAACTATGGGGCCATTGGGTCGGTTGTTGGTCACGAGATTGCACACGGATTCGACGATCAGGGTTCCCGATATGGCGCCGATGGACGGCTTGAGGACTGGTGGACACCAGAGGATCGCGCAGCTTTCGATGAACAGGGTGAACGTTTAGTGGCTCAATTTAACACCTATGAGCCATTGCCCGGCCTCAGAGTGAATGGACGCCAGACATTGGGCGAGAATATTGGCGATTTGGCAGGCGTTACGGTCGCATACCATGCCTACGTTCTTTCATTGGATGGTCAGAAGGCTCCTGAGATTGACGGGTTCAGCGGTGAACAACGTTTCTTTCTCGGCCGCGCGCAGGCCCGTCGTTACAAGCGAACAGAGCAGGGCCTTCGGAAGCGTATTCTCTCACAAGTCCACAGTCCGATGGCGTTGAGGGTCAATGGCATCGTTCGAAATATGGATGAGTGGTACGAAGCTTTCGATATCCAGCCGGACGATGAGTTATACTTAGCACCGGAAGACCGCATCAGGATCTGGTAGCAACTAAAAAAGCCGGGCAATAAATGCCCGGCTTCATTAATTTAGTCTGTTTACTGAACTATTTGAAAGCAGCCGACTTCCGGAATTGCTTTGCCAGAAGGTAGTAGAAAACAGCGCGATACTTTGGACGCGTAGACTTGCCGTATGTCGCGATCACTTCCTGGATGCCTTCGTCCAGCTTTGGCGTATCTTTAAGGCCAAGCTTCTTGATCAGGAAGTTCTTCTTGATCCGGTCCAGTTCTTTCGCATCGGATGCAGCGACTTGCGAGGAGTCCTTGTTATAGATGCTCGGCCCGCATGCCTTGGTCACGCCTTCAAGCAGAGCCTTGTCGACTTTGAGGCCGACTTTCTCAGTCATCTGCTTTGTGTACTTTTCAATCAACTCTTCACGCTTGCTCATTTGGGAAACTCCCTTTCGATAATTTCTGGTGCACGCATACTTTGATTCGAATCAACAAACTGGACCGTTGCAGTTCGTGAACGGAAATGGAAGCCCCTAAATGTTGAAGTTGAATTTGGTTACTGTGTTGTGTTCTCTCCAACACATATTTTGAGACGTCGCGGCTTGGGCCGCTTTGCGAAACAGCAGTAGATATAAATCCGTACAAAGACGAATGGCTTGCTGTCGTCATAGGGGGGCAGCTACACTCGTGTTGCCATGACAACTGACGGCCAGTTGCCAAGATGCTGGCGAGGAAATGAACTTTATTCAGCAATGGAGACCAGAGCGGTCTTGGGCCAACAATTCCGTGAGGTCACAAGACAAACCTGTCAAGCCGCGCTATCTGCCAAACGTTATGTCAAAGATTTTTCGTACTATCCTGCTTGTGCCTCTGCTTGGCGTTGTTGCGATTGTGGCAACGAGCTGCACGCAACTTGGATTGAACTATGCAAGCTTAGAGGTCGACAACAAACCAGTTGCCAGACCCGCCTTAGCGCCTGCGTCCGAGGAGGCTTGGAAAACAGACCAGGTTCCAAGGATCCAATCAGAGCTTGAAGACTATATCTTCGGACCTGTTCCAATCGGGCTGCAAAGCACCGTTGTCTCGCAAACTGTCATCGATAGCGACTTCCTGGGCGGACGAGGTCAGCTTGAGGAGTACGTTATCGAATTGGGTAATGGCGAAGACACCATTCAGTTTCATCTGGCTGCAGTTTTTCCGAAGAATGTTGTTGGGCCGTCCCCTCTTATCATCGGTCAGACATTCAGCCGCAATCCGGAAGTGTTCCGGCAGTATGAGCTGTTTCCCGGACCACAAATGGAAGACCCACCTGCGAACGGTGAGGGTCCCGGCGGCTTTGGTATGGGGCTCGTGACGTATATTTTCGGATCTTATATTCAGAAAGCGCCGCTCGAGGACTACCTCGACCGCGGTTATGCCTTCGCAAATTTCTACGCTGCGGAGATCGTGCCTGATCGAGCCGAGGCGGGTCGTGCGGTATTAGACCGTTTTCCGATTACTGAAGACGGTAGACGCCCGACCGGAGCGGTTGCGGCCTGGGCGGCAGGTTACTTTGCAGCGATTGATGTCCTAGATGCAGACCCACGCATCGATCCATCGCGGACAGCTGTATTTGGTCACTCAAGACACGGTAAGTCTGCGCTGATAGCGGGCGCGTGGGATGAGCGCATAGAGCTTGTGATTTCACACCAGTCTGGAACAGGAGGTGCGTCGCTCAACCGCCAAAAGCCGGGCGAGACGGTGAAGCAGATAACGCGAAGTTATCCCCACTGGTTTGATCCGTCATACGCTGACTACGCCGAAAGGGTAGAAGAGTTGCCAATCGACCAACACATGCTGGTTGCGCTGATCGCTCCAAGGCGTGTCCTGCTTGGCAATGGTCGCCGAGATGTCTGGTCTGATCCAAATGGAGCTTTCAGAGCGGGATTGGGAGCCAATCCGGCTTGGCAGGTCTTCGGGCGCTCTGGACTGACCCAGTCTGGCTTACGAGATTTCGACGCCAAGGCGGACATTGCATTTCATATTCGGCCGGGCGGACACGGCATTGTTCGGGCAGATATTGACGCTTTCCTAGCCTTTTTGGATGCTAGCTTTACATCTGTAGGGGGTATCAACACAGCGGTGCGATAATTTCACCGGTCGAAAAGGCGAGTAATGCGAGCGTTCAGTCAATTTGCGGCGCGAGATGCTGCTATTCTGGCAACGACCATTTTTGCGTGGTCGACGCTGGGATCTTTGAGTTTGAATGACGGTCTGGCCGCCGAGATGGCCGGTGCTGGCCTTGGGCTAGCAGCGGGCATATGCGCCTGGCTCGTTCATGAATGGGGCCATCTGGTTGTCGGCACCGCCGCAGGTGCCAAGTTTCGCGTGCCCGATCGATTGACGAGCGTGTACCTGTTTGGGTTTGACAAGAATCAGAACTCCAAATCCCAGTTTCTCTTAATGGCCTTGGGTGGTTTCGTGGCAACGGCCGCATGCGTGTGGTTCAGTTTGACTGCGTTGCCACAGGACTGGATGGCGACCAGCGTCTTACGAGGTCTGTTGCTTCTCCAAGTGGCGGTGATCGCCCTGCTGGAGTTGCCGGGTTTCTTGGTCGGGCTTGTCGCCTACCATCGCCTTCCGTCCGTTGATGTGCTGGGCGATTAGTAATTTTTAACAAAGCGCTATAAGCGAACTCCATCATAACAGAGGGAGTGCTGATTTATGACGATTACAGAATTTCTGAGCCCTGTGCTGGCCCTGATCGCCTGGACCATGGTGATGCTTCTGTGGCTTTACGCTACCCGAATACCGGCAATGCAGAAAGCGGGCGTTGATCCGCAAGAAGCCGCAGACACGAAAAGCGACTGGAAGAAGAAGGTGCCGGCTGGAGCGAACTATCCGGCGGACAATTACAACCACCTTATGGAACAGCCCACCGTGTTCTATGCGCTCATGTTGTTTGCAGCAGCAACGGGTGGCCAGAGCAGTCTCTTAAACATGTTGGCCTGGGGCTATGTAGGTCTTCGGATCGTGCATTCTCTTATTCAGGCGACCTTCAATCGCGTTATGGTGCGTTTCGCCTTCTTCTTCATCAGCTCGCTCGTTTTGATCGCTATGACGGTGCTGGAGGTGATGCGGGTGTTTCTCTCCTAACAAAACCAGTCTAAACGCTCCGCATGGCCACAGTATCTGAAACCCGCCTTTCGCAGGTGATTGATCGCTTCGAAGAAATCGAAGCGCGGATGGGCGTGGCGACCGATACAGATGAAATCGTATCCCTGTCGAAAGAGCACGCCGAGCTGAAGCCGGTGGCCGACAAGGCGAGGGAACTGGCGGATGCACGCGCCGGTCTTTTGGAAGCCGAAGCACTTGTGGCCGGAGACGATCCCGATATGGCGGAGCTTGCGCGCGAGGAGTTGGAAGATCTCCGCGCGCGTCTTCCGGCCTTGGAAGAAGAAGTACAGCTTCTGCTTTTGCCGAAAGATCAGGACGATTCCGCGAGCATTGTTCTCGAGGTCAGAGCTGGCACCGGCGGCGACGAAGCGGCATTGTTCGCAGGTGACCTGTTTCGCATGTACCAGCGCTATGCCCAACTCCAGGGGTGGAAGGTCGATCTTGTATCAGTCACCGATGGTGACGTGGGGGGCTATAAGGAAATCATAGCGAATGTCGAAGGTGAGGGGGCCTTCGGTCGAATGAAGTGGGAAAGCGGCGTCCACCGTGTTCAGCGCGTTCCCGAGACCGAAAGTGGTGGGCGCATCCACACATCGGCGGCGACGGTGGCTGTTCTGCCGGCTCCAACAAATATCGAGATAGAGATACGCCAACAAGATCTCCGCATCGATACCTACCGAGCTTCAGGGTCTGGTGGACAGCACGTAAACAAAACGGACTCCGCCGTCAGAATAACACACATCCCAACAGGTATCGTGACGACCAGTTCTGAGAAGTCCCAGCATGTTAACCGCGACAAGGCCATGCAACAGCTCAAGGTCCGACTGTACGAGAAAGAGCGGGAGGAAGCAGACTCTGCCCGGGCCGAAGCCCGCAAATCTCAAGTCGGCTCAGGCGATCGATCGCAAAAAGTGCGGACTTATAATTATCCGGAGAACCGGGTGACCGATCATCGGATCAACCTTACTCTACATGCGCTCGACAAAATTGTCGCGGGAGACAAGCTCGATGATGTCGTCGTTGCCTTGATCGCCGAAGATCAGGCCCGCCGTCTCGCCGCCATGGAAGAAAGCTGAGCCAGCCAAGTCAGATGGCATCACCAACTTATCGTGACCTCATACGGCGCGGAACGAAGCGATTGAATGATGCGGGCATAGAAGAAGCTGCCAGAGAGGCGCGTCTTCTTTTGGCTCTGGCCGCAGATTGCCAGACAGTCGACCTTATTGCCCGCGAGTATGATCGGCTTTCCGACGCGGCCATACTGACCCGCTTTGACGTTTTCCTTGAGCGTCGAGCGAGCCGAGAACCCTTTGCCCATATCGCCGGATATAAAAACTTCTTTGGACTGACATTGAAGTCGGATGCGCGAGCGCTGGTGCCGCGATCGGATTCTGAAATTGCAGTTGAGCGTGCACTCGATCTGCTGCCGCGGGGCAGGAGCGTTACGGTTGCAGATCTGGGCACCGGCTCCGGCTGCCTCCTTGCCGCGATATTGAACAAACGTGGAGGTGTGCGAGGCATCGCGCTTGAAGCGCATGCGGACACTGCGGCTTTGGCCAGGGAGAACTTCAAACGTCTGGCTCTGATGGATCGTGTTGAGCTCGTGATTGGATCGTGGACGGACTGGCAGCATTGGGCGATGGCGGATCTTGTCATCTCAAATCCACCCTACATTCGATCAAGTGAGATTGCTGGCCTTGATCCCGAAGTCAGAGACTATGACCCGCGAGTAGCTCTGGATGGTGGAGAGGATGGCCTCACGGCCTATCGCGAGATCATCTCGTTGGCTCGAAAGCACATGCCGGAAGCAGCACCGCTCGTTCTAGAGATCGGGTTTGATCAGGCCGAAAGCGTATCCTCACTGCTCAACAGCTCCGATTTCACGGACATTTCAATTTTGAAGGACTTTTCCGGTCATGACAGGGTTGTGTCGGCTAGATCACCTTCTGCAAAATGATAGAATTAGGTCTTGGCGAAGACGGTTGTCCGCGGTAGATAGCACCCAGCAGTCGGCGTCCGTGGCCTCAGAAATCAGATTGGCCCAGCCGCACGCGCAACACCTTCGTTTAAATGTGTCTGCCCAGGAAAGAGCAGGACAACTAGCTATTGCTGGCCACAAGATAAGTGCCATTCGTCCGAAGGGCGATAGAAACAGGGATCAAGACTCATGAAGCGCCAACGTGGACGCGGTCGTCGATCAGGCGGCGGAAATAGCAACAATCCCAACCGTCACTTCGAGAGCAACGGACCGGACGTCAAGATCCGTGGATCCGCACAACAAATTCTCGATAAGTATCAGCAATACGCGCGGGACGCGCAGTCCTCTGGCGATCGGGTTAGCGCTGAAAACTATCTGCAGCATGCAGAGCATTACTCACGCGTTCTCGCTGCCATGCAGCCAAAAGACAAACCGCGAGACGAACAGCGTCAACAAGATCAAACGACTGACGCAGCGGAGAGCGGTGAAGCGTCGTCGGACACACAGAGCGCGCCGTCGCAAGAAGGATCGAGCGACGCCGACAACACTAAGCCGCAGCGCTCTCGTGGCCGCCGCCGGAAACGTGACGAGCAAGCTTCCGACGACGGAAACAGCGAAGCAGCGGCGGATGGCGCACCTGACAGTAATGCGGAAGCAGCAACCGAAGATGCACCGAAACCCCGGACGCGCCGCCCCCGGAAAAAAGCAGATGAAGCCGAAGCCGCAAATGCTGGTGAGCCAGATGACGGCGTGATGAAGACACTGTCACGTGGCCGGACCACGGAAGCTGCGGAGGCAACGGCTGACGAAGTGGTTGCAGACGCAGATCCAGTGTCGGAAACGGCTGCGGAGTAATGCTGGAATCAGCGATTGCTCGCTAGCCAGACATCGAAGAAGAGCATCAAAAAAGGGCGCTGATATTATCGCGCCCTTTTCTATCTGATATTCAGTTAGGTCAGCCGACTAGGCAGCTTGCGCTTCTTTCTTCGGTTTAGGGTCACGAAGGACATACCCCCGACCCCAAACGGTTTCGATATGGTGTTCACCACCCGTGGCTTGAGCCAGCTTCTTGCGCAGCTTGCAGATAAACACGTCAATAATCTTGAGCTCTGGTTCGTCCATGCCGCCATAGAGGTGGTTGAGAAACATCTCTTTGGTCAGTGTCGTACCCTTCCGAAGGGAAAGAAGCTCGAACATTTGATATTCTTTGCCGGTGAGGTGGACGCGATCATTATCAACTTCGACCGTTTTGGCGTCGAGATTGACGAGAATATCGCCGGTTCGAATGACGCTTTCAGCGTGCCCTTTGGAGCGACGAACGATTGCTGTAATCCGAGCGATCAACTCGTCTTTGTTAAAGGGTTTGGTGAGGTAGTCGTCAGCGCCGTAACCGAGCGTCTTAACTTTTGCTTCGATGTCCGGGTTACCGGAGAGGATCAGGACGGGTGTATTGATCCTTGCCATCCGGAGCTGCTTCAGCACGTCATATCCCGAGATATCCGGCAAGGACAGATCGAGGATAATGATGTCGTACTCGTAGACTTTACCGAGATCGACACCCTCTTCACCGAGATCCGTGGTGTAGATGTTGAAACCGGCAGCCTTCAGCATCAGTTCTATACTGCGGGCGACGGCGGTATCGTCTTCAATCAGAAGGACGCGCATGTTCCTCTCCCAATCATTGCCTTTGTGGCATGCTGTTAACCATCCAAACGTTAAGAGACCACACTTTAAGAAAGGTTAACGGCAGTACCAATTCGTAAATACGCACTCACACCATAACGTTGGACGTCCGTGAGAGAGAGTTGATTTGTTCCAGAGATCAAGTTCCGATGTTATAGTAATAACAGGTTTGGCCATGAGGATACTGACGATATCACCTCTACAAATCGCTGCTATCATTGGAGCGATGCTCGCTTGGGCGAGCATTGGAGCAGTGGCCGAAGACCTGAATCGAGCTGATAGCTTTACCCAGGATAGCTCTCTGAATGCGACCGCCATGAGGGGTATCGACCAAGACGGGGTTGACTTCGCCACTGATCCTGGAGCCGACTTTTACCGATACGCAAATGGCCGTTGGCATGACACCGCCAGGATCGAAGATGGTGATTGGCAGGCGGGAACCTCCCAATCCGTTCGAAACCGCGTTGAGCGCCGGACCTCTGAAATTGTCCGCGAGTTGCGCCGCGACCGGTGGCCAGGGAGCAGCAACGAAGGGAAGTTTCTGACGATTTACAACAACTACAACAATCGGGAGGCAAGACGTCAGGCGGGGCTGCGCCCTATCAGGCCGTTTATAGAGTTGATTGGCCGGGCAGAGACCCATGATGATGTGGCGTCCCTCTTGGGAAGTTACAATCTGGATGCAGGTGGGCTTTTCAAGGTCGCGCTTCGCCTCGATCCCATCCAAGGGGCTGGCTATGTCGCATCGATAGAACCCGCTGACCTGCTTTTGCAGTCTCAGGCGCTGTATCTCCGGCAAGACAGTCTGGCGATTGATCAACGCAACGAGTCCCGAAGGCTGCTCGCCCGGTTACTTCGCCGAGTGGGACGCAATTCCCGAGCAGAAAGTCGGGTCGATGCGGTCTTTGAACTTGAGCACCGCCTTGCTGAGCTTTATCCAGAGCCTGTCGCTGCCCGACAACCTATAATCGCGGAAAATGTGTTCGGTATCGCGTCGCTCGAAACAACCTTCCCGGAATTCCCGTGGCGGCGTTTTCTCGCAGCCAGAGGTGTCGTCAAAGATACCATTATTCAAGTTCCGCCACGCGATCAGATTCCAGAACTCATCGCTCTATTTCACGCCACTCCGGTAAGTGTATGGCGAGACTACATGACCCTTCGACTTATCCTGTCGTATGGCAGTTATCTGGACGAGGGGACTGACCGTCTGGTTGCAGAGTTCGATGCCGCACGCAGCGGCATTGCATATACGCCGCTGAAGCGACGTGAACGTGCGTGGAGGGTCGCGGCAGACATTTTGCCGGACCCAATTGGTCGAGCCTATGTGGAGCAATACCTGACGGACACGACCGTTGTCGAAGTGCACAAAATCGTGGACTGGACCCTGCTTGCTTATCGCGAGCGCATCGAAGCGGCAGATTGGCTGGAGGCTGAAACTCGCCGACGCGCCATCGAAAAACTGGACGCCATCACAGTGGTCGTGGGTGAACCGCCCGGCTGGAACAATTTCGATTTTTTCACCCCAATAAGAGGAAGTCTGTTTTCCAACGCCTATTCCCGCCAGCAATTGCGTCATAGATCGGCTTTGGCGCGATTGCTGTCATCTACGGAGGATGAAGAAGATCCGTCGACACCGTCGAAGAACCCACTTGATGATATCTTCTTCTCACCAATCAGCGTGGGCGCTTACTACTTACCCACGCTGAATTCCATTGTTGTTCCAGCGGCATACCTTCAGGCCCCATACTATGATCCGTCCGCAAGCTTGGCGGTTAACTTCGGTGCGCTCGGCACCACGATCGGACACGAACTGGGCCATGCGTTCGATGACCAGGGGGCGAGGCGTGGCCCAGACGGCCAAATCACAGACTGGTGGAGTGCTAAGGATAACGAACAGTTTGTTGCCAAGGGGGACAAGCTGTCTCGGCACCTGTCAGCATTTGAGGCGGCACCTGGAATTCCGTTGAACACAGCACTGACGCTTGGAGAGAACCTCAGTGATCTGGTTGGCGTTGAAATCGCATTCCGCGCCATGGAGTTAGCCCATCACGCGGGTGGGGGAGAAGGGGTAGCCAAAGAAGATGCCCAGGCGTTTTTCATAAGCTATGCTCAGAAAAGAAGGGCGAAACGGCTACCGACGATCGAAATCGATTTCGCCTATTCCAATTTGCACAGTCCGCCATCGGTGCGCGTAAACGGCATCCTTCCGCACGTTGATCAATGGTACTCAGCTTTCGATGTGTCTGAAGATGACCCCCTATGGGTCGCACCCGAAGATAGGGTCCGCATTTGGTAGGGCTCTAGATCCTTGCCGGTTCGTCAATGATCTCAGTGAGGGTCACCCCAAGCTCCCCATCTGCAATAACCAGTTTCCCTCGAGCCATCAGCCGGTCGGAAACGTAGATATCAACAGGCTCGTTTGCTCGCCGCTCCAGCGCAACAATGTCACCTGAGGCCATGTTTTGAAGGTCTTCAATTGGCATGCGTGCCTCGCCGAGTACCACGTCGACCTGAACGGGCACGTCCATCAGTCTTTGAGCAAGGGCAGGATTTTCAGCAGAACTCATGGCGAATAAGTTTGGCAAGAAAGTGTTAACGATCTGTCGATGCAGCCGATGGATCGAACAGATCCCCCTGGCCGTCGACGATGAGCTGGCATGCAGAAGCCATAAGCGCCCGAGCGCGACTGCGGTCTTCCTCTTCCATTTTTATCCGATCGAGATGGTCGGCGAGCTCCAAAAGATGTTTCAGCGCCGCTTTTAGTTCGATAGCCGTTTTTTCTAATCTTTCCAGGGTTTTGGCGTTTTGGTGCGTATGCTCCTGGATCATCTCGACGCGAGCGTTTTCCAGAAGTCGGGACAGGTCTTGAGCCGTCAAAGATATCACACCACTCGCATCGCCCTGAGGTGCGCTCTCAAAATCCAAAGCACCGAACTTAGGAGAGAACGTGAAAGCCCGAATGGATTGGACGGTCCGGCGTGTCACTCAACAATGTCCTCTGCTCCTGACGAACCGGGCAGAATGTCTCCACTAGCAATGAGAGCTCTGGCAAGTCGCGTCATATCTGCTCTCGCCGCATCGACCGTTCTTTCGTCAATCTCTCCAAGCACGGCGATCTCCTCTTTGAGAACGTCGCGTGCGCGGTTGGTCATGTTTTTGTAGATGGTGGTTGATACCGGATTGTCCGTTCCGACCATCGCTATCATGAGGGTCTTACGCTCTAACCTTGAGAGGAGAGTCTGAATGCCGGCAGGGGGAAGTTTCGCAAGGTCCTCAAACCCAAACATCAGTGTTTGAATTCTGCGGCCTGCTTCGGGCTCCGCCGTCTGCAGCGCGGCCAAGAGCGTCTTGCTCGCGTCGGGGTCTAATTCATCGAAGATCCGCGCAAGATTATTTTCCTGCAGCTCTGTATGGCCATCTAGACGTCGGACACGGTCTTCCAATGCCTGCTCGATGGCGTCCATCGCTTCCACATGAGGTGGATTCATATGAAGCATTCTCTGAAGAACATCGATGGCAACAAGTGATGGTAGGTGCCGTACGATTTCAGCTGATTGCGTTGGTGGAAGCCGGCCAAGAACAAGGGCCACCAATTGTGGATGTTCATCGCTGAGCACCGACAACACCTTATCCCGCGACACAGACCCCAGTTTCTCCCAAACCGATGACGCTGGTTTTACACGCGCGGTCGGGTTCAATTCGCTTAATAGAGCACTGGCAGCGCGTTCCTCATCCGCAGCGTCCTCCGGCAGTGTGTCGAGTACATCACTGATCTGTTTAGCATATTCTGGCGGCAGTTCGGCCCAGACCTCGGCTGCGCGGGGTCCGAGAGCACGAAGGAGGCGTGCTGAACGGAGTATGCCATCAGCCGTCGCTTTCGTGCTGGGCGCGGGCAGTGCCATCAGCGATTGTCCTCATCACGTAGCCAGCCGGTGATAATCTCGGCCGTGCGAGCGGGTTGATGCTCGGCGAACTCAGCGGCCTTATCGAGGGAAGATGCCGCCTTTGCAAGCGTCGTTGGCGGTGTGTGGGGGCGAGAAATGACATCGTTTGCAGGAACTGGATCAGCAACCGGTGCAACGAGCCTACGCCTCTGAACCGCTACGAAGAGAAGCCCTGACAACACAGATATTGCAAAAAGTGTCAGACATTCGGCGAAGAACAAAAATCCCGCTGCTCCGATCGAGCGCGGAGTGAAGTTCGCTTCCGTCACTGAAACGGCTCTACCTGGGGCCATGGATTGGATGATGGCTGTAATCTGCTTGGCGTCGCTTGCCGTTTCAGCCGTCTGTCGATCTGAGTTTAGCAGAACAACGATATCGCCGGTTCCAGTGTCACCAATGCGTACATTGCCCTCTCCAACGAGGGTTTCCGCAAGCGATATGTAGGGGGAATTTGTTTTGGACGCACTCGGGCTTGGGTCTCCTGCGACCACCCGAAGCACGAGTGCAACGACCGACAGGACAAAAAGGATGCCCGTGATCCACGCCAGGGTTCCTTCGGTTCGTTCAAGACTTGAAGGCACGGCAAAACTCCCAGCAACGGCCAAACAGGACCGCGGCTTTGGAGTTTACGTGCGTCGTCGTAAACGGCGCTTTAACCGAAGGCAGATCGCCGTCTAGATGCGGCGATACTGCTGTATACGGGTCGCGCGAAGGCCTTTGGCACCGTGACTTGTGTAAAGACGGACCCAGCCGGAGAATTCTTCATCCGACAGCCCATAGCGTTCACACGCATCTTCCTGGGAGAGGAGACCTCCCCTTACAGCCGCGACGACTTCTGCCTTGCGGCGTGTCACCCAGCGTTTGGTGCCAGGTGCCGGAAGGTCTTCGAGTGTCAAAGGACGCCCATTTGGCCCCGAAACACTCACTACGAAAGCATTCTGCTCACTCATTTTGTCCACCTCATAAGCAAGGGTCGTTCTGTCCCTCGTGCTATGAACACTACAGGATGCGACTTAAGGGGACGCTCAGCGGGATCGATCAGTTTTGATGAAAATTCGATATGTCTTGGCGCGGCATGTTTGCACTTCGTTGGCAAAGCTGTGCCGGATTGGCGCACTTAATGTCGATTCTGCGCGAACCTTGCGAAACGGCCAAGGAAACCTTTGCAAATGGTTTCTGCCTGTTTTGACGTTCAGGTAGCGTCAACCATATACGCGCTAATTGTCCGCGTGATGAAACCGCCACCAAGCACACGGCTGGGTTCCGCAGAATCATAGAGGACGCAGGCCTGACCAGGTGCGACGCCTTCTTCAGCTTCATCGAAGCGAACGACAATCTCATCCTGCTCCATCGAAAGCCGTCCGGGCAAAGGCTCTCGCGTCGATCGTACCCGAGCCAGAACCTGTAGTTCGGCGCTCGCAGCGTCCGAAATCTCACCAGAGCCAAGCCAGTTTAATTCGCCAAGGGTCAACCCAGCTGTAAGAAGGGCCTCCCGCGGACCGACATAAACGCGGCGCTCCCGGGCATCGATCTTCACAACGAAAAGCGGTTCTCCTGTCGCCACACCAAGCCCACGCCTTTGGCCGATTGTGTAGTTTATGACACCCCTATGCTCGCCAAGTACACGTCCGTCGAGATGAACGATCTCACCGCCGCGGCCTGCGCCTGGACGGATCGTTTCGACCACTTTTGCGTAAGAGCCTTCAGGGACGAAACAGATGTCCTGGCTATCGGGTTTGGCGGCCACAGGCAGATTGTAAGAGTCCGCGAGCTCACGAACCTCGGTTTTCGGTAAGCTTCCGAGCGGAAAGCGCAGATAGTCGAGTTGCTCAGGTGTCGTCGCGAATAGAAAGTAGGACTGATCGCGGCTGTCATCATGCGCTCTGTGGAGTTCCGCGCCTGCCGAACCGACCTCGCGCCGAATATAGTGACCGGTCGCAAGGCAATCGGCACCGAGATCTTTTGCCGTGGCCAGGAGGTCAGCGAACTTTACGGACTGATTGCACCGGATGCACGGGACTGGGGTTGAACCTGAGAGATAGGTATCCGCGAAATCCTCCATGACTTGCTCGCGGAAGCGGTTTTCGTAGTCCAGAACATAGTGCGGAATGCCGATCTGATCCGCGACATTGCGGGCGTCGTGAATATCCTGACCGGCGCAGCATGCGCCTTTCTTCTGGATCGCTGCCCCATGGTCGTAGAGTTGAAGCGTAATGCCGACGACGTCGTAGCCCTGATCTGCAAGAAGCGCCGCCACAACCGAAGAGTCCACACCACCAGACATGGCTGCAACAACCCTCGTTTCGGATGGTGCTTTGTCAAACCCAAGAGAATTAAGCCCGCCGGTATGGGCAGGGGAGTGGTCGGTCACTTGTCTTGTCTCCAACGGGGTCAAGGTCCCGTGCAGCAGCAATGGACGTATTTAGGAGCTCAGTCCTCACCTAGCAAGATTCTGAAGCGTTGTTTGGTACTTTGGATCCGTTACTCGGACGTTGTGTCCCGCCGAACCACATCGCTCGCGAGAAGCCGATCCATTGCCAATGCTGCATCGTAACTTTCATCCGCTATGAAATGGAGTTGCGGCGTGAACTTCATTTCAATCTCTTTACCGAGCCGTCCCCGCAGGAAACTTGCTGCTTTGTTGAGCGCGTCCGCAAGGTTCCGAGCGTGTTCAGTGTCCTGATCTCCCAGAGGGCTGCAGAACACGTTGGCGTGGCGAAGGTCGGGTGAGCATCTCACTTCGCCGACGGTCACGGATACACCTTGAAGGGCGGGATCTCGAAACTCTTCACGAGCCAGAATATCAACAAGAGCATGACGCACGAGTTCGCCAGCCCTTAGTTGACGCTGGCTGGGTTCCAGATTTTTAGATTGGCGGTGATGTTTCGCCATGGATGAGTGCTTTCAGACTTCGATGCGCGCTCTTATGGCTTCGTGAAAGGCAGCGCGCTTTGCGTTGTCCTTGCCAAACCAATGATCGGGGATCAAGACCGTATCGCTGCCGTCAACCAACAACGCCATAAAGCCACGTCCAGATCTTACGGATCGAATTGCGCTCCACTTGATCTCGGTGCGAATAGGGCCTCTCTCAATAATGAGTGCTTTGTCAGCAATGCTGGTTTGGGAGATTTCGTCGCATTCGCCGCCACGTCCGTGTGTCTGACGATAAGCCCATCTCATGAAGATCAGATACCAGCTGATGCCCGAAAAGGCGGCGATGATGGTGGATAGCAAGAACGCCCAGTAACCACTGTATCCTGACTCAACGAGCGCCGTCCTTGTCGTAAAGGATACGCCAGCTGAGATGATCGGAGCCGTGACGCCAGCATAGTACACGGTCGTCGGTCCGACGGTGCCGGAACGAGTGATATTCGTAAGACGCCGCAGATCATTCCGCGAGAGCTTTCCGGAAATCGCAAGCCGCCCGTCCGGGGGCAGGTGTAATACCGCTTCACTGCCCATAAAGCGAGTTCATCTCAGAAAGGAGTGAATATTCCGTTCTCTAATTCAAACCAACAGAACAGGAATCGTTCCGCTTATTATTCAAGGCGTCGTTCGATTTCCTCGACCTGGAAGCACTCTATTCGATCGCCGACACGAATGTCTTCGTACTTCTCGAACGCCATCCCGCATTCCTGACCGTTCGATACTTCCGGCACCTCATCCTTGAAGCGCTTAAGCGTCTTCAGGTTGCCTTCGTGTATCACTGTATCGTCTCGCAGGAGGCGCACGCCACAGCCGCGCTTTACCGTGCCCTCTGTGATGCGACAGCCAGCAACTTTGCCGATCTTGGAGATGTTGAAGACCTCAAGAATTTCGGCATAGCCGAGGAATGTCTCGCGCTTCTCAGGAGCAAGCATGCCGGACAGCGTGTCTTTCACGTCATCTATCAGATCGTAGATGACCGAATAGTAGCGAATTTCCACGCCTTCTTTCTCAGCGAGTTCCCTAGCCTGCTTATTTGCGCGAACATTGAATGCAAAGATCGGCGCTTGAGAAGATTGTGCCAGCAAGACATCGCTCTCGGAGATGCCTCCGACGGCACCGTGTATCACGTGGGCGCGGACCTCTTCAGTGGATAGCTTCTCGAGGCTCTGGGAAATGGCTTCCACTGAGCCCTGGACATCGGCTTTCACAACTACAGGCAGCTCTGACGCTTCGACAGAACCATCTTTCAGTCGCGTTAGAAGTGTTTCCAGTGATGCGCGGGCGGCAGCTCCGGCACGACCCTGAGCCTGACGTTTCTGACGTTGACGATACTCTGTGATCTCACGCGCGCGCGCTTCGGTATCCACAACAACAAAAGCTTCGCCGGGGTCCGGAGCGCCATCAAGGCCAAGCACCTCGGCAGGAAGCGATGGGCCGGCCTCTTTCATTTGCTGATTTCGCTCGTTCACCAGCGCTCGCACCTTGCCCCACTGGGCACCGGCAACGACGATATCGCCCCGTTTCAGAGTGCCTCGCTTGACCAGAACAGTGGCAACAGGGCCTCGTCCCTTGTCCAACTGGCTCTCGACAACCACACCGTCGGCTGCGCGCTTTGGATTTGCCGTCAGCTCAAGCAGTTCTGCTTGCAAAGTGATGGCTTCAGTCAGCTTATCCAGCCCCTCGCCGGAAATGGCAGATACATTCACCGACTGAACTTCCCCGCCCATCTCCTCGACCTGTACATCATACTGCAGTAGCTGGGTGAGGACATTTTGTGGGTTGGCATCAGCCTTGTCGATCTTGTTGACGGCCACGATGACCGGCACCTCGGCCGCTTTAGCGTGGGCAATCGCTTCCTGGGTTTGCGGCATAACTCCGTCGTCTGCTGCTACAACCAGAATGACAATATCTGTAACATTGGCCCCGCGCGCACGCATCGCCGAGAAGGCCGCGTGTCCCGGTGTGTCGAGGAATGAGATTTTGTCTCCTGACCCCAATTGTACCTGATACGCCCCGATGTGCTGAGTGATACCGCCAGCTTCGCCGGATACCACATCCGTTTTCCGCAATGCATCGAGCAAGGACGTTTTCCCGTGGTCGACGTGCCCCATAATAGTGACAATTGGCGCACGCCCCCTCAGATCTTTTGGGTCGTCGTCTTCGCCTTCCAGCCCGATCTCAACGTCGGATTCGGAAACGCGTTTGACTGTATGTCCGAACTCTTCGGCGATTAGCTCTGCTGTGTCGGCATCAATGATGTCGTTGGCGCGCATCATCTCGCCTTCCTGCATCATGAATTTCACGACGTCGGCGACGCGTTCTTTCATGCGTCCAGCGAGTTCCTGCAGTGTGATCGTTTCTGGCAGCTGGATCTCTCGTGAGACCTTTTCTGTATCAGACGCCTCACCGCTGACACGACGCTCTCTTTCGCGCTCGCGAGCACGGCGCACGGACGCGAGTGAGCGTTGACGCTCGCTATCATCGCCGAGAGCGGCCGCAATAGTGAGTTTGCCTTTGCGACGTTTCGGTTCGCCTCGGGGTTTTGATCCGCCGGAACCTTTGTTGAACGAGTCCCTCTGCTCCCGCTCTTTCTTTACGCGGCCACCGAGCGCCTCAAGCGAGGAGGGCGGGGGCGGTGGTTCGTTCCTTGATGCCGCACCTTGTTTGCGATCTCCACCGCTGCGTCCGCGTGGTGCTGTTTTGGCGGCCTCAGCTTCAGCTTTGCGGGCCTGTTCCTCGGCTTTGCGACGGGCCTCTGCCTCTTCACGCTCTTTCTGAGCTTGAACTTTCCGTTCTTGCTCTTCTTTCAGTCGGTTGCGCGCTTCTTCTGCTTCTTTTGTTTTTGCAGCACGTTCTGCTTCTTGCTCGTTTCTGGCCTTCAGCGCGGCCTGACGTGCCTTCAACTCGGTTTCAGTAATCCCGAGTTTCTTTGCGAGTTCGGCGCTCTTTGAAAGCGCGGGAGCACCTGTATCGCTGGACTTCGACGCTGCTCCAGGCTTGCCGGGAGCCCCCACCATGCGACGCTTCTTCTTCTCCACCACAACCTGTTTGGTGCGGCCGTGGCTGAAGCTCTGGCGTACCGTGCCGCTGGAATTTCCACGGGAAACGGTTAGCGGTTTACGTCCGCCGGAAGAGTTACCTTTGTCTGTCGTGTCGCTCATAGACTATCAAATACCAAATAATTACGCGGTCTGCACCTCTGCCGACCGCTGCTACGTTTGCTGCGTCCCGGAATACCAATCTTGCTCGGGCGCTGACCTGAAACCAATCAATCGATTATAGTCGGCCATCCAGTTCCTGGAAAACGCACCCGTTTCCAGGAGCGCATGTACCACATGGGATCGCCCGAAGGCCATGCCTAATTCACCGGATGTCAGCGCACCCGTGATCTTGCAGTTTCCATAAAGGCTCTCGGCAAGAAAATACAGCTTGTTTCGCCCGTCCGCCGAGCCGTCACCAGCGCTGATCATGACGCCGGGACGCCGCTTCTGAAGTGTCGATTTGACCTGATCAAAACCGAGAACGATTGAACCTGCCTTCTTCGCAAGGCCAAGTGTCGATTGTAGACGCTTCACAAGCAGGGATTCAACGAGATCTCCGAGGTCTGATTCGACCTGCACGCCTGCTTTGAAGCCTCGCGAGAAAACCTGCTTGCTTTCAGCTTCCGACACAGCCTCAAGTGACGCGGTAATCCAGACACCACGCCCGGGTAATTTAGCTGCCAGATCAGGCACGACCGAAGCGTCAGGTCCACGCACGAAGCGCACCATCTCTGTCTGCGGACGCCGTGTTCGCAGCACCGCACACTGGCGGATGGGCTCTCCAGCCTCGGTTATTTCAACAGGGTCGTCATTATGTCTGAGGTGCGGCATCGGATCCGCCCTCCGCATCATCATCACTGCCGAGTGCTCCAAGCGCCATCAGCGCTCGTTCTTCTTCAGTGAGGTCCATTTCCTCGGCAACCTGTTCGGCAGCCATCTCCTGTTGCAACTGATCGACAGCTTCCTGCTCAATCCAGCCGGCAATAACCCGAGCCTTCATGATAAACATCTGAGCGTCATCTTTACGCATTTCGCCTTTTGGCAGGATACCAGGTTGAAAGACAGGCTTTCCGTCGGGTCCCGGTTCGCGCCAGCCAGTGATGTCGTCGGGAACCAGCCCCGCAACATCGTCGACGGTTTTCACATCGTTCTCGCCGAGCCTTACAGCAAAGCCGGGCGTCATGCCCTCCAAATCCATAACCGCGTCTTCTACGCCCAGTTCGCGTCGGCGGGCATCCTGCTCGATAGCAAGTTTCTCAAGGTAATCGCGTCCGCGTGCCTGGATCTCCGCAGCGATGTCTTCATCGAATCCTTCGATCTGCATGAAGTCTTCAGGAGCCACGTACGCAATCTCCTCGACGGTCTCGAAGCCTTCTGAGGCGAGAAGCTGTGCCAGCGTCTCCTCAGCATCGAGGGCCCTCATGAACAACGCCGTACGCTCTGCGAACTCACGTTGATAGCGCTCAGAATCCTGAGTTTCTGTGATCAGATCGATTTGCCAGCCAGTCAGTTGCGAAGCGAGGCGTACATTCTGGCCGCGGCGACCGATCGCCAGTGGGAACTGATCGTCTGCGACCACCACTTCAACACGCTGTTCGTCCTCGTCGAGAACAACCTTCGAAACCTCAGCCGGCTGCAGCGCGTTCACGATAAAGGTCGCATCGTCAAAGGACCATGGAATGATATCTATCTTCTCACCGGCGAGTTCGCCAACAACCGCCTGAACCCGCGCGCCGCGCATACCGACACAAGCACCGACCGGATCAATCGACGAGTCATTCGAGATAACACCAATTTTTGCCCGGCTGCCGGGATCCCGTGAACATGCTTTGATCTGAATGACGCCGTCATAGACCTCAGGCACTTCCTGCGCGAAGAGTGACTTCATAAAATCGGGGTGCGCACGAGACAGAAAGATCTGCGGCCCCTTCATCTCGCGGGACACTTTGTACAAATAGGCCCGGACACGGTCGCCATTCTGAAAGTTCTCTCTCGGGATACCGTCATTCCGGCGAATAATGCCTTCGGCGCGACCTAGGTCGACAATCACATGCCCGTACTCAACGCGTTTTACGATACCGTTGAGGATCTCGCCCTCGCGGTTGCAGTATTCGTTGTATTGGCGCTCGCGCTCAGCATCGCGAACCTTCTGAAGAATGACCTGCTTGGCCGATTGTGCCGCGACACGACCGAAATCGAACGGAGGAAGTTCCTCTTTGATTTCGTCACCAGCTTCCAGGTCTCCATCGATCTTCAACGCCTCCGAAAGTGGAATCTGCTGGACCGCATCCTCCACCTCTTCGTCTGGTGTAACGGTCTGCACACGCCAAAGGGTCTGCTCGCCGCTATCAATATCGATAACAGCGCGAATATCATGCTCCTGTCCGTATCGGGACTTTGCGGCCTTCTCGATGGCCTCTTGCATTGCCTCGATCACGATACCGCGGTCGATGCCTTTCTCTTCGGCAACAGCACGCGCAATCTGCAGAATTTCCTGCCTGTTCGCTGAAACGCCAATATTGCTCATGTTCGTTCTCCTGAAGCGGGGGACTGAGCAGCCCCTATCTGATCACTGATGTCTGATTCTGATGTTTCGATGCCTGCGGACGCAGCTTCTATGAGTTCATCCGTCAGAATAAGCGATGCCTTCGAAAAATCATCCAGGCGCGCTTCCAACTCTGACTCGTCATCAAGCTGAAGTTTGACATTGCCATCCGTTTCACCGGTTATGATGCCGCGGAACCGCCGTTGTCCATCCAGCGGACGCACCAACTCGACCTTCGCCGCATGTCCAATCCACCGTGCGAAGTCGCCGGGGCGGGTGAGGGGACGGTCAATGCCTGGCGTCGATACTTCAAGTGTATAGGCATCGGAGATCGGATCTTCTGTATCGAGGACGACGGAGATCGCACGAGACAGCGTCGCGCAGTCTTCGACATCGGTCGGTAAGCCCTCTGTCTTCTCGGCCATGATCTGAAGCGCCGGTCGTTTGCCACCAGTCACGCGAACTCGAACGATATCCATGCCCAGGCCGCGCGCCTGAGGATCAATCAAGGCGAGGACGCGTTTTTCCTGCTCGGTGACCGCTATCATTAGAGGTTTTTCTATCCTGACAATGAAAAGCGGCGGCCCCGTTCCCGGAACCGCCGCCGATATATTTTCGACTTGAAAAGTACTTAGCACCTAGACGGAACGTTGTCACCTCCGTCACTCAAAAACCTTTATTCTAGGAGCTGGAAAACGAACGGGACGACAATGTTATCCCGTGACATTGAGCAGCTCGTGAGATCGATACCTTTTGAAGGAATCCACCTCCACTTCTCCAGAGTCTCTTTCGCGACCTCGCCAAACTCATTGTCTGGAACAGCTGCGTGCACTACGATGTTTTCCGGAACGCCATCAACAATAGATAATCCCATTATGACGGATCCAACCTCGCCTCGATACGCTGCCCTTCTGGGATACCTCAATGGCGGGTCAAAATCGAAGTCACCCCCGCAAAGCTCCTCGCTCCAACCTTCGTCCAAGACCGATTGGCCGATATCTTCGCTGTAAGCTTCGTCAAGCGCATCAACCCGTCGCCGTTTTCCAGTTGAACGCAGATATGCGGAGATAGCATTCTGCCAAGCCATGGCACGATATTCCAGTTCCGAGAGTATTTCAGGCATGTCTTCGCCGGCGACTTCCAGCTCTCGTCTACGAGCAGATAAATCACGCTCTAATGCAAGGGCACTTTCATAATCATCCATGCTCGGCCCTGCCTTTGCCGATGCGGAAATAGCGACAAGTTTAGCAAGAGATATTTCCGAAAGCAGATCAGCTTTGAGCGAGTCCATGTGCTCAGACGCGGCTTTCGCTACTCTTTCTGCATCATACCACCGCCTATTGCGGGCACAGTGGGTGTAATAGTCCCGATAAGCGCGAACCGATACGAGCGACACATCGCCTTCTGGTAGGCTCTCCAACGCTGTATCTAGGGCGTTTCTTGTTTTCCTAGTGTTTTCAATTTTCCAGTCGACATAAGCGACCAACAAGTCTCTGGTGCTCTGACTAGCCCGCGAAACGGTCGTTTCGTCTGTGGCACCAGCCGCGAGCTCTGCAGGTTGTGAAGCTCGATCGCATTGATCGAGTACACACAGCATCCACGCTGATTCAAATGCGGCGACGCCTGCTATTGGATCGTCGGGATTGGAAATAGCTTCAGCGGCCAGGTTTTCTGCGGCGGCAACTATCAAGGAGCGATCCGATCCAGAACGGACTGCATCATTATATGCGGCAAATGCGTCGTTGGAGATTTGTCCGTGTGCATATCCAAAACACGACACAAGAAGTGCCGCGCCGAAAAGAACGCGCTTCATCGGTAACCCTCAATTTTGCCCAGGTCGAACCTATGAGTAGCACTTTCCGGGGTCAACTGCCGTTTGAAGTTCGTTCGAATTCGTACCAAACCGGCACACAGTCTCCCAGAAGCTTTTCCTGGTAGCGAGTGGTGATGTGGTCGGAAGGGGGTTGCCGCCAATGGTTTGGGTGCGTGGCGAGCCACTTAAATGCGTTATGATGAGAAAACCGGGCCAGTGCTTCGTCTGCATAGGATTTGACGTCAGTCGCAAATCGAATAAGGCCGCCTGGCTTTGCGATAACCGCAAGCTGGTCGAGAAAGGAAGGTTGGATAAGTCGTCGTTTCTGCTGGCGTTTTTTCGGCCAGGGGTCCGGAAACAGGATGAAGATCCTGTCGATGCTGGATGGGCGCAGAGCTGCAGTCAGATATCTTGCGTCATCCATAAGCAATCGGACATTTTGAACATCTGCATCTTCGATCTGTCCGAGGCACTTCGCCATCCCCTCGATAAATGGCTCGCAGCCGACAAGTCCTGCGTCTGGATGCCGTATGGCCTGACCCGTCAGATGTTCTCCGCCGCCGAAGCCAATCTCCAGCCAAATCCTGCTGACCTCCTCACCGAACAGTTCGGCAGGGTTCAGCGATCGCGCGCCTTCAATTGGAACAGAGAGCTTTGGAAGGAGTTCATCGATCAGCCGTTGCTGGCGGCTTGAGAGTGCGCGGCCACCCGTGCGACCGAATGTTCTCAATGGAGGATATCTGTCCATTATTTGTTAGGGCGAGTTCCAGCGTTCGGCAGCTATGGCCCGCCGGCCTAGGCTGGCTGATCCTGATCTTCTTCGGACTTTTCCTCAACAAGCGCGCGCGCGGTGGAACTCACCATCTCGAGTAACGACCTACGCAGGGCAGGGTCATTGATTGATTGGAATGCTGTAACAAGTTCCAATGCGTCGGCACCGAGCGTTGGAACTTCGGACTCTATAGGCTGCGCTTCAGCCACACCTTCGGCGCGACCAGGCAGATACTGCGAAGCCCCATCGTAGAAATAGTTCACAGGTACACCGAGCACCGCTGCCAATTCGAAGAGGCGGCCTGCCGAAATGCGATTCACGCCCTTCTCGTACTTTTGAACCTGTTGGAATGTGAGACTTAGCATCTCGCCGAGCTTTTCCTGAGTGAGATGCAATTCCCGTCGACGCCAGCGCACCCGCTGACCCACATGGCGATCAATCCCGCTTGGAAGTTTGCTCTCGGACATAAATTGTCACCCATACAATTTTAATTAGAGGAGATTAGCGCCGCCAGGACAGAAAAGCCAGAAGAGAAAATAGCGTCAAGGTCAGGCCAAACAGCAGGTCCCCATGGCGAAAATAGAGTGTCTCAGCGCGCGCAACCGGTAACTGAGTCCTAACGACAGAGGATGTCCAGCCCTCCGGATCACCTGCAATAGGCTCGCCGTGGGCTGTTTCTCGGCCGAATGCGTCTACCATGGCGGTATCCCCCAATGACGCGACGCGCGCGATCGGCAAACCGGTTTCAATCGCCCGATAACGGTGTTGAGCATAGTGCTGAGCGGGGCCCATGCCTGCTCCAAACCATCCATCATTTGAGATGATGACCATCCACTCCGCCCGGGGGCGAGCGAGCCTGTGGCGCGGTATGCTCGAATAGAGGCCCTCATAGCAGATCAGCGCATTGAACGGTGGCACTCCGTCCGCATAGACAACGGCGGGTCCAGGACCGGCATTAAAGCCCTGGGTTACCATTTGCTGCAGCGCTCCTGGAAGAATGCCCTCGATCAGCCGTCCAAGGGGAATGATCTCTACTGCCGGCAGCTCGCCAAATGGCACAAGTCGATGTTTGTCATACAGCGCTATAGGACCGGATCGTCCGCTCGTTCTGTCCACCACTGCTAACGAGTTGAAATAGTGGATCTCGTCAGGCCGTGCTGGTGCTCCGGTAATATCGAACTCCGTATCGTCGCGCCTGATCGGTTGCCGGCGTGATGTACCGACAATCAGCTTCCGGTCTCCGACATACGCGCTGACGGCATCAAGTGCATTTGCGGACTGGAGAAGATACAGGGGAACGGCCCCTTCAGGCCATATAACGATGTCATCTGGAGCCTGTCCCGGCGCGTCTAACATCTCCAGATAACGCCGGAGCACCTTATCAGTACTTCCAGGGGCCCACTTCTCGCGTTGCGGTACACCGACATCCATAAGGGTCACATGCTGCGCATAAACAGTTGTTGGCTCCGCGATACGGCGTGCGCCCCAGGCCCAGCTCGATCCAAGCAATGCCACTGCGGCGACGATTGGAATCAGGCGCTCACCCAATGCGCGGCTTTCGCGCGTATCGACGAGCGCGGCAGGTGTCGACATAATGAAAATAGTAAGGAGGGTTAGCCAGTAGATCCCACCGATGGACGCGGCTTGGGACACCGCCGCTCCCGGTAACCAGGTCGTGCCCGGCAAATTCCACGGAAATCCGCCAAACAAGTGCCCCCGAACGTATTCGGCGATCGACAGGAATAGCGCAAAGATGAAGACCCGTGACGGAGAGGCCGACCAAAAGGCTCCCGCGGCCGCTGTTGCTGAACCCCAGATGAGACCAAGACCCGCAGGTAACAGAATGAGAGGCATAAATAGAAAAATTGCATGCTTTTCAGGTTCAACCAGAAACGGAAAGGCCGTCCAGTGCAGGCTGACGAGGAAGAAGCCAGACCCGAATGCCCATCCTCTGGCGAACACGGTCTGTCCCCACTTTGCAGATCCGCGTGCTCCGTCGATCATCCATATCAGACCGGTGAACGAGAAAACGAGAATTGGACTGAAGTGAAATGGAGCGAACGCGAAGGCTCCAAGTGCGCCCAAAAAAGCTGCAACGGCATGTGCCCGCCAGCCGCGAAGACGGGCGAGCGACTCGTGGATAGGGCCGAGGGCTGTGAACCCGTGGCTCGTCACTTTCTGACTCATGCCTGCGTCTCCACCTTGCGCAGTTTCATCCGACGAATTCGGCGGCTGTCCGCATCGATAATCTCGATATCGGCTCCTACGGGATGCCGCAGGACCTCGCCTCTTTCAGGCACCCGACCAGCCAGGGCAAAGGCGATACCGCCGAGCGTGTCGATATCATCTTCGAATTCGGCAAGTTCCAGATCGATGCCCGTTTCAGCGGCAAAATCTTCGATCTCCATACGCGCATCAGCTTCCCATGTCGCTTGCCCGCGTTGGGTGAGCATCGGCGTATCTTCATCATGCTCGTCTTCGATCTCCCCAACAATCTCTTCGACAAGATCCTCAAGGGAAACGAGGCCGTCTGTACCGCCATACTCGTCGACCACGATAGCAAGGTGAATTCGCGTTGCCTGCATCTTCAGAAGTAAGGGGGGAAGCGCCATCGAGTCCGGAACGATCAGGGCATTTCGTGCAAGTCTCTCGAGAGGTTTTTCGTCAGGGGCTCCCTCACGAGCGATCTCTCCCACCACATCCTTGATGTGAACAAACCCAATCGGATTATCCAATGTGTCCCGATAGACAGGAAGGCGTGAATGGGTTGCATCTGCGAAGAGCTTGATGAGCTCATCAAGCGGAGTCTCAACTTCTACCGCTATGATATCCGCACGCGGAATCATGACATCGGCAACACGACCTTGCTCGAACTCATCCAAGCGAAGACGCATTGCACTTTGTCTCGGTGCCTCGGCTGGTTCTGTGGAACTGTCTGGCTCCTGTCGCGACTTGCGCCCGAGGCCAAACAGGCCACGTGAGCGCTTTGTACTTGACGGAGGGTCTTCGGGATTTGGCAAATCGGTCATTAGCTTTGAAAATATACTAGCTCAGCTTTGTTCGATTCGTGAATATGGATCAGCATAACCCAGTTCCGCCATCACGTCTCTCTCCAAACTTTCCATGATTGCAGCCTCCTCATCATTCCGGTGGTCATACCCCAGGAGATGTAGCGTGCCGTGAATCAAGAGATGACTGAGGTGCGCCTCAAGCGTTTTGCCATCAGCCTCTGCGTCCTTCTGTGCTATGCCGATAGCAATTGCGATATCACCAATGAAGGGCAGCTCTTGTGGATCTGCAGGAAAGGAAAGCACATCTGTTGCGCCCGACTTTCCTCGCCACATCTCGTTCAACGCTGCCAATTCATCATCGTTGCTCAAGAGAAGGTCGAGCTCGATGGCTTTATCAATTCCGGCGTTGTGCAAAGCCTGCTCGATTGCTCGTACGCAGCGGTCTTCAAGATTGGGGATCTGCTCCCATTCTTTGTCCGCGATACGCAAGTCAACGTTAGCGCTCATTTGCCCTGCGAGTTCGCATCATAGGCATCGATGATACGTCCCACGAGATCATGGCGCACAACATCGGCGGCCGTCAGCTTGATCTGATGGACACCCTTCACATCTGCCAAAATTTCAAGCGCGTGGGCCAAGCCCGACCGTTCGCGGCCCGGCAGATCGACTTGTCCCGGGTCGCCAGTCACCACCATTCGGCTCTCGCGGCCAAGCCTTGTAAGCACCATCTTCATTTGCGGGATCGTGGCATTCTGCGCCTCATCAACAATAACGAATGCGTTCTTCAGTGTTCGCCCACGCATGAAGGCGAGGGGAGCAACTTCGATTTCTGCGCGGCCAAGCCGGCGCTCCATTTGATCCTGCCCCATTAACTCGCGCATGGCGTCCCAGATGGGGCGCATATAGGGGTCGACTTTCTCCTGAAGGTCACCTGGCAGAAAGCCCAGGTTTTCACCGGCTTCGACAGCTGGACGCGTGATAATCAAACGCTCGCGCACCCCTTGCAGCAGCTCGGCGACCCCTGCCGCCACGGCGAGATAGGTCTTTCCTGTTCCTGCAGGGCCGTATCCGAAAATCAGTCCCGCTTCGGGATCTGTCAGGCGATTCAAATACGTCGCCTGCCCGCGCGTTTGCGCTGTGATGGGGCGCTTGAGGCCCGTGAGAGGTTTGAATGCTCCAACGGGTGTCATTGCCGCCTCGATCGCCCCTTCGACTTCGAGCTCCGAGGGCTGGCTTCCGCGGTCGAGACGTCTTTCCAACTCGGACAGAGCTGCTTCGGCGGTGTTTACGCCTTCTTCTTTGCCGGAAAGCTCGATGCTGCCGCCAAGGCTCTCCGCCCGCAGTGAGTAATCCTCCAAACGGGTCTCAAGGATCTGAAGATACCGATGATGTGGGCCACAGAGATCCTGCAATCGTCCGGGCGATGCGACAGGATAGATCTTGGTAACTTTGGAACTGGATTTCCGCTTCGAGCGGCTTGGCGTTGTCACGCGACAGCCTCGGCTCTGACGAGTTCGCCCTTCAGCGAGTTGAGGCTTGCGCCGGTAATAACCACATCCACGATCTGTCCGACCAGATAGTCCGGACCGTCAAAATGCACCGCCTGAAGGTAAGGCGAGCGGCCATGAAGTTGGCCAGCCATGCGGCCTTTTCCATTGATCAGAATCGGAAGCGTCCGGCCAATCTGGCTTTCGTTGAATCTGATCTGCTGATCTTTGAGCAGTGCTTGTAGCCTCATGAGGCGGTCGTGCTTCACATCTTCTGCGACATGGCCAAACATATCTGCCGCTGGCGTGCCCGGGCGCGTTGAATACTTGAACGAATAAGCGATCGCATACTTCACGGTATCGACCAGATCCATCGTGTCCTGAAAGTCTTTTTCCCGCTCGCCGGGGAAGCCGACGATAAAGTCCGAAGCGAGGGCGATATCAGGTCGCTGTTCACGCATCTTCCGCATGATTTCGAAATAATCGTCGCGCGTATGCTTGCGGTTCATGGCTTCGAGAATACGATCAGACCCAGCCTGAACTGGAAGGTGGAAAAACGGCATCAGCTCCGGTGTGTCACCATGGGCAAAGATGAGATCGTCGTCCATATCCCGCGGATGGCTTGTGACAAAGCGAATGCGATCAAGGCCGCCAATCTTTGAGAGATGACGCACCAGCCGTGCAAGGCTCCAGTCTTCGGAGTCGTCTTCGCCGAACATCGGCGCGCGGCCATGGTAAGCATTCACATTCTGGCCCAGCAGCGTGATCTCGCGAACGCCTTGCTGGACGAGATTCCTCGCCTCCAGAACGATATCGTCCACGGGCCGGGAAAGCTCCGCGCCGCGGGTGTAGGGGACCACGCAAAACGTGCAGAATTTATCGCACCCCTCTTGTACGGACAGGAACGCCACTGGCCCGTTCGGGTCCCGCGCTTTTGGCAGCGCGTCGAATTTTTCCAGCGTGTCGAAATCGGTTTCCAAACGATCACCGACCGCGCGGCTTGCCTTGGCGATCATCTCGGGCAGTTTGTGATAGGCTTGCGGTCCGAGCACCAGATCCACGGCGGGCTGGCGACGCATAATCTCTTCGCCCTCGGCCTGGGCAACACAGCCTGCCACCGCAATCGTCATCTTGCTGCCGGACGCTTCTTTCATCTTCTTGATGCGACCGAGTTCGGAATAGACTTTCTCGGTCGCCTTTTCCCGAATGTGGCAGGTGTTCAGGATCACAAGATCTGCATCTTCCGGCGCATCGGAAGACGCATATCCCAATGGCTTAAGGACGTCTGCCATACGCTCGGAGTCGTAGACATTCATCTGGCAGCCATAGGTCTTGATGAAGACGCGTTTGGTATTCTGTCGATCCATTGGCCGATATATGGCTGAAAAAGCGGTGAGGGGCTAGATGCTGCCTGACCTTCTGCTCACTTCAAACTCGCCAGATCCACGAGCTCCGCTTTGGGTGTTTCGACCTCACCCTCCGCTAGCATGAACCGCCAGAACGCCATGCCGAACGGCTGACCTTGTGTCTGTATCCAGTTCGGCACGCCGGGGTCTTCGTGGGCAATGACGATACGGAACGAACCATCCTCTTCCAACTTTGTCTGGGCCCGGTTGATTGAGATGTTTGCATTGCCAAAATCGTAGGTCTGCAGGAACCGGTTCCAGAGGGCGAGATTGGCCATGCGACACTCTGGCCAGTGTCCTGTGATGACCAGCGCCTGTCCCTCGCCGACATAGTAGGGAGCCATGCAGTAATGGGCATCAATCGCCGACCAGCCGAAGTCACCCGGTGGTGTTGGTTGAGGAAACTCGTTCGGCGTGAAGGAGACAAAAGGCGGCGGTGTGCCGCCCTGCCCGAAAGCGGGGCGGTCCAGCGTGCGGGATCGGATGAACTTGGAGACGCGGCGCAGGCCGGCGGCGATATCATCCGGCGTATTGTAGGGTCGCTGCGGTGCAGGGCTTACGCGCTCAATCGACCATTCTGGATCTTTTTCCGGGTTCGCCGCCGCCGATGTCTGGTCTTCGAAATAGTGGCGCGTTGTGATGCGTGAAGTGCCTTCTGGCATGTCGAGCCAATTGCGGTCCCGTTTCTCGCCGCCGAGCCAGAGCTCAAAGCTGCCATCTTCGGCGACGTCGAACTCCTTGTCATTGATGATCGCAAGCGTGCCGGACGAGAACGCGCCGTCCTCCATTCCGGCATCGATGGTGATGGAGACGTAGACGGCACCTTTCATCTTGCCGCGCATGACATAGGCATGCTCGCGGGAGATTGGGGAGTCGTAGTAAATCGCATCAGGGTTATCGCCGAAATATTTCCGCTCCGGCGTGAACATCCGCGTCATCCGAGGATACATCGGATCCATCGCGAAGTAGCAGACCATGCCCGCTTCCAGCATGTGGGCAAGGTTCTTATGCGCCTCGGCGACCTCTTGCGCGTTGCGAAGGTTCCATTCCTCGCTTGCCCAGCGGTTTTTGGCTTCGGTGAGCGTATTGATCAGATCGTCGAATGCTTCGTGGGTAGGGGAGTCCATTTTGCTTAGCCCTTCACTTTACGCGGTGGTGTCATGAAAAAGAGATTGGAGGTTTTCATATACTCTGCATAGCCTGGTCGTTTGGCGGCAGAGCGACGGTCCATCCAGGGGCAGGAGACAAACAGGAACAGCGCTAGCATGGCGACCCAGCCGACACCGGTCCAATAGTGCTCGAACCCTGCGGACGTCGCAAAGACCCAAAGGCTGAACCACATTGCGACCTCACCGAAATAGTTCGGATGCCGTGACCAGGCCCAAAGCCCTTCGGTGTAAAATGACTGATTGGTCCGGTTTTCCTGTTTCTTGAAGCGGAAGTTTCGCATCTGGCCATCTGCGAAAAGCTGAATGGTCACGGCCCCCATTCCAATCACAAAAGCCGCCACATCAAGGATCAAGTTGGACTGTCCGTCGCCTGTCAGCACCGGCCACATTGGCAACATGCCGAGGAAGACGAGCGCGGTCGGAAACAGGCAGATCCCGAACAGATTCGAGAACTGGTACATTTTGCCAGACTGCTCCCGCATCTCCTGATAGCGCCAGTCCTCATGATGGAGACCCGGCCAGTCACGGGCCCAGTTCGACGTCAGCCGGATCGCCCAATAGACCACGACAATCGCCATCATGACTTTCCCGGGGGCGAGATCATACCCTGTCCCGGCCCACCAAAAGGCCACAAAAGCTGGCGGGATGACTGACCAATACGGGTCATAAAGACTGGCATTCCTGACATTCGCGCCGACCGCCCAGATCACCACCGTCGCTGAGATGTCCATCGCCAGCGCGCTCCATAACGGGCTGAGATGGTCGACAAACGGATACGTTGCGATAGCTGCGACAAGGGCAAGCACATAGGCGAGCGTTACAAGAAGTAGTGAGCGTGTCTTGCCATAGACTTCGTTTTTGGCGAGGTGCGGGTTCATCTCGGATGCCTCCAAAAGGAATTACGAATGGCGGAAAGTGGAAATCAGGGCCGTTTCAAGAACCCCGTCGAAGCGGTTCTGGTGGGTACAAAAGAATTGATTCGTGTAAAGCCGAACACGAGACCAATCAATGAGAATGATCGGCTAGACGGCAAAACTTGCCTGATTACGGGGGCAAACTCCGGTGTTGGTTGGGGTGTAGCTAAACTCTGGGCCGAGCGCGGTGCGACGCTAATTATGGCTTGCCGCACGCTTGAGCCCGACAAGGCAGCCGAACTTCGAGAGCTCACTGGCAATCCCAACATCCATCTTTATGAGCTCGATCTCGGCAGTTTCGACAAGATCAATGCGTTTGTTGACGCTTTGAAATCTGACGGCATTCGCCTTGATGTATCGCTCTTCAATGCAGGCTTGGGCGCGGCTGTAGCGAAGAAGACAGAATACGGCCTCGAAGAGCTGTTCCAGGTGAATTATCTCGCCAAATTCTATCTCGTGAACCGACTGTTGGCTGAGGGTGTGATCCCCAATACGGCCATTGCCGGAAACAGGGTACCGGGCGACCCTGTCCACCGCCTGATGTTCACCTCGTCTGACAGCCACCGCGGCGCGCAACCGATCAACACCGACACGCTAGGTGTGTTTTACGAGTACGGCGCGCGCGGCGGCATTGCGAACTATTCCTATTATAAGCTGGTGCTGAACACGTTCGCGATAGAACTATCGAAGCGTTTGAACCGGGAAGGGGAGCCGGTTGATGTCTCCATCTTCCCGATTTGTCCCGGCCCTGTGAATACCAACATTATCCGCAATGCACCGCCGCTTCTGAAAGTCATCCTCGGAGCGATATTCGCAGTCGGTTTTCAGCACCCTGACAAAGCGGCTCCGCCGTTTCTATACCTTGCGACGGCCGATGAGGTGGAGGGCAAGACCGGCCTCTACCTTCATATGAAAACGGAAAAGCCGATGGACGAGAAGTGCTATGATGAAGCTGCATGCGCGGCGCTTTGGGATCGGTCCGTGGAGCTCTTGAAGAGCGTCAACCGAGCTGTCCCGATACTTGAGCGACCAAACTGAGAATGGATGGGCGGCTTCCGCTTCGGAGGTTAGAAACCGCCCATCACCTGGAGACCGGCTGCCGGGAACACCCCGGAAAAAGCTGCCGGTAGGGACGTTTCTTATTCTGCTGGCACGGCGGCGTTCTGATCAGCTCTTTCAGTTACGGCATCAAAGCGAGCATCGTAATCCGGGTCTTCGGTTCCCATCACCTTGTCCCAGAAGGTGAAGTAGAATGCGTAGTTCCCGTGGGATCGTTCGTGATGGAGATCGTGGTGCGTGACCGTCGTGAACAGGTTCAGCCCGGGAATGCGTGTCCAACCTTTTGGAAAGACCTCATACCCGCAGTGTGCAAGTGCGTTGCGCGATGTCTGAATCAGCATGCTGATTGCGAAGGCGCTGAAGTGCATCGGCACGATGGCCTGAAATATGGGCACGTAGAGATAGACAAGCACAGCTTCGGCCGGAGCAAAGGAATAAGCTGTGAAAGGTGTCGGGCTGTGGGAACGGTGATGTTCCAGGTGAAAGAACTTGAACAACTTCGGATGGTGCATCATCCGGTGTGTCCAATAGAACCAGGTATCGAGGCCAATTGCGAAGAAAACGATAGAGGCCGGGATCCACCATACCGGATAAGCGCTGGCATCGCCGTACACTTTGAACACGTCGTACCCGAACAGCCGCTCAACTGAGAGCTCAACGAAAGTGTACGCGAAGATGAAAACAAGGATGCTTTGGAATGAATTCTTGAGTTCTCGTCGCACCTGCCGATTCAGGAGCTTGCGAGGTGGTCGTTTTCGGATCTGCCGTTTTTTCAGTACTGGCTTCAATACTACCCACGTGATGAGAAACACGCCTACGGTACCGAAAAGGTATCTCAAGCTTTCCAATCGTATGCCGGGCAGCAGATTGTTCGACAGATTACTAAAGTACTCCAGAACGAATTCCATCTTCTCGATCCTTTTCGGTTTCTGGATCTATGAGACGGATTTACGGGTGCGAGTTCCTGTCGAATTTGGATAAAACGCGCTCACTTTCGAAAGTGATGAGGGTTTTTCAGCTTTGATCAGAGAGCGCTTTGGCGCGGTACGCCGTCGGCGTGATCCCCTCAACCGCCTTGAAGGCCCTGTTGAAGGGCGCTAGCGATCCAAAGCCGGCATCCATGGCGATGGTAAGCACAGGCAGCCGCGCCTGTTCCGGATCAGAAAGCACCGACTTTGCGTAGTCCAGGCGATAGCCGTTTAGGAAACTCGCAAAATTTCGATGCCCCATCCCCTTGTTGATAAGGTTTCGCAGCTGATGTTCGGGCAGCCCTACCTTTTCTGACAGGGATCCGATTGTGAGGCCCGGTTCCACCCAAAGGCGATCTTGATCCATAAGTTCAAGAAGCCGCCTATGAGCAGCAGCATCGCGAGGGTCTATTGTTGGCGATTTCGGTTCGGGTATCTGGACTGGCTGGAAGAGAAGCACTTCGGGCTGCAGCCGTATGGCCCAGAAATACAAGAATACCATAATCGGAAGGGTGACCAGAGCCGTTAGCGCGATTGATCGATCTCCTGCGCCGGCAGCTTGGAGTACGTTTTCTCCAATCACCGAGATACTCAGGGCAGCAATGATCATGCATATAAAAAACACCCTAAAGCGCCGTCGGCGGTTGACGAGGTCTTCCTGAAAACCGCTGACCAGTTTCCAAATCAGGTGTCCGATGAGCGCAAAGGTTACGCCATCAGTCATGTGGCCCCACCACAAGGGCAGGCTGGTCATCCACCCAAGATCGACGAAGCGATAGGGATATACATTGATCCCATAGATGATCATACCGAGCCAGTGGACCGGCTTCAGCGTAAATTCCTCGTCAAAGAGTGCCAGGGCCGTCCACCATACGAATGCGATGGCGCAGGCGTCGATCAATCTAAGAGGTATTCGAAGCGACATCGGAGCGTCGGGCAGCTGCAAGAACAAAGCGGACATGGAAATGACCGCCAAACATGCAAACCTGATGGCTCTATGCTGCCAGCCATCCCGAATTGCTAGGCCCAGAAATATAAGTAACAGACTGGCTGTCGATACGCGTAGAACGATGTCAATTGTTTCCACGCGGACAAATTTCGCTTAGTCAGCCGCTTCGAGCTTCACACCATAAAGCTCCAGGCGGTGATCGACGAGTTTGTAGCCAAGTTCCTTGGCAATGAATTCCTGAAGCCGTTCAATCTCTTCATTCTGGAATTCGATCACGTCTCCGGTGCGCACATCTATCAGATGATCATGGTGCTCTTCCGTGACCTGTTCAAACCGAGATCGTCCGTCCCGGAATTCATGGCGTTCAATTATCCCTGATTCCTCAAAGAGCTTTACGGTGCGATAAACCGTGGCGAGGGAGATCGATGCATCAAGAGAGTTCGCGCGGCGATGCAGCTCCTCTGCATCTGGGTGATCTTCGGAATCGCCCAGAACGCGGGCAATCACGCGCCGCTGGTCTGTCATACGCAGACCTTTCTCAACACACATTTTTTCCAAATCACTCATATGATCTAAATGCCCTTTCCGACTAAGGAAGTCCAGTGATTGCCCGGGACATAACCAATGCGTCGACGCTTTCACGGTTTGGCTGCGCATAATAGTTTGTACGCCGTCCTTCAATCTGAAATCCAAGCTCTTTGTAAAGTGCAAGCGCTGCAAAATTGTCCTCGGCCACGTCCAGGAAGAGCCTAGAGCAAGCTCGCGCCGCAAGATGGTGCTCGCCAGTTTGGAGCAGCGCTCGCGCAATTCCTCTCCGTCTCTCCTTTGGAGATACGACAAGCGTCAGAACTTCTGCGTCGTGTTCGACGTGCTGGAAGAGGGCGAACCCGGTGAGGGTGGGAGTGGGAGCCAATACAGCTCCGACCCCGAGACAGGTAGGACGTTTCAACAGAGCCGCGAAGCTCTCACTATCCCACGGACGATCAAAGCTGGTACTATGCAACTCCGCCATCTCGTCGCCATCCAAGCCGCCGAGAATTCGATACGACATCGTCATAGTTTGCGAGCGTCCATCGGCTTCGCGTCGGGGGCGCGGGCGTAGGTCGGACGCGGCGGGTGAGCGTGCGGTGTAGCGTGCACGGCCTTAAGCGCGGCCCATGTCGCATTCGGGGTTGCCTCGACCGTATCGCCGAGTTGTTCAGCAGATACTTCGACAACATCATCGACACCGAGACCATCCTTCAGGGACTGCACCCACCAGGTTCGGTCCGGCGGTCGCTTCTTGGCCGGCATTGCTGCGCGCACCGCTGATTTGTCCTCGCGATCAATGCCGGCTTCAAGAGCCGTCAAACCGACAATGTCAGCCTTCAGGGCGAGGGCGAGACCCCGAGCAAACGAAACGCCGATACGGATGCCGGTGAAACTGCCGGGTCCTGTCACAACAGCGATACGGTCGAGATCGCCGAGCGTTAGCTCCGCCTCTGCCATAAGGTCATTTAGGAGCGCAGGCAGCCGTGCTTCATGACCGCGAGGAGCTGCGTCGAGCCTCGTCGCCACTACTTTTCCATTCTGCACAAGCGCAAGATCAGCGGTTGCAAGGCAGGTGTTGATCCCCAGCACAAGCATTTAGATCGGGTCTCTAGAGAACGATGCAGGCGTCATCGAAGTCGAGACGCGGCAATCGCTCAAACAGGCCGCCTTTGTCCCCATATCCGAGGTTACAGAGCCAATTTGATCGCCAGCGAGATCTCTCATCAGTCAGAAATTCCGCGTCGACGCCAGCATTGTCGAACCCTGACATTGGTCCGCAATCAAGACCGATGGCCCGGGCAGCGATGAGGAAATAGGCGCTTTGCATCGACCCGTTCCGGAAAGCGTGGACCTCGCGAGTCTCATCGTCGCCAAACCACTCTTTTGCCGATGGGTCGTGCGGAAACAGCTCCGACATTTTTTCATTGAAATCGAGATCATGGGCAATGATGACTGTCCACGGAGCCGTCATCGTCTTCTCCAAATTTCCTGCAGAGAGGTGGGGCTTCAGGCGCTCTCGCGCGTCACCTTTGGAAAGAAAGATGAAGCGGGCCGGGCTGCCATTGGCGCTTGTCGGTCCCCACTTTGTCAGCTCGTATACTGCCCGCATCAATGTTTCGGGAACGTCTCTATCGGCCCAGCTATTATAGGACCGTGCCCGCCGGAAAAGTGTATTCAGTGCGTCATCATTGACGGGGTCAGCCATGTCTTCTGGCTCCTTATCAAAAGCGTCTTGTTCGTGGCTCTAAACGCTGTTCCGCATCGCCGCAACAGGGGCGTTTGACCCTCAGAGACACACCCACTTTTGGCGCGGTGGGTGTCTGACCGATTTTACGACCCGGCTAAGTGCCTTCAACCGCCAATACTGCGGCGAGACCGGCATGATACGTTTTGTATTTCGGAACCCATCCGAGAACCGACTTCGTTCTACCATTGGCGATGCGTTTGCATTCCGAATAGAAGCTGCGCGCCATGTCGCTGAGCTCGGCAGTCTCGAAGGGTTCGTCCGGCGGTATCTCTGCACCGATCAATTCCGCGGCGAAGGCGACAACATCCTGTGGCGGAGCAGGCTGGTCGTCGCAAAAGTGTAAGACACCCGTCGTCTCGGGCCGCTTCAGCCGAGCTTCGAGGCCCGACGCAATGTCATCGACGTGGACACGCGAGAAGACCTGTCCCGGCTTCACAATCCGTTTCGCTCTGCCGCTGCGCAGGCGAGCAAACGCCGATCTGCCGGGGCCATATATGCCGGGTAGGCGCACAATAGAGACATTGTCGCCGGCGCTCTGCCATTGCAGCTCGGCAAGGACACGGCGGCGCGCACGGTCGCTTTGCGGATTGACCGGTGTCCACTCATAGGCCCAGTCTCCGCCAAGATCCCCATAGACCCCGGTCGTCGATAGATAAGTGATCGACGCAGCTGTATCTGCGGTCTCAGCCGCCAGGAAAGCCGGGCATCCCGTATCGTGTGGGGGCACTGAAATTAGCCAGTGCGCGCCATCAGGAGGTTTGATGGCGGATGTGCCATCCCAAACGGTGATATCGAAGCCAAGCGCGCGCAGCCGTTCTGCCTTGTCTTCAGAACGAACAGTGCCCGCAACGCGCCATCCTTCATCAATCAGGCGTCGTCCTAGCGTCTCGGCCGTATAGCCGAGGCCAAACGCGAACAGCTGGTCTTGCTGCAATGTCATTTGCGCTCCTTCGCCTTGGCATCTAAGCAAATTTTATGACATTTCGGGAGTTACCAACGTGTTTCTCATTTCCGCTCTTTTCTTGACCCTGATAGGGCAGAGCACCGCAGGCGACGTCGGTCGACTGAACGAAGCCGCGCGCCTCGGTGACTGCCTGGCGAAAATCAAGGAAGACCCTGAAGGGGCCTATGAGGATGGTCTTGCCTGGGTGAATGAGGGCGGGAGACCCTTCGCGCGGGCCTGCACGGCAGAGGCGCTGCTCGAGCTTGGCCACTATGAAGAAGCCGCCATTCGCCTGGAAGACCTTGCCAATGCCGAAGGCACGGGCTCGCTGAGCCAGCGCATTGTTTACCTGACAAAGTCCGGCAATGCCTGGCTGGTGGCTGGCCAACCGGAAGCAGCGAATGTGACCCTGACCAATGCGATCCGGTTAAGCCCTCGCGATCCGCAGCTGAAAATTGATCGGGCTGTGGCGCTAATGGCGCTCGACCGCTGGACCGATGCCGAAGCCGACCTGAACGACGCACTCGTCGGCTTGATCGAACCGGCGGAGGCATATCGTCTGCGCGCTGAGACACGCCTGAACCTTGGCAATCTGAAAGGTGCCAAAGAGGACGTCGCGAAAGCGATCGATATCAACATTGAAGATGTCGATGCCCACGTGCTGAACGGGCGCATCAAACAGGCCGAGTGGGAACTTGCCGACAATCCGCCCCCGGAGCGTATTGAGGTGCTGGAATAGGGGGGCTTTTTCGGCTTCCTAAGTGCAAATTCTATGGATCACCCCTCAGTCTCTGAGGCGTCTCGTGCTCGAATGTCGATCCTCGACTTATTAGGTTGCTCGTCAGCCTTGGGTTGTGTAGTGCTAACAACTGGGTTGCTTGGGCAAATACAATCCTGTGTTGATAAGCGGTGCGGCGTGCACCCCTTTGACAGGCGCTTGGCCGAGCAGAATGTATGAGGGTCAAAATGGGAATATTCTTCAAAACGAAACGAGGAAGAACTGCGCCTGCAGTTTATAAGTCTGCGCTGGCATCGAGCGCCGCAATTTTGCTAGCAGCATGCGGTGGCAGCTCTAGCGACACGTCCGTTTCGGCAGCTCCGCCGCCGACGGCATCGCCACCACCGCCACCGGTGTCTTCAGGGGTGAGTTTTATAAGTGGCGGAAGCGGATCGCTCGGTTTGATTTTGGGTGGCACAGTAGAAATTCAGGACGCAGAGACAGGGGCTGTTCTCGCGACCGGACAAACGTCAACTACAAACGGTCTGTACTCAGTAACAGTGCCGGAATCCGCGGGTTTTGACGGTCCGTTCATACGAGTTATTGTCTCTGGGGATGACGATGCGGTGATGGTCTGTGATGCGCCGAGCGGATGCGGCACAACTGCGTTTGGTATCACATTCCCGATCGATGCAACAGAATCGGTGCAAATTCTACTGCCCACGCCTGTCGGTGGAGCCGTGACTGCAACGGCCAATAAGCTTACGACCCTTGCATCGGCGCTTGCGGAGGCGGCTCCAGGCGGATTGACCGCACTGAGCATAGCAGAAGCCAATAGCCAGGTCGCAGACCTTTTCGGTATTATTGATAGTGATCTCGGAGACATTGCCAACGTTAACATTGCTGGCGGCGTCCTGCTCGGGTCAGCCGATGAGTTACGCGTCGCGCTCATAAATGCGGGCATTTTGGAAGCGCTGTTTCAGGCGGGTGCAAGCGATATTGGGCCGGCACTCGATGCGTTTGTAGATAACTTCATCTCCGATGGCGGCCAACTTATTATTCGGGAGAGCACACCTAATGACGATGTGGTAAGCCTTGAAGAAATCTTGCAAGGCGCAGTGGATGCGGGTGGACTATCATCTATTGCTTCCAACATATTTGAAGGCGTTAGCGCTGGCCTCGGAGGAGACTTGGCCGATGCTCGAGCCGCGCCGGCTGATACATTTACCGAAGCGGTCCCGTCTCCTAACGCTGGCGCGACGAATGAAGAGCTGGCAAAAGCGTTCGTTGCAGATCTTCAGTTGATATTTGCAGCGGTGGAAGAAGAACAGGAAGCTGCGAATCTGGAAGCCTTCGCTGAACGGGTCGGTGATGCGGCGGAAGCATTGATCGATACCGATGAAGCAGAAGCAGCTTTGGAAGCGGCAATAGTTTCAGTTGACGCAATCCTCGCGGCATTTGATCAATTCAGCGATGACAACACTCTGACGACCGTCGAAGTAAATGGCGAAATTACAGTCGCTATTGCCGATACAATAGATGGTGCGATGTTTACGATAAATCAGTTGATAGACGGAACTGCAGTGTCGATCGAAGCGATTGTCAATAGCGGTAGTATCGTCGAGGTCGACACATTCAATAATTTTTCTCAGCTTATTAGCGGCATGGGGAGCTTCAGTGGCACTATTGAAAATAGTCTTGTCCGTTTAGAAATCGCGGAATTGTCTGCAACAATCGACGAGCTTGGCCTATTTGACGTTAACGAATTCGAATCGGACTTTGGTGTGGATCTAAATGTCGACCGGAAAAGTATAAGCGTTGGAGAAGCAACCCTTCTATTCGATGCGACTTTAACTGATCTGTCTGACAGCGGATTGATTCTCCGTGGACTTATTGGTTTGGAGTTACTGGGCGGTGAGGCATCATCGGGTGAAACATTTTTCTTCACGACAACCGGCTTATTCGACAATACTGGTGTGGGCTTTGAAGAGAGATCTGTGAGCCTCGACGTTCTCAGCGTTAGTTTCAGCGGGGATGTCACTGAAGGTGCAGATACTGTGGAGCTATCATTCCTTATCGCTGGAGGAGGTCAAAATGTTACAGTCACAGACAGTCCGGAGAAAATCGACGCCATCACGTACTCTGTCGAACCTGGACTGCAATCATTAACAGTCGATAGCGACGCAATAGCAAACTTGAGCATCTTTATAAGAGGAACAGAGTTTTCGCTAATATCTGCCAGTCAGGCAGAAGCTGAGCTTCTTACATTCGACGACAGCCAATTTGATCTAATTCAGAATTTTACTTCGATCAGTGGTGAGGAAATAACACAGAAGATCAGTAGTGATTTAAATTTGTTTTTCGCGTCCAGTTTTTTCACCGGTGCACCAGTGCTCCGGATCGAAACGAATTTAGCATCAGCTTTTCCTGGTTCGACGAACGCAGAGTTTTTGGGTTTTTTTCAAGTAGGCACCGCCGGGACGCTGCTCTTTGACCCGCCTGATGATTTCGGCGTTAGCGGCGCTCCGAATAACATTATCGATTATCTAAATCCGTTACTCCAAAATTCATTACGGGCCAGGCTAGTTTGCACGATTGATGATAGGCTAGTCTTATTGGATGCGCCGGTATTGACCGCAACCGAAAACCCTATTCAGGCGACAGTCGTGTTAGATGATGTAGATTGTTCGTCAGCATTCGGCACAGGGTTCTTCAATAACAACTTCTTTTTTCCTGAAAGCTCTGTTGAATTCAGTGATGACGCATTCGCAGTCGCAGTATTCTCCGCCTCTGTAAGGCAAGATCTCACGGGTATTGATCCTGACGACCCAACCGTTGAACTCAGTGTTTTCGGTGAGGCCACAGCCAGAGACGGCGATTTTGATTCGATACTGTCGGTTCAGCTGTTTTTCGCTGGTCGTCGGTTCGAGACAGATTCACGCGGCTTCGACATTATTGATGATTTGACTGAGACGCCTTTGTTCATTCGTAATCAGGATGGTGTGGTCTTGAGAGTATCTGAAGACAGCAACGGAGAGATATCAGGCGAAATCACTGTAGATGGCGTGACCGAAGCGGAGATATCGGAAATCGCTGGAGACATATTGATCGCCACGTTCAACGACGGCTCTTTTGTGTCGATCAATTGATGAAAAATGCTTCTTACGATGGGTCCGCCGGCATTCGAGCCGGTGGACCTATTTCGTGGGCCGTCGTTCGAAAGGTACTAGCGGCAATACTAGCGCCATTAGCATTGATACCAACATCAGTGGCTCAAGAAATCTATGCCGAGTCCGACGCAATATTTTTCTCCGATACACTGCCTGTCTCGTCACTGCTCGATGGCCTTCAGGGAGAAAACTTTACTCCTGGTGAAGCGTCTTTTGTTCACGCCAGAGCGGCCAGCGGTTTCAGATGGAAATGGTTAGATGTCGCAGCGATCGTACGATATGACTATGTGACGTCTTATTCGCCGTCGGCGTCGACAATTATCTTTTCGGAGAGAAACAATCTGGATCTTCCGGACGGCACCTTCGATCTTAGCCTAGATATAAATCGCGCTTTCGCTTACGGCGGACGTATCGGAGCTCGACACTCTTTCTTCGACGATCGCCTCAGTGTTGGAGTATTTGGATCAGTTTTATCAACATCGCAGTTGCTCAATGGTAGTACTGAAGGGTCGCTTGAGCTCTTGAATAATGGCGCCGACATCGCAGGTGTTGTTCAAGTTGATTATGTTTACGATAGAGATCTTATATTTGATCGCGAAGTAGACGCGCCGTCTGGGATTGGTGTTGCCTTTGATATTGAGGCCGCATTGCAAATTACTGAGAAGCTCCGCGCCGACGTAAAGGTTGAGGATTTGTGGAGTCGAATCTGGTGGGATGATGCTCCCCGCACCGTGCTCGACGCAACAACCGATACAGTTGATCGTGATGACAATGGCCTACTGATCGTACGTCCTTTTTTGCAGGGGCAGAATTCGTTCGAGGATGTCACCACTCGCTACTCAGCAAGAACCCGAGCTAGCCTAAATTATCAAATTACAGAGCGATGGTCGCTTTCTCAGGATATCTTCAATCTCGGTGATACGTTTCTCACGACCAGCTACGTCGATTTCGCAATCGCCAAGGATTTGTCTGTTGGCGCTGAGGTTGAGTGGACGACCGGCGGTTACGGTGTTTCCATGTCGTGGAAGAAACTGTCGCTTAATTTGGTGACTGACGATATCGAGTTCGATGATGCAAATTATTTAAAGGCATCGCTATCGGCAAGTTTTGCATTTTGAATTGCTATGCAGGACTTGTCTGAGTAGCACTCCTTGTTTGTAGGGCATTGTGTCAAAGCACGAAACAAAGTGGACTTCGTCTCCTATTGCTCTGATCATAATCACCCAAATCGCACAACACCCACGTCGCGACCCCCCCCCCATTGCTCGCGACGCGCATACAAGATTGTGGCGTGCGGACGCGCTAGTGGAGATAAGGACCCGGCGGGTCAACGCACCATTTGATCTGGTTCGGAAGAAAGGCAGCGAGAAAGGTGGCTTCGGTTCCAAACTTATTGGCACCTCATTCGAGGGTGTTGAGATAAGCGCCCATGCCGGAACGCCTTTCCAGATCTTCATTTGGCACAATGCTCACTTGAAAAGATTGAGACGCATTCTCATTTAGTGGGTGCTGTTATCAAAAGCCGTTTAAGTGGAGTCAGTTTGATGTTGAAAACAATTGCGAAGGTTTTGTCCGGTGGACGCTTTGGACCGGCATCTGTCGAAGCGGTCATGCAGCTGACACCGCACATGGTACGCGTCACGCTGAAGAGTGATCTGGTTTCACATTTCGCCGACGATTGCGCCGGCGCGCACTTAAAACTTGTCGTGCCCTCAAGCGACCATTCGCCGGACACGTTTTCCGAATTCATCAAGGCTGGCGACTTCAAGAAAGAAATGCGGACCTATACGATCCGCCACATAGCGCCGGAAGCCGGCACGATAGGCGTCGACATCGCGACCCATGGTGATCTCGGCCGGGTAGGGCCCTGGGCACAGCGGGCAAAGGTCGGCGATGAGATTGTCATTTCGCGATGCGGCTCGCCGAAGCTGATCACGGCGGGCGCGAAACGAATTGTTGCGGCAGCCGACCTGACTGGGTTTCCAGCCCTTGCGGCTGGGCTCGAAACGCTGGGTCCGGACGTAAAGGTCGATGCCTTTGTTGAAATCTCGAGCGAAGCTGACCGCCAGCCTCTCGATGCTCCGGCGGGCGTCGAGATCAACTGGATCATTAAGCCGGATCCCTATGCTCCGAGCACTGAGCTGATCAACCGTATCAAGGCTTTACCTGAGCCCGATGATGAAACGAGCGTATTCGTCGCCTGCGAGTTTTCTGCGGTTGCCGAGCTGCGCCAGTATTTCCGGTATGAGCTGCAGACGGACAAGTCGATGCGGTACATCTCATCCTACTGGAAGTCCGGCGCGACAGAGGTCGAGCACAAAATTGCGAAAGCCGCGGCCTAGGCCTTCAGTCTCGCGCTTGCGTTAGGGCGATCCGATTGCCCTCACTGTCCTCGAATTCCGCAACATAGCCGGCTTCGCCGATGTCTTTCTTTTCGTAGAGCACGTCCGAGCCGAGGGCAATTACACGGCGAAGCACAGCATCGATGTCGGCGACATCGAAATAAATAAGCGCCCCGTCGCGCGAGGGCCTGTAGACATCCCCTTTCGCCAGAGCACCGCTGGCCCCGGGTTTGCCGTCATCGCGGGGGAAAAATGCCATCTCATATCCGTCGACAGTTTGTCTGCTCAATTTCAGCGCTAGCGCATCCTCGTAAAACGCGATGGCGCGGTCGAGATCGACGACAGGTATCTCAAAATAAAGTACGGGATTGCTAATTGCCGCCACCTCCGGATTTGTAGTTTCATCGTCCGCCGCTGGTGATAGCGCACAAGCGCTCATCGTGATCGCTATACCAGCTACGAGTTGCCTAAAACGCATGTAGCGAAACCCTCATTCTGTACTACACGCATGCGAGCTTGCAGTGTGCCTGTGCGCTCCCGGACATAAGGCCCCGGCGGATCGACGCGCCATTTGTTGGGACTCGGAAGAACGGCCGCAAGCAGGGCGGCTTCGCGCATTGTCAGCTCGCTTGCCCGCTTGCCGAAGCGTTTTTGCGCGGCGGCTTCGGCTCCGAAGATACCATCGCCCCATTCGGCAATGTTAAGGTACGCTTCCATCACACGGCGCTTGCCCCACGCGAAATCGATGAGGGTGGCGAACCAAGCTTCTGCGCCCTTGCGGGCATATCCGCCGCCATTCCAGAGGAAGATATTCTTTGCGGTCTGCTGAGTGATCGTGGAAGCACCGCGCGCGCTTCGGCCGCGAGCGCGTTCGTCTAGAGCCGTGTCGATGGCTTCGAGGTCGATGCCATCATGCTGGCAGAAGCGGCTGTCTTCGGCGGCGATGACGGCGCGGACAAGGTGGGGTGAGATTTTGTGGAGGGGCTTCCAGTCTCGATGAACCGTCTCGCCAGAAATGTGACGCTGAACCATCAGTATGCTGCCAACAGCCGGGACAAAGCGGAGAACAAGCGCGTAGGCATGGACAAGAAGGAAAGCGATCAGGATCGCTCGGAAGGTACGTCTAATCCAGAGCCCCATGCTGCCACTCCTCGCGCACGGACGGTTCGGGTTCGCGGTCCATCCGGGCAGCTTTTTCGGCCTCAAATCGGGAAGGATCAAGGCGGGCTAGCGCCCAAATCGCGGCACCGCGGACGAGGGGGCTATCGTCTTCCTGTAGAGCGAGCACGGGATCTATAAGGTCTTCGTTTCCCGAATTACCAGCAGCGATAAGCGCATTTCGGATAAAGCGATCGCGGCCAATGCGCTTGACCGGTGAGCCGGCGTGGCGCGTCCTAAACTCGGTATCATCGAGGGTGAGGAGCTCTGCAAGCGGCGGTGACTTCATTTGATCACGGGCATGAAATGCAGCTTCGTGCGCCTCGCTCGCAAATTTGTTCCAAGGGCAAACGGCAAGGCAGTCATCGCACCCATAAATGCGGTTACCCATCGGTTCGCGAAACTCCCGCGGAATCGGGTCTTTGTGCTCAATGGTGAGATACGAAATGCACCTGCGCGCATCGAGCTTGTACGGGGCGGGAAAGGCCTTGGTCGGGCAGGCGTCGAGACAGGCCGTGCAGGAACCGCAGCTGCCGGTTTCAAAAGGGTCGGGTTTAAGGCGGGCAGCTGTGAGCATCACACCAAGAAACAACCATGAGCCATGTTCTTTCGAAACAAGATTGGTGTGCTTGCCCTGCCATCCCAGGCCAGACCGCTCGGCGAGGGGTTTTTCCATCAGAGGGGCGGTGTCGACAAAGACCTTCACCTCTTCGCCTGTCTCCCGAACGAATTCGCGGGCAAGGCGCTTCAGACGCTTCTTCAGGACCGTGTGATAGTCCTTACCCTGAGCATACACTGAAATGCCGGCATTCGATTTTTCTTCCAGCACGTCAAGAGGATCAGCATCCGGCCCATAATTGATAGCGACAACGATAGCGCTCTTCGCATCCGGCCACATGGCGCGAGGATGCTTGCGGCGTTCCAGCGTGTCTTCCATCCAGGCCATGTCGCCATGGCGACCTTCACTGACATACTCTTCCAAACGCTCGCCAGCGCTCCAACCGTCTTCGACACTCGTGATCTTGCAAGCGTCGAAACCGATCTCGCGAGCGAGGGTCTTCAGATGTGCTTCGCGCGTCTTGGAAGGAGATGTTTTCAACATTACCGGCAGTGTTTAGCTCGGATCGGTTGGAAAGTCGAAGCCGCTAATTACTGGAAGCAGTATTCCAGATCGGCATAGTGCCGCGCAGGGTTTGCCCCGCCAATCGTCTCTTGGAGGAGAGATCGGAAAGATGGACGCGACTTCATGCGACCGTACCAATCACGCAGATCAGGCGCGAGGTCCCACGGCACATCTCCAAAATAGTCGAAGCACGAGAGATGAGCCGCGACCGACAGATCAGCAACAGTCAGCGTGCGACCGCCCATAAATGGCCTTGTCTCGGCTAGATAATTTAAGAAGGTCAACCGGCCACGCAAGGCATGTGCTCCTGTGCGAAGTGCCGAAGAGTCAGGTGTGTGATTTGGCTGGAGTGCGATGGTTATGCGTTCCGCCAGAAGCGTGTCGACGGGAAGCCGAAACTCGTCTTCACACCAACGCCATATTCTGCGTGCCTCGGCGCGCGTCTCAGCCATCCTGGGAAGTAGTGCTGCGCCTTCATTGGCCTCTTCCAGGTACTCGAAGATGGCATGAGAGCCGACGGCGACGTAATTGGCCTCATGAGCTCGATGTATCAGGGCGACGCCGCTCGCGCCCGGGGCCAAACGTTTAACGTCTTGATGTGACGTGCCCACGGGAACGTCCACCAGCTGAAATGCTAAATGCTTTTCTGCAAGCGCAAGCCTGACAAAGCGTGCCTTCGGATCCATTTGGGTGTGATACAATCGCCTCATAATGGCACAGAAGATATCCACAGGGTGTTGCTGATGGATGAATCGAAAAAAGGTTTGTCTGCTTCGAGTGTTATCTCAGCAATCATGCGTGTTCTGACCTTCTCAACGCGTGCAGACATCGCTAGACCGACCAATAAAGACATCCACATCAGGAGATCTCCATGGCCCAGTTAGAGGTGACGTCGAAGCTGTTAGCGGGCAGCATAACTTTGGCGCTGATCGTTGGATGTGAGTCTGTGCGCGAACACTGGGACGAGGAACACGACGCACCACTTGCTCAAGTGTCGGATACGCCCGACGTAAAGCCCGGCGCGGTCGTGACCAATCGAGACCTCATAGGTGCCGAGGAGGCTGGGATACCAGCTGGCCAACTGCCAGAGGGGGTCACACCGACGGCCTACGAAGTCGATCTGATAACGGATCCAGCGGCCGATACGTTTTCAGGCGTTGTGCGGATTGCGGTGCAGCTCGAAGAGACAACGGACAAGATCTATCTGCACTCTCTCGGTCCGGAGATCTCATCTGCTATGGCAATATACCAAGGTGACATCGCCGTCGCCGCGGAGTTTGAAGGTGATCTTGCCGAGGGTGGTGTATCTCGGTTGAACTTCACGAGCGAGCTTCCCGCGGGCGAAGTTATCCTGAGGATGGAGTACGAGGCTCCCTACAATCTTGGCCTGGCCGGTCTCTATAAGGTGTTTGCGGATGGAGAGCCCTATCTCGCCTCTCAAATGGAAGCGATCGATGCCAGACGTATGGTGCCGAGCTTTGACGAGCCTCGTTTCAAGACACCCTGGACGCTGACCGTAACAGCTCCAGCTAAAAATGCAGTCATTACCAATGCGCCGGAGGTGTCGGCGACAGAGCGTGAAGATGGCTGGGTGCGTCACGAATTCGCGCCGACCCGACCGATCCAGTCTTATCTCGTCGCGCTCGCGGTTGGTCCGTATGACACTCTGATCGCCGACTCAATTCCGCAGAACAATATTCGCGATCGTGACGTCGCCTTCCGGTCGTTTGCTGCGGCAGGGAAGGGAGAGCAGTTGAGAGAAGCGACGGACACGACCTATGATCTCCTGCGCATCCAAGAAGAGTATTTCGATTATCCGTACCCATACGCAAAGCTGGATCTGATCGCGGCACCGGATTTCGCTTATGGCGCAATGGAGAATGCCGGAGCCATCATCTATCGCGAATCTGCGCTGCTGATTGATGAAAGAACGTCCCTTGCGCGTAAACGGCGCGTCTTCGTGATCCATGCGCATGAGCTTGCGCACCAATGGTTCGGCAATCTCGTAACGCCTGCCTGGTGGGATGATATCTGGCTGAATGAAGCTTTCGCGACCTGGATGGCCTATAAGACGATGCACGCTTACGACCCCTCGGGAGGTTTTGATCGTCAGCCGACTGTGCGCGGCATCGGGGCAATGGGCGCGGACAGCCTGGCATCCGCGCGTCAGATCAGAAATCCAATCAATTCAAATGGAGACATCCTCTCAGCCTTTGATGGGATCACCTATTCCAAAGGGGGGCATGTCCTCTCAATGTTCGAGAATTACCTCGGCGAAGAAGCTTTCAGGGCGGGCATGCGCCTGCATATGCGCCGCTTCGAAGATGGTGTCGCCGACGTCAACGATTTCATGGCATCTCTCGCTGACGGGTCTGGCAAATCTGTCGTTGTCCCAGCCTTCAGGTCGTTCATTTTTCAGCCCGGTATTCCTTATCTGGACGTATCGATCAGCTGCCCGATCGTTGGTGATACAGCGACAGTCACCGTTACCCAGGAACGCTATGCACCGCTGGGGTCGACCATTTCGCCGGACGAGCGCTGGATCGTCCCATTCTCGATGACGGCATCGGTCAATGGCGAGCGAGTCCAGATCAACCAGCTTCTTGAGGACAAAAGCACTGACATCCGCATGGAAGGCCGTTGCCCGGAATGGGTAATGCCGAACGCTGATGGCAAAGGATATTGGCGACTGAGTACGGACGAAGCCAATTGGACTGCACTATCGCAGCACTATTCCGCGCTATCGGCCGGTGAGCAGCTGATTTTCGGCGACAGTCTGGTCGCGGGATTTAAAGCCGGAGACGTATCGGCCGAAGCCACGCTCACCGGACTTCGAGCGACGACAACCGGGTCCTGGGACGCCGTAAACGAGCCGATCGGCGATCTCGGTAGTCTTATGGGTATTCTGGATACGGACGGTAGAGTTGCGATGCAGGCATGGGTTGAGGAGACTTATGAGCCTCTGTATGAGCGTCTTAGTACCGAAGATAACCTGACAGATGGCGAAACGCTATTGCTGCAGAGGCTGCGCACAACGCTCCTCACACTCGCCGAGAATCAAACGCTTCGCCGCGACCTGAACGACCGGGCCAGGGCCTATGTCGGTCTTGACGGTGCGCCGGACGGCACCGCCCTGAAATCCTCCGAGATCAATAACGGCATCGCGATTGGCGTTGCCGAGGGTGGATCTGAGTTCTTCGATGCGGCGCTCGCAGTCGCGAAAGCGTCGGACAACCAGTTCGAACGCCGAGGAATCTACAACACGCTCGCCCGCTCTGGGGGCAAGGACGATGTCATCGCGCTGCTCGATTCCGCGCTCTCCAGCGACTTCCAGGGCCAGGAGGCGCTCTTTATGTACTATGCCGCGATCGGCAATGGTGATGGCGCTGTCGGCGATGCGGCGTGGCGGCATTTCCAGACAAACTTTGATAGCTTGATCGCGCGCATACCCGAGATCCGAAAGCCACAAGTCCCTAATATCACAGGCGTTTTCTGTACTGCGAAGGATATCGACGCAGCTGCAGCCTTCTTCACCGAGAAGGCGGACCTCATCCCGGGCTACGAGCGGCCGCTCGCCCAGGGCGTCGAGCGCGGTCGCCTCTGTGCGGCGCTGAAAGAGGCTAAGGGTGAGGAGCTGAAAGCGGCGCTAATGGCGAAGTAGCTCTACCAAATACCTGGAATGATAGCCTTCCGCCCCCTCGGATAATCCTCAAATTTTTCAAGGTACCAGCGATGATGGCTGGCACCGCGCGGGGCGAGGTTCGCAAAGGTGAAGAAGGCGAACGCGGCACCGGCCCAGGTGCAGCCCGCAATGGCAAAGCCGGTCCATTCGAGGATCTCTCCGAGGTAGTTCGGGCTCGTCACGAGGCGAAACCCACGACCCTGGGGTATCTTGTAGTCGGTCTCTCCGGGCTTCCGGAGCCGCCGCAATATCGCATCTGAATCGAGGTTCAGCCACATGCCAAAAGCGAAGAGGGCAATGCCGATATAGAAATAGGGCTGGGAGAGCCATTCATCCGTCAGATGCGCTGCATGACCTGCCGCCCATCCATTGATCGAGCCGTTGAAAAGATTGAAAAAACACGCCATCAGCACGGTCGCGACCGGCACATTCCGGGTCGACTTTATGCGCCACGGATAGATCAGTGCGCGGTAGACATAATGGCCGCAAAACATCACCATCAGAGCAAGGCTCGCCGTCGTCTGAACCTCCCCGCCGCGCCAGAAGAACACCAGAAACATTACCGGAGAGACGAGCTCCATCACCATCCAGCCGATGCGTTCATTCATCTGCGGGCCCCAGCCATCGCGATTGTGCCGGCCATAGGGGGCAGCGATAAAAAACAGCGAGATGAAAATCAGCGCGCCGGCAATGACAAGGCCGAGGCAAACGCTCTCATAGAGCGGCAATCCGAACATCCAAAAACTCCTCTTCAGACACCCAGATTGACACCCACTTTTGGCGCGGTGGGTGTTTTAGGGGGACAGATGTCTCTTATCCCCGGTGGTTTACGGTTTTCCGAGAAGTGTCAACCGAGCCGCTGAGCTGGAACGGTGCCTACTGCATTGTAATGGCCGTCTGGAAGGCAGGGCGCTCGGAAATCCGCTGCACATAGGCTTTGAGGTTCGCCATCTCGTCCGGCACACAGCCGATTCGGTTCGCCATGAATGCCGCATGGCCGAGCATCAGATCCGCCGCCGAAAAGTCTCCGATCAGATAATCTTTCCCGGCAAGCGCTTCGTCCACCGGCGCAAGGGATTTCGTGAGCAACCGCTGGGCCTGGCCGAGCACCGCGGCGTCCCGCCGGTCCTCCGGCAACAGGATCGTCTGCACGACAATCGTGTTGATCGGTGGCATCACCATGCCTTCGCAATAGTGGAACCATTGGAGATAGGCCGGAAATTCCGGCGCATCGACGGCCGGCTTCAGGCCGCCATCTTTATGGCGCGCGAGCACATATTCGATAATCGCGCCGGACTCGTAGATCGTGACATCTCCATCCTCCAGCACGGGGATGCGCCCCAGCGGATGGCGCGCGCGGTGCTCATCCGATTTCAGCGCGCTCGGATGAAAGGCGAGCTTGTTCACCTCGTAGGGCAGGCCGAGTTCCTCCATCAGCCAGATGATGCGGCCCGCCCGCGAATTCGGCGCAAAATGAACTGTCAGCATGGGCTGCTGCCTCCCGATGGTTTGTCTTGGGGGAGACTAACGCGGACTGACGATGGGGCAGGTCAAGGCGGGGGAGGGGCTCGCCTTTTGGGTGATCAGCTTTTCGGACGCGAGCAACCGTTTTTCAACTTGCGCGGGGACATTAACTAATGGTTAAGTGATCAGGTTGGGAGATTGGGGAGCCGTAGGATGGAAGCGAAGCGCCGCGCGGTGAAGCTAGCCGAGTATTTGTGCGTCACATCCAGCTTTTTGATCTGCGGATTAACAATACTGTTAATATGCATCGAGAGGGAACTAATTGCTTGGCTTAAACCGACGCATGTTTTGGCGGCGTTTATTTTGTCCGTCTTGGCACCTGTTATCGGTTACTGGCGGTTGGCATTAATACAAGGACGTTTACCGGCACGCCGTTCCAAGAACGCTGCGGAGGGTCAACCTCTGTACCGACACATATCTGGTACTGCGGCATTCTGGATCATCGGTTTCTTGGCGCTCATTGTAGCGATTAGTGCTTGGGCCACCATTGTTGAGAGCCAACCGACGATAAGTGGGTGGTTCGGAATTGCGGTGATCGCACTTTTGCTGGTCCTGTTTTTCTGGTTTGCACAATACTCATACAAACCTGGACAGCCAACCTCGGACAGCGCGAAACACGCCGGCCTCATGAGAGGTCTCGGAGATTTGTTCAGTAAGGTCGATAGCTGGCTCGTATTCCCTATCGCAAATTCCGCCGGCATGGCTTTGCAATCGCCCTACAGCCGGCACGCCGTGTTGATTTCGGTACTGATACCTTCGGCGATACTGGCTTGGTATTTGCCGAAAGCTCTAGCTTTCGTACCACTTGCATGGGCGCTGATTGTGATCCTCGCAATTGCGCGACAATGGTCTTGGGTTGAGGAAGACCGCGAAGTAGCCATGCTCAATCGATCTTTCGATCCCAAAGATCTCAGAATCGGCTTCGCGCAAGATCAGCGGGATGAGGCGCTAATAGGTTTTGCGGCTATGTTGCTGATCATTCCCGTGGCCTTAAGGGCAGTATTTTTGTGGCTAGAACCTTCGTTGGAGTACTCGCCCAATGAGACACAAAATCGGGATCTGCAGCTAAATGAGCAACCCTATTGGGTTTGGCTGAGTCTTTTTGGAACGGAACTCGCGAAGGCCGTTCCTTTCGTAGATTGGGCAGAAATTTTCGACGTTCAAGGTGCTCCCTTCATTAATTTGGATGAGGAGCAAGACGCCTATCAATGGGTGATTTTTGCAATGCGAGTCATCGTCGATCTCGTACTTCTCGGTGCACTAGTTCAAGCGATCTCTATTGTATCACGGACCACTAAACAAAGGCAGATGTTCTTTGAGGACGGTACACTTGCGAGACTGGACCCCTTTGTTGAAAAAGTGGAACTGAGATACTTAGCTCGTGGAAGACCAAAAGACTGGTACCTGCGTGACGATGCAGCTTTCGAAAAGTTTCCGCCCTACGATGAAGATGTTCTTGTTCGGCTATCTCTTCCGACATCCAGCGAAGAATCCGAGGACGATCGTATGGGTGCGGAAGTTTCGCCAATTAGGTTTATCGCCCGAAAGCTCATTGCTAGGAATGAGGCTCGACCACCTGAATACCTGTTGTTGCTACAGGTCCGCAAAAAGGAATCGGACGAAGACGCGATAGAGCGCCTAACAAATGAGATCGAACAAAAACATGATCGAATAGACGTCGACCAGCTTCAAAGGATTTTGGAGTATTTAAATCGCGATAAGAAGCTGCTTGATGTTCGTAAAACAATAACTCGAATACTTGGATTGAATACCAGTCTACCAAATGCTGTTCAGGGGCTAATTCAAGTACTCGTTGGTTCTGGGTTGGCGGCGCAAGATAGTCGAATGGAAGTCAGAGAAATTGCTCTGCAAGCGCTCAGACTTCCAGCATCTATGGGCAACCAACTGGCCCAATCTGCAATTGCTGAAGCGGCGCAGCGCGATCCCAGCACTCATGTGCAAGCAGTCGCAAACGGAATTCTGAGCGCTAACGAGCATTGGTTCGAGTTAGAGGCCCATGCGAGAACCTTAATTAGTAACGACCGAGAAGCTGACCCTTAAAACCCGCCATTCTGGCGGATCCAGGCCTGTTCCTCGGTATTGCTGACGCGCCCCAAAACTTTGTTCCGGTGTGGGAAGCGGCCGAAGTGTTCGATCACCTCCTTATGTTTCTCCGCCCAGAGGAGGGCGTCTTCCATATGGGGTTTGAAGGGGTCGCGGGCAGACGTCACGGCACCGGTGAAGGCTTTGACGCAAAGCTCCTGATCGGCGAGGCGCTCGGAGTGCTCCAGCGGCAGATAGAAGAATTGCCGCTCCACTTCGGCCATCTCCATATCAACGGCGAGGAGGATGCCATGGGTCGCAAGGTCTACGGCAATGGCATCGTGGGAGAAGGCGTGGGGCGTATCACGGAAGATGTTTCGGCTGAACTGGTCGAGGCCGATAATGGCGGCGAGCCGTCCCTCGGGCGAGGCGACGGCCCACTCATAGGCCAATCCGGAGGCGAGGGCGGAGAGCGTCGGCAGGAAACGCTCAGCGATCAGGCTGTCGGTCTCGAAGGATTTGGTGAACCACAGCTTGCCCTTCGCCTTGGCGGCGTCTGGGTCGTTCTTCGCCGGCCCGATCCAGAATTCGAGCAGGGATTGGGGCGTCTCGATAGCCATGACGAGGGGCGATTACTCTACTTGTGTTGCGTGTCCCGGGTTCTACCCGGCAGGCCGGGTCGCAACTAACATATAGTTAACACTCGGGTCTTTCGAGAGGGCCCACGCATCTGTGAGCGGATTATATGCGACACCAATGGCGGGGTCGGGGGCGAGTCCGGCAGCGCGAAGGGGCGCGGCGAGCTCTTCGGGCTTCAGGAACTTGTTCCACTCATGGGTCCCGCGGGGCAGCCAGCCGAGGACATATTCCGCCCCGACAATGGCGAGGGCGAAGGCTTTTGCCGTGCGGTTGAGCGTGGCGAGGATCATCAGGCCGCCAGGCGCGAGAAGGTTGGCGGAGGTGGTGAGGAAGTCCGCCGGGTTTGCCACATGCTCCACGACTTCGAGGTTGAGCACGATGTCGAAGGGCGGCTCGCCGGCTTCCGCGAGGCCCTCCACCGTGCCCGCGCGATAATCGATGTCGAGGTTGGAGGTCTTCGCATGGGTAAGGGCAGTCTTGATGTTCGCTTCCGACGCGTCGATGCCGGTCACCGACGCGCCAAGGCGGGCCATGGGCTCCGAAACGAGGCCGCCGCCGCAGCCAATGTCTAGGAGGCGCAAGCCTTTCAGCGGCTCGCGGGCGGCCTTGTCGAGGCCGAAATGCGCTTCAGCCTTATCACGGATAAAGCCGAGCCGGGTCGGGTTGAACTTGTGCAGCGGGCGGAATTTGCCCTTCGGATCCCACCATTCGTCGGCAATTGCCGTGAATTTTGCGACCTCATCTGCGTCAATACTGGGCCGAACCGGCTGTTTCGTGTCGTTTTCGATGGTTTTCACCATGACGGGCCTTGTCTCCATTTGCTTCGGGCGCGTGTGCCCCTTACAAAGCGGCAACTCATAGAACAAATGGGCAAGGAGACGCGATCCGACAATGGCGCGCACGGTGTTGAAATTTGGCGGAACCTCCGTCGCCGACCTCGATCGCATTGCCCATGTGGCCGATGTGGTGGCCGCGCGCGCGAAATCGGGTGATGGGCTCGCCGTGATCGTGTCGGCCATGGCGGGGGAGACGAACAAGCTTGTCGATTACGCCCGCGGCGCTGCTGGCGAGGATCTTTCCGGTGGTGAATTCGACGATGAGTATGACGTTGTGGTCGCGTCCGGGGAGCAGGTCACGAGCGGGCTGCTTGCGCTGGCACTACGTCGGCGGGGCTTGAAGGCGCGCAGCTGGCTTGGCTGGCAACTCGCCATGCAGACAAGCGATGCCCATGGCAGCGCCAGGATCGCAGGCTTCGAAGGCTCGCAACTGCCGGACTCCGTCGACGATGGAGAGATCGCAGTCATCGCTGGCTTCCAGGGCGTCACGAAAAACGGTCGCGTGGCCACGCTCGGCCGCGGCGGGTCGGACACAAGCGCGGTGGCTGTCGCTGCGGCGCTCGGCGCAAAATCCTGTGATATTTATACCGATGTCGATGGTGTCTACACGACCGATCCAAGGATCGTGTCGAAGGCCCAGCGCATTCCCAAAATTTCTTATGAAGAGATGCTTGAGATGGCGTCCCTCGGCGCGAAAGTGCTGCAGACGCGATCCGTAGAACTGGCAATGAACCATGGCGTGCCGATCCGTGTCCTGTCGAGTTTCGACGCGGCGGTCGAGGGAGATCCAAACTCCGGTACGCTGGTATGTGACGAGGATGAAATCGTGGAAAAACAAGTTGTAAGCGGCGTTGCTTATTCGCGCGATGAAGCGAAAGTCACGCTGTTTGGTGTGGCCGATACCCCAGGTATGGCGTCGCGCATCTTCTCGCTGCTTGCTGCAGCTGGGGTCAATGTCGACATGATCGTCCAGGCCAATGCCAGGGGCCCCGACCGCGCGAATATGGTTTTCACCTGTACCGACCGCGAAAGTACGATTGCAGAGCAGGCCCTGCGTGATGCCTCGGGTGAGATAGAGTTCGAGGAACTCGAAGTGGATCGGGACGTTGCAAAAGTTTCAATTGTAGGCGTTGGCATGAAGAGCCATACAGGAGTGGCTGAAACCATGTTCCGTGCACTCTATGAAAAGGGCATCAACATCGATGTCATTTCCACATCCGAAATCAAAATTTCGATCCTCATCGAAGCTGCTTACACAGAGCTCGCTATCCGGGCCCTTCATACTGCCTTCGGACTCGATTCCGAATGAGCCATTAAAGGAAATGGTCCAAGGCTTCTCTTCTCCCCGGGTTCTCCTGAACCGCCTGCGCGATATGATGGCGCGTGGGGGAGGAGGCCGTGAACGCCTGCAAAAGGTTGTGCAGCTGATTGCCACCGGCATGATCGCTGATGTGTGCTCGATCTATCTTCGAACACAGAATGATGAATTGGAGCTGGTCGCCACCGAAGGACTGAGAGCCGAGGCGATTTCGGCAACCAGACTGTCAATGGATGAGGGGCTTGTCGGCCATATTGCTGAGACGGCGGAGCCACTGTCGATCCAGGACGCGCCGCGTCATCCGAGCTTCTCCTATCGGCCGGAAACTGGCGAAGACCCGTATCACGCTTTTCTTGGGGTCCCGATCTTGCGCGGAGGACGCGTAACTGGCGTTCTGACGGTGCAGAACCGCACCGAAAGGATCTACGACGAAGACGAGATCGATATGTTGCAGACCATTGCTATGGTCATTGCCGAAGTGGTCGCTTCGGGCAGCATCACGCTCGCTGGCAATGCTGACAGTACGAGCCAAAGAACGCTCTCCGGCACCGTAACGCTCAAAGGCCGGATCATCTCTGGTGGGCTTGGCGTCGGCGGTGTCCGCCGCCACGATCCCGAGGTTCCCGCCGCAAAATTCTTCTCAAGTGATATCGACAAAGAGACGAAGCGGCTGGAAACGGCGTTGCAGACATTGCGGGAGTCGGTGGATGTATTGCTATCCCGAGGACATCACCTTGGAGATGATCCGGTAGATATCCTCGAAGCCTATCGCATGCTGGCGAACGATCCAGGCTGGGCGAGCAGACTAGCCGAGGGCGTAAAACAGGGGCTAAGCGCCGAAGCTTCCGTTGATCGCGCCCGGCGAGAACACAGGGCGCGGCTCGAAAGCGCGCGCGATCCCTATTTGCGCGCCCGGCTGCACGATCTGGAAGACCTCGACAACCGACTGTTGCGCATCCTCGGCGGGGCAGATGCCAGCGACCGAACAAAACAAGCGCAGGGAGCTGTGCTTGTCGCCCGGCGTCTTGGGCCTGCTGAGCTCCTCGAATACCGCGATGCAAATCTCGCTGCCCTCGTTTTGGAGGAGCCCGCAGCAGCGTCCCATGCCGCAATCGTTGCGCGAGCCATTGGCGTTCCAACCCTTGGTGCCGTCGACAAGGTCACGACACTTGCGGAAACCGGAGACGAAATCATCGTGGATGCCGAGTTGGGCGAGGTCCACATCAGACCCGATGAAGGGCTGACGTCTTCCTATCGGGCACGTTCAGAACTTCGAAATCAGCGGGAAGAGATTTATCGCCAGCTCCGCAATGAGAAAGCCGTTACACTTGACGGTATCGAAGTGGAATTGATGCTAAATGCCGGTCTTCGCATTGACGTTGATCATCTCGCGGAGACGGGCGCGAACGGTGTCGGTCTATTCCGAACAGAGTTCCAATTCCTTTTGGCCGACAAGCTACCGTCTATTGCTGAGCAGGCGGAGCTTTATGCCTATGTGATGGATACGGCGGCTGGCAAAGAAGTCTGCTTCCGAACGCTGGACGTTGGCGCGGACAAGCTGATCCCAGGGCTAGAGGGACACGGTGAGGAAAATCCGGCCCTCGGTTGGCGATCCGTACGATTTGCCCTCGATCATCGTGGTCTCTTTCGGCGTCAGATGCGGGCGTTGATACGCGCGGCAGCCGGGCGACCTCTGAAAGTCATGTTCCCTATGGTGACCACAGCATCTGAGTTCATCGACGCGCGGGAATTACTGGAGCGCGAAGTAGACTGGGCCGCAGCGCATGGGCGCCCTGTGCCACTGAAGCTGTCCGTTGGCGCGATGCTGGAGGCTCCAGCGCTCGCTTATGAGCTTGACGCCTTGGTCGGCAAGGCAGACTTCATATCCGTCGGCACAAATGACCTGATGCAGTTCTTTCACGCCGCAGATCGGATGCAACCGCGCATTTCCGACCGCTATGATATGATAGCGCGTCCACCATTGAAATTCCTGGAGCAGATTGCTTCCACATGCGCAAAACTGGGGCTTCCGGTCTCAGTTTGCGGCGAAAGTGCCGGCAGGCCGTTGGAAGCGTTGGCGCTGTTGGCGATGGGCTACCGGGTTCTGTCAATGCCAGCGAGTTCAGTGGGGCCGGTGAAGCGTATGATACGCTCTTTATCGCTTGAAAGCTTCTCAAACGCGGTAAAAGAGGCGATTTTGACGTCAAACGGGTCGTTCCGTAACGAACTGTTAGGTATAGCCAGTCAACATGACATTGTATTAGCGAACGCTTGAAGCATGAGCGTTCAGGGGCTAACGTATTCCGTTGGGGTGGGCTTTTTGCAGGAGTAGTGCTGAAATTAGCTGTTTTGGTACACTCAGGTGGATAAGGACCGATGACGCAGGACGGGGAAATTCAGGATATTGAGCGTATTGGGGACGTTTTAAAACGGACCCGTGAGTCCCGTGGGGCGTCGCTTGGTGAGATATCAAAACAGCTGCTTATCCGTGAGGAATACTTGGATTCCATAGAGCGGATGTACGCCGGCGGCGTGCCAAATGGCTACATAAATGGCTTTTTGCGCGCGTATTCGACCTATCTTGAGCTTGACCCCGACCATGTGGTCGACACCTTCAATGCCCAATGCGGAGCGGTATCTGAAGCTCCCAAGATGGAAGCGGTCGTCGCCGCGAACGAGCGCAATCGTAATACGGCGAGAGCCGCCTTTGCCGGGCTGGCTGGGGCCATGCTTTTGGCGCTTGTGAGCGGCATAGGGTACGCGACGTACCAATCTATAGATCGCGAAGAAGTGGTCGAAGCGAGTGCTCCTGTGAATGGTGCGCGCACCAGTCTCTTCGCCGAAGTGGAAGAGACCGACGAGTTAAAACCGCAATTGCCGTTAACGCTGACGGCTCTCCGCCAAGCCTGGATCGAAGTGCGGGGGTCTGATGGGACGATATTTCGGTCGCGGGCAATGACGGCCGGCGAGGTGTATCATCCACGCATTGGTGCTGGCTGGACCGTGTCTGCCCGGGACGGATCGGCGTTTTTGTGGCAGGTCGGGGACGTTCAGGTTGGTCGCCTTGGCGAAGATGAAAGCGCGGTTTACGCGATTAGTGTCGACTCTGTTGCGCAAACCGCAAGGGATATCGCTGCGCCAGCACTGGCTGCTGTCAGTGAAAGTCAGCCCAGTCGTTAGTGCTTGAAATGGCCTTGCCAGAGGCGCATTCTAAAGCCAAATAGCAGCCAAACCTTCTGCTAGTTGCAAAGGCTGGACCCGGATCGCATGGCCCATATGCACAACCACATCCGTCCCTGGCGGAACATCGACCGACGCAAGTCCCGGAAAATTCGGGTCGGCGATGTATGGGTTGGTGGCGATGCGCCAATTGCCGTTCAGACCATGACCAACACGCCGACGGAGGATGCCGCGGCTACGCTTGATCAGATCCATCGGGCTGCAGAGGCCGGGGCAGACATTGTGCGCGTATCGTGCCCGACCGAGGACGCAACGGCCGCCATGCCAACGATCTGCAAGGAAAGTCCGGTGCCGATCGTTGCGGACATCCATTTTCACTACAAACGGGGCATAGAAGCAGCAGAAGCAGGTGCTGCCTGCCTGCGGATCAACCCAGGCAATATCGGAAACGAAAAGCGGGTGAAGGAAGTCGTTGCGGCTGCGGTCGCGAATGGCTGCTCCATGCGCATCGGCGTAAACGGTGGCTCGCTAGAAAAGCACCTGCTTGAAAAATATGGCGAGCCCTGTCCGGAGGCGATGGTAGAAAGCGCGCTCGATCATGCGCGCATTCTCGATGATCTCGGCTTTCATGAGTACAAGATCTCGGTGAAGGCTTCCGACATGTTCCTGACCGTGGCCGCTTATCATGCCTTGGCGGATGCAACAGAAGCGCCGCTCCATCTCGGGATCACCGAGGCGGGCGGCCTGCGCACGGGGACCGTCAAATCCTCAATCGGGATGGGCAGCCTCTTATGGGCCGGAATAGGGGACACGATCCGCGTCTCACTGTCCGCTGACCCTGTGGAAGAGGTGAAAGTCGGCTTCGAGATGTTGAAATCGCTTGGGCTTCGGACCCGCGGCGTAAACATTGTCGCTTGCCCGAGCTGCGCCCGACAGGGCTTCGACGTCATCAAGACGGTCCAGACGCTGGAAGAGCGGCTCGCGCATATTTCAGAGCCGATCTCGCTGTCGATCATTGGCTGCGTTGTAAACGGCCCGGGAGAGGCCGCCATGACAGACCTCGGCTTTACCGGCGGCGGCAAGGAAGCCGGTATGATGTATGCAGCTGGCAAGGTCGATCGGAAAGTTGGTAATGCCAACATGATCGATGAGATCGTCGATGCGGTCGAGGCGAAGGCCGAAATTTTGCGGGCCGAAAAAGAAGCCGGTGAAGACGCGAAAACTGCTGAGATAGTTGCCGCGGAATAACTTTCTGAGCAGGCTTGGGCCCCTACCGGGGCAACCTTCGCTGAAATCGATCCACTGGATCGACTTCCGGGCGCTTCGGTTACTCAGCCGCTTCCAGCTCCCGGGTCGCTTCTTCCTCATCTAGCCACTTTTCAGCCTCTAGTGCGGCCATACAGCCCATGCCTGCAGCTGTGACCGCCTGACGATAGATATCGTCTGTGACGTCACCGGCGGCAAAGACGCCGGGAATGTTGGTAGCGGTGGAGTCCGGCGCGGTCACGAGATAGCCGTGCCCGTGCATCTCGAGCTTGTCCTTAAAGAGCTCCGTCGAGGGAGCATGACCAATGGCGATGAAGACACCGTGGACATCGCGGTGGGTGATCTCGCCGGTTTCCATGCTTTTGAGTTTTACGCCCGTGACGCCGAGCGGGTTTTCGTCGCCCACAACTTCATCAAGGGTGTGGTTCCAGATGATCTCGACTTTTGGATGTTTGAACAGGCGGTCCTGAAGGATCTTCTCTGCGCGAAGGCTGTCACGGCGGTGCACCAAGATCACCTTCGAAGCGAAGTTCGTCAGAAAGAGCGCTTCCTCAACGGCCGTATTGCCGCCGCCGACAACCACAACTTCCTTTTCGCGGTAGAAGAAGCCATCACACGTGGCGCAAGCCGACACACCGAAGCCCTTGAACTTGTCTTCCGAGGGGAGGCCAAGCCATTTCGCCTGAGCCCCTGTGGAGATGATCACAGCGTCTGCTGTGTATGTCGTCCCGCTGTCGCCAACGGCTTTAAATGGGCGGCTTTCCAGATCAACAGAAGAGATGTGATCCTCGACAATCTGCGTGCCCATCACTTCAGCATGGTGGCGCATCTTGTCCATTAGTTCCGGGCCCTGAATCTCGGCAAAGCCCGGATAATTCTCCACATCGGTCGTAATGGTGAGCTGACCTCCGGGCTGGGAGCCCGTTACCACGAGCGGATTGCGCATGGCGCGCGCGGCGTAAACGGCGGCCGTCCAGCCTGCTGGGCCTGAGCCGATGATCAGGATTTCCGTATGGCGCGTGTCGGACATGTCTTCTGTCTTTCTTGTTATCCAGCGCTGCAGCTTAGGCAGCAGAGCCTTATAGAACTTGCAAGGCCTAGTGTATGGGGATTCTTGGAGCCTGAATAAAGACCCTCAAAGCCTCAATCCACCTAATGTGTCGGTTGAGTTCATGCAATCATACTCAGAGTTCTTTCACCTTTTTCCTTTATTTCACTGGGACTTGTAGAGTGCTGTAAAGATTCTGACGTGACGGACGTTTCCCTTGCAAAACCAGCTACGCGCAGGCCGCTGACAAAAGATCAGCGCAAAGCGCTGTCCATTGTCTGGGACCGCGTGCAAACCTACGGAAATAGCATCATCTATGGCGGGATTGTTTTTACAGCGATTTATCTTGCTCTGTTCGCCGTTCCCCGGGTGCTTGCCGGACCAGTAGGCGCGCCCTTTTTTCCGAACTGGCAGTATGGAAACTGGATCATTCTACTGATCCACGTCGCGACCGCTATCCCGCCATTGCTGATCGGACCCTTTGCGTTTTCCAAGAGGCTGCGGGCAAAGAGCCTGAAATGGCATCGCTGGATTGGCGTGACCTACTGTGTCTGCATCTGGATAAGCGCTGTCACCGGTGTGGCGCTCGCGTCCGCGAATACAAGAGGCATCATCGCTCAAATGGGGTTTGGCGGCCTCGGCATCACCTGGTTCACCACCACTTGGCTCGCCTATACGACGGCCCGGGCAAAGGACATTGTGAGTCATCGCCGCTGGATGCTGCGCAGCTACGCGGTGACGTTGGCGGTTGTGAGTATCCGCCCGATGTTCCTCATCGACGTTCCCTTCGGCCTATCGACCGACGATTGGTATCGAATGGTCACTTGGCTCTGCTGGGTGCCAAACCTGTTGATCGCGGAGGCCTATATCCGCATCACAAAGCCAAATGCGCGCCTGATTTACTGCTAGCGAGTGCGACGCTGTCAGACAAACACAACCTCGATGTTCGAAATCAGTTTCTCAATTACCTTGTCTCGCTGATCCTCATCGCGGCGGACGATCCACATTTCGAAATCTAGACCGTCGACTGGACCGAACACCTCAACGAGATGTGGCTCGCCGAGGCCGATAAATCTGGGCAAGAGAGCCAAGGCTTCATTCGCGTGGGTCGCATCAAGGATGAGGGCAGTCGAGTTCATCCGAAAACGGATCTTTTCTTCGGTGATATGTTCGGCGATCCATTTTGCACTGGGCAGGTGTCCCATGGATCGCGAATGGGCGATCCAGGCATGATCATTCAGCTGAGCAGTTGAGGTGATCTCACCAGCAGAGAAGAAAGTCTTCGCTCCGAACACGGAGAACAGGCCGTATCGCTTCGATTTCAAACGACGCGCTTTTAGAGGGCCCGTCTCTGGGCGGCGATTGCGCAAACCGAGGTCGGCTTCACCTCGTGCGATATCGACCATTTCATTTGTCGGTCTCAGTTCAATGTCCACCGAACCGAGCCCGACTTGCAGCTGGCTAAGGTGTTTCGAGAGAAAACCACCGATCAGTTCGCCGCATGTCACGGATATGGTTCGGCGGCCCGTTTGGTGATGCCGGACTGCATCGTCCCAACTCTTCGCTGTGTCAGCCATGCGGTCTGCCGATGGTTTCAGTGCATCGCCCAATGCCGTCAGCGTTACGCCCTCCAGTCCGCGAGTGAACAAGGCGCCGCCGAGCTCCATTTCGAGAGCTTTGATCCGGCGGCTGATGGTCGCTTGGGTTGTGCCGGTTGCGCGTGCTGCAGCTGAGAAACTGCCATGGGTGAGCACAGCGTGGAACCATCGTATGTCCGACCAGTCGCTCAACGATAACCTCCCGTCGCAACGGTAACCCCCATACAATTTTGTATGGAGAGATGCAAAATCAGGGAATTTTTGAGCGACGCCCGATCGACCATTTTGCGGCCCATGGATACCAGACACAGGAGACATTCCATGGCCAAAATTGAAAACAAGACCGCGCTTGTCACCGGCGGTAGCAGAAGCCTCGGCCGCAACGCTGCTCAGCATCTCGCCGATGCCGGAGCGGACGTGATCATCACTTACGTTCGCAATGAAACCGCAGCGCGCGAGACAGTTGCAGATCTTGAAGCGCGAGATGTGCGGGCTGCGGCATTGCAGGTCGACTTAACCGGAGCGGCAAGCATACCCGACTTCAAGAGCCAATTTGTGGCTCAGCTTAATGAGTGGGGCACCGACCGTTTCGACATTCTGGTCAACAATGCCGGGATCACCAGCGAGCATGCATTTGGGGAGATACCAGAAGAGGAACTCGATCGTTTGTTCAATACGAACTTCAAGAGCCTCGTGCTGCTAACCCAGGCCCTGGAGCCGCTGATCAATGACGGCGGGCGAATTATCACCATGGGCACCGGCCTGACCCGAGTGACGTTTTCTCCGATGGTTGTGTACGCGTCCATGAAGGCGGCCGTTGAGACCTTTACACGCTACCTCGCTGCCGATCTTGGAGAGCGTGGGATAACTGTGAACGCTGTTGCGCCCGGCGGAATAGATAATGACTTTAATGCGGATCGTTTTGAGAAGATGCCTCAAATGCGGGACTTTCTGGCAAGCCAGACAGCCCTCGGCAGGGTGGGGAGAACCGAAGATATTGGTCCGATAACGGCGTTTCTGGCATCCGCCGATGCCGGCTGGATCAGTGGTCAACGTATTGAAGCGAGCGGCGGCTTCAAGCTCTGAGCCCGCCGTTGCTTGGCCCAGCGTCAATCCGCGATAGGAAGCATTAGAACCTATCGCGGAGGAGACGGGCCTTGGATTATGATGACGTGGTAAGCGGTCGGCGCAGTATTCGAGGCTATAAGCCCGAACCGGTGCCGAAAGGCGTGATAGAAGACGTGCTCAACCTGGCTATGCGCGCACCAACATCGCTCAACACTCAACCTTGGAATTTCTATATTGTGACGGGCGAGCCGCTCGACCGCATTCGGAAGGGCAATGTGGAGCGAAACCTAGCTGGCGTGCCGGATTCCAGAGAATTTCGCCGGGGTCCCGGGGAGGGGTATCAGGGCATCCATCGCGAACGACAGATTGAAATCGCAAAGCAGCTATTCGGAGCCATGGGGATTGAGCGCCACGATAAGGAAGCGCGGCAAGACTGGGTGCTCCGTGGCTTCAGGCAATTCGATGCACCGGTCTCCATTGTGGTGACCTATGACCGGTCGATCCACGGCTCTGACATTGCGCCGTTTGATTGCGGCGGTGTCACCAACGCTCTTGTAAATGCCGCCTGGTCCCGCGGGCTTGGATGCGTGATCAATTCACAAGGCATCATGCAGTCACCTGTTGTCCGCGAGCATGCGGGCATCCCCGATGATCAGGTAATTATGATTTGTGTTGCGATGGGCTACCCGGACGAAACCTTTCCGGCAAATGCCGTTGTCTCCAATCGAAAGTCCGTTGGCGAGGCAGCGACGTTCGTTGGGTTTGAGGAATAGAGCCTAGTAAGCAGTCGATGGCGTTTGGATGTCGTTGTGTTCGTCCAGGAGCACGACCTGCGGCGCGTGCTGCCGAGCTTTCTCAGCTTCCACATGGGCAAAGGCTGCAATGATCACACGGTCTCCGACCGCGAAATTACGGGCCGCAGCCCCGTTGACACCTATGGTTTTTGATCCGCGTGGAGCTTCAATCGCATAGGTCTGGATGCGTGCGCCATTCGTCACGTTCCAGATATCGACCCGTTCATTTGGCAGGATACCTGACGCATCAAGCAAGTCCTGATCAATGGATACCGATCCCTCATAATGAAGATCGCATTGCGTAACGGCACCGGAGTGCAGTTTTCCCTTAAGCATGTTGAGCAGCATACGGTCTCAACCTCCAAAAAATTTAATGAATTGCGGGGCTTCCAGCAATTCACAGATAAGAACTCCACCCGGATATTTAAAGGGTTTCGCTGCAGTGCACACAAAACAAACCCTGGATCAAGTCCGGGAGGCGATGTCAGCTACCACGCCAGATCTGATTGAGCCGGTCGCAAGTACCGAGACGTGAATATCGCACTCGGCCTCAAAGATCACTATCGTCTGAACGCTCGGTCGTATCCCATATCTCCTTCAGGTGAATATTCGTGTCCGTTCCAATGTTAAGCCAGCCGAGCCGCCCACTCGTCGCATTCACGATAATGAGTTGATCATCGAGCGTTACGGCGTCATTCAGCGCTTTCTGAACATCCCGAAGACGATGGCGGCTGCTGAGGATGAAGGTGCCTGGAAACACCGACGCAAACTTGCCAAGGCTGTTGAGGCAGACAATCAGATCGACATCCGATGTGCGAGCGAGTTGCGTCGCAATCAGGTAGTTCGAAACAGCGCCGGTCTGTGGTGGCGTCTCATTCGGCGCGTCTTCTTCCTGCAATTTCGCGAAGGCCTCGCGCAACTCTTTGAGCGCGCCGGCTTTGACGAGTCTCTCGCTGTCGCTCTGTCCGATAAGGCTATCTTTGCCAATCCTGCCTTCTTCGACGAAACCTTGAAGTTGTCCCAGAGTGTATGGTCCGTAGAGCGTTTCGCCGACATATACGCGCCAGATCGCTGGATCGACGGCGGCAAGATCAAGAGGGGAGGCTTTCGGCATTTTTCACGGCCCGGGTCTTGGTTGACTTCGATCAGCTTAAGGGCTGTGTGTAAACAAAATGACGAGGGGAACCTGATTGTATGTCTGAAGATAATTTTGTGAAGGTGAGAGAGGACGGACGTGTTCTCGTCGTCGAGATGAACAGGCCCGAACGGATGAATGCGCTTCATCCGCCAGCGAACGAAGCTCTCGGAAAAGTCTTCGACGATTTCGCCAGCAATCCAGACCTCTGGGTGGCCATCATCACCGGGGCTGGTGACCGGGCTTTTTCTGCTGGCAATGATCTGCGTTGGCAAGCAGAGGGCAACCCAATCTATACACCTGACAGCGGGTTTGGCGGGCTCACCTCTCGATACGACCTCGACAAACCGGTCATTGCGGCCGTCAATGGCGTCGCTATGGGCGGAGGGTTTGAGATCGCGCTTGCCTGCGATTTGATCCTCGCTGCGGATACAGCTTCGTTTGCTCTGCCGGAACCCAAAGTCGGCCTCGCAGCACTTGCCGGTGGATTGCATCGTCTACCGAGACAAATTGGTTTGAAACGAGCAATGGGCATGATCTTGACCGGACGCACCGTCAGCGCGGAGGACGGCGAGCGGCTCGGTTTCGTCAATGCCGTCGTACCGGCCGAGAAGCTGATGGATACAGCTCGCCTCTGGGCCGATATGATTCTCGCTTGCAGTCCCATGTCCGTGCGGGCATCGAAGCAAGCCGTCATGCAAGGCTTGGACATCGCGGATTACAAGGAGGCATTCGAGACCCGTTACCCGGCCGTTCGCGCCATGCTTAAAAGCGAAGATATGATCGAAGGTCCGCGCGCCTTTGCTGAGAAGCGCAAACCGAACTGGTCTGGAAAGTAGACGCTACTTCGCTACGTCAGCCTGTCGTATAAATCGAACACCGAAGGCTTTACCGTTGCGGCGAACAACTTCGCCGGAAAGGTTTCCGGCAATGATCTGTTCGCCGATCATAGGGGGCGGTCCGTCGGTTTCGAAACCTGCACCGGTCAGTGAAATATCGATAACACGGCATTGTAGGCGCCGTCCGTCCTGACGAACAAGAATGGCTGGGCCGTCGGCTGGATAGCGGGGCGCACCGCGCTCTTCATGAAGGCCAAGGCGTTCCTTATTGTCGAGCCAGATAAGTTTGTCCGCCAGGCGATCGCGCTTCGTCTGCACCGTATTGAACCCGACTGCAAAGCCGTCTTCGGTATGGCGAACAATCTTTCCAGCCACCCGGCCAAGCTCGTCGAAATAGCAGACAATCTGCTCACCGACGGGCGGGACATTGTTGGCGCGAAGCCGTGCTCCGCCGCAGGACAAATTCACGCTGACGAAGGCATGTTCCTGGCTTGTTTGGTTAAGGAAGCGCCCTCTCAGGGTCATCTCCACCCGGCGGTGAACACGATTGTCCTTCTTGAGCTTGGGGTTCTGCGTCAAAATGGCGTGGTTCTGTGACAGCGCCGACATTTGATACTCCCAAACTGGACTGCGATCATGCAGACTGGAAGCGAAAGAATATTTGGAGTTCCTTCACAAAGTGTTTCCAGAGCGGCACGAAAATGGAATGGATAACGTAACGAGTGAATTACGGGATGGAGACGCGTGATATGGCGGCATACGACTATGTAATTGTGGGGGCAGGAAGCGCAGGATGCACACTGGCAAACAGGCTCAGCGCTGACCCCTCCATCAGGGTATGCCTGATTGAGGCGGGAAAGAAGGATTCAAGCTTCCTCATTCGTATGCCTGCGGGGGTCGGCCAGCTCATCAAACAGGAAGGTCCGCACAATTGGGGCTTCTGGACTGAACCGCAGGAACATATGAACGGTCGCAAACTCTACTGGCCACGCGGCAAAGGCTGGGGAGGATCGTCGTCCATAAATGGCATGATCTATATTCGTGGTCATGCACGCGACTATGACCAGTGGCGTCAGATGGGCCTTGATGGCTGGGGTTATGCCGACGTCCTTCCTTATTTTCGGCGGTCCGAACACTATGAAGGTGGCGCGGACGGGTTCCACGGGACAGGCGGCCCGCTTTGGGTTGAGGACTCCCCCCTGGATAGTCCGATCCATCGCGCCTTCATCGAAGCCGGAATAGAAGCGGGTTTCAAACGAACGAGCGATTTCAATGGCGCAGACCAGGAAGGTTTCAGCCACTATCAGCGGACCATCCGCGATGGTGAGCGCTGGAGCGCTTCATATGCCTACCTCCGACCGATCGAAGAGGTCCGCCCAAACCTGACTATTCTTTCGACAGGGCTGGTTACGAAAGTCGTGGTCGAAAACGGCAGAGCCAAAGGTGTTGAGGTGGTGTCCGGCCCCGGTCAAAGGCCAGAACGTATCGATGCAACGTCGGAGGTCATTGTTTGCGCTGGTGCGGTCCAGTCACCCCAGCTTCTGATGCTGTCAGGCATTGGCCCGGCAGACGAAATCAAGAAACACGGAATCGAGGTTCACGCAGACCTGAAGGATGTCGGCCAGAATCTTCAGGACCATCTGGACGTCTTGGTCCTGCAGGAAATCAATCAGCCCTTGTCGGCATACTCAAAGCAGAAGGGCTGGAGAAAATACACGGTCGCTTTGGACTATCTGTTGCGCAAGAAAGGGCCGGGCAGGGACCAGTTCCTCCAGGCCGGGGCATTCCTGAAGTCCCGTGAAGGGCTCGATTGTCCGGATATCCAGCTCCACATGGTGAATGCCATGTCGTTGAGCCATGCGAATGAGCCCGTCGAAAAAGACGGCTTTATGGTCCACTCCTGTCAGCTTCGTCCTGAAAGCCGCGGCTATATTGGTCTGCGGTCTGCTGATCCCTTTGATACGCCGGTTATCGACCCGAATTATCTCGCAACAGAGGAAGACCGCCGCGCCATGCGCGAGGGCCTAAAGATGGTGAGAGAGGTCCTGAAGCAGGATGCGCTAATGCCGTACAGGGGGCCGGAATACGGGCCCGGCGAAAGCGTGAAGACCGATGATGAAATTGACACCTACATCCGCGAAACAGGTGAGACCATTTATCATCCCATAGGAACCGTCCGCATGGGAACAGATCAGCACGCACCCCTGGATAGCGAGCTCCGTGTTCGCGGTGTCGATGGGCTGCGTGTAATTGATGCGTCGGTGATGCCAACACTGATCGGCGGCAATACCAATGCACCGACCATCATGATCGCTGAAAAAGCGTCTGACATGATCCTGGCCAAACCGGCTCTCGCGCCGGAGCAACCGGAGCTGGCGGGCGTCGCCTAGAGCTATCTGATCGGATGTCAGGGCTCCCGCGCTTTGAGGCTGATTGTATCGTTGCGGGAGCCGGTGTGATTGGCCTGGCGATCGCACGCGCTCTCGCTATGGGTGGGCGCGATGCTCTGATCGTGGAAAAGGCGTCCGCTATCGGCACCGGCGCGAGTTCCCGAAATTCAGAAGTTATCCATGCGGGCATTTACTATCCTCTCGGTTCCCTGAAGGCCGAGTGCTGCGTCGCTGGCAAATGGGCTTTGTACGAGCATCTGGAGACCAGAGGAATCGCCCACCGGCGATGCGGCAAGCTGATTGTGGCAACTGACGAAGATGAACGCGAACAGCTGCATACGATAGCGATAGGGGCCGCAGCTAACGGCGTTGATGACCTCATCTTCCTTAGCGCTGAAGAGGTGAAAGAGCTGGAGCCGGCCTTGTCCGTCACCGGCGCAATCCTGTCACCGTCAACCGGCATACTGGATAGCCACGCACTGATGCTGAGCCTGCTCGGTGAGGCTGAAGATCACGGAGCGCGCATCGCGTACGGTACACAAATCGTCAGCGGGCAGACGCTTTCCGATGGACGCACAGAGCTAGTCTGCAGCGGGAATGAGCCCTGCATTGTTACTGCACAAACATTTATCAATGCAGCGGGGCTTGGTGCTGTACGTCTTGCCAATGCTATTGAAGGGCTGCCAGACAGTCACATCCCAAAGCTTTACCTCGCCAAGGGAAACTACTTTTCTCTCGCATCGAGAGCGCCTTTCGAGCGGTTGATTTATCCCGTTCCTATCAGCGGCGGATTAGGCGTTCATCTGACACTCGATCTTGGTGGCAACGCCCGCTTCGGACCAGATGTCGAATGGGTGACCGAAGAGGATTACGATGTGAAACCGGAACGCGCAGCGGTCTTCTATGACGCCATAAAGTCCTATTGGCCTTCTCTGAAGGATGGTGCATTGCATCCTGACAATGCGGGCATTCGCCCCAATCTCGCTGGACCGGGAAAGAACAACGCGGCCGTCGACTTTCAGATCCTTGGGCCCGGGACCCATGGTGCTCCGGGCCAAGTGCATCTTTTCGGGATAGAGAGCCCCGGGCTTACCGCCTGCCTCGAGATTGCGCGTCGCGTAACGGATATGGTTGTCGAGATCAGCTGACCCGAACCACTTTCAGTAGGTCAGGCCGCGGCCTTTGCAAACGCGTCCAGCGTTTCACCCCAAAAGGTGTCGAGATAAGTTCGCAGTGGGCGTAATCCGCCACGAAGCGATTCCAACACTTGCCATCGAGTAGGGTCCGCTAACGATTCAAGAATCGGCTTAATATAAATGTTGGTGATCACTAACCGTTAGGGGGTTCTAACGGAAAAATCAGATGCGATAGAGCTTCATTTTTGAGCATCAATTCGAATTCGGCGATCGCCAGGTAGCCAAATAGGTTCTGATTATTGTGGTTTTTCAGCAACGAACAGCGAAGTCTACGACATCGAAAAGAAGCAATTTTTCCATTGATTTGAGAGCATTGGGTGGCGGCAATCGATGCGTGGCTGAATTGCAACCATCGCAATTTTGCCCATTGCCAAATTGTTGCCGGAATTCAATTCGAAGGTTCGCGCCTATCGGGGCTCGTGTGTCATCCTGTTGACATCGGGCGAAACTATTGACTGATTTACACTTTGCCCAGTTCGTGTGACAAGCAAGGATAGGATGGGAGCCTTTAACCATGCAGAATGTTGTAAAAAGCGGAGTAACTGCCGCAGCCGTGATTTTGGGAATGGCCGCTTGCGCCACCCCACCGGAGGAGCCAGCACCGGCTCCAGTCGTTGAAGTTGCAGAAGCTGAACCAGCTCCAGCACCAGTCGTACAAGAAGCACCTACTGGCCCTGTTGGTCCTGCGGCTGGATCGATCGAAGATTTCCGGGTGAATGTAGGCGAGCGTGTCTATTTCGATCTCGACCAGTGGCGTCTTGATGACACGGACAAAGCCGTGCTTCAGCGTCAGGCCGCTTGGCTGAACTCATACCCTAATGTCCGTATCCTTGTTGCAGGCAACTGCGATGAGCGCGGAACACGGGAATACAACCTCGCACTCGGCGAGCGTCGCGCTTCGATTGTTCGCGATTACCTCGTTGGCTTGGGTGTAGACCAGTCGCGCGTAGAAACTGTTTCCTACGGTAAAGAGCGCCCAATTGACGGCGGCAGCAACGAAGCGTCCTGGGCCCTGAACCGGAACGGTTTCACCCAGATTGTTTCTGGTGCCCGCACAAGCTAGTTGCCTCCCTCGCGGAGACTAAAATTTGCTGCAGATCGCGGCCGGGGTGCCTTAATTTCGCCCCGGCCGCTTTTCATTCTGCGGACTGTCCAATTCTCACTCCAGAGCAGGCAGTATGTCCCTAAATCGATACCTTGCGCTCCTAACAGGTGTGGCCCTGATGTCCTCTTCGGCTTTCGCCCAGGAAGAACGTCTTAGTCGGCGGGAGCTGACAACCGAGACGTACCGATTGCAGTCTACGGTCACCGAGATTGAAGACCGCTCATTAACTTTGCAGCGCCAGAATGCCGATCTGGCTTTGAAGGTCCGTGATCTGGAGTCCGAGAATGCACAACTCGTGGGCAGGGTCGAAACCCTGCAGTTTCAACTGAGCCAAAGCCGGGAAGAAATGGACAGGTTGCAATCCGATGATGCCGAAATCGGTCGTCGTCTGGAGCAGCTAGATCAACAAATTCTGGCGCTGAGCGGCGTTGTCGCTGAACAAAACCGGCTAATTCTCGACGGTCAGATCGTTGAGGGAGCAGGCGAGGAAGTGGTCGCCGCTCTGTCGCGAGCAAGCACGATTGCTGAAGGCGGTGTGGGCACCAACCCTAGCGCGTCTGTTCAAACCACTGGTGCTGCAGCGTCCGCTCCGGGATCGGGATCACTTGGAACGATCGCGGCATCGGATCTTCCGGGGTCGGCCGGTCCGCTCTTTGCCGATGCGAAAGCTCGCCTTCTCCGCTTCGATTATGCCGGCGCTGAGAGGAGCTTCCGGGCCTTCCTTGAGAATTTCGGCGATGATCCCCAGGCAGGCGAGGCGCAATACTGGCTCGGTGAGGTCTTGTACCAGCAGCAGAACTATAATGAGAGCGGTTCGGCCTATCGCGATATGATCCAGAAATATCCTGATGATGCCCGCGCACCGGATGCATTGGTCAAACTTGGTCGATCGCTCCGACTTGTCGGACAATCCGATCGAGCCTGCCAGATCCTCGACACGCTCGGCACGCGGTATCCGAATGCATCGCCAGTGACGCTGAATCTCGCAAATGTGGAGCGTTCACGGTCGAGTTGCGATTAGCAGAACCGCCGGATGTGCAAGTCGCCGCGGTCCTGTCGGCCTATTGCGGCGGGTGCAGCGACCCGATTGGCGTAGGTGTCTCAGGTGGCAGCGATTCGCTTGCTTTGCTGCTTCTCACCCATGAATGGGCCGTCCAGCAAAACCGCCGCATAATTGCTTTTACGGTAAATCATGGTTTGAGACCCGAAGCAGCCGACGAAGCGAAGTATGTCGCTGACATTTGCAACTCGCGTGGTGTGGCGCATCGAACGCTGCAATGGTCACCGCCGGAAGGGCGCGCTACCCAGGCGAAAGCCCGCCGCGCCCGCCACGCCCTGCTCGCCACCGCTCTGAGAGAGGCCGGTGGCTCGCATCTGCTGCTCGGGCATACCGAGGAAGACCAGGCAGAAACCGTCGCCATGCGGCAGCGGGCCGGCGCAAGCAAGCTCGGCCTGGCCGGAATGCGCACCATCGCACCGTCGCCGGTTTGGCCTGAGGGCAGGGGCATTGCCCTTGTTCGGCCGCTAATGGCTTGCTCCCGGTCAGGTTTGCGCGACTGGCTGACACGTCAAAGCCAATCTTGGATAGATGACCCGTCGAATACGGATCGGAGCTATGAGCGTGTTCGCGTTCGCGCTGCATTGTCCCAAGATCAAGCGAGACACCAAGAACTACTTGATATCGCGAAGTCGCAGCAGATTGATCGTGCACAAATGGATCAGCGCCTAACCGGTTGGCTCGGCAAAAATGTCGATGTTGAACCCGATGGAACGATCCGTTTCGACCCTGGACATCTCTCGGATGAAGATCTCACCGAAAGCCTCGCAGTGTTGATTATGGCTGCGGCCGGGACAGATCACAGACCGCACCACGCCGCACGCCTGGATCTTGCCCGGGATATACTTTCAGGCGATTGGCGCGCCCGAACGCTTGGTGGGGCTTGGATTGCCCCGCGCAAAGGACGAGTGGCGATCGCGAGAGATCCCGGAGAAGCCGCCAAAGCATCGGCGGCAGGTACCGAAGTTCATGATATCTGGGATGGTCGCTTTGAAATCACCTCAAAGCTCGACGCTGCTGATCCTGATACGATTTGGAAGCCGGGAGATGTCGCCTCGCCAATGGCGCGGGACACAACGCCAAAAGGGCTGTCCAGCACGCAAATTGCAATTTGCCTCGTCAAGGCACGCATTCAGATGACGAAATACTTATTGGAACAGGACAGTTTGCCGCTATAGATTGAGAAAAACAGGCCGCTGGGTCGTTTTCACGGCATGTAAAGCCTATATCGCTAAGGCATACACGACCGTATTGGGATAGAGAATGAATACACGCAATTTCGCAATTTGGGCTTTTGTTGGCGCAGTCGTTCTGGCCTTGGTGCTCGCCATGCAGGGCAATATGGCCGCGCAGTCTGCAACCGAGCTAAGTTACACCGAGCTCAGACAGGGCGCGGTGAGCGGCCAGATCAAGGATGCTGAGATCGGTGACGATCGCATCGAAGGCACATTGGCATCTGGGGAGCAGTTCTTTACCAAGAAGCTCGTATTCGATCCCGAACTTCCTGCGTTTCTTGCAGACAACGGCGTTAACGTGACCGCCAAGCCGGCCACTGGTGGGTTCAACTTCGGCACATTCGTAAGCCTGCTCTTCCTCGTGATGATCGGCTTCTTCATCTACATGCAGTACCGCCAGATGAGTGGCGGCGGCGGGGGTCGCGGCGCGATGAACTTCGGGAAGTCCCGTGCGCGCCTTCTCACCGAAAAGCATGGCCGCGTGACCTTTGCTGACGTAGCAGGCGTGGACGAAGCCAAAGAAGAGCTGCAGGAAATTGTAGAGTTCCTTCAGGATCCGTCGAAATTCCAGCGCTTGGGCGGCAAAATCCCCAAGGGCGCACTGCTCGTTGGTCCTCCGGGAACAGGTAAAACGCTTATCGCCCGTGCGGTTGCTGGCGAAGCGAACGTGCCGTTCTTTACGATTTCTGGTTCGGACTTCGTCGAGATGTTCGTCGGCGTTGGCGCAAGTCGTGTCCGTGACATGTTCGAAAAAGCGAAAAACAACGCGCCTTGCATCATTTTCATCGACGAGATTGATGCTGTGGGCCGCTCCCGTGGCGCAGGCCTTGGCGGCGGAAACGATGAGCGCGAGCAGACCTTGAACCAACTCCTCGTCGAGATGGACGGGTTTGAAACGAATGAGGGCATCATCCTCATTGCGGCGACGAACCGCCCTGACGTCCTCGATCCAGCGCTTTTGCGCCCGGGTCGTTTTGACCGGCAGGTAACGGTCGGCAACCCGGACATTATTGGTCGTGAGAAAATCCTCCTCGTTCACATGCGGAACGTCCCGACTGCCGGCGATGTGAATCCAAAGGTTATTGCACGTGGCACTCCGGGCTTCTCCGGTGCGGACCTCGCAAACCTCGTCAATGAAGCGGCACTTCTCGCTGCCCGCCGAGGCAAGCGTGCGGTCTCCATGTCCGAATTTGAGGATGCAAAAGACAAGGTCCTCATGGGACCTGAGCGCCGCTCAATGGTCATGTCCGAGGAAGAAAAAGAACTCACGGCTTGGCACGAAGCAGGGCACGCTATTGTTGCTCTGAAAACGCCTCAAGCTGACCCTGTGCATAAGGCAACGATCATTCCCCGCGGCCGTGCGCTTGGTATGGTGATGCAGCTGCCGGAAGACGATAAGCTTTCGATGTCAAAGGTTCAGATGACCTCACGCCTCGCCATCCTGATGGGTGGCCGAGCGGCAGAGGAAGTTCACTTTGGTGCGGAAAACGTTACCGCCGGTGCATCTTCGGACATTCAGCAAGCGACGCGACTTGCTCGCGCCATGGTCACAAGCTGGGGGTATTCTGACAAAGTCGGTCTTGTCGACTATTCAGAAAACCAGGGCGACGTGTTCCTCGGCCAACAGCTGGTGCAGTCATCCCATGTATCCGAAGAGACCTCGAAGGTGATCGAACAGGAAGTTCGCGACCTCGTTCAGGAGGGTATGGATACTGCGATGTCCATCCTTAAGGAATACGAAAAGGAGTGGACCGCCATCGCCGAAGGGCTCCTCGAATACGAGACTCTGAACGGGGACGAAATCGTCGCTCTCGCCAATGGTGGTTCCATCGATCGTCCGGACTCCGACGATGATATGGGCCCGACTTCGGCGGTGCCCGTGATCGGCAAACGCAAGCCAAAAGGTGGCGGTCTTGGCGGAGCAACACCCAAGCCAGCCTAACGTGATCTGGAAGTTGATCGGCGCTCTTCTTAGTGCTCTGTATTGGATGGCGGTCGCAGCAGCTTTTGCGGTTCTCCTGTGCGGTGTGTTGTCGGCAACCGATGTTATCTCGTTCGATCGTTGGATCACTACCATGTCGAGTGTTGGTGTGGTGCTGGGCGGAATATTTGGGCTCACACAAACCGGTCGTAAGGCAACGCTATGGTTGCTTATGAACTCCAAGGGCAGATGGCCGATCTGATGTCGCGCTCGTCCCAACCTCTATACACATTCGTCCCGGTCGCCGACGGTGACCGGGCGAAGTCGTTTTATGGGGACACACTCGGCCTGACCCTGCTCGAGGACACGCCCTTTGCCGTCGTCTTCGAAGTGCCGGGCGGCACACTTCGTCTTGCAAAGACGCCAAACTTTACGCCCCAGCCATTCTCTCTCATCAGCTGGGTGGTCGAGGATATCGAAGCTGAGATGTCAGCGCTCTCGGCGAACGGTGTCGCCTTTGAGTTTTTCGAAGGCCTACCCCAGGACGAGCAGGGTGTTTGGACCGTGCCGGGTGGAGCAAAGGTTTGCTGGTTCAAGGATCCCGACGGCAATCTTCTGTCGCTCACCCAATAGCCTGGGTGACCTTCGCGCGCCGATGCGGTAGGTCGCGCGGATGATAAAGTATCTAATCGCCACAGCGCTGGTCGCGACAAGTGCCTGTGCACACACGAAAAGCTCGGATCAGACCGTGTTCTTTGAAACCCTTCTGAGCCTTTGCCAGCAGGGCGAGGCATATCCTGGCCGCGTCGTCAGCACCGATGAGGCCGACGCCACCTTTGCCGAGGAGACGTTGATCGCGCACTTCCGATCATGCTCCGCGAATGAAATACGCATCCCATTTCATGTGGGTGAAGATCGTTCGCGTACCTGGGTGATCACGCCCACAGAGGCTGGCTTACGTCTCAAACATGATCATCGCCACGAGGATGGTCTAGAAGATACGATCACTCAATATGGCGGAGATACGCTGGGCGAAGGAGACAAGGGCCGGCAAGAGTTCCCTGCCGACGAGTTCTCCAAGGGTCTGTTCCTGCGAGAAGGACTCGACGTATCGGTCGATAATGTGTGGGCCGTTGAAATCGATACCAGCGTGGATTTATTCGCCTATGAACTAAGCCGTCCAAACCGTTTTTTCCGCGTGGAGTTTGATCTGGCAAATCCAGTCGATGTGCCACCCCCACCATGGGGCGCAGAATGACTCATATACTCATTACCGGGGCAGCATCAGGTATTGGTCGGGCTTCAGCCCTGAAACTTGCCGCCGCCGAAAACGCGCGACTTGTGCTCATCGATCGCGACGCCACAGGGCTCGACACACTTCTGAAAGAGCTCGGTTCAGGTGACTGGCAGGCCGCACCAATGGACGTTGCCGACCCTGAGGCGTGGGCTGCGCTGGACCTGGGCGGTGCGCCTCTCACAGGCGCTGTATTGGCTGCCGGCATTTCCGACGCAGCCCCGATTGTGGACATGTCTTTCGAGGACTGGCGGCGGGTCATGTCGGTCAACCTCGACGGTGCTTTCCTCGCGCTTCAGTTCGCACTTCGTAATGCCGCTGAAGGGGCTTCGATCGTTGCGGTGGGGTCAGCGACGGGGCGGAAGGCTGTGCCGAACACGGCAGCTTATGGCGCATCGAAAGCGGCCCTGTCGCAACTGGTAAAGGTCGGAGCGCTGGAGGGCGCGGCCCGTCAGGTGCGGGTCAACGCGGTCGCACCAGGCGGTGTGAAGACACCTATGTTCTCGAACCTCGATTTCTTCAAAGAACTAACTGCGCTCCATGGCAGCGAAGATGCGGCTTGGTCAGCACTCGCTGTTGAAACTCCACTAAAACGGTTTGCAGAAGCAGCTGAAGTCGCGGCGCTGATTGCGTTTTTACTTGGGCCGGATGCAATCTCGATCACTGGAGCGACGCTCGATTGCGATGGGGGGTATGGTGTCTGACAGAAAGCCTCCGCGCGTGCTCGTCATCGCTGGCTCGGACTCGAGCGGCGGGGCCGGCATCCAGGCTGATATCAAAACGATTTCCGCTCTTGGCGGCTACGCAATGACTGCCATCACCGCTATCACCGCTCAAGACACGACCGGGGTGCACGGTATCTGGCCGCTACCCGTCGAAGCGGTTATCAATCAGGCGTCTGTCTGCATGGGCGACATTGGTTCTGATGTCATCAAGACAGGTATGCTGGCCGGGCGGGACCTCATCGAGGCGTTGGCGGAGTTGATAGCCGAGAAGGCTCCCGCGGTTCCTCGGGTCATTGATCCGGTTATGGTCGCCACATCCGGAGATCGCCTCGTCGATGCCTCGACAACAGATGTGCTTGCCTCACTCCTCATGCGCGAGGCGGCGCTCGTTACACCAAATGCTCCTGAGGCGGAGATTTTGACAGGCAAGAGCGTTGAGTCCGTAGACGGCCAGCGCCGCGCAGCCGAAGCTCTATTGGAGGCGGGTGTCCGAGCTGCTCTGGTGAAGGGGGGACATATCGATACGAACCCCATCGTGGATGTCTTGCAGACACAGCACGGAGAATGGCTCTTCGAAAACCGGCGGATCGAAACGACGTCGACCCATGGCACAGGCTGCACTCTGGCGAGTGCCGTCGCGACCGAGCTCGGCTTAGGCCGTTCAATGAATGAGGCGGTGGCACACGCCAGTGACTACTTGTCGGGGGCCATTGAGAATGCGCCGGGCTTTGGCCAGGGGCACGGGCCGGTCGACCATGCATGGCGAGTCGAAAGGGTAGAGTGATATCAGCGATCGGTCGAACTAAGTTGGTCGGGTCAGAAAGCAGTGCAAATTGTCGTTCGTGTAGCGCGTCACCGTATTCCTGAGTTCGAATGTGTATCCAACTGCTTCCGCCATCGTCCTCAGAGACTTGATCGTGAAATAGTTCAGGTGATCGGGAAACCGAAAGCCACACCATTCCCGCCCGCGGACGACACGATTTATGGTCGCGAAGTTCGGCACCTTCACATAGATAACGCCGCCCGGTCGCAAAGTCCGGAACGTCTCCTCCAACACTTTTCTCGGATGGGCTTCATGCTCGAGATACGATCGCATGATCACACCATCAAAAAAGCCATCTTCAAACTTGGAAAGTCCCTCGAGTGCGGGCGCGTGGATTACCGAGCCGCCCCGTTCAGCCATCGCGGCGTTCGACTTTTCGGCTGCGTCTTTTTCGATCTCAATTCCAAATGGAGTGAAGGGCTCTGGAATGCGGTTCCCGCTGCCGCAACCGACGTCCAACACGCGCCCCGAACTTATTTTCTCGCTTATATAAGCCCACTCATCGTCGCGGGCGATGTGTAGACGCCATCTTGTCTTTTCATCGAGCCAGGCGACAACCGGTTGCTTCGTCTTGCGGCGCTTTTGCTCGATCTTGAATTGCTTCGTCCAGGCGAGATCTTCCGATAGCGCTTCATAGACCGGGGCTTCACGAAGATAGATCAGGTCGCAGACCGAGCATCGCATATTGTCCCAATGCTCGTGGCTGTAACGAGGCAGCCGCATCCGCTCCGTCGATCCGCAATTGGGACAGGACCGTTCAACCCGTCGGACGGTGGAAACAGGTGCAGATGCCATGGCCAGTAACTAGCTCAGGGGGAGGGCAGCGTCGAGGCTGTCGGTGCAACGCTTTCTGGCGCTTATGTCTGCTTTTGGTCAGAAGCAAATATAAGCCAATCCGTTGTATCTTCTTTGGGTCAGAGACTGCAGCACAGTTAGAGCAAGTCTTTGATGTCCATATGGCGTCTGACGATTATATTTGCGCCAGCCTCAAGCAGGCGCTCTGCCAAACCCTCATCTGCATGACGTCCGCCAATAAAGCCGATTGATTTCATACCAGCTGCTTTAGCTGCGGCGATACCATGGATGCTGTCTTCAACCACAACACAAACAGACGGTGAAACACTGAGTTTATCGGCGGCATACAAAAACAGATCAGGCTCTGGCTTACCTTTGGCGACATGTTCAGCCGAGTAGATATGAGGCTCGAACAACTTCGAAAGTTCTGTGATCTCCAATTTCTCATAAAGTCGGCTCAACGGCGCGGATGATCCGACAGCGACTTTTCCGTCAAACGCGCTGACAAGTAATGCAACGCCATCCAACGGCTTCAGTTCAGCTCTGATACGCGGCCAAACTCTATCATAGAGTTTTTTTCCGAAGTCCGCCGGAAATACACCTCCAACATGCCTCTCATAGTCAGCCCCAATCTCTCTGCGATAGTCCTCGTCAGAGGTGCCAACAAAGCGGGTCATGTACGTTTCGTGGCTATAGTGAAGCCCCATTTCGGCGAGCAGTTCTCTCTCTACAGCGATATGTATAAATTCTGAATCGACCAAAACCCCGTCATTATCAAAGATGATAGCCTTGCACTCGGTAAGTTTCATTTCTTATACGTAGCGCACCCACCGCTTCTTGAAAAATGACGCTCACTTAGGACGCTCCGCGACCTAGAGTAGACACGCAACAGCTCTCCCTATCTTCCTAACAAAACAGTCACAAATTTCTTATTGACCACACTTGTAGTCATAAGATAGGACTACATCCGTAGTCATATGGGGTGACTGCCCTTGAGTATTGGATGTTCTTCAATGGTGCAGATAACCAAAGCCGAATTGGAAATCATGAAAGTGCTGTGGGCCGAAGACGGTCTTGGCGCATCCGAGGTGCACGACGCCTTGGGCGATGCGCAGGACTGGACGAGTCGCACAGTGAAAACCCTTCTGGCTCGCCTCGTCGAGAAGGGTGCGCTGACCACCGAAGCTGATGGCCGCCGCTACCTTTACCGCACAGCGTTGAAGGAAGGGGACTACAAAACCACGGCGACCCGACAGTTTGTTGATCGAGTGTTTTCCGGTCGCGCTGCCCCGCTCGTGGCGCACCTGGCCGATAGTCGCGGCCTCACTGACGAGGATATCGCCGAGTTGGAGAAACTGTTGGGGGAGTTGAAGAAATGATGGGTTCCGTTTCTCAAAACCTGATCTTTATTGGCCAGACGTCGCTAGCGGTCACAGCGCTTATTGGGCTCGTGCTGCTGGTTCGACGCCCTTTTGCAAAGCACTTTGGTGCCAAGGCTGCCTATGCTCTCTGGGCTATTCCCGCGGCGCGTCTGATCTTGCCTCCATTGCCGGAAGGGTGGTCCTTGTTTAGCCCGCTGAGCCAACCGGCCAACGTCGCCGTCGCTGAAGCGCCGACCGCCGCGATGTTACCGTCTGGCGGAGCTGCCATTGGCACACCCATGCAACACGGAACCGAGACGCTGGCCGCAACGCCCCTTGGGAATATGCCGATGCCGGTGACGCCCGCCGCACCATCCAGTTGGGTGTCGGATGCGCTGGCGAATTTTGCGCCCGGCATGGCAATGCTTGCCATCTGGCTCGTTGGTGCCGCCGGGTACCTTGCCTGGACCGTCTATCGGCAAACGGTCTTTTCCCGGATCGTCGCCGCTGAAGGGCAGGCTGCCAGCCCCGCTGTCCTCACGCGGGCCGTGGAGATTTGCCAGTCAATCGGGTTCGATCACCGCAAAGTTTCAATTCAGACAAGTTTCATCAGCGACAGTCCATTTGTCACCGGTCTGTTCCAGCCTGTCGTAGTTCTTCCGGCTTGGTTCGAACTAGATTACTCAGCAGAGGAGCGGGACGTCGCGCTCATGCATGAGCTGATGCATGTAAAGCGCCGTGATTTGTTCGCCCTGCAAGCATCGACTGTCTTTTTGGCTCTTCAGTGGTTCAATCCGCTGGTGCATTTCGCCATGAGTGCTTTCCGCTCAGATCAGGAAGCGTCCTGCGACGCGGATGTGATTGGCATCGGTTGTTCGACGCCGCACGCTTATGGTGCCACGCTCGTTAAAGCCGTGCGGAAGTGCCGTCCATCAACCTCCGCCCCGGCGATGCGTGCGAGCCTGACACTCACGCACTCCCTGGCCGAACGGTTGAAGCAGTTGCGCAATCCGCTTCCGACAGTCCGCCGCCGCATGGTGGGAACGGTCCTTACCGCGGCAATAGGCTCCGTCGCACTTGTCGCCTCTGCCTGCACGACTGCCAGCGCTCATCCGCACGATCTCGGTGACGAGCTGGACGGTGCTCCTCAGCCGCCTGTGCCCGAGGCCGCGATCCGTCCGGAAGCCGCGCCCGTTCCCAGCAAACCCCGTGTCGTTGTCCGTCACCGAGGGCATGGCGCGCATATCATCTTGTTGAACAACCCGATGGACGAGGTGGAGTTCGAAATTGAAGCGATAGAGGGACTTTCCTCACTTATGGAAGAAGAAGCGCTTCAGATGGAAACGCTTATCGAGCAAAATGTGTCGGCTATCGCTGGCGATGTGGTCGCCGCCATGGCCGACGTCGCCACAGACCTCAACATCCGAATCGAAAGTGGTGAGCTTCGTCTCGATATGAACGAAGCCGATATTAGAGCGTCTGGCGACATCATGGCGTTTGTCGGTGACATCATGGCCCGCGCTGCCTCCGGTGAAATCAGTGAGGCCGAGATCGACGCTCTCACAGATGATTTTGAAGACCGGATAGAAATCTGGACGGATGACATCGAGGCGCGTGTCGAAGCGATGGAGCCTATCCTTGAAGCCCGCGTCGAAGCCTACAGAGATCGTTGGAGTGAGAAGATTGAAGCGCGGATCGAAGCACATTCCGATGCCATCGAGCGTCATTCCGAGATCATAGAGTCCCACGCTGGGAAGATCGAAGAGGCGGGCGAGTTGATCGGTGATCTGGCGGATGAGTGCACAGATGGCGAAGGCCCACGCATTGTCAGCCGCATCAGCAATTCCAGCGGTAAGCGCTACAAAGCGGTCTGCCTAGATCCGGCCAGCGCCATGACAAAGGACGAGGTCATGTCCGAGCTCCGCGCCACCGGGCAGTTGACCGAAGCCGAACTCGACAAGGTTTGCCAGCGCTTCGATGAAGCAGACGACTACGCCTTCGAGTGGGAATTTACCGAAGACTGAACAAGTTTCCCCAACTGCCCTTGCATTGCAGCACACACACATTGGGGAACACCCCGTCCTGGTTTCAGGGCGGGGTGCCTTGCCAGTCAACGATCCAGTCAATCTGATCGTCCTCAAGCACGGTGTCCTCAGAAACCGTCCGCCCCCTAATCGAGTTACCGGTCGTGTGCACGCGTGATCGATCTCCACAGATAAGGTGATGCCAGTCGGGCAATTGCCGTCCCTCATGCAGCACGCGATAGGCGCAGCTGTCCGGCATCCAGCGGATCTCGCTGATCGTTTTTGGGGTTAGCGTCACGCAGTCCGGTACATGGCGCTTACGCTGAGCATAGTTCGAACACCGGCAAGTGTCGGCGTCTAGCAATCGGCAATGCAGTCTGGTGTAAGCAATCTCGCCTGTGTCTTCGTCTTCGAGCTTGAGGAGACAACATTTCGCGCAGCCATCGCAGACAAGCTCCCATTCGTCGGGGCTCATCTCCTCTAATCGTTTGGTTTCCCAGAACCGCTCACTCATGGGCAATTCTCTACCGCCTGACGCAATCGCTGGCCAGAAGCGCGCCGCACCCCTATGTCGCAAGCCATGACAACGCCGCGTCTGCCACCAATACCTGAGCTTGATTGGAAACCGGATGGAACTCCAGTCGCGAAGGCTGTGGATGACATCTATTTCTCCGTGGATGATGGCTTGGCCGAAACGCGCGAGATCTTTCTCAAAGCCTGCGGTCTGCCGGAACGTTGGCAAGGGAGGGAGCGCTTCACCATCGCCGAGCTCGGTTTCGGTACAGGGTTGAACTTTCTCGCCGCTTGGGAGCTATGGCGGCAAAACAAGCCGTCCAAAAATGCGCGGCTCCATTTCGTTAGCTTCGAAGGTTTCCCTCTCACAGCCACCCAAGCCGCCGAGGCCCTCGCTAAGTGGCCCGAGCTGAAAGACCTTGCTGACAGGCTCATTGCAACTTGGCCAAATCGCGCACGGGGGATTCGTCGGATCGACTTTCCGGGCAACGTCTCTCTGACGCTCCACATCGACGAGGTTACCCATGCTTTGCCCGAGGCGCGATTTCTCGCAGATGCTTGGTTCCTAGACGGGTTTGCTCCGGCAAAAAATGAAACCATGTGGGCGGCCGAGCTTTACCCCCACATTGCTCGGTGTTCCGCAAACGGCGCATTGGTCGGAACCTACACCGTCGCCGGGGCCGTTCGGCGCGGTCTCGCCGACGCGGGGTTCGATGTTGCCAAGGCCCCAGGACACGGCCGAAAACGAGAGCGCCTCTTCGCGGAATACCAGGCGGCCCCGTTCCAAGCAGATGATCCGTACGGATTCGGCCAGCCATCTTCAGCGCCTAAGCGTATTGCCATCATCGGCGCAGGTATTGCCGGCGCGTCGCTCGCCCACGCTTTCATAGGGCGCGGATGCGATGTCACCGCTTTCGACAAAGCGGGGGCGGGGCAGGGCGCAAGCGGAAATGTCCTCGCTCTGGTGATGCCGCGCTTGGACCTCGGCGACACTCCGCAGTCCCGCCTGCTGATAGACGCCTATATCCATGCGCGACGTTTCTATGCCGGCATGCCCGGCGTCACCGAGACCGTGACCGAGCAGCGGCCCCGAACCGATGAGGAGCAAGCGCGCTTTGAGCGTCTTCTGTCGGATCCGCCCCTGCCGCAGGAGGATCTGAGCGCCGGAGAAGGTGGCGCTCTAAGGCATCACAGTTCGCTTATTATCAGACCAGCCGAACTTCTGCCCACACTCCTTCGAGACGCCGATCTCCAAGTCTCTGAAGCGAAGATCGACGCCCACGCCATGACCGTAAACGGCGAGACGTTCGATGCCATCATTCTCGCCTCGGGCATGGCCCTTAGCACATTCCCTCAATCCAATTGGTTGCCGCTTGAAGCCCGTTTGGGTCAGGTCGAGTTCGTCCGTTCAGAGACAAATGAGACAAATGCGATTGCCGCCGGTCACTATGCCTTGGCCGAAGGGCATGATCGCCTTTGGGGCGCAACCTTCGAGGTGCCGAATTCAGACGCGCCGGAGATAACGGACGCAGCGCGTGAAACAAACCGGATCGCTCTCCAAAACCTGGTGACAGAAGATTGGGCCGACACTGCTGCGGCGTCTTCCCGCGCCGGCATCCGGGCGACCACGCCGGATCGCTTGCCCTTCGTCGGTCCGGTGATCCAGTTTGAAACCGCTAAGGAGGTCTTTGCCAATGTTAGATCCGGTCGCCCTCCCACGGGCAACCCGCCGATGTATGACGGTCTCTGGATGGTCGGTGGGCTTGGCAGCCGCGGCTTCACCTTTGGGCCCTGGCTCGCGGACGGCCTTGCGGCTCACATCTTCGGTGAGCCATCCTTATTCTCCCAAACAACAATTGAAGCCATATCGCCGCTTCGGTTCGTTTTTCGGGGGCTGAAGCGCCGGGAGTTCTGACAGATATCTGCTAACGACAGTAGACTTGCGACGTAGGTCTTTGTGTCGATTGTGGCTGAATGTCTCCTCTTATGGGCCAATCAAATTTGCCCGCTCCACGAGCTGTATTTCAAGTTTACAATTCGCTCTGATTACCCCCCGAGATCAGCTTGACGGGCGTTATACAATAACATAGTTCAGACGTTGGTTAGGCATAGTGATAGCAACCGAAAGATTGCGGCCTGAACTCATCTTTGTTCAATTGTCACCGTTCGAGATCAGCGGATTCAAGCACCCATGAAAAAACACCCCGTGATCATCATAGGCGCTGGGCCGGCTGGCATCGGCGTTGGCGCTCTGCTTGCCCGATGCGCCATTCCAGCGCTCATCCTTGAGCGTGGAAAGATCGGGGAAAGTTTCTTGCGGTGGCCCAAGGAAACCCGGTTCATATCGCCTTCCTTCACGGGGAATTTCTTTGGCGCGGTCGATCTCAACGCCATCACGCCTGATAGTTCGCCAGCCTTCGGCTTGCAGGATGAGCACCCGACTGGGAGCCAGTATGTACGCTATCTGGAAGACGTCGCCGAGGTCCACGATCTGAGAATTGATGACGGCGTTGAAGTCCTTGATATCGCACGCGATCCTGCGGGAGGTTTCCTGTTATCGACGAGCGAGGGCGAGCTACAGTGCCGTGTTCTAATTTGGGCGGGAGGCGAGTTTCAGTACAAGAAAGCCATTCCTCACACCGTGCGCGTAAGCTCCTCATACGAGGCGATGCCGAAGGGACACCATGTCATAATCGGTGGTGCTGAAAGCGGCATGGAAGCAGCCTACAACCTGGTCAAACATGGCTCGACGGTGAGCATTCTGGACCCAAGCCAGCCATGGGCGCAACGCGTCAGCGACTCCAGTTATGGGCTCAGCCCATTCACATTCTCTCGGGTGCGCTTCCTGATCGAAAGTAAGCGCGCTGCTTTTGTCCCGGAAGCTGCTTTGCACATTAGCGAGCGGGAAGTGCGCACCGAAAATGAAGTGTTCGAGCTCGAGCATCCAGCGATAGACGCGACAGGCTTTGACATTGCCCAGGGTCTGGCCGGTGACTTGTTTGACTGTACGCGCGGGTATCCTCACCTGACCGATCGGGATGAAAGCACGCTACACAAGAATGTCTTTCTGGTGGGCCCGAACGTGCAGCATGAGCGGGCCATATTCTGCTTTATTTACAAATATCGTCAGCGCTTTGCCGTCGTCGTCAGCGAAATTCTAAGCCGCTGGGGACAGTACAGTCCTGTCATTGCCGAGTATGCTGATCGGGGCTTTCTGCTCGACGATCTCAGCTGCTGCGAAGGCGAATGCGAATGCTAACCTCGTCTCTGCATAATGCCGGTGCCTTTATGTCCGGACGCGGCGCTGCGATAGTGCTCATTGGTGCTATTATCCTTGGCTCCTCTTTTGGAATTGCCTTGCCAGAACAGGGTGCTGCGCTGGCAGACGGTATAGACATCACGCTTCTGGTCTTCGTCTTCCTCCTTCTTTTCGAAGTGCGGTTCCAGACTCTCTTATCGAGCCTAGGACGGGTCTCTTTCATCGCCGCAGCGCTAATCGCGAACTTTGTGGTTATTCCAGCCCTTGGCTTTGCGATCGCTTCTGTCTTCCTCGCAGATCACCCCCTCTTTTTCATCGGTCTTTTGATCTATTTTTCGGCTCCGTGCACCGACTGGTTTCTGGGCTTCACCCGCTTGGCAAAGGGCAACACAGCCCTCGGCGCGGCACTGCTTCCGATCAATCTGATTGTCCAACTTCTGCTCTATCCGGTGTACCTGCAATTATTCGGTGTTGAGCAGATCGGTGCCACCTCCGGAAATATCGTTCAAACTGTCTGGCAGTGGTTTCTGGTGCCACTATTGGCAGCCGCGGGTTTGCGCGCTTTGGCAGAGCGCATTCTTAAAAAGCATCACTTGGAACTTTTACTATCAGGTGTCTCAGTCCTTGTACCTGTTTTACTAGCTCTTCTGGTGGGTCAGATCTGCGCAGCCAACATCACGACACTTGTCGAGCATGCGACCGTCGTGCCGCTCATACTCTGTGCAATTTTTCTGTTTTTTGCGGCAACATTCCTGTTGAGCGAGGGAATTTCGAAGCTGCTGGGTCTTGCTTATGAGGATCGCGTTCTACTCACCATGACAACAGCGGCTCGTAACGCACCTCTCATGTTAGCCCTCACTCTGGTCGTCATTCCAGACCAGCCAGTAGTCTATGCAGCACTGATCATAGGCATGCTTGTCGAGCTTCCCCACCTGGTCGCCCTCAAGACGCTTCTGGAGCACCGGCGCGCGCCAAACGAGACGCCCACCGCGCCAAAAGTGGGTGTCTGAGAGTGGGTGTTTTTGTGGGATAAGCGTGGGTATAGGCGTTCCTGATAGGCGAGTGCTCTATCGGCGTTGACGTCCGACTATGTTCTGCAGCGCCAGATCTATCCCCAAAATAAGTATGCCCCGGATCAGCGCCGTGCGCCGTCCGGGACAATGAGGTTATTCAGTCGCTTTAGCCGCTGACGGATACAAATGTCAGATTGAGGCCCTTTGACAGCGACGCTGAGAGCGTCATTTCCATGTCACCGGTTTTCACCGACAGGCCTCCGTTGAAGCAGGCTGCCATGGCAATGGCGAGCACGGCGCTGATTGTCGCCGCTCCCAGCAGCCAGTCATGTGTTGAAGTCCCCCTCGTGGTCATTGGTTTCGTCCTTCTTGTTGCAGGTCTATGTATAAAATCGGTGGTGTTGGCGTAGGTGGGTTTTAGCGGAATGACAGTCATGTCGGCCTCTCGAGCCAGGAGGTGTTTGAACTAGTTACGCCCTTCCAGATCCCGGAATTCTTTCCGCAGTCTCCACTCATCGGAGGTGACTTTGCGCTCCATGCGCTGCAGGCGGTCTTCAAGGTCCATAAAGGTATATTTCAGGTTGCCGAAGGTGACGCTTGGGCGGTCGGATACACCGCGCCAGAAGGCGTCCTCGTCGGGGCTGAGCGGGCGCCCCCGCAGAGGCTCCCGCGGTGTGAGCATCCACATCACGATGTAGACTGGCAGAATGAACCCGACGCTGAACAGCAGGATGACGGCGAGTATGCGAACCAGAATGGGCTCCCAGCCGAACCGTTCGGCAAGACCTCCGCAAACACCGGCAATGATCTTGTCCTCACGCGAGCGGTAAAACCGTTTCGGGTTGGGTGATGCGTTATAATCGTATGCGCGGGGCATTAGCTTAGTCTCTCCTGTAATCTGTGTCGCGGGGCGGGTAGGGATCGCGAGGCTTGTCGCCGTCGGCGTCCACGAGGGCTTCCAGAGCCTCGATGCGGCTTTCCATGCGTTTGGCGGAACGCCAAAGGTCTTCCATCATGCGTTCATCGTCGGGCTGAAGCGTCTTCTGCTTGTTCCAGATGGTGATGTAGTGAAACACCAGCCAGGGCAGAAAAACGAACAGCGACAGGATCGCAATCAAAGGAATGAGGAACTCTTCAGACATTATTCAGCCTGCGCTTTCTTTTTCTCTTCCAGATGCATACCGATCAGTCCGGGCACGGTTATTGCCCCCATGATCGCTGCGGTGATGATGAGCGAGGTTAGCACGTCTTAGCCCTCCGCCTTCTTTGATTTCGGCGCGGATTTCGCTGGCGACTTCGACCGGGCAGCTTTCAATGCTTCCAGCTCTTTCTCGATGCTCTCATTGCGTTCCAGCGCGGCGAACTCAGCTTCGAGACTTGGCTCGCGACCCTTGATCGTGTCGGCATAAGCTTCCAGTTCATCGACTTTCCGCTCAACGCTCGCATAGCGGGCAAGGGCATCATCGACGCGGCCGTCATAGGTCTGTGACCGAACGCGGATGCGTTGCTCGGCGGCGTCGCGGCGCATCATCAGCGCGCGGTGCTTTGCTTTTGCCTCGTCGAGTTTTTCCTGCAGTTTTGCAAGATCCTCCTGCCGGCGCTCGAAGGCTTCCTCGGCTGCTTCTACAGCAGCGGCGCGGCGTTCAATCTCGCTCTCGGCTTTCTGCTTGGCGAGCAATGCACCTCTGGCGAGATCTTCCCGGCCCTTGTCGATCGCAAGCTCGGCTTTACCGGCCCACTCATCACGAACGCGGGTATAGTGCGCAACTTCGCGCTCCATTTCTTTCTTATCGGCCATAGCGCGGGCCGCGGCGGTACGCACTTCAACGAGCGTATCCTCCATTTCCTGAATCATCAGTCGCGCGATTTTTTCCGGGTTCTCAGCAGAATCCAGCATCGCATTGATGTTTGAGTTGATGATGTCTCCAAATCGGGAAAACAGTCCCATGATTTCGTCTCCTTGAGGTCGTTTATGCTGTGAAGATCGGCTATCCTAGAAAAGGATGCCGGCGATGATCATGCCCGCAATAAAGAAGGCCCAGCTTTCTCCGGGGCGGCGTGACAACCACCGTCCGAAGCGTTTGAAGCCATCCTCAGCTCTGTCGTAACGGTCGCTGCGGGTCTCATAGTCCATCTTGGTCTCCTCAGTTAATTGCGGCCCCCGCCGCTGATGCCCTCTCTGTGTTTCAAGGACCGTGCCAGTTTTGCGGTAAGCTTTTAGTGTGTTGATTTTAATGAAAATAATATTTCTAGAGTCAAAGCTGACGATTCAAATTAGTCAAATCTACAAATAAAAATTATTGTATCTGACGAAATAAATAGCTAAATAAGCTCTATGCTAGAGAGAAATACGACCCAGCTCGTTGGAGAGTCACCCGCCTGGCTAGCGGCCATGGAGCACGCTAGCCGCGTGGCTCCGCTCGACCGTTCTATCTTGGTCATAGGCGAACGTGGTACCGGTAAGGAGCTTGTCGGCGAGCGGCTGCACTTCCTGTCCAGGCGTTGGGAGGGGCCCTTCGTAAAGGTGAACTGTGCCGCGCTATCCGAAGAGCTTCTGGACTCAGAACTTTTCGGTCACGAACGCGGTGCCTTCACCGGAGCAACCGAACGCCGTGCTGGCCGGTTCGAACTCGCCGATGGCGGAACGATCTTTCTGGATGAGATAGCGACAGCCTCCCAACGTGTTCAGGAGAAATTGCTTCGGATCATTGAATACGGCGAGTATCAGCGCCTTGGCGGCGAGAAAGTACTGACCACAAATGTTCGTGTCGTTGCAGCGACCAACATCGATCTTCCGGCGGCGGTCGAAAGGGGAGACTTTCGAGCCGATCTGCTTGATCGTCTTGCGTTTGATGTCATCACGCTGCCGCCTCTGCGCGCACGTGGCCAAGACGCATCGCTACTTGCCGACTTCTTTGCAGGCCGAATGGCGCGAGAGATGGGAGAGAGTTTTCCGGGCTTCGCTCCATCGGCGGTCGCCGCTATCGATGCTGGGGAATGGCCAGGCAATGTGAGGGAACTTCGGAACTTTGCGGAGCGACTGACTTACCGCTCACTTTCGGAGGCTCCTGGGCAACCGATCCGGTTCGAAGCAGATTCGCTTGATCCTTTCTCATCGCCTTGGCGCCCCAAAGACCAAACACGCAGCAAGCCGCTCGCACCTACCGAACCTGCGGCGGAACCGCCTGTACCCGTGCTGGATCAACCCTTCGAACGTCAGGTGAACCAGTTTGAAATGGAACTTGTCGATGCAGCTCTGACGGCTACAGCCGGCCATCAGGGGCAGGCGGCGCAGCGGTTGGGGCTGACCTATCATCAGCTTCGCGGGCTTCTTCGCAAACACGGCTATGGAAAGATGCCCGGGCGGGAGAAGCCAGACAATGCCGCGACAGCAGCTCCAGAGAATTGAAACGCCTACAATTGCTGCATCCGATAGACCATACAAACGCATCATAGGTGAGGCCGAAATATTTTGGAGATCTCTCTCATGGACCGATTGCGTGGATTATTTGTCGGAGCGCTGCTCGCAACTGGCGGTATCTCGGGAACTGCTATTGGTGAGACTGGTGTCGATGTCTGGGAGGGAGCTCCTCGAATGTCCGAGCGTGTTCCTGATGCGCTGGCAGAGCACAAGGTCGCAGGCGTTGGCATCGCAGTCATAGAGGACGCCGAGATTGCCTGGACGGGCTACTTTGGAGAGCAGGGGCCGGGAGTGCCCGCCTCCAAATCCACCGTCTTCAACACAGCCTCTGTTGCAAAGACCCTAACAGCCGAGACTCTGATCACACTCGCATCAAAAGATCTGATTGATCTCGACGCGCCTATTCATGCCTTGGTCGGAAACGACGATCTGGAGGATGATCCGCGGTTTAAGAAATTGACTCCGCGTTTGAACATGTCCCACCGGGCGGGTCTCCTAAACTGGCCCCATGCTTATGATGACGGTGTCGCGGCTTTCGTTGCTGAGCCCGGGGAGGGGTTCTTCTATTCCGGCATGGCGGTCGAATTGGCCGCAGAATACGCCGAAATCAAACTGGGGAATGACTTTGAGGCGCTTGCCTTTGAACATGTTCTCGATCCCGCCGGTATAACAGATATGTCCATGGGGCGGCGAAAGCCATGGATGCGTGACCGATTGGCCGTGCCGATGGATAGCGACGGGAGGTATTCAGAAGGACGAGGAATTCGCCGGTGGTTATCCTTCAGACCTGGAGCGTCTGAATGGAACGCCGCAGACGATCTGATGACAACCGTTGACGCTTACGCACAGCTTATTGTGTTCCTCATGTCCGAAACGAGCACGTCAGGTGAAGTGCAAGATTTGAGGACCAACATTCTGACATCCCTTGCGGATCATGAGGTTTGGGGCTGCACGTTAGAGGTTCCCTATAGCTGCGCTGAGGAGTACGGCCACTCAATCGGTTGGATGGTCTACAAGTATGACGATCACACGGTCATCAAACATGGCGGCAATGATGCCGGAGAGAACGCTCTTGTTCTTTATTCACCGGAAACAAGGAATGGCGCTGTGATTCTGGCAAACGGTGGAAACGGGGTTTTTGTGACGACAGAAATCCTGGGACTCATTGGTCATGAACCGGATATGGCGGCTTACTACCGCGCACTTGTCAAGAAGTTCTTCGACCAAGAATTGCCGATCCCGCCGAATGAAGATGTGTCGCGGTAAATCCTGCGGATTGTCGGAGCACCGCTAAAGTTTGGTTGTGGAGCACAGCTGGAATGCCGCTAACTCCACAACCCGAAACTTTGCCTATCTTAGGCGGATTCGATCTGATCGACGGCAACTTTGCCTTTGCGCTCATCCATAGCGGTGGTGAAGTTCACTTTCTGGCCATCGCTCAAGGTGCGCATGCCGCAACGCTCCAGCGCTGTGACGTGCACAAAAACATCAGCTCCGCCATCATCGGGGGCGATGAAGCCAAAGCCTTTTTGTTCGTTGAAGAATTTAACTGTACCTGGGGTCATTTGATAACTCCTATTGTTTGTGTGGCCCAAAATAGAGCCGGGTAATCGAGTCTTTCAGTAGGAGTCGTCTTAGTCGCATCTACGGTATTTTTTTGGGGCCGTAGTTAGGGCCTTGCTATCCAGTAAAAGGTCGAGGGCATGCCTTCCAATACAATCATGCCCGATGCAAGCGATATATACCGATCAAATGGGTAATTTTGGAGTTGCAATTACGATATCGGGCCGTGAACCATCGCCGGAGACAGGTCTGCGATCTCTGTAACGCCCATGAGCGCCATGGATCGCCGGACTTCGGTTTCGAGAATTTCAATGGACCGCGCGACGCCTGCTTCACCCGCGGCGCCGAGGCCGTATAGCCAAGCCCGTCCGATAGCGACACCCGTAGCGCCGCGGGCGAGGGCTTTTACGACATGGCTACCTCGCCGGATACCGCCATCGACAATAATGTCGGCGCGACCATTCACAGCTGCTGCGATATCCGGAATGAGATCAATCGTGGGGACTGATGTATCGAGTTGCCGTCCGCCGTGGTTGGAAATCCAGACCGCGTCAGCACCGACCTCAACACAACGGGCCGCGTCCGTTGGATTTGAGATACCTTTGATGGCGAAACCGTCACCCCACACATCCTTCATCCAGGCCGCATCGTCCCAGGTTACCGACGGAGAGAACTGACTATTGATAAACCCGATAATATCCGTGTCGCCAGCATCGATGCCGGTAAAGTTAGCTACTTCGATTTTCGACGATGTGATGAAATCAGCTAGCCATCCGGGGCGCGCGAGTGCCTGTCTGGCGAGGCTGAGAGACGGTTTTGGCGGAACGCTGAACTTATTTCGAGGATCGCGTTCTCGATTGCCGGCGACGGGCACGTCAACGGTGAGGATACAACCGGTAAAACCGGCCGCTTTGGCGCGTTTGAGGAAATCCTCGACGATTTTGCGATCGCGCCAGACATAGACCTGAACCCATCTTGGACCATCCGTCATCTTCGCTATGTCTTCCAGTGTCTGAGAAGCGATCGTCGAGCAGGCGTAAACTATCCCCGCATCTCCGGCCGCCTTAGCTGTGGCAAGTTCGCCTCGTTTGGGATGGAACAACCGGTTAGACGCTGTAGGAGAGATAAAGAACGGAAGCCGACTTTTCGCCCCCATCACCTCGATTGACGTATCAATATTCTCAATATCAACGAGTGAGTTCCAGGTCAGTTCATAGTCATCGTACCGATCCACCGAGCGGTTAAGAGTGATTTCATCATCCGCACCGCCGTCGATATAGTCGAATACCATCCGGGGGAGGCGGCGCTTTGCCAAAAGTCTCAGATCGGCGATGTTCAGGGCATCTTTCAGATTTTTCATAAACTAACAAAAGCGAGCGCCGGTGAAACTGACAAGACCTGAGAGGTCGAATCTCTGCGGCGTGGCTTCCCTGCTCGAGAGCTGAGGCAGGCTTGAAAAGTTCATACGCCTTGTCATTGACCCCCAATCCGCATTCCGGCATTAGGGGCCATGTCAGATACATATCAATCTTCCGAACAAATAATTGACGCTCTAGAACGCCTCTACTCAGACACTGTAGATGCGCTGACTGAAGCTCTGAAACGCTTCCTCAAAGACGGAACGCCTCCAGACGGTGAAGCGCGCGCAAGCGGCGCATTCTGCTATCCGGAGCTCGTAATCCACTACAATCCGGACGGACCTCCGCCGCCAATCAGTCGCTCATGGGGCAAACTGTCAGAAGCGGGAACATATGTTTCCACGATAACGCGCCCTGATTTCTTCCGGCCTTATCTAGCAGAGCAACTTGACCCGCTTCTCCGGGACTATCCTGTTCATGTTGAGGTTAGGCGATCCTCTTCGGAGATGCCCTATAACTACGTATGGGATCCAAAGAAAGCTGCTGGTCTTGAAGAGATTGCACCAGCTGAACTTGCTCGTTGGTTTCCGACCGCACACCTCTCCGATGTTGGCGATGAAGTTGCCGACGGTGAGCTCTTCGAACCGGGAGACGAACGTCCACTTGCGCTCTTCGACGCGCAGCGGGTCGATCTATCCTTGAAGCGGATCGAGCATTACACGGGGACACCATCAGATCACATCCAACCGTACGTTCTATTTACGAACTACCATCGCTACGTTGACGCTTTTGCGGATTGGGCCATTGAGCAGATCAACGGAGACGGACCCTACGATCGTCTTTCTGGAACTGGCGGTGTTCTTATCGACGCCAAGACAAAAGATGCTCGGTCAAAAATAGAACAAGCGCCGTGGCGAAGGTTCCAGATGCCGTCCTATCATTTGATGCGATCTGATGGAGCACCTGGCATCACGCTTGTGAACATTGGAGTTGGACCGTCCAACGCGAAGAATATTACCGATCATTTGGCAGTCTTGCGCCCTCAGTGCTGGCTGATGGTGGGTCATTGCGGCGGCTTGCGTCACTCGCAGGCCATCGGTGATTACGTACTCGCCCATGCTTATCTGCGCGATGATCACGTTCTGGACTCTGTTCTGGCACCGGACATCCCTGTGCCGCCTATTGCTGAAGTGCAGGTGGCGCTTCAGGCATCGGCTGCGAAAGTGACGGGCGAATCCGGCGAGGCACTGAAGAAGCGACTTCGGACAGGAACAGTTGCAACCACCGATGACAGGAACTGGGAGCTGCGGTTCTCAGAAAGTGCGCGACGTTTTAACCGGTCAAGGGCCATCGCTATCGATATGGAAAGCGCGACCATAGCCGCGAACGGCTTCCGGTTGCGGGTGCCCTATGGCGTCTTGCTCTGCGTCTCCGACAAGCCGCTTCACGGCGAAATAAAGCTACCTGGAGCGGCCAATCGCTTTTACGAGCGTGCCATCGGTGAACATATCCGCATTGGGATAGAAACGTTAGAACGCTTGGCCGACGATGGCGGAACGGCGCTGCACTCGCGAAAACTCAGGGCGTTCGACGAGCCGCCGTTCAGATAGGCTGGTTAGAATTCAGATCGGGTATAGCTAGTAGCTGGCACCCAAGAGTTCGTCATTTCCTGCGAGATCTTCGGTCCCGTAAGGGCTTTCCGCCTGCAGAATAGGTGAGGGCTCTTGCGGTCCTCTGGGAGTGTTGTCGCGAACGGTGACATAGGAGACGACCTGCTCGACACCGCGCACATAAGATACGCGTCGAGCGGCCGCCTCCAACTCCTCTTGGGAGCGGGCTATGCCCATCAGGTACACCACACCATTATACGTTTCGATATTATAATTCACGCCACGGACTTTGCGTGAAGTCACAAGGGATGACCGCACCCGTGTTGTGATCCAGGCGTCGCTTGCGTTTGCGCGAAAGCCGCCTGGTGCTTCGATCTGAATTTGATTGGCGACATCCTCGACGCGGCTTGAAGACCAAGCCACGCGTTCAGCCGTGACGCGCATCTCCGGCGCAATTACGCGGCCTGTCAGCAATACAAGCCCGTTCGCAACTTCGACATCGACTTCGCCATACCCCCCGCGAGAAAGAAGTTTGCTTTTTATCTCACTAGAGACGGTTGCGTCATCTATCGCCTGTCCAACAGAGCGTTCCTGAAAGGTCGCGACGGTTCCTGCCCCAACGGCTCCAACTGCGGCGGCGACGCACCCAGACACTGCTAGCAATGCGAAGCAGGATATTCCAAAAGACAGGGCTGGCTTTGCGCGCATGCTTGTTGCTCCGAAGCAAATTTGATGCGTGCAATTTGACCGGTAAGCCTTACGGATTGGTTAGATTAAAGGCGGGAAGTGTTAACACCTCCCGCCTTTTCTTTAAGTATTCTCTATACGGATTAGCTAGCGCCAAATGTTTTCGAGAATTTGACCCCAAACTCGGACGCATCATTACTCAAAATATTGAGAATATACGGACCGACATCGAGCGCCGCCTGTACGTAACGCTCATCTGTAACGTTCGTGCCATAGACACCAAGGCTCCAATCTCCCCGGTTTGAAACATACGTTATGTCGAACCCAAGAAGGTCGCGGCTTTCTATGAACGTCGAGGCCGTGTTATTCGGCTGCCCTTCAAGGTCGTCTCGGAATGAGTAATCAAGACGAGCCGTGAGATCACCCGTCGGCAGATTGAACGTATACTGAGGACCGATCGCCACGGTCCACTCTGGAGTAAGGGCAGGTCGGTCACCGACCGTGAGGCTGGGGCTTGCTCCATTCACTTCTGTAAACTCAGCATCAATGTAGCCAACAGATGTGTTCAGCAAGAAGTTGCCGAAGCTGATATTGCCTTCCCATTCGACACCAAAGCTCTCAGACTCGCCCGCGCTTTCGGTGACTGTGATGAAGCCGTTCTGTCCGATGGTAGACACCTGAACCGGCAAATCATCATACTGTGTGAAGAACACCGCGAGCCCCATCTGGAGCCATTTGAAAGGCACACCCTTAATGCCGCCCTCATAGTTCGTCGCGATAACGGGCTCTGTCGCGAAGAACGTTTCAGCACCACCAAAGGGTCGTGCCGGGAATTGTCCAGACTGATAGCCACGAGAGACTGTGGCGTAGGTCGAGAGTTCGTCCGTCAAATTGTACGTGCCGGAAACTTCCCAGGTAACCTCGTCGAAGTCGGCACTACTGCCGAATTCGGGAACAAAACCAAGGAACGCTGTCGCGTCCTTCTCGTCGTTCGTATAGCGAATACCACCAGATAGCCGGAGCGCTTCTGTCAGCTGAACGCCAGCATTGGCATAGATTGCCCAGCTTTGCGTATCTTGCGTCTGTTCAAAGACACCGCCACCGCCGCCATTGAACGTCGTTGGGCTTTGGAAATTGAATCCTTCTTCCTCGAAGTAGTAGAAGCCACCAACATAATCGATGATGCCCGTTTGGCCGCTGAGCTGTGCTTCAATCGAGAACTGTTCGGCTTCCCCAACTTCTGGGAAAGATAAGAAATCGAGCAGAGCTCCATCATCATCAAGTCCGCCCTCATACTCTGAGAAGCGATAAGAACCAATCAGTTTGAAATCGAGGCTGTCCGTGATGGCATACTCGGCGATGCCTCCGAAACCGTAAGCCGAGTTTGTAGTGCGCGCGAGATCTGCTTGTCCCGAATTCGTGTCAAAGGGATCGGCAGATTGGCTGGCATTGGTGATGCCTGCAAAACACGCTACTGCAAAAGGACCAAATTGATCAGCGACCTGGTCGGGTGTGCAACCACCGCCTGGCTCTACAACGATTGTGTTGAACGGGCTCTGTCCATTGGTGCCCTCATTACCATCAGCATTGAATTGCAGCGAGAACCGATCATTCGGCGTCCACTTCACGGCAATTCGGCCGGAGATATCCTGTAACTCGCCGACCCGTGCTTCGGGGTTTTCAATGTTCAAAAAGTCGCCAACGCCGTTGCGGGTCGTGAAGCCGAAGTTCGCGGAAACAGCCAGGGTGTCATGCAGCTGTGTATTGCCGTAGAAGTTGGCACCAAACCGACCCCGCGAGCCCGCCTGCAGGTTAACGGTTGCGATTTCTTCATCGCCCGGCTGCCGCGTGATAATATTAACCGCGCCACCGATCGAGTTGCGACCAAACAGCGTGCCCTGTGGTCCGCGGAGAACTTCGACGCGCTCTATGTTCTGTAGATTCAGATTCTGCCCAATCTGACGTCCGAGATAAATCCCGTCGACGTAGACGCCCACGGCTGGATCAACAACGATCAGGTGGTCTTGTTGACCGACACCGCGGATAAGCGGGAACTGTGAGCTCGAATTGCCCGCGCCGAACGTCGTAACTGTCAGGTTCGGTACATATTTTCCGATGTCGATGAGATTTACGGCGTTGCGATCCTCTAACTGTTCAGCTGAGAATGTTGTGACAGCCACTGGGGCCTCATAGACCGATTGTTCTACACCCTTCGATGTAACGGTAATTGTCTCGAAACGCCGTTCAGCCTCGTCGTCGGAATTGGCCTCCTGTGCAATTGCGGGACTGGCCAAAAGAGCTGCGACCGCAACTCCGGCGCATAGCATCGTTGATCGTCGTGCTGCGGTTCTGGTGTTTCCGCGTGCTGTGTCCGAACCCATGAAGACCCTCCTGAGATTTGCATTGTCGTTTCAAGTCGGGCGTTGCCCCAGCTTAGTAATTTGCACGTCCGACAATCCCATTGTCCTATGAACGTGAAACGCTTGATCGAAACTCGATCTACATCGGATTCAATGCCGCGTCCGAGCTAGTTAGGTCAAAGGTCTTTTGCGTTTTGGGAGGCACTTGCTTCTGAGACGTCACAATTATGTCTCAGCTGGTCGCCACGCATCTCGCGCATGGTGCGGAAGTTGGCCAGGAACAATGGCGACGATATCATATCGCCAGTCACATCCTGCGAGTTCGGATCTCCGAGCCATCCATATCTCCGCCGCTCGCGTGATGCGCCGCCGCGCTATTTGGGTGACAGACTCCAGCGCGGTGTTGAGATCCGATCGCGCCTTGACCTCGACAAATACAACGAGCTTTCCTTTTCGAACGATGAGGTCGATTTCACCAGCCGGCGTCCTTACTCGCCTCGCCAGAACACTGTATCCCTTAAGTCGAAGAAACAGTGCAGCGATCGACTCGCCTCTGCGGCCACGCTTCTCGGCCGCTCGTCGATCAGTCATTTTGCTCGGATTTCAAAGTGAGAGCGCGTTGATAGACGTCGCGTTTGGGCAGACCGAAGTGTTCTGCGACAATGTTCGCTGCGGATTTCGTGGACGCCGTGGCAAGCTCGTGTCGCAAGGCGTCATCGATCGCGTCGCTACTTGGCGCGCTGCGCGTATCAGGTGGACCAACAAGGATAACGATCTCACCTTTTGGTGGACCTGCTTTGCAGTAGTAATCGGCAAGTTTAGTAAGAGTGCCTCGTTTGGATTCTTCAAACAGTTTGGTGAGCTCCCGCGTCACCGTCGCTTGCCTGCCTTCGCCGAGGACAGCCGACATATCATCTAAACACGATACCAATCGCGATGCGCTCTCATAGAAAATCATCGTTGCAGGCACCGCAGCGAGTTCAGAAAGCGCCTTCTGCCGGGCACCCGATTTCGGCGGCAGAAAACCACCAAATAAAAACCGATCGCTCGGAAGGCCGGAAACGACGAGTCCCGCCAACATCGCCGACGCACCCGGTACAGGCGTGATCTGCACTTCCGCATCAATTGCTTCTCGAACCAATTTCCATCCAGGGTCCGATACGAGCGGTGTTCCGGCATCCGATATGAGAGCAAGCCGCTCACCATCTGCTAATCTCTTTAGCAGCTCTGGGCGGCGAGCCGCCCCATTATGGTCATGATAGGCGGTCAATTTCGTGCCGATCCCATGGGCCGTCATGAGTTTGCGAGCATTGCGCGTATCTTCGGCGAGAACCTCGTCCACGTCGGCGAGCACGTCCAGAGCGCGAAGGGTAATGTCCCTGAGATTGCCGATGGGCGTCGAAACAATATAGAGACCTGGTGCCAGTTGCGCCTCGCTCGCTGGCTTTCTAGTCTCGCCTGAAACGGGAATCAGTGACGGTTCGGAAGGAAGATCTGATGACATACCGGCAACCATCGCGCCGAAAGTGGGCTTCGCCAAGCATTCTTGTTGCGGCAGCCTTCGTTTTCGCGGCTTGCGAAACCACACCGCCCCGGCCTCCGGCACCGATCTCGACAGGTACGCCGCGCCCAGCGCCCGGGACAGTTCCGATCGAACAAGCCGAGCTTGGCACAGAAGAAGAGGGCTTGGGCGATATCGAAGGCGACGCTGAAGAAATTGATTTCGGCTACACGCCGCCGCACATGGCGGGTCGCGATATCAAACGTGCTGCGGTCCTGCTGCCATTTTCCCATCCAAGAGCGAATGTACGCGCCGAAGCCGAGAGCATGCTGGCGGGCATTGAACTCGCCATGTTCAATCGCGATGAGGAGACATTTCTGATCCTGCCGAAAGACACAGCTGGGAAGCGGTCAACGGCGCAGGCACGCGCGGAAGAAGCTATTGAGGAAGGCGTCGACATTATCATCGGACCACTCTTTTCAGCCAATGTGCAGACAGTGCGGGAACCGGCTGCGGAAGCGGGAATTCCGGTAGTAGCGTTTTCGAACGTTAAGGCGGCTGCTGGCGATGGGGCTTATCTGATTTCAGTCGCGCCTGAAGAGGAAGTCGCCAGGATTGTTGAAGTAGCGACCGATCGAGGCATTGAAGCTTATGCGTTCCTAGGCCCGGACAGCGCTTATGGCCGCCGTGTTGAAGAGGCTTTGCGTTTCGAAGCTTTCCGAACCGGCGCAAGGATGATCAGTTCAGCGTTTTATGATCCCGCCAATGATGCGCCTGTCGACGAGGCGCGTCAGGTAGCAACTGCAATTATATTTGAAGCTGAGCAGAACCCGGGAAAAGTTGCTGTTTTGATCCCCGAGGGAGGCGTTAAACTGCGCGGCGTTGCGCCACTGCTCCCTTATTACGAGGTTGATACCAGACAAATCGTCATGCTTGGCACGAGCCTCTGGAACGACGACAGCGTCTGGCGTGAACCAACCCTTATCGGCGGCTTGTTTCCAGCTCCGGATCCTGAAACGGTGTCCCGATTTGAGGATGAGTTTGAGCGGATCTATAGCCGCGAACCAACCAGTCTGGCTTCGATTGGTTACGATGCGGGAGCCCTTGCATCTGCCTTGGCCTCCGCTGACGCTCTCACGGCTGAAGGTGTGGTCCAGCCGGACGGGTTCTTTGGGGTGAACGGCCTGTTTCGCTTTCGTCCCGACGGCATCGCAGAGCGCAATCTAGCTGTTCTGGAGATAAGCGTTGAGGATGGCGCAATTGTCGTCGCACCAGGTCGCGAGAGCTTTGATGATCCTGTAACGATCGATCCAGCGGGGTAGGGCGCGACAACTTCGATTAAGTGTTTCCGATCCAATTATTGGAACCCGACGAACAACTTGTCTGTAGTAGATGTTGGCACTTGGGCGCTGATTCCTCTATTTGGCAGCGCTAAGTAATGTTTTGATCAAATGAAAGGACGCCCAAACGCGTGGACACCACGGGACTGGACAAAGATATTTTTTGTGACGGCGACAGTATCTGGGTATGCAAAGTCGACGGCGTTGATCTGGTGGGGCTGGCTCGCTCACTAAAGGGCAATCCTGGATTTGTCTGGCTTGATAGCGCTACGTCTGAGAATGGTGCTTGGTCATATCTGTGCAGTGACCCTGTCGATAAAGTTACTGCGGCCCCTGGTCGGACTTGCCAAGCAATTGAGACCGTGCGGTCCTGGTTAGCGACCACCCAGTGCAAGGACCGGCCGAGAAATCGGGTTGGTTTTTGGGGAGGGATCGTTGGCTACCTCTCATATGACGCCGCCTTCGATTTGATTCCGGATCTCGTCTCTCGCCATCGTTTCGACGGACCGACAGCTGAATTCGCTTTGTACGATACATTGATCGCGTTCAACCATACTGATGATCAAGCGTTCATCCGATCTCGTGGGCTAGAGACGCCAACTTCAAAACCTGATGGTGACGTCGCTGAGCGGAAGATTCGTCGGTTGATCGAGATATTGTCTACAACGAGGCCAGCGGTATCACCCGGTGAACCGCTCGACTGGAAGCCGCTCACGAGTCGAGCCTCACACATCGCTCGCGTATCAGCCGCGCAAGACTATATCCTCGAAGGTGACATCTATCAGGCAAACCTCGCCCAAGCCTTTATGGCATCAACGTATAACGTCGCAGATCCGTTCGATCTTTACCTTCAGATGCGCGACGCGAACCCCGCCCCACACGGTGCATGGCTCGACCTTGGTGAAAGGCAGATTGCGAGCACGTCGCCTGAGCGCCTGATATCCCTCTCATCGGCCGGTTTGGCGGAAGCGCGACCTATCAAGGGGACTATACCTCGCTCAACCAATCCCGTCGCAGATGCGAAGCTACAGAAAACCCTTCTGAACTCGGAAAAAGATCGCGCAGAAAATATCATGATTGTGGATCTCCTTCGCAATGATCTATCGAAAGTCTGCGAACCAGGGACAATCGATGTTCCAGGGCTTTGCGAACTTGAGACCTATGCTGGACTTCATCATCTTACGTCGAGTGTCGTTGGGATATTGCGCGACAACTTCGACGCGGTTGATTTGCTTTGTGCACTCTTTCCCGGCGGGTCCATTACGGGAGCGCCAAAGCATCGCTCTATCGAAGTTATAGACGAACTTGAAGCCTGCGCGCGCGGCGCATTTTGTGGATCGCTTGGATATATTGGGTTCGATGGTGCGATGGACTTTAATATTCTGATACGGACGGTCGAGTTTCTCAATGAGAATGCCACCCTGATGGCGGGGGGAGGGATTACGTTATTATCCAATCCGAATGACGAGTACGCTGAGACAATGCTGAAGGGCGAACGGCTTCTGGTTGGAAGTCGAAATCGCGAGGCCGCTGCGTGATCCTGATACTCGACAACCGCGATAGTTTTGTTTTCAACATTGCGCGCTACTTTGAAGAACTGGGCGAACAGGTTCGCGTGGTCGACAGTCACAATACGTCGCTTGCTGATCTGGAAAGTACCCAACCAGAAGCCATTGTAATTTCACCCGGCCCCTGCGCGCCGCGCCAGGCTGGGATATCTTTGGCGGCCATAGATGCGTTTGCTGATCGCGTGCCGATACTTGGCATCTGCCTCGGACATCAGGCGATAGCAGAAGCCTTTGGCGCTGAGATCGTTCGCGCCATTACCCCGAGACATGGGCATTCGATAGATATTCGTCATATAGAAAAAGACATCTTCGCTGATTTAGAAAACCCGCTAAAGGTCGGCCTATACCACTCCCTTGCCGTCCGTTTGTCGGAAGGGGTGCCGCTGATTGCGCAGGCATGGTCCGCTGATGGTGAGATCATGGCTTTGCGGCATGAATCTCTCCCTATCTTTGGTGTCCAATTCCATCCAGAATCCATATTGGGTGAACACGGGCACGCCTTGCTTAAAAACTTTCTTGAACACAGCCGAAAGTGTCTGGTGTGATCTGGGTTGATCAGCCGTCAGCTGGCTCGGATTGCCAAGTGTTCGATGTCTCCGACCGCGGACTTCTACTCGCCGACGGTATTTTTACGACGGCGCTGGTGGTTCGAGGGCGTGTCGCGTTTCGCGAGCAACATATTCAGCGACTTCTGACCGACGCGCAGGCTCTCGGCATCAGTATTCAGCGGTCACGCATTGAAGAGGCTTTCGATCGAAACCTGGATGACACTGCTCAAGCTGCCCTTCGTGTGACAGTTACACGCGGGGGAGGGCACCGTGGAATATCTCCGAGCCCCAATACCGAGCCAACGGTTTTGGCAACGTGTAGGCCCATAGCCATGATGAATCGAGCACCCCCGGTCCGGCTAACCGTCTCGTCAATCCGTCGCAACGAAACATCACTGACGAGCCGACACAAGACCCTATCCTATCTCGACAACATCCTCGCGCTTGAGGCTGCAAAAATCGCCGGATACGACGACAGCATCTTTCTGAACACGATCGGAAATGTGACGTGCGCGACAACGGCCAATATAATAGCAATCTTTGGCAAAAAGATTGTTGTCCCACCAATTGAGGATGGTGCCCTGGCTGGCATAACAAGTGCCTTTGTCATCCGTAATGCTAATAAATTCGGTTTGAAGGCGGTGAGTAGATCTATTTCGCATGCTGAAATTCAGTTAGCGGATCAGATTTTCTTGACAAACAGTTTGCGAGGAATTGTTCCCGTCGCGGCGATTAATAATAGAAAATTTGATTGGCCAGCGCTGGGCGGTCTATTGGGAGCCTGGCGTGAAGCAGTAGGTCTGGGACTAGACTAAATGTCGGACACGGCTCGAAGACATCAGCTCAGGGATGAGATGCTGCATACAGCAGAGAAAGAAACTCTGCTTATGGGCATATTGAATACCACCCCGGACAGCTTTTCTGATGGCGGTGAGTTCGTGACCACAGATCGCGCATTAGAACAAGCCGAGACGTTATTCGCCGACGGTGCGGACATTATTGATATAGGTGGTGAATCAACTCGCCCTGGCGCAGTACCCGTATCCGAGGAAGACGAGCGGATGCGAACGCTTGAGCTAGTTTCGATACTTTTCGACCGCGGCGTAGGACCAATTTCAATTGATACGTATAAAGCAGCTATTGCGCGGGACGCCGCTGCAGCTGGTGCTGTCCTGATAAATGATGTCTGGGGCATGACGCGTGATGACAATATGGCAGCGACCGTTGCGGCGACGCAAAGTGCTGTGGTTATTACCTATAATCGCGGCGAGGCCGATCCGACCGTGGATATTATAGACGATATGCACCAGTTTTTTCAGCGCGCTTTTGAAACGGCGCGGTCTGTCGGAATCCCCAATGAGCATATCTGGCTGGACCCCGGTGTTGGCTTCTCGAAGACTCTTGAGCAGAATTTCGAGGTCTTAAGAAGACTGGACGTTGTGCAGTCGTTTGATCGACCCGTTCTTGTGGGGTTATCGCGCAAGAGCATTATTGGATTGACGCTTGATCAACCCGTCGATCAGCGCCTGGCAGGCACACTCGGGGCTCATCTCGCGGCGCTGCAACGAGGTGCTCGAATACTCCGTGTGCACGACGTGAGAGAGCATGCTGATGCAATTAAGATGTTCAACCTGATTCAAAATGGTGACTGTGATGGCTGAGGTCGGCATCGCGCTGGGTTCGAATTTGGGCGACAGCCGAGGGCTGTTGATCCAAGCCGCGCGCCGTCTGGCCCTAAGATCGGATATAATGCTCGTTGCAGCTTCCAAGATCTATAGAACACCGCCCTGGGGTGTCATGGACCAGCCAGACTTCCTGAACGCTTGCTTGATCGTCGAGACAACTCTTGAGCCATATAAGCTCCTGGATGCTTGCCAAGTTGTCGAAACTGCATTGGGACGACAGCGGGGCATCAAATGGGGCCCGCGCAAAATCGATATAGACATTCTTTGGTACGACGATCTGAACCTTGATACGGATCGCCTAATCGTACCCCACCCCCATATGCTTGATCGAGACTTTGTAATGGTTCCGCTAAGTGACATTGCACCAGCGCGCATCTTCTCTGGTCAGTCGGTTGCGGAAATAGCCCAGATGTTCTCGGGTGAGAACGTCAGAGTCGATGGCACGCTGGTCTCCAGTCAAGAACTTATGGACCTGCAACAATCGAAGGCATCCACTATCCACTGCGAGGAAGCTGAGCTAAAGGGCACGATCGTTTCTGATCAGGTATAAGTTTGCCGATACTCTGGAGGGTGGCGTGAGCCTCACAGTCTTCGTTTCCAATTTGATTGTGCACGGGTTTCACGGCGTGAATCCCGAAGAGAAGAGTCTCGGGCAGAAGTTCGAAGTGGATATAGATTGCCGGATCGATGATCCCGATTGTTCTAGCGACAAGCTCAGTTCCACGGTGAACTACAGCTCGCTCTGCGATATCGGTCATGCCGTCTCGCAGAATGGTCGCTTCAACCTAATAGAGACCTATGCCGATAGGGTGATCCGCGCTGTATTTGACGCCCACCCGGAAGTCGATTGGGTTCGAGTTTTGGTGCGTAAGCCCTCAGCGCCATTGGCACATGTTTTCGACACGGTGGGTGTCGAGCTGAGCCGCTCGAGGGACGAGCTTAAGCCGTGACATCGGCAATATAGCCGGAGTATCGACCAATCGGTTATCTTGTCTCTCAGCCTTCAGCTTCTCTTTGTAACTATTGTGATTTTGCGGCAGCGACCATTAAGTGGCAATTCGTATTCGGGGAGAAATGACTTGGTGGATCGAAGTCTCAATGTCGCCTGCATACAGATGCGCTCCGGCGTTGATATCGGTCTCAACGTAGAGACGGTATCGGCCATGATCCGACAGGCAGCTGAGGATGGCGCTGAGCTCGTAGCAACGCCTGAAATGACCACATTGCTTGATATACGACCGGGACAAACCCGCGAAAAAGCAGTTCAAGAGCAAGGTGATCCAGCTTTGAAAGCCCTGCAAGCAGTGGCGGCAGATTGCAAGATTTGGCTTTTGGTTGGTTCGATAGCTGTCACGCTCGAAGATGAAGATCGGCTTGCAAACAGATCAATTCTGATTTCTCCGGACGGGACGACGTTCGCTCGTTACGATAAGATGCACATGTTCGATGTCGACGTCGATGACGGGCAGAACTACAGAGAATCGAGGGCTTATTGTCCGGGTGAAACTGCCGTAGTTGCGCACGCGCCGATCGCGAGCCTTGGTTTGACTGTCTGCTACGATCTGAGATTCCCGCAATTGTACCGAGCACTCGCCCAGGCAGGTGCTGAAATTCTTACATGTCCATCGGCCTTCACCCGTGTGACGGGACGAGCGCACTGGCATACACTCGTCCGGGCTCGGGCAATTGAAACCGGGTCCTATGTCCTGGCTCCAGCTCAGGGCGGTGATCATGAAGACGGGCGGGAAACATATGGTCACTCGCTGATTGTTTCGCCATGGGGTGAGGTTCTTGCAGAAGCCCAGGGCGAGGAACCGGGCATAATCTCCGCGAAACTCGACCTCTCGGCCGTGGCGGCCGCCCGGTCTCGGATTCCATCCCTGGGGCTGGAGAATTCGTTCAGTGTAACCGGCTTTACACTCGCTCAGGTCGAAAAAGGCTGCTAGAGGCTGCCCAGGATGGTTCAATCCAAGCGTATATTAGTTGTCGGCGGTAGCCGGCCTGTGGGGCTGAAAATCGCCTCACACTTGGTTCAAGCGGGCCATTCTGTGACGGCGACCAGTCGCTATAAGCACCCAGATGTGCTGGAACGAATTCGAAGTATTGGCGCGGTTCCAGGACAGCTCAACCTGTCGAATCGCGAGGCAGTCGCTAGGCTCGCTCCCACCATCGACATCGCCGTGCTCACCCCAATACTCAGTCTTTCTGGCGAAGCTGCGCGCATATTCCAACAAGGTGGCGTCGAGCGCGGTATCGTTTTTTCTTCGAATAATGTGGCAATCACGCCGGAAGAACCTGTCTACGGAGCCCTGCGTCGGCAAGAGTTGAAGCTGGAAGAGGCTTGTCCTAACTGGGCAATCCTCCGGCCAACAATGATTTATGGTTATCCAGGAGACGGCAATCTTTCCGGGTTGCTGAAAACCCTTTCATGGGCACCCATTTTTCCGGTTCCAGGAAGCGGTCGAGCGGTTCAGCAACCCATACATGTCGATGATCTCGCTCTGATTGCGTCGGCACTGGTAACGGGTGAGTGGGAAGCGTCTGGCGTGCTCCCGGTCGGCGGGCCGGACGCGCTTACCCATAGAGCAATGTTGAAGCTCATAAAGCGTATTGCAGGCGGTCGAGGAATTCTCTTTCCTTTGCCGGTTGGACCAGTGAAATCTGCTGTGACCATGGCTTCCGAACTCGGCATTCGACTGCCCGTCACGCCGGCGCAGATCGCGCGCGCAAACATGAATAAGGCTGCGATAGATCCTGCGGACCTACCGGACGGGTTGGCCCCCCAAGTGCCTTTGGAAGCAGGTCTTCGTACGCTCGCAACGGAACTCGGGCTGAAGCCCTGATGCACCGCAACAACACGACGTGTCCCGGCGTTGTGATCAGCCTTGAATTGAATGCGACACGAGGCCGACACAGCTTGATGAGGTCAACGCAAAGGATCTCATCATGCACCGTCTTGTCGAACGCTCGATAGCACTCTGGAAAGCACAGAACGGACCTTTCCGTGAAAAGGTTGGAAGGCACCTTGCCGACGCTTGGCCGGATTTGGGTGTACTTCCGATACAGACCGAGGCCGCTTTCTTCATCGACTATACAAATCGCCGTTGTGACTACGTCTAACAACTAGAATGAGCCGGTTGCTGACACAGCGGCGGGTCTGGTGCGCCGCTCAGGCTTTAGCTGGCTCTAGTCGGGAAGTCCGCTTGCTGGAGCGCGGGCTTCCCGGCGTGTGGAGAATTTGTCTTCAAACGCCACGATGAGACATGCCGCAATGATAATCACAGCGCCGATATAGAGCGGCCAGCCGGGCACCTCGCCGAAGAAGATGACGCCGAGGATCGCACTCCATATGAGAGCGGTATACTCCAGTGGTGCTAGGCGTTGCGCTGGTGCACGAGAATAGGCAACTGAAAATAGCCACCACACGGTAAAGCCAAGCACGCCAAGACCAACAAAGATCGGAACAACGCTCCAGTCCTGATTTGGTAAACCAATAACGAGAACCGGGAAGAGCATAAGACCGGGGATAATATTCGTGAACGCTGCAATCAGCAGAGGCGGTTCCTCGCGCGCGCGCAGGCGGATGAAAATAAGCGTCAGAGAGTACAAAAATGCTGCCGCGAAGGCAGCCGCGGCACCAAGCACTCTTTGACCGCCCTCGGGGGCACCGGATGTCTCGGTCGACACCGCCAGAACGGCTCCGGCAAATCCGAAAATCGCAGCAACCAAACTTGTTGCTGTAACGCGTTCGCGCAGGATCAGCGCGGCAAGTGGTGCCACCATAAGGGCTGACGTGAATCCAATCACAGTGGCTTCCGCTAGTGCTAGCTGTGTCAGCGCCCAGAAAAAGAGGAACGCTGAGGTCAGCTGTATGGCGCTTCGAAGCGTATGAAATCGAACTGCTCTGAAGGTTGGACGCGGCTGTTTTGTTGCGACGCAAAGGCCGAAAGAAATCACGCCGCCCGTAGCAAACCTCCATGCCAGAAGGCTGGATAACGCCGCCTCAGCTGCGACGCCTTTCACGACGGCGTCGATGATCGAGCCGAGGAAGATGCAAAGGGCAGCAATCAGGATTGGAGAAGGGGTCGCGCGCATAGTCCGCCGCGTGTCAGTCAGCCATCCGTTGAAGTCAAGACAAATGACGGAGTGTTGGGCCTTGGTCGCCGCTGGTTCCGCGTCTACGGTGGCATAAAGCAAGTTAGGGAGCATCCCATGGCAGCAAGCAATCAAAATCCAATCGGCTCAGGATTTCATGCCAAATCCACTGCGACTGAGGTCCTCGACGGCATCGACTTATCGGGAAAGAATGCTGTCGTTACCGGAGGCTATTCAGGGATCGGCATCGAAACGGTAAAGGCTTTGGCCGCTGCGGGCGCGAAGGTTACGGTGCCCGCGCGCCGGGTTGAGGCGGCTGAAGAGGCTCTTGGCGATGTCAGTGGAGACATTGAAATTGCCTCCATGGACCTGGCGGATATTCCGAGTGTTCGAAAGTTCGCTGAAGACTATTCCAGCACGGCGCGGCCGCTGCATATCCTGATCAACAATGCCGGAATTATGGCTTGCCCTGAAACCCGTATCGGCCCGGGCTGGGAAGCCCAGTTCGGCACCAATCATCTTGGCCACATGGCCCTGACACTCGGGCTTGCGCAGGCCTTGCAAAAGGCAAACGGAGCGCGCGTGGTTTGTTTGTCATCGACGGCGCATATTCGATCAGATGTTATCTGGGATGATCCGCACTATAAGTCTCGAGAGTATGAAAAGTGGGAAGCTTACGGGTCCGCTAAGTCCGCAAATGCACTGTTTGCGCTTGGCGTAGATCAGAAAGCACAGCAATTCGGCGTGCGCAGTTTCTCGGTTCATCCTGGAGGAATTTTTACACCGCTCCAGCGACACTTGCCCGATGAGGAAATGGTCGCGCTGGGTTGGAAAAACCCGGACGGGACAATCCCTGAAATGGTTCAGATGATGTTCAAGACACCGGAGCAGGGGGCATCGACCGCGACCTGGGCGGCGACATCGCCTAAACTGGAGGGTAAGGGCGGGGTTTATTGCGAGGATTGTGACGTCGCCAAACTGGCCACGGAAGATAGCCAGCGCTGGGAACACGCCCGGGAATGGATTTGCGATGACGAGAAAGCCGAGCGGCTCTGGGAAATGAGTGAGAAAATGTTGGAAGAGGCGTGAGGAAACAGCTGCGATGAGACGTATGGTCTGGGCAATCCCGTTAGCACTGGTGCTTTCGGCCTGCGCGTTTGACACAGGCGGAGGCTCATCGAACGCGCTCGGGGGGCAGCGCCTCGCACCGCCACCCACAGATTATGTGGCGCTCGTCGGTCATCCAGACCGGCCACTGGATGACTTTAAGGATGACGCCGCACGCAAGCCGGCAAAGATGCTCGAATTCACCGGCGTCGGCTATGGAATGACCGTGATCGATGTGGAGGCGGGATGGGGTTATTACACAGAACTTTTCGCCCGCGCTGTCGGTGAAAAAGGCACGGTATACCTGCAAAACCCTGAGAATTTCTATGGCTTTGTGGACGAAGCGATCGATGAACGACTGGCCGATGATCGCCTGCCAAATGTCGAGGTGATGATCAGCCCGTTTCACGAGTTTCCTGTTTCGGATGGGTCGGTAGATATCGTCGCCTGGATCCTTGGACCGCATGAACTGTGGTTTACGCCGGAGGGAGAAGAGGAGGGCATACTCGGTGACCCTGAAAAGGCGTTCTTCGAGATTGCTCGCGTGCTGAAGCCAGACGGCGTATTCGTTGCGCTCGACCATGTTGCCCCGGCTGGATCTCCTGAAACGACAGGCAACACCATCCATCGAATTGATCCTGACATCATCCTCAGAAGAGCTGAGGCCGCTGGGCTCAAACTCGTTGAAACAAGCGACCTCCATGCTAATCCCGATGACGATTATTCGGTCTCTGCAATCGACCCGTCTGTCCGTAGGAAGACCGATCGGTTTCTGTTCAAATTCGCCAAGAACTGACACTCAGTTTGACACCCACTTTTGGCGCGGTGGGTGTTTGATGGGGATAGAGCGGTAAGAACGAGCCTGTCCACGTCGAACGTGAGATGCACCTTCAGCTATGACGCACCTTCGGAAGCCTGTAGAACACAATCTACCCGACAGGCAGAGGGTTCGCTTATTATGACCCGTGAATCGCCGTTGACCGATAAACCTGCCATGACTGAGCAAACAGCCAACCTTATACCCCCCCGGCTAATACGGCGTATGGCGATGATCATTTCGCCTGTGGCGATCGTGGGCTTGTTTGGTGCTGCATCGCTCGGTTGGCTCGGCGACCTGAATGATCTCCCCGCTATTCCGGGACGCTTTGCTGATACGCCCTGGGCGCTGCCCGTCGCGATACTGGTTTTCTGCATTGGAGCTTTTCTGGCGCTTCCGCAATTCGCGCTTATCGCAGCGGCGGTTATCGCTTTCGGTCCGGTGACTGGGTTTGCCTGGTCCTGGCTCTCGATCCTGTTTTCAGGAACGGCGACCTTCTTCGCTGGGCGCTGGATTGGAGAGGGTGCGTTCCGCCGCTATGCGGGCGACCGGGCGAGGAGATTGTCCGGAATGATTGAACGCAATGCATTCATAGCATCTGCCATCGTCAGGAACGTACCCGCTGGCCCGTTTCTGTTTGTGAACATGGCGTTCGGCATCAGCGGTGCACGCTGGCTGCCCTATATCTCTGGTCTGGCTCTAGGAACGATACCAAAGACGGCACTCATCGCCTTTGCCGGCCAGGGAGTGGTCTCTGCCGCCACCGGCTCTCCCTGGATCGGCCTTTCGATTGCGCTTGCGGTCGTGCTGATCTGGTTTGGATTAGGATTCGCGGCCCGTCGCTTATTGGTCACGGATAGGCAAAATTCTCCTGATTAGCCGAATTGTTAGCTTGACAGTAACAAATCTCGGTAGAAAAAGGGCGTTATGAGAAAAGATTTGCTCCTACTGCTTAGCGGCCCCTGGCCGTTTGTCGTCGGCTAAGGCCGACGCGCGGTCAGGGGACGAGCTTCTAGAAACTCCCTTCAATCAGGCCGCAAAACCATGAGTAAATCGAACGAAATCGTCATTTTTGACACGACCATGCGCGATGGCGAGCAGAGCCCGGGCGCAAGCATGACGCACAATGAGAAACTGGCGCTGGGCGAGCTACTGGAGACCATGGGGGTCGATGTCATTGAGGCAGGGTTCCCTGCTGCATCCCCCGGAGATTTCGAAGCGGTGCGTGACATCGCCAGGCGATCCAAGGACGCGGTGATTTGCGGGCTCGCTCGATCGACGCCTGGCGACATCGATCGATGCGCAGAAGCCGTGCGCTCGGCGGCGCGCCCACGCATCCATACCTTCATCTCGACTAGCCCGGTCCACATGAAGCACAAGCTGAAAATGGGCGAAAACGCCGTGCTGGAAGCTGTTGGCCGGTCTGTGTCTCAGGCACGGAATCTCGTGGATGATGTTGAATGGTCACCGGAAGATGCGACGCGCACCGAATGGGAATTCCTGGTGAAGTGCGTAGACGCGGCGATCGCGTCCGGCGCGACAACGATCAATATTCCAGACACGGTTGGGTACACTCACCCGGACGAGTACGGCGCACTGATCCGCAAGCTGATTGAAACGGTACCAGACTCCGACAAAGTGATCTGGTCGACCCACTGCCATAATGATCTGGGGCTCGCAGTTGCAAACTCCCTCGCCGGTGTTGCGAACGGTGCGCGGCAGGTCGAGTGTACGATCAATGGGCTAGGCGAGCGCGCGGGAAATGCGGCACTTGAAGAAGTCGTCATGGCACTCCGTGTACGGAATGATACGTTACCCTATCACTCTGGAATTGATGCGAGCAAACTCGCGACGGCATCGAAAATGGTCTCGCGGATCACAGGCTTTCCAGTTCAGTACAACAAGGCCATTGTCGGCAAGAACGCTTTCGCCCATGAGAGTGGGATCCATCAGGACGGCATGCTGAAAAATGCCGAGACCTACGAGATCATGAAACCGGAAGATGTCGGCGTATCGAAGACATCTTTGGTCATGGGCAAGCATTCCGGTCGCCATGCATTCCGCGACAAGCTGGAAAGCATGGGTTACGAGCTGGACGATGATGAGCTTCAAAATGCCTTCAAGCGGTTCAAACGCCTGGCCGATAAGAAGAAGCATGTCTTCGATGACGACATCGCGGCGCTCGTGGATGATCAGCTATCGGCAGCTGGTGAGCGCATTGCCTTCAGCAGCTTGAACGTGGTGTGCGGATCGAATGGTCCACAGACCGCAGACCTTTGCGTGATGCTGGACGGTGAGGAAGCTTGCGCGGAGTCCGATGGTAATGGCCCGGTAGATGCTGTGTTCAAAGCGATCCGCAAGATCGTACCGACCAATGCAAAACTTGAGCTTTATCAGGTCCATGCGGTGACGGGCGGAACAGACGCCCAAGCCAAAGTGTCTGTCCGTCTCAAGGGCGAGGGCATCATCGCCACCGGCCAGGGCGCACATACGGACACGCTCGTCGCATCAGCCAAAGCGTATATCCACGCGTTGAATAAGCTCGAAGCCCGCAAGGCGAAGCGGCTGGCGGCGTAGTCAGACGAGCGCTCCTCGGTTCCTCCGGACAATAGCCGGTGACACCCCCGCAAACACCGCTGCTGCGCCGAGACACCACAGGCTCATCACGACCAGTTGCCCTGGCAGTTCGATGCCCGCATCGATCAGTGCGCCGGTGAGGCCGGGACCAAGAGCGGTCGCGAACACCATGGCCGCGACGATGATTGCACGGATCGATCCGAGGTGCTTGAGGCCGTACATCTCGGGCCACAGCGCGCCGAGCAGGGTTGAAGTAAACCCATAGCTGACGCCGAGCAAAAACATAAAGAGATAGATACCCCAGACAGCTTCCAACAGACCGGCGACGGCACTCGCTGCGGCGAGCGGTAAGAGAAAGAAAGGTAATAGTTTCAGCGCGCCGAAGCGATCCACCATTTGTCCGCAGATCAGGGCGAAAGTGACCGTCGTTGCGGCCATCAGCGGGAAGGCTCCTGCAAAGGCGAGGGGATTATAACCGCGCAGCTCAATGAAATAGTCCTGGTGGAAGAAAATCGTTGTGCCGATAAAGGGCGGGGCGAGCACGCCAACCAGCGTTGCATAGAAAACCGGGTCGCGGATAACTTCAGACCGGGTCCAGTCGCGCGCCGTGCGGGACTCGTCGGCGGTTTCGGCGGTAGACTGGGGAGAGCGCTCGACGCGCCAAAGCACTACGATGGACGGCCAGGCGATGATTATCAGTGTCACCGCTGCTCCGATCCAGGCATATTGCCAGCCAAGGCTTGCGGCGATCAGAGTAAAGATGATCGGGAGCGCTGCTTCTCCGGCCTGATGACCGGGAACGACGAGGGAGGTTGCGCGCCCGCGATTGGCGGCAAACCAGCGGCCAATTTCCGTCAGCGCGGTGTGGGTCATCATGCCTTGGCCGAGCAAGCGCATCAGGTAGAGCGCGACGATCAGCAAGACCACATTCGGGGCCCATGGGACGAGCAGACAGGCTCCAGCGAGGAGTGGGATTACGAACCGCGCCACTTTCCAGCCCGGCATCATGTCCAGCGTTCGACCGAGCCATGGCAGGCTGAGCGCGCTTGCCAGTGTGGCGACCATGTAGATCAGTCCGAACTCGCCATCGGTAAGTTGGAATTTTTCGCGTAGCTCCTCTCCGGAGAGACCTATGAAAAAGGTCTGTCCGAAAGACGAGAAGAAGGTCAGCATGAACCCGCCGGCGATCCAGCGGGCATTGTCTTTCAGAAACGCGATCATGCCCGCTCTCTGGAGGAAAGCGGGCGCGAGTCAATTCAATTCCAAAGAAAAGGGAACCGGGGCTCCGGTTTGAGGGAGGGGGGTCTGATGGAGCCCCGGTCGGTGGTAAGGTCGTAGGTGTTACCTCACCACAACATTAATTCGGACGGGGTTCCGGACGCGAACGCCCCGGCGGACCGGATACTGGTAGTATCCCGCGCGGCCGACATAGACGACCCGAGGGCCGGTATAGACGGCCGGAACTGCCGCAACAGCAACGCCCGGCGCGGCGACGTATGTCCACGCTGATGCCGGGCAGTTCACGCGTCGGGAATCGCGAATATCCTCCCGAAGGTCCCGCCGAGAGTAGGTAACCCGCTGGTCAAGCCGATCCTCCACGAGGTCTGGACACAAGCGCGGATTGAATTGCCAGCCATAGGCCGGCGCGGCATAGGCAGGGGCCGCCGGCGTGGCACAGGCTGTAAGGCCCGCAAGGGCAGCGGCTTTAAGGGGCAGGGAAATGTTCATCTCTGTCTCTCCATGTCATCTCTGTTGCAGCCTCCATGACCCCTTGAACGGGGTTGAATCAGAAACCCGTCGCACAATTCAAAAAATTTGCGCTTGAAGCGCTTCCGTGGCTTTCTTTTGGGAAGAAAAAGATCCGGGAGAACGATCATGGCCGACAGCCAAAATTTGCCGCCATTCAGAGCGCTGGGGCAGAAACCGCCGGACATTGAAATGACCGGCGGCGAGGGCGGTGTGATCTACCTGACACCCCGGCAAAAGCCGGGAGATCGCCCCCGCACGATTGGACATCTGATCGACGAAAAGGCGGCTGAGCATCCGGATCGAATCTTCCAGAAAGAGCGCAATCCTGAGTCCGATCAATGGGATGAAATCACTTACGGAGAGGCAAAGAGGGTCACCGATGGTCTGGCCCAAGCGTTTCTCGATTTAGGCGCAAATGCCGATGCCCCGGTCATAGCGCTCTCGGGGAACTCGATCCGGCTCGCCATGGTGATGCTGGCAGCACACAAGGCGGGGACGCCAATCGCGCCCATATCTGTGCCATACTCCTTGATGTCGACGGATTTCGAGAAGCTGAAACACTGCTTCGGCATGGTGAAGCCAGCGATCATCTTTGTCGAACAGTTGGAACCCTTCAAGCCAGCCCTGGCGGCGCTCGATTGTTCCGTTTGTAAGGTCTTCACCGCTAAGGGAGCGGGCGGCGATGTGCTGGACTATGCCGCTTTGGCGGCAACCCAACCGACAGATGCCGTCGCAGCTGCTCTTGATGCGCAGACGGATGACACGATTGCGAAGTACTTGTTCACGTCTGGCTCAACGGGCATGCCGAAGCCCGTGCCGACAACGCAAGGAGCCCTATGCTCTCAGATTGCGGGCGTTGATGGACTACGCGACGATTCTCTCGATCCCGACTATGATCCGGACAGGGTGCCTCAGTTTTTAGACTGGTTACCCTGGAATCACATTTCCGGTTCCAATGTGAATTTCAACGGGGCGCTCTCGAATGGCGCAACCTTCTGGATTGATGATGGCAAACCCACACCGGCACTCTTTGATCGGACGATCCGCAATGTGCGAGATTGCTCGCCCGACACATTCGGCACCGCGCCGATTGCGCTTGCCAAGCTTGCCGAGGCGATGGAGCAGGACGATGATCTGCTTCACGCCTTCTTCAAGAATATGCGCACCGTGGCCTATGGCGGCGCATCGCTTTCCGATGATCTTTACGATCGGATTCAGAACCTCGCCATTAAGGCGACGGGCAAACGCATCCCGATCCTTACCATGTATGGCGCAACGGAGACACAGGGCATTACTGTTGTCCACTGGATCGTCGAGCGAGTGGGTCTGATCGGCTTGCCGCTTCCAGGGCTGACGCTGAAGCTCGTGCCGAATGGCTCGAAGATGGAAGTGCGCGTCAAAGGTCCGACGGTGATGCCGGGCTATCTGAACAGTCCGGAAAAGAATGCCGAAGTCTTCGACGAAGAAGGGTTCTATTGTCTCGGTGACGCCGTAAAACTGGTGGACGAAAATGATCCGAACAAGGGCATTATTTTTGATGGACGGGTTGGTGAAGATTTCAAACTTTCGTCTGGCACCTGGGTCAGTGTCGGCGTGCTGAGACCAGACTTTGTCGCCGCCTGCTCACCTCTCATCTTTGACGCGGTAATCGCTGGACAAGACAAGAACTATGCGAGCGCGCTTGTCTGGCCATCACCCGCAGCGGTGGAACAATATGTGGGCGAAGCGGGGGGAGATATGGCTGCGGCTATGACGAAGTTTGCTAGTGACCTTGCGGCAAAGGCGGCCGCCTTCAATGCTAGCGAACCTGGGTCGTCACGTCGCCTGAAGCGGTTACTCGTTATGACGGAGCCGCCGTCAATTGACGCAGGAGAAATCACCGACAAGGGCTATGTGAACCAGAGGTGCGTCATTGATCGGCGTGCCGATCTTGTCGATGCTCTCTATGCGGAGCCTCCCGGTGCGACTGTGATTGTGCTGTAAATCCCGCCCATGAAGACCGCTTTTTTATACGTCATCATCGTCTTGCTTGGACTCATCATTGGTGGTGCGTCAGCGCTTCGAATGGCGGGCTTGTTGGGGGGTGGATCGCTATCTCGCTTCGCAACCATCAACGTGAATGACTGGACGAGTGACCCGTCGATTGGAGCGGCGTCTGCCAACGCATATACGCGCGCCCGCATCGCTCGCCACGGACTTTTGGCACTATCAAAAGAGGAAGCGATCTACTTCGGGCGCAATAGCGATGATGCTGGCGACCCTTTGGTTGAAGACTGCACATACGAATTGAGCGGCGGACCGCAAGATGCGTTCTGGTGGTCCATCACCTTGTATGACGATGATAGCCGCTTGCCGATGAACGAAGACGAGCATTTGTCGCTCGATGCCACCGCGGTCGGAAATACGAGTGAGTGGACCGCGACCATTTCACCTGAGCAACCGGTTGAGGGCTATTGGCTCTCCAGTCGATCTGCCGGTCAGTTTGATCTGACACTACGCCTCTACCGGCCCGCAGCGGACGTCATCGAAAATCCTGAAAGCCGCCTATTTGCGCCTCGGATTCGGAAGATTGGCTGCGAGGGGAACGCATGAGACGGATTATCATTCCGGTAGCGCTCTTCCTGATCGCGGCCTTGATAGGACATTTTGCGACACTGAATGCCGTTCCCGGCGTCATCATGAACATGGCGATGGAACGGATGGCAGATGCTGGCTTGAAGCATCACCAGTTTGCGCTCTCTCCGCGCACCACGCCGCAAACGCAAACGGTGGTCCGCCCATCACCGGATCTTGCCTATTCTATTTGCACATTTGATCTGTCTGGTGGGCAGGCGCTGAAGGTTCAAACCGGGCTCTACGATAATTATACGTCGGTGTCGTTTTTTGACGATCGCACCATCAATTTTTCGACCGTGCGGGTTGGCGCAGGCGCGCGTCCAGCTTCGGGGTCTGAGGTCGTATTGCTGGCACCGGGAAAAGCGGAACTCAGCCCCGAGGTCTTTTCCGGCCTTCAGGTAGAAGCACCGAGCGAGCGAGGTTTGATCCTGATACGTCGTCTCGCCCCGACCGAGGCTGAGTATGCGACAGTGATCGAAGCGTCCGTAGGAGACCAGTGCGGGCTTCTTACCAGCGTGCCAAGTGACGGCGATTAAGATACGATGAGTCGCCCATACTAGCGCATTGGACCCTTACTAGAGCAGTTCATCCTCTCGCTTCGCAAATTTCGCGAGGAGATAGGCGTCGGTGTCCTCCAGTGTCTCCAGCTCCCCAAAGGCGAACGCGTTCCGGTCCATGACAAGGTCTCGCGGCATCAGCGCGCGGGAGAGTTCAAGACCGTCCAAGCTGCGCGCGCGTGAGAGGGCGACGTAGGCCTGTCCGTGGGCGAACATTCCGTAGTCGAAGTCAATAAACACCTTATTGAGCGTGAGACCCTGGGCTTTGTGTATGGTAACCGCCCAGGCAAGGCGCAGCGGCATCTGCTTGAAGGTGCCTATGACTTCACGCGAGATCTTCTTGGTCTCTGCATCGACCGTGTAACGATATTTCTCCCAAGCGGCCGCTTCTATTTCGTAAGCTCGGCCGTCAATAGAAACGAGCACGCCTTTTCTGCCGAAGCCTTCAACAGTGCCGAGGGAGCCGTTAACCCAGCGACCTTCAGGATCGTTGCGGATCAGCATGACCCGCGCACCTTCTTTGAGTTCAAGATCCGCTTCGGTGGGGAAGGCGCGTTCTTCGAACTGACCATCGACCTTGGCTTCATACGTCTTGGTCTTGCCACCAAGCTCCTCAAGGCGCGCCTGGTTTATGCGGGCAGCATTATTATTGTTCGGTGTCAGGACAATATGGGTCTCGCTAGCGTCCAGTGCCGAACGATCCGAGACGAGAGTTTGCAAGAGGTCTGCATCCGGCTCGGTGATCCGTCCACGGCGGATCGCACCGAGAAGGGCGAGGAATTTCGGATCGTCCTGGCGAAAGATATGTTTCAGGGCGAGTAAAGCGAATTCTGCTTCGCGGAACGCAGGGGCGTTGAAGAAGTAGCTGCCGCCATAGCGATCTTCGAGAATCTCGGTCTCCTCTCCGCGCACGACGGGAGGCAGCTGGTGCAGATCACCGGCAAGGATCATTCGTACCCCGCCGAACGGGCGTTTTGACCCTCGATTGAGCTTCAAGGATTTATCGATGGCATCCATCATGTCCGCTCGCACCATGGAGATCTCGTCGATGATCACAGTCTTTAGGGCGCGAATAACACGACCATTTCGCACGCGTTTGATATCCGGCGGTTCGATCAGGCGAGGGGGCAGTTTGAAGAAGGAGTGGATGGTTTGCCCACCGGCATTCATGGCAGCCACACCTGTGGGCGCAAGCACGACAGCGTCTTCGCCAGCCTCCTCGAGGAAGCGTTTCAGAAGCGTTGTCTTGCCGGTGCCGGCCCGGCCCGTGAGGAAGAGATTTCCTTGCGCTCCCGCCCCTTGGTTCACCCATTCAGCAGGGGCAGCGTAGATATCGTCGGGGTCAGCTGACATTCGGCAGGGCGATCTCTTAAAGTGTTCGAACGGAATAGGCGCGTTCAGTGAGGCTGCGTATCACGGCTCGTATGAAAGGCAAAAGCGAGCGCGGTAGAGTGATGCTGCCACGAGTCAAACTGCTGTTCTTGTATCGAGGACATGTCCGGCAAATCCGGCCCCCGCTTCAGCGTAGATATTGAAGACTGTCGTCACGCCCGCTTGTTCGAGAGCTTCTATTTCATCGGGGAACTTCGCGATTGCAGCGATCTCGCCTTTGAAGCCAGCTTCTATCAAGCGGTGAACGATGGAAATGTTGGTTGCGAGCGTGGGGAGGGCAAGCATGACGAGATCGAGGGAATGGATAGCGTGGAGGCGATCCCAGAAATCAGCATCGGTAGGGTCTCCGCGCAGAACGTGACGACCTTCTTCCTGCTGAGCTTTCGCCGTGACGGGGTCGATATCGATACCGAAAACATTGTCGCCGTAGAGGTCCTGCATCTTGTTATAGGCACCTGTACCGATCCCGCCCATTCCGATAATCGCAACCTTCGCGCCGCGTGTGTCGAACAATTGGTCGTCGGCAATCAGCTCCGCACTCTGAAAGCTTTTCCAGGTCTCTAGGTGCGTCGTGTAAGCTTGACGGGCGACCCTGCCCATTACCGCCGAAATGACAAAGGAGGCCGAAAGGGCAATAGCGATCACGATAAGCCATTCGCTCTCTATCAAGCCGTTGGTGACGCCGATGGCCGCAACAATCAGTCCGAATTCGCTGAAATTCATCAGGTTGACGGAGGCGATCAGCGCAGTGCGTGCGCGAAGCTTGAAACGGGTCAAAAGAGCGAAGAACAGAGCTGATTTCAGAAAGACGAGCGGTGCCAAGGCGAGGCCGACAATGACCGTTTCCATGGTCGGTTGCCCAGACAAGCCAATGGAAAGGAAGAAGCCGAGCAGGAACAGCTCTTTGAAGTTCAGCATCGTCTTCGCAAGTTCGTCGGCCTTGGGGTGTGTCGAAATCAGAAGACCGAGCACGAGCGCGCCGAGGTCGCCTTTCAGCTGAACGAGCTGGAACAGCTCTGCACCCCCAAGCGCAAGCAGGAAGCCGTAGAGAACCAGAAGCTCACCGTGACCAACAATGACCAGCAGTCTGTGCAGAAGGAATCGCAATGGAATGAGCAGCAGGACCAGCAGCGCCCAGACCGATGGTAATTCTCCGGTGGACACCGCAAGGAAAACGACGGCGGCGATATCCTGCATAATCAGGATGCCGATGGCGATCCGGCCGTGGAGAGAGGCAAATTCGCCGCGCTCCTCCAGTGCTTTGACGACGAACACCGTGGAGGAGAAACTGAGGGCAAAGGCGATCAGGAAGGCGCGCCCGAGGTCGAGGTCTGTCAGGAACGGCACGCCGATCATGGCGAGGCCGTAAATGCCAAATCCAAGAGCGATGATAACCGCTCCCATGTGTAGGCCCGTTACCGCCCAGACCTGCGGCCGGGCGAGGGTCCCGATATTCAGCTTCAGACCGACAGAGAAGAGGAGGAGCGTTATGCCGAGATCGGAGAGCTTGGCGAGAATATCTCCGCTGCCAATACCGAACGCGTTGAGTATGAACCCAGCGGCAAGGAAACCAACAAGGGGTGGCAGGCTGGCGAACCGCGCAGCGAGGCCGAGAGCGAAAGCAATTCCGATCCAGGCGACGTCGCCCAGGGCAATGGCAACCCACTGAAAATCCATGACCGCTTCCTACTATCGCGAGGCTTCTCTTACCAAGTGAAATGTCTTCTACGCGGTGACCTCAATGATGCTCCATAGGCTTGCGCGCGCTAACGATATGATATCCGTATTGGCCGCGGTGCAGGCCCATCAGGACGCCGTAGACTGGCGCGATGAAATGGCCCATTTGGATGCGCGTATCCTTCTTTCTCAGAAACACCGATTTGAAGAAGTATTTGAGAGAGACCCAGGGGACATAAGAAACGCTGAGCGCCACGCGCCATGACGCCTCCTGCACGTTTATGTCTTCGTATCCGATGTCCCGAAGTGCTTCGGTGAAATGGTCGATCCCCGCAAAGTCCTGAAGGGCCCACCCATCGCAGACTTTTCGGTAGAGATAATTGAACAAGCGCGTGTGCGTTTTGCCTTTCGTAAATCCGTCGGCAACGACAAGGCGCGCGCCCGGTTTCAGCACACGAAACGCTTCCTTGAGAAAAGCGCGTTTGTCCTTGCCTTCATCATAGCAACTGCTCTCAATGGCATACGCGCCGTCGCAAGAGCCTTCTTCCAGATCGAGTTGGCAGTAATCCATGAGCTCGAATTTCAAGCGATGCTCATAGGATTTTTCGGTGGAGAGTTGCCGACCCATATCGATCTGCCAGGGAACGATCGTTGCAGCGATCACCGATGTGTTCGGAAAATGCCGAATGGCATAGCGTGCGCTGGTGCCGACGCCGCAACCGAGATCGATGATTGTATTCTCATTCGACGTATCCAGCGCGAGGCGGCCAATGATTTGCTCGTTCATCTCATCGAGCATTTGCTCGCGGTCGAAAGGGTTCAGGCCCCATCGATAGTATCCGAAATGCATATTGAGCCGACGGCTCCAGGGCTCATAATCCATCCCGGCTTCGGAATAGTATTCGATAATTCCCTGTTGATACGCCTGTTTCAGGCCGTCGTCATTTTGGGGTTTAAGAGCCGTCTGCGGAGTTGTCATCACTGCCCCCTGCGCTCATTAGGTAGGGATTGCCTAGACTGGTGACAATGGTCGATTCTGTCGCGTCATTCCTGCGTGTTTTGCAGTACACCAACCATCGGATTTCGATTTCCGATGCCCAGAAATCAAAACGTTCACGCCAGCGCCGTCAAAGCCCCAGAACGCGTTTGGCTATAATGTTTCGTTGGATTTCATTCGTACCGCCATAGATCGATTGAGCGCGGCCAGCGAAGTAACTGGAAAGCCCTGTGCTCGCCGATGGTGGCATACCCGCACCGGCCGCCCAATCCGGCGTGACGGAATCATTGAACTTAGGCTGACCGTAGGCACCGGCAGCATCAATGAAGAGTTCCGTGATCTGTTGATGGGTCTCAGTCGCCATGATCTTCACAATGGACGCTTCATTGCCAGGCGACCCACCAGATTTGATCGCAGACAGAATGCGAAGGACCTGGGTTTCCAGAGCTGTCAGCGCCATTTCAGCGAGACTGATCCGTTGGGCAAACGCATCATCATCGATGAGCCGCGTATTGCCTCCGGTTGGTGTCGATTTGGCAATTTGGCGAACGCTGTCGATCATCATCTTCTTGCCGCCGATGCGGGCATAGGACGTACGCTCAAAGCCCAAGAGATACTGCGAATACGTCCAGCCTTTTCCTTCCTCGCCGATCAACTGATCCGCAGGGACGCGTACATCGGTAAAGTGTACTTCGTTCAGAACGTGCTTGCCGTCGATCGTGATGATTGGGCGAACGTCAACGCCAGGCTGATCCATGGCGCAACAGATGAAGGAGATGCCTTCTTGCTTCTTTCCGGAATTGTCCGTCCGCGCGAGAAGAAAGATCCAATCGGCATGTTGGGCAGCTGACGTCCAGATCTTGGTACCGTTCAGGATGTACTCGTCACCATCTCGAATAGCAGAGAATTGCAGGGAGGCGAGGTCAGACCCGGAACCGGGCTCGGAATAACCCTGCGCCCAGCCGACCGAACCATCACGAATGCCTGGCAGCCACCGCTCTTGCTGCGCCTTCGAGCCAAATGTGTAGATCACCGGACCGACATAGATGACGCCCATTGGTGTCACTGTCGGCACGCCCGCGCGCTCTAATTCCTCATCGAACACATATTGCTCTTCCAGGCTCCAGCCTGGGCCGCCATGCTCTTCCGGCCAAGCGCTGGCGAGCCAGCCTTTTGCACCAAGAGCTATTTCCGATTTTCGAACTTCGGCCGTCGTCAGCGAGGCACCGCGCGCTGACTTTTCGATGATATCTTTCGGAAACTCGATTTCGAACCAGCGGCGTACATCGGCGCGGAAATCTTCAATACCTGGGGTCGGGTCGAGGTTCATCGAAATATCCTTCTTTATCGCCCAAAGTTAGCGGGCTCTGGCACTGGCGTCATCCCCGGAGCCCGCGCTAAATAGTCCACCGTAAGCAATAGAAAGCGCTGACATGCAGACGGCAACAGCACCAACCCTTGAAAACGACCGCGTTCGGTTGCGCGCTTATGTGCTTGCGGACTTTGAGGCGTTTGCCGAACTCCTAAGCTCGGAGCGTGCACGGTACATTGATGGTCCTGTTGATCGTGAGGACGCTTGGGATCTCTTCGCGTCCGGTGCGGGACGTTGGCAACTGGTTGGTTATGGCGCGTGGACGATTGAACGCAGGGAAACCGGACAACCGGCCGGGTTCGTGTCGCTCAACTACCCGATCATCGAGAATGAGAAAGAGCTGGGCTACGGTCTTTATGCTGATTTTGAAGGCCGCGGGTACGCGACGGCTGCAGCGCGACTTGCGCTGGACTATGCGCGCGACCAATTGGGATGGCGAGACTGTGTCAGTTACATCTCGAAGGATAACCCCGCCTCGATCAGGCTGGCTGAGCGGATTGGTGCAGTATTTGATCCGAACACGATATCGCCGGAGGATGACAACACGCTTGTCTATCGGCATACGCTTGCACCATGACGTCTACGCTCTCCATCGATCTCGACCGCCACAAGCGGCATATCCTCTTGAAAGAGATAGGCGGTCCGGGCGTCCAGAAGCTCGCAGGTGCTTCGGTATCGATAGTTGGGGCAGGGGCACTTGGTGGTCCTTGTGCGATGTACCTCGCTGCTGCGGGGGTTGGCTCAATTGAGATCTGGGACGACGATCGCGTGGATCGATCCAACCTGCAGAGGCAGGTACAATTTACCGAGTCAGATATTGGGACCGATAAATCGCACACCTTGGGCGAGCGATTGCTGGCGCAGAACGATTCAGTATCGATCAAGTGCCGTATCGAGAGGTTCGATGAGGGGGCCAAACTCCAGGGCGATATTCTCATTGATGCGACAGATAACTACGAAACCCGTTTTGCCTTGAATAAGATTGCTCACGAGACGGGACGCCTGCTTGTGCACGGAGCAGCGGCGCGTTGGACGGGTCAAATCTCTGTCTTTGCATCGGGCGTTAGAAAGGGCGCGCCTTGCTATCAGTGCTGGGTGCCCGAAGCGCCGCCAGAAGCCGAGGCTTGCGATGATGTCGGTGTTGCTGGCCCAGTGACGGGAATTGTGGCGACTCATATGGCGCTAGAAACGCTAAAGCTGATCACTGGTGCGGGTGATCCGTTGATCGGCCACCTCATGTTACTAGACGGATTGAGCGGAGAGGTAAGGCGGCTCCGTTTGCGCGCCGATCCGCAATGCCCTGTCTGCGCCTAGGCCTTGATGTTCACAGCCATAAGCCTGTACTGAGAGCTGTGGGGCAATAGCGTATCAGCTTATTCGGAGGGAAGTCCGCTGTTTCGCCGTATACTGACAGTCCTGGTTGTTCTGATCTTCATTCTTGGTGCCGGTTGGCTAGCGCTCCGGCGTGGTGATATTCCATATCCATCGCTTGAAGCGATCTACACATCCGCCGAGTCTGAATTCACAACGCTGTCTGATGGTGTGAAGCTGCACTACCGGGACGAGGGAAACACCGATGGTCCTACCCTGGTACTCGTGCACGGTTTTTCCGCATCTCTCCACACTTGGGAGCCTTGGGTTGACCTCCTCGGCGAGAAGTACCGCATTGTCAGCCTGGACCTGCCGGGCCATGGCCTGACGCGCACGCCTGATCTTGAAAAGATGCATATTGGACATTTCGCAAATGTCGTTGAAGAGCTGACCCGAGAACTGGGACTTGAGACTTTTACCTTGGTCGGAAACTCCATGGGCGGCGCGACGGCGTGGCAGTATGCTCTGGAATATCCCGAGCGCTTGGACGGGCTGGTACTTGTTGCGGCATCGGGCTGGCGGCAAAACAGCGACGACAGAAAGCCACCGCTTGTATTCCGGCTTCTGGCCAATCCGGTTGCGCGCTCTATCCTGCGCGATCTCGATACAACACGTCTGGCACGCGATGGGATGGAGAACAGCTTCGTCGATCAGAGTTTTGTTACGGACGATATGGTGAACCGCTATGTTGCGCTGTCTCGCGCGCCAGGACATCGCGATGCGATCATTGAGTTGTCGTCTGGTCGGAATGGGCGGATTGAGGCCACCGATGAGCGCCTCGCGCCACTGGCAAATATTCCAACTCTGATCCTGCAGGGTGATAGCGACAATCTCGTTCCGGCTGGAAACGCCGAACTGTTCCACGGTGCGATAGATGGGTCAGAGCTGAAAATCTATACAGATGTGGGCCATCTGCCGCAGGAAGAAATTGCGGCGCAGTCTGCAGCTGATCTGGTGAATTTCCTGAACAGCAGGGTCCAGTTGGAAACAGCGGATGCGGGGACGCCTTAGGAGTAATCGGCTGTCGACCGGTCAAGGTGTCAAAGCTGCTAGGACTCGTCACCGCTGCCTTCTGATAATGGTTCTCTGCCATCAGCAGAGGCACCAGCCTCGGGCACATCTGTCTCTGCTTCAACGCGCTCTAGGTCGCTGTAGACAATACGCGTAAAATTCTCAGCTGACATGAAGGATCCTTCCGGAGCCCAGTCTTCGGCCCATTCGGCTAAGATACCGGCGGCGACGGCGTCATCAGCGTCCATTCCTTCGGATCGTGCTGTCTGGACAGCGTCACGTACGCCCTCAAGCATGGTGATGCTCGCGGCAATATCCTCCTTAGTAGCAAGGACTCCGTGTCCGGGGATTACCTTCGTTTCATCGTTGGCCGCCTCGTAAGCCACATTCAGCGCGGCGATATAGCCCGCCAGTGTTCCGCCCGTAGATACATCAATGAAAGGGAAACGGGCATTGAAGAACACGTCTCCCAAATGGAGCACGTTCGCCTCTTCCATCATGATCATGGCATCGCCGTCGGTATGGGCCGCCGGCAGATGAACAACGCGAATGGTTTGGCCGTTAAGGTGTAAGGTAAGGTCGTCATCGAACGTGATAACAGGCCAGGCCGCAGGCTCGGCTGCGGGCGAATTGCGCTCATTTCCTAGAAGGACGAGGGTTTGATCGGTACTGACACGAGCTCGCACATTATCATGAGCGATTATCGTCGCGCCGAAATTCGCATTTCCTCCCGTATGGTCGCCATGCCAATGCGTGTTCACGAGAATGGTAGGAGAGCCACCCGAGATTTCTTTGATTTTCGCGAGGTTTTGCGGGGCGATGTTGGCGAACTGGCTGTCGATAACGAAGACGCCGTCATCACCGGTGAGAACGCCAATATTGCCACCCTGACCGGTCAGCATGTAAGCCCCGGAGCCAAGATCGGTCGCCTCGATGGTCACCTCTTGTTGCGCGGACTGGGCAAGGTGCAGCGCTCCGTGTGCCATAGCCGGCGAAAACAGGGTCAGTGGAGACGTGGCCAAGACGAGAGCGGCGGTTGAGATCGTAGCGCGGATCATATTTGGGTGCTCCTGCGGATGCCATCCAAATCATAGCGGCGCTCGCCAGCCTTGACCATCGGATCACACATGTATGAACGACTGGCGTGGTTGCTACAGTTCCGACATGGTTCGAGCGCGTTCGGTCATCGCGACGTACACCAATGCTCCGGCAATCGAGATATTCTTGAAGAACAATGAAAGTTCCAGCGAAGCGATTGGTTCGCCTAGCTCCCAGAACCGATGAAAGGCGGCATTTGTGGCCAGCGTGAATAGGGCCAGAGCTAGCCCGGCAAGAAAGGCTGGAAATCGCCCCGCAACCAGTGCGATTCCACCCGACAGTTCGAGCAAGATTGTCATCGGTAGAAGAATGCTCGCTGGCACAACGCCTTCCGCCGCCATGCGGTCCATCGTCTCTGAATAGGCGAGAAGCTTGTTCAATCCGCCCAGCAGGAAGAGCGATGCCAGCCCCGTGCGCCCAATGACTGTTAGCGCGCCGTGCCACTGACTATTCTGCATCTGAAACTGCTCGGCTGGCGGCAGCCGCCATGGCTTGCGTGCCTGTTTCCATAAACTCAGTAAGCTCGGGGACTTGTCTGCGAACGAAGATGGCCGTTAAAGCGGATTTGGGTTTGACGTTGTAGATCCACTCAAACCGGGTCTCGTCTGGGCCAAGCTCGATAAAGCGCTGGACGCCATATATGTGATCCACCCCACGCGCAGCGGCATTGGTGAAAATCCAAGCCTGATAGGTGAACAATTCGGGCTCATTTTCGAGGACGCGCTCGATCACATAATGCCCATCTTCTAGCTGGAGACGCCGAACGGCACCGGGGGTCAACCAGTCTCCGATCAGCGGTTCTTCTGAAACCGGAGGAGCAATACCGTCCGTTGGCTCCAGAAAGGTAATGAACGGACGATCAAGGAGAAATGCCCTTAGATCCGCAACGCTCATCGGAATGTCCGCCGAGGTGACAACTGTGACAAAGCCATCTGTTGCGACGGGTGGCGGCTCTGAATAGGACGGTGGGACCTCTGGCGGCGCTGGTGCTGATGTGCAGCTTGCGAGCAGGGCGACCAAAGGTAAAAGTAGGCGCAGCATGGAAATCTCCAAATTAATACGGATCACGTACTAAATGGATCAGCCTCGCCATTTGGCAAGCCCTTCGGAAGAAAATATTGAGCGCCTGAGGCGGATTGTGCATCTCCTCATTCGCTCGTTTCTTGTGTCGGGAAGGGCGGGGCCACCGGCAGAGGGCCAGCTTCCATTTAATCCGTTGTACTTTCATATGCTCGGGCATCTTCGCGAGCATGGAGCGACGCGCCCAAGTCAACTCGCTAACGTGCTGGATGTCGCCAAAACGACCTTGTCGACAGCCTCATCCGCCCTGCAGAAACGCGGGCTCGTTGAAAAGCAGAAAGATCCTGATGACGGCCGCGCCCATCTGCTCGCTTTGACAGACAATGGCGCGAGCGTCGCGGATGCGATCTATCGGCAAGACCTGATCAACATGGAACTGCTTCTGCAACAGCTGGACCAGGAAGATCATGAGGGGATGCTGACCCAATTGGAGAAGATCGTCTCCGGCATATCGAGCGGTGTAGAAGGTTGATCATTGTGCCATTGACCGCGTGCACGCTCGACGCGATGTAATCAGCAAAACAGAAGGACGTTCGAATGCCAGCCACTAAGCTGCTGTCTGACATCAAAGTCGCAGATATGAGCACCGTTATTTTCGGCCCCTACTGCACGCAGACGTTTGCAGACATGGGAGCCGACGTTGTGAAGATTGAACCCGAAAAGGGGGATGACTTCCGCAATGTCGGCAAGCCCGCAAAGACCAAAGGCATGGGCCCGTGTCACATGACCATGAACCGGGGCAAGCGGTCGGTGATCTGGGACTTGAAGTCGGAAGCAGGCGCGGCAGCTATCCGAAAACTGATCGCTGAAAGCGATGTCTTCATCCACAATGTGCGGTCGTCGGCAGTCGCGCGGCTCGGTCTTTCCTTCGAAGAGGTCAAAGCCATCAAGCCGGACATCGTCTATGTCCATTGTGTCGGCTTTGGCTCTGATGGCCCCTATGCAGGCAGGCCAGCCTACGATGATCTGATCCAGGGCTTATCAGGTGCTGCGAGCCTCTTGCCCAAAGTTGATGGCAACCCGAAGCCGCGCTTTGTGCCGACAGCCTTCGCCGATAAAGTGTCCGGCCTGCACGCAGCCTATGCGACGCTCGCAGCATTGCATCACAGGAATAAGACGGGCGAAGCGGTTCATGTCGAAGTGCCGATGTTCGAATGCGTGACCCACTTCTTGTTGGAGGAGCATTTCTACGAAGCTGTGTTCGATCCGCCGGTCGGTCCGTTCTGTTACCAGCGACAGGTAGATCCGGCGCGCCAGCCGCTGCAAACGAGCGATGGCTATGTCGTACTCGCGCCCTATGTCGATGCGCGTTGGATTAGACTGTTCAATGATGTGCTCGGCGCGCCGAAAGAGCTGGAGGATGAGCGCATCAACGATTATCGCGGGCGCTACTACAACATGGCCTACATGCTGGAGCGCGTGCAACATTACCTCTTGCAGAACACGAACGCGCACTGGCTGGCCGCCTGTGCCGATGCCGACATTCCAGCTGCGCCCGTGAACGATTTCGATGATCTGCAAAATGATCCCCACTTGAAGGCGACGAATTTCTTCCAGCGCCGCGAGCATCCAAGCGAAGGGGCCTATTGGGAAGCCCAGCCACCGGTGCGTTTCCATGGTCTTGAACAGGCTGAAATCCGGCCCGCGCCCACGCGTGGTCAGGACACGGAGCTCGTTTTGATGGAGCTAGGATTGGGTTTGAAGGTTTGAGTGTGAGCGTCGGCTTCTGGCGGCGTTGGAGACGTTAGAGAGCTTCTCAAAACGCTCTGAACCGGCCGTTCGTAGAATTTGCCACAACATTGTTCAAATAAGCTATTCGACTTCGTACGAACAGCTTGTTCAATTTATCGTGTAAGCGCTCCGAAAGGGGAGGCGCATATTTTAAGAATTTGGGACGGCGGACAGAGTAAGCGCCCAGCCAATTGCCCTCGATGCTCCGTGGCTAACCTCCCTGTTTCGTGAGTTCTGCGCGTTGAAACTTATCGCTTGCAATCGCCTCAGCGCGGGATCTTACGATTGGCCATAAAAGTTGCTCGGCGGTTGATGTACCCGGCAGATTTTCAACGCCCATGCGTTCTGGGTAGCGCCGGGTAATTTTAGCGGTCCCGAACAAGACGTCCCAAAAGAACAGCAGATTCCCAAAATTACCTTTGTAGTTCGTAATCCCATCATCTGCGAACTTGCCGTGATGCGCACTGTGCGTAGCGGGCGTCGAGATGGTGCGCTCGACGACCCACATGATCGGAGAGAGCCAGCGAATTTTATAAAGCGGCTCATCCCACCGGACATCGCTATGAGCCCCAAAGATGACAAGCATCTTTACGACGATGTACCCCGCATAAATCCAACCAAGTCCAAAATAGATCAAAGCACCGGAGAACCACAGCCCAGGCATCATGGCATAATAGAAAATATTGTTCCGATAAACGACACGGATCGAAAGGTATTCGGCATTGTGATGCGGACGGTGCAACTTGTAGAGCCAAGGCACGGTATGCGATATGCGGTGCCACCAATACTGGCTCAGGTCGTCAAAAATCAAAAACAGCGCGATCCCGGCAAAAATCGAGATCCCGGCCAAACTATTAGCCGCATTAGGCCAAATCAAACTTGCAAGATATCCTCCGCCAAGCAAAGCCAATGGCTGGGTGACGGCGATCAGCGTGATCGTGCTCACGATCTCCACGATAGCGTCACTTCGTGTTTGTCCCTTTTTGCGGAACAATCCAGTGTGGATGACTTCCAAGAGCGCAAACCCGACGCAGATTCCCAGGATAATGAGCTTTTCCACGATGCATTCCTCCCTATTTGTCGGAAAACCTAAACAGAGGCCTGTCCCTTGAATGCTAAAAATTTAGCATTTATAGGAAAATAGTGGAGCCGATTTATAACCAACCTCTTTTGCCTTTGCTCTCAAAAAGCGTCCGGGATGCGCTGATCGCGGCGGGTCGATCGGCAACCTATTCCGACGGGCAGTTCATCCATCAGCGCGGTGAAGGCGGTCCGGGTTTATCAATCATACTGAAAGGACGAGTCCGGTTCGGTACTTATGCAAAATCCGGCACATATATCCAAACGAGCGTCTTGAACGCTGGCCACTGTTTTGGAGAAGCTACCCTCTTTGCAGATGCGCCGCGCGCTTATGATGCGGACGCCCTCGGTGAAACCAAGATCGTCGAGATTAGCAAACCGCGCTTTGAGATGCTTCTGGAGCAAACGCCGAGTTTCGCAAACGCGCTATTGGTGAGTTTGACGACAAGACTCTACGAGGCGCTTGAGTTTGCAGACGATCTGCGCACGCTTTCGCCCGAGGCCCGCATCTTAAAGCTGCTTACACGCCTGACACATTCTGGCGGTTTTAGTGAGAACGCCATACCCGTTCGTCAAATCGACATCGCCTATACACTAGGGCTCTCTAGGGTGAGCGTGGGCAAAGCACTAAACGAACTCCAGCGACAAGGACAATTACGGCTCGGATATAAGGAAATTACCGTGGTCGAGAGTAGAGCATAGCCTGACAGACGCGACCTTGTCGCGAGCGTCCTGAACTCGCCCACGACAGACCCTGACCAAAAGCAGACATGCTTGATCGTAACAAAAAAAGCCCGCACCATCAGGCGCGGGCTTCTTTCATTCCGGTAGGGGTGCGCTGACTAGGCAGCAGCCATAGCGTTTTCAAAATTATCGGCGACGGCTTTGAGGAAACCTTCCGTCGTGAGCCATTCCTGCTCTGGGCCAACGAGAAGAGCGAGATCCTTCGTCATTTGCCCGCCTTCAACGGTCTTGACGATCGTGTCCTCAAGCAGTTGAGCGAATTTCTCCACCTCAGGCGTGCCGTCCATGCGGCCACGATGACCGAGGCCGCGCGTCCAGGCAAAGATCGACGCGATTGAGTTCGTGGACGTGGCTTCGCCTTTCTGGTGGTTGCGGTAGTGGCGGGTCACCGTGCCGTGGGCAGCTTCTGCCTCCACGGTCTTGCCGTCTGGCGTCATCAGGACGGAGGTCATGAGGCCAAGTGAGCCGTAACCCTGGGCAACCGTGTCCGACTGCACGTCGCCATCATAGTTCTTACACGCCCAGACATATCCGCCAGACCATTTAAGACAGGCGGCGACCATGTCGTCGATCAGGCGGTGTTCATAATGGCCGTCAAACTCTTTGAATTTTTCTTCGAATTCGGTCTCGTAGACTTCCTGGAAGATGTCTTTGAAGCGCCCATCATATTTCTTCATGATGGTGTTCTTGGTTGAGAGGTAAACCGGCCATTTGCGTTGTAGGCCGAAATTCATGCAGGCGCGGGCAAAGTCGCGGATAGAGCTGTCGAGGTTATACATCCCCATCGTGATGCCAGCCTCTTCGAACCGGTAGACCTCTTCTTCGATGACCTGACCGCCATCGCCTTCGAATTTCAGGGTAAGCTTTCCCGCGCCAGGGACGAGGAAGTCCGTTGCGCGATACTGGTCGCCAAAGGCGTGACGGCCAACGACAACAGGTTGGGTCCATCCAGGCACAAGACGCGGTACATTCGAAATCACGATCGGCTCGCGGAACACAACACCGCCGAGGATGTTGCGGATTGTGCCGTTTGGTGACTTCCACATTTTCTTGAGGTCAAACTCCTCGACGCGCGCCTCGTCAGGCGTGATCGTGGCGCACTTGACGGCGACACCATGTTCCTTCGTTGCATTGGCCGCATCGATAGTGATTTGATCGTCAGTCTTGTCGCGTGCCTCGATACCGAGATCGAAGTATTTCAGATCGACATCGAGATAGGGATGGATCAGTTGATCCTTGATCATCTGCCAGATGATGCGGGTCATTTCGTCCCCATCCATTTCCACAATGGGGTTCTCGACCTTGATCTTTGCCATCGGCTTTTTCCTCAAATCTGCAAACAAGTTGCAGCGCCTATAGCAGTCTGAGCGACGGCGTCAAAAGGGCGTTTGCGAACGAGCGAGTTTGATGGGCTATATTCACCTAATTGTGTTTGACGGATCACTTCGGCTCGGGCAGTCAGACGCGCCATGGTTAAGGATACAATACGCCCCGCGATCATTTTGGTCCGCCCTCAACTCGGTGAGAATATCGGCTCGACGGCAAGGGTAATGTTGAATTTCGGGCTCGTGGACCTGCGGATTGTACGCCCCCGCGATGGATGGCCAAGCTTGCCAGCAGCAAAACTGTCGGCGGGAGCTTTTGAAGCCGGTGTGTCTGGCCGCATTTACGATAGAGTGGAGGAAGCGATAAGCGATCTCTCCCACGTCTACGCTGCGACGGCTCGGCCCCGTGAGATGGAGAAGCCGGTCGTGGACGCGCCCAAGGCTGTCCAAGATATTACCAGCAGGATGGGGACACAGTCACAGTCGGGTATTCTTTTCGGATCGGAAAGCTCCGGGCTCACCAATCACGACGTGACATTCGCAGACACAATTCTCACCTATCCCGTGAATTCCGATTTTGCGTCGCTGAACCTCGCCATGGCAGTCGGCGTGTTTGCGTCGGCCTGGGGTCAGGCGGCAAACGAGCGTCCTGAGGGCTTTGAGACGGGGTCGGAGGCTGCGCCACGTGAAGAACTCATAGGCATGTTCAAGCACCTTGAGCAGGAACTCGGCCGCGCGGGATACTTTCATCCACCAGAAAAGACACCGGTTATGGTGCAGAACCTGCGTGCGGCCTTCATTCGAGGGGAATGGACCTCCCAGGAAATCCAGACCTTTCGAGGGGCGATCAAGGCGCTCGCCTTGGGCAGAGGCAAGGCGCGAATAGAGCGGGAGTAAGCGGTACGGGAGCGCGCCCAACAGCCCTTGTGTCTGCCGATCTGACAAATTAGTTCTTCAAGCGTGGCAAAAACCTCAGCTCTCCAAAGCCGACTGGTATCCGCAGCCGATTCTGTTTGGGTGCTGCCGGCTCTTCTGTTGATTGAGGTCGTTGAGACGACAATCTTGCCTCTGCCTTATGAAGCGCTCTTCGTCGCCCTGTGCGCCGTCGCGAAAGATCGAATATGGCAGTTCGTTCTCATCACCGGGCTTGGCAGCGCTATCGCCGGGGCGATCATGTATGGTCTCGGTGCCTCATTCGCGGAACCGGTCGCTGCCTGGTTTGGCGTCGAGACGGCGCTTGGCGAGGTGACCGAAGTTGTCGAGGAAAGAGGCGCGTCATTTATACTCCTCGGTGGCACAACGCCCGCGCCATCTTATCTAATCAACCTGGCGGCTGGTGCTTCAGGATTTCCATTCTGGCAGTTCCTATCGATTTTCTTCTTCAGTCGAACGCTACGCTTCGCAATTCTGGGAGCGATCATTTATTTCTGCGGCGACACGATCGCCGTCTATTGGGCCCGCTTGCCAATATGGGTTAGGCGCTCGCTCTGGCTCCTACTTATCGCTGGGCTGATCTACTGGTTTGTTTCAGGGTTTTTGTAGGAACGCCAAGGACAAGAAGCGCTGTGAACTAATCCTCATCCCTTTGATATCTCGCGCGGATGCTCTCCGATGTCGCCACGGCATCATAGCCATCGGCACCCACGGGCATCTCTCCGTAGTGCACAACGATCTCCAGCGATTGTGTAACGAACGGACGGCTTTCACGAATGCGCTCAATGTCACCGGATCCTTCAACGGGGGTCGCAGACGTCGTGCAGCCGAGCACGCCGCAATTGGCTGTTTGTTGAACGCGGCGCGCAAACGGGTCGGCCTGGAAAGCGGTCTCTTTCCGGGTGTCCGTTCGGGAATAATCCGTTACCACTTCAAACCAGTCTCCCTCTTTTTGCAGCGTTATGGTTGAGGCACGCAAAAGGGCGAGGTCGAGCACTTCGGAGGCCGGCATGTCCGGCGACCCACGATACACAACCGTGTAACGATCATCGGGTGAGCGCTCAGATGCCGCGGCTGGGTCATACGCTGCTGGAAACGGCGTAATGTCTTGGGAAACGCAGGCCGATAAGATTAGGGCCGCCGCGGTGAGGGCGAGTTGAGGGCGCATGGGACGTATCAGTCCTTTCTGATTTCGGCCCGCCCCCCGCGAGCTTCGGTTGTTGGCCTACACCGTACGTTTGGCCTTGTCTTTGTCGTTCGTCGCCTTAATCGCGGCCTTTGCCATTTCCCACTCAGCATCACCCCAGGCAGCGAGCTGGCTGAAATTGCCGCCGGACGCATTATACATGGCACCATCAATGGCGATGGTCTGACCGTTCACATACTCTGCACCAGGCCCCATAAGAAAGGTCGCGAGGTTCACAAGCTCGTGCATTTTGCCAATTCGGCCCATGGGATTTTCGATCCCGCGACCGGAGCCCATGTCCTCGGTTTTCTCCGCTTGAGGGGCGAGACGCTTGGTCATGCCATCGGTGGGGAAAGGGCCGGGCGCGATCGCATTGAAGCGAAGACCATAGCGACCCCACTCCACGGCGAGCGACTGCGTCATAACGTTTACACCGGCCTTCGACATCGCTGACGGGACAACGAATGGACCTCCGTTCCAGATCCAGGTCGTCAGGATGGAGCACACATTGCCCTTGTCTCCAGCCTTGATCCACCGGGTGCCGATATCGTGGGTCATGTAGAACGTGCCGCGAAAGACGATGTTCGCGATGGCATCAAACCCGCGAATAGAGAGGTCTTCTGTGCGCGCGATGAAATTGCCAGCGGCATTGTTAACCAAACCGGTCAGCGCGCCGTGCTCGGACCAGATCTTGTCGTTCATATCTGAGATCGCTTCGGCAACCCGAATATCGCAGGCGTGTGCTACGACTTTACCGCCATGCGCTTCCATCAGCTCTGCTGCGGTCTCTTCGCAGACACCGCCGCGCCGACCGCAAATATGCACTTCAGCGCCCAGTTTCAGAAACCCTTCGGCCATCTCCTTGCCGAGGCCCGTGCCGCCGCCTGTAACAAGGATACGTTCGTCAGCCATAAGCCCGTCGCGAAACATGAGTTGTGATATGTCCATGGAAGCCCCTCCAATCTGTTGTCTGGGATATGCCATGGATATGGGTTCAGCCCGTTTATGGGCAACATATCAGCGTATTATTCAGCGGTGCGCTACTTACGAAACGGCAAGGTCGCCAGTCGCCAGAGGACCCATATCGGTAAAACGACGCTTGCGCCGGTTAAGGCAGGTTTCCAGAAATTCGTCACAGCCCACCTGGTCGAGGCAATCGCGTTTCGAGCGAGATCAGAAATCGCCGCGCTCGCATCGAATGCAGGATCAGCCGGATCAAATTGCATGGTCAGCATGACGAACCCAACGAGAATACAGACGAGGATGAGCTTCACTCCACCCCAGATCGACACTCCAAAAAGCCGAACCAGCAGGGCTCGCTTCGGCTTCTTTTGCCGCCGCCAGAACTGCCACCGAGGTTTTCGCTGCTCAGGCACGTCGGATGTTGGAGCTGAAACTTCGGGCGCATCGACCATAATGATCTGAAGTTACTGTCTTTCTGACGTGGAAGCCATGGGCAAGCCGTGGCATGGAGCGGCCATGAGGTCCAACCGCTTCGACTTCCTGCGTCTTGTCTTCGCAACGGCTGTGTTCGTCTATCATCTCGTTGTACTTGCGGCCCTCGACGTGAACGGTGTTTGGGAACCCCGTTTGGCCGAGTTTGCTGAGCTATCGATTCAGGGCTTCTTCGTGATCTCCGGCGCACTCGTTTATGGATCGTGGGAACGATCCCGTTCGATTGAGGACTATGTAGGGAAGCGGTTTCGCCGACTCTATCCGGCTTACGCAGTGATCATATTGGTGCCGGCAAGTGTCTCTCTGTTGCTGGGCGGTGCAATCGAAGGCGTCGCGAGCTATGCCAGTGCCAATCTTCTATTTGCAAACTTTCTTGTGCCCACGCTGCCGGGGCTGTTTGAAAACCAGCGCTTTGACGCCGTGAATGGTGCCCTTTGGACGTTGAAGATCGAAGTGATGTTCTACATCGCTCTGATTGTCCTTGGTCCACTTATTGTGTGGTTGAAGAGAAGAAGAGCACCAATGCTATGGGCATTCTTCTTGGTGGTTTACGCTGGTGGTGAGGCTTGGCGGTGGGGCTTTGAAGCTATGGCGGTTGAGGAAGCCCGACCGGTTTGGGCCCAACTTGCACGCCAGCTGCCGGGGCAAATGGCATTTTTTATGTCTGGGATCGGCCTTTGGATTTGGCGAGACTGGATTCTCGCCCGCCTTTCGAGCGTCTGGCGGTTAGGCCTTCTATTACTCGCGATCTCAATAATCGTTCCCGGTGGAGACGTCGTTCGCGCTCTTGGGTTAGCGGCGCTCATTGCGGGTGCCGCATGGGGCAGGGGCCCGAAGTTGCGTGCGGCCAAATATGGAGACATTTCCTACGGTCTCTATATTTGTCACTTTCCAATTGTTCAGGCGCTCGTCGCGGGCGGCGTCTTTGCTGTCAGCCCATGGCTCGGAACCGTTGCATCCATAGTCCTCGTTCTCATTGCGAGTTTTGCGCTCTGGCATTTTGTCGAGCGCCCGGCGCTCAGACCTGACAGTCACTACCGCCGGGGCTGATTCATTCAGCTGCCTTCTGCACCATGACGGTGTGTGGATACGGAATACTCAGGCCCGCAGCGTCGAGAGCCTCCTTGCCCTTCTTTGTAAGGTCGAACCGAACGTCCCAGTACTCCGCCGTTGAGGTCCACGCGCGCACGGTAATATCTACAGAGCTCGCTCCCAGATTGGTCACTTTCACAAACGGTTCTGGAATGCGGTGTATGCGGCTGTCAGCGTCGACGAGAGCTGAAATAGTTTGCAAGCCCTCATCCATATTGTCGTCGTAATCGATGTTGAACACGATATCGACCCGGCGTGTCGTGAAGCCTGTATAGTTTTTGATGATACCGTCGATGGCCTGACTGTTCGGCACCATGATCTTGATATTGTCGGGAGTGGCAAGGACGGTCTGGAAAAGATTGATTTCTTTGACTGTACCGCCAGTCGCCGCCACCTCGACATAATCGCCAAGCCGATAAGGCCGAAAGATCATGATCATCACGCCCGAGGCGATGTTGCCCAGCGCCCCCTGCAGCGACAGACCAATGGCTAGCGTGAGTGCACCAAGTACGGCGACAAAGCTGGTCGCTTGAACACCGAAGACTTGCAGGACGGCGATAAGAACAGCGGCCGTTGTGAACCAACGCACCAGCGAGCCGAAGAAGGTTCCGAGGGTATCGTCAATCGCTTCCTGCTGGATGGCGATGGCTTTCACCCGTCGTCCAAGCCAGCCCGCAACACGAAGACCGATGATGAGGACCGCGAGTGCGCCGAGAACCTTCAGAGCGCCATTTAGCAGGACAGGCCAGTACTGTTCGATCAGCGCTTCATAATCGATACTTGAAAGGTCCATGGAATTCCCCGGATGCTGCGAATCACTAAATCGAAGCCGACATAGCTCCGTTCGCGCCCCGCGTCAGCCGGCGGAAAATGAGCCAAATGCCGAAAATAAGGGCGATCCAGCCAAAATAGCCAAATCCTGTCCGCGTCCAGTTATTGACGACAATGCCGAGGAGGCCCCAACAACCGGCGACGTAAAACCACCAGGTCCGGCTAATCCGGCGTTTGAAGATGTAGCTGCCGATACTGACCACCGCGATGACTGACCAGAATGCTATCCACTCGGAATCTGTCGGCCCCTGGTTGAGGACAAAGCGTCCGGCGCGAGGCACAGATATCGCAGTGGCCACGGTTAGCCATCCCGCAAGGAGACCCGTCAGTACATCAGCGGTCCATTTGATGGGACTGCCGCCAAGGCCTCGCATGCCGTCGAAGCGATAGGCAGCCATCCAGGCCGCGACTGCGGGTGGAACTATCAGCAGAAAGTCGAGCACGGGATTGCCGAAAAACTCAGCCGATACAATCCAGACGGCATTCAGAACGCCAACCGCGACGAGGGGCGGGGCTAACCGGCGCGTAAGTTCTGTCTCATTGCGCAGGGCATAGATCCCGAAAGCTGTATAAGCGAGAAAGATAATGCCCCAGATCGCGAAGAAATAGCCGGGCGGCAATTCTGGCGGGATGCCATCTGCAATCGTCCTGTCGCCAATCGATTCTCCGAGGCCTAGCTGACGGGGAACATAACCGGCGAGCCACTGCAAAAGCGCGGCTGGCAGGATGAAGTATCGAAGAATGTTGGTCATATCGATTTGCGTTCTGCCCTATGAATACAACGATTTCCAGTCATAGTCCGGTCATAGCAGAGTGAGCCTACGACAGACGACGTTTCGCCCATCTTTCATATTCGCGTTTGCTTTGCAGGCAGCAATCCTCAACCGATAGGCCCTCAAGGTAATTGCAGGGCAAGTATATGTCGCTGGTTTCAAGATATGTCTTGATAGCGGCGACAGTATCCAGCTGATCGACGGACAGTTGAGGCAGCACGGACTGGCCCGTCGATATCATCTCCAATTCATCCGGATCGCATTTTAATGCGGAAGCCATGATTATTGGAATGTCCTCATCGCTTGGCTTTGCGTCTCCATTGAAATGGAAACAGTAGATGTCGCGTGTCTCGCCCGGCGTGTGGATCACTGAGTAATAGGGCTTGTCGACACCAATCAGATTGGAAGAGACATTTTCAGCGCCCCGGTCGCGTCGCAATGCTGCATGGAGGGTATGGATGCGACCGGAACGGAGCTCACCAAGGAGGGGCGAAAGATCCGGCGCGATGCTTCGCGTCAGTCGTGTTGCAACATTTGACGGAACCGCAATGGCGATGTGCCGAGCATTTATCGTAGGGTGTCCATCACTCGTAATTTCGAATCCTTCGCCCTTTTGCGAGATCGCGTTCACAGCGACAGATAGAGCAAGCTCAATATTAGCCTGCCCGAGCAGTGTCTCTACCAAAGTGAGATTCCCGCCTTCTAGCGTGAATTGCTTCGGACGGGACTTGTCTCGCTCACGTTTTCGGAAAAGGAGTTCGGCAGGGTATTTGTCCGCTGGTTGCGAGAGAACGGCGGCAAAAGCGTGCCGGAACAGCCGATCATAGTTCCGCGCTCCGAAGACATATCCATAATGCTCCTTCAGTGATTTGCCGGTTTTATCTGCACCGAACATCTTCGGCAGGGAAAGCGCCGCTGAAAGAAACGAAAGCTGGCTCAAAATGCTTTTATGATCGTCTCCGACGGCCAGTTTAAACTTGCTCGTCTCCAGTGGTTCGATCAGATCGCTGGCACCGGCATCTTCCAGAAGCTCGATCATGGTTCGGTAGGAATTGGTCAGTGTGCGCGTGCCGAGTTCCGTCACCAGCCCGTCATTATGGCGGTGGGATTTGATGCACCCTCCGGGGCGGGCCTCTTTTTCCAGAACCACGACCGACGCGCCGTCCTGTGCGCAGCGATAGGCAAAACTTGCCCCGCTGATCCCGGCACCGATCACGCACACATCGAAGGTCTGGGTCAAATCCTGCTCATTTTCTTGCGGGTCTCATCAAAAAAGCGGCGCGCATCCAAGTCACTATCGACGCTCAGATATATTTATTTCTCATATCGCCGCAATTCAGACCCTTGTCCATTCGAAGACCAGACACCCAATTTTCGGGCGTCCGTCCGGCGAAATTCTGTGCTAAATTGAACCAAATGCGGTCGGTGTGCGTCCCTTCTGGGCTGGGGCATGAGGGCCGCTCACAAGGGGAGACAAAGAACATGACAGTAAAACAGGTATTACTCGCAAGCGCGGCTTTGGTTGTCGCAAGTGGAGCGGGAACGCTCGGACTAACCGGCACCGATCGAAACGAAACTCCGCCATTCATTGCACCATTGGCCTTGAACCAAGCGGTATGCAGCTCGGTTGATGGTCGCGCGTCGCGCAAGGCGACATTTCTGCGCCTCGGTTACGCCATGGCTCAGAGCGCTGATGATGTAACCGAACTCGACGATCTGGCACCGGACACAATTGCGACCGTGGCTTACCGCATCTCCACGAGTTCTGAGGAAGCGCAGGAATGGTTTGATCGCGGTCTTGCTTATACGTTTGGCTTCAATCACGCGGCAGCGATTGAGGCATTCAAGCGCGCCCAGGCCGCCGATCCCGATTGTGCTATGTGTTATTGGGGCGAAGCATTTGCTTGGGGACCAAACATCAACGCGCCTATGGTCGATGAGGCCGTCCAACCCGCATTTGACGCATCACGCCGTGCACTTCAGCTCAGGTCAGGTGCATCACCGACCGAGATCGCCCTGATTGAGGCGGTTGTCGCCCGCTATGCAGCCGGGCCTCGTGCAGATCGATCTTCCCTCGACGCAGCTTTCGCCGACAAGATGGAAGATGCGAGCCGGGCCTTTCCTGAAGACAATCTCGTTGCGGTGATTGCTGCCGAAGCTAATATGGACACTCAGGCCTGGGCCTATTGGGACGCGACCGGGCGAGTGCCGGAGGGGCGGACGTCTCGCACTGTCGAGCTACTCGAAGGCGTAATGGACCGGAATCCGGATTATCCGCCGGCAATCCATCTCTACATTCACATCACCGAGGCTTCGACTGATCCCTTCCGCGCGGCTGAATATGCCGACCGATTGGCCGGACTGACACCTGATCTCGGTCATCTGGTCCACATGCCATCACACACTTATTTTCGAATTGGTCGCTGGGAGCAGTCGCTGGAACACAACATCAAAGCTGTCGCCATCGATCAGCAATTCCTTGCGACCCACGACGCCAGTCCCCTCTACGAGTTTGGGTACTTCACGCACAATATCCATTTTGCCCTGACATCCGCCCAAACGGGTGGTGATCGAACAACGGCCCTCGATATGGCGGCAATGCTGGACGCAAAGTTGCCCATCGAAATGGCGGCGACACAGGCGTGGATACAGCCAATCAAGGCCGCGCCATACTACGCCATGGTCCAGTTCGCAGATCCGCAGGATATACTGGCTCTTCCGGATCCGGGGGACAGCCTACCCTATCTGAAGGGAGCTTGGCACTACGCGCGCGGCGAAGCCTTGGCCCGCCTTGGCCGCACAGCTGAAGCCCGTGCGGAAGCAGATCAGCTTGGGGCTCTCATGACGGTGGATCACACGGCGCTGGAAGAGGGGGGCGTGCCGGCGATCGGGGTTCTCGATTTGTCGCGGCATACCGTTCTTGCCAGAGCAGCTGCTGCCGAAGGTGATTACGAAACGGCTATATCGCATATGGAAGAGGCCGTGGCATTGCAGGAAGGTTTTCCTTACACGGAGCCGCCCTACTGGTACTATCCAGCGAAGCAAACGCTCGCCGCCATGGTGCTGCGGGCGGGCGATGGTGAACGGGCAGAGCAGCTCTTCACAGAGACCCTCGTTTATTCGCCGAACAATGCCTACGCCTATTATGGGCTTGCCGAAGCGTATCGCGCGCAGGGAGATCGTCGGGCTGGGCGATACGCAAAACGCCTGTATCGTGATGCATGGCTGGGCGGACGTGAGTATCGACCAAGCGTCGAGCGCCTGTAGACTGCCAGCATAACCATAGGACTGGCGAAAGCCTGGCGAGTAGGGCTACTATCTGACTCAATTCTGACTCAGGCGTAGTGTGCTCATAGCTCATGTCCGACTTTTTGGTTCTCGCTTTTATAGTTCTTGGTGCTGGTATCCTGGCCGTGCCGGTCGCTGCGCGGCTGGGGCTCGGCTCGGTGCTTGGATATTTGATCGCTGGCATAGCGATCAGTCCGCTGCTTCATTTTCTCAATGTGGACGTAATCGCCCTCCAGCACTTCGCCGAGTTCGGCGTTGTCATGATGCTGTTTCTGATTGGTCTCGAGCTTGAGCCGAACCTTCTTTGGAAATTGCGGAACAAGCTGGTGGTGCTTGGGGGTGGGCAAGTCGTTCTGACCGCCGGTCTTGTTACGGCGCTCGCACTTCTCCTCGGTCAACCCTTCTCCATCGCTTTGGCTATAGGGTTGATCCTCGCGCTTTCGTCCACAGCCATTGTGCTCCAGACCCTGAATGAGCGAGGCCTAACGCGCACCGAAGGCGGACAGGCGAGTTTCTCGGTTCTGCTGTTTCAGGACATCGCCGTCATTCCCATGCTCGCCCTGATGCCCTTATTGGCGATGCCTGAGCTGCAGGATGTTGTGACTCATGCGGTGGGCCACGGCGGCGAAGCGGCGGACGACCACGGCGGTGGAGAAAGCATCAGCATGGTGGCCGACATGGGCGGTCTTCAGGCCACACTCGTGACGATTGGTGCGATCATCGCCGTTATACTCGCCGGTGTGTTCTTCACCCGACCGCTCTTCAAATACATCGCTTTGGCAAAACTGCAGGAGCTTTTCACCGCTGCGGCGCTATTCATTATTATCGCGACGGCGCTCCTGATGATGGTGGTCGGATTATCGCCGGCCCTCGGAGCCTTCATGGCGGGCGTCGTGCTCGCCACGAGTGAATATCGTCACGAAATGGAGTCCCACATTGATCCGTTCCGTGGCCTCTTGCTCGGTCTCTTCTTCATCACTGTGGGCGCAAACATTGATTTCGCATTATTGATGGAGGAGCCAACAAAGATCGTGGCGCTTGCGGCCGGTCTCATTGCAGCGAAGCTGGTCGTGCTCTATAGCCTCGCCTCCGTATTCAATATATCAGGATCGAGTCGTTGGCTCTTCACGCTAGGGCTCGCGCAGGCCGGCGAGTTCGGGTTCGTGCTTCTGAGCTTCAGCGTGACAAACGCTATTCTACCCCAGGGCCTGGCTGACGAACTTTTGCTCGTCGTTACTTTGACCATGCTGCTAACCCCAGCGCTTTTCGTTCTCTATAGCAAGGTCATTCAGCCAGCGATGCTGGCGGCCTCTGATCAACCGGACGATGCGATCGAGGAAAAGAAGAAAGTTATTATCGTCGGGCGGGGCCGGGTCGGTGGGATCGTGGAGCGGATGCTAAGAAGCGCCGATTACCAGCCCACGGTTATTGACCACAACTCAGAACATCTGAACATTCTTCGGCGTTTCGGCGTGCACGTCTATTTCGGCGATGCGACCCGCCCGGGTTTACTCCACTCAGCGGGTATAGAAGACGCAGCGCTCCTTGTGGTCGCCATGGATGGCAAAGACCAGATCACTCAACTCGTAGATTATGCTGTTCGGACCTATCCAAAATTGCACGTAATTGCGCGTGCAGTCGACCGCGACCACGTGTACCAACTCTGGGCACACGGTTGCCGCGACATCATCCGAGAAACATATGACAGCTCTCTGCGCATGGGCAGATCAGCCTTCGAGGCCATGGGTATTAGCCGCGAGGCTGCCGATAAGATGACAGACGCGTTCAACGAGATGGACCGAAAGGCCATGATCGAAGTCGCGGACGCTTACGACATCACCATCCCGGCGGCAGAGAATGAGGAATACATTAGCCGTATTCGCGAAATGCAGGGCCACTGGGAAGCCGAGCTGCGCGACCGCATCAGTAAGATACTCGATGATGAAGAATTGGAAGTTGCCTGATCGAAAAGTCTATCACGCTTAATCGCGGCTCCGGTCTTGCGCCTCTCCCACGAACTCTGTTTAACGCGCCATCCCCCAATTATCTGCCTGATGGAGCTCGCCATGACCGATCAACTCGCCATTACAATCGATCAGGCTTGGGAAGCCCGCGCTGAGCTCAGCACTGAAACTCAAGGCGAGGTGCGCGACGCAGTAGATGAAACACTGGCATTGCTGGACGCTGGTAAGGCACGCGTCGCCGAGCCTGATGGCTCGGGCGGATGGAAAGTGAACCAGTGGCTGAAGAAAGCAGTCCTGCTGTCATTTCGCCTGAACCCAAACGCCATTATGGGCGGCGGCCCCGGCATGAATGGAACATGGTGGGACAAGGTGCCATCGAAGTTCGAAGGCTGGAGCGCCGCTGAGTTCGAAGCGGCTGGCTTCCGCGCGGTGCCGCCGTGTGCGGTGCGCAGAGGAGCCTACATTGCGCCGAATGCGGTGCTTATGCCGTCTTACGTGAACATCGGAGCCTATGTGGGTGAGGGGACCATGGTGGACACTTGGGCAACGGTTGGCTCGTGTGCTCAGATCGGTAAGAATGTTCATATTTCCGGCGGTGCGGGGATCGGTGGCGTTCTGGAACCACTGCAGGCAAACCCGGTTATCATCGAAGACAATTGCTTCATCGGCGCGCGGGCAGAAGTCGCCGAGGGCGTGATCGTGCGCGAAGGATCTGTCCTCGCCATGGGCGTTTTCCTCTCCCAATCGACCAAGATCGTTGACCGCCAGTCGGGTGAGATCCGCTATGGTGAAGTGCCGCCATATTCCGTCATCGTGCCCGGAACACTCGCAAGCGATAATGGAGGCCCGAACCTTGCCGCAGCCATCATCATCAAAACGGTGGACGAGCGCACGCGCTCAAAGACGGGTGTGAACGAGCTGCTGCGGGACTAGACGCGCCGACTGCCCTCTAGGGACAACGAAGTGAGCAAACAGCTTGATGTTTGTTGAGATTCGATAACTGTAGAACAATGATGTCAGTTGGCGACGGCACATGAGTCTCTATCTCGAAATTTTCTTTCGGTTTGTATCCATTGGGCTGGTCTCAGGTGTTTGTGCGCTTATGCTTCGAGCGAAGCTGAGGCCGAGGATTTTTCGTTACGCCCTTGGGCTTAATCTCGCTGTGATCGCCGTGCTCTTGACCGCGGGCACATCACCTTGGGTTTTACAAGGCCCCCATTGGACGCTTCTAAACGTCTTCACGACATATCTATTTCCTTTTGCCTGGCTGTTTGGTCTTGCATTGTTCCAAGAGAATTTCAGGCTTGGATCTAGAGAGTGGACGGTCATTGCCGTCTACACCATTCCGCCCATTTTTTATCTCGTCTCGTTGCTCGGATTCCAGCCCGGCTGGATAGGGTATGTCCGGATCGCCTGGCTGTTGATGTCACTCGGCATGATGCTTCATTTGATCTATTTCGCCCTATCGGGACGGGCGCAGGATCTCGTTGAATCCCGTCGTCGAGAGCGCATCTGGGTCGCCTCTGGCATAGGAGTGTTCCTGATCATCGTTTACGCTGCCAGCGAGTCCCTTGCCGTTTTCTCTTCCATTGAAAACCAGCGCTTCCTGTATCTGTTGGGCGCTGCATACGGCCTCTGGATGCTCTTATGGTTGGCGCGAGTCCAACCTGACGTTGTCGCCTTTCACCCCGCGCTGCAGGCAGCTCCTCCCGCGTTTGAGTTGGATCCTCGGGATGTCCCTATCAAAGCAAGGCTCGACGCCTTAATGGATGTCGACCTAGTGTACCGCGAACAGGGGCTCACAATCCGGGCGTTAGCGGACAAAGTTGGCGTACCCGAGCATCAGCTACGGGCACTGATAAACCGCTCCATGGGCTATCGGAACTTTTCTTCCTACCTCAACCAGTACCGCATCGGCGATGCGAAGCGCGTCCTGTCTGACCCTGAACAGGCCCGATTGCCTGTGCTGACGATTGCGATGGATGTGGGCTACGCGTCTCTGACACCTTTCAACAATGCCTTTAAAGCAATTGTCGGAAAAACACCGACCGTGTTTCGATCCGAGGCATTGAAGCTCTCCCACGGAAACTGAAAAAGCCTTTTGGCTTTCGAAATTGAGAGGCCTTTTTCATCGTTTGAAAGCCAGGCGGCAAACAGATCTGCATGTTGAGCGCTCCTTACACAGGAGATTTGACATGACCTATGAGAGCCGCTTGCCGCTACGCTTCAAATGGACGTTGGCGATAACACTGCTCGCCGGTCCTATAATGGAGCAAGCGATCGCCGCACCAGACATGAACAATCCATCTCATGTGCTTGATCTCATCAAAGAGAGTTTACCTCAAAGCTGTGCAGGCACGACCGACTTAACGTTAGAAGACAACGGTGAACCGCTTACGCTGACTTTGCGGTACGACGAAAGCCGCGGACAATTATGGAACCTGCTTGCTGTGAACGGTGAACCCGCTACGCGTGAACAGCGCAAAAAACTGACGCCACCGCCAAGCCTTATTCCCGAAGGAACGGGAAAATTGGCCGCACTTCTGCGAGCTGACTTTAGAATGACCTCCATGGATGACGAGTTGATCGTCTATCATGCGGAGAAACTGCCTCGAGGTACGGTAAGGGTGGACGGTGTCGACGTATCTCGCCATATGCGTGCGGAGATGATTGTGGATGTGTCCGGTATGCGCAGCCCGACTCTGGAAACGCACATCATCGCAAAGCGACCATTTCGTTTTCGAACGTTGGCCCGTGTTTCCGAAGCGGTGGAGACGAGGCATTTCAATATCATTGAAGGTCGATGGCTAGTGCCGGCCAAAGTCGATCTCACCTATTCCGCGCGGATGCTGGGGCGATTAATGGAAGAGAGTGAAATGCGGGTGTTTTCGAACGTCTCCTGCCGCGATACTGCGGGTGCGGATGGATAGGAACCGTCCTCCGGTCCGAATCCTGTCAGCGCCCAGTCGGCGCTACAGCTTTGCGGCAGCTTCCTTGATAGCCCGGCGGATGCTCATATAGGTCGCGCACCGGCAGAGATTGCCGCTCATCGCGTCATCTATATCTTCGTCCGTCGGGTCGGGATTGTTCTCAAGTAGCGCAACCGCCGACATGATTTGGCCCGCCTGGCAGTATCCGCATTGCGGCACATTATTTTCGATCCAGGTTTCGCGGATCGCGTTAGCCGCCGCACCTTCTTTGCCTTCAATTGTCGTGATCTCGGACCCGACGACACTGTCATGTGGCGTGACGCAGGACCGGATCGGCGATCCGTCCAGGTGCACCGTGCACGCACCGCACTGTGCAACGCCGCATCCGAATTTCGTGCCCGTCATGTCCAGATGATCACGGAGGACCCAAAGGAGCGGCGTACCTTCCGCAGCATCGACCTGCTTGTTCTCGCCATTGATTTTAAGCGTGACTGACATGCTCTTTCTCCCGTCCTTATGTGTCCTGGATCGAATCGAGCGAGAGGCGTCGCCCGTTCGGCCCCAAGATCGGCAAGCGTCTGATCCGCATGCCTGTCGCATCAAAGATCGCATTCGTTAGCGCTGGCGGCGCTGGCGGTGTGCCCGGCTCGCCAATGCCCGCTGGAAGCGTCGTAGACGGAACGATCTCAACCTCGAACGCCCGCGGTGCCTCGTTCATTCGCAGTACACGCCAATCAGGGAAGTTGTACTGGTCGACAGTACCGTTGGTCGCGGTAATTTCTCCATAGAGTGCATTCGAAAGCCCAAAGATTGTGCCGCCTTCCATCTGTGCACGCACATGTTTTGGATTGACGACAGTGCCGGCATCCGCTGCCACCCAGATGCCTGGAATAGCAAGCTCTCCATCGCTGCTGACGGAGACTTCGATCGCCGTCGCCACATACGTCAGAAACGATCTGTGCACCGCAATGCCAAGCCCGCTGCCTTCAGGAAGATCTCGGCCCCAGCCTGCCATCTCGGCGGCAATTTCGACGACGTTCCTTAGTCGTCCGATCTCGATCGGGTAGTCGTCAATAGACGCATCATAATTCGGATAGTCCGATGCACCTTCATCGGCCGGATTGAGCGTGCGCTCCGTTCCGATCAGATCGAGCAGAAAATCCTTCGGATCTCGCCCGACCGCGTGAGCCAGCTCCGCCGCAAAGCTCTGCACAGCGAAGGCGTGGTGAATGTTGGAAACAGAGCGTAGCCAGCCAATCCGAAGATGAGCGTCGGCCGCGCCGGACTCCACGCGGAGATTTGGCACATCGAAAGGATTGTCCGTAGCACCGAGACCCATCTCGCCGCTGCTCGGCTCGTTCGCCCCTGCAGCAAATGTCGAACTTATCGTTGGGAACACAGTTCGATGGAGGAGGGCAGTGACATTACCCTCTGCGTCGAAACCGGCCTCCATGTGTTGTGCGCTGACAGCGTGATAATAATCGTAGCGGATGTCGTCTTCGCGGGTCCAGGTGACTTTGACTGGGCGGCCAACTTCTCGCGCAATCATTGCAGCTTCGACCACAAAGTCGGGTTTCGACTTCCGCCCGAAAGCACCACCGAGCCATGTCGCGTGCACGGTGATGTCCTCCGGAGACATTTCAAGGGCTCCAGCGAGCACACCGCGCGTATTCTGCGGATCCTGCACACAAGCCCAGCATTCCAGCTTGCCGTCCTCCCATTTGGCCGTGGCAGCAGGGGGTTCCATGGCAGAGTGCGCAAAGTTCGGCACGTGATACTGCGCGCTGTAGGTCGAGTCCGCTGCTTCCAGGGCGGCAGCGACGTCGCCGCGATTGCGGCGCTCCTTGCCAGGCCTCAGAGCGGTTTCCATCAAGGCCGCATCGAACTCTGTTGAGTTATGCCCGGCGTTTGGTCCGTCTTGCCACTCAACGTTCAAAAACTCGCGGCCCTGGATAGCGGCCCAGGTATCAGACGCAACGATAGCGACGCCGCCAACAGGCTGGAACATGGCCGGAGCCGCCGCGTCAGGTAATTTCACTGTCTGCAACACGCCCGGTACGGCCAGCGTGTCCGTATCGTCCACGTTTCCGGTCTTCCCAAAGATTTGAGGAGGACGAGCAACGACAGCGTAGACCATGTCCGGCAACTTCACATCAATGCCGAACGTGCCTTCGCCGCGCACGATCTGTTCAACGGTGAGAGACGAAACTTCCTTGCCGATATACCGCCAGTCCTCACGATCTTTGAGAGTGATCTCAGCCTCGCTGGGCACAGGCTGCCCGCTAGCCGCCGCGGCAAGATTACCAAAGCTGAGCTGCTCATTGTCGGAAATTCGAATTATCGATCCGAGCTCTGTGCGCACGCCGTCTGGCTCAATACCCCATTCCGCCGCAGCTGCGCGCTCCAACATCGTCCGCATAGCAGCCCCCGCCACCCGCAACCGGTGGAAGTTGTATCTTACGGAGCGAGAGCCATCGGTATTCTGGTCACCGTATTTTGGATCGCCAAGTGCTTGAACGATTTCCACGTCGTTCCAGTCAGCATCGAGTTCATCGGCCACAATCTGCGCCATGCTCGTCCAGACTTGTTGGCCCATCTCGGAGCGGTGGACTGTGATCTTCACCGCTCCACTATCTTCGATCTCGATCCAAAGACTTGGCGTAGCATCACCACCCGTGACCTCCGCCAGGGGGCTTGGAGCGACTGCCTCTTCAGTTTGCCCGGCATCAGCAACATTCTCATCGCCGCTCGAGCAACCAGCAAGAACAACACCTAGCGCGAGGCCCGATGAGGCCATGACGAAGTGGCGTCGGCTGAGCGGTGCAAATTGTGATCGTGGTGACAGTGATCCTGTTTTGGAAAGTCCAGCAAGCTGTTCGACGGTCGTGCCAAGTTCAGGGTTGTTGAGGAACATGGGGTCTCTCCTCGAAATGAATTGAACCCCGTAACCATCACAAAAATTTCCCGCTTGTCGAGCGTTTTGGGTCGAATGTGAACGTATTATTTTTAGATGCGAATAGGTCCTACTCTTGTTTGCAAAAACCGAAGAAAATGAAGGGCTTTTTGCGCTTGAAACACATTCTCAAAAGTGGTGTTCTACAGCTTATGGGAAACGCGATTTCAGACACTCAAAACAAACTGCCGTACACGATCATTCGGCGTCCACACGGTTCGCAAGTGGATCATATTGGCCTCGGCGTTCCTGACACGAAAGACGGCGTCGAATGGCTTAAAGAGAAGATGGGCGCGGACGCTTATATCGGCGATCCGGAACCTGGCCAGTGGTATTGGAGCGGCAGTGTCTCCATCGGCGGGCCTTCCTTTCTGGAGGTCATCGGTCCCAACCCCGAGTACAAAGGCTTCCAACCATTCAAAACCTATTTGAAGGATTTGAATGGTCCTGCAGTGCTCTTCTGGTATGTCGCCGTCGACGACTTTTCTGCCCTACGCAACTTTATGAAAGGCGAGAGGATACCCCTTCAGCAGGTACAGGAGATTAATATCGACGCTGCGATTCCCGAGCAGCCAGGATATAGCCGCGGCTTTGTCGGGCCGGGCTTTCTCAGCCAGAGGCCCAACGTGATTGAGTGGCGTCATAGGCCTGAGAGGAGTGTCGGAGAAGGCACGTGCACCCTAAGGGAATTTCGACTATCTCACCCAAAAGCTGACAATCTAAACACCGTCTTTGGCCGCTTAGGTATTGACGTCCCGGTGAGGAAGGGACCTTCGTCCTTGGGCGTCACGATCGATACGCCCAATGGTGACTTTGTGCTCGACAATCCTGGAATGACTTGGACCGGGTTTCGCATACTCCCCACGATCGGCACTCTATGGCTGAAACACCTTTCCGGCGTCCGTTGACAAGACGTTCTACCGAGCTTGACTTGGCAAGGCGGAGCACCGTTACGTAACGCTTCAGCGGGTAGAGAGCGATCAGGTCATGCATCGACGCGACATGTTGAAATCAGGATTGGCGTTGGGCGTCGCTGGTCTCGCAGGGTGTGCAACACCTACCGCCCAAACGAACGCCCGAGCATCTGTGGCGGTTACCGGTGATGCGCTGGTCCAGCCGTTCGATGCCCCTCTTGCACCAATAAAATCATCCATGGACCGGGTGACGCGCACCATTGTCGGTCTGCGTCCCTTTCGGCGTCCGGGTCCGCGCCTTGAAGCTGTAAAGGTCGGCGCGAAAGACGTTATCCACAATTACGGCCATGGTGGGGGAGGGGTATCGATATCCTGGGGCGTCGCCGAAATGGCCGCAGCCATGGCGAAATCTTTCGGCCGGACGGACATCGCCGTTCTTGGCTCGGGCTCCATCGGTCTGTCTACTGCACTTGATCTCCAGCGCGCCGGCGCTGATGTCACGGTCTATGCCGCCGAATTTCCTCCGTACACAACATCGAATGTTGCTGGGGCCATGTGGCACCCGGTTACGATGTTCCGAAGCAGCGAGGTTCAGCCAGAGACGCGGGCTATGTTGCGCAAAGCTTCGCGCATCGCCTTCTCTCGGTTTATTCGGTACGCGAATGATCCCCGTTACGGCGTCACCTGGATTCGCCAGTTTGCATTGCGCGATTCCGAGCTGAACACGAGCTACATAGGCGGTGAGGATCTTTATCCCGGACTCGTCAGAAATCAGACCGGCATCGGGCCGTTCAACTTCCCCCATTGGGATGCCTACTACACCCTGATGATCGATAGCGACATATATATGCGCGCGCTCTTGAATGATTTTCAGTCCAATGGTGGCCGGCTTGTTCAGCGGACCTTTGAAACAGCGTCTGACATTGAAACCTTGAAAGAAGATACGATCGTCAACTGCATGGGCCTTGGCGCAGGCAAGGTGTTCGAAGACGAGACCATCGCGCCCCTGCGCGGGCAGTTGTCTTTCCTCCTGCCGCAGAACGACATCGATTATGGCTATGTCGCAGGAGGCACTGACTACGGGCTGCTTTATTCCTTCCCACGCAAGACCGGCATCCTGCTCGGCGGATCAGGCGATATGAATGACTGGGACCTAGAGCCACGTCAGGACGAAGTGGAGCGGATGGTAAAGGGCCACGCTATGCTCGCTAACCGTCTGACTTAAGCTCATAAGAAAAGCCCGCACCGTTTCCAGTGCGGGCTTCCCAATAAAATCCGTAAGCTGATCTTAGCTGTAGATCTCGAAGAGACCAGCTGCGCCCATGCCGCCGCCGATGCACATGGTGACAACGCCCCATTTCGCGCCGCGACGTTTGCCTTCGAGCAGGAGAGAGCCCGTGCAGCGCGCACCTGTCATGCCGAAGGGGTGGCCGATTGAAATCGAGCCGCCGTTCACATTGTACTTCTCAGGATCAATGCCGAGATGATCACGGCAATAGAGGCACTGCGATGCGAACGCCTCATTCAGCTCCCAAAGATCGATGTCATCAACCGTCAGCCCATGACGCTCCAACAGGCGCGGTACGGCTTTCACTGGGCCGATGCCCATCTCGTCCGGATCGACCCCGCCGACGTTAAAGCCGGCAAATCGGCCAAGCGGCTCAATCCCACGCTTGGAGGCTTCGCCAGCTTCCATCACAACGACTGCCGCCGCACCGTCGGAAAGCTGAGACGCGTTCCCGGCAGTGATGTATTTGCCTTCCTTTACGACCATGCCGCCGCGATGCACAGGCTGCAGCCCGGCGAGGGCCTCCACCGTTGTGCCCGGGCGGTTGCACTCGTCACTGTCGCAGGTGACCTCCTGCTCCGTGGTTTCACCCGTTTCCTTGTTTGTCAGGATCATTGTCGTTTTCAGCGGCACGATCTCTTCCGCCATGTAGCCCTTTTCCTGGAAAACGGCCGTACGGCGCTGGCTCTCGGCGGAGTACTCGTCCTGATATTCGCGGCTGATGCCGTAGCGGTCGGCGACAACTTCCGCCGTCTCGATCATGGTCATCCAGATCGCGGGCCATTGACCCATCAGTTGGTCTTCCGTGTAGCGGTGCAGGTTCATGTGGCCAGAGCGGGAGACGAGCGAGAGGCTTTCCACCCCGCCGCCGACGGTCACGTCCGCGCCTTCATTGATCACGGTGTGGGAGGCGTTCGCGATCGCCTGCAGCCCGGAGGAGCAGAACCGGTTAATCGTCGCGCCAGAGGTGGAAGAGGGGCAGCCCGCCCAGAGCGCCGCGTTCCGCGCGATATTGTGGCCCGTCGCGCCTTCCGGCTGGGCCGAACCGAGATAGACGTCTTCCACGGCTTCCGGCTCTACCCCGGCTCGCTCCATCGCGCCTTTGATCGCGTGGCCAGCCATGGTGATGCCGTGGGTGTTGTTGAGCGATCCGCGGCCGGTCTTGGCAAGGCCGGTGCGGGCGGTGGATACGATGACAGCTTCACGCATGGGCGTGTCTCCCTGTTGTGGATGGTTTTGTTGCGGCGCACCCTATAGGCAGGCCCGCCTTGACGCTAGGGGTGCCGTTACGCAAAGCGGAAACTGGTGGATCAAGCTTACTTGATCTGGAATTTTCGCCGGACCGCGAGGCCAAAAAGGAAGGCGAGTATGAGGGATACCAGCGTTTGAGCAGCAGACAGAACACGTGCCGTCCAGAACCAAACACCGGAACCGAAATCGATTGTTGTGTTTCGGAGGCCGCGCTCACCACCCGCGTTCAGTTGAACGGTCTCTGTTGGGTCGAAATTGCCAAGTGCGTTGCTAAACGAAAGATCGAAAGCTGGTTCTACAAGTGCAGCGATGTTGACCGGAATGTCTGGCCAATGCTCTTGGTCAGATAATGCAAGCGTCAACTGGTGGCCAAGGGCTAATAGGACGTATAGGGCCGCAAAAACGATGAATGAAGCTAATAGGCCAATAAAAGGCCGGCCGATAGACGCTCCATAATCTGAAAATGTGGCGTAGAAGCGTCCTGCAATTCGTTCAGCAGAAGTCGTCGACGGTTTTTTAAGACGCGCCTGAATTTCGTGCCGATAATACCCCTGCGCCCTTTCGAACGCACCTTGGCGCTCCATGGCCGCCTTTGCTGTTCTGTACCCGCCAGATAGCTCGTCCCATCGTCGAATTTTCGCTGATGTCGCAACTTGGCTGCTTGTTCCGCAGTCCCCATGTGCTGAAGCCAAGTCGGCCTGAACGGCGCGATTGACCGCTGTGCAACCCTCCCGAAAAAGTACCTTGGCTGCCTTGTCTGATGGGGGAGGGGTAATTAGCAGAGTCTTCTCGAAGGTCGCACCATCGAAAGCGGCAAAACTCCAGAAGCTATGAGTTTTGAAGTCGGCTACATCGCGAAAGCGGGCAGCGCTAAAAGCACCACCATAGTGCACTTTCTGACCGGTCGCATCCCAACTTGCCTTGTAGAAAGAAGCGTAGCCTTGGAATTCGGCTGCATGCCAGCTTGCATTCCCTTTCAATGTTAGTCGGTCAAAGTGAGCATCACCTTCGAATCGAGCATAATCAAAGCGGGCCTTGCTGCCGATTGTTGCTTTAACGAATCTGGTCGAGCCGCCGAAGCTCACATTGTCGAATTTGGCATTGGTTCCAAAAAAGGCACTGTTGAATGCCGAGCCTCTCTTAAAGCGCGCCTTCGAAAATCGAGCATGGTCTCCGAAGCTGGAGTTATTAAACAGAGTGCCGGTGCCAAACACAGCGTCATCGAATCGCGTCCTGTCATGGAACTGAGCGCTATTGAAGCTCGGGCGATCTCCAAACTTTGTTCGAGCAAAATTCGCGTTTGGCCCAAACTGCGCGCTGTCGAAGTAAGCATTGTCGCCAAACTGTGCTCCGTCGAACAATGCTTCTTCACGGAACTTTGAGCCTTCGAAGCGGGCACCGCTTTGGAAAATCGAGCGATCGAACCGAACTCGTTTTCCGAAAGTTGCTCCATTGAACTTCGCTTCGCTTCCGAACCACGCGGATTCAAAACTGCTATCGTCATAAAAGGCCGAGTTAGTTGCGTTCAGATTGGACATCTCCGCCCACGAGGCATCGACGAAAAGAACCTCTTGTATAAGTTTGACCTTGTTGTTTGGATCTTCCCGCAAGAGCCGGTCAACTTTCACGCAGCGCGCGCCGCAAAAGTAGACCGGCCGTGGTTTCGGGGTGGATTGCCTCGCCAAAATCAGTCTTGAATGTATCGTTGATGATAAGCAGGGATGCTTTGTTGCATCGATATCTTTTTGATGTAAAGCATGCCAGAGTTTACCGTCGATCTCTGTCAACAGCTTCGCCTCTTTAAGCTCTTCGTCTGTTAGAAATTGATTTTCATGCTTGAATTGTGGGATGCCGATAGACCAACGCCAATAGTCCTGAAGATTTTTGATCTCCAATCCGTCACGTACGAAGGGCGTGATCTCCTTCTTCGCCAACCCCTCCCAGGAGAAGTCCTGCTTTTCCCACTCCGCCTCCCAGCGCGAGTAAGCATCTTCTCGGATATCCTCAGCCATTGTCCCGCTCCACCTCTGGCTTCATTCAGGCGCAGTTCACGCGCGTGTCAATAAGGCCGTCGACAACCGGCGGCCGATTGGGCAGGGTCGGTTTTGGTTAAACGAGAAGGGGAGTATGACCCATGGGAATTTTCAATTTTGTGATGAACGCCGGCAAGAAGCTGATGGGTGGGGACGACGCGCCTGCTGAGGCGATCCAGAAAGAAGTGAAAGATCTCGGGCTCGAAGGGGATGTCAATGTCGAGGTGGATGGCTCCAAGGTGAAGATTGTCGGTGAAGCGCCGAGCCAGGAAATGCGCGAGAAGATCATCCTTGCGGCCGGTAATGTCGATGGCATTGAAGCCGTGGAAGAAGAGATCGCAACCGCCGACGCTGAGCCGGAAGCGACCTTCCACACGGTAGAGCGCGGCGACACGCTGTCGGCCATCGCGAAGAAAGTGTACGGCAACGCCATGAAGTATCCGGTGATCTTCGAGGCGAACAAGCCGATGCTCTCTGATCCCGACAAGATTTACCCTGGGCAGGTGCTACGGATTCCTCCGCTCGCTGACTAAGCGCGCATGTTCATCGGTCACTACGCGGCCGCTTATGCAGTCAAGGCGGTACGTCCGGCGGTGCCGCTGTGGGTGCTGTTCGTGGCCGTTCAGTTCATCGACTATGTCTGGGCAGTCCTCGTTATCTTCGGCGTCGAGAAGATCCGGTATGAGACTGGCTTCACGGCGGCGAATGCGCTCGATCTGATTTATATACCGTACTCCCACTCGCTTGTGGGTGCACTGATCTGGTCGATAGCATTCGGGCTTCTCTATCTCGCGTTCAAGCGTGGGGCCGGTGTGCGGACAAGCGCGTTGATCCTCGCGACGGCGGCCTTCTCCCACTGGCTGGCGGACCTTATCGTGCATGTGCCGGACCTGCCCCTCATATGGAACGAGCCGAAAGTCGGCCTTGGTCTCTGGCGACACTTTTGGGCAAGCCAGATTGTTGAAGTAGGTCTGCTGTTGGCTGGGCTCATCTGGTATCTGCGCGTCACTGCGCCAGCGGCCATCTCGGGGCGGTTCGCGCCCTGGCTTCTATTCGCCTTCCTCGTGGGGTTGCAGGCCTACAATCTTATTCCCGCACCAGAACCACCGACCACAACCTTTATTGGAGCGCAGGCGTTGGCGGCCTTTTCGGTGCTGGCTTTTCTGGCCTGGCTGACTGAGCGGACACGTGTGTCGGTATAAGTAAGTCTGGCCGAGCTGTGAGAGACGTACCGGGCTTTACTCCCGCATTAGGAGAGGCGCTGCCGTGACGCGAGATATTGCAGGGTCGGCGTCGTCAGCGTGTCCGGCAGATCGTCGAGAGCATACCAGCCCCAGCCGCCATGCTTCTCTGGCTCAAGAATGCGCGGCTCTCCAGAAACGATCTTTGCTTCATAAACAGGCGACACCCAATGGCGGCCATCATCGCTCTCGACCATTTCAGTGAGGCAAGCGAGCCCCGTCAACGTGATCTCTATCCCCAATTCTTCGGCGATTTCCCGGACGACGGCGGTCTTCGCTGGCTCGCCAAAATCGATTTTTCCACCGGGAAGCCCCCAACACCCGGCCTCCGGCGCACGCAATCGCTGGATAAGGAGAAGCTGCCCCGATGCATTCAGGATAGCAGCGCCGCAACCGGCCTCTGGTTTTCGGCTCATGTGTCGCCGAAGTGTTTCAAAGCCGCTTCAGCAATTGGGCCGCCCCATTCCTGAAGAAAGTGCCCACCATCTTCTATCCGCATTGGCTCCGGGCAGCCTTTAATTGTATCGCGCAGTCCGTCCATGACAGGGCCACCAAGCACAGGATCGGCCATGCCGACGGCCATAAAGCTCTTGCCAGACCAATCATTGGACCAGAACTCCATAGCACGTTTGGAGATATCGACGCCTTCCATATCGGGCGACACCATTACCATTTCGGGGAAGCGGCGAACGCCCGCCTTGTAGGTGACATCCGGGAAGGGGGCTCCATAGGCTGCCGCTTCGTCGTCGGTCAGAATGGGTGTGCCGCGCTTCATAAGGGCGGCCACATCCATGTCGGGTTGCGACGCTGCGAAGGCTTTCCAGGCATCGAAGCCGGGTCCGGGCGACTGGCCGACAGCGATGGCCGTGTTCATGACGATCAGACGCTTGAAACGCTCTGGCATGTCCTGCGGCAACGTCAGACCAAGAAGCCCACCCCAGTCTTGGCAAACGAGGGTTATATCAGTCAGGTCTAACCGCTCGATGAATGCCAGCATCATGTTCCGGTGGAAGTTGAAGGTGTACACCTCATCCTCAACCGGTTTGTCTGACTTGCCAAAGCCAAGCCAGTCTGGCGCGATCACCCGGCCCCCCGAGGCGGTGAAGACGGGCAGCATTTTCCGATAGAGATAAGACCAGCTCGGTTGGCCATGCAGGCAGAGAAATTTGTGTGTCGCGTCAGACGATCCCTCGTCGAGATAATGAACGCGCAAACCCTCGTATCCAGACAGGTCGTCAATATAGTTCGGCGCGAAATTGTAATCCGGTAACCCCGCAAATCGCTCGTCTGGCGTGCGCTTGGCCTCAATACCCATCGTAAACCTCCTTTGAGTCCCCTTCGACTTTGGGGCAAACTGTCGCGGGATACAAACGGGGAGACAAGCCAATGGCAAAAGTTTTAGGCGTCGGAGGGATATTTTTTCTCTGCAAAGACGTCGAGGCGACACGCGCTTGGTACGCGCGGGTGCTGGGGATCGAGATCAACGAATATGGCGGACATGCTTTTTCCCAGTCGGGTGCCGCAAAAGCCTTTGGTGACGGGGCAATGACGATTTGGTCACCCTTCAAGGCCGAGAGTGATTACTTCAAACCGTCCACGTCGGACTGGATGATGAACCTCATGGTTGATGATCTTGACGCAATGGTAGAGCGAGTAAAGTCTGAAGGCGTGCCACTTGAGGGTGAGTCTATGACCGAACCATACGGAAAGTTTGCCTGGATCATGGACCCCGATGAGCGGAAAATCGAGCTGTGGCAGCCGATTGAACCAGTTGAATCTTGAACCATTCGTGATGAAATGTCGACGAAGGGTGTGATGGTTAAGACACAGTTTTGTCCTATCATCTTAACAACGACGGACGAAGAGGAACTAAACAATGGCAAAGAAATCCACATTGATGAAAGCGGGCGCAACGGTCGCAGCAGCTGCGATCCTCGCCGCCTGCGTGACAGCGACGCCTTATCAACCAGCCGATGGCGGCATCAATAGCTTTGGATACGGCGAAACGAAAATCGAGTCAGGCAAATACCGCGTAACGTTTCGCGGTAATTCGAGCACCGATCTCGCTACCGTGGAGAACTACATTCTCCTGCGCGCAGCAGAACTGTCGGTAGCCGACGGATTTGGCCACTTCACCATACTGGACGACAGCGAAAGCGGACGTCGGTCATTTAACTCGACGACGACAGGCTTCGGCGGTGGTTTTGGTGGCTTCGGCGGCTTTGGAAGCTTTAATCGCGGCTTCGGCGGTGTCGGCACAGCGTCCACAAGAACGCGCGAACGAAAGTCGTTCGATGTTGCTGCGCTGGTCCAAGCCTTTGAAGGCCAAAAAGATGCTGAGAATGTGATGGCATTCAACGCGCAAGAGGTGATCGACAATCTCGGCCCAATTGCGGTTCGTCCAGGCTAGCGATCTGCCCAGCGAACCAAAGCGACAACAAAATGGTTCCGTCGACCGCAGCTGACGGAACCATTTTTGATTACGAGCAAAAAAAAGGCCGCCCGAAAAGTGGACGGCCCGTCAAGGGAGGAAGCTTTTAGATGACGCTGGTGTTCGTCATCTGAAAATTATATGGTGACGGCTGAATTATGTTTCAATCGTTCACCTGTCATGTTTGCCCTACTGGATGGACGTTTCTGCATTTGCGGCGCGAAGCGCTGGAGAAACCTGATTACCTTCGGCGATGTTATAGGCCTCGGTAAGGGCAGTGTTGTTGATTGCGATGACTGACTGGCGCACAACATCTGCAACACAAGCGTCATCGACACGCTCGGTGCGGAGAATTGGCTCCACGAAGCTGCAAGCATCTTCAGCTTGTTTACTGAGATCTGCGAGTACAGTTGTGGCACCGGATGTGGTGGTCAGCTGAGCCTCATTGAAGCTCATTTTTACGTCGTAGCTGATTGTGTTGTCAGCCATGGCAGTGGAGGCGAGACCCGCTGCGACCAGGCTTGCAGCGGCGACTTTAGCGACTGTTGGGAGGAAACGAGTCATTGTTTTTGTCCTTGTTAATCGACCGGCTTATTGATGCCGTACACCTAAAGTATGTCTTCTGAACAAAATGTCAAACGTTCAGTCGTAAATATTCATGAAAAAAGTTGCAGACTGGCCAGATCGCCTTGTGTGGCCTAGGATTTTCGGGTCAAAAAACGAGGGGAGTGGTCCATGGACTTTAACATTCCGGCCGATTTACAGGCCTATTTGCGGGATTTAGACGCTTTTATCGAAGCTGAGATTCGACCCTTGGAAGAGCAGGATGACAATATCCGCTTCTTCGATCACAGGCGAGAATGGGCCCGGACAGACTTCGAAAACGGCGGCCTGCCGCGCCCGGAATGGGAAAACCTTCTTAAAGAGGCGAAGCGCCGGGCGGATGCGGCCGGGCACTTCCGCTTCGGCCTGCCGACCGAGTATGGCGGCAAGAACGGCTCCAACCTCGCCATGGCCGTCATCCGGGAACATCTCGCCCGCAAAGGCATTGGCCTCCACAATGATCTCCAGAACGAGCATTCCATCGTCGCGAACTTTCCCCAGATCCTGATGCTCCGCGATTTTGCCCGTGAGGATCAGGCCCACCTCGCCGACGACGCCCTTGCCGGAAAGTTCATCGCCACCTTTGGCCTCACAGAACCCCACCACGGCTCCGACGCCACACATATGGAGACCCGCGCCGTGCGCGAAAACCGCGACGGAATTGATGGCTGGCTCATCAATGGCGAGAAGATGTGGATCACTGGCATGCACCACGCCACTCACATGATGTGCTTCGCCCGCACCAGCGGCGAAGACGGCGACGCCCGCGGCATCACCTGTCTTCTAGTTCCCGCCGAGGATCCCGGCATCGTCATCGAGGAATACCTCTGGACCTTCAATATGCCGACGGACCATCCGCGCCTCAGCATCAAGAATGTATGGGTGCCGGATAGCGCCGTCTTCGGTCCACCGGAGGGCGGCCTCGCGCTTGCGCAGCACTTTGTCCATGAAAATCGGATCCGACAGGCGGCAAGTTCCACCGGCGCAGCCCTTTACTGCATCGATGAGAGCGTCGCCTACGCGCGTGAGCGCGCGCCTTTCGGCAAGCCGCTGGCCGTCAATCAGGCGATTCAGTTCCCGCTGGTTGAGCTGAAAACAGAAGCGGAAATGCTGCGCCTCTTAATCTTCAAGACCGCTTGGGAGATGGACCAGATGTCGAAGCCCGACGTCGCCATTCACCTCTCCGATAAGGTGTCCATGTGTAATTACCGGGCAAACCGGCTCTGTTGTGATGCGGCGGACCGGGCAATGCAGGTCCATGGCGGAATTGGGTATTCCCGGCACAAGCCGTTCGAGCACATCTACAGGCACCATCGGCGTTACCGCATCACCGAAGGCAGCGAAGAAATTCAAATGCGAAAGGTTGCGGGTCACCTTTTCGGGTTCATGTCCAAAGGGAAGAGCTAATTGGTTTTCGCGGGTGCGAGGTAGCTAAAAGGGTGACTTCGGCAGAGACCACCCAAACAGGATTGCCAGCCCTCTTAAAGAGAATCCGGCAACCCACGCGATGCCAAAGGATGTGAGGCTTTCAACACCAAAGCTGAGACAAATGAAATAAACAACGGACGCCAGCAGCGCTGCCGTGGCGTAGATATCACTCTTTAAAAGCAGCGGTTCTTCATTGGCGACGACGTCGCGCAGTAATCCTCCCGCGCATGAGGATATCGCCCCCATCATAAGGACAATGGGCAGGCCAAATCCAAGCGACATCGCTTTTGCCGCGCCAGTAACCGCAAAGAGTGCCATGCCGACTGCGTCTGCCCAGCGTAAAGGTTTGAAGTTGGCAATCACACGGTGAAAGACGAACACGGTCAGCCCGCCAGCCATCGCGAGTCCGAGCGCTGTCGTGTCGGATAGCCAGAATACAGGTTGGTCCAACAGCAGGTCCCTTAGCGTACCGCCTCCCACAGCAGGTAAGAACGCCATAACAATCACGCCGAACAAATCCATGTCTTTGCGGATAGCGACAACACCGCCCGATAGCGCGAAGACGTAGACGCCCAGGCGATCGGCTAGCATCAGAAGGAGTTCGGGAGACATCGGAGCGCTCTGGCACATTATCCGAATGCCGACCAGTCAGCTGTAAATTCGATCAGTCGAAGTTCTAGGTAGCAATGCGCTGAGGCCAATCTGCCGAAACATGCCTTCGTTTATATTCCATGGTCCAGCGCCTCGCGGCAAAGAGGGGAGGGCAAATGACGGCTAGTCTTCGGCGTTGGAAAGCTTTGTGTCTCGGATTCTCTTCGACTGGCGATTTGCAAAGACAACGAACCCGACGCCGGTAATCAGAAACAGGACAAATAGCAGAATAGGTTGCTCCAACATCACAGCCGCGACCACCGCAGCTCCGCCAAGCAGAGCGAGAATTAAGTTCGTAAAGGACATGTTCGACTCTTAAACACATTAATGACAATTCCGAACTAGGGGCGCTGAACCTGTCGGCCACCTCTCCAGTTAACGCGGATTGTCGCACGATATCTAATGTCGTCAGAAACACGGGTATTGAAGCCGCATAGACGCTCCTTCTTTCCCAACCCGCTTAAACACCTTAAACCCGCTTGATGCTTGAGCCTGTAAATCTCACCCCCTTCGACGACCAGATGCAGCACTGGACAGAGATCCGCGTCTACTACGAAGACACAGATTTCACCGGCATGGTGTATCACGCCAACTATCTGCGCTTTTTTGAAAGAGGTCGATCCAACCATCTCCGCGACGCCGGTGTGTCTCATCAGGCGCTATTGAAGCGTCCGGACCCCGCAGCATTCACGCTCACGCGGGTAGAGGTGGACTATAAAAAAGCGGCTCAAGTTGAGGATGTTCTGCAGGTTTGCACCCGATACATCGGCACGAAAGGCGCGCGCATCCTGTTCCAGCAAGTGGCGTTTCGAGATGAAGAAGTCGTGGCAGCTGCTGAGATCACCGCCGTTCAAATTCACGCAGATGGTCGACCGCGTCGCCCCATTCCGGAAATAGCCAAGCACCTGGAAGACTTCCGCTATCGACCCAACACGAATTAGGGTTCATGAGGCTGCAAAGCCACACCTTAGTAAAGTCACAATGATTACAGTGCGAAACTGGCACGAACCTGTGTAAACACCGGCACTGACGCCAATTTCTCGCCAAATTTGCAAGTGAGAAGGAGGCTGAACGCGGCGCGTCCAGACGGCGGTGTTGAGTATCCCGTGCGGCCTTGCACCTGTGTATAGAAGAATTTGAGAGGGATCCTTAGATGATCTTTGGTTTTGGGTCTGTGGCAGCTGGTGCTGCAGTTGGGGAAGTTGCTGCCGGAGACTTTTCCTTTGTGGATCTCCTGCTCGACGCCCACATTGTCGTACAGCTGGTCTTGATCATGCTCGTTATTGCGAGCCTCTGGTCCTGGGCGGTGATCATAGAGAAATGGTTCACGCTGGGTAGCTTGCGAAAGTCCGCCCAGAAGTTCGAAGCATCGTTCTGGTCCGGTCAGGCAAATGACATGATGGGTCGTCCTGGTCAGGGAGCAGGTGACCCGGCATCTCGCGTATTTGCTGCTGCGTCTCGGGAATGGAACGATGCGCGCCGCACTCGCAATGATGCCGAGATCGGTATTTTGATCGGCCGCGCCGAACGCGCCATGCGAGCAACGGTCGATCGCGAAGTCGGCCGGGCATCGCGCGGAAATGGCGTGCTTGCCACGGTCGGGTCTGCATCACCTTTTATCGGCCTCTTTGGAACCGTTTGGGGCATCATGTATGCCTTCATCAACATTTCCGCGAACAATGATACGAGCCTTGCCAACGTGGCTGGACCAATCGCCGAGGCATTGTTCGCCACCGGCCTAGGCCTGATCGCTGCGATCCCGGCCGTGATTTTCTACAACAAGTTCACCGGCGACGTCGATCGTTTCGCCGACCAGCTCGACACCTTCGCGCAGGACATCCTTGTCCGAATGTCTCGCCGAGCCTCTGAAAGCTCGGAGGGATAGGTCGTGGGCGCTTCACTCGGTTCTGGCGGCGGCAAACGCGGACGGCGCGCGCTCAACGCCGAGATCAACGTCACACCCTTCGTGGACGTTATGCTCGTCTTGTTGATCGTGTTCATGATCACAGCACCACTGCTCACGACCGGCGTCGATGTTTCGCTGCCGAAGGCGAGGGCCGACGCGCTTCCAAATCAGAATGATGATCCTCTGGAGATCACGCTTCAGGCGGACGGCACGCTCTACATACAGGAAACAGAAGTCGAGCGCGGAGAGCTTGTAGCTAAGCTGCGCGCGATCACCGGCGAGGGCTTTGAGGATCGAATCTTCTTCCGCGGCGATGAGGGGGCCGAGTTCGGCGAAGTGATGAGCGTTATGACAGAAGTCCAGGGTGCTGGCTTCCGTAACCTGGCGCTCGTCACAGACCCGAAAGTGGAGAGAGGGCAGTAGGCCGATGATCCGAGGCCTCCCAGCGTCGGTCTTGCTTCATGTGGGCGTGATCGGATTCGGCTATATTGCCTTTCCGTATGCGAACCGTCCCTATGAACAGCAGGTCGTCGTGCCGGTTGACCTCGTGGATATCGGAGAGGTGAATAATCTCCGCCAGATCGTAGAGCGCGAGGAACCGGAAACCGAGCCTGAGCCTGAACCATCGCTTGAAGAGTTTCTGGAAGACGTGGATACGCTCCCGGAAGAAATCGCTCCGGAAGTCGAAGATACGCCCCCGCCTCCGGAAGAGGCCCCGCCGCCACCCGTCGAGGAAGAAGAACTCCCGCCAGAGCCCGAAGACGAGCTTGAACCTGAGGAAGAAGAGCCGGAGCCCGAACCGGAACCTGAAGAGCCAAAACCCGAGCCTCAGAAAATTGTTCCTCCGGAACCGGAGAGCGACGCCCTCGATGATCTTCTGAGTGATTCCAATCTCTTCAGCGTCGAAGATAAAGAACCTATCCGCGCGCCCGCTCCGAACACGCCTGTCATTCGAGAAGAAGACTCGTCGGCTGAAGCCCGCCGCGGAGCGGGGGAGCGAACAGGAAACACCGCGCGCATCGAAGCCATTATTCTTGCTCAGATGAAAATCTGCTGGGACGATATCGATGACCTTCCAGACCCGGAACGCCTTGCTGTCACGGTCAAAGTAAATCTCGCGCCCGATGGCCGCCTCGCCAGTGACGTCGATCTCGTATCACCTCGGCGCGCCCGCATCGGCGACAGGTATATGCAAGTCGCTATCGACCGTGCGCTTACCGCCGCTCGCAAGTGCCAACCTTATCGTTTGCCAGCGGATGATTACGACGAGTGGGCCGAAGTCACCATAAACTTTAGATGAACCGAATTATTCAAGGAATTGAGAAAACATGGGAGAGTGGAAGATGATCAAAGGTCTTTTGGCAGCATTCGCCATGACCATTGCGACCGGCCTGCAACTTGCCGCGGCGCAAATCGTTGTGGATGTAACTGAGGGCACAGCAAAACCTTATCCCATCGCAATTCCGGACTTTAACGCAGCCGCCGGAGCCGAGGAGATCGCAGGGCAGATTTCGGAAGTCGTCCGACAGGACCTTCTGTCCACCGGCCTGTTTTCCATGACCGACCCCGCCGCGTTCATCCAGAAAGACCTTTCCATTAATCTCCAGCCGCGCTTTGCCGATTGGCGGATCATCCAGGCCGACGGCCTTGTCGTGGGTGAGGTCTCCTACACCAATGACGGGTCTCTCCTCGCATCCTTCCGCATCTGGGACGTGAATGGCGAACAGGTTTACCGTGTTCCCGTTGAGTCCGAGGACGGACGAGTGTCCCTCGAATCCGGCAAGGCCTTCCGCATCTCGCCGGATTCCTGGCGGCGCCTCGGCCACAAGATTGCCGACGTGATCTATCAACGCCTCACCGGTGAAGACGGCTACCTCGATACCCGCGTTGTCTACATTGCCGAAACCGGGCCGAAAACGAACCGCAAGAAGCAGCTGGCGATCATGGATCAGGACGGCGCAAACCAGCAATTCCTGACCACTGGCACCCACCAGATCATTACCCCGCGCTTCTCGCCCACAGAGCAGCGCATAACCTACATGTCATTCGAAGGTGGCCGCCCGCGCGTCTATCTCTTCAATCTTCGCAACGGCCGTCAGGAATCGCTCGGTAACTTCCCAGGCATGACCTTCGCGCCGCGTTTCTCGCCCGATGGCAATTCGGTGATTTTCAGCCAGGCACAGCGCGGCAACACCGATGTCTACATCATGGACCTCGTCACCCGTCAGACTCGCCGCCTTACGGATCACCCGTCTATTGATACCTCGCCGTCTATGTCACCCGACGGTCGTCAGGTCGTGTTCAACTCAGACCGAGGCGGTTCGCCTCAGCTCTATGTGATGAATACCGATGGCTCACCACTGGAGTGTCCATCTGGCGGGCGTGATAAAGCATGCCGCATCACCTTTGGGCGGGGTCGCTACTCAACGCCGGTCTGGTCGCCGCGCGGAGATCTCGTAGCTTTTACGAAGCAGAGCCGCGGCCGGTTCCATATCTGCGTGATCGGTAATGACGGAGAGGGCGAGCGGCTCCTCTCAGAAGCCTATCTCGATGAGGGTCCAGGCTGGGCTCCGAATGGTCGCGTCATCACCTTTTTCCGGGAAAACCGGCCGGGTGCAGGGCCGCAACTTTGGACGGTTGATCTCACTGGCCGAAATCTGAATCCGATGACGACCACCACGGATGCATCCGATCCCGCCTGGTCCCCGCTTCTGGAATAGACGCGAGCAACAGTAAGATAGCGCAAACTGTCAGTGACGTTCTGATTTCTGTCGATCCGTCAGCCGCAGCATCGTTTTGACGCTCTAGTCTGGAGCTTTGGGATGTCTTGACTTTGCGTCACCACTGACACGCCGGGCATATCGCGCTAGGCAGTGCGCGATATTCAGGAGATTTGTAGATGGCGCTGACATCGCTTGCAGGAAAGACGGCCTTCATAACCGGCGGGGCAAATGGCATAGGACTAGGAATCGCGAAAGCACTGGTCGCCCAAGGGGCGAACGTTATGCTTGCCGATATCAACGCCGAAAGGCTTGAGGCAGCATCGAAAGCTCTCGGTGAGAACGCTGACACTGTCATCTGTGATGTCACTGACGCCGGGGCCATAAAATCTGCAGCTGACAAGACCATAGAGCGTTTTGGCAAAGTGCATATCGTCGTGAACAATGCAGGGGTTGGTAGCGGGGGTGCCCCCGGAGAAACGAGCCTTGATGATTGGCGCTGGGTTGTAAACGTCAACTTCCTGGCCGTGGTCTACGGCGTCGAGATCTTTGTCCCGCTGATAAAATCTCACGGGGAAGGCGGATACATCATCAATACGGCATCAATGGCGGGTCACGTTGCTAATCCGCTCACCGGCGGACCATACAACTCCACAAAATACGCGGTCGTTGGATATTCTGAGACTCTGCGCGCTCAGCTGGCCGGCGAAAATATCGGTTGCAGCGTTCTATGTCCGGGTTGGGTCGACACAGACATTCACAAGAGCGGTTTCCGCGCACCATCAAATGATGGGTTGGATGTCGAGGCCGCCATGACATCACCGGAGTTTCAAGCCATGGACGCCGTTCTGAAGTCCGGTTTGTCTGCCGATGTCGTGGGCGCATGGACGGTCGAGTCGATGTTAGCGGAGCGAATGTACATCTTCACGCACCCGGAAATGTTGCCGGCGATCGAAGCAAGATTGTCGGCAGTCCGTTCAGATTATCAAGCTTGTGCAGAAGACGAACGGTTCTCGAACTAGCAGCGCGTAAAAAGGAGACCCCCACCGCGCCAAATGTGGGTGTCTCCTTGAGGGTCTGCGAAGCGCAAAATCGGTTGCGAAAAGCAGAGTGCGCCAGTTGATCCTAGTTTGCCGTCGCTAATTGACCAGACCTAAGGGGAGGGTGCTAAAGCTGCAACATGACCTCACAAAACAAACCTGCTCAAGATAAAATCCTTAAAAATCAGCCTCCAGAGATGCCCTCTGAGGGCGGACCGCTTGCCGAATATGGCGGGAAACGCCCGCCGGCACCCGATTGGTTCGAAGATGCCGTCTCCACACCGTACGAGACGGACTACCTCGACGTCGGCGGCACAAACATCCATTATCAGCGCTGGGGAGATCCCAATGCCCGCGGCCTGCTGCTCGTGCATGGGAATGGTGCTCATGCTCATTGGTGGGACTTTGTAGCACCGTATTTTGGAAAAGAATACAACGTGGTAGCGATCACGCTCGGGGGTATGGGCGACAGTGGTTGGCGGGACGATTACACGCTCGACACGTTCTCAGATGAACAATTGGCCCTGATGGAAGCAACGGGAATGTTTGCCCATGACCGTAAACCAATCATCGTGGCGCACTCCTTTGGCGGCTTCATTACGATGAATACCGGCGCGAAGTATGGCGAGGGGTTGGGCGGAACGGTTATCGTGGATAGCCCTGTGAATCCGCCGGATCGTGAACATCGCGGACCGCCGCGATCTGGACGACCGAATAAGGTCTATTCAGCACTTGAAGCCGCACTCGCGCGGTTCCGCCTGGCACCGCCGCAACCCTGCGAGAACCACTTCGCCATGGATTACATCGCCCGCTGGAGCTTGAAAAAAATCAATGATGACAAAGGCGGAGAGGGTTGGACATGGAAGTTTGATCCGGCCATCTGGCGCCGTTTCTCATCTGAATTCGAACCGGCTGAAATGCTGAAATCGACAGCCTGCCGCGTCGCGATCATAAGGGGTGAAGAGAGTGCTCTTATGCCGGATGATGTCGGGGATTATATGCAGGAACTCCTCGGTCATCAGGTTCCCTACGTCTCGATCCCCCATGCACGTCATCATGTCATGCTGGACCAGCCACTCGCCTTCGTCGCGGCCCTCAGAATGCTCCTCGCAGAATGGGATCATTCCTCTCCACATCGTGGCAACAGAACAAATTAGTTTCTATACTGATTTTTTGTTCACCAGTTACGCAGAGCTTTCTTTATCAAAACCTGGGAAGGGGCGGCTGCTCGTGAATTTGTCCAGTGAAGTTTAATTGATCGCTTTAGCGCAATATTCACCGCTCTAGTCGATAATGCCGCGCGGGGGACAAAGGTATGTAGAATGTCTATCGCGGCCGATATTTTCCAAAAGTATGTTTCACGCGTCGAGGGAAACGTTGCCTTCGCGCTGGCTGTTTCGATGCTCCCGATTCTATCCTTAGCTGGCCTCGCCATGGATATTCGCCGCGCAGCAAATTTGCAGACAGCTTTGCAAGAAGTCCTCGATGCCAGCAGTCTAGCAGGTGGACGCGCGTTGCAGACCGGAAGCAGTGATGCGGAAGTTGAGGCCATTGTTCAAGCGTTCGCCCAGGATTTCATTAGCGAAAACAGTCATCGTCTAAACTGCGGCTCCGTAACCGTGATCGTCGACCGACCAAACACAATAACCTCCTCGACAGTTTCCTGCACTGTACCTACGACAATTGCCTCGGTGATGGGTTTCAGTGTTCTCGATATTGACGCTGAAAGTGAGGCCCGCTTCGATCTTCAGAACGTTGATGTTTCCTTTGTATTGGACATGTCCGGATCCATGACTGATGCCAAGCTTTCAGCGTTGAGAGATGCCGCATCATCCGCCGTTGAAATACTTATTCCACCGGGCCCAGGGCCTGCTTCCAATCTTCGAGTGGCCTTCGCACCATACAGCCACGCTGTGAACGGAGGCGACTTTTTTGAAGCCCTTACGGACGAAGAAGAGTCCAGAGAATACGCGCGCGAAGTTCTCGATGACGGTGAAACTTGCAGCGATCCAGGTGACTGTCTGGCGAAGCTTCAATCCGAAGGCCTCGAAACGACGGATGAGCCGTTCACAGGCACCTGCTTCTGGGAGCGGGGCGGACCCGACGCATTCACCGATGCGGCTCCTGGAAACAATCGATATCTAAGCGCTGGTGATCCTGTATGGTTCTTTGACGCGAATGATCAGGATAAGGCTCAAGGCTTGGCTGGAATCACGACCGGCGCACCCGGCGGTTTCTTTCAGCTGGCGGATAATACGGCGCTCAACATGCGTTATGCTGAGTGCCAGCCTGCTGCTATCCTACCCTTAGCGGACAATCAGTCGGATGCTCTTGATTATGTTGCCACACTGACACAACGGGGCCGTGGGACAAATGGTGCTTTGGGTCTGGCGGCTGGCTGGTACATGATTTCCGAAGAATGGCGAGATGTTTGGCCGACTGGATCCAAACCGCATTTGGATGCCCCCGATGTGAGCAAGTTTATCGTCTTGATGACGGACGGCATATTTGACGACTGGCGATTAGACACAGCGACCTACGGCGATCAAGCGGCTCAGGCCATTCAAATGTGCGATGCCATCAAAGTTGCGGGCATCACGATTTTTACAGTTTCGTTTGAAGCGCCAGCGGCTGCAGCATCGCTGCTAGCTGAATGCGCATCGTCAAGTGGAACGGCTTTTGTAGCGGACAACGCAGCAGAGCTAGAGCAGAATTTCGAAGAGATTGCTCGCCGAATTCGGCCTCTGCGCATTAGCAAATAATAGCGCCTATTCGGCGAGCTCCGTTTCGAGAAAGTCCGCTTGTCGCCGAAAGTAGAACAGGCGGTTGGAGAGTTTTCGCCAGCCATGGCCTTCGTCCGGTATCCTAATGAAGGGGGCATCGACGCCATTTTCCCGTAGCGCCCGGACCATAACTTCGGTTTCGGCTATATCTATGCGGGGGTCCATCTCACCATGCGAAAAGAGGACTGGAACATCAATCCTGTTAGCCAGACGGATTGGCGAATTTTCCGTGTAGAAATCAATCCATTCCTGCTCGCGAATATCTCCAAACTCAATGCGGTCTGATGCTTTGAGAGCCGGTGAAGCGATTTGAAGTGCGGTCACCCAGTCGGACACGCCAAAGAGACTAACGCCTGCTTTAAAACTCCCAGGATAAAGCGCTAGAACAGCGTTGACCATGTAGCCGCCATACGATCCGCCAACAACGGCGGCTCGATCCACGTCAACCCGGCCATCGCTGCGTAAGCCTTCCAGCAGATCGACAAGATCGCGAACGCTGTCGCGCCGTTTCTTCCGATCATCAAGGGTGACATAAGTTCGACCGAAGCCCAGGGAACCGCGAACGTTTGGCTCGAATATGGCAAGTCCTCGATCAACATGATATTGCGCTATTGGGTCGAATGTCGCTCTCGATTGTCCGGTCGGGCCACCATGCACCTGAAAAACGAGTGGGGAGAGCTCGTCACCCGAGCTGGAGACACCGTCCGGCAAATAAAGCAATCCCTGCAACTCGACGCCATCCCGTGCCATGACGCGAATGCTCTCGGGGCGGACAAGCCGAGCTGGGTCTAGTCCAGCGTAGTTGGAAGCAAAGACTTGCGTCGCATCAGCTGTCTCAAGGTTCCAAGCATATATGTCCCCGGGGGTTTTCCAGCCATTGACCCCTACGGAAAGGAGATTTGCATCTGCAGCGCAGCTAAGCGTGTAAGAACCTTCCGGCAGGTTGGGTATGTTGGTGGGAGTGTTGGTTCGACGGTCGATCACCTTAAGCGCATCAAAACCATCTACGTTCTCGACATAGGCCAGAAACCGTTGCTCAGGCCCACAAAGGACAATGTCCCAGACATCCCGGCTCTCATCAGCGATTTGGTAAATATCGTTCTCGCTCACATCGTAGAAACTGAGGGTGGTGAACTCGCGGTCCTTATTGGTAGAAAAATAAAACCCTGAACTGTCGGACAACCAGGCAAATCCACCATCGCCATGATTGGCGCGGGGGGTTGGTTTGGAGAGTGTCTCAAGTTCACCGGTTGTCAGGTGAAGAAGATAGAGATTGTCGGAGTCCTCGCCGACGGTCTCGGTCACTATAAGTCTTGAACCGTCAGGTGACAGCGATTGTGCAAAATAGCCGAATGTACCGTCGAAGACTCGGCTAGTCTCGCCCGTTTCCAAATCGGCAATGTAGATATCGAAATCGATGCCATTACGCTCAGTCGATGCGAATACGGCTGTCTTACCATTGTCGGAAATGTCACCAAACGCGCGAAACCCACCGTCCGAAGCTGGTAGTAGAAGCGTTTCTTTCGATCCATCTGCAGCGATCTTATAGTAAGCTTCCTGTTCGTTTCCGTCATTATCGGCACCGTAGATCAAGCTTGTGGAGTCGGGTGTCCAGCGGAAGAACGTTGCCCCATTGCCAAACGTAAGCTGACGAGATCGGAGGGTTGCTACATCCAGTATCCAGAGCTGCGGAGACCCCGTCAGATTGGTGCGATAGGCAATTTGCGATCCGTCAGGTGAAATGCGCGGCGCGCTGGCACCTCTGGCTAAGAGGTATCGACCAATGTCAGCTGGATCTTCGCCAGCGAGACCAATGGACAGTCTTTCCGCTTCTGGCGTGATGGCTTCCAACACATTGTTTGTTACTGAGCCATTTGTTTTGGTCTCGGCGTTCAAGCCCTCTGCATCATCTGCAAGTATGCTTTGCGGGACGGCTTCTAGGTTGGTGCAGCCGCAGAGTATAAGGGCGGCAAGGAAAGCAGAGAGATTAAAGTGCATGGCGTAGCTCCGAACATTGAGGACAGACTTAGTTCGACGCGAGACCGCGTTCAATCATATTTCGTTTGAGAGGTAGCCTCGAAATACAAAACGGCTCCCCACGTATGTGGAGAGCCGCTCGTTCGGAGCCTACTGCTCCGCGTGCCCCCAGTTGCCCCTTTTGGAGTTTAACCGGTTGGATCTGAGGTGAATGAAGCCGTCGACGGCGCACTGCTCGCGACCGTGCAACAACGAACCCGCATTTCGAGAACACGATCGTGGAAGCGGCACTTCTCATCATCGATTTCGCGGAGGATCGAAGGACCGCCAGCTCTGAACGTGTATCGTGTTTGCGTGCAGCTCATCACTTTGAGATTCGCTGGGCAGCTACCGATATTTGTCTGGTTTATCGTGTGCGTTTCGCAGTAAAGGTCTTCAACGGAATTGAGCGCCGCAGACGCCATGCTCATTGCTGTGTCCGCTGTCTCTTGGGCGTTGGCCGCAGCATTTGTTGCGCTTTCAGCGATTGCGCGGGCTTCGGACAGTTTCAGATCAGTATCGGCAAGCGCAGTTTGTGTTCCGTTGATTTCAACATTCAGTTGGCACACTGCCTTGTCGGAATTGTTGGAATTCGCACAATACTCCGCCACAGTTTGACCGCCCCGAAGACGGGTTTCGCAGGCGGTTAGCGCCAGAACGAGGCCACCCAAGGCCATAAGAGTTGTGATACGCATCGATTCTCGAGCCTCATATTTCTTCATTGGGGCAGACGGTACAGGCCCACATACCTGAGCGTCAATGCACCTCGCGTGCCACACGAGTTGCCTCAATTTGCCGTATTTGTCGGGGGTTATTTAACCAATCGCGTTTCGGGGAAAGCGGCGCGCCAGCCAAACCAGAATGCACGATGGTAGGGAAGGCGCTTAAGCGCATCACCCGCTTCTGAAACGATCTGCGATTCCGATAATGTCCACCGCTGCCCATTGTCATCGATCAGCGCGCTGTCGCCATCATAGGAAACGAACGTCACATCATCTGGATCATAGACGCGATTCGCCCCCGTCAAATCCGTCAGAACTATAAGCCGCTGAACACCAACCCGATCATAATAAATGGGATTCGACTGGAGAAAGTCGGTATCGATCGCGAGTTGTTGGTTGGGGGCACCCGCAAAGCGTAAAGCCAGCACCTCCTGTTTGTTTTCGAGGCGGTCATCACGAAACGGAGTGTTAAACATCAGTCGGTCTGTAGAGAAGTAGTCCTGATAGGCGACGCCCTCTCCATAATCGCGCCGATGACCGGTGTTCAGCGACAGTACTTGAGTGTCCGGATGGCGACGCCTCCACTCACCCCACGTAGTAGTAACGACCGACAAGTGCTCCAAGCGAATGTTCTCGCCAACCAATGGCCCAATTACTGGCTCACCTGTCAGCGTGTTCCAGAGCGATTGAGTGGCCGCGTCATACATAAGTTTGTTAGACCGATAGAGAAAGCCAGATGTCCCCAGGGCGTGGTTCGTGCCTTCAAAACTGGTCTTATACGGGATGACCGTTCCGCAGAGCGTGCAATAGACGCCCGCTATTTCCTCACCGCCTACCGTATCCACGAACATTTCGTGCCAGGCGAGGATTCGCTTTGGATAGGCGCGAGCATCACCGTTTAATTCGATACCGAAGACGATGTTCTCATCGTCAAGATAGTCAGCCTTGTCCGCTTCGATCATATCGGGGCCGCGCAAAGGCGGAATCCCGTCTTGCAGAACACCACCCCAACGCACTTCGTCGAGACGAATTAATGCTGTGCTTTGGCGGCCTTCGAAATAGGTTTTGAAGCGAGGATCAATATTGCGATACAGCTCTGCTTTGAAGTTACCATAATCGATTGTCTGTGCAGCCGGCTGGTTCCACCACCAGTGATACCAGTCATTACCGTTTCGCCCGAAGTCTTCACCGCTCTGCCGGCGGAGCGTTTGATATGCGAGCCGTTCTGTTTCTGCACTGGCCGAAAAGCGAGACAACTCGAGAAGAAAAGGAATGTAGGCTGGATCCCAGCTGGCATTCATCTCGTCAAATACTTCCTGGATTTCAACTTGGTCTCTTAGTCTCAGAAGGTTCTCAAAAGTCGAGCCGGATATAGCGGCCGAAGCGCCTCGTGATATTGGCGTTTCCCCATCCGACTTGGTCGGAGTTGGGCGAGCGTCTGAGTCCAGACCAAATGCGAGCCCGGATGCCACAGCAAGGGCACCTGCGAGAATGTAGTAAAGGCTCCGGCTTTTCGGCATTTGCAGGCTCCGTGACGTTTGAACAACACTTCAGGTTAACTTGAACACGAACGCCTTCTCGAATGACTTGTCTTCACGTTTCGGCGACCGCACCGTGGGATTGACGCCTCTCGGCGAAGTGTCGGAGATGGGTGACTGAAAAGGGGAGACGCCCATGCTCGGAGCACTACAAGCGCTCGCCACAGCTCTGGCACTACTATTGATCGGTATGGCTATCGGTGCTGGGTGGATTTGCACGATCGCTGCACCAAACCACTTTTACGACAAATTGGACGGTGGGCGCGCGAACACTCAGGTCCGAGGCCTTCTTTTGGTCGGATCAACGCCCATTGCGGGAATGCTGCTGGGCAGCGCCGCGGCAGCTATCTTAACCGGCGCGTACGCTGCGGGTGTTGTCTCTTTCGTAGCGGCGCTCGGCTTCTTTTCGAACCGCTGGACGCTGGCTCCATTCAAAAAAGGTGAGACACCGCCTGGCGCTAAGCGAAACAAATCCAGCCAACGTGTCGTCGCCGTTGGGCTGTCTCTGGTTTTCCTGCTGGTTGCGATCGTGGCAGCGGTGCTGCTGGTTCTCGGAATTTAGCGGCGGTCAGGCTGCCGCCTTGTCCCACGCTGTCGCCTTGAACGGTTCGGGAACCAGCCAGATCGCCTTGTTCTCATGCAAATAAAATAGATTATCACTGGATTCTTCAGCTGCTGCCTTTGCGATTTCGCCAGCCGCCTTGCGGTTAACAAGCAGCATAGCTGCCGTCGCTGCGGTGCACGGAAGGAACAGCCACCAGGCAAACTTTATTGCGCCAAGAACGCCGATAAGGACCAAGCTATAGGCCACGACATCCAATGCGCGGATGAGAATAGGCTTCCACCAGCCAAAGACTTGCAACAGCATTGGATCACGATGCAGCGCTTCTGCATCTATGGCATAGGTTTGCGTATGGTTCGGATGATACAGCACGGCCCGTTTCGGCATGCCGTTCTCATATGGATTTGCAATAAGTTTCAAAAACATCGCGGGTCACCTTCTCCCCCGCGGTGAGCATTGACATATCGCGGTTAATTTAGGCCCCGCCTAATCCCTACAATTTGCGCACAGCGCTTAAGTGTTTGTTAGGAGGCATTAGGGCTCGCGCGGCAAAATATGCTATTGAGCCACCCAGCCGCCATCAACCTGTAGCATTGTCCCGTTGATCTGATCGGCATCTGGTGAAACCAGAAATGCTGCCATCGCCGCGATCTGTTCGGACGTGACAAATTCCTTCGTTGGCTGAGCAGCAAGCAAAACGTCTTTTTTTACTTCCTCTTCTGTCATGTCGCGCGACTTTGCAGTGTCAGCGATCTGTCCCTCGACAAGAGGTGTGTAAACATAACCGGGGCAGATTGCATTGCAGCGGACCCCAAACTCTGCGCCCTCCAGAGCAATCACTTTTGTCAGACCGGCAATGCCATGCTTCGCCGCCACATAGGCAGACTTGAAAGGTGAGGCGACGAGGGCATGCGCGGACGCCGTGTTGATGATACGACCCCAGCCACTTTTCTTCATGTGCGGCATCGCTAGCCGAATGGTATGAAAGGACGCCGTAAGGTTCAGCGCAATGATCAGATCCCAGCGGCTCGGTGGAAAGTCTTCAATTGGCGAAACGTGCTGGATGCCTGCATTGTTCACCAGAATGTCGACACCACCAAACTCGTTCTTCGCATATTCCATCATGCCTTCGATGGCGTCTTGCTGCGTTAGGTCAGCACCTGAATAACCAACTTTAACCCCGGCACTTTTTTCAAGATCGGACCGCAGTGTCTCAATTTCATCGGCGTCCCCAAAACCGGAAAGTATGACATTGGCCCCGTCGGCCGCGAAGCGCTCGGCGATGGCTTGGCCAATACCGCTGGTTGAACCGGTCACGAGGGCTGTTTTGGTAGATGTCATTTAGGGTCTCCCAAGAGGGTGGAATCGCTAGAAAAATTCGTGTTTCTATGCCACGCACGTTTCGGCTCGGCTTTACCAGATAGGACTCTCGGAATGAACACAGCGATTGAAGGGTTTGTTTCAGGATTCCCTCATTTTCTCGTGATGACCGCCGCCGCTGGCATTTTGCTGATTATCGCCAGCACGGTCTACATCCTACTAACTCCTTGGAAAGAGTTGGCGCTCGTCAAGGGTGGGAATGGTGCTGCGGGCCTCGCGCTTGCTGGAGCAATTGTAGGACTTGCTATCCCTCTGGCATCTTGTCTTGCATCAAGTATCGGACTTTTTGATCTCGGCATATGGTCGGTCGTGGCTTTGCTGTTGCAATTGATCACCTACCGGATCGTGGATTTATTGCTTTCCGGACTACCTTCGCGCATCCAGGAAGACGAAGCTGGAGCCGCTATTGTTTTGATTGCTGCAAAATTGTCTGCTGCGATGCTCTTGGCTGCAGGACTATGGGACCCCAATTTAGGAAGGTTCTAGGTTAACGACTAAGGATAGGAAGTAGAGGCCCCGCCCGTTGCGTATACTCGATCTACTCGCCTACGTATCAGTCCTTGGTATGACTGTCCTTCTGCTATTTTCTGCAGGGACACGCGACGCAGATGCACCTCAAGCTCCTCCTGGAGCTTTAGAGGAAGTGGGAGCAGCACTCGCTCCACCGTCTCCATTTGATGAGCAGGTTCTCATCCAGGTAGCGCGTCCGCAGGATGGTGTCGGTACGGCTTTCTCAGTGAACTCGGATGGGTACTGGCTAACAGCCCGCCATGTTGTTGAGGGGTGTCAGCACGTTGGGCTGTTTGTGCGGCCTGGAAACTACGTTCCGATTGAAAGTATCAAAATCGATCCGCGCTATGACCTCGCGCTTCTGAAGACAGACTATGCGCCAAACCCAGTTACGCTAAGTCTCGACAGCGTATTGCGCATAGGTGCCGAAGGATTCCATGTCGGTTTTCCGCAAGGCAAACCGGGCGAAGCCGTCGCCCGACTACATTCTCGTTCAAGCCTTATCAGCAGTGGGGAGCGCCAAGGGCGCGAACCTGTCATTGCTTGGTCTGAACTTGGACGAACGCGCGGGCTTGAGGGATCGCTCGGCGGTCTATCCGGCGGTCCTGTTTATGATCGTCGGGGCGTTGTCCGCGGCGTCATTCTCGCCGAAAGTCCCCGCCGGGGCCGTATCTACACAGCTGCGCCGAGCGTCATAAAGGACTTTTTGAACGAGATGGAGGTCAACTACGGCGAAAACACCGCTGTTGATTTCAGCATGCAGGATTACGGCGAAAAAGCTGACAGTATCCGACGCTCGGGTCAGGTCGTTAAAGTTGCCTGTCGGGTGCAGTATTGACCTTTGCTGACCGGGTCGTCGCCGGCACCCAAACCCTAGGTCCGCTCTGCGTAGGGATTGATCCGCACCCCGGGCGTATTCCGGATCTGTTTGGGGGTGACACGCCGGATGGAATAACCGCTTGGGCTGATGCGATGATCAATGCTGCGGTGGGGCGAGTGGCTGTGGTGAAACCGCAAGTGGGCCTTTTCGAGCGCCACGGCCCCGGCGGTATGGCTGCATTACAGCACGTTTGTGAGACAGCAAGGAAAGCGGGTCTGATTGTCATCGCCGACGCGAAACGTGGTGACATTGGCTCGACAGCCGAAGGATATGCAGCCGCTTACTTGGAGCCCGATGCGCCGTTTGAGGCCGATGCAATAACGGTGAACCCTTATATGGGACTCGATACACTGGAACCGTTTATCCAGCGCGCTGAGATGCATGACAAAGGTGTGGTCGTGCTCGCGAGAACCTCGAACCCTGGCTCGGCTGATTTCCAATCCAAAAGCCTTGATGGCGCGCCGCTATACGTCCGAGTTGTGGATGCGTTAAAACCTACCATCGAGCGACTACGCGGTAGCTCTGAATGGTCAAGTCTTATGCTTGTGGTCGGTGCGACGGGTCCGGACGAAGCGCGCACGCTGAGACGAAACGCACCACATGCACTATTTCTGATTCCGGGTTACGGAAGCCAAGGTGGCGGAGCCGCAGATGCAGTCGCCGGTTTTGTTGGGGGAGCAGGTGGAGTTGTGAATGCATCTCGGTCCGTAACGTTTCCGGCCGCAGCGCAAACAGCTGAAACGCTAGCCGATTGGCAGGCAGCGATCATTGAAGCGATAAATGCCGCCCAATCCGATCTGAAAGCCGCGGCGTCCGAGACATAATCTCGCGTACGCAGCGCCCAGTCTCGACAAAAGCGAGATCCAGCATAAAGTTGCGTCCAATAAGTGACCCGCAAAGCGGGCGTAAATTCCATGGGAGGACCGCAATGGCTAGGCGGCTAAACGCTCTTTTTGTGTCTGTTATCCTGACGACGGCATCGGCATGCGGAGGTCGATCCGAACCATCTGATACGGACTTACCTCAACAAGCTGAAGCGGTAAGACCAGGTGCCGACGTAAATGCTGCGCGGTTATTAAATGCCCGAGCGACCCCTGAGGAGTGGCTGAGCTACGGCGGAACCTATGACGAGCAGCGCCACTCTCTTTTGACCAGCGTAAACGTCCAGAACGTCGGTCAGCTCGGCGTTGCCTGGACCTACGATCTGGCAACGGCGCGCGGGGTCGAAGCGACGCCGATCGTCGTTGATGGTGTGATGTATGTGACGTCAGCCTGGTCGGTGGTTTATGCGCTGGATGCCCGAACGGGCGAAGAACTTTGGGTTTACGATCCTGGTGTCGACCGCGCGAGAGGTGTGGCGGCCTGCTGCGACGTGGTCAATCGCGGTGTGGCTATCTGGGAAGGCAAGGTGTTTGTCGGAACCATTGATGGCCGCTTGGTGGCACTGGATGCCGGGTCAGGGGATGTGATTTGGGATACGCTCACCGTTGACCTTTCGCGCCCTTACACGATCACAGGGGCTCCCCGCGTAGTGAAGGGCAGAGTTCTCATAGGGAATGGCGGGGCAGAACTTGGTGTACGCGGCTATGTGTCCGCCTATGACGCGAATACAGGCGAGATGGATTGGCGATTTTACACGGCACCGAACCCCAACAAAGAGCCGGACGGCGCAGTGTCAGACAGCGCCTTCGAGCAGATCGGTAATATCACCTGGGGTGACGAAGGTCAGTGGACGATTGATGGCGGCGGCGGCACGGTCTGGGACTCTATTGTCTACGATCAGGTCAATGACCTGATCTTGTTCGGTGTCGGTAATGGATCCCCTTGGAACCGCGATTACAGAGACCCATCAGGCGGCGATAATCTGTTTCTCTCATCTATCGTCGCTGTCCGTCCGGAGACGGGCGAATATGTCTGGCACTATCAGACGACGCCAGGGGATAACTGGGACTATACGGCCACCCAAACAATCATCCTGGCAGACCTTCCATTGGGGGAAAATGGCGCTTTAAGACGCGTTGCAATGCAGGCCCCGAAGAACGGTTTTTTCTACGTGCTTGATGCTGCCACGGGCGAGTTCCTTTCCGGCGATGCATTCGTCCCGCAAACCTGGACCACGGGACTCGACGAAAACGGTCGACCGATTGAGGTGGAAGGTGCCCGTTATGGCACTGATGTGATCTTGCAAAGTCCTGGACCACTGGGCGCGCACAATTGGCACCCCATGGCCTTTAACCCCGGAGAAGGGTTGGCATACATCCCTGCGCAGGAGATCCCGCAAGCCTTGTCCCGCGATGCTCGTTTCGACGATCGTTCAGCCCGCTGGAACACTGGTGCCGACTTTGATAGCGGCAACCCGGCTGAGATCCCGCCTGGGTTCATGACCGCGTTCCGTTCTCTGCTCAAAGGCCGCTTGATAGCTTGGGACCCTGTCGCCCGCGAACCGCGTTGGGTTGTCGAACATCCAACCGCTTGGAACGGTGGTATTCTGTCGACTGCGGGAGGGTTGGTGTTTCAAGGGCGCTTGGACGGAACATTTTCCGCCTACGATGCAGCTACTGGAGAGCTGAAGTGGAGTCATGATGTCAAATCTGGCGCTGCGTCTGGACCTGGCACCTACGAACTTGATGGTGAACAATATGTCACCATCACAACAGGCTGGGGATCGGCTTACGGTCTTGTTGTGGGTTTCGACATCGACAACGCGACGCCCACTGTCGGCAAGGTTGTGACTTTCAAATTGGGCGCGACAGCTGAGATCGCTGACTTGGAAGGGCCTTACATCGAACGCGTTCCTGCAACGGAAGTGTTCGGTGATGTGGCAATGCTCGATATTGGACGCATTCAGTATTCGCGCAATTGCGGTGTCTGCCACGGATCGCTGGCCATCAGTTCGGGCATCTTGCCAGACCTCCGCTGGTCCCAGATCGCTGGAGATGCAGACGCCTGGAACTCAATTGTTATGGAAGGTAGTGCCGCGTCTAACGGAATGGTGTCGTTTAGTGACTACCTAAATGTGCAGGAATCCGAAGCGATACGGGCTTATGTTACGTTCCGGGCGCATGAGACACTCGCCAATGAAGCAGCTGAAGCCTCAGCGGCCCAGTAATGCAAGACTGCCCAAATATCTGCGAACCTTACACGAAAGTCGATTGCTGCCCCACTTCGGCGAGGATATAGTCGAATCGATGCACATCGTAATCGCAATCGTGACCGCCATCGGCGTTATTGCTGCTTGGTACTACCGCCTGAAAATGATTGGCGGAGCGGCCCGTGATGTTGTCAAAGTTGCTGACAAAGTCACGAATATGCCCCGCAAATTTTCGTTCATGCGTCGCGCAGCACATACCGGGCTTAAAGCTGTGGATGATCCGCGGGAAGCAGCGACGATCTTGATGATACTGGTAGCCGGCGCTGAGGGAGGCAAACGACTGTCCGATCACCAGAGATCCGTGATCTTAGGTGAGACGGCTGAGCACTTCGATCTAACGGAGGAAGAAGCCGAAGACTTGCTCGTTCATGCCCAGTGGATGGTGAGAGATGTTCAAGTACCGGCCGGCGTTGGGGAGCGTATGGCGAGGGTCGTTATCACGACGCCTGGAATTGGGCCCAAAGAACTCGTTGATCTTGATGCCATGCTTGTGGCGGTCTCCGAAGCAAATGGCACTGCTGGATCTGAAGGATTGAAGATGTTGCAGATCTTTCGCGATCAGGCTGGGCTACGCGCCTGACGGCAATGACCATCCTTCAATCTGCTCGTCAGGCTTATTTGCGAAAAGTTCGAGCAGAGCTCTGGACGAACTTCTCAGTACTTCGCCATCGCGCCTTTGATGGTGTGCTCGTAACATCGAAGAATTCTGGCACGCACTGGCTCAAGTACATGCTTGCCATCGCGCTTGCCGAAGAAAATGGAATTCCGAGGCCGCCATACTTTTCCGAAGACGCCGTGCGTCCCTATATCGGATGGCCAAAAGACAAGCCTCGTTTCGGCGAGCTACCACGCCTGGCGTTCAGTCATACGATCCCGCATCGCTTGATGGACTGGCGCGCTTTACGGAGGGTAGGCGGCTTTCCGAACTACGTGCTCGCTATCCGTCACCCGATGGCTATCTTGGCGAGCCACTATACCAAATGGGCACATGAACTGGATGTGGATTGGTTGACCTATCTGCAAGGGGACCCGGAAGGGCGGCGCTATCGTTGTGATATTTTCTGGATAGCTAGATTCTGGAATCGGTGGGGCACACTTTCGAAACGCGATCCGTCGCGATTTCTGATCGTCAAATATGAAGAGACTTTGGACGATGCCGGTAGCGCACTCCGAGCGATTTCAGAGCATTGGCGACTTAACCTTAGCGACGGTGCGATTGAGGAAGCTTTGCTCGCTGGAACCAAGGAAGCTATGGCTGACAAAATCGATCCAAGTGCTGAACGTAATGTTCTGCAGCACCGCAAAGAACGCCTCGTCGATCAATTCTCCAGTGATGCCCGCCGCCTCTACGACGCGATGGCGTCAGAGCTCTTTCAACAAGATCTCGGTTACGATCTGATGGCAATCCCCGCAAAAACGGGGGAAGCAGCCTAGCCGCCGAGCAATAGATCGTCGAGATCGACATCGAGATTCAGACGCATTGCAAGGTGATCGGTCAGTCGGCTGGCCATAAAGCGTTGCGTATCTGCACTCGGATGCCAGTTACACCCGTAAAGTTGACCAAACTCGGTATTGGAAAACTCGATAAAGCTAATTTTAGTGTCGCCAGCGCTTTGTCGCTGGGCAACGACATCCGTGATCGCCGTCTTTGTAGGATCGTAGCGGTTACCGGCTCCCATGGGTCCCCAAGTAGCAACAATTTCCGCATCGGGATGATCTTCTCGCATCGTGGCAAGTAGATCTGCATACGCCGTTTTGAAGCTTGGTTCGAGATCGCTTTGGGAGATATCGATGGCACCCAGTTGGACTATTATTGCATCTATATCGCCGAGCGCCGCGGCAACGTCATTGTCCATAACACGATCATAGAACACCGACATTGTCGGCGCTGGATTATTGTCCCAGTTTTTTTCAACGCCGCGACCGGAGCGAGCAACAATGGCAACATCAGCGTCGAGGTCTTCGCCTGTTAGACTTGCGAAGCTCAGATTTGCATTTTGTGTTGCACGGGAATAGTCGCAGAACTGATCTTCACCTTCGATACCGTATCCAGTCGATACGTCGTCTCCGACAACAAGTAGCTGTATCTCGGCCCGTTCTGGCGCGGAGATAATCCCATCCTCGCTGACGAAACCCTCAAAAGTAACCGGTCGATAGGGGCGCTCCGTTCGAAGCTTTACGCTGACATCATAGGAGCCCGGAGCTGCATCAATGAGGCGATAAGTGAAACGCCCATTGTTCAGTCTGACGGTTTTCAGAACATCGTTGATCTCGATGTCGAGATATGTGTCGTTGTTGCCATTGATTGTTGCAAGAAGCTGGCTCCCTTCAAAACGAGCTGCCACGCCGCTACTTGGCCAGCCGAGCACAACAGACCCGCCTCGAACTTCATCCGGCATTCCAAGCAACTTGTAGTTCAGGCCGTCCAGAAGGTCGTTATTCGCATCAGATGCGTTCTCCAATGCATCGAGCGAAACGACCTGGTCATCATTGGCACCTTGAGCAACAGATGTACCGTTGGCACAGGCACACAACAGCATTGCAGTTGCTGCAACAGTGTTGAGAAGCGCTTGGTTCTTCATGGTCCGACCCTCCTGGCGGACCGCTTTCTCAAGAAGTCCGAAAAGACTAACTCACGCCCTTACCAAGCACCCACGAAAATGGCCGAATTTCGACCGTCTCGAAGAGCCCTGCCCGTGCATAGGGGTCATCCGCGGCCCAATCTCGCACAGCTGCAAGGCTGTCCATTTCCACAACGAAAACAGAGCCAGCAAAGGTCTTGCCGTCATCTGCAAATACCGGGCCAGCCATAAGGATTTGATCCTGTGAAGCCTTTGCCCATTCAAGGTGTGCCGGACGATTCGCCATGCGCAGCTCCAGGGAGTTCGCCTTGTCTCGGGCGTTCAGAATGAATGTCGGCATTGGCTAGATTTCTCCTTTAAAAGGACGTTCGAGAAGCGCTTGTATAGCTTCCTTGATTGTGATGTCCCCGCTGAGGATGTGGTCAACAGCTCGACAGATCGGCATCTCGACATCATGCAACTCGGCGAGCTTTGTAAGGGCTGGAGCCGTTGCGACGCCTTCGGTGACCGTCCCGCGACCAGTCAGGATCTCAGCAGCCGTTTGACCACGGCCAAGAGCGATACCGAAGCTCATGTTGCGTGATTGATTGGATGAACAGGTCAGAACGAGGTCGCCAAGGCCGCTCAACCCCGAAAGCGTCGTTTCCTCGGCTCCAAGGGCGATACCGAGTCGACGCATTTCTGCAAACCCGCGAGATAGAAGTGCCGCATGAGCAGACTTGCCAAGCGCCAGGCCTTCAACAATGCCGCACGCTATGGCGAGAACATTCTTCACCGCACCGCCAACCTCAGCGCCAACGACATCACCGGTCCAATAGGGTCTGAAACTCTGTTGCCCAATCGCTGTAACAAGCGCTCGTCCCAACGGTTCGTCAGCACAAGCCAAAGTGACTGCGGTCGGAAGCCCCTTGGCAACATCATGAGCGAATGATGGTCCAGATAAAACACCGGGTACTGCAGTGGGTATGGTCTCCCTAAGCACATCGGTAATCATCTTCAATGACGACTGCTCTATGCCCTTGGCGCAAATAAGTACTGGGACCCCTGCCGGGATATCTGGTGCTGCTTCTTGCAACACGTCGCGCATATGTTGGGCGGGGGCCACGGCCAAGATAGCGTCGACGTCAGACAGTATTGATGCATCAACGCTCGCTGGAACTGCCGGTAAGGCAATACCGGGCAAATAAACGGGGTTTCCATCACCGCGCGCGAGACTATCCGCGACGTCTGCCCGCCGACCCCACATTCTCACGTCCAGTTCGCAGCGTTTAGCGGCGACTGCCAGGGCTGTACCCCACGCTCCTGTCCCTATGATTCCGAGGCTGTGAATATTGGCTACTGGCATGTGAGTTGCGTAATCCGGCTGAAGAATTTATAAATCATTCAAACGTTTTTCACCGTGAGTCGAGATATGAACGAACAGGACTGCACACGCACCAAGATTCTGGAAGCTGCAGCCGACCGGTTTATGCACTACGGTTATTCCAAGACAACCATGTCAGAAGTTGCTCGTGACTGCGAAATGTCTGCTGGCAACATATATCGATTCTTTGCGTCCAAGCTCGATATCGCCGAAGCTATGGCGACGAAGTTCAATCATGAGCAGGACATTGATTACCGCCGAATTGTCTCGCAGTCGAAGCCCGCAATTGATCGCTTCTTCGAGTTCTTCTTTTTCTCATTGGAGAAGACTTACACGGCAATTGAGGAAGAAGCCAAAATACTTGAGATCGCAGAGATTCTTCGACTTGAACGACCAGAATTTTTTAACGAGCATCTTGCTCAAGAGAGAGTGTTCCTAGTCAAAATTCTCGAAGATGGCATTGCTGAAGGCGTGTTCCGGAAACTCGAAGATCCCAATACGACAGCTGAAATGATGCAGGCCGCCTTGATGAAATTTCGTTTTCCCCAAGCGTACTCTCAACTGAAACTCGACAAATTGCGTTATGAACTCGAAGGCGTCATGCGCTTATTGCTCGCGGGACTGTCGGTTGGTGCTCGCGAGCCAGCTCTTGAGTTGGCCGTATAGCAAAAGTCCGTCGAGCGGGCATTGTCTGTCCTGAACAAATGCGCCTCGCTTCCAACACTACTCAAGCTTTAGCCCCACGCCGACCGCCGCCATAGGCCGGTTGGATTTTAGCCGAACTCTCATCAAGCGGCCAACGGGGCCGGGCAGTCGTAGCAAGATCACCGAAATGTCCGGCACGAACATGCTCGGCACCGACAAGGGCGATCATCGCCGCATTGTCTGTACAATGTCGAAGCGGCGGCGCGATGAGCCGCGCGCCCGAGTCTGCCGCGACCCGTTCGAGCGCAGCGCGAATGGTCAGGTTTGCTGCCACACCTCCGGCGACCACAACACGCTTCTCCTCGTCGCCGTCGAAGTCGACAAGAGCTTGGCGGACTTTGTCGGACAGAATGTCAGCCACCGCCAATTGAAAACTGGCTGCGATATCGGCTTTTCGCTGAGCAGTCAGTGGAGCCAACTCGATGGATCGGGCAACCGCCGTCTTTAGGCCGGCAAACGACATGTCCAGCCCGCGCTTGCCGAGCAGGGGGCGCGGCAGATCCACGGCCGTTGCGTCTCCATTTTTGGCGACTGCCTCAATCGCCGGACCACCGGGAAACCCAAGACCCATGAGCTTCGCCGTTTTATCGAAAGCTTCTCCGGCCGCATCGTCGATAGTTGTGCCGAGCCGGTGATAGTCGCCTAGGCCACGCACCTCCAAAATCTGACAATGCCCACCTGACACCAGAAGTAACAGGTAAGGAAAAGGGCAGGGTACGGACAAGCGTGGCGACAGAGCGTGGCCTTCAAGATGATTGATCGCCAGGAATGGCTTGCCGCTCGCTAGGGCGATTGCCTTGCCCGTCATCATTCCAACAAGGACGCCACCAATAAGCCCTGGGCCGGATGTCGCCGCGATAGCATCGAGATTGCTTAATTCTATGTTCGCTTGAGTTAGTGCACGGCCCACAATCACGTCGGCCATTTCGGCGTGAGCCCTTGCAGCTATCTCGGGAACGACACCGCCATAAAGCGTGTGTTCATCTGTCTGGCTACGGACAACATCCGACAAGATGTCTACACCACTTGCGTTCAGGCGTACGACAGCGGCGGCCGTTTCATCGCAGCTGGTTTCAATTCCAAGGACAGTCACGGCTTGCTCAGACATGGCCGAGCTTGTAGCTGAGAGCCTTGGAAAGTGGAAGGATTTGAGGGCATGGTCGAAACGCTCCGCATTGGCACACGCGGATCTCCGTTGGCTCTGCATCAGGCTGAGCAGATCAAGGCATTGATCGAAGCTGCAAGCGGCGGCGCTGTTTCCTGCGAGGTCAAGACCTTCACGACAACCGGCGACAAGCTTACAACCGAGCGTTTGATAGAGTCAGGTGGAAAAGGGCTTTTTACGAAGGAACTCGACATCGCCATCGAGGCAGGCGAAGTCGACATCGCGGTTCACTCGCTGAAGGATGTGCCGAGCGTCTTGCCGGATGGCCAGGATTTGGTTGCCTTGGCACCAAGGGAGGACCCTCGCGAGGGCTTCATCAGCAACGCTGCGACATCTCTTGAAGAGCTGCCCGAAGGTGCCGTGCTCGGAACCGCGAGCATCCGACGCGAAGCCCAGACACGACTCGCTCGGCCGGATCTGGAAATCGTCCCCTTTCGAGGAAACGTGCAAACACGTTTGAAGAAACTAGAGGCCGGAGAAGCAAGCGCCACCTATCTGGCGATGGCGGGATTGACGCGGCTCGGCCTCCAGCATCTTGCGCATCCGATAGAACTAGAAGACATGCTGCCCGCACCATGTCAGGGCATCGTAGCCGTCGCGGCGATCCCGGGTGACCTAAGTGAAGAGAGTTATGCTGCACTTCGAAAGATATCAGACCCGGTAAGTGAACGCGCTGCAGCTGCCGAGCGAGCATTCTTGATGGCGCTCGATGGATCCTGCCGCACACCAATTTCTGGACACTTGTTCCAGGAAGAAGGAGCGTTTCGGTTCGTCGGAGAAGTCACCGCGCCAGATGGCAGCGAAGTATGGGAAAATACTGTTTTCTGTTCTGGCAATGCAGACAGCGACGACCTCGCGTCGGCCGGCCATAGCGCCGCCGAGTCAATTCTTGAAGCGTTGGGTGGTGAGTTGCCCCACATCGAGGGCTAATCCTCGATGACCGGAAAGGCACCCGTCATCGTGACGCGCGCCGAGCCTGGCGCAAGCGAAACCATGAAACGTCTCGAAGCCTTGCGCATTGTCGCTATACTGTCTCCGATGCTGGAACTGGTGGGGACAGACGAATTGCTCCCGCCGCTAACGGACGTTTCGGGTCTTTTGTTTACGAGTGCAAATGGCGTTCGTTTTTTTGCAAGGCAATCAGACCGCCGAGACATTGCAGCTTGGTGCGTCGGTCCTGCTACTTTCGAGGCGGCAAGGAGCCACGGCTTCCTAGATTGTAAAAATGCAGACGGCGACGGACTGGCGCTGGCTGCGCATATTATAAGACTGGCCAATCCATCTGATGGGCAATTGCTGCACGTCGCGAATGCAGCAGCGAGTGGTGATGTCTCTCAGTCGCTGAAAAGGGCGGGGTTCCGGACCCTGTTTGCGCCGCTCTATCAAGCTAATCCAGTAGCATCGCTGAGCCCCGAAGCTCAAATGGCGGTTGAGGGTTATGGGCCGTCTGTCGTTGCTATTCACTCGGCAAAGGGGGCCGCAGCGTTCAGAAATGCCGCCAGCGATCTTGATGTCAGCAGACATGTCGCCGTCGGTGTTTCGGACAAAGCGGTCAAAGCCGTCTTGGAAATGGGATTTCGAACCGTAGCCGCTGCGCAACATCCAAACGAGGATTCGCTTCTCGAGATGATTGCAGCAGTTCGCGCAACGCTTTGATTACAACTCTCTGCCATTATATACAGAGAGAATAGATCGCTGGCAGAGCAGAAAGCGGACCATGACGGGGACCACAGAAGACAATAGCGGGATGTCGGAACCGATCGACGCAGATTTTGAGCCGGCACCTCCACGAGTGGACGACTTTGCACGCAACGAAGAAGAGGGAAGCGGGCCAGGTTGGATCGCGCTTGGAATAACGGGCGCTGCCGCCGCGTTGTTCGGTGGATTGATTGCTGGAGGCCTCAGCCTGGCCGGAAACGGTGACTACGCGCCTCAAACGCTGGCCGGTGAAGTTGAGTCCCTGTCTGCAAATCAGCAAGCTGTTGAAGCGAGCATAGAAGCCCTGCGCGCCGACCTTACAAACGCCCGAGAGCAGATGGATCGTGAGATTGCTGCAGCCGCTGCAGGTGCGGGCGACGATAAGGCACTGACAAGTCTGACGTCCGAAATCGAAACCCTCAATGATCGGCTGGATGCGCTTCAGACAGGTGAGGACGATCTTGATGGTCTTGCAGCGCTCGTATCCCGTGTGGACGTTCTGGAACGTGCCGACGAAGACGAGGTGACAAGCCCCCGACTCGCGAACAGAGCCATTACAGCCCTTCGGGCACGGGTCGAGAGTATTGAAGACGCTCAGGCTCAAATCACCAACCGCCAGGCAATCAGAGCCGAAGCGCTGGCTGATCTACTGACGCGTATGGAAGCGATTGAGCAAGGAGCGGGCGGCGAGCCTAACGCCGAGATCGGTGAGCTGCGAGCGGAGATGGAAAACCTGAAGGCAGCCCTGGAAGCCGACGATAATCGTACGGCTGAGATCGAGCGCTTGCAGGAAACAGTCACAGCCTTGAGTGAGCAGGGAGATACCGATGGCGAACAGGCTGTGACATCGAAAGCTCTATTTGCATTGCTCACGATGGAAGCCGCCGCTGGCGATGGGCGACCGTTTCAGTCCGCACATTCCGAGCTGCAAGCAGCCCTGCCGGACAACAGTACTGTCACCGCCCTGACACCGCTTGCGACACAACCCGTGCCGACAATTGCCACATTGCAGGCAAGGTTTGACGAAAATGCTCAAATCGCCCGCGAAGCCATCGAAGCTCTGCAGCCAGAGGGAGATGGTTGGGGCTGGCTCCGCAATGTATTTGGAGAAGATTTGGAAATTCGGCGCAGTGGATCAGGGGAAAGTGTGGACACAGTACTTTCTTCTGCCGAAGTGGCCCTGGACCAGCAGGATTTGCGTGAAGCTGTCAGGGTTTTGCAGACGCTGGACGGCCCGGCTACAGAGGTATTCGAACCCTGGATCGCAGATGCCGAGCAGCGCCTGACACTGGACGAGAGCCTGGACACGCTGAGGCTGGTCCTTCTTGGTGCGGAGCGTTAAGCGCACCCAATGTTCCGGCTTGTCTTCATCGTGCTTCTGCTGGTCGCAGCAGCAATTGGCACAATTTTCCTGGCCAACATGCCCGGCGGAATCGAGTTCCAACTGTTTGGTTGGGAGGGTAGGCTACCCGTACTCGCAACAATAGTTCTACAGCTGATGATCGGTGGAACCATTGCCCTTGTTTGGGGATTCTTTGCCGGCTTGTGGAAACTCCCTGGAAAAATTGGGAAGTCACGAAGACGATCCAAGATAAAGAAAGCCAACTATACATTGACGGATGGCTTGCTCGCAGCCGAAGCCGGCGATGTGAAAACGGCGCAGCGCCTTGCGCGAAAGTCAGAAGTCTTTGCAGACGATGACCGGCTCAAAGTTCTGCTCGAAGCGCGCGCTGCGGAAGTCGATGGGGATTGGGTCACGGCGGAACGGGCCTGGGCGCAACTCGCTCGGCTACCCGGCGGTCAACTGGCCGGACTGCGAGGAACTGCAACGGCTGCGTTAGAACGTGGTGATGCACAAGGAGCTGAAGCGAGCGCCCGTGCAGCGTTGGAACTGAACACCGGAGCCGACTGGCCGTTCAATTCTTTGTTCGATCTACAGGTTTCTCGAGGTGATTGGGGCAAAGCGCTTGAAACGCTTGATCTCGGTGAGCGATACAAGCTGATTGCAGGGGACAGCCTGCGCCGACGTCGGGCCGTGCTTCATACTGCGCACGCAGCAGGTTTGCCCCATGAGCGCAGGACAGAGGCGCAGAAAGCGCTTGCAGAAGCGATAAGGGCAGCTCCAGCATTTCCTCCGGCAATTGTGCTTGGCGCTCGGCAGCTAATGATAGACGGTAAAGATAAAGCCGCTATGGACGTGCTGGAAATGGGGTGGACCTCACGACCGCACCCAGCAATCGCCCAGACGGTTAGACAAATGTCTGTTGATAGCGATGATAAGACCACAACAAACCGCCTTCAAAGATTGGTAGCTAGCAATCCTGATCACTATGAAAGCAAGGTGCTCGGGGCTGAGCTCGCCATGCAATCCAAGGATTGGGTCAAAGCGGTCAAAACCTTGTCCCTGTTGGTCGAGACCAGTTCGACCGGCAGGCTTTGCCTGCTGATGGAAAGAGCTCTCAAAGGATATGGTGATGAGGAAGAGGCAGCACGATGGGCGCGCCTTGCGGTGACAGCGAGCCGGGAAGCAGATTGGTCAGATCTCGATCCAAAAGGCGGCGCGTTTAATTACGACCCATCCGATTGGGCAAGGCTTGTCTATCGGTTTGGAGACGCTGGCCAGTTGGTACACCCCCGCCATGAGGCCTTTGCCAGAGAACTCGATGTTTCACGCACCATGACCGCATTGCCAGCCCCTGATGACGGCAGTGCGCCAAAGCCAGAAGTGAAACTGCCTCCTGGTGATATGGCGCAGCCCGCTGATTTTGTTCCCGAAGACTAGTCTCTCACACCGACATCGAAGCCAGGAGGCGGCTGATATCAGCAACTCTTTTTGCGGTGTCAGTTCCCTGCATCAAACTGTTGCTTATAAAACACACATTGGGTGCGAAATTATTCGCCCCTCTTAATGCGTTGAAAGTATTATGGTTAAGCAGCCTTCATTTTTCTGCTGAAGTGTAAAGCTTCCGGCAGTTTACAGATAATGTCCCATTTGGAAACACGCCGTACGAGGCGTTCAAACAGTGGCGCGTATGCGCCATATCACCTTGGAGATCCGGGCTAAATGGCAAGTCTTTTCAATCGCAAAAACTGTTTGCTGGCGACGACATTTCTAACAGCGCATCTGATTGCTTACCCAAGCGCTGAAGCCCAGGAGCGGATCCGGGAACGTCTCGATACCGACCGTGTCCTCGACACAATCGAGGTCACTGCCCAGAAACGGACCGAAGATCTTCAGGACGTTCCAATTGCCATAACGACATTCGACACTGCCGCTCTTGATACGCTCCGCATCGACGGGTTCGATGACATTGCAAACTTTACCCCTGGTGTGGTTGCCTCGCCCAATGCCGGCGACTCCTCGGGTCTTAGTGTGTTTATTCGTGGTATTGGTCAAAACGATCCGCAGATTGGCTTGGATGCCACTGTCGGTTTTTACCTCGACGGCGTTTATATCGGAAAGACGCCGGGTTTGTCGTTTGATGTTCCTGACCTTGAACGCATCGAGGTCGTCAAAGGGCCTCAAGGGACTCTGTTCGGTCGAAACGCAGTTGCTGGCGCGATTAGTATCATCACCAAAGGTGCGGAGGTGGGAGAAGGTTTTGGTGGCATCGCCACGCTTGAGGTCGGTAATCTCGACACGGTAGCTTTGCGCGGTGCCGTAAATATTCCGCTCGGCGAGACCGCTGCTCTGAAAATCTCGGGGGTCAATTTTGATCGCGATGGTTTCATCGAGAATGTCGAAACGAACTTTCCTCTCGGCTCATTGCCAGGCGTTCCGGATACCGCCGGAACTCTGCCATTTGGTCAAGGAGCCGATTTCGGTGGATCGGAGCGATCAGCTATCACGGCCGAGATCGCTTGGGAGCCCACAAGCAACCTGCGGTTGGAATATAGTTTCGAGGACAATCGAACGAATATAGAGCCGCTCTTTACCCAGGCTGTTCCAGATTTCGGTACAGGCACATTCGGCTTCTTGCTGGCACCTACGCTTGAACCGGGTGCGTCACCGCTTCTTCCTGTCGTAGAGGGCCGTCAGGATGAAGTAGTCTCTACCGTACCGATCAGCGAGACCCGCTCTGAGGTCATTGGCCATCGGGCCGAAGCCACATGGGATTGGCATACAAACCACTCCAGTAAGATCCTTTTCGGTTACCGTCGCGCTGACACCGATGCCTTCACCGGGTTTTTCACTGAAGCCAACCCATTCGTGCTTGATGCCGTGTTTAGCACAGGGCAAGTCGATCCCACTTTGCCGTCTGACCCACTTTCTAATCCATCGCTCATCGATACCTTTGCGGTCACTTTACCTCTAACAACAAATCTTTTCCTGCAGCCTTTGGTCGGCGACGATATCGATATCACCCTTCGCCCGGACTTTGCCGAACCGTTTCTTGCATCGTTTGACCCGCCGCTCTTTCCCGGGCCTTTCTTCAGTTTCGGTGTGAGCCCCGATACGGGCATTCCAACGCTTGATGGACACGAACAGTTCCAGATCGAGTATACCCAGACGGGTACACTCGGCGAACGCATCGACTACACCTTCGGTCTGTTTTATTTCGATGAAGAAACCGCCACCGGGCCATTCAATGATCGTCCGGGCGATGGCTTAGGTGTAGCCCAGCTTTTGCCTGCGCTTACGCTCCTGCAGGGTGTTCAAGACGCTTTGGCCGGACCGCCTGATCAACTCCTCGGCGCGCTTGAGGAGATTGCTGGGCCAGAGGGCTTCGGCGCTATTCTTAGTGCCGCTCGATCCCCCGGAACACGTCTGGAGCTGGATACTCAAGCCTTTGCTGTTTACGGTGAGGCTAAGTACCAGTTGACAGATACTCTTAGCATCACGGGTGGCCTGCGATACTCCAGAGATGAAAAGGAGGCTTTTCAGCAGGGCATTAGTCCGTTCTTCAACGACACAACAGATTTGCTTGGGAATCCTATTCCAGCTCTTGAGGGCGACGAGACGTTTGACAGTCTAGATCCGAGGGTCGTGGTCGAGTACGAGCCCACCGAAGATCTACTTTTCTATGCCAGCTATTCGCAGGCATTTCGGTCTGGCGGTTTCAATCAATCCTCGGTGAACCTGTCCGACTTCGCGTTTGATGAAGAACGCATCAGGTCGGGGGAGGTCGGAGTCAAATCCGATTTCTTCAACGATCGTTTTCGAATCAATGCCAGCGTGTTTGCGAGTTTCGTCGATGATCAGCAGGTCTCTTTCACCAACCCCGCTGTGCCAGTCACACGCTTTATCGTGAATAATGATACTCGCTTCATTGGCTTGGAGGTCGATGGGCAATTTGTCGTCGGTGACTATACAACTGCCAGCTTCTCTTACGCCTTTCTTGACGCTGAGGCAGACGATCTGGCTAACCCCTTCACTGGGCTGCCTGCCGGTCAGCCGGACAACGCTCCAAGACACTCATTTGGTGTTAATTTGGACTATGACCGCCCGGTTGGTCCAGGGAACCTGCAAGCTCATCTTGGTTTCAATTATAAAGACGAAACGACCGTTATTGGGGTTCCGCGGACAGACAGTGCATTGCTTGACGCTAGACTAGCGTACACCCTTTCTTCGGGCGACGACCATCGAGTAACAATTTTTGTGTATGGGCAAAACCTGACCGACGATGAGTTTACTATCGACGGTTTGGACGCGTTTGCACCACTCGTAGCCACCACTCAGGTCTTCGGCCTGTCCAGGACATATGGCGGAGGTATCACATTTGAATTCTAAGGATGCCTTAGTCCCCGGTTTTACCTCGAATTCTCCTGGAACAGGTGTTCCGGGTAGGCTCCTCTATCTTGGCGTGCTTTCCGGGGTCAAAAGCGACTGTTTTAAGGGAGTCGCCGCTGGGTGAATTCGCCTCAAACGGGGAGATATTGGACAAATGTGTTTCGCAATAAGTACGGGCAATGCATACCTCGTGCGGCGTATATGACACACCACCCAGAATTTTTCCTCCGCTGCTACAAACAATAATTGACGATTTCGTGACCGGTTGCGTACGCATGGCACTAAGACCCGGTATGTCGCCGGGCAATCGGCTCATCGTCGATCCAAATGAAAGGTATTAAAATGGGGAATTCTCTGAGGGAGAGACTGCTAGCGACGTCGCTACTCGCCGCAACACTCGGCGTAGCGCCCGCTCTAGCTCAAGAACCCGAGCGAGTTTCGGAATCCGAAGTTGAGGACGAAGCAGCGGTTCAGGAGCGGATCATTGTTACAGGTTCTCGGATTACGAACGCGAACATTGCGTCGTCGAGCCCGGTAACAACCGTCGGTTCCGAACTGTTCGATCTCCGCGGTACGACTGATACCGTCGATCTCGTCAACACGCTTCCACAAGCTATTGTCGGTGCGGCCAGCCAAACGTCAAACTTTGCTAACGGCGCTAACGGTACATCCAACCTCGACCTTCGTGGTTTGGGCGCGACACGGACACTGGTTCTGGCCAACGGCAAGCGTTTGCCTCCAGGCTCACCGCTTCCAGGTGGTTTCGCAAGTGACCTTAACTTGATCCCAGCCCCACTGGTTGAGCGCGTTGAGATCGTTACAGGTGGTGCATCAGCTGTTTACGGTTCAGACGCTATCGCGGGTGTTGCCAACTTCATCCTTCGCCGCGACTTTGAGGGCGTTGAGATTGATGGCCAGTTCGGCTTCAACCAGTTCAACAACAGCAACGAAACTCTGCAGCAGGCATTGATCGATTTCGGCGAAGATCCAGTCTCTGGCTCTGACATCGATAATCAGACCTACGACATCTCTGCAATCGTTGGTTCGAACCTTGACAATGGCCGTGGTAACGTAACGGCGTACTTCCGTTATCTCCGTAACCAGGGCATCGACCAGGCTGACCGTGACTTCTCACGTTGTGCTCTGGTTGGTTCAGCGGATGGCAACGACTTTTGCGGCGGTTCAAACCAGGGACCATTCCCAACATCGTTCGTTGTGAATCCTGTTCCACAGGTCGACGCGATGGGCAATATAATCCAGCAACAGCTGTTCGATGCCGATGGCAACGCTGTCCTCAACGACATGGGAGAGGCAACTTTCCGTACTGTGAACGTCGCTCTGACGGACGCTGCCGGTGTTCCAATTGGAGCTCCAGTTCCGTTTTTGGACTCTGACGGAAATCAGCTTTTCGATTCCATGGGCAATCCCATTCTCGCGGAGGTTGCTGCCGGTTCGTTCTCTTTGAATGCGGACAACTCGCTAAGCAGTGGCCTGAACAACGCATTTAACTTCAACCCGCAAAACCCGATCCAGCGTCAGACTGAGCGCTTTAATGCAGGCTTCAGCGGTTTCTATGAAATCACTGAGAATGTTGAAGCTTATGCCGACTTCGGCTTCACACAGTCGTCTTCACCTCAGGTGATCGCGCCATCTGCCGCCTTTGGCAGCTCAATCAACGTCGTCAACTGCGACAATCCACTGCTGACAGAAGAAACTCTGGCAACGCTTTGTGGTGTTCAAGATGCAAACGGTCAGTTCGCTCGCGACACCGACGGTGATGGACTCGTTCAAAGTGAAATCCGTCGCCGCTTCGTTGAGGGCGGTGGCCGTACAGACGACCGTACACTCACCAACTTCCGTTTCGTTGGTGGTCTGCGTGGTAATGTCTTAGAGCACGTTGAGTGGGATATCTTCGGTCAAGTTGCTTCAACAACGCTCGATCGCTTACAGACCAACCAGGTGACCTTCACCAACCTTGGTCAAGCACTCGATATCGTCGATGATGGCAACGGCAACCCAGTTTGTCGTGTTGTCGCAGACGGAACAAATCCGGGCTGTATTCCGTTCGTCTCTGCATTCGTAGTTGGTGGCGATGTTGACCCAGGTCTGGCCTCGTTTGTTGATACGCCAACGCTGACAACAGGTAGAACAGAGCAGATTGTCTTCGGTGGTACGGTTCAAACCGACCTTGGTAAGTGGGGCATCGTATCTCCATTTGCTGAAGATGGTCCGAACTTCCTCTTCGGTGCTGAGTACCGCGAAGATCGTATCTTCTCGCAGGCTGACGGAACCAACCAAAGCGGTGGTCTCGTTGGTGCGGGTGCAGCTGTTCTTCCAGCCGATGGTGAAACCGAGCTTTACGAAATTTTCTTCGAAACTCGGGTTCCACTGGTACAGAACAAGCCGTTCGCTGAAGAGATCGGTTTCACCGGTGCGTATCGTCGCTCCGAATACCAATCCTTTGACGTCCTAAATGACATTGAAGGTGGTGACCTTGGCGTAAACACGTTCTCACTTGGCCTGACATGGCAACCGGTTAGCGATATCCGTTTCCGTGGTCAGTTCCAGCGTGCGATCCGTGCACCAAACGTCTTCGAACTGTTCAATCCAGTTAACACCAACCTGACTTCGTTGTCGGATCCGTGTTCTGGATTCGCTGGAACGCCCGAAGCTCCTACCGCAACGCAAGACGCGTGTGAGAACACCGGCCTGGACCCGAACTTGTTCGGGAATGTTCCACCAGATTCTGGCCAGCTTAACGTGGTCACAGGCGGTAACGTCAATCTGGCACCGGAAGAAGCTGATACATTCACAATTGGTGCGATCATTCAGCCAAGTGTACTGCCAGATCTCGTGATCTCTGTGGATTATTACAATATCGACCTGCAAGACGCGATCAGCACCATTCCAGCTGCGTTTACACTAACGCAGTGTCTGGAGACTGGAGCTGCTCAGTTCTGCGATCTGATCAACAGAAGTCCTGTCGACGGTTCATTGACGGCGGTACCGCGCAATACCGCGGCTATTACCGCGACGAACCTGAACACCGGTGGCTTTGCGACATCTGGTATCGACTTCCAGATTCAGTATGGTTACGACTTCGGTCGCTTCGGTGATGTAAGTCTGAACTACAACTCGACCTTCCAGTTGGAGAACGAGCAGCAGCCTGTTACTGATGGCTCAACGTTCGACTGTGTCGGGTTCTTCGACGATAGTTGTGCGAACCCAATCTTTGATTATCGCCATAACTTCCAGGTTCTGTACAATGCACCGTACAATCTACGGGCAAGCTTGCTCTGGCGTTACTTCTCGTCCGTAGATCGCATCAGCTCGATCGACCCGGACACTGGTGAGGTAACAACCTTCGCTGAAGATGGAATGGAAGGCTTCTCCTCTGCAACACTTGGTTCTGAGCACTACATTGATGCTGCTCTGTTCTGGGATGCAACGGAGAACGTTGAGCTTCGGTTCGGTGTGAACAATCTGTTCGACAACGATCCACCGCTTCTGCCGACCTTCGGTCCTTCGCCGACGGCAAACGTTGAAGCCAATACTGTTGCAGGTCTGTACCCTGCAGGTGGACGCTTCATCTTTGTCGGTGCACGTCTGAACTTCTAAGTCAGACTGACAACCAAAATTTGGAGACGGCGGCCCTTCGGGGTCGCCGTTTTCTTTTGGGTTAGATATCCCTCCATAAATCCAAATGTCTGTTGCGCTAGGCTGCGCTGCGTCAACCATCACGCGTATCTAACGGTAATGTGTGCCGGGCTTGAAAAGCGTTTAGTTGCGACCATGCCGCGCGCGCAACATAAGGGCCTCATGGCAATGAAAACGAGGTGACCCAATGAAAACATGGATTCTAGCGTCTGCAATGGCAGCGGCATTGACCCTGCCTGCAATCGCACAGGTTGAAGCGCCAGAACGCGTTACAACGGATGTTGAAACGGCCAAGGTCGAAACAGACAAGAGTTCGGCACGAACCGGCAACGAGATCCGTCAGATCGAACGTCCAGAGCGCCCCGAGCGAATTGATCGCCCCGAGCGTGTCGAACGCGTAGAGCGCGTGGAACGAGTTGAGCGCGTCGAGCGAGTAGAGCGCCCATCCGGCGGCTTTGGAAGTTGATGACAAACTGATCCTGGTGAGAGCCGGGCAGGGACAGATACATGATAAAATTAACAAGAGTTGCCATGGCGCTTGCCATGGTACCGTCGAGTATTGCCGTCGCTCAAAGCGAGTCGGATACCCAGGTAAGGGAAACGCGGGAACGAGATGCGCCGTTTATTCGGCCCTCGTTCACAGCCGGCGTCGACTTTAGCCGAGGAGACTTTGGAGCAGACGCAGCAACCGAGACGTTGTCTACACCGTTTTCTGCGCGGGCAGATGTCGGAGACTTTCGATTCTCGATCGGAGCATCCTGGCTTCAAATCACAGGTCCAGGCGGTGTCGTGGCAGATGGCGTCATCATTGATGGCGCGGCAGCAGGTGAGATTGAACAAAACTCCGGTTTTGGCGATCTGACACTGGGTGTAAACTACAACATCCCCACAGAGGTCACCGGAAACTGGCTCGTCCAGCTTCAAGGAAGACTGAAAGTTCCCACTGCAGATGAAGATCAAGGCCTGGGCACAGGCGAACTCGACGGTGGGGTCGCGGTCGATGTTGCTTACAGTTTCGGGAAGTTCACGCCCTTCACGACAGTTGGTTTTCGCTGGCGCGGCGATCCTGAAGGAGCAGATCTCAACAATACATTCAATGTCAGTGTTGGCGGTAGTTATAGTCTCGGTAGCGGCTATGCGGTGCTCGCATCATACGATTTCCGAGAGGCGACGACCGACACGGCCGACGAAAGTCAGGAGATATTTGGTGCCTTAACCGGGCCGATAAACGATCAGTTGCGGTGGACACTGTATAGCTCCGTCGGCTTCACCGATGGCGCACCGAATGGTGGCGTCGGTGCCCAGCTTATCTGGCGGCCAAGCTTCTGAGCAAATTGTTGCCGAACTGCGACAAGGAATAAGATTACGATGCCCTGCCCGCTGTTTCCGGGCAGGGCCCTTAATTGGAACTGCGCGTGTCTAGGAGGCCGCGCTTATAGCCATTAGCTCGTCAATGCGCGCATCGACCACCGACATCGCAATTGGATCAGAAATATCATCTACGGCTGCTTCAATAGCCTCTGCCATGCAATGTTCGAAGTCTCTGTGGCTTGAAGCGACATCCGTCAATGAACGTGGATAATGATCTGAGTCCGTTGATCGCGCACATGCTTCTTCACTCGCATCCTCTATGCGTTGCACAAGCGTCGCGGCTCCCTCGTTCGTTTGAAGGTTTAGATCTGATATGTCGACAGACACCTGCTGGGTGTCGGCCGTGGCTATCGACGAAGTAATTCCTGAAATTGAAAGTGTTGTGGCGATAAGGACTGGGCGAATATAAGAGCTTATTGTCATGGTCAGAAAGGCCTTTCAAATGTGAAGAGTGACGGAGAATATATTTCCGTCGCGGCCGACCATTCACTTCTGAGCTTGGCAGTTCAACGCAAGAAAAAGTAACGCAATAATCAAAAGTTCGTGTAAGTTATATAGTATTGCTGGCAATTATAATTTATCGCCATTAAGTTTTCAAAAGCCGGATACTTTTATAAATATCTCTCACGTTGAAAATAGATGCGCAAATCGCTCCGCTTTGTCGTCTTGCGGTCTCTTGATTTGAAAGGGTTCTGATACCCTCAACCAAAAAAGGGCATTCATTTCGCTGCATGGCTGGCGGGCCGTTCGTCGCCGTGCACGTTCTTTAATCGAACAGTTTCGACACACTCTCTTCATTGGCAATTCGTCGAATAGCCTCTCCTAGAAGGGGAGCCACGCTCAGAACACGCAGCGACTTCGATTTGGCATCTTCGACGCGGGGCTCAATCGTGTCGCAGATGACCAGCTCATCAAGAACTGATTCTTCAATGCGTTTGACGGCGCGCTTATTGTCCTTCGGTGATAGCACGCCGTGGGTCACGTACGCAGACACTGACGTCGCTCCGGCCTCTTTCAGTGCCGCAGCCGCCTCACAGAGCGTGCCGCCAGAATCGCAAATGTCGTCAATCATAATGCACCGTCGGCCGCTCACATCGCCGATAATATTCATCACTTCCGCGGTTCCGGCCTCTGGCCGTCGTTTATCGACGATCGCCAGATCGCGTTGCAGGCGCCGCGCAAGCCCGCGCGCTCTCACTACTCCGCCAACGTCCGGGGACACGACAATCAACTCATCTCCGTTGTAGCGATCACGGATGTCTTTCAGAATAACTGGCCCGGCTACCATGTTGTCGGTCGGGATATCAAAAAAGCCCTGGATCTGACCGGCGTGGAGATCCATTGTCAGCACTCGGTCAGCCCCAGCGGTTGAAATCAGGTTTGCCACCAGTTTCGCTGAGATCGGAGTGCGACCGTCAGTTTTGCGATCCTGCCGCGCATATCCGAAATAGGGGATCACAGCCGTAACCCTGCGAGCCGAGGCACGACGAAGCGCATCAATACAGATAAGCAACTCCATGAGGTGGTCGTTCGCTGGAAAGGCTGTTGACTGGATCGCAAACACATCCTCGCCGCGGACGTTCTCATTGATCCGAACGAAAATTTCCTTGTCCGCAAACGTTTTGACCTCTGCCTCAGTCAGGGGCGCGTCGAGATAGTCAGCGATCGCTGCGGCGAGGGGCCTGTTGGCATTACAGGTCAGGAGTTTCATATCGTTGCCCCGCAGCTAGCACAATTTGTGACGCTTTAGGCTCAAATCCTCTCGAGTCGCAACGGTCCCGAAACGATTCTTTGCAGTCAGGCGTCGTTCAGCATGATAACTGATGCATTTCGGCCATAGTCAGGCTCGCCTCTGCGGTTTCGCCGGCGGTTGGAAAAGTACTCAGTTTCCATGACGCACGTGTCATGGGCAATCAGGTCAACCCGGGAGATGCCAGATCGAATAAGTCTAGCATGGACATATTTTTGAATGTCGAATTGCGAACGATCGCCATTCCCCACCGTGAAAAACCGATCGTTCTCCAGGTCATCCTCGACAAAGCGATCGCGGAATTCAGGTCCAACTTCGTAGGAGGCCTGACCAATCGCCGGGCCGATAGCCGCCACAATACGCCCGGCGTCTGCACCGACAGCTTCCATTGCCTCCACAGTCGCCTCAATAATACCGCCGAGTCCGCCTTTCCAGCCGGCATGGGCCGCTCCGATAACCCGCGCATCCGGATCGGCGAACAGCACCGGAACACAATCTGCCGTTAGAATGGCGAGTGCCAACCCTGGTACTTTCGTGACCATGGCATCGCCCTTGGGTTTGTCCGAAAAGGGACCACGAACCAGCAGCGCATCCGCCGAGTGACATTGATGGCAGGACAGCAGCTTGTCTGCTCCGTCAGCTCCAATTTCGACGGCAATGCGACGACGGTTCTCAATAACAGAATCCGGGTCGTCATCCGAACCAGCCCCTACATTCAGGCTTTCGTATATCCCTTCTGAGACACCACCCTGGCGTCCAAAGAAGCCGTGAGTAATGCCAGTGAGCTGGCTAAGGCTCGGAGCGGTTACATGTGGTAAAGAAGTCATCTACTCAATGTGTCGCTTGTTTCTGCACCATCCGCAAACAACCAAAGAAGAAAAGGTGTCGCTACTCCGGCGGCCAGAAATTGTGCAGCGATGAATCCCGGCGCATCGCTCGGGCGGATACCGGAGAATGTGTCGGTAAACATGCGCGCTATCGTGACCGCCGGGTTCGCAAAGCTCGTTGACGCTGTCCACCAATATCCCGCGAGTATGACAAGCCCGACGGCATATGGAACAGCCTCTGGTTTTAAGCGAACCGTTCCAAGTATGGCCGCAATCAATGCAAACGTTGCAGCACCTTCCGCAAGCCATAGCGATTGGCCGACCCGCGCTGTCGTTGAGATCTGAAGGAGCGCATCGCCGAACATGGCGTGGGCCAAAACCACCCCAAGAAGTCCACCGCCAAGCTGAGCCAGAATATAGGCGATCGATAACCCGGTAGATATGTCCCCTCGAATTCGAAACGACAAAGTAACAGCTGGGTTAAAGTGCGCTCCCGAAATCGAGCCGAATATGAGGATCAGCACCACGAGGATAGCTGCCGTTGCTGCTGTATTTCCCCACAAGGCCACAGCGATGTCGTCAGTTAGGGTTTCGGCCATGATGCCGGAGCCGATGACCGTTGCAATTAGGATCAGCGTTCCCAACCCCTCAGCGACCAATTTGCGGGGGAGTGTCGTCATCGTCGTCTTCCAGTCTATCCTTGTTCCTACTTCGGTAGCCTGGTCGAAACGATCCAGCCGACCGCCTGGATGCTCACTGCGAGAGTCAGCCCAAGCCCGACGAATATATTGTCGAGAAGAAATGACAGAACCGCGACAGTGATGCAGGCAATATCAGTGCTTTGCCCACTAATGATATGCCCAAGTGGCTGCCGAGCCTGCATCACTTGAGGCAGCGTCACTCTGCGCCAAACACGCCCCATATCCGGCGGCCCAAAAATATCCTGCAACTCTTTTGGGTCGAGGATGCCTGTCAGCTCACAAAGTGCCTGCGCCGTTGCCTCCCCATTACGAATAGTCTCGCGTCTGACCGATGAGGTGATCAGTGACACGATAGCTGAAAGGATGACAGCTAGAGCGAGCGCCACAGCTGCGAGGCCGTCGATAGGGGAGGTAAAGCTCATTGGCTAAGTACGTCTCTATCTCGGAATCGCCGCCCAATAATCGAAGTCCAGTAAGACATCTGGATGATACTTCCCGTCCTCACCCCTGAGCGGGTAATCGCCACACGGATGGTTTTTCGCTGCAACAAGCCGAAGACGCAATGCTCCCACAGTGTCAGAAAGCTCCGCCTTGTCCAATACCTCCGACCAGGCATAGACCGTGTCTCCAGCGAAGAGTGGGCCAGCATGAGTGCCGCCATTGATGGCCATCATCTCGGCAGCGTTAGCCAGTCCATTGAAGGAAAGGGCCCGCGCAATAGAGATGACCACACCGCCATATATTAGTCGCTTACCGAAACGGCTGTCTTTTTGCGCATAGGCATCGAAGTGCACTTTCGCAGTATTCTGGTAAAGGCGCGTCGCGATCTGGTGTTCCGCTTCTTCAACGGTCATTCCGTCCACGTGGTCGATTTTTTCGCCGGTTTCGTAGTCTTCAAATCGATGCGGCGATCCCGCGAGTGCGGTGTCCCAGTCGGCGTAGGACCATTGGGCATCGAAGTCCGATGCCGGTACAGCATCTAGTAGTTCTGGAACAACAGGGTCAGGTGCTGGCGAGCTCGCATCGCGCTTATGCACCATGACCCAGCGCACATAGCTCATAACCTCTTCGTCGTTCTGATTGAGGCCGCGCGTTCGAACCCAGACAACACCAGTCTTGCCATTGGAGTTCTGCTTTACGCCGATCACATCGGACACGGCGCGCAATGTGTCCCCTGGGTAAACACCGATAGGAAATCTACCTTCGGCATAGCCGAGATTTGCGACAGCATTGAGTGAGATGTCCGGAACGGTTTTGCCGAACACAATATGAAACGCGAGAAGGGGGTCGACCGGTAGGCGGTCAAATCCGTTGGCTATTGCAAAGGGCTCTGAAGAGAACATCGCATATCGGCTGCCCGTCAGTGCGCGATAGAGCGAGATGTCCCCATGGCTTGCTGTGAGCGGTGTGGCATGGATGATCTCCATCCCGACATGGAAGTCTTCGAAGAAATTACCCGAATAGGATTTCATGGCGCGGCCTGGGCCTCCCTAAGGCCCGCGCCCGCTATCCAGTTGTCTAGATGCGCCAGCTCAGGCGGTTGAAATTTTCAGCCGACATCTGTGCGATCTCCCCAGCGGAAATCAAGGGGTCAACAGTGAAGGGTGCAAGCACAACAGCAATGGCGATGGTCGCGAAGCTGCCGAGCATCAAACGACCTTCTGGTTTCTGGGAAAGGCGGCCCAGCACAATTCGCGGCCCGAACATCATCATCGGCACACCGAAGGCAAAGCCTGCGGATGCGACGAAAAATAGCCCTGCTATCAACATGGCAAGCATGGTTGAGCTCCCGAACAGGTCTACATCATGCCGTTGGAGGTTTAAGGGGCCGCTTGGGAAATCGGTGAAATTTGACCGATCTGCGGCGAAAATCAGAGAATTTCCAGCAATTTGGCGTTCGGGCGACCCAGCACGGCCTTATTGCCGTTGATCCCGATGGGCCGTTGAATGAGTTTAGGGTTCTCCGCCATCGCCGCGAAAATGTCGTCATCGCTGGCCGATGCAGGCAATCCGGCTTTTTCAGCGTCTTTCTCTCGCATGAACTCTCGTGGGCTTACGCCGCCCATTTTCTTTGCGATGTCCTTAAGCTCATCAATGCTCAATTTACCCGCCGCGGTCGTGTATTTCCGGATTTCGGGGTCCACACCATTTTCCTGTAATAGTGCCAACCCCTTCTTTGAGGAACCGCATCCAGTGTTGTGGATCAAGACATAAGTCATCGTTCACTCCGCAGATAAGGCCGTTGTTGATGCGAGGCAGCCCTCGGCATCGTGATCAGCTAGGTTTTCATTCCAGTAGACTGTGGCGAGATAGACCCGGCAGGTTGCGTCCGTCGTCGTCAGTCGAGAGTCGGCAAAGAGGTCCGCAGCGACACCCTCAGCACTCTCCTGGCTGGCGATCATACGGGGACCGCCAGCATCCGGGCTATCGAACAGAATTATGTTCCTAGCGTCGGCCTCAGTGGACCAGGCCGACCAATCTGGGAGTGTGTCTGTTCCGCCGGTCCCGGGACTTCCGGTTCGAGCAAACTCTGCCCAGTACGCCATCATTGCATCATTCAGTGCGAGACGGCCTGGTTCATTCTTGTCTGTGAAGACCCATTTGTCGGCGTCGCCGAGAAAGCGAAACTGACCGAAAACGAACGGAATTTCGAGGCCATGGGCAGCGCCGAAAAGCTCGGCAAAATTTGCACCCCAGGCACGTCCTGCCTCGTCCCAATCGAAGCGGTAGGCATAAAGGTCTGTGTGTCCTCCTGCGACGATGGAATTGAGCGGCTCATCGACCGCGCTCACTCGCCACATCCGGCTCTGATACTCAGCGACGGCATTATAGATGTTTCGGTTCCTCGCCCGGGGTATTCGGCCAAAGCGCCACCTGACCAGTTCTGGCTGAAGCAGATTGAAAAGTTTGGTTTCGTCTTTGTTCGTACCGGAAATAATCGGTACGGCGTTAAACGTATCGGGACTGTCAAAAGCAGCTCTCAAGCCGCCCTCAGGAATGACGATGCCGTCTTCAATGATCCGCGGCGGATCCCATTCCTCGGTATCCAGATTTTCGCCGTAAGCACGGAACAGTTCATCCACAGATACCGCGCGCAGCGCTTCTGCCGTGACAGTATCTCCGGCGAGCTTCCGCGCGATTGGACCGCCGGCGCGTTCGCCGCCGGACTCCGCGTCTTCAAGACTCACAGATCGGAAGCTACCCGATTGGATGATGGCCTTATGGAACTTGCCGGCTGCCTTCGGGCTGCCGAGCAGGCTAACGACGTCGTGCCCACCAGCACTTTCTCCGAAAATCGTAATATTGTCCGCGTCTCCGCCAAAATGGCTTACATTTTCAGACAGCCAGTCGAGCGCAGCGATCTGATCGAGAATCGCGAAATTGGCGCTGCGATCGTCTGTGGTTTTTGCGTCATCGCGGAGGCTTTCGTGTGCAAACCAGCCAAGTGGCCCAAGCCGATATTGGATCACGGCGACGACGACGTTCTCCTCTGCTGCAAGCTTCGAAGGGTCGTATTGTTCGGCGCGGCCCCAGACATTTGAGCCGCCATGAATCCACATCATCACGGGGAGATTGGCAGTTTCAGCCGTCGCCGATGACATGATCGGTGCGTAGATGTTCACATACAGGCAGTCTTCCTGGCCCATAATCTCGCCGAGCGGGATGGCATCCGCACTCGATCCGTCATCAAGGCTGCCCCGAACCTGTGGGCACCAGGGAGCTTCGGTCAGCGCTTGCCGCGTTTCTTCCCACCCATCTGCCGGACGGGGAGCGCGCCAACGAAGGTCGTCTACTGGCGGCGCGGCGTAGGGGATGGACATCCAAACATGCGCCGGGTTTTCTTGATGGGTGAAGCCAACGAGCATGCCTTGATCAATGATCCGGATGGATGCTGCATCCGCAACGGGCGGCGGCAGCTCAACTGAACGGTCCCCACAGGCCGCGGCGATAAAAAGACCGGCCAGTGCGATTAGGTTTTTGCGCATGGATGCCCTCCAACTCTGTTTAGAAGAGCTATAGGGCGTCCGCCCGTGAGGGCAACGGCAGCCGGATGAAAATCACGCGCTTGTCATGGCTTTGATGGCCTCAGCGACATCAACGATGCGTCTAGCCTCTTCAAGATGTAGAAGCTCCGTCATCTTGCCGTTCACCTTAATCACGCCTTTTCCAGAGTTCTCAGGTTCAGCAAATGCAGCAATCACGTCTCTTGCTTGCGCCACATCTTCGTCGGCCGGGGAGAACACATCGTTTGTAACATCGATCTGTGCGGGGTGGATAAGTGTTTTCCCATCGAAGCCGAGCGTTCGTCCCTGAACACATTCACTGCGAAGGCCATCTGTGTTCTGAATGTCGTTATAGACCCCATCAATGGCGAGCAGATCGTAGGCCCTGGCCGCAGCGAGTGTCATTCCAAAAGCTGTTTGAAAGGCCAAACGATCCGGCGTGGAAACAGCGCGATATTCCTTGGCGAGATCATTCGTGCCCATAACGAAGCCAGTTAGCCGCGTTCTGCCTGTGGCCTCGGCAATTTCCTGGATGTTCAGGATCGCTTTCGGCATCTCGATCATCACCCAGAGCCCCATCGCCTCCGGTGCGCCAGCCCTGGTCATGGCGTCATTGAGACGGTCAATATCCTCTCCACCGATCACTTTCGGTGCGAGGATCGCATCAGGTCCGGCAGCGACAGCAGCTTTTAGGTCCTCAAGTCCCCAATCGGTATCAAGGCCGTTGATTCGAATGACCTTCTCGCGGGAGCCATAGCCATCGGAAGCGACGGCCTCGGCTGCGCCATCACGTGCCGTCTGTTTGGCTTCGGGAGCAACCGCGTCTTCCAGATCGAAGATGATGGCGTCCGCGGGTAGTGTTTTGCCTTTTTCCAGCACTCTTGGCTTGTCGGCCGGCATGTAGAGACAGGATCGTCTGGGGCGAGCTGCGATGGGGCTTGTCATGGCGAAATTTCCTTGGCTTATGCGCTGTTCTCAAGTGTTCGGAGGGGTGCACACTATGGCGAATGAAATCAATATCCGTAGGGGAAACTCCGATGATTATGGCCGCTTGGGGCAAGTCGTCCATCTGACCATCCATGGGGGTGCCAAGCGATACACCAAAGCCCAGAGAGCAGCGTGGTCTCCTGCCCCAAGAACCGCCAGCGCGATGGCGGATCGCTTTGGCGATGCCGCAGTTTGGGTCGCAGAAGTGGAGGGCCAGATCACAGGCTTCATGACCTTAGCTGCCTCCGGCTATATCGACTTCGCCTATATTCTTGCCGAATGGCAGGGTCGCGGCATTTTCCGCCGGCTTTACGAGGCAATAGAGCTGCAAGCTCAGACCAGTAGCATATCCAGCTTGAGCACCCATGCGAGCCTCCACGCATTCGAGGCTTTTCGCCATTTCGGATTTGATGTCGTTCACCCCGAAACCGTGGAGGTTTCCGGCGTTTGGCTTCCCAGGTTTTACATGGAAAAGCATCTTTAGCGGGGTGGGGCGTCGGCCTTGATCGATAGGGCGTGCAAACCCTGCTCAAACTCCTCGGCAAGGGCGTTGTTTATCGCGCGTTGTCTCTGGACGCGGCTCATCCCTTCAAAAACAGACGCCACAATTCGAACGTTGAAGTGCGTTTCGCCCTCCGGTCGGGCTCCCGCGTGTCCTGCATGACGCGCGCTATCATCAATGACATCGAGCTCATCCGGTGCAAAAGCCGCAGTCAAAAGATCGCGAATTCGGTTTTCTCTGCGTGTCAATTCTTGTCTCATTAACAGTTTCGGACCATGTTCCCTCGCTATGAGTGAAGCCTTTGATTACCGCGTCAAGTTCCGCGACATGCGGATTAAGCCGCCAGCGGACGATAAATCCCGTGCGCGTGCACAGGAAACACGTACTTGCGAATACAAAGGCTGTGACCTCGCTGGTGAGTATAAGTCACCAAAACATGGCGGGGGTTATTATTACTTTTGCCAGCGTCACGCCGCTGAATACAACAAGCGTTGGAACTTCTTCGACGGTATGACCGAGGACGAAGTTAAGGATTTCAACGAAGCTGCTCGCCATGGGCACAAACAGACCTGGAAATTCGGCACCGGCCCGATGGGCAAGAAAGCCGCGAAGATTCAGGATCCGAAACACTGGCGCGGCCGTGAAATGTTCGAGGATGGTGTCGGCAGTGCTGAACGCCAACGCAAACGCGGTCGTACTCGCCTGGAGATCCGCGCCTTGAACGAGTTGGACCTCGACGAGAACGCGACGACAGCGGATATTCGGGGGCGTTATGCCGAATATGTCCGCCGGTTCCATCCAGATTCCAATGCAGGCGACCGGTCTTCTGAAGATAAGCTTGCGCGCGTTATCCGCGCCTGGAAGACACTGAAAGCTGCCGGGCTTACTGAGAACTAGATCACGTTATTGCAGTAATCGAATAGCTGCATCGACGGCCATATCGCCTCGCTGTTCATCTGTACAAATCTCCAACAGAGCGATGCCGTCAATGAGCGCAAGTATCATAGCGGCGGTCGATTTCCGTTCATCGGCGTCCTCGATATCGAGATGCGCATCCACCCAAACCAGAAATCCCTCCATGATCTGTTTGGCGACGGATTCGTAGGGCACTTCTCCGCGTGCAGCAGCAGCTACACACTCGACGAATAACCTCATCTCTGCCCGCATGGCGTCGCCCTTTGTGAGCGCAGTTGCCGTCCGGACGAGATCACTTGCCGCCATCTTCTGATCTGCTGGAACAGCGGTGCTTAGCGTCATGACCACATTGGCCGAAATTCCCGATAGTGCCGATGCGAGCACATCGGTTTTGTCATCGAAATAATAGAGCAGCATCCGATCGCTGATACCGGCAGCCGCGGCGAGTTGACGAACTCCGGTTTGCGCCAGGCCAGTTTCCAGCAAATGGGCCTGAACCTTCTCGAGGGCTTTGCTTCGCTGCACATCTTTTTTTGCCATATCTTCTTGTAGCACCTGCTACAAATATGTATACATGTAGCAAGCGCTACAAAGGGAGGGCGGTATGACTGCCATCACAAATTCGGATTGCTCAGAGCCAAGGCACGCGCCGCTGCAACAGACACAGATGGTCCGCCTCACAATTGTCGGCTTGATCACTTGGCTCGGCATCGCGTTTCTTCTTCACTACATCGGCACCTTGGGAGCTTATGAGGGGACTGGCCGCCTTATATCCTATGGAATAATCGCGCTCCTGACTCCATCATCGCTATTAGCACTCATGCCGCTCTGCGGGATCGCTAGAAATCAGATCGTGCTCGGAACAGCTTGGGTCGTCGGCGTTGCATCCGTTTGCGATGGTCTCGCTTTGGTTTGGTTCACGTCTATTTATGGTGGCACCCAAATGATGGTCGCCGGTGCAGGCAGCACGCTCTTGTGGGGCGTAGGGGCCGCCTGTCTCTTCTCTTTCTTTGTTAACCGGGAGCCCAGCTCATGACCATATTTCGGATTTTGCTCGCAGCCTTGCTTGTGACTTTACTTGTCTATACGGGCCTCCTTCTCGTTGATCGCGGCTTCGATGGCATTGAAACATTCTTTAGCGACATCTTCGCTATGAACTGGCAAGGGCAGTTCAATCTCGACTTCTTCGGGTTCTTGACTCTGGCAACGGCCTGGATGCTCTGGCGAAATGATTTCAAACTGTGGGCGCTGGTCGCATCGCCGGTATTTCTCTTCGGAGGCATTCCGGTGCTGACAACCTATCTCCTCGGTCTCAGCTTTCAGCCGAATGCAAACATGAACCGAATTCTGTTGGGTCCGAGCCGAGCGCGCTAAAAACCATCTGCGAGACGGCGGTAAGAAGGGGCTTCTTTCTCCAACCGAACACACTAGAATAGAGCGTGCGGGGCGGAGAAAATTACTATGGCGCTTGTCAAAGCCCTTCTGTCGTTCATTGTTTTTGTTGCGGTTCTCGCAACGGCTGCGGCCTTTGCAGGATGGTTCTGGCTGCAGAGCGAGATCGCTAAACCTGGGCCATCCGCGACTCCTCAGACGTTCGTTGTTTCCCCAGGCCAAGGTCTTGGAACGATTGCAAATAATCTTGAACAAGCTGGGCTGATCACCGATGCTCGGCTTCTACGTTTGGCGTTCCGTGCGGACGGGGACAGTGGCAGCGCGAAGGCCGGTGAATATGAGATACCGGCTGAAGCCAGCTTGTCCGATATCAAGTCTTTGCTCATTTCCGGAGCTGCGATCCTGCATAGGATTACAATTCCAGAAGGGCTCACTGTCGCCCAGACACTGCGCATCATTGAAGCAAATGACATTCTGACCGGAGATCTGCTGGAGACGGAACCCGCAGAAGGCTCGTTGCTCCCGGATACGTATCTGTTTGGGCGGGGCATGACCCGCCAAGAGCTGATCACTGTCATGGAAAACGCTCAGAAGGATGTGATCGATGAGCTTTGGTCTGGCCGTCAGACGGATTTGCCCTTCGATACAAAAGAGGAAGCGATCATTCTCGCTTCCGTGGTCGAAAAAGAGACTGGACAGCCGGATGAACGCGACCAAGTTGCAGGCGTATTTGTCGGTCGACTGAAACGCGGTATGCGGCTGGAAAGTGATCCGACCATTATTTACGGCGTCTCCCGCGGCGAGCCACTTTACAATCGGGCAGGGCAGCGTCGCACCCTCTATCGCTCGGAAATTGATCGCGTTACCGACTGGAACACTTACCAGATCGATGGGCTCCCGAAGACGCCAATCTGCAATCCGGGGCGGGATGCAATAGCCGCTGTGCTCCAGCCGGCCGATACCGAATTTGTCTTCTTTGTTGCTGATGGTACGGGCGGACATGCGTTCGCAAGGACCCTTGCGGAGCACAATCGAAATGTCGCGGCGTATCGGCGAATCGAGCGAGAACGCATCGCGGCAGAACGGGCGAACTGATTTGAGTAGCGAACTTTCAGGCATGACAGGCTTTGGACGATCGGCTGGCAAAGCCGATTGGGGCTCATGGGTTTGGGAAACGAAGTCTGTGAATGGGCGCGGCCTCGATGTGCGGGTCAATGTTCCAAACGGTCTCGATGCTTTGGAGCGCATTATAAAAGCGGCGGCGTCCGAGAGGATAAATCGCGGGAATCTTCAGGTTGCACTTCGACTGGATCTCGTAAGTGTATCTGAGACCGGCTTGAACGAAGAGGCCCTTGCCGGGCTCATATCTGCATATGAGACGCGGACTGGCAGCGCTCCAGAAGGCGCGGCGTTGGCAACACTGATGACATCGCGGTCCGTGCAAGAGGCAAGCGGCTCGGCCAGCGAAACTCTGCGCGCCTTAGGTCAGGATGACGCTGTGATCAGTGAGTTGAGCGATAGCCTGATCGCTGCGCTTGATGAACTCTGCGCATCGCGAAATGCTGAAGGCACATCGCTGCTGAATATTCTGACTGATCTGCTCAATCAGATGTCTTCGCTTCATACCGAAGCCACTGGACACGCCAGTGAGCAGCCCGGCTTGCTCAAGGATCGCCTCTCTGCGCGACTAAAGGAGTTGGGCGCAGAAGAGGCGATAGATGCCGAGCGGCTTGCTGCCGAGGCTGCACTGAGTGCGGCGAAGGCAGATATCCGTGAAGAGCTCGACCGCCTTGCCGCCCACATTGAAACTGGTCGCACGTATCTCGCCGCTGGAAGTCCGATCGGCCGAAAGCTAGATTTCCTTGCCCAGGAAATGAATCGCGAAGCAAATACGCTTTGTTCGAAATCGGCGAGTCTCGATTTGACCAATGCGGGCCTTGGCCTCAAAGCAGTGATCGATCAGTTCAAGGAGCAAGCTGCGAATGTCGAGTAATACGCAGGCAGGGGAAGATATCCGGCGCGGGCTGATGCTTGTCATCTCAAGTCCCTCCGGGGCCGGAAAGACAACACTCTCCCGTATGCTGATGAAAGAGTTCGCTGATGTCGCTCTTTCGGTTTCGGCGACCACGAGAGAGCCGCGCCCGAATGAAACAGACGGCGTGGATTATCACTTCCGATCCGAGGGTGACTTTCAGTCGATGATCGAGGCGCGGGGCTTCCTTGAATGGGCAAAAGTCTTCGACCACTATTACGGAACGCCGCGAGCAGACACGATCAAGAAGCTGGAAGCGGGCAAGGATGTCCTCTTCGATGTCGACTGGCAGGGGGCCGATGCGCTCCATGACCAGATGCCGAATGACTGCGTCTCCGTCTTTGTCCTGCCGCCAAGCATAGAGGCTCTGGAAGAGAGGCTCTCCGCCCGCGAAGGCTCGACGCCGGAATTGGTGGCGCGGCGCATGCAGGACGCGAAAGCCGAAATTCGCCATTGGCGGCGCTATGACTACTGCATCATCAATGATGATCTCGATGAGGCTTATCAGCGGCTCCGCCGCGTCCTGCTTGTCGAGCGCACCAAACGCCTCCGCCAACATGGCCTGGAAGACCATGTGCGGACGCTGTTGGGAGAGGGCTGAAAAGAAAATAGACGCGGGCAGTCTAAGCAGCCCTGAGCACGTCTCATGTTTTCGCTTTGCGAAAACGGGGACAGATCAGGATGTATCCCACTTATGCAGACAGTCCTGCAGCTCCATCGTCACACCGCCATAGAGCAGTCCAATCTCTGGCGAGAGACCAGATGGTAGTGGCGCTGACATCAAAAGCGGTGCCGGTTCGCCGGCCTTCCGGAACTTCGAGATCGTCCGTGCCAGCCGTTTGGCGTAGGCCTCTGGCGCATCGAGCACCTTCTGAAGGGCAATGATCCGCCGGCTGAAGCGCCTTGCCATAATGTGGGTCGGCGTTGACGGGCGCGGATAGTCTGAAAGATCCACGCCCTCGCTGAAATTGATAAGCTGCGGCAACAGGGAAAGGTTCCGCTGTCGGACCGTTGGGAAGTCGACAAGCTCGACTCCGTTTATGATTTCTGGAGCGTCGGAGGTGGGATTGTTTTCCGTTTTGGTCGGCGTCAGTCGGGCCTCGGCTTGGTCCAGATCGAGTTGCAACGCCATTAGCATGATCAACCGCCGAACAAGGGTCTCGAGGGCCCGGAGCCGTGTGCTGGCCTTGCGCAGCTTCCACTTGGTGGGAATGCGCTCCGAGATATGCACCTCCGTCCAGCCCATGAGCGCTACGACGGCGAGACCGATCTGCTCGGTGGCGATAACGAGGAGGGGGGTGTCAGAGCGCATAAAAGTAGTATGCGATTCAAACGACATCAGGCGGATAGATTTCAGCTACCGACCCGCATTTGACGTTGTCGGGACCTTCTTGAATCGACTGAAGCGGTGTTTCAAGCGGGATAGCCTAAGAGCCAATTTCATTGCAAAAAAAGATGAAAATTCCATTTCGTATAGTTTTTAGCTATCAAAAATAATCATACTTTGAATTGGAATGTCTCCCTCAGCACTGCCATATCTGTAATCGATCAGGGGTGCCGGCAGATCTGGAAGCTTTGACCAGAGGTGATGAGAGGTGACGAAGTGACATATGTAAGCAGCGATATTTCGAGCATTGGAATAGGTGCCACGGCAAGCAACGCTAGCCGAATGTGGCTCCGACGGCCTTCCCGCCACATGCTTCTTGTTCTTGTGGCATCAATCCTCCAAGTTCATGCGTCAGCCGAGACGAAGTTGCCAAATGCGGCAGATCTGTCAGGCGAGAAAGTACCTTGGTATAGCGCAGGACATTGGTCGTTTGATGAGCCTCGCATTGCTAACGGGATGCAGGATGTGCCGGTTGAGGAGTTGACTAGAGACGACGCGGGCCAGGCGTTCGATGATGTTAGTTCGCAAAGGGATTGGGATATCCTCGCAGCACGGCGAGAGAGTGGAAAATCATCAGCTAGCGAAAGTGATCGCGCAGATGAACTATTTACCTTTCAAGGCGGCCAACACTTCGAACACATATTTCTGAATAAGGCTGGATATTCGAATACTTGCTCGTCGACGAGCTTGCAGGCCCATTGCTGATTATACAGCTTCTGAAATTCCACCTAGCCAAATTTTTATATTACTACGACAAATAAAAAAGGGCTCCATGGCATTTCATGCCATGGAGCCCTTTTTATATCGCCTCAAATTACTCTGTTCTAGATAAGCAAGGATAGCTCCATAAGGAGTTATATATTTGCATATCTGCGAATACGACGGCGTCTCCATTGGCGACGGTCATTCGTGCGTAACTGCACAACTCTCCTGTGCGCCACTCGCTCGTCTTGATCGACCAATGCACCTTGTGACCGCGCAAAATCGTCACCTAAGCGCTCTTGATGATTTGTATACAGCATATGACCGTCTCCATCTTTGTAACTGAAAGAGAGATGGTGATAGCCATGCCATAGTTGAAATATAAAGATCAAAAATTTATTATGGGATTTACTTATATACCTGGGGCGAGCACTGACGAGATTCCGAGCAGGGTTCGAAATCTTTCCGTTGGCAGTCTCATTCCGGTTGGATGTGAACTCTTGTTTAAACGCCTTGCAGGCGTGGGGCGAGGGCGCTGACCTCAGGCGAATAATTATTTCGCCCTGTCCCTAGCGGTTTTGACTAAGCAGCCCTGGACAGAATTTTAATACCCAAGGCAGTCGGCAATTTCTTGGGAACGTCTTTTATAAGGTCGTGCTCGGCCAGCAATTCGAGTTTCGATTGCTCCGCTATTATCTCTGAGTCCGCCATACCCATCAACGAGCTGCGAAATTTTTGACCGGCTGTCTCCCAATAGGTACCTTCGATCAAAACTGGGTTCGGAAATAAAGCCTCCAACTTATCTGCGTCGTAGCCGCAAACATAGTGTTCATGAGCCTCCCAAGCTCGTTTGCGTTTTCTTGGGGTGTTATTGCTCTCATCGTCAGCAAAAGGGACCAAGCAATATAGAAATTTTGTTGCCGCTTCTCCCATTCGCAGAGCCGCCGTCTTATCGTCTTCAATGTGCTCAAGCATCTCAGTAGATGCTATCAGGTCGAACCGTCTTCTAGTTGGTTTCAGCACGTTCCAAACACTAAATTGAACGTTATCCACGCCCCACTGCCATGCCATATCCATCGCCTTGTGGTAGTTGGGATAGTTCCTTTGTCGATCTATAATATCAGTCAGAATGAAATCGATGTGCGGAAATTCAGCTGCGACCGCAATCTCCGCATATCCGTGACCTGTGCCGCATACACACACAGTTTCAATCTCATCCGCAATCTGGGACAATGTATCTCGAAAGTGGAGGTATCTGAGATATCGCCACGTCTTGTTTCGCAACAATGCAAGCCGGGCTTTGCTAATGATACTCTCAGTTTTCAAATCGTACATGCTGCACTCGGGAATTATCGGTCCAGAGTGTTCTAATAATGGTTGATTTGTCAAAGTTAATCCATGTCACGGGTGATTGCACAATTTTAATCTAGTCCTGTCCTCTTGTCCGTTGGATTTCCACATCCGCATCTAATGGCCCCTGATTTTCTTCCTCGCCGAACGGTTCGGTAATGTCGGCATCAAAAATTTCCTGAATCTGGTCGAGGGCATCACGCAGATCCCGGGCGCGGCCGGACTGTACGAAGGTGCGGGCATAGTGTTTCGCAATATCAGAGAGGAATAGGCCGACCTCGTCTAGCCCCTGCAGGAAGAGAGGGTCGAGCATGACCTTCGGCTCTTCGTCTTCACTTGGAAAAACCACGAGCACCGGCTGCGGTACACCATCATCACGCATGGATGCTATTCTCCCTGATCTGGCCCTTCGAGGCGGGTGGTGAGAGCGTCTATCCGGGCGGCGGCATCCACGAGGGCAGCGGCGGCCCTTGCTTCTACGCGGTTTTGCGGAGGCTCTGTCTTCATAGCTTCATTCTCGTCCATCAGCGCGAGGGCTGCGATGAGCAGCAAGCGAGACTCGCCGATATCACCAACGGCTCCGGCGATCTGGCGCACGCGTTTGTCGAGGCGCTGACCAAACTGGATCAGCTTTTTCTCCTGACCCGGTGCGCAGGCAATGGAATACCGCTTGCCGTAGATCTCAATGTCAGCCTTGGACATCGTCATCTCCAGAACGCTCCAGGGCTGCACGGACTTCCTCAATCGCGGACCCTAGCGCCGCTGACGCTTCGTCCGCCAGCGCTTGAAGCTCCGATTCCCGGGCGAGGGACGCATCCAACTCCTCGGCCAGCCTGGCGCGATCTTGGGTCAGTGCTTCAATTTCCTTGCGCACCACAACTGGATCGCCCGCCTGCTCAGAGAGACGGTCCATCTGCGTTTCCAATCGGCGTAGGGCACCATCGAGCTTGGTGGCCGCCTCGTTCAGATTCGTCATCTTTCTCACATATCAGGGCATATGCGCTGCTGCCAAGCAGCTTGACGGCACCGGCTCCCTTGTCCATGCCGCACTCTACACTTGTTAATGAGGGATTCGGGGCGATGGCTGTGACTCAATCCGATAAGGCAAATGCAATCCGGGCGCTGTCCATGGATGCCGTGGAGGCTGCGGGATGCGGGCACCCTGGCATGCCAATGGGTATGGCGGATGTCGCAACCGTACTGTTCACGAAATTCCTGAAATATGATGCAAGCCAGCCCGACTGGTTCGACCGGGACCGGTTCATCCTGTCGGCGGGGCACGGCTCCATGCTGATCTATGCCCTGACCTATCTCACCGGATATCCCGGCATGGACATCGATCAGATCAAGAATTTCCGCCAGCTCGGTTACAAGACTGCGGGACATCCGGAATACGGCCACGCGCCAGGTGTTGAGACGACGACAGGTCCGCTAGGGCAGGGCATTTCGAATGCCGTCGGCTTCGCCATGGCGGAGGAACACCTCGCGGCCCGCTACGGGTCTGACCTCTGCGACCACCATACCTATGTGATTGCCGGCGACGGTTGTTTGATGGAGGGGGTCTCCCAGGAAGCGATAGCCCTTGCAGGTCATCAGAAGCTCTCAAAACTGATTGTGCTGTGGGATGATAATGGCATCACGATTGATGGCTCTGTCGACCTCTCGGATTCCACCGACCAGCTGAAGCGGTTCGAGGCGTCAGGCTGGGAAACGTCTGCAGTCGATGGACACGATTTTGCAGCGATCGAAGCGGCGATCAATGCGGCGAAGAAGAGCGATCGTCCGAGCCTCATCGCCTGCAAGACAGTTATCGGGAAGGGCGCACCGACCAAGCAAGGCACGTCCGGGGCCCATGGTGCGGCCCTTGGCGAGGATGAGGTTGCAGGGACGCGGGAAGCGATTGGCTGGCCCCATGCACCATTTGAAGTGCCGGAAGAGATACTCAAAGCCTGGCGCGAAGCTGGCGGCAAAGGCAGCATGGATCGGGCCGACTGGGAAGCACGGTATCAGGCGTCTTCCAATAAAGCAGCGTTTGATTCTGCGCTGGCAACGGATATGTCCGCGCTTGGACCCGCAATCGATGCCTATAAGAAACACCTCGCTGCCGAACCTGTGAAAGTCGCGACCCGTAAGGCGAGCGAAATGGCTCTGAATGTGATCAATGAAACGCTGCCCTTTACGATGGGTGGTTCGGCCGATCTTACAGGTTCAAACAATACGAAGACGGGTGACCTCGGCGTGTTCTCAGCTGACGACCGGAGCGGGCGCTACATATATTACGGCATTCGCGAGCATGGCATGGCGGCGGCGATGAACGGCCTCGCGCTCCATGGCGGTGTGGTTCCCTATGGCGGGACATTCCTGGTCTTCACCGACTACTGCCGACCGAGCATCCGCCTCGCCGCACTGATGGGCGTGCGCAGCATCTATGTCATGACCCACGACTCGATTGGTCTTGGAGAAGACGGCCCGACCCACCAGCCGGTCGAGCATGTCGCCGCGCTCCGGGCAATGCCGAATCTCAACGTTTTCCGGCCCTGCGATGCGGTGGAAACCGCGGAGTGCTGGCAGCTCGCACTTGAGGATACTGATACGCCGAGTGTTATCGCGTTGACGCGGCAAGGACTAGAGCAGCAGCGGCTTACCCATTCCGAAGAGAACCTCTGCACTCGAGGAGCTTATGTGCTGAAAGATGTGGAAGGTGCTGCAGTGACTCTCATCGCGACGGGATCAGAGGTTGAGATTGCCGTCGCGGCCAAAGCTGCACTTGCTGAACAGGGCATCGCGGCACGTGTGGTGTCGGCCCCATCTTTTGAGCGCTTCGCGGAGCAAGACGCGGCGTATCGCAAATCGGTGTTGGGAACGACTCCGCGCATCGGCATCGAAGCCGGCGTGCGCCAAAGCTGGGATGCGTTCCTCGGCCCGGATGACGCCTTCATCGGTATGTCGACTTTTGGGGCCAGCGCCCCGATCAAGGATCTATACGAGCATTTCGGGATTACGGCGGAGGCTGTGATCGAGGCGGCGATAGCAGCAATTGGCTAAGCCATGACCACCATCGGAACACCGCTCTCGCCCTCAGCAACCAAAGTCATGCTGCTTGGCGCGGGTGAGCTCGGCAAAGAAGTGGCGATTGAGCTTCAACGGCTGGGTGTCGAAGTCATCGCTGTCGACCGTTACGAGAATGCCCCAGCGATGCAGGCGGCGCACCGATCCCATGTGATCGATATGACGGACGCCAAAGCCCTGCGATCCCTCGTGGAGAAAGAGCGGCCCGATCTGATTGTCCCTGAAATCGAAGCTATAGCGACCGACGAGCTTGCTCGGATCGAGAGCGATGACCTCGCCACTATCATTCCGACCGCGCGGGCCACGCAGCTAACGATGGATCGTGAGGGCATACGTCGCCTCGCTGCAGAAGAGCTCGGTCTTCCGACGAGCCCATATGCCTTTGCATCATCGGCGGAGGAGCTCGCAGCCGCGGCTGACGAGACTGGATATCCGGTCTTCGTGAAGCCCGTAATGTCGTCGTCGGGCAAAGGTCAGTCGCGGGTCACGTCAGCTGATGACATTGCTGCGGCTTGGGACTTTGCTTTGGAGGCCGGACGAAAGCGGGAGACCCGCGTCATCGTTGAAGGGCAAGTTGATTTCGATTTTGAGATCACGCTCCTCACCGTCCGAGCGAAGGGTGAGACGCATTTCTGCGATCCCGTCGGTCATCGCCAGGAGGATGGCGACTATGTCGAAAGCTGGCAGCCGCAGCCCATGACAATCGTCGCGCTGGCCAATGCCCAAGAGATCGCAAAGAAGGTCACCGACGCCCTTGGTGGACAGGGGCTCTTTGGTGTGGAGCTTTTTGTGAAGGGCGACGAGGTCTGGTTCTCCGAAGTCAGCCCGAGGCCCCACGATACGGGGCTCGTGACGCTTGTATCCCAGCATCAAAGTGAGTTTGCGCTGCATGCTCGAGCCATTCTTGGTTTACCGGTAGATACCAGTTCCCGATCTGAAGGCGCGAGCGCTGTCATCTATGGCGGTATCGAAGAGGAGGGCGTTGAGTTCGGCGGACTGGAAGACGCGCTTGCAATACCGGGCACTGAGCTGCGCCTCTTTGGCAAACCGGTGAGTTATCTGAAACGCCGTATGGGCGTCGCCCTAGCTTACGCGGAAAGCGTCGAAGATGCCAGAAAGCGCGCGAGCGAAGCGGCCGAAACGGTCGAAGTTAGGCTCTCGTCTCGTCCCTGAAGTCGCGACAAGTATTATCGGTCAGGCGGAAATGACCCACTTTTCGGCCTTCGCCGTCGAAATAGAGCAGCATTACCGGGATGTCCTGCCGATCGAGCCCGCTATTGAAGTAGCGCCGACACTGTAACTCTTCGCACATCGTGTTCTTAAAGCAGCGATCCGCATTGTCGTTCATGCTGTAACGGAATACGAGCTGCGTTCCCCGCACCTCGGCACTTTCGACCTTGGCGAAAAGATCGGGTTTGAAACGTCGCTTCATACCGATCGATTTGGCTTTAAGCCATTGTACGCGCTCTTCAGACCCCGCACTTCGAAAATCGAAGTTATCCTCTTTGTAGGCATAGTAGTTGCCAATCGCGAAACACGCGATGACAATAATGCCAGTGAGTATCCTCATGATCATGGCGGGTGGGTCCCATTTCGTCGTCTCCTCTTTTTAAGGTTAAACGGCAAATATCGGGTGCGGGCGACCAGTTGAATTCCCCACGATCTGGCTACGATTTGGAAAGGGTTGCAGCCCGTCGCCGTTGGCCTCTGGACCTATTTGCCTGCTGAGGCTACACCGGCCCGGAATCTGCATAAACGCGCTAGCAAATACCGTTTCAGGAGACATTTCATGGCAGTTCGCGTTGCTATTAACGGCTTCGGCCGGATTGGTCGGCTCGTTCTTCGGTCTATTATCGAGCACGATCGCAAGGATATCGAGGTCGTGGCAATCAACGATCTGGGGCCGGTCGATACGAATGCCCACTTGCTTCAATATGACAGCGTCCACGGCAAACTGCCGATCGAGGTCAGCGTGGAGGGCGACGAGATCGTCGCTGGCGCACGTCGGTTCAAGTGCCTGTCCGAGCGCGATCCAGCGAAGCTGCCATGGGGTGAAATGGGCGTCGACATCGCCATGGAATGCACCGGGATCTTCACAGCGAAGGAAAAAGCCTCTGCACACCTCGAAGCTGGAGCAAAGCGGGTCCTCGTATCCGCGCCGGCATCGGGTGCCGATAAAACCATCGTGTTCGGTGTGAACCACGATACGATCGGCCCGGATGATATGGTTGTTTCAAATGCATCGTGTACGACCAATTGTTTGTCACCTGTTGCTAAAGTACTGAATGATACCGTCGGCATTGAGCGTGGCTATATGACGACGGTCCACGCCTATACAGGGGATCAGCCGACGCTCGATACAATGCACAAGGATCTTTATCGCGGCCGTGCGGCGGCACAGTCCATGATCCCGACATCCACTGGGGCAGCAAAGGCCGTTGGTCTTGTCCTTCCAGAGCTTGCCGGAAAACTGGATGGATCGGCTGTGCGTGTGCCGACGCCAAACGTGTCCATGGTGGATCTCGTCTTTGACGCCAGCCGTGAGACGTCAGTCGAAGAAATCAACGGCGCAATCAAATCGGCATCGGAAGGGGCGATGAAAGGCGTGCTCGGCTACTCCGATGCACCGCTCGTTTCGGCTGATTTCAACCATAACCCAGCATCATCGACATTTGCCTCCGGCGGAACCAACGTTACCGACGGAAAGCTTGTCCGTGTGCTGAGCTGGTATGATAATGAGTGGGGGTTTGCTACGCGCATGTCCGACACAGCGCTTGAGCTGGCAAAGCATATTTAGTCGACGACGCCCGCCCTCATCAGGCGGGCGTTTGACATTCAGGGGATATAATGAACGTCGAAAGTTGGGGAACGATGGAGTGGTTGGTCGAGGATGCGTCGCATCCTGGGGCTGACCTGTCGCTCGCCCGAATGACGGTTAATCCTGGGCATATCAGTCCTGCCCACCGACATACGAACTCCAATGAAGCGATCCACGTACTGTCCGGCCGTATGGAAGAGCGGATCGGAGAACAATGGACGGAGGTTGGTCCGGGCGAGACCGTCTATGTCCCGACCGGAAGCGTTCATCAGACCCGGTGTGTCGGCGATGAGCCTGTCGTCATGATGATTGCCTATTCAGCGGGCCGGCGAATTTATGAAGATATGGAAACAAAACCGATGAACGTTTTCAGGCGCATACCGGACGCAGGAGACCTGACGGAGAAGGTTGCTCTCGTCAGAGTAGACCTCAATGTCCCGGTCGAAGGGGATACGGTCACGGATGCTACCCGTATTGAGGCGGCAAAACCTACTGTGGATGCGCTCCGCGGAGTTGGCGCAAAAGTGGCGCTGCTCGCGCATTTCGGTAGGCCCAAGGGCACCCATGTCGATGATATGAGCCTCGAAAGACTGACGCCCGTCGTTTCAGAAGTGCTGGGCTTACCCGTTGCGTTCGCGGCAGACTGTACTGGCGAGCAGGCAAAGTCTGGTATCGCAGGTTTGCCGGACCGCGGGGTGATCCTCCTGGAGAACACGCGCTTCCATCCCGGGGAAGAGAAGGGCGACGAGTCTCTTGCACGCGGCATGGCGGCGCTCGGCGATATTTTCGTCAACGACGCTTTTTCGGTATCCCACCGCGAACATGCCTCAACGGCGGTTATTGCTCGCCACCTTCCGGCGTTCGCAGGGATCACGATGGAAAAAGAGCTCGATGCTCTGGAGCGCGCACTTGGCACGCCTGAACGACCAGTACTCGCGGTCGTCGGCGGTGCGAAAGTCTCCACAAAGATCGATCTCCTGAAAAACCTCGTACGGAAAGTTGATGCGCTCGCTATAGGCGGCGGCATGGCCAATACGTTTCTCGCCGCGCGGGGATACTCCGTCGGCAAATCACTTTGCGAGCACGATCTCGCTGATACCGTGAAGGCAATAGAGCTAGCCGCCCGAGAAGCGGGCTGCGATATCTTGCTTCCCAAGGATGTGGTCGTTGCGAAAGAGTTTGCGGCTAACGCACCGAGCCGAACGTGCGGGCTTGAAGACGTATCCGACGATGAGATGATCCTCGATGCCGGGCCGCAAACGGTTGCCATCCTGGCGGCGGCAATGGATGCGGCGAAGACGCTGGTCTGGAACGGTCCCTTGGGCGCTTTCGAGATCGAGCCCTTTGACAAAGCGACAGTTCAAGCTGCCCAGGCAGCTGCCGCGCGCTGCAAAAAGGGCGATCTTGTCGCCGTCGCCGGAGGAGGCGACACGGTTGCAGCGCTCAACCACGCCGGTGTCGCAACGGACTTTACCTTCGTATCGACCGCCGGCGGTGCATTTCTTGAATGGATGGAAGGCAAGTCGCTTCCGGGCGTGGAAGCATTGAAGACATGAGACGTAGAAGAGTAGAGGCTCACCCATGTATGATGATGGATTGGATATGACAAAAACACAGATGCGCGAACAAGTTGCTGCGCGACAGGGCTTTATCGCCGCCCTTGATCAATCCGGCGGATCGACGCCTCGGGCTCTGCATAATTATGGGATCCCTGCAGATTCCTATGCCAGTGAAAAAGAGATGTTCGATCTGGTGCACGAGATGCGCACACGGATGATGACGTCACCCGCTTTCACCGGTGAGAAAGTGCTCGGCGCGATTCTCTTCGAGCGCACCGCTGAAAGCATGGTCGAAGGTATGCCGACATCGACCTATCTCTGGGAGAAGCGCGGCGTGGTTCCGTTCATCAAGGTCGACAAGGGCCTCGCTGAAGAGACGAATGGCGTTCAGCTGATGAAGCCCATGCCCGAGCTGGACAGTCTTCTGGACCGCTCGAATGAGCTAGGCATCTTCGGAACGAAGATGCGTTCCGTGATCAATGCGGCCAACGCCGAGGGCGTCGCTAGAAATGTGGCCCAGCAGTTTGAAGTCGGGCAGCAGATCCTGGCAAAGGGACTGATGCCAATCCTCGAACCAGAAATTACGATCACGATCGAAGACAAAGCTGAAGCCGAAGTGCTCCTGCGCGACGAGATCCTGAAGAACCTTGACGCACTGCCGGAAGATCAGCAGGTCATGCTGAAACTGTCGCTTCCCGAAGTCGCAAATCACTACAAGCCACTGGTCGACCATCCACGGACTTTGACCGTGGTTGCGCTCTCCGGCGGATATCCGCGAGCACAGTCCAACGAAATGCTGTCTCAGAATACCGGCATGATCGCGAGCTTCTCACGCGGCTTTAGCGAAGGCCTTAAAGCCGATATGACCGATGCGGCGTTTCACGCCACAATCGCTGAATCCATTGAGTCGATCTATAAGGCATCGATTGCCGGCTGAGCTTCGGCCAGCTTGACGATGGCCATCTCTCCCGCTTAGGCGGGGGAATGGATCATCAGACAAAACTCTACCTGATCACCCCGCCGCGTCTTGATGACTCAGCGGCGTTTCTGCGCGAGCTGGAAGCTGTTCTCGCGACGGGGGCCGTCACGGCCGTCCAGCTACGATTGAAGGAGAGCGATGGAGCGACAGCGGACATCGCCGGCATGAAGGCAATTGCGGAGAGCTTCGTCTCGATTGTTCAGGCGGGAGAAGCGGTCACACTTATCAATGACTCGGTCGAAATCACAGAGGCGAGCGGCGCTGATGGCGTCCATCTTGGTCAAAGCGATGGTTCGATCAAAGAGGCCAGGGCTAGACTGGGCGATGAAGCAATTATCGGCGCGACCTGTCATGATAGCCGCCACCTTGCCATGGTCGCAGGTGAACAAGGGGCGGACTATGTGGCCTTTGGGGCCTTCTTCGACACGGGGACGAAAGAAACCGACTACCGACCCGAACCGGAACTGCTGACCTGGTGGCAGGAGCTGATGGAAATCCCATGCGTCGCGATTGGTGGGATCACAGTCAATAATGCCGCTGGCCTCGTTCGCGCCGGAGCGGACTTTTTGGCGGTATCGTCTGGCATATGGGCATACCCCGACGGCCCCGCCGCGGGGGCAAAAGCCTTCAAGTCAGTGATCGACGCCAACGTGCCTGCCTGCAAGACGAATTAATGGCAAAGCTCTATTTCAACTACTCCGCTATGAACGCTGGTAAGTCCGCGATTTTGCTGCAAGCGGCATATAATTATCGCGAGCGCGGCATGAATGTGCTGCTTCTTCGCCCGACCACGGATCATCGGGGACCCGTCGGTGAGATCACGTCGCGCATAGGTTTGTCCGCTCCGGCCGACATGATCCCGCCGGACAAGGATGTGAAAGTTCATATCGAAGATCGCCACAGGGACACGCCGCTTGCCTGTGTCTTCGTCGACGAAGCCCAGTTCCTGACGGAAGAACAGGTCTGGCAGCTGGCGGATATTGCGGACGAAACAGGGATTCCTGTTCTGTGTTATGGCCTGCGAACGGACTTTGCGGGAGACCTTTTTCCGGGTAGCGCGGCGCTCCTAGCGATCGCAGACAATTTGCGAGAAATCAGAACGATCTGTTGGTGTGGACGCAAGGCTACGATGACAGCGCGCATCGGAGCCGATGGAAAGATCGTTTCAGAGGGAGAGCAGGTGCAGGTCGGCGGCAATGAGAGCTATGTCAGCCTCTGCCGTCGGCACTGGCGAAACAAACAGCTCTGCGAATAGCATGAATAGAGCGCACACGTCGCTTGACCCGCTTCGCCGCCACGGCTACCCCGCGTCCAACTTAACAAAAGGATTTTGACCCGATGGCCAAGATCAACGGAAACGAAATCAAGCCCGGCAATGTGATCGAACATCAGGGCAGCGTCTGGCGCGCCATGAAGACGAACTCCGTGAAACCCGGAAAGGGCGGTGCGTTCAACCAGGTTGAGCTGCGTAATCTGATGAATGGCTCGAAGCTGAACGAGCGCTTCCGTGCCTCGGAAACAGTTGAGAAAGTGCGCCTTGAGCAGAAGGATCATCAATTCCTGTTCGGGGATGATGACACCTTGACCTTCATGGACACGGAAAATTTCGAACAGATCGAGCTGCAGCGCGACTTTGTCGGCGATCAGGCGGCATACCTCCAAGACGGCATGACCGTGCAGATCGAGTTCTATGAGGAAACGCCGCTCGGTGTGGCTCTGCCGGAGCAGGTAACGCTTGAAGTGCTGGAAACCGAACCCGTCGTAAAAGGACAGACATCGGCGAACAGTTTCAAACCTGCCCAGTGCGATGGCGGTTTGCGCATTATGGTGCCTCCATTCATCAATCAGGGGGAAAAGATCGTCGTTCAGACATCGGACTCCACCTATCTGAAACGCGCTGACAGCTAGCCCCGAATGTCTCGTCCGTCTCCTGTTGGATCTGTAATGATCAAGGCCGCGCGGGCCGCAGCGGCGTCGCTATCGCGCGATTTCTCCGAAGTTGAACATCTTCAGGTTTCGAAGAAAGGCCCCGGTGACTTCGTCTCCAATGCGGACCACCGCGCCGAAGAGATCATCTATGATCAGCTCACCAAAGCGCGGCCGGGCTACGGCTTTGTTATGGAAGAGCGGGGCATTGTTGATGGCTCCGACAAGACAAACCGGTTCATTGTCGATCCCCTCGACGGCACGTTGAACTTCCTCCATGGGCAACCGCACTATGCGGTCTCGATTGCCTTAGAACGTGAGGGACAGCTGCTCACGGGCGTCATCTATGACGTCTCCAAGAATGAGATTTTCTGGGCAGAGACAGGGCGCGGTGCCTGGCTTGAAAACCGGAAGCTGCGCGTGGCTGTCCGACGGAAGCTGAGCGATGCCGTTGTGGCGACCGGAACCCCCTGGATCGGCAAGTCCGAAGCAGCGCATCAGACATTCTGGAGTGAACTCGCCGCTTTGACGCCTCAAGTTGCAGGCATTCGGCGTTACGGCTCAGCGGCACTCGATCTAGCCTGGGTTGCTGCAGGCCGGTTCGATGCGTTCTGGGAGCGGAATCTCAACCCATGGGATATCGCTGCGGGTATCGTCCTGGTGCGGGAAGCTGGCGGATATATCGAAGAGATTGATGGCGGTGATGTCCTCGAAACAGGGAGCATTCTTGCCGCGAATGAAGACCTCATGAAACCGCTGCAGGAGCGCCTGCGTAAGGGGCACAGCTTCGCAGGTGCATCGCCTGATACGTAAGTCTGGCAGGCATTGTGAATTCACCATGCCAGTTGGGCTTGATAAGCGAGCGCGCTTCGGTTATGTCGCCTTTCTTTCGAAATTCAAGCGCTCGCGGGCGCAGGGTAAACAGGCGAGTTCGCTATGAAAGCTGAAGGCCATCCAGACTATCACTTCATCACCGTAGTGATGACCGACGGGACTGAATATCAGACCCGGTCGACCTATGGCAAAGAGGGTGACCGGCTCGTGCTGGACATCGATCCGACAACGCATCCTGCCTGGACAGGCGGTAATCAGACACTGCTTGACCGTGGTGGCCGTGTGTCGCGCTTTAAAGACAAATTTAAAGGCTTCATGTAAGCCTGACCATAATCCCAAGCGGACCTCTCCGCGAAAGATAGCCCCCGGTTCAAGAGTGCCGGGGGTTTGTTTTTGGGATGGCATCCATGTTGAAATTATAGCACAGCCAACGATTTCGAGGGTTAACCGCTCGTTTATACCTCTTTACGTTTGAGGGATGCCCGCATAATCTCGACCTGATCAAAGGGTGGGATCGAGACGATGATCAAAGGCTATTTTCGGTTTGCAGGACTGGGCGTCGCATTGATTATGGCGGGAGCTGTCTCTCCGGCACATGCGCAGGTTTCGGCGGAAGATTGCTACGAATTGCGCATAAATCAGTCTCTACAAGGGATCGCGCAAGCCTGCAGTAGCGCCGCAGGGCAATCGATTGCCAACGGCGTCCAAAAAGGATTGGCATGGAAGCACGCGGCCGAAGCCAATCGGCGCGAAGGTCGACCCCAGGACGCCCTGATCATGGTTCAGAAGTCATATTCTGAACTGGCGGCGAATGACGGCAATCTCGGCATTGAGGATGGACGCCGCGTTTGGGATCGAGAGCGTGTGCGCGGCCGGCGCGCCCGCGAGCAACACGAAGCCGACAGACAAGCCTTTTTCTATAACCGGGCCATGCTGCAGGGCGCATTAAGCGCTGAACTGTCAGGGACCGCCGCCTGCTCCTTTTCATGCCTTCAAACAGCGATCGATGCTTTGAAAGCCCCTGAGATGCAGGCTGCGGCGAACGCGCTGGGCGCACCCGCCAGTGAGGGACGCAGCCAGTACTATTTCACATTGGGGCAACTCGTGGATCGCCGCAGCGAACGAGATGCAGACGAGGCGATAGGGTATCTTCGTCAGGTTCAGTACGCCCCTATGGCGACAAACGCTGCTGCAGAGATTGAGCGGATTGCCATGCGGGTCGCAGATCAGGCAGCGACAGGTACGGCAAAAGAGTCCTATGAGCGCGCGATCGAGTACTACGAGATCGTGACAGACCAGAACCCTGGCAACCAAGCAGCATTGTTTGGTTTCGCCAAGGCGAACAGGTCACTCGCAGGTCTTCCGAATTATGGCAGCGCGGAATACAGCGATGCAGCAGACGCGTTCACGAGACTAGCTGACCTGCGGTCGAGCGGTGGGGACGCAGCAGGTGCGGCAGAGGCACAGCGCGAGCTTGGACAAACCTATAATCAGTGGGCACGCTTCCTCGAAACAACGTCTTCTGATGTAAATCGCGACAGAGCCGAGATAACGAGACTACGCTCATTGGGAAGCGACGCCTACAGGAAAGCTGCCGCCGGTGGCGCGTCCAGCCCATCCATTCAGCTTGATATCGCCCGGAACACGCTGGCGCTTGGCCAGATTTCACAGGCTGCAACAGAATTCGGTCTTGCGGGGGATCAGTTCGCTCAGAGCGGGCAGGGCAGACAGGCTGCAGAAGCCTATTTGGAACAAGCGAACATTCTGAACGACAGAATAAGACCAATAAACTATGCCGAGATTGATCGAGTTCTTGGAAAAGCGCTGAGCGCGAACCCTAATTCCGCTGCAACGGCTGATTTCCGCGGTCGGAATTATCTGGCTTGGGGTCAGCCATCCTTGGCGAAGTCGTCATTTCAGCAAATTATCAGCGGCAATGATGCACAACAGCCTGATCGGTCAGCTTATCTGGCAAACGCCTATTATCAGATGAGCCGTTTGAGAACTGCAGAGCTAAGCCGCGGAAGCGATGGTCGCGGCGTGGCGGACGACACCGTTGTTAGCTATGCAGATCAAGCTGTGACAAATGCGGTTAGTGACGATGGCACCTATCGCCGCCATGCGTGTCTTATGCGCATACTCGCCAGCGGCAAGTGGGTCGAGGACACAAACCGACAAGCCCACTGCCTTTCTGGTGGCAATGCGGATACCAATCTTGTCAAAGCGATGTTTTTGATGCGCCAAGCGGCTGAGCTGCCGGACAGGGCGCAGAATGACAATCAGCGCGCTCAGCTGCGGTCTCAGGCGCGTCGACTGATACCCGTCACGCAGGCAGATAGGACTGTCGGCTTTCAAGGGTTTGGAGGCCTCGAAGAACCAAGTCTGATCAACGCAAACCGTTCTAGCACGGATCCCAATATTCGCCGTGAAGCTTACTTGATTTTTCTGACGGAACTCTCAGAGGTTTGCAATTATAGTGGCGGGCGCGCAGAGCTACCGCCAGAGTATTCAGGTTTGAGGGATGACGTTCGCTCATTCTGGCGGTTTTATCGCATGACCGAATGTGTGGTGAGATAACGGATATGTTTGGCGGACACCTGTTAAGGGGAGAGACTTATGGCTGCTAGTAGTTATGATGGAGGTCAGGTTCCGGTCGTCATTGAAGACCGGACTATTTTTCATCCTCCAGAGATTCAGGCGCAACGGGTTGGTACCGGCGGTCAGCCGAAAGTCGTGACCCGCCAATCTCCTTTGATGGGATTTATCTCGTTGATTTTGCTCGCTGCCTGTGGCGGCCTTGGGTACTTGCTGCTTCAGGAGAGGGACAACACCAACGTTACTGAGGTGGTGACTCTTGAGGATCAGGTGACAGCTCTCGAGCAAGATCTCGAGAGCTATCAGGAAAACTACAGAGTGCTAACCAGCCTGATTGACCAGTCTCGCAATATCAACGGCGATATCGATAGCCTGTTGGCTGATCCGGCTCGCGCCCAATTTGACCGCGAGCGACGAGAAGAAATCGAGAATCGCACGCAGCTGACAGCAGTCGAGTGGCGCCAGCCTGCCGAGGCGGAGCTTTCAGCATACATCGAAGAACTGAAGACGATCCGCACAGAGCTACAGGACTGGACACCACCCGCGCCGCCTGCTCCTGAAAGATCAACAAACGAAACCGAAGCGCAGTGATTACCTGTCGCACACATCAACCAGACCCAGTCGAGGAAGTGAGTTCCCAATGACCGACCTTTTCAAACAAACAGTTGAACGTGTGACCACCACGACAGACGACGCGCAACTTCTCTTCAAGCCGACAACAGATGTAGAGAAAAAGGGTGTGCTGCCGGACCTGGACGCGCTCTCTCAGGACTTTCAGTCGTCTACGGACTGGGACATACCGGAAGCGTATCTCTGCCTAATCATCGCCGCAGCCTTTGCCGACGGCGATCTCGCCGACGAAGAGCGCGACGAAATCGCGGCCTTGGTCAAACGCTCGCGCACCATGAAAAGACTGACACCAGATGGTCTCGCGCGGGCCAATCAGGTCGTCAATCGACGCATGAGTGAGCGCGGTGCCGATCTTTCCACTGAGCAGGCTTGCCTGACATTGCCAGTGGATATGCGGTTATCAGTGTTTGCCCATTGCGTGGACATCGTGCTTGCCGACGGCGAGCTTCACCCAACCGAGGCGACTTTTCTCAACAAGGTAACAGCCTGGATGAGTCTCGATGGTGAGGACGCGAAGAATATTCTGACGTCAATCATGATCAAGAATCGCTACTAGTCAGCGCATCACGTCAGCCCGGTTTCGACATGCTGTTTTGCCGTTTCATATTCGCCGCACTGATAATGGGGTGGGGGAGCCTGACTGCGGCGTTGGCTCAGTCGAGCTTCGGCGTCGAGTATGGCACAGGGCGAATAATCTGCACGGACGATAATGATCGCGACGCCGGGACGACCGGAGATGATTATGCGGCGGCAGCCGAATGGGATCGACGGGTTCTGGGAGCAGAAAATCCATGCGCCGACGAGTTGACGGATCTCGATCCCGGCGTGTGGAGGCAGACACGACCCTTTGAAGGTGTGGACGAAGCGGGTCGAAGTGCAGAGTTCCGGATTTACGTATTGCACGATACCTATTCCTGGGCCTCAGGTTCTGCAGAAGCGATTCAACTCGACGGTAGCCCTGTTTCTCCGGCGACGATCTTTTCAGCCCCCAATTTCAATGATCGCTTCTGCAGCGCGAATGCTTCGTTCGGACTGGGGGCCGCCTCGTCCGATGGTGGCAGGACGGCAAATCAGCAGCTTGCGGCTGCGCGATCTGTAACGATCACCGACGCCCTTAAAACAGCTCGCGTAACTTGCCCTAAGGGGCGGATACCCATTCTGTTTAATGTGAACCTTGGCGAACATGCCGCGCGCGTCACGTGTTCCGGTGGTGGAGATTGCACACCTTCGCCTGCCAACCAGCGCCGGGTCATGATCATCGCCACAGAGGATATCACCCTCGACGTCGACCTGCCGCAGGCGCTTTCAGCTGGATTGAAACATCAGGACGTATTTTCCGATCTCGATATCGAGAACTACGACCTGTTCGACATAGCGTCCTACTGAGGTTTGTTTTTTTATAATCCGGGCGTGTCAATCGTAAAAAGACGCGCAAAACGACCGAACAGTTTGCCACTTCAATTGACAGATAGCCTGATTGCTGCAATCCATCAGGAATTGAGAGCGGCATGGATTGCCGCTCGCGGACAGAGGTCCAACCATGTGTTCTCTTGTAGTGAAACCACCTCGGTAACTGACCTCGCCGGCTGACCGACATCGTTCAGCCACCCCTATTCACCACAAAAAAATCCAACCCACGCGGCAGAACCCTGTTTTAGCGGGAGCCGTACGAATTCATTCCGGGGGAGTCCCATGGCCGAAACACTAGACGAGCCAAACGACACACAAAGCACAAACCGTGCGATCTATTTCATGGCGCTGGTTGTCTTCATCGACATGATGGGAGTGAGCATCATCATTCCCGTCATGCCGGACCTGATTATTTCTCTGACCGGGGTTTCACTTGGCGAAGCGGCGGCGATAGGCGGTTACCTGTTCGCCTCCTATGCCGTGATGCAGTTTCTTTTCGCCCCTGTGCTTGGAGCATTGAGCGACCGGTTTGGGCGACGACCTGTTTTGTTGGTGGCGCTCGCCGGGCTTGCGGCCGACTACATTCTGATGGCGACCGCGCCAACAATCCTATGGCTGTTTGTCGGGCGAATTCTCGCTGGCATCATGGGGGCGACCTGGCCTGTCGCAAACGCCTGCGTTGCAGACGTATCGACCGATGAGACCCGGCCTGGAAACTTTGGTATCGTTGCGGCGGCCGCAGGCATCGGGTTCGTTTTTGGCCCGGTGCTGGGCGGCCTTTTGGGTTCAGTGGGGCTCCGCGCGCCATTTTACGCGGCTGCAGCGATGGTGTTCATTGCCGCCGCAGTCGGTATGTTCCTGCTGCCTGAAACACTCGGCAGCGAAAACAAACGACGGTTTGATTGGTCCCGTGCAAACCCTGTCGGCGGGCTCTTGAAGATTGGCGAACACCGCGTGGTGATTGGCGTGCTCTTCGCTTTCCTGTTGATGCAGTTTGCCTGGATGAGTTTCAGCGTTGTCTGGCCGTACTACACGATCGAACTGTTCGCCTGGGACAAGTTGGAAATCGGCATATCGGTCGCGCTATATGGCTTGTTGATAGCCATTGTTCAGGGTGGCCTGACTGGGCCGGCGACGGCCAAATTCGGCAGTGTTCCTGTAGGTATCTTCTCCATCGTTATGGGCATCGTCATCTACTTTGCGTACGGATTTATCACCGAGGGGTGGATGGCTTACGCCTTGATTGTCGTGTCTGCTCCAACAGCTTTCGCCGGACCGATCATGCAGGCAATGATGACCGAGCGCGTCAGTGACGACCAGCAAGGAGAGCTCCAGGGGGTCATCGCAAGCGTCATGAGCATCAACGCCATCGCCGCTCCCTTCGTGATGTCGCAGATCTTCCGGATCTATACAGCTGACAACGCGCCCATCTATCTGCCCGGAGCTCCCTTCGTTCTGTCCGGAGTTTTGATTGTTGCGACGCTCGTTGTATTTATTGCGGTGACGAAAGGAGAGACAGCCAAAGAATCCAAAGCGTTTCGCTAAATTATTTACTTAGAGACGCTTGAAGGGTTTCGGCAGGGCCGTGGCGGTGGCTTTGGCCACCACCCGTCCTTCGGGATCAAGTGCTTCGGCTTCCATGAAAGCGGCTGACTTGCCCCACTTCAGAATGCGGGCCTCGACCACCGCAGGACCGGGAAACAGGGGACGAAGAAAACTCGTCTTCATTTCGAGCGTCGGGGCAGTCATGGTCACATTGGAGGCAATGATGCAGCAAGTGGACATGGCTTCATCCAGCATCGCCGAGACGAAACCGCCTTGCACGGCACCTGTCGGATTCGCGAAAGCGTCACTGACGTCGAAAGACATCGTAATCGACTTGGTCTCTTGATTGACTCCGGTGAGCCGCATTCCCAGCGTGTCTGAACAGGGGGGACGCTTCTTGGAATTCTGAAACCGCGCGAGCATGTCGGCATCGCTCATCGCGGTTGGCGCTTTGTTGGAAGAGTCCGTCACTTGCGGCGGAAGGCGTCGATATTGACCACGGTGCCTTCTGAACCACTCTCTTGCGGCTCAGCTTCGGTTGCGTCGTCAATTGGTTCTTCTGCGATGGGTCCGATAACGCTTGTCGCCTCGCCGGCATCCTCCTGCTCGAAGGTTAGACCGAAATTGACCGACGGATCTACAAATCGCGTCAGTGCGCCAAACGGAACATGAAGGTGCTGTGGAACGCCTGAGAACTTCAGAATGATCTCGAAATAGTCATCTTCGACTTCGAGGTCCCAATACTGGTGTTGAATGACGATAGTCATTTCTTCCGGAAAGCGTTCGATCAGGTGATCAGCGATTTTCACGCCGGGAGCTTTGGTCCGAAACGAGATGTAAAAGTGGTGCTCACCTTCAAGACCGCCAGCCTCGACGGCCCGTTTCAACACATCCCGCACGACGCCGCGCATGGCCGCCTTTGTGAGTTTATCGTACCCGATATAGTCCGTCACTCGACTTGTCCTCTTAACCCTCGCCAAAAACATAAGGCCATGTGATTGGGCACACAACGGGGTTCGTCATGCAGGCGAGCAACCATTCGCAGCGAAGTCCAGACGGGTGCGATTTGCCTGCTATCCCGTGTGTATTGGTCGCGCTCGAAACGTATAGCGCGAACCGTGGAGGTGGAGGCTTCTGTTGCCAGGCGCCTCCGGGCCCCGCCTAAGGCGCTGATGCCTCAGGAGTTAAAGCGGTAATCCGCGCACTGCTTACGCAGCGAGCAGTTCACCTTCAGCAAAGTTATCATTAGCAACTATTGCTTGTTGAGCTTCTGACGGGGCTCAAGCGAGTGAAGTCATTGCCTTTACACGTCCGTCGATACTGTTTCGGCCCCATAAAGTCCCGCTGAAGGGAAGGGAGTTGGTGGAGCCGCCGGGTACTGCCCCCGGGTCCGAGCCGCTTATTACGCAAGGGTTTATCACTATAGTTCCGAGGAACCCTTTGAAGATAAGAGCGGTTCGTTAAAAAGAAAAGACCGGCCATTCGAATGAATGACCGGTCTTGATTTCGCTTAGGTATCGCTGGCTTAGCGAGCCAACCTCAAATCAGAGATTTGCGATGCGATCTGAGAATAGGCATCCCGCAGCTCTTGAGCGCTATCAGCCTCAAACTCGAACTGAGGACCGGACGCACAGTACTCCAGTATCGTTTGACTTGTACCCGGCACGTTCGAAACATTGTTCGGAACAGAGAAACCAACCGTGAAGATCGTGATATTGGTCTGAGCCTTGATGTTGTCGCAGTAGCGAGCGGCGAGTGCTGTGCTGCGGTCGCTATTGCTGGGCACGCCATCAGGGTCGTACTCACGAGGGAAAACAGCGTTGAATTCACCATCGGTCATGATGATCAATGCCTTGGCCGTGTCTTCAGCACCATAATCATGTGGTGTGGAACCATTCGGCCAGATACCGCCCCAATTCGGAGACAGTAGATACCAGCCCCAGGCAATGCCAAGGTGACCCGCCGTACCGCCACCAGCTCTCATACCGTTGATGAAGCTGCGCAGATCCGACCTATTGCTGGTCAAAGGAACTGGTTCGTTGTCTGGTCGACAACCGGTGATATCGAAGTTCTCGTTGATGCTATTACCGAGGCGAATGTGGTGGGTGTAGGCCCCTTCCGTTTCCACACTGCTGCCGTCGTTGAAGAAGCTGAGGTCGCCACCAAGACTCGATCGGGCAAGGGCGTTCTGGTTCTCGACCTCGTCCTGACCGTCTTCCTTACGGTTCCGAACTGTGCTGCTGCTCTCTTCGCCGCGGTTCGCGCCATAGTCCCAAATAGGGTGACCGGCAAATATGTAGGCGCCGTCGCCCGGAGCTGCGTCCGTGTATGCTTCGGTTCCGGTACGGTTGTAGACGCAGGAGCTGTTATAGTAGAGGCGACCAGCGAAGTCGGTGAAGCTACTACCGCCATTCCTACGGATACGCTCGTAATCATAGAACCGGCGATTATTTCGCGCGTCGACCTGTACCTCGCCAACATAATCTTCGGCGTACCGGTCGCCGACCACCTCAGATGTTTCGATAGTCGATGAGCGACGGTTGAAGTTGACGACAGAGTCGAAGAAACGACCCGCATTGACCGAATGGTTATAAGTCGAGATCGAGAGGCGAACCTCATCGGTGCTTGGACCATCTTCCGGAAGGAGAATGTCAACTGCGTCGAGAGCGGCTTGTTTCAGAGCAGTCAAACGGCCACTGCTGTTCATTGAACCTGAAAGGTCAAACACAAATGCAACATCGACCTCACCGATACCGTAGGTGGACGCCGTGTTGACAGTGAATTGCAGTTGGTTGATGCCGACGATGGCCGTCAGCGTCGTGGGCTGTGAGCAGGTAACACTGGCATCAATCGCTTCAGACTCCGGGTCGAAAGCAACGGCAGGTATGGTGCAACTTAAAGAGGGATCGTTTGCGAGCAACAAAGTTTCGAACTGATCTGCGATAAAGGAGCGTATTTCACCTTCCGATCGACCAGCCTGGCGCTCCCGAGCTGCCGCGATGACTGTCGCATCGATTGTATGCTGGACGGTGTTCTTTTTGGTGATCACTCGCTGGAAATCGACTGCGACGCCCGCGACAGTGATCATTGGAATGACGGCAAGTGACGCAATGACGGCCACATTCCCGGTAGTTTCGCGCAAAAACCGCTTATATAGTCTGTTTATTCGCTGAGCGCCCATAACTTTCAACCTCGTAACCCTGCTTCAAACAGGTTTCGAAAGCTGGTTATCGGACAAACAAATTGAGATGCCCTTAGACCTTCCGAGGCACTTTCTGGCATTGCGGTAAGTGCCTCTTAACCACAGCATTCATGACAATGGGGCGCGGTTGGTCCTTGTCGACCGCCGGACAATATTAGACCATACAAAAGACTACGTGATTCTGGAGGCCGCCTGTGGAACAGCAATATCTCGAACTGCTCGAAACGATATTGAAGGATGGGACAGAACGCCCTGATCGGACCGGCACCGGCACGCGGGCTGTTTTCGGCCATCAGATGCGGTTCGATCTCGGCGATGGTTTCCCGCTCCTGACGACGAAGAAGCTTCACCTAAAGTCCATTATCTATGAGCTCTTATGGTTCCTGAGGGGGGAAACCAACATCGCATGGCTAAAGGACAACGGCGTCAGCATCTGGGACGAGTGGGCGGATGAAAACGGAGAGCTGGGCCCTGTCTATGGCAAACAATGGCGGAGTTGGGCGGCACCGAATGGCGAGACGATTGATCAGGTGTCCTGGGTCTTAAACGAAATCAAGACAAACCCGTCATCACGCCGTTTGATCGTTTCGGCTTGGAACCCGGCGGATGTGAACGATATGGCTCTGCCGCCATGTCACTGCCTGTTCCAGTTCAATGTCATGAACGGTCGTCTTTCATGCCAGCTATATCAGAGGTCCGCAGATGTCTTTCTGGGTGTACCGTTCAATATTGCATCTTATGCGGTGCTCACAATGATGATGGCGCAGGCCTGCGGGCTGAAACCGGGTGAGTTTGTCCACACACTCGGCGACGCGCACCTGTATCTGAATCACATCGAGCAGGCGGAGCTACAGCTGAGCCGCGCCCCTCGCACGCCACCGGTGATGCACCTCAACCCAGAGAAACTAGATCTGTTCTCATGGGCATATGAGGATTTCCGTTTAGAGGGTTACGATCCTCATCCGCACATCAAGGGACTTGTCGCGGTATAGCGACCGACGGACCTCAAACTTTCCTACCTAGACTAGGGTCGCCAGCGTTCTCTCGTATGCGCAACACCCAGAAGATCACTAGCGCGCCAACCATTTTTCCAACGATCGAGAAGAAAACATTCCAGAAAGACAATTGGCCTGGGCTCGCAATATTGGCCCCGATCAAGAACACCGTCGTGTCCACAGGCGCAGCCAGTGCTGACGAGAGAAGGACACGCGTCGAAAGCCGCAGTTTTGTAAACGTGAACAACGACCAGTCGACAGACTCCGAAACGGCGAAGGCGACAGCCGACGCAATCGCTATGGGTGGAAAGGCGTAATAGAACGACCAGCCTATGGCCATAGCCATGACAAGCAGGATTCGATGGCCCATTTCCCGCTGGGCAAAGTCTCGCACCACCAGGATCAATCCGGTCACAATTGTGATCGGATTGAACATAGCGTCCTCGACGAACGGGACCGGTTGCATCACGCGGTCCGCAAAACCGAAGGTCCAGTTCACAAAAGGAATCAGTGCGAGGTAGACAACAGCCCAAAATCGACCGCCCAGATAGTAAACGGCACAAAATGTCAGTGAGAGTAGAATACAGACGACAACAATGTGATCTGGATTTCTATATGCGATTGCATTGAGTAGCTCATCGAACATCAAACTTATATCTACAATTGAAGTAACGAATTTCATTGTCCATCAGACTTGTAATGATGGCCAATCTGTCGTGACTAAAGGGAAATGGGGGGGCGGAGACGGAATGTCGAGCTGGGTCTTTCGAGGCTTAGACTAGGATAATTCTATTGGATGTAGACATACGAAATTGCATCATCGTCGCCAAGGCGCGGAATGATGTGATCGGCAATCAGGGAACATTGCCGTGGCGGCTTTCGGCTGACCTGGCCTTCTTTAAGGAGGTGACGCTGGGAAAGCCTGTGATCATGGGACGAAAGACCTGGGAAAGTCTGCCCGTTAATCCTCTGCCCGGACGCGCCAATATCGTGATCAGCCGCAACTGGAACTATGCCGCAAAAGGCGCACGGGTGTACTCGAGCCTCGGAGTTGCCGTGAATGCTGCCCGAAGTATCGCGCGGCGAGACGGCGTTGACGAGATTTTCGTCATTGGCGGAGCCAGTATTTACGAACGCGCACTCCCGATCAGCGACCGACTTTACATTACAGATGTAGATGCCGACGTGATAGGCGATGTGAAGTTCCCGAAACTTGAGGAGGGGCGTTGGGAGGAAGTCTGGCAACGGCCCCACGATGCCGACGACAAAAACGATCACGCATTCACGATTCGTCGATATGATTGCAGCTTCCACGAAGCACCCTGAGGCTTGAAGCCAAGCCGGACGTCGCCTTCCTTCTGCCAGAAAACATGGTTAGCAGCTCCTTATGCGTGCTCTGCTTCTGACACTCTTGCTCGCGCTGTCCCTGGGCCTGCGCGCGCCAGCCACAGCTTTCGTGGTCGAGGGACCCGATGGAACGGCTGAAACGGCCAAGGACAATCTGGAGCGCGCTCCGAGATGGCCTTTGTCGATTGGCTCTTTTCTTGAGAGCGGTGAGCGAGGTCTTGGCGGTGGTCTGGAATACGCCCTCGATGGCAGTCTCTGCCGGCTCAACTTCATAGATGGCGCAACGTGCGATGACGCAAGACGAGCTATTCAGGATGCTTTGAAGGTTTGGTCAGCTGGGCATCCGCTGATCGAGTTTGTTGATGTGACAGGTCGTGTGACGCCCGATTATCCCCGCCGCGCGCAGGACAATCTAACCGCTGGTGCGGAGATAGACTTCTTCGCAACGTCGCCGCGCGGATTTCAGGCTTTCAGCAAGCCATCAATCAATGGCTACACTGTCTTTTACGATGAGGAGCATCCCTCTCTTGTACTGACCAATGGCCAGATCGCTCCGGGACCTATTGGTACAATCACCGGAGCAGATGTGCACTTCAATCGTTCAAGTTGCTATTATCTTGATCCGAGCCAAGGACAGACCAATTGCGTTCATTTTCCATCGCTCGTTTTGCATGAGATCAGTCATGTGCTCGGTATTGGTCACCCGGAAGACCGCGTCGGATTCAACCTGGATACGGATGACCAGCCAGGCAATGAAATCAACATTGACTGCCGTGCGCCACTAAAAGGGCTAAAGGCATCTGCAAACTATGACGGTGCATCGGTTGCCCACGGACAGGATGTGCACCGCCCGGGCCGCTGGCTACGCGGCTTGTCTTGGGATGATGTCGCCGCGCGCGATGCCCTTTATCCCCATTGTGCCATCCAGCGGATTGAAAGAGCTGAGATTAGTTGGGGCGCGTTCGTGATTGGCAGCGGCGGGGTCTTTGGCCAGTCGCGTTTGGCAAGGTCGACCGAAGAGGCCGAAGCAACGGCACAGAACGCCTGTCGGGAAAGCAGCACAGACTGTACGACCGTCAGCACGTTTCGCGACTGTTTCGCCTTCGCGGCCAATAACAACGGAGCCTATGGTCATGCCGTGTCGCCCCGATCTGATCATGCAAGGGTCGATGCCACATTGGCCTGCTCGGAACGTGGGCCGGACTGTCGTGTCATCACGGATTTTTGCGCATATGATTGATCCCGCCTAGCCTCGAAGTGACCAGCAAAGGCTTGCTTGGCAGCGTGCGACGTGTCACCCGAAAACGGCAACTTAGACACCGTCCTCTGGAGCCCTCTCAATGGCAAACAAAGTCTTTTCCGATGCAGCAGCGGCCCTAGAAGGATATCTCTTTGACGGTATGACCATAATGTCCGGTGGGTTCGGGCTTTGCGGCATTCCTGAGCTGTCCATCGCAGCCCTCAGAGATACAGGCACAAAAGACCTCACCGTCATTTCAAACAATGCCGGCGTCGATGGATTTGGCCTGGGCGTCTTGCTTGAGAGCAAGCAGGTCAAGAAGATGGTGTCTTCCTATGTAGGGGAGAACAAGGAATTTGAGCGCCAGTATCTGTCCGGTGAGTTGGAGCTGGAGTTCAACCCGCAGGGCACGCTTGCCGAGCGGTGCCGGGCAGGGGGCGCAGGTATTCCCGGTTTCTACACCAAGACGGGCGTAGGCACAGTTATCGCTGATGGCAAAGAGCATAAGGACTTCGACGGCGAGACCTATATTATGGAGACAGGGCTCGTCGCAGACCTATCCATCGTAAAGGCCTGGAAAGGCGACGCCCAAGGCAACCTGATCTATCGGGCAACAGCGCGGAACTTTAATCCACTGATGGCCATGGCTGGCAAAGCGACCGTTGCCGAGGTGGAAGAGATCGTCCCTGTGGGCTCGCTCGACCCAGCTCAAATTCATACGCCCGGCGTGTTCGTGCAGCGCATTATTCAGGGGGAACATGAAAAGCGCATTGAACAACGTACCATTCGCGAGGGTTGAGTTGCGATGAAACTCGATAATCTCTCCCGCAATGATTTATCGCCCGCGGGGTTTGATTGGCTTCAGTCTTATCTCGCCGCGATAGACGCGCGCGACATCGAAGCTTACGCGCCATTTCTGGCTGATGATTGCTCCCTGCGAATGAATTATGTCCCGGTCATGGAGGGTAAGTCGAACGTCCTAATGATGCTCGGCTCAATCTGGACGAGCCTCGCGGGAATGGAGCACGAGCCATTGATGGTGCTTGGCGACGACAATGACTTCGCGTTGGAAACCATCCATCATTATAAAATTCCAAGCGGCAAAGAGACACCTATCCCGGCGACGGAATTCATTTCGCGGAATGGCAACGGGCTTGTCAGCCGCATCCGTATCTATTGCAATGCCGATCCGGCCTATAGCTAGGAGACTTTGAACCATGCCCTGGACCAGAGACGATATGGCGAAGCGTGCCGCGCAGGAACTGGAGGACGGCTTCTACGTGAATCTGGGCATTGGCATACCCACACTTGTGGCAAACCACATTCCCGACGGTGTCGATGTTACCCTTCAGTCTGAAAACGGCATGCTCGGCATGGGGCCGTTTCCAACTGAAGAGGAAGTAGACGCTGATCTTATCAATGCTGGCAAACAAACCATCACGACGCTTCCGCGTTCCAGCTTCTTCGACAGTGCGACGAGCTTTGCGATGATCCGCGGCGGGCACATTGACCTCTCGATCCTCGGAGCCATGGAAGTCGCCGAAAATGGCGACCTCGCCAACTGGATGATCCCCGGTAAAATGGTGAAAGGGATGGGCGGAGCCATGGACCTGGTCGCTGGCGTCAAACGCTGCATCGTCACGATGGATCATACCAACCGAAAGGGTGAGTCAAAGCTGCTGAAGGAATGCACGCTTCCGCTGACCGGTAAGGCCTGCATCGACCGCATCATCACCGATCTGGGCGTGTTCGATGTCGTCGAAGGCGGCTTGCGGGTCGTGGAGCTTGCTCCGGAGGTCACGCTTGATGAGGTCAAGGCGAAGACCGAAGCCACCCTTGCAAACTAGCGGCTTCTAATACCGCCCGTTGCAGGTCTTGTTGCCGCGAAACCGCTTGGCTTTATCGAGGCCGTTCTCTGCAAGGCTGATGGCTTCATCGACCTTGGACTGGAAGCTGAGGCTCGTATAACCGACACTAAGGGTGACATAGGCGGTCGTGCCGAGATGGTCGATCGCTGTGTTAGCCACGGTGTCCCGGATGCGATCGCTAATCTCTTCGGCCTTGGCGACGGAGACATCGTGAAGCAAAGCATAGAAGCGATTGCTATTGGAGCGAGCCATCTTGTCGAACGGGCCGCGAAGCGCATGGTGAGCTGATCGCGCGACCTGCATTTGCATGGCGTCAGAAAAATCGTGCCCGAAGCGATCCCGAAGGTCGTGGAACTTGTCGATCTCGAAGACGAGGACCGCACTTGGACGTCCGGTTCGGGAGACACGTGCTATCTCGTCATCGACGACTAGGTGGAAGAAACGTGGTTTCAGCAGTCCTGTAAGATCGTCGATGGCATCAAGGGCCAGAAGCTTGCGGCGAATGCCTTCAATGTCAATCAGGTGTCCCGCAGCATAAGCGGCGATGGGGAAGGCGACACAGGCCGTTACTGTCAGAGTGAATCTGAGAACGGCCCCGGACGAGCTAATCTCGCCGAGTTGCCAAGCGTGCCAGATCCAGATGGTTGCGAGCGATAGGGCTGCCGCGTTTACCGCGAAAAACATCCCAAACGCACTTAGCATCGGTCTCCGGTTCGCCCCCCCGGATTCCTGTACTGTATCCATAATGATCACAGTAAACCCGAAAACGTTCAACGCTCCGATAAGTCAATCGATGAAATTTGAGCGATCGGCTTTTTATCTTTGCCCTGCGTCACCCATTGATCTGAACGGTCCGTTCTCTAAGACATCTCAATCGAAAAAGACGAGGGAGACCGCGCGATGCCAAAAGGAAGTATGCCTGTCCTTGTTGGGGCAGGACAGGCCGTTAGCCACTGGCAAGCAGACGAAGGTGTTGCCGCTGCTCCGAGCTATATCTCACTTGCTTCTGAGGCCTCCGTCGCCGCGCTTTCGGGCCCGAATGATAAGGATATCGCCAGCGCTGTAGATGTCATGGCCATGGTGCGTATCTTCGACGACTCCATCCCGAACTATCCTTATCCATATGGCCGTGCCGAGAATTTGCCGCGCGCTGTGGCCGGCGGGATCGGTGCTAACCCAGCCCATGCGATTTATGCGTCGACCGGCGGTCAAAGTCCGCAGAGCCTCGTCAATGAGATGGCGGTCCGCATTCATGAAGGCGACAGCGAAGTTGCGCTGGTCGCTGGCGTTGAGGCGATTGGAGCAACAAAGACAGCACGCCGAGCTGGTCTTAAGCTCGACATGTCCGACGACACGGGAGGCCAGCTGGAAGACCGCGGCATGGGCGATATGTTGTTGAGCCGGGGCGAAATCAAACATGGTTTGGTGACGCCGGCGTTTTTTTACGCCCTCTTCGAGAACGCCATCGCGGCACGAGATGGGGAGACACGAACTGAACACCGCCGACGAATGTCGGAACTGTTCAGGCCGTTCACTGAGATCGCTGCGGCGAACCCTTATGCGCAGTTCCCGGAGGCACGCAGTGTGGAGTTCCTGTCCGAACCATCAAAGGAGAACTACCCGTTCGCTGATCCATTTTTGAAGTGGCACATGGCGCAGGATGCGGTGAATCAGGCGGCGGCCGTACTGATAATGTCCGAAGAGAAAGCGGACGAGTTCGGCATTCCGGTATCATCTCGCGTCTATCTTCACGGTGCTGGAGAGGCAACGGACGCGAATATCTCAGAACGACCTCGCCTCGACGGGTCTTGGGCAATGGAAACTGCAACTGCTCGCGCGCTGGATCAGGCGGGTTGTTCGTCTGCTGATATATCTCTTCTTGATCTATACTCGTGCTTTCCTTGCGCCGTCATGAGTGCTTGTGACGCGCTAGGAATAGATCCGCAAGCGGAAGACCGCGCATCAACATTGACGGGCGGCCTTCCTTTCTTTGGTGGTCCGGGAAACAACTATTCTCTCCACGCCATTGCCAGCATGTATGAGGCGTGTCTGAAGAAGCCGAAAGCCAGGGGCCTGGTGCTAGCCAATGGCGGTTGGATGACAAAAGAGGCAGTGGGTATTTATTCGGCCGAACGACCATCCGAGTTCAAGCCCGTTACGGCACCGGCGATGCCGGATGGACTGATCACGCCGAAGCTCGGACCAGCAGACGGAGTGATAGAAACCTACACCCTGGTAAGGTCCCGTGGAGAACCAGCTCAGGCCATTGCGTTCGTCAGGGACTCCAGCGGAGACCGTTACATTGCATCTAGTCGCGAAGCGGAAACAGTCGCTCTTATGGATCGCGATGCTTCATCCGTCGGCAGAGCTGTGTCGCTCAATACCGACGGAGAAGTGAATACGCTTGTATTAGGCTAACAGTGCCGGCCCGAGTAAATCTTATGCCGCAGAAGACGCTTGTTCATGGCAGGCTGAAAGTGACAACACTCTTTGGATTGCTTCCAGATCCCCAATATCAGTGATCTGATCAATCAGGTTACGGCATTCCTTTTGGAGATCGGCGCGCCGAAGCGCGTCTGTGCGATCTGAGTCTTCGTCAATCTCACCAACTTGATCCGGATAAAAGTAATCGAGGGGCCGCTTCAAGACGTGGGCGATCTCATACAATTTTCCAGAAGAGATACGATTGACGCCGCGCTCATACTTCTGGACTTGCTGGAAAGTAATATTCAGCATTTTGCCGAGTGCTTCTTGAGTTAGCTTCAGCTCCCTTCGTGCCGTTCGTACTTGCGTACCTACATATCTATCTATGTCGGTCGGCTGTTTGATGGCTTCATTGCTCACCGTTATTCCCCCTCTGAATTGGCTCGTCTGGTTAAAGAAGATATCTTCTTCCCAGCTCTTTCAACTTAAATATATTATCAATGTGCGTTCTGGTTGCGCAAAACTTACTAATCACTCATATCTGTGGTTAACAGGCAGATCAAGAACACGCGGTGCGTTAAAACTGCTATTTTCGGGAGTTTAATGCAAAATATTGGCTCTTACCGTGCCAATACATTCCCCTAATATTAGGGATGTCGTTACGGGATGCTCCTAGGGCAATTAGCTTCGGCGCTCCGCCAATGCCTCCAGATTCGCTTCGTGGGCGGACTGATCGATTCGGTAATAACCGACGGCAATGATCATGATCGTCCAGAGCAACCAAAGAAGCCCTGCGTAGAACGCTCCCAACTGCCACAGAATATCTGGATCCACGTCGCCCGGTGTCGCATTCGGTGGAAACGCGACTATGCTTAGGACGAGTCCGGCAACGAAACCGCCAAGCCCCTGGTTACTCTTTCGGGTAAAGGTCACGGCAGCATAGAAAACGCCTTCTGATCGCCGACCGGTCTTCAATTCACTCTGTTCAACAAGATCCGCGATCATTGAATAAAGGACAGCCTGAAGTGCAATAATCAGAGCGATATCCAGCGTGTTGACCGTCGCAATGATCGGGAAGAGAGCGGGGTCACCATTCTCCGGCATGATGCCAACCAGTCTTAAAAGGACGGGCATCGGGGCAGCACCGAATGCGAGAATGCCGAGAACGATCACAGCGCGTTTCTTGCCAAGAGCTCGGGTAATGGGTGGCGCAATGACCGTCCCTAAAATTGCCGAGATGATGACCAGCGTCGTCCAGATAAAGATCTGATCTTGGGAGAATTCCCAAAAGAAGGAGAGCATTTGAAAGGCGAGCGCGCCGCTCACCCCCGTGGCGATGGCACCAAACAGGGTTGCAACAAATAGCGCTGCAAAAGAGTGATCGAAAAGCGTTTCGAATATTTCTCGAAACGCTGACAGGACATTTAGCTTCTGCTTCGCTGGCGGAAGTTGCAGTCGCTTGATCTCGCCATGAGTGCCGAGAGCAGAGACCATAATTGCTATGAATATGACCGCTGAAGCAACGAAGCCGTACGTCGCATACCCGTCTAGGTTCTGAATACCCTCGGCATATTGTTCGTTGGGTCGCAATAGCAGCCCGAACATCATGATGGTCATGGCATTTCCGACGAACCAGCCGAAGAATAGTCGAAATGATTGCAGCGTTGTCCTCTCATGATAGTCCGACGTTAGCTCAGGAAGCAGAGCGGAGCTCGGTGTCTCGTAGAACGTAATAAAAGTCCGCACCAGGATCGCCGTAGACAGAAGGTACCAGAACAGCGCGCCCTCGCTCCAGTCCGGTGGATTCCATACGAGGAAATAGACGAGCGAGATCGGCACCGCAGCGGCATACATGAAAGGGTGCCGGCGTCCCCAGGGCGATCGCCAGTTGTCCGAGATATAGCCAACAATCGGATCACTGATTGCATCAACGATCAGTGCGATCAGAATGGCGAGCCCAACGAGGGCGGGTTCCAGGCCGACGACTTGTCCGTAAAACAGGAGAAGGAAGTAGAGAAACCCGCCATCCTTCACGCCATAGGCAGCCGAACCAAACCCGTAAGCAAGCTTGGTTGAAAGACGTAATTGTCCGGCAGGGTGTTTCGCCAAGCTGCTCGTTTCCTCTGGTTCGGAGCAGCATGGGTCAGAATTTCAGATTTTGCAAAGAAAGAACGAGGACGTATCAGACGTTTGGGTTATCGATCTTCTGACGAAGCGCAAATTTGTCCAATGAAAGATCGACAATCAGATCCTTACCGTTTGCGAGCGACAGCCGGGTTGTGTCGGATGTTTCTTCTACGACCAAAACGATATGATCGACATAGACGATAGCTGGACGAAACGGAGTTTCCGGCTGATCTGCGGGCCTGACTTTGAACAGTTTCAGAGTATTTGGCCGTTCAGTGACTTCAACCATCTTGTTTGCCCCTCTCATTGGCTGAGCCCGGGCTTAACAGGGAAATCCTAAAAAAGGTTTGGCACGCGCGTCAGGCGAGCGCCGCACGCTGGGCGTCGAACAGTTCCGCGCAGCCCTTTTCGGCAAGGCGCAACAATTCTTCCAGCTCGGTTCGGGTGATGGGGCGATCTTCGCCCGTTCCTTGCACTTCGATGAAGCCGCCGTCTGAGCTCATGACGATGTTGACGTCACCCTCGCCACCGGAGTCCTCAGCATAGTCGAGATCGAGAACAGGCTTGTCCTTCCACAGGCCTACGGACACCGCAGCAGCCTGTTTCTGGATGGGATCATTTTTGATCAAACCCTCATCCTTCAGATAACGGCAGGCGAGGGCGAGGGCGACAAACCCGCCGGTGATCGATGCCGTACGCGTGCCACCATCTGCTTGAATGACATCGCAGTCGATCGTGATCTGATTTTCGCCGAGCGCTGTGAGGTCAACAACGGACCTTAAAGACCGGCCTATGAGACGTTGTATCTCCTGCGTCCGACCTGACTGCTTTCCGGCGGCAGCTTCGCGCCGTCCCCGCGTATGCGTGGCGCGCGGCAGCATTCCGTATTCTCCCGTCACCCAACCCGAGCCGCGCCCGCGCATCCAACCTGGAACATTATCGCTCCAGCTGGCGGTGCAAAGAACATGGGTGTTCCCAAACTTCGCCATGCAGGAGCCTTCGGCATATCTCGTCACATTCGTTTCAAGAGAGATGGTTCGCAACTCGTCAATGAGACGACCAGAGGGGCGAAGGTCTTTTGTCATGTGATGATCCCGGGATTGTCTTTTGCTGTCTGAAGCCTTTTTGCCGTTGATTGTCCATGGCTCGACGCAAATCGTTATGATGCTGCCGCTTTCCTGCTTAGTCGGTTAGGGACCCAAACCAGAATAGCAATCGTTAGGCACATGGCCGGATACGCGATTGCCGTAGATGGGGACAGGGATGGAATTCCGCTGAACACCATGCCGTCATTGCCGCCGGGGACAAGCAGGATCGCCGCGCCCATAAGCGCCCCACCAGCCAGGCAGGACAGTGATCCCATGAGCGTTGGCGCACACAGTTTGAAAGTGCGTTTTCGGATGCCAGCAAACACTGACCCAGCCACAACAGCGGCAAGCAGCCCAGCCAGGGGGGCAATTTCGACGAGCACATCGAGGCTTGGATTCGACGAGGCTGCAACGGCTATGCGAGTGTAGTGCCATGGTCCAACGGCGAGCGTAATCAGCGCCCCTAGCAGTCCGATGATTGAGAGATAAAAGGCGATAGGCCGACCCGGTGTGCCGCGCGCGCGCTTTCTCTGAATACTGGCAAAGGCGAACACAACGGCCATTGCGACACAGAGCATAATCCAACCAATCGCGACGGGAGTGACGTGATCGACAAAGCTTGTCGCTGAACCTGGATGGGGAAAGCCTAGAAGCGGTCCGATCGCCGCGCCAACGAACAGACCCGGAAACAGAAACAGATATTGCGTATCGCCGCATCCAAGCCGGTTGATCGTTCCGAAATTACAGGCACCGTTTACAACTGCGCCAACGCCGAACAACGCGCCACCCGCGATGGACAACCAACTCGCTGAGTAAACCGGAAGAAGACCTTCCCAACGCCATGTCGATGACCAGGCGGCCGGCAGGAGTACCAGCGCCACGACCGCGCTGCACAATAGAAAGGATAGAAACCGGCGAGGACGCCCTTGGAGAACGAGCTCTGCAACCGCGTTCACAGCGCAAGTACTGCCGCGGTGGATCGCGTAGCCGATAATAGCGGCAAGCAGCAGACTGACGATATAGATCAGTGTTTCGGTATCGAGCGGCATCTGTTCACACTACAAAATTATTCGACGCCCGGTCTTGGACTACATCATTTTCGAAGTGGCTGCGAGGACCGTCTTCGCATGCATGCTGCAGTCTTCTGGCCGACGCGTTAGTATTTCTCTGCATTGCCTCAGAAATCATCGTTTTTCCAATCGTTTGAGAACGCCTATGCCTCGGCCAGACAGGAGGCACCCGATGACCAAGCGAATTCCATTCTACCAGATTGACGCGTTTGCCAGCCGACCGTTCGAGGGCAATCAGGCCTGCGTGATGCCTGTGGATAGCTTTCTCCCGGATGACCAATTGCAGGCGATTGCAGCGGAGAACAACGTTGCGGAGACCGCTTTCATCGTTCCTGCGGGAGAAGGGCGTTGGGAACTTCGCTGGTTTACTCCTACCGTTGAAGTGCCGCTTTGCGGCCACGCAACTCTCGCCTCCGGCCATGTCGTCTACGAGCATCTGGGATATTCAGGCGAACAGATTGTATTTGAGACCCGGCAGTCCGGCGAGCTCTTCGTCTCCCAAAGTGGAACCGGGCTGGTCATGGATTTTCCTGCGTCCCGCCTCGAACAGATTGATGTGACGGACGAGATGGTTGCCGCGCTTGGGGCTCGACCTGAGGCCGCATGGGCCGGCAGCTTCCTAGCCTGCATATTTGCGAGTGCAGATGACATCCTCAAATTGGACCCGGATCATAAGGCCCTGTCGCAGTTGGGCGTCGATGGTGCGGGTTGGGATCGCGGAAACATAGGCTGTGTTGCGCCGGGTGGGCCTGAAGGCGCTGATGTCATCAGTCGCTTCTTCGCGCCGGGCTCCGGCATAGATGAGGACCCTGCAACGGGCTCCTGGCATTGTATGGTCGCCCCGCTCATGGGCAGGCAGCTAAACAAGACATGTCTCTCTTGTTTTCAGGCCTATCCCGGGCGTGGGGCGTGGGTCGGAACAGAAACCGTCGGCGATCGCGTTAAGCTGTCGGGAACATCAGTTACCGTCATTGAGGGCTCGTTTCACTTGTAGTCTGAGGCGGAGAAGCGGTTGCTTCTTTGGGGGTTCTCTGTGCCAGCCACACGCCGCTCAGAATAAGCGTGAATGCGATAGCCGTGTGCCAGCTTTGCTGTTCTCGGAACAGGACCCAGCCCAAGAGGGCCGAGAGGATAGGGATCGCATAACCCGTCAGGGAGAGGAATGTCGCGCCCGCCCGCTGGACCAGAGCCATGTAGAGCAGAGAGGCAATAGCGGATGGTCCGATACCAAGCCCGATGACACTTAGAATCGATGTGGTGCTTGGTTCGAGTGTTTCCCAGTTGACGTTGAACAACATTGGAAGCGAAAGAAGCGCTGCAGCGGTGACAAACCCGGTGGCGAAAACAAGCGATGGCATAGGTGGAGCAGCGCGGGCGAGAAGAGTGCTGCTGGCATAGAACGCCGTCGCCACCAGCAGAATGGCCTGAGCGACTGCGGTGGCTGATCCATAGTTCTGAATAACATCAGGAGCGAACAGAACACCGACACCCAGGAACCCGATCCCAATTCCAAGTGCTATTGGTGGAGTCAGCTTTTCATCCGCAAACAGAGCATTAGCGCCGATGACGACAAAGATTGGCGTCGCGGCGACATATAGGGCGGCGAGGCTTGAATCGACTGTTTGTTGTGCGGTGGTGATCAAGAAGAAGGGGCCGGTCATCCCGACAAATCCCATCAGCAGGATTGTGCCCCAGCGTTTTGCGTCGCTGATCGGCGGATAGCGCTCGCCGGAAATGAACATGGCCACGTTCAGGATCACAGCGCCGATGATAAGCCGGGCGGGAATGATTGCGCTTGGGGGGAGAGTCTCAACCGCGCCTCGTGTCAGAGCATAAGCGCCAGCCCAGAAGGCTGACAATGCGCAGAACAAGGCCCAGTCGATAGCATCACGATTCTTTCCCATGGTGGCCGACGTGGCGTGCGCCATGGGAAAGGTCAAGCAAAGAAAGCGCTGAGAAGAGTTTCAAAGCGCTCGCAATGCCATTATCGTCCAAGGAGGCTCAACGGGGGCTTTTCAGACCTAAGTTTTGGAGGCGGTCATGCGCGTATTGCTTTTCTTAGTGGCGCTTCTGATCGGTGCGGCTGCTGGTATCTATGCCGATCGAACAGAGCCAACCCGCGATATGATCAGCGAAGTGTATGGGGGAATATTTGGTGGAGAGGTTCCTTTGACCGATGCGGCGGGTATCGAGATTGCGCCGCGTCACTTCGGAAACGAGCCCTTCGCTAATAGCGAGCTGGAGCCATTGGGCCTGCGCAAATGTCTAGTTCGAGCCGAGACGGAAACACCCATTGAACCAGTTTGGCTCGATCCCGCGGACCGCCGGCCAAGCCTTAATGATCAACCACCCCCGGTAGATTTTCCGGACCTGACCGCTCATCCAGGCCTCGTGAAATTCGAGATCATCCAGTCGCCAGGCGGCACTGAACGCGCTCATTGCGCCGGGGCGCGCATTTCAGACCATTGGTTTCTCACTGCGGCCCATTGCTTTCAGGAGACAGACCCGGGCAAAAGAAAGCCGACTTATGATGTGATCGCGATCCCGCCAACAGAAGACGTCCGCGCGGAAGGAACGATCGTGACACCGGTCACTGGTGCGCTTTGCCACGCCTCACACGGCATCACTTATTATAAGTATCCCAATGATATCGCCCTGTTTTATATCGAGGATGTCAGCGCATTCAGTTCGGTGCCAGTGGCGACAATGGAGCACGATGATCTAAGGCTGACAGCTCCCAAGCTTTCAAATGCCTACTATGCAGCATGGGGCTCTAATGGCGGATCGCGTTTCCTCATGGGCGGACCGATCGCTCTTAACGAGGTCGGCGAGGCGGTCCTAAATGGTGCAGGCACTGGACCTGTCAGCCCCGCAGTGGGGGACAGCGGTTCTCCGCTTTATGTTGACTATGGTGATGGACCGATTGTCGTCGGTGTCCTATCCCAATCAAACCCCGGAAATACATTCGGCGAAAAGATCGCCGTCTATGTTCGCGTGAAGTCGGTCCGCGGTTGGATCGAACGTGTCATGGCAACTTGCGAGCAGAGTGGAGCATATGTCTGCTAGCGAATGCCGAGAGATATCACCGCCCCATAAACACATTCACCCTTGAAATAATCGTGCTCTGCTGTCATGTCCGCCGTGGGCCAGGCATCCCCAACGATGCCCAGCCTATCTGTAAGGATAGGAGACAAACAGATGACTACGACCACGGCGACAAAGCCGGAGGTGCGCCCAGCGTGCCCCAACTTTTCTTCCGGACCGACGGCAAAACGCCCCGGATTTTCACTTGAACAATTGAACGACGCTGCCTTCGGGCGCTCTCATCGCTCCGGTCTTGCCAAAGCCAAGCTGAAAGAAGCGATTGAGCGCACCAAGCAGGTACTTGGCCTTCCCGACGGCTATCGCGTGGCAATTGTACCAGCCTCGGATACAGGCGCTGTCGAAATGTGTATGTGGTCGATGCTCGGCGGTAGGCCGGTCGATATCTTTGCTTGGGAGAGCTTTGGTAAGGACTGGGTGACAGACGCCCAGAAAGAGCTGAAGCTCGAAAACTGCGAGATCCACACCGGCGATTACGGCGTGTTGCCGAACTTTGCCGCCGCCCGTGATGATGCCGATATCGTCTTCACCGGGAATGGCACAACGTCTGGCGTTCGTGTGCCGAATGCTGACTGGATCAAACCCAATCCCGACCGTGTCGTGATTTGCGATGCGACTTCGGCGGTCTTCGCTCAAGAGCTCGAATGGGACAAGCTTGATGTCGTAACCTATTCCTGGCAGAAAGTGCTGGGCGGGGAGGCGGCGCACGGCATGCTGATCTTGTCGCCCAATGCCGTGCGCCGGCTGGAGACTTACACGCCAGACAGACCGCTACCGAAGATTTTCCGGATGTTGAAGGGCGGTAAGCTCAACGAAGCCCTGTTCGAGGGCGCAACCATCAACACCCCATCCATGCTGTGCACGGAGGATTATCTACAGGCCCTAGATTGGTGCGAAAGCCTCGGCGGCTGGCGAGCCCTTAAAGCGCGCTCCGATGAGAGTCTCGCTATACTCACTGAATGGGTGGCCAACACCCCTTGGGTGGATTTCCTGTGCCCTGATGCATCGGTGCGTTCAAACACCGGCGTGACATTCAAGATCGTTGATCCGCGCGTTGCATCCATGGACGAGGCGGACCAACGCGCCTTCGTCAAAAAGATGATGGGGCTTCTGGACGCCGATGGCATTGCCTACGACGCCGCTGGGTATGCCAAAGCGCCTCCAGGCCTCCGCATCTGGTGTGGCGGCACTGTGGAACCATCCGACGTCGCCGCACTTACGCCATGGCTCGATTGGGCCTTCGAAGAGACCGTCGCCACTCTATAGATCGAATTTAACGGCCTGCCCCAACACAAGCGAAGCGCAGGCGCAGTGTGCCCGAGCCGAAGGGCGAGGAACAGCACATGAGCAAAGGAACACACCATGCCCAAAGTACTAATAGCTGACAAACTCAGCCCCGCCGCCGTCGATATCTTCAAAAATCGCGGTCTCGACGTGGAAACAAAAACCGGTCTCTCCAAAGAAGAACTGATTGCAGAAATTCCGGCCTATGATGGCCTTGTGGTCCGTTCGGCAACCAAGCCCGACGCAGACGTCATCGCCGCCGCTGACAATCTGAAGGTCATCGGTCGGGCAGGGATCGGCGTTGACAATATCGACATCAAGGCCGCCACAGCCAAAGGCGTTGTGGTGATGAACACACCCTTCGGAAATGCCATCACTACGGCAGAGCATGCCATCGCCATGATGTTTGCGGCCGCGCGGCAGATCCCGGCAGCGAATGCGGGCACGCAGGCTGGCGAATGGCCGAAGAAGGCCTTCATGGGAACTGAGCTCTCCTACAAAACGCTGGGCCTGATCGGCTGTGGCAACATTGGCAGCCGCGTGGCCGAACGCGCCCAAGGGCTTGCCATGAAAGTCGCGGCCTATGATCCATTCCTGACTGAAGAACGCGCGCTGGAACTCGGTGTTGAAAAAGTCGAGGTTGAGGAACTTCTCGCCCGGGCAGATGTGATCACCCTGCATGTGCCGCTCACCGACCAGACGGCCAATATTCTGTCGGCGGAAAACATCGCGAAGACTAAGAAAGGCGTGATCATTGTGAATTGTGCCCGTGGCGGTCTCATCGATGAGTCCGCACTCAAAGATGCTCTGGAAAGCGGTCATGTAGCGGCAGCTGCCCTTGATGTGTTCGCCGAGGAGCCAGCCAAAGACAATCCACTCTTCGGGGCTCCGAACTTTATCGCCACGCCGCATCTCGGCGCGGCGACGGCTGAAGCTCAGGAAAATGTTGCGCTCCAGGTCGCCGAGCAAATGTCCGACTATCTGCTGACGGGCGCGGTCACTAATGCCTTGAACATGCCGTCTGTCACCGCGGAGGAGGCACCGCGCCTCACGCCGTTCACGCAGCTGGCCGAGAAGCTTGGAGCCTTTGCCGGACAGATTTCCGACTATGGGTTCGAGGAAGTGGTGATCGAATATGAGGGCGAAGTCTCGGAGCTGAACCGAAAACCGATTACCGCCGCCGCACTGGCAGGCCTCCTTCGTCCAAGTCGCGGTGATGTGAACATGGTGTCCGCGCCAGCCATACTCCACGAGAGCGGCGTCAAACTCACAGAGACTAAGACGGAAGAAAGTCCGGTCTATGATAGCCTCATCCGGATCAAGGTTCTGACCAAGGCGACCGAGAACGCTCCGGAAGGGGGATGGCGTACGCTCGCTGGCACCGTGTCAGCCGGGCGTCCCCGCATCGTAGAGGTCAAAGGCATGGCCCTGGAAGGCGATTTCTCGCCGGTAACCCTTTACGTCAACAATCTGGACATTCCGGGCTTCATCGGATCCCTCGGCGTTATGCTGGGTGAGGCTGATGTGAACATCGCAACCTTCCACCTCGGGCGAACCGAAGAGGGCGGCGAAGCGATTGCTTTGGTCGGAATCGATTCTGAACCACCTATGGGCACGCTGGAGAAACTCCACGATATGGAACACATCAGATATGCGAAGGTCTTGAATTTCTAGGCTCCTGCCTGAGCATCCACTGACCTGGTGTTGTTGTGAGGATAAGTCGCGCGACTTTACAGTTTTGAAGAAGACCGGAAAGTCGCGTGATTTTGGTTTGACACAGGCAATCTGCTCGGCTCTCTGATGACAAAAGAGTAATCCAGAGAGCTGATATATGCATCGTCTGAAAGCAGCATTTCTTGTCTTAGTTACCGGCATTGTCCTTCAGGGGCTCGCCAGCGCTCAATCATCTGACGAGAAGGCCAAAACCATCTTTTCGGACATTGTCAGCGAAGTCCGGTTCGGGGTCCTAGCGCATAACATTCCAATCGGTGGAAGTGCCGATGCAGAGAATCAGGAGGAGGGCGAAAACGTTCAGGTGGAAATTCTGTTCCATACACCCAAGCGTCTACGCTGGAAGTACTTTTTCGATCCAGAGCCCTATATCGTAGGATCATACAACACCGCTGGGAATACGAGCTTTGGTGGCTTTGGTCTGAGCTGGGACTGGCAGCTCGGTAAAAAGAAAAGATGGGAGATCGAAACCAGTCTCGGCTACATTGTCCATTCAGGCGAGATCGACATTCCCTTTCCGAATGATCCTGGCAATCCAGCGAACGCTGCTTTTGATAACAACAATATCCTGTTTGGGTCTCGCGATCTGTTCCGAACCACATTGGCCCTTAATCGTCACATCGGTGAGCGTTGGGGCGCACAATTGATCTACGAGCACCTGTCGCATGGCCAGATCATTGGTGACGGACGCAATCAGGGCAACGATTCCGTGGGCGGTCGCATCTATTACAGGTTTGGCCGCGTCGACTGATTTCGCGCTTATGCCCCTTGCCAATCCTGTCGGTTGATCGCACGCTCCGCATCATAAAATTACCGATGGAGGACGGCCATGGATAACAGGCATGCGGTAGTAATCGGCGGCGGCCTCGGGGGACTGCTCGCCGCCATTAAGCTGAAGGAAGCCGGCTACACATTCACACTGCTCGAAAAGAACAAAAGCGTAGGCGGCACCTGGCATGAGAACAAATACCCCGGCTGCTCCTGCGATGTTCCCGTCGCGCTTTATGAGTACTCATTTGCGCAATCCATGGTGTGGTCCAAAGGCTACCCTATTGCTGATGAAGTAGAGGCTTACGCCAACGAACTCGTGGAACGCTATCAGCTCGCGCCGTCTATTCGTTTGGGGGAGGCGGCCATCAGCGCGGCATGGAGCGATGAGAAGAAATGCTGGAACGTTACCACCGCGGGTGGAGACGAGATCGAAGCCATGGCAGTTGTCAGCGCACTCGGCCAATTGAACCGCCCAAAGCTGCCAGACATTGAAGGCCTTAACACCTTTGAAGGTCCGGCGATGCACACGGCGCGATGGGATCGCTCAGTCGACTGGAGCGGCAAGAAAGTCGGCGTGCTGGGCACAGGGGCGAGTGCCGTTCAACTTGTGCCGCCGATGGCCGAAACCGCAGCGCACCTCACCGTATTTCAGCGCAGTCCAAATTACATTGTACCGCGTCCGGACCAACTGATTACACCAGAGGACAAGGCTCTGGCCGTCACGGATCTAGAAAGCGCGATGCTGATCTACAACCTCAACAGGCAGCTGATCTATGAGAACGCCGAGCGGATGAGCTGGAAGGCCTTCGAGTGGACGCCCGAAGGTCGGGCCGCGTTCACGGCGCGCGCGATGAATTTCCTGCACGCGAAGATAGCCGATCCAGAGCTGCGTGCTTCGCTGACGCCGGATTACCCGATTGGCTGCCGCCGCATACTCATCTGTGACGATTATTATGATGCGTTGAACCGGGACAATGTCACTCTGGAAACAACCCACATCAAACGCATTCATCCGAATGCGGTGGAACTGGAGGACGGTAGAACTGTCGACTGCGATATTCTCGCGCTTGCCACGGGCTTCAGTACGTCGGATTGGAATCTGTCCGTCGATATCCAGGGTTCTGGTGGTCGAACTCTGAAAGAGGCCTGGGCGGATGTTGCACGGGCCTATTATGGAATAACGGTCTCAGGCTTTCCGAACTTTTTCATGCTGTATGGCCCAAACACCAATCTTGGACACAACTCCATCACGTCGATGATGGAAGCACAGATGGGGCATATCATTGAGGCTTTGTCCGCTTTAGATGAGGCCGGAGCCAAGGCGCTCGCTCCAACTGAAACCGCGCAGTCGGCGTTCAATGAAAAACTGCAAGCCGATCTCAGGAAGACGGTTTGGGGCGACGAGGAGTGCGGGGCATCCTGGTATAAGACGAGTGAGGGCTTTATCACCCAGAACTGGTCCGGGACGGTCAATGCATATCGTGAGGCTGTCTCGGGAATACGCCGCGAGGATTACGAGTTTATCAGCTGACTGAAGATATTCCCTAACTATGGAACGTATACGGTGTAAATAACTTCGGCAGCTGCCTGGATCACGCCGTCCGATAGATCGATATTGCCAGAGTTATAACGGTAAGTGACATCAAAGCGGACAGACTGATCTGCGATGCTACCCGGCGCGACGGCTGTTCGCTGATTTCCATCAAACACACGGCGAGGATTGGTCTCGATTGTCGACAGTCTGCGAAAACCATTCTGAACGCCGCCGGCTGTCCCTCCGCTATGAGGGAATTGTGCTGCGTTTCCAAACGAGAATCCATCATCCGTGCCGGACGCTGTCACCCGCAGACGCAAACGCATCCGATTGAAAACAAAGGGCGTTGTTCCGTTCAGGGGTGTCGCCTGCGCGTCTATGGCAAAGGCGGTATTTGAAGCGACGTAGAAGCTCGTCTCGAGCTCAGCTCTACGTGTGTTGATATCGCTGTTCGCGCGTATCTGAAACGGGTTGAAGGTGTCGCCCGGATCCGTGACGCCGTTTCCGTTGAAGTCTGTCGTAAAGCCACCACCGACAACGCGCTGAACTCGAAAGGGTGATCCATTTGTCGAATTTGTGGCGTCCTGCGTCGCCATCAATGAGCCAGTGACGACCGTATGTACATCACCGTTGATAATGTCGACGTCCCCGGAACTTGCAGCCGTCGTGCCAGTTCCTGTATCAATCACGAAGTCGGAGACGACAGGCGTGTTGCCCGTTGTATCGAACCCGTCCGAACCCCAGACGACAACGAGACCATGAACATTGAAGGCAGGATTATCGCGCACGCCGGCATGAATTGCCGGTGCCCCCAGACCAATACAGGTCAGAGCCGCCAGCACCGAACGGCTGGCCGCGTGTCTCCCAAGTCGCCACCTCATGATGCAAGTTGTACACGATCCGAATTGAAAAACCTGTTTGATAAAGGGTTAAATCCCGGACGGGCGATTAACCATATTAGGCAGTGAAACCGGCCAGGAAACTCGCCACATTGGCACCCAGGGCATCGATTGCGTAACCACCCTCCATGCAGATCAGTGTTGGAATACCGAGCATATCGATAAGGCCTGCCATATGCCTGTAGTCATCGGTTTGCAGACGAAAATGGCTAATCGGATCGCCCGCGAACGTATCTGCACCATACGGCACAATGAGGAGGTCTGGCTTAAACCGAGCCACAGCGTCGAGCCCGGACTGAAGAGCGCTTTCATATGTGTCCCACGCAGTGCCCTGGGGCAGGGGGACGTTGAGATTGCATCCAGCACCTGCGCCCTTTCCAGTTTCATCAGCATGGCCCCAGTAGAAAGGGTAGTCTGTTCTTGGATCAGCATGAATGGATACCGTGAGGACATCACCCCGCTCGTAGAAGATGTCCTGTGTGCCGTTGCCGTGATGATAATCGACATCCAGAATGGCAACCCTCGCGGCACCCCTTTTCAAAGCGGCGGTTGCGGCAATCGCAACATTATTCAGATAGCAATAGCCCCCCATATAGTCCGCACCGGAATGATGCCCCGGCGGTCGGCAAAGAGAAAATGTTGGGTGATGTCCGTTTCCGTCCATTACAGTGTGTAAACCCGTAAGTGCCGTCTGTGCATTCCAGTAAGCAGCGTCCCAGGTATGTTCCGAAATCGGTGTTCCACAATCATAGGCATACTGACCAAGCCGCGCATCTATGCGCTGAAGATCGAGGGGTCTTCTGCCGCCAACTGGAAATACATAAGGAAACGCGTCGCCTTTGCGTCCCTCATCAGTCCAGTCCTGGTATGCCGTCTTCAGAAACTCGACATAGCCCTTATCGTGAACGGCAAGGATCGGGTCGAGTCCAAAATCCTCTGGTGATAACGTCCCACCAATGGTCGATATGATGGCATCAACGCGGTCCACTTTCTCAGCATAAGGAACGAGTTCGCCGTTCTGAAGCTCGAGTTGAGGCGCGTGTTGTCTCTGCCGTTCTGAGTAGAATATCTCCATGGCGCTTGCGCTACCACGGAGTTCGAAGTGTGCCTAGCAGCCTTGGCTTTCCGTGTTTAGCACGGCACCGCTGCGGGGCTCGTAGAGATAAGTGTCCCGCTGACAATCGGAAACAAATACTGAGAAAGTCACTGGCTCTTCCTCGAGCAGTTCATCGAAGGCGTCCGCCCCAAGCGCGCGCAGATCGGCGCTTGGATTCACATAGTGCGGTTCCGTATTGCACGCATCGTCATTGATCAAACAAGCAGATAGTTGTGACATCCGAACCGGTAGCGACATGATCCCGGTGTCCGAAACCTCGAGTCTCTCCGCATCGCTCAGGCTTTCGACAAGCTGTCGTTGAGCCGCATTCAGCCTGTCCTCGCAACTGATTGGACCAGCATTACTGAAAAGTCCCTCGGCTCGATAGCGAAGCAGAATCTCGCCATTTTGCCGCGTGATCGTGTGCTCATATGCCGGCGGGCCGAACGTGACCGGTGAACCGGCTGCGCTCTGCTCGGGTCGCGGCATTATGATGGTCGAGACGGTTAATCGCTGACCCGTCACCCCCATAGACACTGTGTCTCTGACACCGCCGCTGCAGGCGAGGTTTGCGCCCTCCGCACCGGTTGCAGTGTCACCGCCCTGGGCGGCGCTTCCGTTAGAAAACGCCAGCACTGATATTATGATTAATCTACGCATCACGGCGCGAACACTCTAACAGTAAGATGACAAACCGGTAAGTAAATTGAGGCGAAATCTCGTCAAGCTGCAGGCTTTCTCTTGCATTCAATGCACAATCGGTGTCCCTGACGCCGTTCCTCATCAAGTGGGAGTTCTCAGGCATGTCAGGTGTGGTCGTAGTCGGTGCCCAATGGGGCGACGAAGGCAAGGGCAAGATTGTCGATTGGCTGTCTCACCGGGCAGATGTGGTCGCGCGCTTTCAGGGTGGGCATAATGCGGGGCACACGCTAGTAATCGGCAACAACACCTACAAACTGAACCTTTTGCCCTCAGGTGTCGTCCGCGGCGGAAAGCTTTCTGTCATCGGAAACGGCGTTGTCGTCGATCCCTGGCAGCTTCTGTCTGAAATTGAGACCATGGGTGAGGGCGGTATTGCGCTCGGTCCCGATGATCTCCTCCTTGCTGAGAATGCCTGCCTGATCCTGCCTTGGCACCGCGACCTCGATGCAGCCCGAGAAGGAGCGCTCGCCGAAGCGAAAATTGGCACCACTAAGCGCGGCATTGGCCCTGCTTATGAAGATAAGGTCGGCCGCCGGGCCATACGTGTCGCCGATCTCGCGGATGAAGCTGCGCTCGACATGAAGTTGAAGCGTTTGATTGCCCACCATGCGCCGCTGCGGGCGGGTCTGGGTTTAGATGCACCTGATGCCGATGCGTTGAAAGCAGAGCTTCTGGCGATTGCGCCACGTGTTCTCGCCTATGCCGGACCGGCGTGGAAGCGCCTCGATGAAGCCGCACGTCTTGGCCGTCGTATCCTTTTCGAGGGTGCGCAAGGTGTGATGCTCGACGTCGACCACGGCACTTATCCTTTTGTCACATCTTCCAATGTCGTTTCCGGGCAGGCGGCGGCTGGAACGGGGCTTGGGCCTCGCGCCGTCTCCTATGTGCTTGGACTTGCGAAAGCTTACACCACCCGCGTGGGAGCAGGCCCGTTTCCGACAGAGCAGGACAATGAGATTGGTGAGCGCCTCGGCACGGCGGGCCATGAGTTTGGCACGGTCACCGGTCGCAAACGCCGATGCGGCTGGTTCGATGCGGTCATGGTGCGCCAGGCGTGCGCCGTCTCAGGGGTCACTGGGCTCGCCCTTACCAAGCTCGATGTTCTCGACGGCTTCGAAGAGCTGAAGATCTGCACTGCCTACAAGCTTGGCGAGGAAACCCTCGACTACCTGCCCGCAACCGCCGCGGCTCAGGCCGCCGTTGAGCCTGTTTACGAGACCATGGATGGCTGGACGGAAAGCACCAAGGGCGCGCGCAGTTGGAATGATCTTCCGGCCCAGGCGGTGAAATATGTCCGCCGCTTAGAGGAGCTCGTCGGCTGTCCAGCCGCGCTCGTCTCCACGTCACCAGAGCGGGAAGACGTTATCCTGATGCGGGATCCGTTCGAGCGTTAGGTCGTCGCTATGATGACAATCGCCGATGTCGCGAGGCTTGCGGCCGCTCCAATCGTGGCAACAAGTCGCTGACGAACAAACCAGATCGGCATATTGCCCTCATTAGCGGCGCTCCGATCCCAAAGGTAATGAAAAAGGAACAGCGCTGCGAAGGTTAGGAAGAACCACGCCGCACGGTTTTCCAAAACGAAAATATAGCCACCTAGAAAAGCGCCCCAACCGGCAAAAAAGGCCAGTATGGACATGGCAATATCTGCGTAGCGCGCAGGGGCGGCCACAATCGCCATGCCCCATCGTATGCCGTTCAAAAAACTGAATATTGTGATTGAGTACAGGAGGAGAGCCCGCGGCACGAGGTCAGCAAGCGACCATAATCCCAGCCGCGCAATGTACAAATGCGCCGCCGCCAGCAAGAGAAACGGCAGCATCCCGGCGTAGGTCAGATACTTTGGTAGGGCAGGCGAGCGGTCAGTCATCTCCGGCATATGGACCACAATGTCTTGGCTTCCAAGCACTAGCCGTTGGTAGAATTTATATCCTAGATTGATTTGCGGTCACTCGTTCGATAAGCTTAATAAGCTGCTAATATTAGATGGGGGTCGGCTTGCCTTATGATTTCCTGACAACGGAAGAACGCGAGGCTTTGAAGCCAGATATTGTAGCGGAACGAGGGTCGCTGCGGCGGTTACGAGTTTTCATTTCTCATCGTTGGGAGCAGCATAAAGCTGATTATAGAGAAGTCCAAAAGCAGCTTTCCGAAAAATTCGGAAAGGTTCAAGACTTGTCGATTACTTCGGATAGGCAGCTGAAAGGACCTAGGGGGGGTAACCTTGAGCAGCTGCAATTAATGTCGGAGATGGCCGCACGTATTTTTTCGAGTGACATCATTATCTCACCGTCAAACGTCGGAATGGGACGAAGTCGCCATACTCAGTTCGAGATACAGACCGCTGCCGTAGCTTATTCGGTGCCGATCATATTTTTGCGACAGCGGGGACAAATTAGAAGTGCTGCCTTTGTTAGGCAGGCGGAACGTCTAGGTATACGACACTCTGTAGCTGATTTTGAGAACGGAGAACTGATATCAGCGGTCCAAAGTTTCGTAACTAAAGACACTTTACTAAAACGGGTCCCGGTTGAACGACTGGCAACAGAATTCGCCCATAGAGGACCCGATCCGAGTACGCTGCATTCGGTACTGACGAACCACCCGTACTTTCAGTTCGAAGGCACCATGGACGCTTTCACAACTAGCCAAGAAATGAAAAATCAGAGCGGCCGCCGTAGAAGGCGTTGGAGATGGTGGGGACACTGATTGCGTCAAATAGAAAAGGCCGGATCTACTCGCAGATCCGGCCTGGTCGCACGCAGTGCGCTATGCGCCCAGAAAATATGACTCTTATGAGCCGTGTGCCTTTACCGGCTCGGGATTAAGCACAGTCGGCCATGCCTGGTCCGCTGCCTCAATGAACCCAGCACGGTCTTCGTTCCAAGTCTGCTGAACCTCTTCATTGTAGTTGAGGTACAGACGACCGTCGACGACAGCGTAAATTTTCGGATCACCTGAATAAGCACCGCCCTGCGACGCGCCCCAGGCGCAGTAACCACCATAAGCTGGCGCGTACTTCGCTGGCTCGGCCAGGAAGGTGTCGAGGTTCTCTTGGCTCGCGAAGCGGAATTCAGCGCCTTTGTAAGTCGTTGTAAAGTCAGCTGATCCTTCAACCGGATCTCCGGAGAAGTAAGACACGGAATCATATCCGCCGACGGCAATATTGTTTTCTTCAGCGGTGAAAATCTGCGCAACGGCATCGTCTGCAACGGCGTTGGACGCGAAAATAGCTGGTGTTGCGACAAGCGCGGCGGCAGCAACAAGTGTGCGTAACTTCATGGAAGACTCCTATTATTCAGCGGTGGCCCCAGCGGCCTGCTGCGGAGACATGTGGCTGACGACAAAAGGCAGCGCCACGCACGAACACGTCAACTGAAGTCACGGATCCGTTAGTGTCACTTGGACCGGTTTCTATTTCAGTTCTCTGGCTGCCTTTTCAAGCGCAGCGACACGACGGCCATCGCTCGGATGCGTAGATAGAAATTCCGGAGTATTCCTTTTTGCAGCTGCGTCAGATCCCGCCATGTTTCTCCAGAAAGCGGCAGCCTCGCTTGGATCATACCCCGCGGCATCAAGGTACTTCAGGCCCTCAAGATCAGCCTCTAGCTCGTCGCCGCGATTGAAAGGATAGATGGCTCCCGCTGCGACTGCGCCGCCTGCAACATTACCGGCAGACTCCAGGACACCAACACCAGTCACGGCACCTGGCAGTTTTGCGGCACCAATAAGGATCCCCGGTGCCAGTCCGCGATTGAGGCGTTCCTGGGAATGGCGGAGCCGCACATGCGCAACCTCATGACCAACAATCGCCGCCAACTGATCTTCATTTTCCACATGGGAAATCAGCCCGGAAAAAATCCCGATCTTATTATTGGGCAAAGCGAAGGCATTCACGATGTCCGGCGCATCGAACAGCACAGCTTCCCAATTCTCCGGGTTCTCCCCCGCTGCACGCAGAATACGATCGCTGGTCGCGGCCACCAACTGTTGCTGTGCAACGTTCGTGCTCGGCGGGCTAACTTCAAGAATCTTTTCCCACTGGGCGTCAGCTGAGCGTTCGATCTGGCTTTCGGGCACGACCGAGGTCGACGCGCACGCTGAAACGACGAACGCCAATAGGCCGACCCAAAGTGATTTCGCGCTTGTCGCTCTCATAGTGCTTTCCCCGCTTTACGACGATGACTGTGCATGTGGGGAGCGGGGGCGACGATCGGAAATCACGTCTGGGAGAGGATCGCGAGAGCGAGCGGGATGTTATTCAACCTGCGCCGCACGTGTCCTGATTGGTCCGAACTCCGACCTTCGTGACTTTTCCGCTGGCATTATCGACGTCGAAATAGAAGTCGCCGTAATCATAGCTCGTTTCATACTCCATATTGATCACACAGATTGGCTGACCCGCGGCGGACCTCGCAAATATCTGTTCAACACCCGGACCGATGCCTTCAGCGGTACGGAAGCGGGGATCATGGGCAATGATCCAGTAGACCTCGTCCCCAGCCGCGACGGCGAGCCCATCAAACGAATAACTTGTCGATGCCGATCCTCGAAGAGGGGTCGTCTTCTGCGGGTTTCCTTTCAACGCCAGAAGCTGGTTGAGCGTCATACCGATCTCCACATCCCCAATTCTCTCTCCGGCGACGATCCGATCATCGTTCAGTGTCAATGGTGGTGGCGTGACGGTACAAGCTGCTGCAAAGGCAACGATCGGTATTACGGTAAGAGCTGTAGGAGTGCGCATGAGAGCCCCTTTTGCAGGAACGCCCCCTCAGCGCTTCGCCGATAGCAGCCGATATTTGTGGCCAAGTCGTGGCCGCCTCGTAATTCAGCCATCACTGGTTTGATGAGAACATTCGGCTAAGCGCAATTGCGCCCGCTGTTGCGACGTTGATGCTATCGACACCGCTCACCATTGGAATGCGTACAGGCTTGCCGCGTGATATCAGTTGGTCGGGAAGTCCGGGGCCTTCGGCTCCCAGCACCAGCGCAAGCTTGTCCGGTGGTTTGAGCTGATCGATTGCTTCGGCGTCGGCACGAGGGGTCAAGCACCAAATGTCAAAGCCCTCATCTGTGAGTGACTGAAATATCTCTTCGCCGCTACCGCTGTGAACAAATGGTACGGAGAGCGCTGTGCCCGCCGAGACGCGGATAGACTTTCGATAAAGGGGATCACAAGAGCCAGCATCAAGTAGAATGACGTCCGCACCGAACGCTGAGGCATTCCGAAAGCAACCGCCGACATTGTCGTGGTTCGAAAGACCGATCAGCACCAGCACCGTGCGCGCTGATGCCAAAAGGTCCCTTCGATCCACAGGCTCTCCTTTATATCCGCAGGCAAGTACGCCGCGATGCACCGGAAACCCTGCTATCTGGTCCATCAGCGATTGTTCCGCGACATAGACGGGCGTTCTATCGTCAACGTCGCGCAATAGCTCACTGAGTGGCTCCAGGCGGCTCTGCGTCAGGAACAGGCTCTCAATCTCAAAGCGTGACTTCCGGATCAGTGCGTCCAGCGTGACCTTGCCCTCGACAATGAAACGTCCGCCATGTGCATTCGTCAGATCCTTTTCCCGGATAGACGTGAACGGTGCGAGGCGAGGGTCTTCGATATCGGTGACGTGGATAATGGTCATTAGCCTTTAGAGCCATTCCAGCCGCGATCTTCAATTCCCAGTCTGCCACCTCTTGAAATTAATTAGCAGAATTGCTAATTAGCAGAAATGGAAATAAAGGCTCTTAAAGCGCTTGCTCACCCGGTCCGCCGTCAGATTATGGTTGCTCTGCGCTCCGGTGCGAAGACATCTGGTGAGCTCGCAGACCTATTCGATGCGAGCTGGCCAACGGTTTCGCGTCACCTGGCGACGCTGAAAGAGGCTGATCTGATCACCGCCGAGCGCAAGGCGACATCGATTCTTTATCGCGCGAACACCAGCGTGTTGGAGGACGCCGCGTCGGCCGTGCTGGCACTGATTGGTGCCGATGATGGCGACGATCTCAATAACGATATGAAGGAGGCAGCAGAATGAGAGCGCTACGTACAAAAGGTTTGTCAGCGACAGCCGTAGGGCTGGTGATTACCGTCGGTATCGCGCTTCTGGCACCAGCGCACTTTGTAGAAGGGCTACGTGTTCCAATTCATTGGGGTTTGAACGGCGCTGACCGGTTCACATCCCCTGAAACCGCTGCGCTCTCATTGTGGGGTATGCCTGGTGCTTGTTTGCTGGCCGGCTTCCTGTTCTCCGTCATGCCCATACTCGACCCGTTTCGAGAGAATCTCGAGCGCAGTTACAAAGCATATAATGCAGTCTGGACGGGCGCGATCGCTCTATTTGTCTTTATCCAGCTAGGGCTCGCCGGAGCTCTTACAGGGATGTTTGTCGTGAGCGAAACACTTCCGCGCGGGATCTTTGCCGCGATCGGTCTCTTCTTTCTCGTCATCGGAAATTACATGCCGAAGACACGAGCCAACTTTATCTTTGGCATCCGCACCCCGTGGACGCTGACCAGTGATACTGCCTGGGAAAAGACACACCGCCTCGGCGGACGCTTGTTCATCCTTGCCGGTTTTCTGGCCATGGCGCTGGCGGTAGTGGCAGATAGATATCAGATGGGAGTGTTGTTTGCTGCGATCCTTGTGCCGCTGATCACCACCTTGTTTGTCTATTCCTTCTTCGTCTGGCGAAAGGCGGAAGACCGTATGAGTTCCTCAGACTATATCGTCTAAACCGCAGCAAGCATGGACATCTCTCTTTCAAGTTTCCGTCGCTTCCGGTTATGCTGGCGGCGAGGGAAGCACATTGGAGGGGCCCCATGGTACATATGGCCAGCCGGATCGCCGTTACGCTCGTTTTCGGCCTGATCTATGCGGCTTTTGTCTGGGAAACTGCTGCTCTGATTAGTGAATTCGGCGTGTCCGGCATGGGCGGCGCGATCATGCGGATGTATGCGCATAATTTCGTATTCTTCCCTCTCGCTGGGTTGGTAGCGCTGGTCACATTCTGGCGGCCCGCTGTTTTCGTGACGGATGCTCTTGCCAGGGGGCACATCCGGGGTGGCCAGATAATCCTCGCAAGCGTGCTCCTTGTCTGCATGGCGGTTGCCTGGATGTTTTCCTCGGCCTTCGGCGCATCAGACGCGCGCTCCCTCTATGAAATATCACCTTCTGCCCTGCGCGCCGATCAAGGGGTTGCCGCAACGGCCACCTTGCCGCGGCAAGCACCGGTGTCCGAGATCCTCATTAAGTTGAAAATCAATTCAGGAAATGAAGGCGGGCTATCTTCCTACCAGTCGAGCTGTAACGCCGATTGGCTGAGGTTCTCCTCTGACGCCGATGAACCAATGCTATGTTTCCCGACAGGCGACGAGATCAGTATCGCCGCCTGCTGTCAGGCCAAGCAAACCTATAGACAGCGCATCAATGCGATTCAGGCTGCTGCTCCCTCACGGCTCGTAGGCATCCACCGGCTTGTTTTGCCGGTGAAGGGGTTCTTCCTTCTGATATTGTTCTTCATCGGCCTGCTTATGGTTCGATTTCGCAAGAAGCTCTGCATGCTCTACGGACGCCCTTTTGAACGGGTGTCCTTCGGGCTCGCCGCGGGCGGGCTTGCCATGCTTATCTGGCCGTTACTGAACGCGACATATATCAGCACGAGCGCATTGCTGATTGGTGGCTGGTCAGACAACACATACACCGTGGTCGCGCCACTCATCGCGCTTGGTTTCGGAGTGTGGGCGGTCTTGCTCGTCTTCTTTCACTTACGCTCTTACCCCAGCCAGATCGAATATGTCGCCAAGATGGGCGGCCTCGCAGGAGCCGTCATCGGCATGGTGCGATACAATGAGATTATTGCCTATCTCAACGCCACGCTGGGCGTTGGCGGCGGGCCGGTGGCGACCATTGTGTTTGCCGTGGTGATGGTGGGCCTTCTGACTGCAATCGTGCTTGATTTCCAGCCAAACGAGCTGGATGTATTCAACACGTCTGAGGAGGATGAATCAGTTTGCGAAGGGTCCGAGGCCGGTGCACCCGCCGAATGATCGGGCGAAGCGGCGCTTACCGACAGTAACCTAGTCAGATGACGCGCTGGTTCCGTGGCCGGCATGGCCCGTACACTCGATCTCGATCAGCGCGTTCGCAGCAAGCCCTGCCACGGCCACCGTCGTCCGCGCGGGCGGTGTACCTGGAAAGAACTGGCGATAGGCCGCATTCATCTCGCCAAAGTCCGTAATATCGGCAAGGAAGACCTGACAGCGCACAAGATCGGCATGGGTCGCGCCGACCGTTGCGAGCGTCGCGCCAATATTTTCCAGCGTTTGCGTCGTTTGCGGCCCAATCCCGCCTTCGGGATAGTCTCGCGTACCAGGCACAAACCCGAGATGTCCGGCGAGGTAAATTGTTTCTCCTGCGACGATAACAGGTGAATAGGGCAGGGTCTGAGCGCGCGGCTGTGGTTCTGGAGGCGCGACGGCGGTCTGGGCGCAAGCTGGAAAAGCAAGACTCAAGGCGATGGCGGAGAAAAAATAACGCATCGGCGGAACTAGGCATGTTTCCGACAAACAGCCAATAGGGGTCCAAGGATACAAGCTGCTTGTCATTGGGGGTGAGCATCAGAAATGACTGGACAAAAGCATCCGTATATTGGTGACTCAGGTTCCCAATAAAGGTGGGCAATGGTGGTGGATGAGTTCGTTGAAAAGAAACGGTTTCCCTGGTTTACGGTGATCGGCAGCCTGGTCTTTTTGGGGATTCTGGGCAGCTGTACCTGGTTCTTCGTTGGGCTTTTCCAGAATGCAGCTGAGGTCCAGCTGCTGGATGATGCGTTCCTCGCCAGCGCATTCGACAATGGGTTGCCAGACGCCGATAGCGATATTTATGCGTCAAACAGCGGGGTAAACGCTGAGGCGATCGCATCGGTGAACACAATGATCGACAATATGGGTGGTCTGCGGCAGCTCAGCGATGCTGGCTGTACGGCAACCTCGTCTGCGAGCACAAATGCAGGCTCTGGAAATTTTGTGGCCTGCGCCCGTACGGCCTTCTTCTCCGTGACCTCTGCCGCCGTCAGCACAACGTGGCGGCGTGAAAACGAAGCGTGGAAGCTCTTCACGTTGAACTTCAATATTGCCGATATCGGTGCTTACACAGACGCCGTCGCTGAAAAGGCAACATCCGAAGCGACCGAAGAGGAGGCAGAGCAGCCGACTGAGTAGGCCGCCCGCCTTTGTATCTTAGGCCCCCATCGGGAGGCCTTGCTCCTTCGCCATGCGAACCATCGCCTTCTGCAGCTTTTCGAACGCTCGCACTTCGATCTGGCGGATGCGCTCGCGGCTCACATTATAAACCTCAGAAAGCTCTTCCAGCGTCTTTGGCTCATCGGTCAGGCGACGCTCCTGCAGGATATGCTGCTCGCGCTCGTTGAGATCGCCCATTGCGGCCTGCAACAGCTGCATACGCGCATCGAATTCCTGATTCTGGGCAAAGTTCGCGGCCTGGTTTGGCTCTTCATCGGCAAGCCAGTCCTGCCACTCCATATCGCCTTCCTGGCCCATGGGCACGTTCAGGGACGCGTCGGAGCCAGACATCCGCCCATTCATCGAGCGAACTTCGTCTTCTGACACGTTCAGACGCTCGGCAATTTCGGCGACTTGTTCCGGCTTCAGGTCACCCTGTTCCAGCGCATTGATTTCGCCCTTGATGCGGCGGAGGTTGAAGAACAGCTTCTTCTGCGCAGCTGTCGTGCCGAGCTTCACAAGGCTCCAACTCCGCAAGATGTATTCCTGGATCGACGCCCGGATCCACCACATCGCATAGGTGGCGAGACGAAATCCCTTGTCCGGATCGAATTTCTTAACCGACTGCATCAGGCCGACATTGCCCTCGGAGATCACCTCGGCCATCGGCAGGCCGTAGCCCCGGTAGCCCATGGCAATCTTTGCCACGAGGCGCAGGTGAGAGGTCACCATCTTCTCGGCGGCCTCGGAATCCTCGTGCTCCTGCCAGCGCTTGGCGAGCATGAACTCTTCTTCCTTGGCGAGCATGGGGAATTTGCGAATTTCGCTTAAGTAGCGCGACAATCCCTGTTCAGGGCTCAGCGCTATGGCAGTCGTCTTGGCCATTGTGGCCTCCTTGCTCAGTATACCAGGCCCGCGAGGCAGCACCCAGTGCAATGAATTACAGCCGGATACGATGATCCCGCTTCGCGGCAATCACTGTCCAGCCAATTTATGGTGAGGTGATCCTTCCCTCCCATTCGTACATAAATAGGATCACTTCGAGGCGGTTTGAAGAGCCGAGACAGGTTTCCTGTCATTCGATACAGAAAAGCCGGCTTTATCGAACACAATTCGACATGCTGATGTTTCAACTCACCACAAGAGACTGTAACCGAACTGCATGAAAGTCTTGGTGACTGGATCCTCCGGCTGGCTAGGCCGTTATCTTATGCCGCTACTACGGGGCCGTGGTTATGATACTGTTGGCCTCGATGTGGTTGCCACCGGTCACACAGAATTAGTCGGCAGCGTCGCGGATACCGAGTTCATCGATAGCGTCTTCGACGAATCTGCTTTTGACGCAGTGATCCACGCCGCCGCCCTGCACAAGCCTGATATCGCACGCTACCCGGAGCAGAACTTCGTCGACGTTAATGTGATCGGCACTCTCAATCTTTTGCGGGCGGCCAAGGTGCAGAACTGCTCAAGATTTGTGTTCACCTCGACCACGTCACTAATGATCAGCAAGAGCATTCGCGAAGGTGCGGCAGACGAAGCCGTCTGGTTGGATGAGGACCATGCCCCGCTGGAGCCCCGCAACATTTACGGCGTCACCAAACTTGCCGCCGAGGGTCTCTGCCGGATGTACCACCTTGTGCATGGGCTCGATGTTGTTGTCCTGCGCACCTCGCGATTTTTCCCGGAGGAAGACGACACGATTGACAATCTGCCCGGCCTCAATCTCAAGGCCAATGAGTTCTTGAACCGTAGGGCGACAGTGGACGACATGGCGAGAGCCCATCTCGCGGCGATCGAAAAGGCTCCGGACGTTGGCTTCGGTCTCTACATCGTCTCCGCGCCAACACCGTTTCGAAGAGAGCATGTTCCTCAGTTGAAGCAGAATGCAGCATCGCTCATCGAAGAATTGTTCCCGGGAGCGACAGGGCTATACGCCTCTAAAGGATGGACACTGCCGGACGAAATCGGTCGCGTCTATGACGGAACGCGAATAAGCCGCGAGCTTGGCTTCGAGTACGAAACAACCTTCGCTGATATTCTCACCGCGCTAACGGAAGACCGCACACCGCCCATCGTCCACGATCCGACATATACGTCGCCTATATGTGGTTGAGGTGTCGATCACCACTCAGAAATTTCAGGCGAGATTTGCGCTCACTAAGACTTGTTCGAACTCTCTATCAAAATCGTGAGTTGGCTCTCCCCACAGCTCCGTACAAATGTGGAACCGGCTAAAATAAAATGAAGTTCTACGTTGGAGCGAGATCGTCTTGCAGAAATATCTGTCCTAGACCAAGTCGATCAACAAGTAATACCTTCTCTTCGTCAGACAGGTTACGGCGAATATGATTTGTGTCTCTGTATAATAGTCGCTCGCCGAGAAATGTCGGACACTCCTCTGCGGTGCACATTCGGTCAATCATATTAAAATACGTCACATTATCAAACTCGCTCGAAACATCTTCCAAGATATTATTTATTGGTCTTTGCCTCTCTTCAACAACTCCGCGCGGTATTGATCTACAAGAGGGATCAGACTTCCGTTTGCGAAGAATACTGCCGCCAGGAACCAGCAAGCAATCATCAAGGTTGCGGTCTAATCTGGGGATGTCCCCGAAGATGATAACTGGGAGCTGATCTGGCATGTTGGATAGAGCAGTTCGCAGACCTTCCTCCGTGAGTGAATTACCTCGAGAAATCGAGCCAGCGTCTGAAGGTTTCAATGTATATAAGGAACGAGGATACCCTACCCATGCCGAGGCCAGAATAATACCATTAACATGATCTTGGGTAGCCAACCACGTCGACAACGTACGATTTTGTTCACCTACCATCGCTGACCATTGCTCTGAGCCTCGATACCAGCGCTTAACTGAAACGTGGTCGATATGCGGGGGGCTCGATTTAGTTAGTAAGATACTTGTGTCTAGGTCTCGAATGGCTCTCTCAAGAAGCGGAGCGAAATGCTGCGCATGGGAGTCTCCCCAAAGTACAAAGCGCTGTGACGCTGAGCCCCAGGACTCGCCGAAGACGCAGTATCCGTCACCCAAGCCCGGAATTGTTTGTGTTTCACAATCCCACTGCCACATAACCTCTCTACTCTCGGCATAAGCCGGGAGGCCACCATCTTTTACACGTTGGGGTAGACCACTCGCCGCAAATATAAAATAGGACGCAGTCATTAGCCCAGTAAGGCCAGACACCGACGCTGCGACAACTGCGGGTTTTGAAGCATTCTTGCGGAATGGGCTTTCCACAAAGAAGTAACTTAGGGCGGACAACACCAAACTGAGAACTACCAGGGCAACCGCGACATCGTAAGGGATGTGCACGTCGCCGGAGTAAGTGCGGTAGAAGGCGAAGATGGGCCAATGGATCAGATACAGGCTGTATGAAATCTTTCCGATCCAAACCATTATTCCTAGCTTGAGGATGCCAGATGTCCAAACATGGAAACCTGCGCCAGATGCCAGCATCATTGCTGTGCCAGCAACTACCGGAATTGCGGCAAATCCAGGAAAAGGCGAGTCCTTATTGATCAGTATCATGGATCCCAGCGTGAGACCGAGGCCGATGACAAAGAGGACGTTGCCGGCCAATCCCGAACAGAGGCGTAAGAGTATCTCTGAGTGCCGCGCGGCAAAGAGTGCAACAAGCCCACCAACACCGAGCTCCCAAAGTCGAAAAGGTAGGAGGTAGAACGCGGATTGTGGATGAAAGGTATTTGCAATCTCTGATGCAATGGCAGATAGGACGACGAGTCCTATGATGGTGCCCCAGCCGGCCCATGTCTTACCGGTTCGCCAGGCCCAAGCGACAAAAATAATGAGTGTGGGCCAGATCAGGTAAAACTGTTCTTCAACAGCAAGTGACCACGTGTGGAGCAGCGGCATGAAATCCGCCGATTGGGAGAAATAATCTATGTTCTCGTTAAAGAAGATGTTGGATGCAAAGAGCAACGCCCAGATAGAAGACTTCGAATAATTTTCATAATCGTCAGGAAGCAGAAAAAAGTGGGCAGCTACCGTAGTCGCTAACATGACTGATAGAAGAGCAGGTAGCAGCCGCCTAGCACGGCGCTCATAGAAGTCCAAAATTCTGAACTGACCGGTGATGCTTTTGTCGTAGATAATTCCGGTAATCAAAAAACCAGAGATAACAAAGAAGACATCAACCCCGATAAATCCCCCCTCGAACCAGGAAAAACCGGCGTGAAAGAGCACGACCGGAACGATTGCCACGGCGCGTAAGCCATCAATATCCGCTCGATACTTCATCGGCAGTGAATTCCCCATCATAAGAAAGCGGCAATGCACGATCGCTAGACAACAAAGCCCGTCATCGCAACTTATACCTACACCCGACCGTTTCTACGTATTGACCGGTGATCAATGTAGCTAAGATATCTATCTGGCCTGCACAGTACATTTGCAGGCACTAGTTGAGCGCTTGTCCTGTGACTCGACGGCCAAGAGAATTGTCGAAAATCCAGAAAAACGGCCGGCCGGTCTCAATCTCGAGGCCAATGAGTTCCCGAACCGCAGGGCGACGGCGGAGGATATGGCGAGAGCTAATCTCACCGCGCTAAGGGAAAACCGCACACCACCCATCACTCACGACCCGACATATACCTCGCTCATGTGCGAATAGAGCACTGATCCTTCGATCCGCACAACGTTCATTCCGGCATGTGCTCCATGACTTCAAACGACGCTGTTCACATAGTTTTCTAACTGCTCCTGCGAACCCGAAACAGGAGCTGGGTCGTCGGCACCATCTGCGAGGTCGGAAAGGCTAACCTTACCATTCAGAATGTCTGCGCCTTCTGCTGAGTTCCATCCAGAATATCGATCCGCAATCGCCTTATCGATTGTTTCCTGCTCGATCATTTCGGCAGCATGTATGAGCGCGCGCGCGAGCACATCAACGCCTCCAATATGAGCGATGAAGAGATCCTCCGGCGAGATCGATTGTCGGCGCAACTTCGCATCGAAGTTAAAGCCGCCATCTTCGAAACCTCCCGCTTTCAAAATATGCCGTAAAACGAGCGCCATCTCTTTCGGGTCGTTATGGAATTGATCCGTATCCCATCCATTTTGAGGATCCCCACGATTGATGTCGATAGAGCTAAAGGCATCGAGCGCTATCGCATTCGCAACTTCATGCTCAAAGCTTGAGCCAGCAAGCGTTGCATGGTTGGCCTCGATGTTCAGTTTGATCTCGCCTTGCAGATCGTAGCGCTCAAGGAAAGCCACCACCGTCGCGGCATCGCGATCATACTGATGCTTCATCGGTTCGTGCGGTTTTGGCTCGATAAGGATTGTGCCTTTGAAACCGATCTTATGCTTGTGCTCGACCACCAGTGACAAGAACCGACCAAGCTGATCCATTTCCTGTTTCAGGTCTGTATTGAGAAGCGTATCGTAACCTTCTCTACCGCCCCAGAGAACGTAATTCGCGCCGCCGAGTTGATGTGTCGTTTCGAGCATGCAGCGCACTTGCGCCGCCGCGCATTTGAAAACCTCCGGGTCAGGATTAGTAGCACCACCGGCCATATAACGCGGGTGAGAGAACAGATTGGCCGTGCCCCACAAGAGCTGCACGCCTGTCTCTTCCATCTTTCGGGACATCGGGCCGGCGATGCGTTTTACATTCTCAGTGAGCCCTTTGACCGTGTCTGCCTGTGCAGCGGCGTCTACATCGTGGAAACAAAAGTATGGCGCACCAAGACGAGCGAAAAAATCGAACGCTGCCTCCAGCTTTTGCTCGGCAGCAGCTTGATCCTGAGAGCCATGCAGCCACGGACGCGGCAACGCACCATCGCCAAAGATATCTGATCCAGGCCAGTTGAATGAATGCCAATAGCAGACAGCCCAGCGCAGGTGTTCCACCATTGTTTTACCGAGGATGAGGCGGTCGGCGTCGTACCAACGATATACCAGCGGATCGAACGAACCGTCCGGGCCAACGAACTGGATAGGTTCAATGTCCGAGAAAATCGACTGGGTCATGAAGACGCCTCCTGCACAATGTTCTTCGTCGCATGATAGAGCGCGCGCCAGTGCGCTATACGCTCCTTATACTGATTTGATAGCGATACATCCGGTTCAATCACCGACCTGACGGCGCCTGGTGCGCAAACTGTTCTGATGTCTTCACCAGACACGCCAAGCCGGGCGAGACGCGCCGCACCCTCGGCCGGTCCGGTTTCCGCACCTTCGCGATAGATCAAAGTCATACCGAGCGCAGCAGCGAGAATTTGTCCCCAATACATAGAACGAGCCCCACCGCCCACTACGGTTGCGGTATCTAACGAGCTTCCAGCGCGAACCAATGCATCGCGACCGTCAGCGAAGGCAAATGCAACGCCTTCCAAAGCCGCGTGCACCAGAGCAGCTGGTTCGGTTTCCGGTGTCAGACCAAAGAATGCACCGCGGGCATGAGGGTCGTCATGCGGTGTGCGTTCCCCCGTCAAATAGGGTAGGAATAAAACATTATCGGAGCTTCCGTGGGCTTCAGCTGCGGCGTAGGCGGACGCTGGGTCATCAAACCCAGTCATACGCGCCACAGCATCGACGGCGCTTGCGGCGGATAAGTGCACAGCCATTTGATGCCATCGCCCCGGTAGCGCATGACAAAACGCGTGAACGGCTTCTTCCGTATTGGGAGAAAACCCGTGTGTGACGTTGAACAGCACCCCGGAGGTGCCGAGAGCAAGCGAAGCCTCGCCGGGCTCGACCACGCCCGCACCGACCGCGCCCGCAGCCTGATCCCCAGCACCGGCAACAACAGGAATACGTGGCAAACCAAGCCGGGCGGCAGCACTAGCACTAAGCTCGCCAGTTACGTGACGCCCTTCATGCAGTGTGGGCATCTGCGCTTTCGACAGGCCTGTAACGGCGAGTGCTGCGTCGCTCCATGCTCGCGCGCCGACATCGAGCCACAGTGTTCCGGATGCATCTGACAAATCAGTTGCGTAATCGCCTGTCCAGACCAATCGAACATAGTCCTTGGGCAGCAAGACCTTTCTGGTTTTGGAAAAGAGATCTGTCTCGTGTTTTCGCACCCATGCGAGCTTCGGTGCAGTAAATCCCGGCATAGCCTTATTGCCGGTAATCGCGCGAAGGGATGGTTCCTTGGATTCTATTTCAGCGCATTCCGCATGACTTCGATTGTCATTCCAAAGAATGGCTGGGCGAAGCGGCTTATCTCTATCATCCAGCAGGGTCGCCCCGTGCATTTGTCCGGACAGGCCAATGGCCTTCACATCGGATCTCAATGCTTGGGGAAGAGCAATGATCGACTGTTCTGCAGCGTCGACCCAACCATCGGGATCTTGTTCGCTCCACCCGTCTCTTGGCCGCGAGACAGCTAGCGGTGCGCTTTGCGCGGCAACCACATTGCCAGCCTCGTCAGTGAGAATGGTTTTTACTGAGGAGGTTCCGATGTCGATGCCGAGATACAAGAGAGGGATCCGTTTTGAGAGACGCTGAGCTGTTCCAAAAAACAATTGTTTGGTGTCGACCGGGTCAGGGCTTTTCAGGTTCTACAAAGCCCCTGACGTCGACATAACTGAAATCCACAATAGCGCAACAATACAATTGTATAGTTATTGGAAAGACCGTGAAGCTGCGATCGATTTATGGACAGCCCTGCAAATTTCTTAGCTCGACGAGTTCGCGGCCTCAGAGTTACTCAGCCAATAGGTCCCCAATGAACAGCGCTGCCCGGCGTGTGGCGTCGCGCAAAGAGGATACATGCATGAATTCGCGAGGAGAGTGAGCACCCTCGCCGCTGACCCCTAGGCCGTCCATTGAGGTCACATAGGGAGCAATGAAACTGATATCCGCAGCGCCGCGCTGCTCGGGAGGGCAGGGCTTAGCAGGGTCCAGCCCCAATCGTTCATGCACGGCGTTGAGCTTGTCCAGGAGTTCCAGATTGGCCTCCGTCTCCTCCATCGCCGGGTAGCGATCCTCAAAAGTTATAGTCGCTTCTGTCCGCGGAAGACTGTCCTCGACGATGCCCCGCATTCGGTCGCGTGCTTCCTGTAACTGGTCATCATTGAGAAACCGTAGTCCCCCGTGGACGACGCTTTTCTGAGCTACGACATTCGTTTTCCCGTAGATAGATTGTGACGAGTAACTGTTGCCCTCTCGCACAATCGTCCCACCGGCGATGACACCCGGATTGAATGTCAGTCCGAAAGGCCCGCGCACCTCGCCGTAGAACCGATTGAGAATCCGCGCCATTTCAAACACAGCTCCCGCGCCGACGCGATCAGAAAACATGCCGGAAGAGTGAGCCTGCGGCGCTGATGTTTCGACCGTCCAGTTCGAAGATCCCCTGCGGCCGGTTACAGCCCATTCATTCGTCCCGCCTTCAAAATTCAGCGCCACATCTGAGGCCTTTCCGGCTTCGATCAGATCTCTACGCGAAATCTCGAGCGGCGACCCAGCCGCCTCCTCATCGCCGGTGAAGAAGACGGTGACTTTGCCAGCTGCGATCTCATCAGCTTCAATCAGTGCCTTCAATGCATAAAGGACGACGGCGTTGCCGCCCTTCATGTCCGATATGCCAGGCCCTCGAGCGATATCGCCATCAAGCTCAAAGGTCTGAAATGAGCTGAATTCCTCAAAGACTGTATCGATATGTCCAATCAACAGGACATGGGGCCCGGGTCCAAATTCCCGTGTTGCCACAAAATGCCCGCCGCGTTTCATTTCCTCCGGCATATCGATCCAGCGCGTCTCGAAGCCAATCGCCTCAAATCCCCGGGCGTAGATCTCACCGGCCGCGCGAACGCCGTCGACATTCAGTGTTCCCGAGTTTTGGTTCACGGTCTCTTCAAGAAAAGCCAGCTGGTCATCAAGGTTCCGTTCGATGGCTGCGAGAACATCGGAATCATCAGCGTGGGCGATGTCAGAGAGTAGGGCTGACACCGTAATCACTAGAACGAGAAAGAGACGGGACAGCATATCAACCCTCCAGAGAAATCCGACCAATAAACCCTTTGTCATCAGATTCTACGCAATCAATCAGTGCCTTGCCAGCATTCGTGAAATTATGGCCATACTCTCGGAACAGTATGAGTAATTAAGCCCGCGGGGACATTCACCTTGGAAAACGAGCTTGAAATTGTTGGAGCCGCGTCTGCCGGTGCAGTGGCGAGAGACATTGACGGCGATGGATATCTGGACGGCCCATGCCCAAATTGCGGCGAGATGCTGACGGGAGAATATTGCTGGAACTGCGGTCAAAGTGCCAAGGACATGCAGCAGCCGATATGGACCTTGTTGAAGGATATCTTTGACTCGGTCTTGTCCATCGACGGCCGCCTCTGGAAAACCGTTCCAGCACTTATCTTCCGTCCGGGCCATGTCACCCGGTCCTATTTGGACGGCAAACGCGCACGATACGTACCACCATTTCGGCTGTTCCTGATCGCCTCCGTCGCCTTTTTTCTTCTGATCTTCGGCATGGTTGAGCGGACCGGTGTCTTGGAAAGCGACGACCTTATCCGCACTTTCGATGCCCGAGCAGCGATTGCCGACTTGCCTGTAGAAGGAAAGGGCAAGCTGGGGGAGCAGGAGGGGTTTGACGAACTCTTCAATGATGACGACACCCTCAATCCGGAAGCGCTCGCAGAGTTTGTCAGATCGATATCCGAGGACTCGGCTGACTTCACCGACGAAGACAGCGCTGAACTGGTTGAGCTTATTCAAAACATGGACAGTTTCACCGCGAGCCGCGGGGAGCTGTTTAATGCCGTGCAGATCTGGGCACCGCGAATGAGTTTTGTGCTTGTGCCGTTCAACATTCTTCTTTTGACGGCCATGCATTTCTGGATACGCCGGATTTACATCTACAATCATGTGATCGTCGCGCTGCACATGCAGACATACATTTACCTCGCTGCCTGCCTTGCGATCTTCGCATCGAACTTCAGCTCAGGCTTGGCATGGTCGATTTTCGGATTGTCGTTACCAATCTACTTTTTCCAGATCATGCGAAAGAGCTATGACACGAGCCGTATTTTCACGGCATTTCGCGTGTTCTTGCTGCTCATCTTCGGCTTCGTCGGGCTAATTCTTGTTGTCGTGGCCGTTACGGTTATGGGGGCAACCGAAGCTGGTCTGATCGACTGGGAAAGGCTGATGACGGAGACCGATAGTTACTTCAACGTCGACGCGACTTAGCGCTGGTAAACTAGCGATCAACGACCCGTGGGACGGAGCTCCGCTTCTGGACGTATAGCCTTCCACGCCAGCACCTTCGCAGCGAGCTTTCCATCGGCGTTGCGCCATTCAGCTTCAACATAGCCCGTCGTTCGCGACCGGTTCTTGACCTCAGCCGTAATTGTAACGTCACCATGTCCCACGGGCCGGAACAGTTTCACCTGTAGGTCCTGCGTCGTGAAGGCTTCACCTTCCTTCAGCGCCGAGAACATGCAGATGGAAACGATGTGATCGGAAAAGCCAGCAACCCAACCGCCGAAGGCGCGGCCGGGGGAGATGTCTCGCTCGCCCTGGTTGGGCCAGACATATGTCACGTGACCGGGTTTGATTTTCTTCAACCAAAGATCCGGCCGAATTCCGAGGGATTTAATGCCAACGGGAATGTTGGGAGCGCCCGGCTCTGTGAGCATCGAAACGAAATTAACGAGATTTGGCGCAAACTCCGATGGATCAAAATCTATTCCAGACTTCGCCGCGGCTTCAGTCTCCGACATAGGCAACCAGCTTGATTTCGGCGATGCCGCGTTCCGGGTAGAGCCGATCGACATCAATCGCTGTCCACGCCGGATAGGGCTCCTTAAGATACTTATCCTTAGAGGTGGAGAATGGCTCTATCTGATGGATCAGTTCAGTATGAAAGGACGTCATCTCCACCACGTGAGACCAGTCGGCACCAGCTTCCTCAAGGACACCCCCGAGCATGCCGAACGCGCGGTCAAACGCAGCTTCTAGATCTTCTGGCTCAAGCTCGCTTTCATCGCCTTGGAGCGAAGCGACAATGCCCGAAAGGTAGATCGTGTCGCCTGCGATGACAGCAGGCGCATAGTGAAAGTAGTCATAGGACTGTTGCCACCCTTCGGGGATGACACGCGGTGCATTGGTTTCGGGCTCGGTGGCCTCCTGTGCATAGGCACTGCCAGTGAGCAGCAAGGCGATAAGCGTGGATCGGAACATTGACGTCTCCTTTTACGTGACCGTGGCACCACCATCGACGACCATCATCTGACCCGTCATGTATGAGCCAGCTTTGGACGCGAGATATACAGCGGCACCGGCAATCTCTTCTGGCTCACCAATCCGCGACAATGGTGTGCCCGACAATGCCACTTTGAGTGTTTGTTCGTTCTCCCAGAGTGCGCGTGCAAAGTCCGTTTTGATAAGCCCCGGCGCAATGCAATTCACGCGTACATTGTCTTGCCCGAACTCGGTGGCGAGGTTCCGCGCCAACTGAAAGTCAGCGGCTTTGGAAATATTGTATGCGCCAATGATTGGAGTGCCACGAAGCCCGCCAATGGACGAAACGATAATGATCGATCCGTCCTTACGCTCTCGCATTTGTGGGGCGCACATCTGGATCAGCCAGTGGTTGGATATGATGTTGTTCTGAAGAATTTTCTCGAACTGCTCGTCCGCGATCCCGGCCATTGGTCCGTAATAGGGGTTCGACGCGGCGTTGCAGACAAGCACATCGACCTGACCAAATTTCGCTTCTGTCTCAGCCACCAGCCGGGTCAGATCATCCTTTGATGAAATATTCGCCGGCACGGCAATGGCGCAGTCCCGGCCTTCCTTGTCATTGATGGCTCCAGCCACCTCCTGACATGGGCCAGGCTTCCGCGAGGAGATCACAACATTCGCGCCCTCGGACGCCATCGTTTCGGCGATTGCCTTGCCTATGCCCCGGGATGATCCCGTGATGATTGCGGTTTTCCCAGTGAGATCAAACAAACCCATAGCGTCGTCCTCTGCTCTATTATGGTGTCAGCAGATAAAGCAGTTTGGGCAAAGCCACGCTAGGGTGTCCCAGCGTCATTGACCTTTATTTGTCGTACCCCCAGTCGCGGCACAGAATATCGGCAAGTTGGTTACTACGCCGACTCACAACTTCCGGTGTCCACGTGTGCTCATCTTCAATGGCCTGGGTCAGAGAGAAATGAGCACTGCCATTATTCGAGAAGTAGAGCCGGAGCTTGTCCTGGTAGGTCAGCGTATCCGCTGCTTCGTTGATCGATCGAGGCAGAAGCACAAGGTTGCCAAGCGTGTCGCACAGTTCCCGTCTGGACTTCTCATCCGGCCAGACTTTGAACCAGTGGCTCTCCTTGCCTGGGTTCCGGGGCAGGACATGCTCCACAGTCGCGTCGGCACCGGGAGGAACAGTCTGACCGCCCTCCATGGCCGCATTCAGCCTTAGCACCATCGCGCGTCGCTGGGTAAAGGTTGCGAACCGGCCTCGAAGCCGTTCATGGACCCGTCGCCGGTCATCCTTAGATACGGCGAGCGATCCGTTTCGACCGTAGAAATTGTCCCGCCCCCGTGCGTCCAGTGTCTCAATGACTTTCCGGTAGCGCTTGTTGCGCTGATCCCTGTTTGGAACCACGAGTTGTAGAAGATAACCAAGCCTCTCAAGGCCCTTGAAAAAATCGAGCGCATCCTTTGAGTTTTCCCCTCGCATTGCGAGGTAGTGGATAGCTGGGGCTTTCCAGGTTTGGTGATCGAGGTAATGCAGCTGATAAAGCCTGTCTCGAATGAGATCGGCGTCTGGGCTGCCATCGACATCGGCGCGCGCCACTTTGTCATAAGCGCTGACATAAGTCGGCAGTGTCTCCTCAAGGAACTGCATTGGCGGAATTTTACCGAGCGGGGCCTTGCGGAAGCCGCTGACGAGATCGCCTCGATTGGAGCGATCAAAGGTAAAGCGCATCTGCCTCAGTAGGTCATCGAATGCCGACCCGCCGAGCAGCGCCTCGTGTTCAGCCCAACGCCGTGACTGCTTGTCTGCTTCAGCTACCGAGAACCCAGCCCGCTCAAAGATCTCCGTCTTGATGATATCGTGGGCGTTTGGTTCCTTACCGCGATCATTCAGTACTCTGAAGACCTTGTATCCCGCATCCCGATCAGCCACCGTGACGCGAACGATAGCGCAACCATTTATGATCGTATCCGTTAGCGCTTCTCGCTCTGCAGCAGTCAGATTACCGAGGACGCGGTGAAATGCGCTAGCGTTGCGTGTCATCCGACGCTGACTTTCGCTTTCACCAGCCTCATCTGTGGATTGAGCAGTCGCGCCTTGTTCCTGAATCATCGCGCGAAAGAATGGGCCGTCGATATGGTTGAGCGTCAGTCGCCAGCGCGCCTCTTCGCTTAGCATTGGGCGTCCGGTGTCGCCGATCAGACTATGGATGGTGGCCGCCGCCTCAGGATCTGTTTCAAGATCCCTTAGGACTGCGAGCAAGATTGTGAGCGTGGTGAGCCGCTGTTGACCGTCAACAATCTCGAAGGACTCGCCTTCATCATCTTTCACCACCACGATGGCACCGATGAAGTGGATCTCGTTGCTCTCTGCGGCGTCCCGAAGGTCGCCCAGCAGATCGAGGGCTTCCTTCTCACCCCAGGAGTAACTTCGCTGATAGGGGGGCATGGTCAGAGCTTGACCGGGGGAGAACAGCTCGCCCGCTGTTGTTTCCCTTGATGTCAGCCCGAGCCGGGTGCCCCTTGGGAGTCTGACGTTTAACATGGGACCTCTACAAAATCGTATCCTCTAGCTTCCGGACCCTAACTCTTCAACGCGATGCGACACGTGCCATCCACGAATTGTTAACCATGTGACACTTTCACCACTCTAGCGGGTCTTATGTGAGGATTAGCACTATGAAATGGGTAAGTTTTAGGCAGAGCTCCGCCATTCATTCAGGCATTGTTGTGGATAACCAAATCGCCGATCTGGGGTCGGCACCTCTGGAAACTTGGTTGCCTCGCCAGGATGAGGCTGAGAGCAAGGCGAAGCTCGCGGCCAACATTCCCGTCGACAGCGTAGAGCTTGTTCAGCCGATCATTCGCCCAGGCAAGATACTCGGCATCGGGCTGAATTATAGGGACCACGCCGCCGAAACTGGCCGCGAACCACCGAAAGTCCAAACCTGGTTCGTGAAGCAGTCAACCGCCGCCAACGCCCCCTATGGCGATGTGGAAATGCCGGTTGTTTCGGACAAACTGGATTACGAGGCTGAGCTTGTCGTCGTAATTGGAAAATATGGCCGTCATGTCCCGGCGGCGCGCGCAATGGAGATTGTCGCGGGTTTCGCATGCGGCTGCGACTATTCTGTCAGAGACTGGCAGCGAGCGACGCCAACGATGAACATGGGGAAGGGGTTCGACACCCACGCACCGTTCGGTCCCTGGATCGTTAGTCCCGATGAACTCGGTGATCTGTCGAATCTCGGCGTCCGTTGCCTCGTGAATGGCGAGGTCCGCCAGTCGGGCAGGGCAGGAGACATGATTTATGGCGTCGCTGAACAAATTGCCCATTTAAGCCAGGCCTTCACGCTAGAGCCGGGGGACATTCTGTTCACAGGCACCCCCGCGGGAGTGGGGGTAGCCTACGATCCTCCAAAGTTCCTCAAGGTTGGCGATCGTGTGCGCGTTGAAATTGACGGGATCGGTCACCTCGAAAACGAAATTGTTTCCGACCTGGGTGCGACCAGAATCGGTTAAACTTGGTCCCATGAAGCCCGTCTTTGCCTCCTTCTTCTTGCCTGGGTTGGCACTGGCCATCTGCCTGTTCGGCTTGGCGGCTTGTGGGAATGATACATCAAGCGTGGATGATCCCGTTGGTGCCGAGCCACCCCGTATCGCACCGACAGACTTCGTCATCGCGCCATGCAACGGGCCAGCATCAGATGCGTTCTGCGCGATTGTTGCGGCAGGCGGAAAACGCGTGATCATCGGCGCACCATCAGGAATCCGCGATGGCCGGATTGCTGGTGAGATGACGCTTCCAGACGCTGTTCTTCTGCCCAGCCTTCATCCGTCCAATGTCGAAGGACTGGATGAACTCCGAAATCACACCTGGACGGCTGGCCGTCGCTCACCTCTGAAAGTCATTGGTCCCCTGGGCACCTCTGAATTCGCAGACAGCCTGAACACAGCATACACGTTTCCGGATGCAATGGTCTTCCTGGATACGCCAAACGATGATCGTGATTTCGCGGCCATGCCCATTGCTGGCCGAGACGTTGGGCTGGGAGATGCCGCATTCGATACCGGCGATCTTGTCGTTACCAGCCACCATGCAGGCAATGGGCGCATCGCGTTCCTTGCTAAATACGATAATCGGGCGGCTCTGATACTGCCTTGCCAAGCAGACCCGCAAAGCGTTGATATTCTCGATGATAGCGGGCTGACGATTATGGCTTGCTCCGGAATCGATTATGGGGTCGCCGCGGACATTTTCTGGCCTACGACAGAACTCATCTACTTAAACGGACCGGCCGCCCAATAGAAAACGGGGATCCTGCCCCTCCAGCAAGATCCCCGTTGCCCCACACCCCGCCTAGGCCATTACGGCCATATTCATCAGCACTGCGGCATAGTTTCTGCACAGAATTTGAAAAAGAGGGAACGCCCAAAATTGGGGACTGTCAAAGGGGGAAAACCCATTTTTGTACGATCAATCTGCAGGCGTGACTTTCGTGCAACGACCGAACAGGATTATGACCATCGCTTCGAAAATAAGTGCATTTCGAGGGTTTCGTTAACGATTGGGGCTTTATTGTTAACTATATGGTCTGAAGTTTAGGGCTGGGCTAAGAACACATGACGGCATTTTTGTTCACACTTTACATGGCGCTAGGGGGTGCCGCGGGCTGGGCGCTGGCCTCCCAGTTGGCGCTCGGCTTGCCCCTGTCGATCGGCGGCGGTGCTCTGGTGACCCTGTTTCTTGGTCAGATTCATCTGTTCGTGCGGAGCTCCGATAAAAGCCTGGAGGAAACCTCCGGGCGCATCGACGAGGTCAGCAAGTCCCAAACCGATGTCGAACAGAGAATGAAGGTCGTCGAGGCGCGTACCGAAGCTGTTGAGACAACCATCAAACACGAACTGACCGAACGCCGCGATGCCCTTGTGAGCGAGATGCGTCAGCTTGAAGGCCTGATCGATCGCCTGAGCCGCAGCTTCGAAAACAGATTGTCAGATACCGATGCCGCCGTCGTGCACCCTCGCGAGGATGCAAATCTCCGCGCGGTGAAGGGCGCACTTGAGGACGGCCGTGTCGATCTGCATCTCCAGCCGGTCGTATCCCTGCCTCAACGCCGCGTTGCTTTCTATGAGGGCTTTACGCGCCTTCGTGATCCAGATGGTTCCCTCATCCTGCCGGCGACGTTCCTTGATGCCGCTCGCCGTGCAAACCTGATGGGCGTCATCGACAATATGACCCTTTTCCGCTGCGTTCAGATTGTCCGCCGCCTTGCTGAGCGGGACCGCCGCGTGGGCGTTTTCTGCAACATTTCCGGCAGCTCTCTTGAAGATGACAATTTCTTCCCGCACTTCCTAAGCTTCATGCGTGAGAACCAGGACCTTTCCGGCTCTATGATCTTTGAGATTCGCGCCGACCGTTTCGAGACACGCTCCCGTAAGATGCGTGAGAACATGGATAAGCTGATGGCGCTGGGCTTCCGCTTCTCCATCGATCACGCACCGAACCTTGCGCTCGATTTGCCACGCCTTCAGGATGCCGGTGTTCGCTTTGTAAAAATGTCCGGCGATCAGATGCTGAAAGAGCTGCGTGACCCCGATGGCCCACGCCCGATTTCATCCATTCAGCGCCGTCTGACGGGCGACGATGTTTCCGCGGTTTTCTCGCGCTACGGGATTACGCTGATCGCAGAAAAGATGGAGGACGAGGCGAGTGTCGTCGAAATCCTTCCCTACGACATCCCATATGGACAGGGCCACATCTTCGGCGCGCCGCGACCCATTAAGTCTTCGCTGATGGAAGAAACCGCGCCGCCGCGAGACTTCCTCCAGCGCCTCAGCGTTTTCGGTTAAACAAGCCACTTACTCATATGCATCACCAGCCAGTCCGCTCAGAATAGGGCAGTCGGGACGGTCATTCCCTTTGCAGGCCTTCACAAGCAGAGCCAGCTCATCATGGAGCAATTGTAGCTCGCGCTGCTTCGCTTCGATTTCGATCAGCCTCTGGGCTGCAATGGTCCGCACATCGGAGCTTGATCGATCCGTATCCTCATAGAGCCCCAGCAGCTCCCGGCATTCCTCGACCGAAAATCCGAAACCTCGCGCCCGCTTCACGAAGGACAGCTTCTTCAGGGCCACATCATCATAGATTCGATAGCCAGCCTCGCTCCGAGCGACCGGCGCAACGAGCCCGATGTCCGAGTAGTATCGCACTGTTTTCGTCGGCAGTCCGGCGGATTTCGCGGCGTCGCTGATCGTCATTTCCATTGGCTTGACCTTCCAGTTACTGGAAAGCCTATGCCTGCATCGAAACCAAGACAAGCGAAACCGATATGGCGACAGCACGAACCCTTCAACCCATCTCATGGACCTGCAGACACACCTGGCGGCGGGCGAGCATCAACACGCTGTGGTGCTTGCTCGGCTGTTCCATCGGTGATTTCGGGACCATCGCATTCTTTCAGTTTTCCGGTATCGAGTGGCCGGTCCTCTCAATTATGACCCTGGCAATCATCAACGGTTTGATGACCTCCGTTGCATTGGAGACCTTTATCCTGTCTCGCCAGATGACGCTGACCCAGGCCTTTCAGACCGCTATCGGCATGTCCTTCATTTCCATGATCGCTATGGAGGTCGCGATGAACGTGACGGACGTTCTGCTGACCGGAGGCGCGAAGCTCGTCTGGTGGGGCATTCCCATCATGCTCCTCGCCGGCTTCCTCACACCGCTGCCCTATAATTACTGGCGGCTGAAAGCCCTCGGCAAGTCCTGCCACTAGTCATGCTTAGTTCTGAGAATTTGATCCAGTAAATCAGCGAATAATGCGCTCTGTTCTTGTGTTACCGGCTCAAACAGCTCCTCAATCACGTCCGTCAGCGCGTCTTGAATTCGGGTCAGTTGAGCCTGCCCGTCCGGCGTGAGGCTCAATGTCGCCGCGCGGCCATCTTGAGCACTCTGAGTCTTGGTGATCAGCCCCTTACGATCAAGGGTTTGAACAAGACGAGAGACTTGGGACTTATCCCGGCCAAGAGCCCGCACAATCGTTTTCATGTCGACCGGTTCACTCTCGCCTATGGTGAGCAAGAGCATGCCGCCGATGGGCCCAACTTTGTGATCGTCAAATGTTTGCGCCTGCGGGTGTAACTCAGCGTGGATACGCCGCATCAGCCGGTCGATTTTCAATGCCAAGGATGCTGTATCGGGCACGCAATCTCCTTTTAGTTGACAAAGTCCACTAAATACATCTTCACTGAACGAGCCCGGTTCACCAACCATCGATCACTTAGTGAAGAGGTAGCCAAAATGTCGAACAACCAAGCAATAGCGTTGAAGGTTGCTGCTGTCTTGTGGGTCTTCTGGGGACTCGTTCATATGCTCGCTGGGGTCATCATTATTCCAGCGGACGCAAGTGGAGGGTTTCAGGCCATCGCAGATGCCGTCGAACCTCAACTCTTGGAGGCGGATTATCACCCAGCCGTCGGCGGCATATTAAATCAACACGGATGGAACCTGCTGTGGGGCGGCGCGGTAACGGTCATCGGTGCTGTTTTCATATGGCGTCAAAACTTCACCGCCATCTGGGTGACCGGCATGGTCGGCGGATTATTAGATTTGGGATATCTGATTTTTGTAGACATTCCCGGCTATGTGCTCTTCGTACCCGGAACCGTCATGACGATCGTTTCCGGTTCAGCAATCGTATTGAGCTTCTGGGTTTGGTTATCGAATAGATAGACAGAAGCGCTCCTCACGGGACGGTCTCCGACAATTGATCGTGTCTACCACAGGAGCGCACCCACCGCGCCGAAAGTGGGTGTCAACGTGAGGGTGGGCCGATCAGAACAATCCCCGTGAGAGGAGCCTTTCCGGCTGCTTCGGAAAATCGAGTGAGACGTCAGTCTCGGGCGAATATTCACCCGGCTCTGGCGGTAAGAAACCGATATCTATCGAAAACACTTCCGCGATGGGTTCGTGCCGACGTCCATTCGGATCAAACAGTGTCCACTTCAGGCAATACAGGTTGGACACCGGCTCCAGAACGATCGGTGCTCCGCCAATTGACTCGCCGTCGATGTTCTCAAGCGATGTATCAACGGTCGTTTGCACAAGACGTCCCGGCTCAACGATAATCGGTTCAAACTCTTGCATGAACAATGTCTTGTCGGTTTCCTCACAGGCCTCCTGTGAGGCGGACTCAAAGATCTCCATATCAGAAACAACGATGGGCCGCGTTCCTCTGTTGGACAGGATCAGGTCCACCTGTGGAAAAAAGCGATAGGTCACTTCGCGCCGGTCACCGCTCAAATATCCGCCACCCTGCTGAGACACCGTCACATCTGCAACGGCCTGGGTCAGCGTGTACCGCGAGTCGAAGAAGGTCAGATATGTCGTCAGGCTCGAGAGCGTCATTGCCGCAAGCGAAAGCACGGCGCTTGAAAATCCTCTCATATCTCAAATCCCCTTGTAATCATATGACATTATGCTGCATGCCGCGCAATGCGCCTGAAGAAACGACGCATGTCGGTGATCTCGTCGAGCGACAGTTGATGCAGGTCTTTTGGTTCGCGGTCCGAACCGAACCACACAAGCTGTCCGTCAGGTTCGTCCGCCGGCAAAGTATAGCCTTCCTCGGCAAAAATCGATCGCGCCTCAGCCCACTCACCAACCGGATCGTAGTCCTTCCGGCGTGACGCATGGTTTGGTGGATCAATAATGACGGTTTTGTCCATTAATTCCGATCCGAGAAGCGTCGTGACCTCCCAGCGCGTGCCACCATTGGGTGAGGGCAGCATGATGATGAGCGCGGCTTTCTCCATCAGAATGCGAATGACGTCTTGCCAGTCATCATCACTCACGCTGATCCGCCCTGCGCCTTCGTGTTCAAGTGGGTGACCCAAGCCAACCATCGGTCCTATCGGGCGCACGGCCTGCTCGATCTGTGCTTCAAACTCGAGATTATCGGTCCCGATCACAATATGCCGCCCGCCCGCAGTTTGAACCTGCACCGTTGAAACCCTTGTTTCACTCATGGCGTCGGTCGACGTAAACGGCCGGAGATAAAGTACAAATCCTTTGTCTGGTTTGCCGCCATCCCGAAGCGTGTCCCATATCTTCTGGGCTGCAATGTCCCGGCCTCGTTGACCATAAAGGCCTTCCACCGAGAAGAAGCCCTCAGCAACGACCATTCCGATCGCAATCATCGAAAGAAAAAGAGATAGCGTTGTCAGTCCGCCGAGAAAGGGTCGGCTTGCCACATAAGCGCCCCCTATGGCACCGAGTGTGACCGCGACAATCATTCCAAGAGTGCAGATCCACCGTCCCCGGCGCGTCTCTTTCGCCGTTGCGGCACTCATAACAAGATTACGGACAGCGCCGTCGATCATGCGTCCCTCCTGCGCCAGCCCGACTTGGAATATGCGTCGATTGCGTGTGGGGGGCAATCGCTTGGCAGAAGAAAGTCTTGACTCATCAAAGGCTGCAGCCACCTTCGCGCTAATGCAGGTTCCCCTGATCCATCATCCCGCCTACGACGCCAATACAGTTGCTGATGGGCATCGTTTCCCAATGCGGAAGTATTCCCACGTCGCGCAGATACTACGTGAGCAAGGTCACGCGCTGATTCAGCCGCCGCCGGCGCGCGCGGAGCAAATCGAGACCGTACACACTCCCGATTATGTCAACGCCGTCCTCAATTGCTCACTCGACCGGAAAGCGGCGCGGAAAATCGGCTTTGACATTACTCCTGCCATTGTCAGGCGAACCTGCGCGTCAGTGGGTGGAACGATACACGCTGCTCGCTTCGCGCTGACGACGGGGATGGCAGTGAACTTGGCCGGTGGCAGTCACCACGCGCATCCTGAGGAAGGGGCAGGGTTCTGTGTGTTCAATGATGTTGGTGTGGCCGCTCACCTACTGCTCGAGCGCGGCGAAGCGGCGAAGGTGCTTGTTGTCGATCTTGATGTGCACCACGGCGATGGAACGGCTCGGATGTTCACCGACCGCGACGACGTGTTCACACTATCCATGCATTGCGAAGACAATTGGCCTTTGGTGAAGCCGCCATCCAATATGGACATTGGCCTGCCAAAAGGTGCCGGAGATGCAGTGTATCTGACCACCCTCCGCAAGACACTGGCGCTCGCCTTCGATGCGGCACAGCCGGATTTCGTTTTCTATAATGCGGGTGTTGACCCCCACAAGGACGACAAGCTGGGCCATCTCGACCTCACCGATGGCGGCCTTGCAGAGCGCGATCGTGTTGTCGTGCGCGCCTGTCTTGATAGGGAAGTTCCAGTGTGCGGCGTGCTCGGTGGCGGCTACTCGGCAGACGCCTTGTCAGTTGCCAAACGGCACCTTTATCTCGTCGACGCCATGAGAGCCTGCCTGTCGCCTGCGTAGGCGTCACCGAACGTCTTCGTAGTGGCTGAGAAGCTGATCAGCCGGCCGCCCAATACCCCATAATATGCCGACTTTCAGATAGGTGAGGTTCGCTTTCCATGGACCCCATTTGGCCACGCGCCGATCTGACGACCATACCTTTCGATTGACCTGTCTAACGCGGCCAAGCCCGGCCTGCACCATACGGAGGCAGAGATCCGCTTCTTCCATGATGACCTGTGCCTCATCAAATCCACCCACGGCCTCGAAATCAGCCCGGCGACAGATCATCACCTGATCACCAAACAGCAGTCGGCCACCGCGCATGAAGCTGATTGGCCGGAACAGGAAAGGGGCATACCAGGTCTTTATGAAATTATGAGCGGTGGTGAACCAGCGCAGTTTCTCACCCCTCATAATGGAGACAAAGCCAGCAAGCGCCGTGTTCTTTGAGGACAGCACGTCTTCCGAAAGCGAAACGAAATCGATCGGGACGTCTGTATCAGCATGCAGAAAACACAGATGGTCACCCTCAGCGGCAGCGGCACCTGCGTTCATTTGCGCAGCTCGGCCAGTCACTTGACCATTTACGATCTTCGCACCTGCGACCTCGGCAATCTGCACCGTGCGGTCATTCGAGCCGCCATCCACAAGAATTACTTCGAATGGCTTGGGCGACAGTGCGTTGAGTGTCTTGAACGTTTGCCCAACGGCCAGTTCTTCGTTGAGAGCGGGAATGATGATCGAAAGCTGTGGCACACGAGAAATGTAGCACGCGGGAGGTATCTGCCCATTAAATCTCGATCACATCACGATGAGGTTGCTGCGTCCTCTTTTTGATCCACCAAAAGATGCGCATGCAATGTTGCGATCGGTTTGCTGCGTGAGGCCTGCCATGCCTCGCAGCGGACATTCGCAATCCGACGACCGAGCTTTGTGACATAGGCTCTGGCATAGGCATCCTCGGCTCGGCCGGACCTGAGATAATCAATCGTAAGGTCGATTGTTTTCGGCGGGCGCTCGGCCTCAGTGAGAAGAAACACCTGAGCCATCGCCGTCAGCTCCAGAAAAGACCCAATCGCGCCGCCATGCAGGGCACGGATCGCCGCATTGCCGATAAGTTTCTCTTGGAAGGGCAGCACTGCGGTCATCTCATCGCCGTGGATCTCACAACGTATGCCAAGTGTTTCCGCAAAGGGCGCGCGCGCCAGAAACGCGTGAAGGGCTTCGGCGCGGCTCATGTCGATTGTCCCTTCGACAAGGCGCTCGACATGCCGCTCGCCCATTTTTTCGGATCATTAAGCGCGAACGCGCCCGTCGCCGTAGCGATCACCCGGTCCTTGCTTTCATGATAGGCCCAGGCCCGGGCAAACGCGACGGTACGGGTCACGTGATAGCATTCTGCTTCGCCGATAATGTCGCGCCCATTCTCCGATGGCCGCATATAGTCGATCCGGAGATCGAGCGTTGCAGTCGAGCGAAACTCCTTGAGGGCGGCAACCACCGCAGCGCCGCAAAGATTGTCGAGAAGTGAGGTGATAACACCGCCATGGACAACGCCGGCGTCCGGATCGCCCAGCAGGTGCTCGCTCCATGCAAGCGTTCCGAGCACCCGGCCCTTTTGTACATCAGTGAGTTCGAAGCCCAGCTCCTTGGCCCAGGGCACGATGTTGATCATCTGATGGGCGAACGTCTTCATCAGTTCGAGATGATCTGGTTTTGGGGCGTCGGCCATATCGTGCGTGACCTTATTTGAAGTGTGCGATCTTTTGGGGCGTCACAAGACACCCGTCAATCGCTCACGCAGCGGAAATTGACCTCAATTGTGATGTCGTTAGTCTCCTAGATGCAAAGCGGATCGAGGCGAGTCAGATGGCGTTTGACGAAGCGAGTGGAAAGAAAGTCTGCATCATCGGAGCAGGTTGCTCCGGCTTTACCATGGCCAAGCGCCTGAAGGACTTCGGAATCGCCTATGATTGTTTCGAGGCCTCCGACAATATCGGTGGCAACTGGTATTATAAGAACCCGAATGGGCTATCGTCCTGCTATGCCAGCCTGCACATAGATACATCGAAATGGCGGCTTGCCTTTGAAGATTATCCCGTACCAGACGACTGGCCAGATTTCCCCCATCATGCCCAACTCTTCGAGTACTTTAACGACTATGTGGACCATTTTGGTCTGCGCGAAACGATCACCTTCAATACGCGTGTGGACGCCGCAGCACCTATTGATGGCGACCGTTGGATGGTCGCGCTCTCATCGGGCGAAACGCGCGAGTACGATGCCCTGATCGTTGCAAACGGCCACCATTGGGATCCGCGTACGCCGGAATATCCCGGTACGTTCGACGGATATCAAGTCCACTCCCACCATTACCGCGATCCTTTTGAGCCATTTGATTTTCGCGGAAAGAAAGTCATGGTTGTCGGCGGCGGCAATTCGGCGATGGATATCTCTTCGGAGCTCGCCCAGAAGCCCCTGGCTGACACGCTTTACATATCCATGCGACGTGGTGTGTGGGTGATGCCAAAATATCTGAATGGTCAGCCTGCTGACAAAGCTGTTCTGCCCCCCTGGCTTCCCGTTGGTATTGGACGCGCCTTAGCGCGGGGTGCCATCAAGAAAGCGATCGGCAAAATGGAGGATTACGGTCTTCCAAAACCGGATCACGAGCCCCTGAACGGACACCCATCCGTGTCCGGAGAGTTCCTCACGCGGGTCGGTTGCGGCGATATCCTACCCAAAGGAGCCATCGACAGGCTTGACGGAGACGGCGTCGTCTTCACCGATGGTAGTCGCGAACCCGTAGATGCCATCGTCTGGGCGACAGGATACAACGTCACCTTTCCATTCTTCGACTTGCCGGAACTCACGCCGGAGGAGAACCGATTCCCACTCTTCAAGAGAATGGTAAAACCAGGCTTCGATACTCTTTTCTTCCTTGGACTCGCCCAGCCACTTCCAACGCTTGTGAACTTCGCTGAGCAACAGTCAAAGCTCGTCGCTGCCTGTCTTTCAAACACCTACGCGTTGCCGAGCGTTCAGGAGATGGACGGCATTATAGCTGCCGATGAGAAAACCCATTTGGGTCATTTTTACGAAAGTGCGCGGCATACAATGCAAGTAGATTTCAACCTTTATGTGGCTGATCTAATGCGAGAAATCGCCCAGGGCGCAAAACGTGCAAAGGCGACGGCGTAACGCGCCAGCGGCGTGAGTAGAGTAAGGAGGCCACCCCCATGAGGTTTGGTCTAATGTCTTTTTGCGCAGCAATTTTGCTTGCCGCGTGCACAACTTACCCAGCATATCCCACCGATTCGTCGTCGGGCAGCCGGAACCCACCGTCGCCCATTGCATCTTCTGGAGAGTTCCGCGCCGATCGCGACCTTCTGGTCTGCCGAGGCCTGAGCCCCAGCAACGCCCCGCCGATAGACGCGCGCGGGCGCATCACAACATATTCCCCATACGTGAATTACAACAATCGCGTCATCCTGGCGCTGAAGCCCGTTCGCGGGGGATGCTTCAGCTCGGGCTTTGGTCGCCGAGGCCGGTCGAGCCATAAGGGCATAGACATCAGCGCTAGCCGCGGAACACCCATTTTCTCGGGCGCTAAGGGCGTCATCGCTGAAGCCCAATGGCGAAATGGATTTGGCAATCAAATCGTTATTGATCATGGCTGGGGTCTTTACACGCGCTATGCGCATATGACGGACTTTGGCCCTGGCGTCGCTGTCGGCGCTCCGGTCGATTCTGGAGCCATCATTGGGTATGTCGGTGCCACGGGTAATGCGACGGGAGCGCATCTCCACTACGAAGTTCTGACGGGGAACATTCGCAATTCGCTAGGGTCTATCGGTCTTCAGGCAATCGATCCGTTCTCGTTGCCTCCCTATGTCGCCCCTGTCGGTTGATGCCATGATCGTCTTCTGGCAAATTTTGCCAGTGGAGGATTGGGAAGATGTATCGGACAAGTCTCATATCGCTGGCGGCATTGGCATGTTTAGCCGGTTGCAGCTCTTGGAGCACGCTCAACCAGGATGAAATGTTGCCGCCGGAGGCTCGTTTTCAAGCAACGAAGCCCGCCGCCCGCGCTGCAAAGGCAACAAAGTGGCAGAAAGAAACCTTCGGACCGCTGGTCGAGTTCATCGGTCATACCTATCGAGGCGAACCGCTGGAAGGAAGTTCCGAAGCCGTAGCTGATATTCAAACCTGGAACTGGGCCATTGGCGGCGCGGGTGTTTCAATACAGCACGCCCTGGAGGATCGCAGCTATGGTGGCGAGACGCTCATCTATCATGATGCAGCTACTGATGCGCTTTCTTATGTTTACGTGACCAATGCAGGCTTTAGGACCGAAGGCACGTTCGAACTCGCCGACGACGGATCGTGGGTCGCTGAAGAAGCGGTCACCGGTCATCCCACGATCACCAAGGTGCGTAGTACCGGCAGTCCGCGATCTGATGGTTCGCTTATGAGTGTGTCGGAGTATCTCCAAGAGGGCGAGTGGACGCCGGGCAATCAGTTCCTCTATCGGGAAGTCTTCGACGCCGTTCCGGAACTAGACGTACCAACCAGCGCGAAGTAGCGCTCGTCTCAATGACGTTAAGTGAACGCATCCAACGGACCCTGCAGGATCCGCTCGCCCTTGGCGGTCTGATCGTCAACCTCATCCCGATTTACGCAGTCCTCTTTCTCGGCTGGGGAGCTGCCCCGGTTGTCTTCCTATACTGGCTTGAGAATGTGGTGATGGGAGGCATCACACTCGCTCGCATGACCGCATCGACTATGAAGCAACATCCCATCGGCTTGGTGGGAATGCTTATCCATGGACCATTCTTCACCGTCCACTACGGCATGTTCTGCTTCGTTCACGGGATTCTTCTCGCGTCATTTGCAACCATCGGGACGCCAAGTGAGGGCGGTGATTTTTTCTCTCCGTCGGTTGTCCTCCAAACGGCGCTCGGCTCGGGCGAATACATGCCGATTTTTCTCGCTATTATCATCGGCTGGCAGATTGCCTTGTATGTGATCGATTTTCTGATCGGTGGACAATTCCGGCATGCGTCGCTCGAAAAAGAGATGATGGCTCCCTACGCCAATCTCATGGTTCTACACGTTGCACTGGTTATTGGTGGGGGCCTCATGATGGCGCTTGGAGAGCCCCTGATGGGCGTACTGGCATTGGTGCTGCTAAGAGCTGCTTGGGGGATCTTCCTTGATATGCGCCGTGTTTTAAGAACAGCCTCCGCCGATATTAAAAGTTGACGCCCCGTCATTTTTGTCGTCTTCATCACGCGTTGGAGGCAGGTGCATGAGCTCAGCGGACGCAGCTATAATGAATGACGGGAAACGCGCCCGCGCAAAGGCAGCGAATCGCCAGTCGATTCTTGACGCGGCGCGAATTGTGTTTGCCCGCATTGGTTATGAAGCGACAACGATACGCGACATCATCCGCGAAACGGATCTCGCTGCCGGCACATTCTATAATTACTTCAAGTCGAAAGAAGAAGTATTCGAAGCCCTGTCCGACGAATCAACCCGCAGGTTCAGGCCGGTGCTTCAGAAGGTCCGCGAGGCATCCAGCGATTTCGAAGGCTTTATCGAAGGGGCTTATCGCGCTTTCTTCCAATTCGTCGCAACGGAAAATCACGAGGCCATCGCCCAAGGAGGCACACATACGGCGATGCTGGGCATCCGTGTCGATACGCCTGAAATGAAAGCCATATTCGACGAAATCAGAAATGATATCGAGACCATGCTGCCCAAGGACCTGGGTCCCAGTCTCGATACGGAATATCTCACTGCCGCAGCCATTGGTATCGCGCGTGAAGTGGCTGATCATATGCTCGAGCGTCGGCCACCGGATGTCGACGGTGCGACGCATTTTGCGACAACCCTCATGTTATCCGCCATGGCCGGTTTCTTCGCGAACGGCTGATATCGCAGATCGGCGCGCTGGATTGGGAGAGAGATGCCAATGAGTATGCAAGCAACACTGATTAAGCTCTTGCTGAAGCTTCCACCCCAATGGCTTGTTCGAATGTCTGGCGGCAAGCCGGTCGAGATCGGCGGGCGCACTCTGGATCCATACTTTCAGTTCATTGCCCATGGCGCACGAAACCAACCGCCACTATCAACACTAACGGCTCAGCAGTTCCGGGCTGCCTCTGCGAATGCACTTGCCATGCTCGCAGCGCCAATGGAGCCGGGAGTCACCGCGGAAGACTTCACGCTCGACGCGCCGGGTCGAAAGATTCCGGTGCGGCTATACCAACCATCAGATCAGAACCCCGATCATCCGATGCTTGTCTACATGCACATGGGAGGCGGCATCATTGGAGACCTAGAAACTTGCCACGCTTTTTGTTCGCTTCTGGCTAAGAGGATAAAAGCGCCGGTCCTGTCCGTCGACTATCGCCTCGCCCCCGAACACAAGTTCCCCGCTGGATTGGAGGACTGTCTTTTCGCCTATGAGTGGGCGCTGAAGAACACCGAGACGTATGGCGCGCCACCAGCGATGGCAGCTATTGGTGGTGATAGTATGGGCGGTAACTTCGCCGCCATCATCGCGCAAGAGATGAAGCGTCAGCAGAAGCCGCTACCGGTGCTCCAGCTCCTCATTTATCCTGCTACGGATATCGAAACCAAACACGAGTCGCATAGCCTTTATGGCGAGTCCTACCCTCTGACCACGGAACTTATGGACTGGTTCATGGGCCATTACATGGAAGAAGGCCAGGACCCGTCAGACCCGCGTATCTCACCAGCCTCGGCAATCAGCGATCTCGCCAAGCTCCCGCCAGCGATCGTAGCAACAGCTGGCTTTGATCCGCTTGTCGATGACGGTGCGGCCTGCGCCAAGGCGCTCAACGGAGCAGGCGTTCGCGCTGACTATGTTTGTTATGACAGCCTCGCCCACGGCTTTACGGCCTTCATGGCGGTCTCCCCAGCGGCACGTACGGCGTGCGAGGAGATCGCGAACAGGCTTGCCGCTGCCTATGCGGACCTGAAAGTCACCTCACCCGCATGAAAGCCTTTGTCTGCCATGCGTTGAGCGACGATCTGTCCGGGACCGGCATTGCTGATATTGATATGCCCGATCCAGGCCCTGGCGAAGTTCGGCTCAAAGTCGAGGCGGCGAGCGTCAACTTTCCCGACATCCTGATTTGTGAGGGCAAATACCAACTCAAACTCGATCCTCCCTTCACGCCGGGCATGGATATGGCGGGTACAGTCGATGCGATAGGCGAGGGGGTCGATACTCTCAAAGTTGGTGACGCGGTTGCAGGTGGTGCACGCTTCGGAGCGTTTGCGGAGTATGCAAATGCGCCCGCCGCTGGGCTTCAGCCTAAACCTGACAATATGAGCTTTGCCGAAGCGGCAGCCTATCCCGCCGCATACCTCACCGCCTATGTCGCACTTGTTCGGCGGGCAAACCTGAAAGCTGGTGAGACCCTTCTTGTTCACGGGGCAAGCGGCGGCGTCGGCCTTGCTGCTGTCGATGTGGGCAAACTACTTGGAGCCCATGTCATCGCCACCTCGGCGAGCGATGAGAAGCTCGAGAAAGTCGTCGCCCACGGCGCGGACCACGCGCTGAATGTGACCCAAGGCTTTAAGGATCGCGTCAAAGCACTCACCGGTGGGCGCGGCGCGGATGTGATCTATGATCCTGTCGGCGGTGACGTCTTCGACGAGAGTGTTCGCTGCATCGCCTTTGAGGGAAGGCTCTGCGTGATCGGTTTCACCTCCGGGCGCATCGCGGACCTGCCAACCAATATGGCACTCATCAAAGGCTTCTCGCTCGTGGGTGTGCGCGCCGGTGAGTATGGCCGCAAGTTCCCTGAACGCGGTCGCGAGAACATCGAAACCATTTGGGATTGGGCTCGCGCCGGAAAGACGCGGCCGCGCGTTCATGCGGAATACGGGTTGGCGGACACCCGATCAGCACTTGCCGCCCTGCAAAACCGCGACGTCGTCGGAAAGGTCGTTATCTGTCCGGGTAAATCGTGAAAGTCGAGCGATGGCAGAGCCTTGCGTGGGTCAGGTGAGGAACCCACAGGAGGGAGAGACAAGTCTCCGCCATCGCCTGAATTTTGTTTCGCACATCCCTTCGCAACCCAACCGGAATGGCGCGTTCATCTTCCAGTCATGTTGCGTTCATCGGTGATGCGGGCTTCTTTGGCCGCGCCGCCCACGCAAGCGTTGCTAAGACTGGATATCCATCTGCGGGCAGATCAGATACTTCTGCCCGGTTGTTTTGGCATTGTACTTTGCTACGACGTCGGCTTGCAGCGCTTCGGAAAGCGAAATCTCGTCTGTGTAATGGCTGGCAAAGGTCGTCTTTAGTTCATCGGCGACACGCTTTCGCAGACGAATGGCAACCTCGTCCCCAGCTTTGCCGAGATAATTCGGCAGGAGCCAACCGCCAACACCCCATGCCATTCCATAACCGCGGCTGAGCGTGGTCGGGGATGTGTCCAATCCACCGTAGAGATACACCTGCTTGTGAGCGACGGAGCCATAAATGCTGTAGGCACCGGGCGTTCTTGCAGCTGCCGCTTCCATAGCTGTCAGAATATCAGAGGCCAGTCGTCCGCCCCCAGTCGCGTCGAATCCCAGTGTCGCTCCCGTCGCATGGATGGCATCCGTGAGGTCGGCCATGAAGCTGTCCTCGCTCGAATTAACGATGTGCGTGGCACCGATACCGCGCAGCAGTTCTACCTGTTCGGGTTTGCGGACGATATTAACGAGGTCGACGCCGTCCGCTTGGCAGATCTTGTTCAACATCTGGCCGAGATTTGACGCCGCCGCTGTATGCACGATTGCCGTGTGTCCTTCGCCGCGCATTGTCTCGATAAAGCAGAGCGCCGTGAGCGGATTCACAAAACAAGACGCGCCCTCTTTAGCGGTGTGCCCCTCGTGCAAAGGCAAAGCCATAACCGCGTCGACCGCGCGATACTGCGCGTACATTCCACCGCCCATTAAGGCAACGGTCCGTCCAACAAGACTCTGAGCATACTCGCCGTCTCCGGCAGCAACGACGACACCTGCGCCTTCATTTCCGACCGGTAGAGCCTGGCCGACACGCGCTTTCATCACGCTCATTCCCTGAGGTGGCACAGGGGCGGTAAGAGTTGTCTCCTTACCGGAGCCAGCCGTGCTCGCAGCACCCATATTCGACCAACCGAACATCACACCGTGATCAGACGGATTGATAGGCGTCGCCTCAACTCTGACGATGATTTGGCCCGGTTTTGGCGTCGGCATCTCCTTTTCGACCAACTCCATACGAAGTTCGCCCTCCGGAGTGACGGTCGAAATCATCTGTAGATATGTAGATGGCAGTGACATAGGGGCCCCTTTTAATTGCGCTTGTTGGCCCTTCTGACAGACCGGAAAGACTTCGGCCAGCCCAACATTTCGGACCGGCACATGGAAATCTATCCCCGTCTTTTGCTTCAGACATATACTTCGTGGCGTTCTCCTGCGTTGAAGCGGTGTCCGGACCGTCCGTATGCTGTAGGGGAGCCGGATGACCTGAGGGTGATGACGGGCAACGTTACGTCGGATCCCAAGATGGCGAGGTGCCAGAGTGCAACCGGTGAAATCTGTCGAGCGCCCGGAAGGGCGTTGGTGCGCTGAAAAGGTGCGGCAGGTGAGCGTGTCGGCTTGGGTCAGCTAGGTCCCTGTTAGTTTGCCAACCAGCCTCGCATAACATCCGGGACGGTGCGCGACATGCACCCAATCGCCTCTCCGAAAGGAAGGCAGTCATTCGGTGTATCCCTCCGCACCGTCCGAGCTTCCTTGTAAGCTTGTTCCCGGAATGCTGTCGCATTCCATGGAACGGGCTCAAGGCTGTAAACCTCAGACCTCAGGGTCGTGAGTAATTTGGTGCTGCCTCCTATGTCCGCCAACCCCAGCGAAAGCTGGGTCCAGGGTGCAATTGTCAGATTAAGACGGGTGGTTGCCAATGCACCATGGATCCCCGACTTCGCGGGCATCGGCGGTCATATAGTGTGGAGAAGAAAAGCAGCCTTGAGCCTGCCTCATGTGAGCGCCAACGGCGCGATACGGAGGCAAAATAGAACCTCAGCCTTGAGCGCGTTCCATGGGCTCGCGCCAGCGAGATCAGGAACAAACAAAGATGGCGCGATACGGAGGCGAAACAAAAACTCTTTATCCGCCCGCCGTCATGCCGCCATCAATCACGAACTCCTGACCCGTAATGTAACTCGATGCAGGGGAGGCGAGGAAGACAATCAAATCACCGACCTCATCGGGCGTTCCGGCACGCTGCATCGGCGCAGAAAGCGCCCCGAGCGTGGCAGCGTCAATGGCGTTCGCTCCTGCTCCCGCCCCACCGGTGATCGCGTTCAACTGGTCCTCGTTGGAGATGACATCTGTGATGCCCGAAATTGATTTCTGCCATATCGGCGTATCAATGATCCCCGGGTGCACTGAATTGACACGAATACCATATCCAAGCTGTGCGGCCTCCACAGCCGCAGCTTTGGAAAACAGCCGAACGCCTCCTTTGGACGCGCAGTAAGCACTCAGCCCCGTCGCTCCGCGCAATCCCGCCACAGAGGAGATATTGATGATCGAACCTCCACCTGTCTCCTTCATCGAACGTATCGCCGCGCGCGTGCCGAGAAAGACGCTGTCGAGGTTAACTGCCATCTGCCGTTGCCAGTCTTCGAGTGACAGGTCTTCGGTGGGTCCGGAAACCGCAATGCCTGCATTGTTCACGAGAGCTGTGACTGTTCCCAGGGCATTGGCTTTTTCGAAGATCGCATCCCACGTACCTTCGTCTGTAACGTCCTGTGATCGGGTTTCGCAGTTACCCCCATCAGCTTTGATCTTCGCGGCTGTGTTATCCAGACCTGCGGCATCAATATCTGTAGCCAAGACGATGGCTCCAGCACCTGCCAATTTCATTGCTGCTGACCGCCCTATACCGCTTGCCGCACCGGTCACGATGGCAACCTTACCGTTCAAGTCTGTCACTCGTCTGTCCTCCCTATATGGAGCTCATTGTAATCTGCCGCTCAGAGACGTGTCACCTTGCGATCGACAGAATGTTCGGAGTCCTTGACCTTAACCGCTGTTTCCGCTTTAAGCCGCGCTCCAGGACGGGTGGTGCGGAGCCGCCGTTGAAATCGTGGCATTCACTAGGGACATGCCACCGGCCCGCGTCGATAATGAGGTATACCATGTCACGTCGCCACAGCGCGAAGTACAAGATCGACCGTCGGGTCGGCGAAAACATCTGGGGTCGCCCCAAATCTCCGGTCAATAAGCGCCCAACGAAGCCAGGCCAGCACGGGCAGGGTCGCCGCGCCAAAGTCTCTGACTATGGTCTGCAGCTCCTCGCCAAGCAGAAGCTGAAGTTTCACTATGGCGACATCACGGAAAAGCAGTTCCGCAAGACCTACGACGAAGCCGTCCGCCGTAAGGGCAACACGGCTGAGAACCTGATCGGGCTTCTGGAGTCGCGTCTGGATGCGTATGTCTATCGGTCGAAATTCGTGCCGACCATCTTTGCAGCGCGTCAGTTCGTAAACCACGGCCATGTTCTGGTGAACGGCTCCAAGGTGAATATTGCATCTTACCGCTTGAAGCCCGGTGATACCGTTCAGGTCCGCGAAAAGTCCCGTAACATGGCGCTGGTGCTCGAAGCCCTTGGCTCTGCCGAACGTGATATCCCAGAATACATCGATGTTGATCCAAAGGCGATGACGGCGACTTACGTTCGTGTGCCTGAATTGGCTGATGTGCCATATGCCGTGAAGATGGAACCATCCCAGGTGGTGGAATATTACTCCTCATAACCTGCACAGGCATTTTGATTATCAGAAATACAGAACCCTCGCTTCGTCGAGGGTTCTTTTTTTGCCGCTTTAGGCCGCGCCAGACGCTTTAGCGATTTCTCGCGTCACCTCTTCGGCCTTCTGTGGAAACACGCCGACATTATCGACCCAGTGATCGAGCCTTTGTGGGCGAGCAATGCAGAAGCCCTGAGCCTCATCTGCACCAAGACCTGCAAGGGCCCTTAACGTTCCGAAGTCCTCAATGCCCTCTGCCACGACTGTCATGCCCAGCGCGTGGGCAAGATCGATGGTTGATTTCACCAGTAGGCGATCGGAGGACGTCTTCAGGAGATCTTTCACAAAGGTGCGGTCGATCTTTAGCTCGTGCGCGGGGATCTGCTTCAAATAGGAGAGAGACGACAGGCCCGTTCCATAGTCATCAATCGAAATTGACACGCCATGATCACGGAATTTGGTGATCGTTTCGAGTGCTTGTTTCGGATTCTGGATGACCATGGTTTCGGTCACTTCGAAGCAAAGCGGGGCATCTGTGCGTTTCAGTAGATCGAGCGCCCTGGAAACAAACCGTTTATCGTTGAGAAGGCGGCCAGAGATATTGATTGCGATACGCGCAGTTATGCCACAAGCGCGCATGGTTTGTTGTTCTTCAAGAACTTTACGGATGACCCATTCGGTCATCACGGCGATCCGTCCCGTTGCCTCTGCAGCCGGCACAAAAACGGCGGGAGAAATCGGACCTTTGATGTAGTGATTCCACCTGGCGAGTGCTTCCAGCCCGTTAATCTCGCCGGAGCGAATATCGTACTTTGGCTGGTACACGACATAGAAATCGCCGGAGTCCATCGCCGCAATCATCTCAGTCATCAGCGATAGCGTCTCAGTCGGGTCGCCGTACTCCTCGGGGTCAAAGAGGCCGAAGTCTTGCTCTCGTTCCATGGCCTGATCGACAGCGATGCGCGCGCGATCGACGATACTGATAGGACAGCTTTCGTCGACAATCGCCAAGCCACCGGTTAGCTGAACGTCAATAGCTCCGCGCGAGAGGATCACCGGTCGGCCGCAAGCAAGCACAATGGCAGATAGGCTTTCCATAGCGGCATCGATATCGGCGACGGCCATTGGCATCGCGAGCGTGCGTTCGTCAATTCGCGCGACAAGGCCCTCGGGGAAAAGCTGGGAGATGCGCGCTGCTACCTCATTTACGAGGATATTTGCCTCAGCGTACCCAACCGCACTCTGAATGTCCGTGAAGCGACGAATGACAAATGCGGCTATACCACCGTTCGAACGGGCATAGCCGTTCCGCATGATCATGACTTCAAGAGCTCGTCTGTTCGGCAGGCCTGTTTCCGCGTCTTCGTGCGACAAACGCTCAGCACGCTCTCTCGCGGAGTCGAGCGCGAATTCGAGAAGCTTCCGATCCGTAATATCCTTGATCGTACCCTCAAAGAATGCAGCCTCACCGTTCTCGTCTTTTATGACGGTGGCGGTTTCTGACACCCAGATCTTTTCACCCGTTTTGTGGACATAGATCTCAGACTCGAAGTTCGCGACGCTGCCATCTCGCGTGGCTTCTTCGATGAATGCATCGCGGCGCGTGGGTTCGACATACCAGCCTGCATCCATACGTGAGACCGAAGAAAGCCACTCTTCCTCAGTTTCGTAGCCCATCATCCTTATGAGCGCAGGGCTGGCGAAGACCGGCGTACCATCCAGACATGTTCGATAAATGCCAATAGAAGTCTGCTCGCAGACGCGTTCAAGCGTTTCGCGGGTCGCCTGACTGGCACCCTTAGGTCTTCTCGACCGATCAGCATCCTTTGCACGCACGAGCCAAGCCTCATCAATTCCGCCGCAGAGCGAGACGTATTTTCCCCATTCCGACGTTAGGTTGCAGGTATTTATAATTTGACCGAGGCCACTCTGAAATTTTGATAAAATTCTTTGGTCGCTGACAAGAATCCGTTTGCTCTGCTAAGAAATCCGACCAAACGCGTCAGCGGATTCGGCAAATTGTCGGAGACTAAAGTGACGCCGCAGCGCAAGGAACCGTACCCGATGTCCCAGCCCAGCATTAAAGCCGTCCGTGATGAGCTTATTGCGCCGCCGAATAAGTCCTTCGACCTGTCGGAGAGACAAACCCGGCATCCGGATTTGTTCGATAACAAGGAAGACGCCCGGGCGAGCCTCGCGGAAGACGCAGCTCACATTAACGAGTTGCAAGACATGCTCTATGCGGAGGGCAAGAGAGCACTACTTGTGGTGCTGCAGGGTATGGATACGTCAGGCAAGTCTGGCGTTATTCGGAATGTGTTTGCAGATACTTCGCCGCTTGGCATGCAGGTGAAGGCTTTCAAAGCGCCATCGAAATTGGAACTCGCACAAGATTACCTATGGCGTGTCCACAACGCTGTTCCTCGCAAAGGCTTCATCGGTATTTTCGACCGTTCGCACTATGAGGATGTTCTCGTGGTGAAGGTCCGGAAATTCGCTACTGAAGACGCCGTCAAACAGAGGTATGATCAAATCAATGATTTCGAACGTATGCTGACAGAAAACGGCGTGATCATTCTGAAATGCATGCTGAATATCTCCCACGAGGTCCAAGGGAAAAGACTGTTGCAGCGTCTCGAAGAGCCCCACAAACGCTGGAAATTTAATCCGGGAGATCTTGAAGATCGAAAACTGTGGCCGGACTTCATGGACGCCTACGAAACAGCAGTGCGAAAGTGCTCCACCAAACATGCACCCTGGTACATCATTCCATCCGATAGTCGGACTCGGCGAAATGCCATGATCGCGCGTCTTGTACGGGGTGCGTTGGAGGATGCCGATCCAAGCTATCCTGATCCAGGCTATCGCACAGAACAGTTTGAGATCGGTTAGATCAGCTTCGAACCTCAAAAAAAAAGGGCCGGAACGAGCATGTTCCGACCCTCAGAATGATTGGTTGTTAGAAGTCAGATTCTAAATCTGTTGTTCTTCGACGATCGGTGTAAGGATGATCTCGACCCGGCGGTTCTGGGCGCGGCCAGCTGCTGTTGCATTATCAGCAATTGGGCGAGTTTCGCCAAATCCGGTAGATGCTACCCGAACCGCATCGACACCCTGGCTTTGCAGATAGCTGCTGACGGAAGATGCACGCTGTTCGGACAACCGCTGATTAAAATCCTCGGCACCCTGGCTGTCCGCATGACCAATGATATCGACGGCCGTCGACGGAAACTCGTTCAATGTCGCTGCGACATCATTGAGTGGGCTATAGAAACCAGACTGAATGGAGGATTGTCCGCTGGCAAAGGTCACATCAGAAGGCATGTTGAGCTGGAGTTGATCGCCGTTTCTGACGACTTCGATGCCGGTCCCAGCTGTCTGTTCCTCTAACTTCCGCTGCTGGCGATCCATGTAGGCACCTACACCGGCTCCCGCGATGGCCCCGACGGCCGCTCCAATTGCAGCGTTTCTCGCGTCGTTGCCGCCAAAGAGCACACCAACACCCGCGCCGGCGGCTGCGCCAACGCCCGCACCGGCACCCGTCCGTGACAACCTGCGTTCACCGGTTAGCGGGTCGGTCGTACATGCTGCGATCATGGCAATGGCAACACTGCCCATCAAAAACTTTTTCATCGTGGTCGTCCTTTTTCATTTTTTGTGCAGCGCTTCCAACACTGACATAAGGAAATTATCGAGCGATTCTGTGCCGGTTTCATGGCAGTTCGTCGCTGAAAGCTAGATGAACGGGTGTCAAAGAAGCTGTCAGCTGGCGCTTGAACCGATATGCTCTTTGATGAAAGCATCCAGCTCCTTCAGCACCTCAAGTCTCGCGCCAGGCGTCGACATGCTATGATCCTCGCCGCGATATTCAACGAGCCGTACGGTTTTATCAGCTTCCCTCAACGCGCGCCTCATACGTCTGCTTTGAGTTGCCGGAACGACCAGATCGTCTTTTCCATGGAGAAGCAGCACGGGGGCTTCGAACGCATCCGCATACATCGCTGGCGAACGCTGTCTAAGCAGGTCTTTGGTCGCCTTGCCATCAGCCATGGCTTTTTCCCAATAGCCGATAACCCAATGGTCGCTGCCGTGATCTCGTTTTTCATCCGTCAGCATTCGCGGAAGGTCTGAAACCGGCGCGATGGCCGCAATGCACTTGTAGAGATCGGGAGTGAATGCGCCGCCAGCCAGTGCGGCATAGCCTCCATAGCTCCATCCAACAATGCAAACGCGGTCCGGGTCCGCTTGACCACCATTGATCAAAGCCTGAACGCCATCGGTGATGTCCTGCTGCATCGCCGCGCCCCACTCGCCATAACCGGCTTTCACAAACTCCGCTCCAAATCCATCCGATCCTCGGAAGTTGGGTTGCAGGACCAGATAACCTCGATTGGCAAAGTATTGTGCGATCCAGTCGAAGCCGACCTGGTCATGGCTCTCTGGCCCGCCGTGGGGCAGGGCGATCAATGGTAGATTGTCCATCTCGACACCGGGCGGAACGGTAAGGATGCCAGGGATCGTTAAACCATCACTTGCGGGATATTCGACGGTAAGAACATCCGCGATCGCATCTTTTGATATCTGAGATCGAGACGACGATATATAACTGAGCTCCACAGTGTCTCTGTCGAAGAGATAATAGTCACCGGCGTGCCCGGTGCCCTCGACATAGAAGAGCAGCTTCGACCAATCATCAGTCCATGACGTTAGGCGGGTGGAGGTTTCTGGGAATGTCGCTTGAACACGTCGGACGTCCTCATCAAGCGCATCGTCAAAGAAATCGTACTTCGGCCGCAACCCTCCATATTCAACACCAAATATGACACGGTTAAAGTTGGATATAACGTAAGAGATATCCGCGTCATCCCGGCCCGCTATTCTTCCCAGCGGCTCTCCGTCGAAGGATAGGCCAACAAGCTGATCGAAGCCGTTGCCGCCCGTCTCACGGAAGACGAGCGCACGTGCGCCTTGAGATATACCAATCAGACCAAGGGGGCCCCCAGGGCTCTGTTTTTCAAAAATTGTCTTCCAATCGCCATCTGTCCCAGCCTGTGTCCTGATCCAATATTTGTTAGAGTCGTTATCGTAGTTTTCTTGAGCGAGAACCGTTCCATTCCCGTCAACAAACCAGTCAATCGTGTCTGATCGACCGCGTCTGTGACTCTGACCGCGACCTCGATCCGGGTCCACAGTCAATAGGTTGTAGCGCGGATCAGAGTCACCAATAAACGCGGGCATGAGTAAGCGGCCCGAATCCCTCATCCGGCCAACAATATGACCGAGTCCCCCTTGCGCGGGGTAGAGACCGCGCGTGTCTTTCAAGAGTACCTTGTATTTTTGAGTCTCTACATTGACGGCGAACGCTGCGGAGTACCGAAACTTCCCGCGATAACCAAAGAGCCTGGTATTGTCGAATGCGCGAAAGATGACGTGTTCAGGGTCTGACCACTCGACAGTTTCGGTCTTCAGATCACCAATACTGATGCCCATTGTTTCTTTGGATGCCATGTCCAGAACAACAAGAACATTGTTCGTCTCGTCACGCGCAATGAATGCGAGCTTCTCACCGTCCGGGGACAAGCTCGCATAGGACAACGCCGGAAGTTGACCATAAGCTTCAATAGGTGGCTGCGTTTGGCAAAAGGCAGCTCCCCAAACTGTCAGCATAGCCCCAATTGCAGCAACGAATGTGCGCATAGCAAACCCTCTCTCATTCCCGCAGAGCAGCCTAGGGTGCGGTACGCCAAAAGACAACTCCAAGTTAGAATCGGAGGAGTGCCAGGTCGATCTTCACGCCGTTCTGAATGGACAGGATGGGGGAACAGGGCCTACGACATGCCGCAACCGCGCGAGCACAGGGAGATCTCATGTACACCTTATACGGAGCAGATATCAGTTATTTTTCTGGAAAGGCCCGCGCCTACTTGGAATGGAAGGGCCTCGAATACAATGAGGTCCGTGCCAATCGCGAGATCTACGAGAACGTAATTCTGCCGCGCGTAGGTTGGCCCGTCATCCCGGTCGTAGTTGGGCCAGATGATGAAACCCTTCAGGACACATCTGATATCATAGACACTTTAGAGACACGTCACGGCGGGCCATCTGTTTACCCTAAAGGGCCATTGCAGAAACTGGCCGCACTGCTTTTCGAGGTTGTTGGCGACGAGTGGATGGTAATCCCGGCAATGCATTATCGCTGGGCTCACAACAGGGACTACGCCTATCAGAAGTTCGGCGAAGTCTCCGCCCCGGACAAAACCCCCGAGGAGCAATACGAGACCGGAAAGGCAAATGCTGTCCGCTTTGAGGGGGCGCTGCCTTTCCTCGGCATCACTCCGGACATCGTACCAGCGATTGAGGCGTCATATCTGCAGCTACTCGACAAGCTCTCGGATCACTTCGCTTCTCACGACATGCTTTTAGGGTCGCGCCCGTCAATCGGCGACTTCGGGCTCTACGGTCCACTCTTCGCGCATCTCTATCTGGACCCGGCGTCGGGTGAACTCATGAGGGAGAAAGCTCCCCACGTTGCGCGATGGGTCGAGCGTATGCGAGACGCCGAGGCCAAGCCGGGCGAATTCCTCACCGATGACGAAGTTCCCGACACGGCAATTGCGATATTGGAAGATCAGCTCAGGGACTTTTTGCCCGTGCTTGTTTCGACCGCTGCCGAGCTAACGGAATGGGCCAAGGACAAATCAAGTGGAGAAGAGGTGCCGCGTGCCCTGGGGCCCCACGCTTTTCGTATCGGAGAAGCCGAAGGAAACCGTATGATTTTCCCGTTCAATCTGTGGATGCTCCAGAGACCTCTGGATTACTTGCGTGCGTTAGCCAATGAAGAGCTCGAAGCAGCGACGTCATTCCTTGCGGACATAGGTGCGAGCGGGCTTTTGGATATTAGCTTTCCGCGCCTGGCGCGCCGGAATTTCAAGCTCGTCTTGGCATGATTACTACATCCAGGGATTAAAACGGGAGCCAGGAGCATTGTCTGAACTCTCATCTGACTCTGTGCCTTCATCGCTGGCGGCCTCGTCAGCCTCGTCTACAGCAGTTTGGCTGAGCTCTACTGGGTCAGACGGCGGCACCGATTCTTGATCGCTTATTGTGCCATGTGTCTCTTCGGGCTTCACCTGACCAAGGCCGATACCAGCGGTGATACCGCTAAGGGAGAGGGATTCGCCGTCTCCGGGATTACTCCCAACAGTATCTCCGTCCGTAGTCGATGCCGATGCATTGACGTCATTTTCAGGCGGAAGAGGCGGTCCGTTGGGCGGTTGCGAAGTTACTTCGTCAAGAATGGCCTGGACGTTCGGTGGCAGACTGCTTGCTCTCGCAGTCTCCGACGGAGGTGCCGGGGGAGGACCCGGGTTCAGATCTGCCGTCGGAGAAACAGTTGGTTCGACCGGTGCCGGTGTTTCTGCTGCAGCGTCTGTGGAGACGGTTGTCTCTTCCTCCGCTACGGGTGGTCTTGGGGTATCGCGGCGGTATGCGGACAAGTCACCAAAGCCTCCCATGGCACCATAGTTTCGCCGAGGCTGCTGAGGCGGGGCCAGTGTCTCCGGCTCCGCGGCTTCTAGCACTGTCGGAGGCGTGGTAGATTCGGCATCAGACCCCGTTGGAGTATCAGGGTCGTCCTCCTCTGCGGGCGATTCAATGGCAGTTATTGGTTCGGCAGGGTCAAGCTCCTGCAGCTCCTCCCTAGCAGGCTCCGTTGGTTCCTCCGGCGCGTCTGCCTGATCCGGTTTGGTGCCGTTATTCACTTCATCGGCCAGTGTCGCCACGGCTTTCCCGATATCCGGAATATCGGCTTCAACGCCTGACTCGTCGGCAATGTCTTCAACGACGTCGGGTTCCTCGACCGCGGCTTCAGCTTCTGCGTAAGTTGGTGCCAAATCGGACGCCGGAAGAGGCGTGGAATCCGGCTCGTTCGCTCTGTCGGCCAGGCCTTGCAGGACGGCGGAAATTGCCGTCTCGGTGCCTTTGGCGATCCTGAGTGCCTCGGAATGGAGGTCCCCCAGAATGTCGGCATAATTGCCGCCATCGGCGTGTGCTGTGTCGGTCAGCTGCTCTGGCGTCGCTGTTTCAAGCTCGCTGCCAAGCGCGTCGGTTAGTCGAAGGCTCGGCGGGCTGCCTTCAAGAAGGACACGGTATCCCTCTGTTTCATATGCAATTGAGTTCTCGCGCTCGCCGAGTACCCAACTGATTTTCTGTTGGGCGGTCATCTGCGCAAGGCGATCAATAAGTTTCTTGGTGGACGGGTGAAGCATCTTCGTTCTTGTTTTGAACTCGGGTTGGATTCGTCTGCCTTTCTACGCGTTGATGGGAGAGTTATCAAACCGCTTTACGAGGTGAGTAATGTGAAATCACAGTTATATTGCCGATTTCAGTGTAGTTTCGATGGACAGGGAAGGGCCGACTTTACGGACAATTGGATGAAGCAGGTGCTCGGCAAGCCGTCTGACAAGCGGTACGCATACGCCGTCACCTGCAAGATTGGTTGCTGCTGTAAGAGTTCTGGGCAGCTGATAAGTGTCTGGAAGCCCCATCAGACGAGCGGCTTCCCGCGCCGTCAGCCCTCTTAACCGCGTTTGTCCCGCCTCCGAGATCAGCAGCAATTGTCGCGATGATCCGCCCTTCAGGGTCCGAATACAGCCTGCCAATCCGTCATATCGAACTTCTGCCCGTGGAACACCGTCGCGTACTCGGCGATAAACAGCGCCAACTTGCGGGTCGGGGTGCTGTTCGGCGACAGCTACCCGCGCGCGATGGGGCGGTGTCATTTGATCGAGCAGTGCATCACATGCCGCTTCGCTCCGCCACGCATGTCGTGGAGGGGCCTGCTCCAGGACATCGATCAGCGTCGACCGTCGCGTCACCGGTGGCGGCAGATACCAATGCAACAAATTCGACGCTTTCCAATCTTCTAGAACGTCTTCAGACACCGCACGCTGATGACCATAACTCCGTTTGTCCGCCAACAGATTGCGATCGACATTACCACGGGCACAAACCACAAATATCCGTTTGCGCGATTGAGGAACAAAGTCAGCTGCATCAAGCTCAAGCACGCCGCATCGGTATCCAATTTCGGTGAGCGACGTGACCATCGCTCTAAAGTCTGCCCCGTGTGAAGATGTGAGCAGGCCTGGCACATTCTCGATCACGATCAGCTTTGGCGCACGTCCCTCGACAACCAGATCGCGCATAAGCGACCAGAAGTGCCAAAAATTCCCACTCCGCGAAGCACTGAGTCCCGAGCGATTGCCGGCAAGCGATAGATCCTGACATGGTGGGCTGGCCCAAGCCATATCGGCCGTTGGAATATCTCTGGAACGGAGAGAGGAAATGTCAGATTCGACGAGATCAAGGTCGCCAAAATTCTCCCGATATGCTGATGTTTTCTTTGCGTCATTGTCGTTTGCAAATATGCAATCGAATAGAGGTGAAAGGCCTAGTCGGGCCATGCCACCGCCGGAGAAGAACTCAAGAAAAGTTGGCTTCTGACTCATAGTTTGATTGTCGCTTGATTCCGCTCACGGCGAAATCACACCCGCCTCGCGAGAGGGACACAAGACCTCACATTCGCTTTCCCGCATCTTCCTTCGCCGATATTCATCACCATCCTAGGCGCATCATACACCGCTGGTCGCAAATTTGTGGAGACGGTCAGCATGCACAATGGAGTTCGTCATGAATATCGCAAAATGGATATTGTCCTTGGCAGTCGGAGGCCTTTTGATTGTTTTTGGGATCACCAAATTCACCGGCGGAGCTCATATTTTCCCGCTCATTGAGTTTAAGGCAGGCGAAGCCGGATTCCCTCTCGCTGATCTCTTCTTTCCGCTTGTAAACTACGCAGTTGGCGCACTCGAAGTGATCGCTGGAGCGCTTGTCCTTTACCCCGCAACGCGGCGTTCATTTGGAGCTATGCTCGCAGTTGTGCCGTTTTTTGGCGCGGTCATTTTCCATCTCTCACCGCTATTGGGCGTCATCACGCCGAACGGATATGCGGAAGGAGTTGAGGGTTTAGATGCGGCTCTTGCATCTGGAAGTGGTTTTGATGCGTCGCACTTCACCGCAGACAGCGGTCCATCACTGTTCATTATTGCGAGCCTTTTCCTCGTGCTCTCGGCAGTAAACGCCTATCTGCACAAGCCTGCTTGAACCATTTTTGCTGGCGCATCTGGAGGCAGGACTCGACGATCTACAGGACGTCGGGATCCTGCCCGCGAGGGGTCAGGGACGCAAAATCGAAGACATCTGTGTCCTGCAAATGTGACGGTCGAACATTTGTCAGGGCCCGAGCAATAGTGGATTTGGTCCCAGGCATTTCGAGGTCCCACTGCTCCAGCTTCTCAGCCATGATTTTCCGCTGCAGACCGTCCTGCGACCCGCAAAGATTGCAAGGAATGATCGGGCAGGATAAGGCGGCGGCATACCTGGCAAGATCTCGTTCATGGCATTGAATGAGGGGTCTCAGAACCGTGACATCTCCAGCATCGTTGAGAAGCTTTGCCGGCATCGCAGCGAGCCGCCCGCCATGGGTGATGTTCATCATGAACGTTGCGAGCGCATCCTCCCGGTGGTGCCCCAGAACGATGGCATCGCAGCCTTCCTCCCGCGCAACTCGGTAAAGAATACCTCGCCGCAATCGCGAGCACATAGCGCAGTAGGTTTTGCCGTCGTCGACCTTCTCTTTAACAATCGAATAGGTGTCTTCCGTTTCAACCCGATACGGAACGCCAATCTCTTCGAACCAGCTCGGTAACGTGTCGGCCGGAAAGCCCGGCTGCTTCTGATCGAGATTGCACGCGATCAGATCCACAGGCAGATCTCCATGCGCCTTCAGATCCAGCAGAATACCGAGCAGAGCGTGACTGTCCTTGCCGCCTGACAGACAGACCAGCCAACGCGGTCTTTTCCCCGATGGCGGAACCATGCCAAAGGTCGCAATCATGTCGCCGGCTTCGCGTTTCAGGCGTTTGCGTAAACGATTGAAATTGGTCGTCGCTGGAGCCCGATTGAAAAGCGCGCGGGCAATGCTGCTATAGTCGATATCGAGTGAGGTGGCCGTCATATCGTCTTGATGCCTCCAGCATCAGAAAACCTCAAGAACAGATGCGACTTGGTTAAGCGCTTGCAATCGGCAGTGACGAGAGCGATATAGCGAGTGGAGGCTGGCGGCGGACATGGTCCTCGCCAACCGGGTCAGGTCCGGAAGGAAGCAGCCCTAACGAGTTTCGCCGTGGGTCGCATGCCAGTCTCTACTTATCTCTCGACATCCAGAAGAATTTGATCAACGCCAGCTTCGATTTACTTGCCTGATTGGAGGTGAGCCCATGATCCTGGTCGTTTTTTCACTTATTCTGAATGTGATCATCACAACGATATTGCCGCCCTTGATGCTGAGGGCATCCCCATCCATGGACGCCGTTTATGGGCCGGATACTGATGCCAGGCGAATACTCGCTTGCCTGTACGGGACCATCGCCCTCGCCAGTATCTTCGCATTAGCTGCGTTAGGGGCAGGGTTCGATGAGATCACCAGGCAAATTGTCTGGGTGCTTTTCCCGCTACAGATCGCTTACAAGCTCGCCACAATTCCAACCGTCGGATTGTCCAGTCCTGTAGTTCGGACCAACTTATTTGTGGTGATAGTCCACAGCGTAGCTCTGCTGACGCTATGGCAGAGTTGAGTCAGCGCCCCTCTCGCCGCCAAGCGAATAGTAACAGGCTGAGCACGAGCAGAACGCCCAGAATGCCCGGTAGCAATGGTGTAGACCGACTGTCGCGCACAACGTAGGCGTCGCGCTCGCGGAGCCCGAGCCAGCCAGTCCCTGCGGCCTGCCCGCGTCTATTGACGCGCCGTATATCCGGCAAGTTTGTTCCAGCCTCATTTAGCCGAAACACACCGCCTCCCGTTGCCGCAGATATCGGCTCGAGCACATCGGTTACTGAGCGCAGGTCGACATATTCGCGGGGGTTTGCCGGTCCGTTCAGTGCAACGGCTTCGAGTTCGCCAGCATAGGCGCGATATAGTCCGAGTCCGTCAATCGGGACGTCCGCGATGTATTGCCCAGGGCGATCTTCTGTCCAATCCGCGTCAATGCTATCACCTTCGGGTGTTTCGAGCGTCAACGAAGGTGCGGATTCCGACAATGTGCGCAGGGTTGCTCTAGCGGTATCCCCACTCGTCGTCAGGGTCAGTTGACGCTCTTCGAGCTCCGGTTCCTTCATCATCCAGTGGACCAGCCGTCGAATAAGTTCTGAGAATGGTCCGCCGCCGTCGTGCCCTCGGGCCCATAACCAGATTTGATCTGAAAGAAGCTGGCCGACACGTCCGTCTCCAACGCGATCCACCACCAGAAGGGGAGCCCCATCCGGAGCCGACATAAGCACATCGCCTGCGCGAGGTTCTGCATTGATGTAGCGTAACCAGTCGCCCCAGCCGTCGTCATTCAGTGGGGCGGTTATTGTGTGCCGTTCGCCTTCGTCTGTGATGTCGGCGTTGAAGGCACCGGTCGCAATTTCTCCAGTGGGCGTGGCAGGTAGAACCGCCGCCAGCGGTGTGCGCGCAAGGCTTGCAGGTCCAGCGAAAGGTTCTCCAGCGGCGATGAGCAGCGCGCCGCCTTCGTCGACATAGCGAGCCATATTGTCGAGATAGGCCCAGGTCACCACACCCCGTCGCTCATACTGGTCGAAGATGATCAGATCGAAGTCTTTCAGCTTGTCCTCAAAGAGCTCGTCAGTTGGAAATGGGATCAGTGCCAGCTCTTCAATCGGCGCAAACTCCACCGAGTAGGGCGGCCGCAAAATGGTAAAATGGACGAGGTCGACTTGTGGGTCAGATTTCAACAGGTCTCGCCAGACCCGGCCAGCGGCATTCGGCTTGCCGGTGATGAGCAGCACTCGCAGCCGATCACGCACGCCCGCGAGCGTTGCTGCTGTTCGGTTGTTTGCAAGCGTCAGCTCCTCTCGCCCTGGAGGTGCTTCGATGGTCAGAACATTATCGCCGCGGCGCTCTATGTCGATCGCAAACGGCGTCTCAACACCCGCTTCGACATCTAGCGAACGTAGCGGTTTTCCATTCAGAGAGATTTGCAGGCGAACGGGCCCGCCATCGGGATCATCAACCCGCAGTGTGAATTCAGCTGGTTCGCCAACAATCCCAAAGCTCGGCCCGCTGACGATTTCAACGCGCCGGTCACCTCTATTCGGGTCACCCACGACCAGGCCGTGGATCGGGCCAAGGTCCCGCGCTCGGTCCGCGTCCTCGGGCACATCCTGTACTTGGCCGTCCGTGATGAAAACTGCGCCGGCGATCCTGTCACGCGGCACATCCGCCATTAATCCTTCGAGAGAAGAGAACAGTTCAGTACCATCAGTGCGACTGTCGGTCTGGAGCACGCGAAGCTCTAGGCTGTCATCGGCACCTAGCGTTTCCCGAAGAGCGATGAACGCCGAGTTAGCCGTGTCAGTTCGCGCGCCGAAACTCATGCTTTCCGACCGGTCCAGGATGACCGCCGCCACTGAAGGAAGCGGGTCCCGCTCCTCTTCGACAATTGCCGGATTCAGAAGGGCCAAGCCTAGGAGAGTCAGAGCGAGACCGCGCGTAAGCCAGGCCCGACCGCGATAGAGCAAATAGGCACCCCAAGCGATCAGCGCCAGAACACCGAGTCCGATAAGCCAGGGAAATCCAAGCATGGGATCAAAGCCAAGGCGGGTAACGTCAACCATTATTGGTCCTCGAACAGATCCTGAAGGATCTGATTTGAGCTGTTCGTGTCGTCGCCTGGGGCGTTCTCACCCAGGCGTTCCAACAGGGCTGGCAGGTGGACCTGGTCTTCTTTGTAATTGCCTGTCAGGACGTACATGACGAGATTCACGCCAAATCGGAGGGCGATCTCTCGCGCCTGTTTGCCTCCGTCCACAGAATACTTCGCGCGTCCTCTATCGTCGGCTGCCCATGCCGTCACCCAGTCCGCATCCCCGACAAAAATACGGGACACGCCGTCCCCCCGGCGCTCTTGTCTGGCACCGGCAGCGGGGGCTTCGATCCACAATCTACGGTCGGCATATCGACCGGGGAAACCATCGATCAGATAGTAGGAACGTGTAAGCACATGGTCGGACGGCACAGGCGCGAGCGCTGGCGTATCAAGACCTTCGAGCAGTGTATCGAGAGCCGAGAAGTCGGCGTCACCCCCCAGGGTCGAACCGTTTCGCGTATCAATGAATAGCGCCCCGCCCGTTCGCATATATGTATTTAGCCGCGAGACCGCCTCTGCGCTCAGCGGGGCCGAGCCTTCCGGCACAGCAAAGTAAATTAGAGGATAAAGCTCTAGAGGATCCTCTTCCAAATCAAGAGCATCGGGCGTGCCGGGAGTAACTGATGTCCTAAGTGCAAGGACCTGGGAAAGCCCCTCCAGCCCTTCACGCATCCGCGTGTCCACATCTGCTACGCCCGTCTCGACATAGCCGAACCGAAGAGACAGTGCCGCGTCCGATGAGTCACGATCATCTTGTGCAATGGCAGGTGACTGAACAAGGAGGAGGCTCATCCCGCAACTAAGCAGCAACGCCGCCGCACTTCGTTGCAGACGCGGTAGCCGGCCCGCCGAAGCAAGAGCAACAAACAAATCGATCGCAACAAGAAAGAGGGCGATGGCCAAGAGCGCTCCAGCCAATGGAAAGCTTCGAGCTTCGGCGTCTCCAAGCAGGGTTGCCGCCGCTGGCCAGCGCGAGATTGGCTGAGGTTCATAATCAGCCCCAGCATTCAGCGCTCGGGTCCCAGCAGGCCCTTCATAAAGTCCCGGCGGATGAGTCTCAGATAAACTGATCGTTGAGAAATCTTCCGCTGCGATGGGCGCAGCTATATCGGATGGAGCCTCAAGTCTTCCATACCCATTCAAGACGAGCTGCGGCGCATAAAGCCCTTCGCCAGTCGCGCTGACGCGTCCTTGACCTGCCGCGATGGCCCGGCGCAGCATTTCAACGAAGACACCAGAATATGAGAGATCAGACCAGTCAGGTCCGGCTGTTATGTGAAAGAGGATCACGCTTCCCGCGCCGATAGGTGCGGCGGTAACGAGCGGTGAGCCATCTTCGAGACGCGCCCATGTCTTGGTGTCGAGGTCGGGGGCCGGTCGGGCGAGCACCTGTTGCGTCACTCGTACATCAGGTGGAACGGGCAAGCCATGAAATGGTGAGCGCGGCGAGAAAGGTGCAAGGGCCTGTGGCTCGTCCCAAGCGAGGGCACCGCCAAGGGCGCGGGAGGCTCGCCGAAGCGGCGTGGGAATGAGGGCGTCGCCGCCTGCTGCCAGTCGAGGACCAGCAAACCTGATAAGGGCTCCACCTGCTTCGACCCACCGGGTGAGCGGCTCCAGATCTGCGTCCGCGATCTCGCCAATATCGGTTAGAACGATGGCATCAGGCTCTGCAAGCAACAGGTCCTGCAAGCTTCCTTCGGAAATCACTGAAAATGGTTCCAACGCCCGTCGGACGTAATGGAGGTCAGACAAGAGCGGCTGCGCAGCCTCACCATCAGATACGAGGCTGACCCGTTGGCGGCGCGCTGCTGAATCCCAGAGCCAGACTGTACCCGCCCCTTGGCCACCAGTGATCCGGAAACGATCGGCCCGCGCGAGGGCTGTCGGTGGAATGTCAAACCTTGCTCCGGTTGTACGCGCGCCTGGTTCGAAGTTGCCTTCCGCGGTGGCGATGGCTGTTCCATCACGCGACAAAGCAGACACAAAGACTTGAGCCGATCCGGCATCGCTCGCCCTGGCGAGACTTGCGAGACCCCCAGTCGCGTCTGCGCTGAAGCCGGTGATCGCCATGGCACTCCGGGGTGTTGCAGCGAAAACAGTCAAAGGTGCTTTTGCCGTCAGAGCCGCCGCAAACGCGCTGCCAGGTAGGTCATCCATGCCATCGCTGGCCCAGAGAATACGAGATGGCACGAGACCGGACTCTTCAAGCCGTTGCAAAGCTGCGTCCCGATCTGGCAACCACGGGCGAGGCTCAAGAGACGCAAGACGTTGCCCCATATCTCGGCGATTAAGGCGTTGAGCTGGATCTGGTGGTCGCGCGGTCGGCGCTGTGGTCAGAAGATGAATGGGGGTGTCCCTTGACGCGGTATCGAGGCCTGCCGTCGCAGCATCGACCAGCTCGCTCCAACGTCCCGCAGATGGCCAACCATCATCCACAACAATCAACATTGGCCCGTCCTCAGAGGTTCCGGTCACGGCCCCTGGTGCATAAACAGGTTGGGCAAGACCAGTAATCGCGAGCGCTGCAGCAACTATCCGAAGCAACAAGATCCACCATGGCGTCCGTGCTGGGGTTTCCTCGCGGGGGTCAAGGCCGTCGAGCAATCGCAGAGACGGAAGATCAGCTTCCTTCGGCATGGGCGGTGTCGCCCGCAGCACCCACCAAATGACCGGAAGGGCGATCAACCCGACCAAAGCGAGCGGCGCAGCAAACAGAAAAGGACCAAACGTCATGCTGGAATACCTATCTCCGAGAGGACAGCATGAAGCGCCGCTGCTCCCTTGATGGGTGTTTCGCTCGTTTCGTGCTCAATCAGTCGCCAGCCAATATCGCCAGCAAGAGCGCGCAGATCGTCGCGATTCTGGTCGAGCCGTTCGAGATAGGTATCACGCACCGTTTCGGCACGGCCGAGGATTTTCTCCAGCAGCGTGCCGGGTCGAGACAGCTTTACGCGTCCTTCGAATGGAAATTCGCGCTCAGTGGGATCGGAGATCGCGATAAGCACGCCGTTTTTGGCCTTGGTTGCCAGGGGTCCAAGGCGGCGCTTCCAAGTATCGACTGGGTCATAAAAATCGCTCGCGAGGATGACCGTACCAGACCGCCGAGGTGGACGGGGCGTTTTATCCAGTGGTTCAGCGAGCTGCGTGTAAAGTCTTTCCAACGCACGTTTGCCAAATCCGGCAGGACGCCCGCCCAATACGCCAACTCGTTCACCTTCCCTCGATAGAAGGTTGGCGGTCGCCATCATGACGAGTCGCGCTCGGTCAGCTTTTGTTTGGCGCTGCACGTCACCCGTCCAGTCAAAACCCGCATGGGGATCTAGCCAGAAATGGATCGACCTTGCCGTTTCCAGTTCCGTTTCCCGCACAAACAACGTGTCGCCGCGGGCAGACCGCCGCCAGTCGATGCGAGACGCATCATCTTCCTGCGCGTAGCGACGGTACTGCCAGAAATCCTCGCCTGTTCCTGCCCGCCGTCGCCCCGCCGATCCGAGATGCACAGCCTCGGATGCCTTGGTGCGCACGAACAGGCGTGGCAGCACCCGGGCGAGGGCTTCAGCTTCGAGACGGAGGGCGGGTAGGTCAGTCACGGTGAAAACTACGCCGCCTTCCTCGCGAGGTCATTGATCAGTTCTTCAAGAGCTGGTGCGTCTCCTGACGGATCGTAGCGCATCGCCATACGGTGCCCGAGGGCGGGCTCGGCGAGCACTTCGACGTCCTCACGGCTCGGGGCGAAACGGCCCCGTAGAAGTGCGCGGGCGCGTGTCGCGAGCATAAGGGATTGCCCAGCCCGTGGGCTCGGTCCCCAATCTACAAGAGATTTCACTCTGTCATCATTTGATTGTTCCGGCCGCGCCTGTCGGACAAGATCGATAATGGCAGCGAGTACTTTCTCACCGACGGGCATTTTCCGCACGAGGGCCTGTAAGCCGATCAGCTGTTTAGCCATTAGGGCGGGCTTTACCGTCTCCTCATCCGTGCCGGTTGTCTGGATCAGGATTTTGCGCTCGGTATCGAGGTCTGGATAGGTCACATCGATCTTTAAGAGGAAGCGATCAAGCTGAGCTTCTGGAAGGGGATAGGTGCCCTCCTGCTCGATCGGGTTTTGTGTTGCTAAAACATGGAAAGGCTGCGGTAATGCGTGGCGCTCGCCAGCGATGGAGACTTCTTTTTCCTGCATGGCTTGCAGAAGGGCGGACTGGGTTCTAGGCGAGGCGCGGTTGATTTCATCCGCCATAAGAAGCTGGGTGAAAACGGGCCCTTTTATGAACCTGAAGGAGCGGGTGCCGTCGGCGCTCTCATCAAGAACTTCAGATCCCAGAATATCCGATGGCATCAGATCTGGCGTGAATTGGATACGATTATTGTTGAGGCCGAGCGCTGTGCCCATCGCTTCAACGAGCCGTGTTTTTGCCAGCCCGGGCGCGCCGATCAGCAAGGCATGGCCACCAGCGAGCACGGCTGCAAGGGAAAGTTCTATCACTTGATCCTGCCCGAAAACGGATTTCGCGATCTCCGATTTCACGGCTTCTAGGGTTTCGATTGCGGCTTCTGCCTCCGCTACAATTGCCTGATCTGTGTCACTCATGCATGCACCTGCTTAGAAACAACATATATAACTATTGGAAAACGACCTTTAGGCGAGATCATGGCGGAGCGCGACCTCAAATCAACTGAAAGCACCATCGGAGGTGTCGAAGACACGCTGAAGGCAATCGCAGAGTCGTCGGATGGCGGACGCAAACTGCCACCCGTACACCTGTGGAATCCCGAAAATTGCGGCGATATCGGCATGGAAATCCGTGCCGATGGCAGCTGGTGGCACGCGGGGACCCGCATCGGTCGCGAAAAGCTGGTGCGTCTATTCTCAACGATCTTGCGCAAGGATGACGACGGCGAAACGTATCTTGTCACTCCCTATGAAAAGGTGATCGTCCACGTCGAGGATGCCCCATTTCTTGCCATTCGAGTCGACCGGTCAGGAGAACCCGGCCCTGATCAGACGCTGACGTTTCGAACCAATCTTGGCGATGTCACGATTGCGGGGCCTGATGCTCCATTACGGATCGAAGTTGATGCCAAAACTGGTGAACCAGCCCCATACGTTCTTGTTCGTGGACGTCTCGAAGCAAAGCTTACTCGCCCTGTCTTCTACGAACTGGCCGATATGGCCGTCGACAATCCCGATGACGACGGAGCCAATATGGGCGTCTGGAGCAAGGGTACCTTTTTCACTATAGGCCCATCAGAAGACGCATGAACTGGACAGGTCTCGATGATTTCCTGAAGCGCGCGGAGCGCGGACTGGACGCTCCTTCCGGCCTGCAGCGTATGCCTGATGTTGGCGATCAGGATTTTCTGCCCGATGAGAAGCTCCAGATGATACGCCCTGCAGGCGTATTGATGGGTATCGTGCCTCGCCCGGATGACCCGGCTTTTGTCCTGACGCAGAGGCCGAACTCGATGCCAACCCACGCCGGGCAAGTCGCGTTTCCTGGTGGAAAGATGGAAGAAAACGACGCTGACGAGGTGGCTGCAGCCCTGCGTGAAGCCGATGAGGAGGTCGGTGTAGTACCCGACGACACCGAAATTCTCGCTCGATCTGCTCCATATGTCACCGCGACGGGCTTCCGAATCGTACCTGTGCTGGCGCTTCTACCGGAGACATTTGTGGCCCGCCCCGACCCAACCGAGGTCGATGCCGTGTTCGAAACGCCCTTGAGCTTTCTTATGAACCCGGACAATCATTTAAAAAGACAAGGCGTCTGGCGCGGGCAAACAAGACATTATTATGAAATGCCGCATAATGGGTTTCGGATATGGGGTGTTACAGCTGGGATAATCCGCCAGCTTTACGAGCGCCTATACTTGGAGACGACGGACTAAGGCATGCCACGAATACTGCTTCTTGAACTCGCGATTTTTCTGTCGCCCTTCGCCGCCTACGGTCTCTATCAACTGGCGCTTAGGGATGCAGCTGCTGAGGGGCGTAAAGCATGGCCAGTTACGGCATTGTTCGGTGTTGGTCTCGCCCTCGCAGTCGTTGCGTGGTTGTTCCTTATCTTGCGTGAGGATCGCGACCGAAATATGTGCCGTGAGGCCCCGAGTTTCGACCCGGACACGCGGGAGTTAATACCAGGGCGCGAATATCCGTGTGATGCTGATATCGAATCGATTGGGCAGCCACGCGTCTTGGAAGAGCCTGCTGCGGAGGAGACCGATGCCGGTTCGGCCCCTGGCGCATCGCAATGATCTCAAAACTCCCAGACGTCGACTGGCTGTCAAAACCCGAGACCCAAAGACTGCTGCAAACCCTTGAAGCCGCTAAGCCGGGTGGCAACCGATTCGTCGGTGGGTGCGTGCGCAATACGCTCATGCGACGAGCTGTCGATGACATTGATATTGCCACTCAGCTCCTCCCGGAAGATGTTATCTCTGCTCTCCAGAAATCGGAAATCCGAGCTATTCCCACCGGAATAGAGCATGGGACGGTTACCGCGGTCGTTAATCATGTGCCGTTTGAGATCACGACCCTCCGAAAGGACGTCGAAACCGATGGCAGGCGTGCCGTTGTTGCGTTCACCGAAGACTGGGCGGAAGATGCTATGCGCCGGGATTTTCGATTAAATGCGCTTTACGCTGAGCCCGACGGAACAATTCATGACCCGACCGGTGGTGGGTTGGATGATGCACGCGATGGACGGATTATCTTCATAGGTGATGCAGACACGCGGCTTCGTGAAGATTATCTCCGTATTCTGAGATTTTTTCGGTTCAATGCCTGGTATGGAGCAGGCATAGATTCTGCGGGTCTGGCGGCCTGCGAACGGCAGAGAGAGGGACTTGAACAGATCGCCGCCGAACGTGTCTGGAAGGAGTTGAAAAAACTCCTTGAAGCTCCCGATCCACGTGCGTCCGTTGCTGCGATGGCAAAGATCGACCTTCTGGTTGACGTTTTTCAGGCCGTCGATGGGGCGTCAGTTATGTCCACATTGATCTATCTGGAACGGGAGGCGCGCCTGCAAGCAGATCCCTTGCGCCGTTTGCTCGCTTTCATGCCGAAGGCATTGGACACTGCGTTATCCATCGCCACAAAACTGAAAATGTCGAACAAGGAAAGAGACAGGCTTACGGATTGGGCAGCCGCCGATACCCGGCTGATTGAAGATCTAAGCGGCCCAAAGATCCGCGCGGCAGTTTACAGTCTAGGATACGAAACACTGGCGGATGTTGTCTTATTGAAAGCTGCTGGCGCGGGCGGTGGAGATATCGATTTGGCACTCGCCGGGCTGGCCGAAGCGCGAGGGTGGGAACCCCCGGATCTGCCTGTGACGGGGCAGGATCTTGTGAATGCCGGTTTTAAGTCTGGTCCGCTCATAGGAAAATATTTGGCCGATCTAGAGGCGGAATGGATCGACAGCGATTTCCGCATGTCCAAATCCGACTTGCTTGAGGCGTTGGAAGCGCAGCTGAAGCGAGACTAGGAACGCCCTCGTTGACGCAGGGCACGAGCCCATAAGCGATTGGTGCACCGCCGTCACCGTTGAAAGCCCCCTCTAGGCTTAGTTGACCATAACTGACCAATCTTGACGTCAGCCCACAAGCTCAGCCGTGATTTTGTCGGCTAAAAGACGACCTTGCGGTGATAGGATCAGGCTATCAGGGTGTGTCGCGAGCCAACCGTCATCTTTCAACTCTTGCGCTCTGTCAGGATCGACGAGCCCGGGTCGCAAACGCTCAAGGCGTTCAGGGACAACGCCTTCAACAGTCCGGAGGCCCATTGCCAACACCTCATGGCCAGCGTCTTCTACAGAGAGCGTATTTATTGACGCTGCGCCACGCCCATTTTCCTGAACGGCTTCGATATATGCTTCCGGCCTCCGTTCCGCTTCTGTAGCAATGCGATGTCCTTGAACAGTCACGCGACCATGTGCGCCCGGACCGGCACCGATCCAGTCGCCAGAACGCCAATAGGTCAGGTTATGGTGAGATTGGTGCCTCGCTGACCGAGCGAAATTCGAGATTTCATAAGCGTGATAACCTGCCATCTCCATTGTGTCGTGCGTGAACTCAAATAGGTCCGCTTGCGCATCATCCGGCATCGGATGGAGCGCACCTCGCTTGTGGGCCATACCAAAAGCCGTACCTGGCTCAATGGTCAGTTCATACAGAGATATATGCTGCGCTCCGAGTCCTGTGGCAGCTTCAAGTTCGGCTGCCCAACTCTCAAACGTCTGGCCTGGTCGGGCATATATTAAATCGAGCGAGACGGACGGAAACGTTTTCAAGGCAACGTCAGCAGACTTTCGGGCTTGGTCCGCCGAGTGGTCCCTCCCCAAAAAAGCCAGGGCATCGTCCGTCAGTGATTGGACACCGAGCGAAATGCGATTCACACCAGCCGCATGCCAGTCTGTAGCGAGGCGTTCAGTCACCATCAGAGGATTAGCTTCGAGTGTGATTTCAGCATCGGCGGAGACCCCAAACGACGTTTCGCAAGCCGTAATAAGCTCCGATACTTCAGAGCCACTCAGAAGGGATGGCGTGCCGCCACCAAGATAAATGGATGTGAGGGGCGGATGATCGTCCAACCAGTCTTTGTGTGACGCGATATCGGTTATTATTGCATCGAGAAGGGGACGATTATCGCGCTGCTTCGAAGCGTAGACGTTGAAGTCGCAATAAGGACAAATGCGAGAGCAATAGGGCCAGTGGACATAGGCTCCAAACCCATAATTCGGCCCAAAAGTGGGCGACATGTCAGGCATCCAGCAATGCCGCCGCTAGTTGTTTGAAGGCATCTGCTCGATGGCTCATCGCATGCTTTTTTGCAGGATCCATCTCTCCAAAGGTCTCAGTTTCACCGTTCGCAACAAAAATCGGGTCGTAGCCAAATCCCTTGTCTCCCCGTGGAGGCCAGACAAGTTCACCGTGAACGTCCCCTTCGAAGACCTCTGAATGGCCATCCGGCCAGACCACTGCGAGCGCGCAGACGAACTTGGCTTTTCGACTAGAGTTCGCGGATTTTCCTAGCTCCTCTTCCACTTTCGCCATCGCCAGTCCGAAATCTCGGGGGTGTCCCGCCCAGCGCGCAGAATAGATACCCGGAGCACCGCCGAGCGCGTCGACCGAAAGACCGGAATCATCAGACAGCGCTGGTGATCCGGTCGCCAAAGCTGCGGCTTTCGCCTTCAGAATAGCGTTACCCGTAAACGTATCTTCGGTCTCCTCCGGCTCTGGCAAGTCAAGGTCTCCTGCCGAGATCACATCGAAGCCAAGAGGCTCAAACAAGTCTCTCAATTCCTTAACTTTTCCTGCGTTATGGGTGGCAGCAATAAGCCGACCAGGCACAATCTTGCGTTTAGACATGGAAAACGGCTCCGAATTTGCTTATAGCGGATGTATTATTATCGTTTGTCGGTAAGCTTGTTCATATGATACAGGCATGGATTTAGCGCAATAAGGCTGAGATCAGAAGAGTTCCCATGGTTGCCCGTCAACAGAATTCCGTCGCTGCAGCAATGAATGTCATTGTTCAGATCGTCATGTGGGTCTCGGTCGTTGTGGGATTGTTCGTTTTCATATTTTTTGCCCTTGGTCTCGCGGCAAGCCTAAACGGAGGTGAGGTGAGCTTGGGACTTGGCGCTGCGCTTGCCAAAGGCGTCAATCCTGGAACATTCATCGCGGCCCTCGCAGCGCTCGTCGTTGTCATGCCTGGCATCATATATATCTGCATGCAGCTGCGGCGAATTCTTACAACACTCGCAGCTGGCGACCCGTTTGTGCCGGAAAATGCACCTCGTTTGCTGCGAATCGCCGCCGCAATCGCCATCATGGAACTCGCTCGCTACGCCGCCATATTAGCGTTGAGGGCATTTGTAGACTTTGGGGAGGATGTGACCGGCCCACGGCTTTCAATAAGCCTTGTGGCTTGGGTTTCAGCAGCCGCCATGCTTGTTTTTTCGCAGGTTTTCCGTGAGGGAAGTCGCTTGCGAGAAGAAGAGAAAATGACCATCTAGGAGCTAGGTATGGGCATTCGTGTTACACTTGACCGGGTTCTTCTGGACCGCCGCATGTCATTGACCGAACTCTCCGAAGAGGTCGGTGTAACCCTTGCTAACCTCTCAATTCTCAAGACTGGAAAGGCGAAAGCTGTCCGGTTCTCGACACTCGAGGCCCTGTGCCGCGTGCTCGAGTGTCAGCCTGGTGACATTTTGGTCTATGAAGACGAAAATGGTGTGGAGCGCGTCGCTGCTGAGTAGAGGATCGATATGGGTTTGCAGCCATTCCATCTCGCCATACCAGTCGACGATCTAACAAAGGCAGAGGCGTTTTACGGCGATCTGATGGGCTGCACGACCGGGCGTCGGTCGAACGATTGGATCGATTTCAACTTCTATGGGCACCAACTGGTGACCCATCTATCGCCGGAAGCATGCGGCGAGGTTGCGACGAGCACTGTCGACGGCAAGCAGGTTCCGGTGAAGCACTTCGGTGTGGTGCTGACGCCGGATCAATGGCGCGGTCTCGCAGACCGCCTGAAGAAGGCCGATACCGAATTTGTCATCGAACCTGGAATTCGTTTTGAAGGTCAGCCGGGCGAACAGGGCACATTCTTTCTTCTAGACCCTGCTGGCAACGCGCTGGAATTCAAATATTTCGAAGATATGGACGCTCTGTTCAGGGAGTAGAGGTCGGTTCCGATCCGTCCGGCAGTTTGGGTTTGTTCGCTGATCGAAACCGCTCAAGAAGCGCGACGCCCTTACGCTCAATTCCGTCAGGTTTTCCAGCCAAAATCCAAAGAAGCCCGTAGACCAAAATGTAGGCGAGGCCGGCGAGTGAGCAGACGAGACCTAGGGGAATGCCGACGGCAAATATGTGATGCCCCTCAGGGACCCAGTCGCGGCACAAGAGGTACACGCCCACCATAATCGCTCCTGCGAGGAGAGGGCGGTAAATGGCAAGCAGCTGCTGTCGGATGGAAAGATTGATTGCATACCGCGCGATCAGGACATCTGCTATCATGACCAATGACATCAGTCCGACTTTCGCAATGAGCAATCCAATGAGGTCGTGATTGGTCACAGCCCAGATCGCCAGCGGCAGATAGAGTGCTGTAAGTCCAAGCCCTCGGAGAAACAGCGTGCGCGTATGGCCGAGCCCCATGAGTAGCGCTTGAAGGGGAATAAAGATGATTTGCGACAGCAGTATTCCGGCAATAACCTGAACGACAACTACCGCGCTTGCCCACTTTGGCCCTAGGAGGATCAGAACAATGGGCTCCGCCATAAGGATCAGGGTCACAGTTACCGGGACCACCAGAAACGCCATCAGCGAGATGGACTGAAGGAAAGCGTTTCGCGCCCGCTCTCGCTCGGCTTGTAGCTGCGAGAACGCTGCGAATAGAGGGCGTCTCGCTGGAGCAGTGATGGCTTCACCGATCCGGGTGCTGAGGAGTTGACCGATCGAAAACACACCAAGTGTGGTCGTGCCTGCGATCCGACCAAGTGTCAGAGTATCGATGAATCTGTAGATCTGACCGAGAATTGTCCCACCGGCAATCCAGATGGAGTAACTAAAAATTCGATTGAATGACTTCAGTGTCAAACGCGGCATCTTTGGCTTGAACCAGTGCGATAGGATGACCTGCGCCGCAGCCGCGGCGCTCATGCTGATCACCATGGCCCAATAAGATCTTAGAAGAACGGCGAAAGTGGCGGCGAAAACGAGTGACGCAAATTTCGATCCAAGCTCCATCCACGCATCGCGGCTGAAGTTCATCTCTCGGATATACATATCCATACGGGCATTACGCAGGCCGAGCAGGAATACATAAATCCCAAGCGTGGCCATCACGGGCGCGATCCGGTCATCCTTCATGAACGCTGCCAGCGGTACGGCGAGGGCGACCATGAGTGCTGCGAGCACGACGCCACGCAAGACCCCTATGGTGAAGGCTGTGTCGTAATCATCATCATCGACATGGCGTAGATGAATGATAGCTTGGCTCACCGGCAGTTCGGCGAAGATGGAGACAAGCGTCATCAAACCCATAGCAGCGGCAAAAACACCGTAATCATCTGGCGTGATAAAGCGGGCAACAACAATCGTGCTGGCAAGTCCAAACACCTGCCCGCCAATGCGTGCAACCGTCATCCAAACAGCACCGCGCGCAACTTGCTGGGTCAGGGTCAACTCTACCGCTCCTTTGGTCAGTCTATTTAGCGGGCTGTTCTCGAAAGTGCACCATTGCAAACAGCGTAAGTGAATTCTCACCCTAGGGTGCAGGTTTGATGCCGCTGCTTGAAAACAACTTTTAGTTATATATCTCGGTGTCACATTTTCCGAAGTTTTGTGTCTGGACGCCACCCAAAATCGCAATTGTCTATCGCTCAACACGAGCTTCTGTATCACATAAAGAGATATTTATACAAATAAATCAATGATATAATTTGAATCGGTGCGATAGCAGCCTTGCTGGAGTCAGGAAGGGTACATCTCAAAAAAATCAACTTATAGTTTTATCAAATTTGCAAGATTATTCCCGTAGAAGTGGTTTCGCAAGCCAGGGTGATGGGTACTCGTTAGAGCTTGCAGTCAATTAGAAGAGAGTAAGAGTATGAAACTCAAACATGTTGTCCTGGCTGCTTCAGCAGCCATGGCTTTCGCCAGTCCTGCTGCAATGGCTCAGGACGCATCTTCGGACGCTGGTGCCATCATTGTGGCTCCGCTTCAGGTCACGAACACGCAGCCATTATACTTTGGTTCGATCGTACCAAGCACGACGGTTTCCGACACGGTTGCCGTTGCTGCTAACGGAACTCGCACCTGCGGCGCTCAGCTCACCTGTCTGACAGATGACCACACACCAGCGATCTTCGACGTCGATGGTGGTGCGAATTTTGGTTACACCGTAACCGTACCAACGAGCGTCAACATCGCGAACGCCGGTGGTGACGAGATGACAGTCAACGCTTTCGCGGCTGCATCCGTTGATGACGGACAGTTCCTTCTGGACGGCACTGGCGACGACGCCTTCAACGTTGGTGGAACACTGACCGTTGCGGCCAATCAGGCCTCTGGTGAGTACACAGGAACATTCCTCGTTTCTGTTGAGTACCAGTAATTTCAAAGTAGCACCCGGCGGCGTTGCCGTCGCCGGGTAGCTTTCTTTCTGATCGTCCGAGGTCAGACAATCGAAAGGTGCCAGAGATGACACGTACAAGCTTATTCACCCTTGCACTCGCATTCGCTGCGTTCGGCATGCCTGCCTATGCGCAAGACGAAGACATCGCAGGTGGCGGTGCCGACCCGGAATTCGAAGGAAATGTCGGTGGTATCATAATCAACGGTCTAACGATAAACACGGTTCAGGATCTCGATTTTGGGACCATCGTTCCAAATGCGACACTTGCGGGAACAGTCCTTGTGCGGCGCGGGTCCAACAATAACTCGGAGTGTTCTGCCGAGCTGATTTGCCTGACACCAGGCACACGCGCTCGGTTTCGGGTTACCGGTGAACCAAACCGTGTCGTCGACTATTCAAATCCAACGCAGATAACGATCTCAAACGCCGCTGGCGACACCATGATCGTGGACACATTCACCGGCGCCGGAAGCGGTAACGATACCTCTTATCGAGGCTTTCAGACTCTCCGGAGCTCGGGTCTCGCACGCTTCAATGTTGGCGCATCACTCCAGGTGAATCCGGATCAACCTCTTGGTGTTTATACCGGCACCTTCACAATCACTGCCTCTTATCAATAGAATGGAAAGGACCGCTCAATGATCCGTAGACTGGCAATTGCAGCCTGCATACTAACTTCGCCCCTTCTCAACACACCCGCGGAAAGCGAGGTTCTCATTGCGCCGACCCGTATAGTTCTAGAGCGTGGTGAGCGTTCAGCTGAACTTGTCATTGTCAACAAAGGTGATGAGGAAGCAGCATTCCGGGTATCAATCGAAAACCGGCGCATGCTGGAAAACGGATCACTGGAGCTCGCAGAAGACAAACAGGACGGCGAGTTGTTTGCCATCGACCATGTCCGATATGCACCCCGGCGCGTAATCCTGGAACCGGGTGGCAAGCAAACGATACGTGTGTCAGCCAATTTGGCGAGTGGCCTGGAGCCAGGCGAATACCGTTCTCACTTGCGCCTGATGTCCGTGCCCACCAGCGCCGGACGTTCGCTACCAATAGCGACAGACACTGAAGAAAACGCCCTGTCTATTCAGCTCATCGCGATCCGGTCCTTGACAATTCCGATTATACTAAGGGTCGGTGAGCTTGATGCCGATGTTCAAATCACTGATCTGCGTATCGACGACAAGCAACGCCAATCGGACAATGGCGAAGAACATCTTCTAGTCGCGCGCTTTGCTCGCGAAGGTAGCCGTTCGACCTATGGTGACGTCCAGATATTTCTGGATGGACAAAGAGAGCCGGTTTACTTTGCTCGCGGCGTGGCGGTTTACACCCCAAACAACGAACGCGACGTAATTCTGCCATTGCCTAGCGATGTGCACGATCAGTTGCAGGGACAACCTGTCCGCATAGCCTATGTATCTTCCGACCCGGACAATCAGCAGACTTATGCTGAGTTGCGTACGGTTCTAAACTAGGAGCCGCCATCTGCGCTGCTGACCGGGGAGGGCAGACCCCGGTGGCGTGCCAATACTCCCATGCTCTGCCTGTTTCGTTTTCTTGCCGCAGCTTTGGCGGCCACGGGGTGCCTGTGCTTCGCGAATGCTCAGCCTGATGACGATCCGTTTGCGCTGCTTTTCCCTGATGAAGGGCAGCCGGACGTCAGTCGAGACATCAGGGCTGGCATAGACAATCTGCAACTTATATCTATGTCGCTCCGAGGGCGGCAACTCCTGGAGGCGACCCCAGCTTTCTCCATCGAAAATGACCTTTGTCTGCCCCTGACGGTGATTGCCGAGGCACTGCGATTTCCAATCGACTTTCAAGAGGGGCCGAATATCGCGTCTGGCTGGTTCGTGTCGGAGAACCGCAATCTCCGGATCGATTTTGAAACCGGTGAGTTTCAGTTCAATGGTCGCCCAAACCGTCTGCCTGAAGGTGCATCTTTGGCAACCAACCTTGGATGGTGCCTCAGCCTCACCACCCTGTCGGACCTGTTCCCCGTCGATTTTGACTACAATCAACGTACACTGACAATTGAGGCTCGCCCGCGGGAGGTTTTACCCGTGGAGGCGCGTCTGGAACGGGAAGCGCGCCGTCGAGAATTATCGAGCCTCACCACTTCGGCCTCAGCAAGCTATCGTCCTGTAGGAAATCCGTATCGTTGGATCAGTTGGCCTGCCGCTGATCTTCGAGTGGACGCTCGTGCAAGTTCTAGCGGAGCTCTGGTCGGTCGGTACTCCACCGAAGCCGCCGGCGATTTTCTTAAAGCGACAGCGAGGTTGGGCGTTCAAGGCAGCTCCGAAGATCCGCTGGAGCAGCTGCGGTTCAGTCTCCAGCGATCAAACGACAAGAAGGAGGAGCTTGGCAGCATCAAAGCGAGGCGGTTTGCTATAGGTGATGTCGCGGCACCTGTTTTGCCTCTTCTCACCGAACTGCAGACCGGGCGTGGCGTCCATGTATCCAGCAAGCGGCAAGGTACGGCCAATCTCTTCAACGCCACGACCATTCGCGGGCCGCTACCCGATGGCTGGGAGGCCGAGCTGCATGACGGCGAGCAGCTTCTTGCATTTGCACTCGCGCCTCACCCCCAAGGAAACTACGCTTTCGAGAACGTTGTCCTTCAACCCGGTTTAAACATCTTTGAGGTCAGGCTCTACGGGCCCTTCGGTGAAACCGAAACTCGTGAGGTCAGATACTTCATTGGTTCGGAACTCAATCCGGAAAACGAAGTGACCTACGAATTCGGCGTGGTTGAGCCAAACAAGACCATCCTCGGCATGAGCCAGGCGATTGGAAATATAGAAAGCGGGGCCCAATTTGACGGGTCGTTGCTCGACGAGATCCAGGATCGGAACGCGACGGGACCCGTGCTTTATTCATCCTTGGAGAAAGGAATAAATGAGCGTTTGTCGCTAAGGCTTGATGCCGCCTCTGAGTTTGGCGGGGCAGCGGAAAATGATGTGGGTGTCGCGGCCAGTGCGTTCTTCTCTTTAGGCGGGACGTTCGGGGCTCTACGCCTTGCTGCCGACGGCAACGGATTACCCGGTATACGAGCGAGCCTACAGCGCCGCCTCTTTGAGCGGACAAGCCTTCGCGTTCGTCTGTCGGAGTTTGGTGATCTGGAGAACAGCTTCACGGGACGGGATGGTAATCGGGTTCGACGGGAAGGGGATGTCAACGCATCGATAAGCCTGCGCATCGGTCGACAAGCGGTTCCCGTTCAGGCGATTTTCGGTTGGCAGTCCTTCGCCTCGGGCTTGAAACGGTTTCGCGCAGCATCCCGCGTCGCCACAAGCGTTGCTCGCACCAATCTTAGTCACACGCTCCGGTTTGTATCTTCCAGGGACAATATGGCGTCGACATCGACGGCCAATGGGGAATGGCTGGCTAGCCGATCGATTGGCGCTGTCCGCGTGCGCGGCGGGCTAAGCTACGAGGTTGTGCCGGACTCGCGACTTCGGACATTATCATTGAGCGGGCAATCCAACTTTCGAAATGGAGTTGCGCAATTCGGTCTGCAGCACGACTTGGTTGGTGGAGAGCTGGAAGCGCTCGCAGCCTGGTCGCGTCCCGTCGGCCCTGCCGTCCTCTCCACTTCAGCAGGCTGGCGACGGAGCGGTGCCTGGAATGTCGGTGTAAACTTGGCAGTGTCACTCTTTAAACCGAAGGGGCGAATACGTCCGGCACTTGGTCCGCCGGGGCTCAGTCGTGCCGGTTCTATTCGTCTTACAGCGTTTGAGGACAGGGATGGCGATCGGATTTTCGGCCCCGAAGACCGCGCCATAGAGAATGCGCAATTCATTGTACAAGACAGTTTGCGCAGCGAGGCGACGTCATCAAGAGGAACTTTGGTCATTGGCGACCTGCCATCTGGGCCGCTCCTTAACGTGGAACTCAGAACATCTTCTCTTGACGATCCGTTCCTCGCACCAGTGGAACTTGGTCGCACCGTGGCCGTCCGGCCAGGTCAGGTGATCGACATTGCCTATCCTCTACAGGCCACCGGCGATGTGGAGGGTATCGTCCAGGTGCAAAATGGTGAGTTCCTGGTCACAGTCAGCGGAGTTACCGTGCAGGCGGTCGATGAGTTCGGTGAAATCGTGGGAGAAACGCGAACCGAATTCGATGGCTACGTCTACATACCCGAACTCCCTCTTGGACAGTATGCTTTGCGGATCGCGCCCGAGGATCTGGCTCGCGTAAACGGCTTTGCGCCGCCAGCAAAATTCGAAATTACCAATAAGGCCCCCAGCGCCTTTGGTGTCGACATGATCATCCAGACGGGCGTCTCTTCCTAAGAGCTTACTTTGAATTGATGCTGGACGCGGACTTCTGGGGCTGGATCGATTGGCGGGGAAGGCGTCAAGGTGTGTGTCAAACAAGCCAACTTTCCTGCAGCATAAGGACTAGCCGCCATTCTGGTTCAACGTTGTCAAACCCTAATCCTCATCGCTGTCCACCATGGACATAACGTCGAGCCCGTCTCCGCTCGGTGCCGGGATTTCAACAACCCGTTCGTCGACATCGTCATACTCCAGACGAAGCGCCCGGCTCATGATCGCATGCATCATGTATGTACAAGTGATGTAGGTGAATTCGAGGATCTCCTCATCGCTGAGATCGGCCTTCAACGCATCAATTATCGCCTCTGGCACCCGGCCTCGCTGCAATACGAGTGCGTCCGTATAGGCGAGCACCGCGCGTTCAATCGGCGAGAAGCAATCCGCAATTTGCCAGTTTGGGATCGCTTGAATTTGCTCTTCGGTAAGACCGACGTCACGGCTGGCCTTGCAGTGCTGCGAGAACACAAATTGTGAGCCGACGGTGAAACCCGCCCGCGTCTGGCCGAGTTCTCGCAATTTTGGATCGACCTTTCGTTTCGGATCCCGATAAAAGCGAAAACCCTCTGTTGTGTGGTTGAACGCATCGGGCACGATATTGAAAACAGTCCACCAGTTCCCTGGCGTTCCCGTAGCGGTGCCCGGTTCCTTGATCGGATCACGGTCGCCAAACAACAGATCGAAAATCCGGTCTGCATAGGGGTTTTCGGCTTCCCGGCCGGCCTGTTTCAGTCGTGGCATAGCGCTTCCTCGCAGATATGGTTGATGTCGTGCCGTACTTTATAGGTCATCCGGTCCTTTGGAAGACCCTCCAATCCAGAGAGCTTTAGCCCCTTGTTCTGCCAGCAAACCCTTGAGCTTTGGTCAGGATATTCGCACATTCTTATCTGGTAACCGCAAACACGGGACGGACAGCGCGTGGCGCGAAGAGGGAATGTCACAAGGAGAGGACCGCTCAGCCGTCTTGGCGAGTTGTTCGATGCGAGCGCATTAGGGCTTGTCACTCTGCTTTTGCTCGGCGCGTCATTCTTCGCCACGTGGCGCGGCATGAGGGACTTCATCATCGGAAACGATCTAGCGACCGGTCTTGCGTCTCAGGGCCTCGTGGTTGCGATCGTGTTGGCATTGACACTCGCCATGTATGTCACGTTGCGAGAGATGATCGCGCCTTACCATCTGAACGGACTCTGGCCGGCGATCTGGAAACGTTTCGTGGCGCTGCCACTCTATCTTCTACTCGCCGTGTGGTCCGTCGGATTTGGCTATGGGTTCTGGTGGAGCATCATCGCCGGGCAGGGCGTCACGGATACCGAGCTGACACGATCTGTTACCTCCCTCCGTGAACAGACCAGCGACATGCGATCTCGTATCGCGGCTGCGGGATCGGTCATGGCTTCCGCTGAGGCACTGTCAGACCAGAAAGCAAAGAATGAAGCGCAGCGCGGCGGAACATGCGGCATCGCTTCGCCACCGGGCGACGGCCCGCTTGCCCGTGCCCGCGGTGAAACGCAAAGCCAGATCGCTGCGATCTCGGCGATCGTTCAGGGCGATTGGCTAGCATCCATCACCACGCGCCTCGATGTTCTAGATGCAGATCTTGATATGGTTCGGACGACGCCGCGTGATGGCGACCTGGGTGCGCGCAAGGCGGCCTTCGATCGAGTTTATTCCTCAGCACGACTGTCTGCCCGCGAGATATCCACCGACGCAGCCGCACGGGGGCGCAGCCTAGCTGCGCAGCTGCGCGCCAAGGCTGATCAGCTATCGCAGCAACCAGCCGGTGGGCAGGTGGCCTATTGTTACGATCCGGACCTTGCCGCCAGCCTGACCGCAGCTGCAGATGAGATTGATCAGCCCTTCGAAGTCGTCGTGCCGGACTTTCGGTTTAGCGAGGGGCCGGAAGGGGTTGCCCGGGCAGTCGAGGATCTCTGGGGCTACGTTTTGGCCCCCGCCGGAATAGATGTCGCCGGAGCGCGAAACGGCCCGCCCAACGGACGTAGCCTGATTGCGTTGGTCGCAACTATCGGCGTCGACTTTGCCCTGCTTGTCTTTGCGCTTCTACGAGGCCGTGATTTTGGAGGACATTCCAACATCTCGGGTGGAGGTAGCATCATCGACGGCGGACAGGTTGTGACTGAACCGAAGTCGAAGCGACTGGGGGATGAAGGAGTGTCCAAAGCGTTGCCGCCACCCAAAACCGACACCCAGCGTGAAACCCGCTTGATGCCAAAACCGACGAAAGGGCGAGCCGAGGCTCGTCCGGACGCAGTCGGTATTCGAACATATGCCCCTCAGGGATCACAACTGGAGTCATCCGAACACGTTGATGATCTGATCCGGGACGTCGATGGCGTGTACAAGACAATGTCATTGGAAGAGCAACTGGCGAACAAGGATCAGGAGATTGCCGAGCTCCAGCGCGAAATAGATGAGCTCAAGCGACTTGGGTATGTCATCACTGGCCGCCCAGGTCAGGACTTCGATCCGAGTGTACACCAAAAGGTGCGTGAGGAGCCAAGTGAGCAGCCTGCTGGCACCATCATTATGACTATTCGCCCCGGCTTTATTACGGATGGCCTAGATGTGCATCGTGTTGCCCAAGTCATCGTCTCGTCAGGTCCAAGAAAGCTCAGATTCTGAAAATCCTCAGCTCGCCTTGATCTTCTTATTGACGCACACGATCGCTTTATGTATTTCCGCCGCTTGCGCCCAAATCGGTGCCCAGGAGTTTACGATGGCAAACACTAAATCTGCCAAAAAAATGGTCCGGAAAATTGAACGCCGGACGGAAGTCAACAAGGCTCGCCGCTCGCGTATGCGGACGTTCGTTCGCCGCGTGGAAGAAGCAATTGAGTCAGGCGACCAGACAGCTGCCACTGAGGCGCTTCGTGCTGCTCAGCCAGAAATCATGCGCGCTGCCGGCAAGGGTCTGATCCACAAGAATACATCCTCCCGGAAAGTGTCCCGCTTGGCGAAACGCGTGAAGGCGATGGGTTAGTCCCGGTTGCTTTGCGAAGGTCTTTTCGACACCAAAAACGGATACACCTACCGCAACAATATAGAGCCCGCCATTGGCGGGTTTTTCAGATTCTGGGATTCAATTTTGCAGAGCAAATCGCTTAACAATTTGAATTCAAAAAACCGTGAAAAGTACTGCTAACAAAGGTATTTTTGTGATCGACACAAATTAATCGAATGGTTTCAGCGTGCTGCTGCCGAAACTGATTTTTCAAATTTCGGTCAAGCCCCAAAAAGCAATTTTTTGCAGCGAATCACAGATTGCAAAGCTCGCTCATTACGATAGTTTTGTGACCGTTCCAGTTGCGTACTTCCATTGAAAAACAAATGCCGCATTGAGGCGGAACCGGTCCGGAAAGGAAGACCGGAACAGGGTGGGTTTGCCAAATTAGGAACAACGTTTCGGCTGTAAGAACTTCACAATAAGAAAGGGGCGAATAAAGATGGATCTACAGAGTGGCCATGAGAAGCATGTACACATGAGCGAAGACGTTCAGTCTGAGAGTGGAAACGAAAAAGACGTGGGTGGCCGAGAAACATGGGCACTTGTCCAGAAAGCCGTGGCTAAGCTTATGATGGACGACCGTGATGAGTACGATCGTTGGATTGCCCCGCTCCGCTTCGTTGTTGAGCACAATGGAACGGCGCTGGTTGCAGCACGCACATTGTTCGGTTTGTCCCGTGTTACGCCAGATTATGAACGGTTGATCGAAGGAGCTTGGGCAAAGCTCGACAAGCGCAACAGACCAGTTCGGATAGTATGCTGGGGATCTCTTGATAGAGATATCAAAGAATTCATAGAATATCCGTGGACAGATGATACGACTTCGGCTGTGGAGCAGCCGGATGCGTCCGATGAGGCAGACGAAGTCGAAACAAGCCTCATGGGTCCGAGCGTCATGCGGTTCGAGACTCTCGTGGTGGGTGAGTCCAACAGCGTTGCAGCTGCCACAGCTGAACAGATCATCGAAGGTGGGCCTCAGCCTGCCTCGATTATAGCCATCAATGGCCCTCAAGGTGTTGGTAAGACCCACATTATGAGATCAGTTGAAAAGCGGCTCACAAGAAGCGGTCGCCGGAGCGTTGCTTATATCTCAGCAAGCGAGTTTATGGTCGCTTATGTCGAAGGTGCGATCAATCGAGACACCAGTGCGCTCAAAAACCGCGTAAGAAAAGCTGACTTCGTACTTGTCGACGACTTGCAGAACATCGCTGGCAAGAAAGGGACGAACAGTGAGCTTGCTGCCACATTTCGCGAAGTGACTGAGCGCGGCGGTCTTGTGATCGTTACGGCGGATATGCCGCCAGCTGATCTCGACGGCTTGTCCGATCAGGTGCGCACTGTTTTGCGCGGCGCTGCCAGCATTGAAGTCGACCTCCCTGACGATGAGATGCGCTGGGCAATTGTCCGTCAGCGAGCCGACATGCTGTCCCGTATGTCTCCCAACTTTGTCCTTGATGATGACTTCTGTGAGGCCATTGTGAACCGCGTCTATGGCCCGGGCCGTGACCTTTGCGGTGCTCTTCTTACGCTTTATGCGGACACGCAATTTGGTAAGGTCGCGCCGACTTTGGCGATGCTGGACGCAGCGATTGAACGTCAGCAGGGCAAACCGAAGCCCGTAACTCTCAATCAGATCAAGTGCGCCGTGGAACAAGAGCTTGGCGTTCCGAAGAAAGATCTTATCGGGCCGCGTCGTCATAAGCAGACGGCCCGTGCGCGTCGCATCGGCATGTATCTCAGCCGAGTTATGACGCCCAAATCTTATCCGCAAATCGCAAATGCGTATGGCAAACGTCACCATACGACGGTGCTGCACAATGTGGAGAAGGTGAGAGATGAGATCGGCTCGGATCTTGAACTCGCCGCCGATGTTGAACGTGTCCAGCAGGCGGCGCGGCGAATATCTGCGACTTCTAAGAATTAGGACTTGCTTTTTTGCGCATTTTGCCAAGTCTGTCGGCCCACTCAGCTCTTGAGCGGGCCGATTCTGTTGATCGTGGGGGTCAGCAGGCTCTGTAAAGATACATGGATTGATGGTGACCTGCAGCGACAGGCCGCCCCCGGCTAAGAGACGAAGATAATGAAGCTGACCCTTGAACGCTCAGACCTCCTCGATGCGCTTTCCCACGTTCAAAATGTGGTCGAACGGCGCAATACAATTCCAATACTGTCGAACGTGCTTTTGACAACTGAAGACGCCGGGCTTCGGCTGACCGCAACCGATCTCGACATAGAAGCTATGGATGTGGCCAATGCGACGGTTTCAGATGCAGGAGCGGTGACAGCACCTGCACACACCCTATTCGATCTCGTACGCAAGCTTCCGTCGGGCGCGGAAGTGTCTCTGGAGTTTCTACCTGACAATCAGCGTCTTGCGATCCGATCTGGGCGTACGGACTTTGCGTTGCCGACACTTCCGGCCACCGATTTCCAAACGATGCAAGATGAGGTTGAAGGTGCGAAGTTTGAGATTGATGCGGCGGCGCTTCGCCGTCTGATCGACAAGACTCGCTTTGCGATTTCGACCGAAGAAACCAGATACTATCTCAATGGCGTCTATCTGCACAGCACTGATGGCGATGATGGCAAAGTCCTACGTGCGGTCGCGACGGATGGGCACCGTCTCGCCCTCGCTGAGGCCTCGGCCCCACATGGTGCGGAGAATATTGCAGGCGTAATTATACCAAGGAAAGCGGTCGGAGAAGTCCGTAGGCTGATCGATGGTCTGGACGCCGGCGTCGGCGTGGAGGTATCTGACGCGAAAATCGTTTTCCGCGCTGGCCGGGCCGTTCTCACGTCTAAGCTGATTGACGGATCCTTCCCGGACTACGCTCGCGTTATACCTCAGGGCAACAATAAGAAACTCACGATCAATAACAAAGCCTTCGAAGCTGCTGTAGACCGGGTTGCCACTGTTTCTGCCGAGCGTTCGCGCTCCGTCAAAATGAGCCTGGGTGATGACAAGCTTACCCTTGCGGTCAGCCATGCAGAAACGGGGCAGGGCAACGAGGAACTCGAAGCAACATACGGATCGGAAGCTATGGAGGTTGGCTTCAACGCGAAGTACCTCCTCGATATTGCTGGCCAGGTTGAGGCAGACGACGCCGAATTCCTGTTCAACGATCCTGCGTCTCCCGCACTGGTGCTGGACCCAGGTGATCCAGCCGCCCGCTATGTGCTGATGCCGCTAAGAGTCTGATCTTTTGGCATGACCGCACTCACCCGCTTGCGGCTGACGAACTACCGGAATTATGAAGCTCTCGACCTAAAACTCGATGGCCGCCATGTTTGCCTTTTCGGTGCCAACGGTGCCGGCAAGACCAATCTGCTTGAGGCCGTGTCACAACTGGGTCCCGGCAGAAGTCTTCGCAACGCACCCCTGCCTGACATCGCTCGCCAGGATGGACCGGCACAATGGACAGTCTCCGCAGAGCTGGACAATGGGCAGCGTTTGGGCGTTGGCCTAGAGCCCGGCAGCGGTGCAAGCAAGAGAACGATCCGTTTAGATGGGGCACCAGCTGCTGCCGGTGACCTTGCAGATCTAATGCGGATCGTTTGGCTGGTTCCTGCAATGGACAGTGTGTTTCGGGCTGGAGCCTCGGAACGACGCCGGTTCTTCGATCGACAGGTGATGGCGCATCGTCCGGCCCACGGCCGCGCCGCAGCAGCTTACGAGAAAGCTATGCGCGACCGCAATGCACTCCTGGAGCAGGGACGCATCGATCCAGCCTGGGCCGATGCCATAGAAGCGCGCATGGCGGAGCACGGGGCTGAAATCATGATCAACCGTGCAGAAGTGCTGGACCGCTTGCAAAGCGGTGTAGACGGTCGCCCGGAGGGGCATTTCCCCAAGGCAGATCTCTCTCTTGAGGGAGATGAGACTATGGTCGCACCACCGGATGCCATGCCGGGCGATCTTGCCGACAAGTTGGCAACGGCGCTCAGCGAAGGGCGGTGGAGGGACAAAGGGGCAGGGCGTACGCTGTCTGGACCTCACAGAGCCGATTTGGCCGTCGTACACAGGCCAACAGGTGCACCCGCGGGCCAGGCCTCAACAGGCCAACAAAAGGCTCTGCTGATAGGATTGATCCTCGCCTCTGCGCGATCACTATCCGAACGCGCCGACGGACCAATGCCACTTGTACTTCTCGACGAGGCAGCCGCGCACCTGGATGCGGACCGCCGAGCCGCTCTGTTCGATGAGCTGTCCGATCTTGGCGGCCAGGCCTGGTTGACGGGAACCGAAGCGTTTCTCTTCGAAGCATTTGAGGATAGGGCGGTGAAGGTTGAGGTCAGTGAAGGCACCGCCCAAATAGCGGCATGATCGACCGCACACGAGACTGTGGAGCAGTGATTTCGAACTCTACAGCGGCTCGATCCGAACCAGAAAAGTAGGGTAATCTGGAAGCCTGAATCTACTTTTCTCCACGTCTGAAAGGACGGTTTCGGTTCAACCCGGCTTCGCGACCAAAATTACCCATGATTTCAACGGGTTACGCCTGTCGAAAAACCCCCTCGAATCATTGGCAAACACCCTCGAAATCGCCTATAAAAGTAAGAGAAAACAGATGATTGGACATCCTATGGCAGATCCGGAACAAACCCCGGAAAACGGCGATTACAAAGCCGACTCCATCAAGGTGCTGAAAGGCCTCGAAGCCGTTCGCAAACGCCCCGGCATGTATATCGGCGATACCGATGACGGGTCCGGCCTCCACCACATGATTTACGAGGTCGTGGACAACGCCATTGACGAAGCGCTGGCAGGCCACGCCGACGAAGTTCGTGTGACGCTTTATCCAGACGGCTCCGCTGAAATCACGGACAACGGCCGTGGTATTCCGGTTGGCATGCACCCGACTGAAGGGCGCTCCGCTGCCGAAGTAATCATGACCGAGCTTCATGCTGGCGGAAAGTTCGACCAGAACTCCTACAAGGTGTCCGGCGGTCTACACGGTGTTGGTGTGTCCGTGGTCAACGCACTTTCCCACTGGTTGGATCTCACGATCCATCGCGATGGCAAGGAGCATAAATGCCGCTTCGTGAATGGCGGGCACACCGAGCGGCCATTGGAGGAGGTCGGTGACAGCCCGATGAAAGAGGATGGATCTGGTCCATACACGGGAACAGCGGTCCGTTTTCTTGCCTCGGACGAGACGTTCACGATGACCGTCTACGATCGCAAGACGCTTGAGCATCGGCTCAGGGAACTCGCATTTCTGAATTCCGGCGTGCGGATTGTCTTCCGCGACGAGCGCGACGCGGAGCCTTGGGAGATCGTGCTCGAATATGAGGGAGGCGTTAAAGCCTTTGTCGAACACCTGGATCGTCAGAAGACAGGGCTCGTCTCCGAACCGATATACGCCATCGCCGATAAGGAAGGCATCACCGTAGAAGCTTCGCTACAGTGGAACGACAGCTATCATGAGAATGTTCTCTGTTTCACAAACAACATTCCTCAGCGAGACGGCGGGACACACTTGGCTGGCTTTCGTGGTGCGCTGACCCGCATCATCAACAAGTATGCCGCGGAGTCCGGTGCTGCGAAAAAGGAAAAAGTATCGATCACCGGCGACGATGCGCGTGAAGGATTGACCTGCGTGTTGTCGGTTAAGGTTCCTGATCCAAAATTCAGTTCACAGACGAAAGACAAGCTGGTTTCGTCCGAAGTTCGGCCCGTCGTTGAAAGTCTGATGAGTGAGAAGCTGGGCGAGTGGTTCGAGGAGAATCCAAAAGACGCCTCGAACATCATGACAAAGATCGTCGAGGCTGCAGCAGCGCGCGAAGCCGCGCGCAAAGCGCGGGAACTGACCCGCCGAAAAACAGCGCTCGATATTACGTCGCTTCCTGGAAAGCTAGCCGACTGTCAGGAAAAAGATCCAGCAAAATCAGAGCTCTTTATCGTCGAGGGTGATTCAGCTGGTGGCTCCGCGAAGCAAGGACGGGACCGCACCAATCAGGCCATCCTTCCCCTTCGAGGCAAGATCCTGAATGTCGAGCGCGCTCGCTTTGATAAGATGCTATCGTCCGATCAGGTCGGCACATTGATTACAGCTTTGGGCGCAGGCATTGGACGCGACGATTTCGATATCGAGAAGCTCCGCTATCACAAGATCATTATCATGACTGACGCTGATGTGGATGGCGCACACATCCGCACACTGCTTCTGACCTTCTTCTATCGTCAGATGCCGGAGTTGATCGAGCGAGGCTATCTCTATATTGCCCAGCCGCCCCTCTACAAGGTGATGCGAGGCAAATCCGAACGCTACCTCAAAGACGATCCGGACATGGAAGCCTATCTCATCGATGAGGGCACCACAGGAGAGCTCCTGGTACTGAAGAACGGAACTCAGATTGGAGGAGAGGATCTTCGGGACCGGGTTCGTGAGGCCGCTACGTTCAAGCAGGCCATGTGGCGTTTGACGTTAAGAGCACCAGCCTTCCTCGTCGAGCATGCCGCAATCGCTGGTGCTCTGAAAGAAGATGCTGGCGAAGCCGAAGCGACCAAAACCGCCGAACGTCTGAATCGCATCGCGGAAGAAAGTGAAGATACGTGGGAGGGACGTTTCGAGGATGGAGCGCTTATTCTTCAGCGAACTGTCCGCGGCGTCGATGAGAAACTGGTACTTGATCCCACCCTGCTTGCGAGCCCGGATGCACGTCGTTTAGCTGAGCGCGCTGCTGGCGTCGCCGAGTTATATGAAGACGCGTCAGTGCTTCGCCACGAAAAGGGCGGGGAAGTCGACGTCATGGGCCCAGTAAGCCTCTTTGAGGCGGTGCTGGAATCCGGGCGGCAGGGGCTGAAGATCCAGCGCTACAAGGGGCTCGGCGAGATGAACGCAGATCAGCTCTGGGAAACAACGCTCGATGCCAACGCCCGGACATTGCTACAGGTCAAGGTCGACCATGCTGACGAGGCCGATGACATGTTTGCCCGCCTGATGGGGGACATCGTTGAGCCGCGTCGTGACTTCATTCAGGAAAACGCGCTGGAAGCGGAAGTCGACGCCTAGCCTAGGGTAACGGTCCCGCAGCCCATGCTCGCATTTGGAGAACAAAGAAAAATGGCCGCTGAGGATCAACTCAGCGGCCTTTAAAGTTATGCCACGACAACACTTACCGAATTGCCGTGACAGGGAGGACCATCCACGGTCAAAAGCTTTTCGAGACGGTGAACACGCCAGTTGAGCCGTTTCCAGCAAGGCCTGCTGTATCGATGTAACGTGCGTCGAAATCGATACCGTACCAGGTGGCAGTAACACCCACCCCGAAATCCCAATAGTCTTCGCCGAACCCGCCGCCTTCAGGCACGAGATCGTCGAGGAAAAATAACCGGCCCACATTGCCACTCAGGGCAAAGTCCACGCCGCTTCCGCCGACATCAGACAAACTACCTAGAGGCAGGCTTGCGGACACAACGGGCAAGATCAAGTCACCTGTTTCGAAGTAATAGTCGGGCGACCAGGTCAGGCTGAAGCCAAGTTCCAATGGCCCCACCGCATAGCTGGCGCTTCCATAAAGTTCGACATAGTCTTGATCATTGAAATCAACGAGTACTTCCCCCGGTGCAACGCCAAGCCCTGCGGCAATCGATGCCTGGTCCGGGGTTAGGGTCGTCGGGACGATCACATCGTCATTTCCGCCAGGCGCATTTGGATAAAGATAGTAGATGAAGCCGAAGTCGAGGCCTACGTCTCCAACTGATGGCGTAAAGCCCGCATAGAAATCGATTTCTGTAGATGATCCATCTGAAATCTGCTCACCGGTAATGGGGTTCGACAGATCGTCATTGAAATCGACCGTTGATCCCCACGTTCCCACATAAAAGAGATCGCTGGCCCAATCGAAACCACCCTGAATGGCCGCATCGGAGGATGACTGCGAAATCCCGCGGAATGTGTAATCGGTTGTAATGGCAACATTAGCGGAGAAAGATCCGCCTAGAAATGTAAGGCCGCCCTCGTCCTCTTCCTGAGCGACCGCAGGAGCACACATCAATGCGGCTGCGCATACGGCACTTGTGCATAGTTTTCTCAGCATTCGTTTTTCCCTTCTCCGTTAGAGCCGCTTGCCGCGACCACCTTCGAAGAGAATATTGCTGCAGGTGCACACTGTAGTGCGAATTTGGCCCGACCGTGGGGCTGCAAGTGGCTACGAGTTGCTCGAAATCAGGGCAACAAACTCACATTTTGACCGACCAGCGGGCGTCCTGCCCTATGGTTAAGGAGAGAATCTAGCGCGCGGATAAGGGAGCATAGCCAAGATGCATGCCGGCATCGACGAGAAGCGTTTCACCCGTCACATGGCGCGCATCATCTGTGAGGAAAAAGACAGCACTCGCAGCAATATCATCCGGCCCTGACGCCGCATTTAGCGGCACGGATGCCGCAACACCAGCTTCCAATTTCTCGAACTGTTCTGCGGACATCTCGTCCTTGAACCAGCGTGTACCAATGAATCCGGGGCAAACGGCATTCACGCGAATCGCCGGAGCCAGAGCCCGCGCAAGCGACAGTGTCATCGTATTAAGAGCGCCCTTCGTTGCAGCATAGGCAACCGACGAACCGATCCCGGTGACCCCAGCTATCGACGAGATATTCAATACCGATGAAGCACGGCCCGTCTGTTTGTGCGCTTCCACAAGCAGATCCTTACAAGCCTGGAGCATCAAAAACGGCCCTGCCACATTCACGGCATACGTATCCATGAAATCCGCTTTGGACAGTGCATCAAGGTCTGCATGATCTCTCGCGTGCCGCGTGATGCCGGCATTATTCACGAGGATATCGAGCCGACCCCATTGAGCGGCGGCCTCCGCGAGAGCCTTGCATCCGTCTTCGGACGCCACGTCAGCAACCACCAGGCGCGCCTGCGCCCCTAGCTCCGCGCAGGCGGCCACAGTTTTCTCGCCGTCCTCAACAGATCGCGTGCAGTTGATGATGACATCCGCGCCGCGAGCTGCAAGCCGAACGGCAATGCACTCGCCGAGCCCTGTTGCCGAGCCGGTGACCAGCGCCTTGCGCCCTTCGAGATCTTTGGGTGTGTCCGTCATGTGCACTGCTTTCCTTTGATGATCGGACTAGCCGTATATCCAGCTGCTAATATCCGCTATTTTCAGTACTTTGCACGGTGACGGGGCCTTGGCGCAAGCTATATGCATCGAGTAAGACCGGTGCCACAAAACGGTCGGATAAGGGGAAGGGATCCCACCTTAATGTCATATATTTTCATTCTGGGCGGCCTGGTTTTACTTTTTTTTGGCGGCGAAGCTGTCGTACGCGGGTCGGTCGGAGTGGCGCGTCGTCTTGGTGTGTCGGAACTTGTTATAGGTCTGACGCTAGTCGGATTTGGCACGTCAGCTCCTGAATTGGTGACGAGCCTTCAGGCGGTAAGTAAGGGCGCGGTCGGCATGTCGGTCGGCAATGTGGCCGGCTCAAACATAGCCAACATTCTGCTCGTGATGGGCATCGCGGCGGTCATCCGACCCATTGTAACGAAACCACGAGCACTTATGCGCGATTTCAGTGTCATGGTTTTCGCGACGCTCGTTTTCGCCGCGCTCGCCTATTATGATATTTTTACCAGGCTTGCAGGGCTGCTGCTCGTCCTGATGTTGGTCGCCTATATTGGCTCTTCCTTTATGCTCGACAGAGACAATAGTGACGCTGCAACGATGCATGCCGATGAGGGCGAGTTGATCGAGACCAATGACCCGCTGCCCCTAGCAGCTCTCCTGTCCCTAGGCGGCATCCTCGGAGTCGTCTTGGGTGCGAAGCTACTGGTCGATGGGGGGATCGATATTGCCCAACGGTTCGGTGTGTCGGACACACTGATCGGCCTGACCATTGTCGCCATCGGAACGAGCCTTCCAGAAGTTGCGACGGTTGGTGTGTCAGCCATGCGAGGCAAGTCCGATGTCGCGCTCGGCACGGTGCTTGGTTCGAACATATTCAATGTTTTCGGGATCATCGGAGTGACAGCGCTCGTTCACCCGTTCTCACTTTTCGCGCCACCCGTCGCCGGACATCAACCGGGTTTTGATTATGGCGAGACCCTGAGCCGCGGCGGCGATGCGCTGGCTGCCGGCCATAGCCTGACTTGGACAGATATCTCGACAATCATCTTGTCAGTCTTCTTCATCATTATCTTCGCTTTGACGGGTAAGCGACTGGCCAGGTGGGAAGGGGGCTTACTTCTTACCGGGTACGCGCTCTATATGGGTTTTCTGTTCAATCTTGTACCGACGCCATTCGCATGACTGACAAATCGATCTACGAAGGGCTGGACCAGCTCGGAAAGCAGACGGGCCAACCGGAAAGCCCCGATGAAGCCACGCTCGAGCGTGTGCCTAACCCGCATCCCGGCGTACTTTACCTCTCGCGTTTCACGGCACCAGAGTTCACGTCCATCTGCCCGGTTACAGGGCAACCGGATTTTGCCCACCTGGTGATTGATTATGCTCCCGGTGAGTGGCTCGTTGAATCCAAGAGCTTGAAGCTCTATCTCACCTCATTTCGCAATCATGGAGCCTTCCACGAAGATTGTACCGTGCGGATAGGAAAAGATCTGGCGGAGTTACTCACGCCAACGTGGCTCAGAATTGCCGGATATTGGTACCCGCGCGGAGGCATCCCTATCGATGTCTTCTGGCAAACTGGTAATGCACCGGATGGTCTTTGGGTGCCGGATACCGGTGTTCCGCCTTATCGCGGACGCGGCTGAAAGAGTAGTTTTTAGCCCAATAGACCGAATAGCGGTTTTGCGCGGCGGTCTCGACGCCATCTCCTCCGAAGTTTCCCATCGTTCGGTGCGTCCTTGCGACCCCTTGGGATATGTATGTCGTTCATGACGGGGGTCAGGCCTCGAATGAGGTCTTCCTCGATCCGGGCGTGGTCATTTCTGTCTTTCAACACGAGAACGTGGCGCTCCGTTGCGCCTTTCCTATACCAGGCTTCATGCCACCGCTCATGTCCGATCAGGCGACTGCGAAAGCTTGCCGCTTTGCCCACGTAAAGAGCCTGCAGCCAGAACACAAAACGGCGTCGGACGAACACGTAAACGCCACCACCATCTGGCAATCCCTTGTCCGTCATCGTGATCCTGAAACGATAGGCTCGGCCGGTTTCCCCATGCCAACGGTGTCGACGGAAAATCATGGGATACCTCACTCTGCTAATCGTTAACGTAGATCAGTTTGGCGTTAAGCAGTTTACAAATCCCTAACGAATAAATCGCGAAAATGCCATCGATAGACGGAACGAATCGTTCCGAAAAGGGGGAGCAGTAGTCGAGGTTTACCGAAAAAAAGATAATATTATCAAAGGAAAAATTTTATTGATACGGTCAGTACCATATTACAACAAAGTCATTGTTGCATTAATTCAATGTAAACGGCATAGCGGTATAGGGGCAGTATAAGAGAGTAACAGTCCGGACCGATCGGAACGGGCTCCAATGAGGGAAAGACGGACATGATCGGTAGCCTCCTCGGCATGTTGTCCACAGATATGGCAATCGACCTTGGGACAGCGAATACGCTTGTCTATGTGAAAGGTCGCGGCGTCGTTCTCGATGAACCTTCCGTCGTCGCCTACATGACTCAGGGCGGTCGGAAGATGGTCTACGCCGTCGGAGACCAGGCGAAATCCATGCTCGGCAAAACGCCAGTAAATATGGAAGCCATTCGGCCGATGCGAGATGGCGTCATCGCCGACTTCGAAGTCGCCGAGGAAATGATCAAGCACTTCATCCGCAAAGTGCACAATCGCCGAGCTTTCGTCTCCCCACTCATTATCATTTGTGTGCCGAGCTCCGCGACCAGCGTGGAACGCCGCGCGATCCATCAATCCGCTCTTGCAGCCGGTGCCCGCGAAGTTCAATTGATCGAGGAGCCCATGGCAGCTGCTATCGGCGCAGGCCTGCCAATCGAAGATCCCGCGGGCTCCATGGTTGTCGATATCGGGGGGGGTACGTCCGAAGTCGCTGTCCTTTCGCTTGGCGGCATTGTCTATTCTCGCTCGGTTCGCGTCGGCGGTGACAAAATGGACGAAGCCATCGTCAACTATCTCCGCCGGGAAGAGCGCTTGCTTATCGGCGAGATGTCTGCCGAGCGCATCAAGAAAGAGATTGGAACGGCAAAGCCTCCCGAAAAAGGCTCCGGAATGACCTTGTCTGTGCGCGGTCGCGGTACGCTGGATGCCGTGCCGAAGGAAGCAGAGGTCAACGAGGCCATGGTCGCAGAAGCCTTGCGTGAACCCATTACCGAGATTGTGGATGCTGTGAAAATTGCCCTTGAGGCGATGCCGCCAGAGCTTGCCGCGGATATTGTTGACCGCGGTATTGTGCTCACCGGAGGAGGGGCCCTGCTGCGCAACCTCGACACGGTGATCCGCGAACAGGCAAAATTACCTGTTATGATTGCAGACGATCCGCTTAAGTGCGTTGTGAACGGATGCGGTGAAGTTCTTGAGAATTATTCGAAGATGAAAGGTGTTTTGTCACCTGAGGTCTGAGGAAATGGCCCCTATATTGCCTCAGTTTATGGTAACGTACCTGCGGAAGTAGAAGGCCTGATGGGCACGCGGGAGAAACCTCGCGAAGGAGCGTAAGCACGAATGGCGCGTCAACCGAATATCGGTTCGAGAAAACGGCCAATGCGGGGGCTTGGCCTCGCAGTCATTTTTGCCGTGACATTTGGCGTGGTTCTTTTCCAAACGGCCCCTCGTTTCGCCGCCAGCCTAAATCCGATCCGGACCACGACGAGCGATCAACTTGCCGCCCGCAGTGGAAGCGGCTGGATTGCTCGCCTGAGCGGCCGTGTTGCTCGAGATGAACGCGTATCTGAGCTTGAGGCTGAAGTCCGTGATCTTGCTCGTTGGCGAGCCGCTGCAATCTCCATGGCCGAGCGTATGGAGACCTACGAAGCGATCCTGAATGTCCAGGGCGAACCACCGGCGCGTGGCGTGACGGCCCGCATAGTGTCCGAAACCGGCGGCCCGTTCGCGGAGACACTTCTCGCCAATGCCGGGAAGTCCCAGGGAGTTGAGGAAGGCTTCATCGCCGTGAACGATGCCGGTCTTGTCGGCCGCGTCATTCAGCTGGGTGAACGCTCGTCTCGCATCCTGAAAGTAAGCGATTTCAACAGTCGTGTTCCCGTTTTTGGGGAGGCCAGCGGCATTCGCGGTATCATGTATGGCGGACGCGAGGGATGGGGCACAATCACCGACCGCCCTGAAGCAGATGCGTTCCTTTCCGGTGAGCGCATACTCACTTCTGGCGAGGGAGGTGTTTTTCCGCGCGGGCTTCTCGCGGGCCTTGCAGAGCGCCGCGGTGAAGACTGGCGAGTACGCTTCGCGATGAGAGAGGGGCAGGGCGGATTCGTTCGATTGGTGCCACCGGCCAGTATTCCAAGACCCGAGGATATCCCGATCATTGAAGGCGTGGATGAGGAAGAAGCGGAAAGCACGTCCATCGCACAAGCTGCATCAGGCGCGAGGATTGCAGGACAATAAATGCCAAGTGCCCGGACATATGCAGGACGCAAATCCTCCTGGCAGCGTACGAATTCTGGCGCGCAACTGCTCGTCGGCGTGATCTTGATCGCGGTGGTCGGACTGTTCGGTTTGACCCGGAAATCTATGTTCGGCATTGAGCTCATTTGGCCCTATGCAGCGATGTGGGGGGCCGTCGGCTGGGCCTCTGTTGGATTGTCATTGCGCCCAATGGTCATATTGGTCGCTTTTGGTCTCGCCCAGGACGTTAGTTTCAACGCCCCCCTCGGCTCCTTCGTTCTCGTCAACCTCTCGACCTATGCCTTGTCGGCAGCGCTTCGCGAAACCTTCGATGTGGACAGCGACCCCGTCCGCGCTTTGTTCGCCGCCGCTGCAGCGATGGGCTGTGGCACATTCGTTCTTTGGGTACTCGCCAGCAGCACAGCCGATCAGGTCGTCCAGTTGGTGCCTTTATTGGCCGTGTATGCGGTCACGCTCATTCTATTCGTTCCTGTAGCCGGTGCGTTCCGCCTTGGCGACGGGTCTGGAGGTACGCTCTAGATGAAAATCCGCGATCTCGAAGTTGAATTTTCTCGCAGGACCATGGTCGCTGCTGGTGCTGGCGGCATCGTGTGGGGTGGCCTCATGGCGCGCCTCTTCCAGCTGCAGGTGTTGGAGAGCGAGCATTATGTCAGCTTGGCCGCCGAGAACCGGGTCAAGCTCGAACTGGCTCCACCGCGCCGAGGTCGGATACTTGATCGCTTTGGAACGGAGCTCGCATCTCACCGGTCAGCAGGCCGCGTTACGATTACCCGAGAACGAGCCGGCGATGTCCGCGCAGTGCTGTCCCGGATTAGTGACCTCATCGAGCTGTCTCCTGAACGCCGGGACCGTATTCTCCGCGATATCGCTCGCCAGCCGAGCTTCGTTCCTGCTGTCGTTGCGAATGAGCTCACCTACGAAGACTTTGCGCGCATGAATATTCACGCCGCCAACCTTCCGGGCGTTGAAGTGGAAATGGCTTCCACGAGATCCTATCCGCGTGGTCGCGACTTTGCTCACGTGCTAGGCTATGTCGCACGGGCCAGCGAGCGCGATCTTGAGCGCCTGACAGATGGCGCATCTCTCGCGGAGCGCGAGCTTGTCCGCCGCCTCTTCAAACATCCCGACATGCGCACCGGGCGCTCTGGGATAGAATACACGGCCGAAGAGCATCTTCGCGGAACGGTCGGTCGCCGCAGGGTCGTGACCAATGCTGCCGGTCGCATCATCGAAGAACTCCCGAGTGACGACCTTGCGCCAATTCCGGGGAAAGATGTCTCAATCACGATCGATGCCGACCTACAGCGTGCCGCGATTGAGCGCTTTCAGGATGAGTCTGGCGCGGCTGTTGTTCTCGACATAGACAGCGGAGACATTTTGGCGCTTGTCTCGACGCCGGCCTACGATCCGAATGATTTCGTGAACGGCATCAGTCAGGCTGACTATGATGTCCTTCGCGCCAATGACCGAGCGCCGCTCTATCACAAGGCCTATGACGGCCTGTATCCGCCGGGGTCTACCTTCAAAATGGTCACGGCCACAGCAGCCCTCGAGGCCGGGGTCATCGACCCAAATGAGCGGATTTACTGCAGCGGGCAGCATTGGTTCGGCAATCGCACCTGGCACTGCTGGAAGAAGGAAGGCCACGGCCCGGTCAACATGCACGAGGCCATTAAGGGGTCTTGCGATGTTTACTTCTATGAGGTCGCACGTCGTGTCGGCATAGAGAGGCTTGCCGAAACTTCCCGTAAATTTGGATTTGGCCATCGGTGGGAGCTTGCAATGACTGGCGGTCGTTCGGGCGTAGTTCCGAATGACGCCTGGAAGCGCGAAACCTTCGGCGAGCAGTGGTACGAAGGTGAAACCCTCAATATCGGGATCGGTCAGGGATACCTGAACTCCTCACCACTCCATCTCGCAGTCATGTGCGCCCGCATCGCCGCTGAAGGTAAGGTGATCGCGCCCAATCTTGTCGGCGATGGGCCAAACCGTGGTCCGCGTGACATTGTTGATGCGCCGCTAGACGCTGAAATGATGCAACGGATGAAAGCAGGTATGTTCGGTGTGACCTCGGAGTGGGGCGGCACCGCGCGATCGTCTGGTGACCTTGGGCTTGGCGGTCCGCGTCTTGCCGGTAAAACGGGCACCGCCCAGGTCCGTCGCATCACCGCCGCTGAAAGGCGTTCAGGCGTTTTGAAGGGCGACCAGATTGATCGCAAACTCCGCGATCACGCGCTGTTCGTTGCGTATGCGCCGGCGGACGATCCAAAATACGCCGCAGCGGTTGTCGTGGAACACGGTGAGGGCGGCAGCAGGGCCGCCGCACCAGTCGCCCGTGATATCCTGGCCCACGCTGTCCGCAACGAAAGTGGCCGGACACCAGCCTATCAGCGCAGTGCCAGCAATACTGCTACCGGCGCTAGCCGAGGAACGCCATGACCTGGACTGGTGAGATCAGGTCGTCTGGCCCCAGCCGGGCGCGCCGCTTCGGTCGTCAAACCAACTTCGATAAGTTCGCCCGCATTCCGTGGGGGTTCATCGCACTGATAACAGGTCTCGCGCTCTTCGGAACCGCGATGCTTTACTCCTCGACCATTACCAATCCAGAGAACGCCGGACTTCCGACCAAACACTTCACCCGCTTTCTCGCAGCTTTTGCTTTGATGATGGTTCTGGCGCTTGTGCCATTACGCGTCTGGCTTACCGCAGCCCTGCCAGCCTATGTGGTCTCCTTCGCGTTATTGCTGGGCGTGGAGTTTTTCGGGTCCAGCGGTGGCGGTGCCGAACGCTGGCTGGAGGTCGGGCCGTTCCGCGGTCAGCCATCTGAACTCATGAAACTCTCTCTGACTCTTGCGCTTGCTGCCTACTATCAACGCTATCTGAAAGATGCGTCCGGTGGACTGCTTATTCACATCCCCGCTTTGGTCCTAATCTTCGCACCAGCACTTTTGATTTTGCGACAGCCAGACCTCGGAACCGCCCTGACGGTCGTGGCTTCTGGCCTCGTTGTCGTGTACTTCGCAGGCCTGTTCTGGCGTGTGATCATCGTCGGCGGCGTAGCTGGCGTCATCGGAGCACCATTCGCTTACTTTTACGTATTGAAAGACTACCAACGTGCCCGGGTCGAAACGCTTTGGAATCCGAGTGCTGACCCATTGGGAGCAGGCTACCAGTCTGAGCAGGCGAAAATCGCAATCGGGTCCGGTGGTTGGGATGGCAAGGGGTTTACCCAAGGCACGCAAAGCCAGCTCGATTTTATCCCGGCACAGCACACCGACTTTATCTTCACTGTGCTCGCAGAAGAATTCGGATTTCTGGGATCAACTGCGCTTCTATTTGTCTGGGGCGCGGTGATCGTTTGGGGATTTGTGATCGCGATGCGTAGCCATTCTCGCTTTGGCCGATTTGCCGCCATCGGTGCCGTATCAACAATCGCGTTTTACGTCGCATTCAATATCGGCATGGTGGCGGGCTTGCTCCCGGTTGTTGGCATTCCGCTTCCACTCATCTCGTTTGGCGGAACCGCTATGTTGACGGTGATGGCCGGCTTCGGGCTCATTCTTTCAGCGCACATCCATCGCGAAAACAAACTGCTCTAGCCAGAAACAATTCACCTCCACTGCGTGGATCTCGTTGACGTTTTTTGCGTCATCACTACTGTCGCGCGCAACAAAAATGCTCGCGGGAGGGCCAGCACATGGCAGCGATCGGTCGCAAGACAGATACTTGGGGATCAAGGTTCGGCTTCATCATGGCAGCCGTTGGCTCCTCCGTTGGCCTCGGCAATTTCTGGCGCTTCCCGTTCACAGCCGGTGAGAATGGCGGCGGTGCTTTCATTATTATCTATCTGATTTGCGTGCTGCTGTTCGGCCTTCCGGTCCTGATGGCGGAGTATGCTCTGGGTCGGAAGTCGGGTCGGTCAGCGATTGACGGCATCAGCTATCTTGCCGCTGAAGAAGGAAAGAGCGGCGTATGGACGATCGTGGGCTGGATCGGATCTCTAGCAGCCTTTGGTATTCTGACCTTCTACATGGTGATCTCAGCTTGGATCGTCGCCTTCGTGCCGCAGGCTTTTTCAGGCAGTTTTTCTTCCCTTCTCTCTGATGCATCAGTTCTGAATGCCAACATTGGGGCAACTGCTGTCTCGATCAACGAACAGATACAAGCCGTCGATCTGTCGAGCGGCTGCAGCTTTATTAAGGACGGCATTATTGTTCAGCCGACAGAGGAAATCGATGGCGTGATGACCTTGCGGGACTTTGCCGCCGGTGACGTCTCAGGTTGCAGTTTTGGCCATAGCATAGGCAACTCGTTCTGGGTTCTGGCCCTGCTTGCAGGGTTTATCGCTGTAAATGTGGCTGTCCTCGCGCGCGGTGTTAAGGGCGGCCTGGAACGAGCCGCTAGCATATTGATGCCTCTGTTCTTCGTCCTGCTTATAGGCATTGTCGCATTCTCTTTGATTACCGGTGATGCCGCCAAAGCTGCCAACTTCCTACTTGCCCCTGATTTTTCCGCCGTGACGTTCGAGACATTTCTAGCCGCCATTGGCCAGGCGTTTTTCTCGATTGGCGTCGGGTCCTGTCTCATGATCACCTACGGCGCATATCTTTCGCGCGAAACTGATATCCCCCGCGCGTCTGGCATCGTTGCAGGAGCAGATACGCTCGTGGCCATGATTGCCGGCTTCGCCATCTTCCCAATCGTTTTCCAGTTTGGCGTTGACCCAGCGGGTGGAGCGGGGCTCTTTTTCGTATCGCTCCCCATAGCATTCGGGCAGATGCCCGCTTTTGTTGGCGGAGCCTTCTTTATTCTCGCGCTCTTCGCCGCTCTAACGTCATCGATTTCACTTATGGAAGTCGGCGTGTCCTGGCTTGAGGACCGCAATGGAATTGGCCGCCCACGCGCCGCGATGATCGTCGGCGGCCTACTGTTCGCGATTGGAGCGCTGTACGTGTTCGATGGCGCGCTTATCGACCTCGTGGACTTCATAACCGGCCAAATCATGCTGCCGCTAGGTGGTATTCTGGTCAGTGTATTTGCGGGCTGGGTGCTCAGCAGACCAAGCATAGCGACAGAGCTTGGTGACGGCACGATCATGTCCGCTTGGCGTTTTGCCTGCCGCTATATCGTTCCACCAGCCGTGACGTTTGTTCTGGTCTTCGGCGCGCTTGATACGGCCCAGAACAATGGCTGGATCGACCTGCCGGATGCCTTCATTCCGCTGATTGGGCCAAACGCAACGTAAGCCAGTTTTACGCTTAAGCGTCGGCCAGAATATCCGCGAACCTATCCGTCGCTCTGATAAGACGGTCCACAATTCCCGGCTCAAGGCTGGAATGACCGGCGTCCGGCACAATGTGTAGATCGGCTTTCGGCCAGGCCTTTTTCAATGCCCATGCAGAGGAGAGCGGTGTCACCACGTCATACCGTCCGTGCACGATGGTTCCGGGAGTAGTTTTCAGCTTCTCTTCAGCCTGCTCCAGCAACCAGCCATCCTTGGGGAGGAAGCCTCCGTTGACAAAGTAGTGGTTCTCGATCCTCGCGAACGCATCGACGAAATTATCATCGTCAAAACGGGGAGGCGCATCTCCGCTCGCGCGCAAAGACAGCGTCTCGCCTTCCCAGCGAGACCAGGCGCGAGCAGCCGCCCTCCGTTCCTGCATATTGGAAGACATCAAGCGTCTGTTGAATGCAGCGATCAGATCGCCGCGTTCTTCTTCCGGGATCGGAGCAACATACCTGTCAAAAGCGTCCGGGAACAAACGGCTGGCTCCCTCTTGATAGAACCATCTCAGCTCAGCTTGCGACACCAGAAAGATACCGCGTAGTATCAGACCAAGTACCCGATCAGGGTGCGTTACGGCGTAAGCCAGTGCCAGCGTTGATCCCCAAGATCCCCCAAACAGCAGCCAGCGATCGATACCAAGCCTCTCCCTCAACTGCTCCATATCCGCGATAAGATCCCAGGTCGTATTCTCCCTGAGTTCAGACCGGGGCGTCGATCGTCCGCATCCACGCTGATCGAACAACACGACGCGGAACCGTGAAGGGTCAAAGAACCGCCGCATTTCCGGGCTACTCCCACCTCCTGGTCCTCCGTGCAGTCCGACGACGGGTACGCCAAAAGGCGCACCTGACGTTTCCCAGTACAGTTCGTGAAGATCGGAAACGCGAAGACGCCCTGTTTCGGTAGCGTCATGCGGTGAGTAGAGGCGTCGGCGGCTATGTGGACTCGTCATAATGCGTTCAACTATCCGCTGTGACGGCTGGAATAAAGTCTGGACGTGGTGAAATGACTCACTATGAATAGATTGTTAAGAGTGTGTTCCTAAAGTTTAAGTCTGTAGTTTATAAGAGTAACGAATGATCCAGCGCGTTGTCCCCATTGCTGGCGTGTTCGCCCTCTGCCTTGCAGGGTGTGCGACGGTAACAGAGTTCCGCGGTGATACGTCGACGACGGTATCCCTCACCGAGGAGCAATCCGCTCTCCGCGAAGCCACAGACCAGTTTAATGAAACAGCCGAAACCCGGGGATGGGTCGAGAAGTCCGGCGGCCTTGCTGATCTTGCCAGCATGCTCGTCAGCGGTCGTGAAACAGAGCAAACCGCTGAGGACTACGCCACGCTGATCGGGATCGGTATTCGTCCGACAGAAGAAGTAATGCGCACCCTGGCAAGCGACGCCGTCGATGCGGCGAACCGCCTATCGCACATGTCGGATATGGCCGAAGCCATGCTCAACGAAACGACAGGTTCGAGCATTGGCCGCTCAGACCTCATTGCTTTCGAGCAAGCCTTTGTGAACGCTCGCAAGTGCCGCCGCAGCTTTGCAAACGCCGCTGACACCGCTGCGGTTATGTTGCCCGGGACAACTGAAATGGCTCTTAGGGCCTTTGACTCCGAGATTGATCGTGCCGATGGTTTGGCAGATCGCCTAGCCAACCAGTATACGGGCCGCGAAACAGGGCAGATTTCATGATCGTTGTTGGCGCGCTTACTGTTCTTGGCCTTTGGAAGCGAAGAAAGCGAGTGCCCATCCGGTCAAAAGACCAAGACCGCCAATAGGGGTGATCGCCCCGAACCAGGTCGGCGCGCCGAGCGCCATCGCGAAAAGCGTTCCTGAAAACACCACTACCCCAAACAACATGACCCATCCGGCCCGGTGATATCCGCGTTCGTAGGGCGTCAAACCGATGGCGAATGCCGCGATAGAATGGGTGAGGGCATAGAATGTGCCGGTCTCCCACCAGCCAAGCTGTTTCTCATTCAGATATTGTTCCAGTCCGTGAGCTCCAAACGCTCCGAGCCCAATACAGACAAAGCCAAACACTGCAGCGGTTCTGGCAAGGTTCATTTCAGTCTCCAAGCATTGTCATTAGACCGCGCGGACCATGAAATGCGCGCCTTGCTGATCAGCCAACATCAAACGTCCGTCGCCGAGGTCTGTCACCAGTTCTCCGGCGCGTCGAGTTAGTCTTTTCCGAGTTTCCTCTAAGGATTGAACGGCGAAACAGGGTATCCAATATCGAAATTTGCCTCGAATCTCTTCCGGAACTTCCTCGGCCTTCGCGACCAGCCTACCGCGGTCATCCAGGATGCCGTAAACTGGCCACGGCTCGTCAACTTCCTTCTGGAAACGCCAGCCAAACATATCCGAATAAAAGGGTTCAATGAGACCGATATCCGGAACGTGATGGAATCGACCGGCAACTCGCCCAGTGCCGTGCACCGTATCGGACGACCAAATCTCTGGTCCTTCATAAAGAGTAAAGCCCGCGCCAGAAGGATCACGGATCAGCGCAATCGTTGCGTTCTTGTCGAACGGCGTCGGCTCAATTTCAATGACGACGCCATCGTGGCCACGGGCCTTCTCAACAGATGCCCGTAAGTCGGCGACATGTACATAAGACATCCAGAAGGACGGCATGTTTAAGTCGACCAGACGCTTCGGCATCGGAAAGATGGCTGCAACGGGTGAGGACCCGATGAGAGCATATCTGTATTGTCTTCCTCCGCGATACGACCAGCCGAACATCTCCGCAAAGTCCTTTTCCGCCGCGCGAACATCGAACGTCGAAAGATCCGTCCAGACAAAGTGATTGAGAGTCATGGGCCTGCTCCTAACACTTCCCCCATCGCCATGGCGATGTCCGAGGACACAATGCGCGCTGGCCCCTCGACGAGTGGGCCGGACACGTTGTAACCGGAACAAATAGGGAGGCCGACAAGAATGATCACAAAAGGTGACGACTACCCCATCCACCAGACACCCGAGCCAATTGCGCTCGCTGGATCTGATCGAAATTTTTATGACCGCTATTTCTTCAACGGCTACAATGCAGACGCGTCCGTCTTCTTCGCTGCGGCGCTTGGCGTCTATCCGCATCTGAATATCATTGATGGCGCATTCTCGGTTCTGAAAGACGGCAAGCAGAGCAGCATCTTCTTCTCCCGCGCTTTGAGCGCTGAGCGCATGCGGACCGATATTGGCCCGTATCGCCTTGATATCGTTGAACCGCTCAAACGCCTTCGCCTGACCATCGCGGAAACCGAGGGTATCGCCTGCGATCTCACTTTCGAGGCCCGCGCCCACCCGATTGAGGAACCCCGCTTCACCTGGCGACAAGGGACCCGCATGGTCATCGATTGTACCCGGATGACCCAGAACGGGCGTTGGTCCGGCGCAATCCATCTGGATGGAGAAGAGATCTCCGTTTCAGCTGAGACTTGGCAGGGCACTCGCGACCGCAGCTGGGGCGTGCGTCCGATTGGTGCAAGCGACACCCAACCGGTTTTGCCGTTTGAGATTCCACAATTCTATTGGATCTGGACGCCCCTGAGTTTCGCCGATCGCTCAGCTTTCTTCCACGTCAACGACGACGCCCATGGCAATCCTTGGAACACCCGCGCGGTTATCGTTCCAGACGGCGCAAATGAAGCCGACCAGTTGCACATGGCCCGATGCAGTGCCGATGTAAGCTACATATCTGGCACGCGCCGCGCATCGGCAGCGACCATTCACCTTACCGATCGCAGCAACAAAGACCTTTCCGTTGAGATCGCGCCGGTCACGACGTTCCAGATGAAAGGCATCGGCTATCGCCACCCAAAATGGACCCATGGCGCATTCTTGACTGAGGAGCCGAGCTGGGAGCGGGAGGATTTCACACCGTCGGAACTTCCCTGGGCTGACCCGCACAATCTACACATCCAGGCCGTGTCAAAAGCGGTGCTCACGGACGCCGACGGTAATCGCCATGAAGGCCTTGGCGCTTTCGAACAATTATTCGCTGGTCCCCACGCCCCAAGCGGCTTCGAATCCGTTATGGATGGCGCGCCATGACAATGACCTTAGAAGACCAACGACTGGCTGATGCCTTTGCGGCCTATGCTGAGACCAGGATTGAAGGCGCAAGCGAGGCCCGCGTGAAGCACCTGTCGCGTATTCACGGGGGTGCGTCCCGCGAGACCTATTCCATCGATCTGAACTACAAACAGCGTGGCGAGGATATCACCCGCGGTCTCATTCTTCGCCGTGATCCGCCCGACAGCCTTATTGATACTGAACGGAAAGTAGAGTTCGCGGCCATCCGTTCGATGGTCAACGCCGATCTTCCCGTTCCGAAAGCGCTGTTCCTTGAAGAAGACGGCTCCCATCTTGGGGCACCGTTCTTCGTTATGGAGCGAATAGAGAAGGGCATACCGGCACAGCCCTTTCAACTCGAAGCGCTCGACCCATTCCGCGAGAGCATCGGTCGCGATGTCTTTCGGCATATCGGCCGCATTGCCGCTGTTCCGGTCGAGGGCTCACCGCTTGCGGACGTGATAGACATGCCGACCGTCGATACCTGCTGGTCCCGCGAACTCGATTATTGGGAAGGCGAGATCGACAAGCATGCCCGTCGGCCAGAGCCCATTGCCCGGGCGGCTATCCGCCACCTTCGCCGCAATCCCCCGCCTCCAGCCAAACGAATTTCCATCGTTCACGGAGATTATCGTGTCGGGAACTTCCTGCATAACGAGGCGGGAAAAATAACCGCCGTGCTTGATTGGGAGATGGCCCATTTCGGCGATCCCTATGAGGACTTTGCCTGGGTGTGCGACCCGCTCTGGTCGGGCGGCGATGTCCAAAATGCTGCCGGGCTGTTGCCCTGGCCCGAAGCGATCGCAGAGTGGGAGCTGAACTCCGGCTGCAAGTTCGATTTTTCCGCCTATGAGTGGTGGTCATTGTTCTCGTCGGTCAAAGCGATCGGTATCTGGATCTCCTCAGGGCGTGCTTTCGCCGATGCGAAGAACGACGACCCAATCCTCGCCTGGTCCGGCTGGTTCACCCACGCCGCCCACGAGCGCGTTCTCGCCAGCCGCCTCGCCGGCAAATACCGATCATAGGAGACAGAGATGAGCGATATCCCAATGATCCTGGAACGCGTCGGCAAAAAGCTGATCGTCGATGTGAGCCCCCACTTTGAAGGCCACTACGCTGCTGGCCACGTAACGATGGCAGGCCTCTTATCCGTCATGGCGTCTGAAGCCTTCGACGGCCTCGTCGACCGGCTGCTTTCTGAAATCGCCGACATGCGCACTTTGCTTCTGGATGGCGGTAAGGACCCAGGCGACACAAGAAGCCTCAGCATGAAGATCTCCGCGCTACAGCCGATCCACGATCGCCTATCAGCCAGCCTCATCAGCTTGCAGGAAGAGATTGAAACCAAAGATGATGAGGCCTCCAAGGCGTTGAACGCCCGTATCTGGCAATACTTCGTTGAAGGCGCAGAGGCTCGCATGCCAACGCTGCCGGACTTTGCCGAGGCTCGCGAAGCAGCAGCCGCTGATCTCAAAGCGCCGGAATGAGCCCAGCCTGGCGGGCCACGGCGTTCTCCGCTGCGCTGTTTCTGCTGGTTGGAGCCAATCTTCCTTATCTCCCGGTCTGGCTTGAACAGGCCCGCGGCTTCACAGGAACGGAGATCTCCGCCATCGCGGCGACCGGAATGCTCATTCGTGTCGTTGCCGGTCCCCTGGCCGCCGCACGCGCTGAAACATCCGGGCTTGTCCGAACTTTACTGCAGACATCGATCATCCTGATCCTTGCCTATGCGGTCGTCGTCCCACCTACGTCGAGAGTTCTGGTGGCCGTGGCCGTCGTGATTGCGAGTATCGCCTGGGGCACACTGATGCCGCTCGTCGAAACCCTGCTGCTCGCCACCACCAAAGACACAAAACCCGATTATGGCGTCGCCCGCTCGATATCATCAGCCGCGTTTATTGTCGCCAGTCTCACCCTCGGTGTCCTGATAGGTCGAATGGGCGAGGAGATCATAATTCAGTGGATGGTCGGCGTCTCTGTCATCATGGCTCTGCTCGGGCTCGCCTTGCCGAGACGCGAAGGCCCCCGCGAAGTGCCAATCTCTTTCGCGGACTCCATGAAACAGGGCTTCGCCCTTTATCGCCATCCGCGTATTCTCCTCGCCGGCCTGGCATCTTCCTTCATTCAGGCGGCGCACGCTTACTACTACAATCTCGGGTCCAATGTCTGGCTGGGGCAGGGAGTGGCTGAAGAACACATTGGTGCACTGTGGTCGATCGGCGTCGCACTGGAGGTCGTTTTGCTCGTCGTCTCCGGCTGGCTATTTCGATCCTGGAGTGCCGGAGCCATAATGCTCCTCGGCGGCACCGGAGCGCTTGTTCGCTGGACCGTCATTGGCTTTGCCCCGCCACTCGGCCTCCTCTACGTCGCGCAAGCTCTTCACGCCCTTTCTTTCGCCGCTACCCATATCGGTTACATGCAGTTTCTGAGGACCGAGGTCGCTCCAGAAAAAGTAGGCACCGTCATCTCCATATCAAGCGCCGTCGGATACGGGCCGATGCTCGCTGTTTTCGGTGTTATGACCGGCTACTGGTACGACACGTTCAAGGGCGCGGAGGCCCAGGGCTTTTGGCTCATGGCTGCATCCGCTTTCATCGGCTGCCTGTGCCTGTTACCGATCCTGCGATCTCAGCCCCAGAGTGCAGAGACAGGTGGATAAACCCTGCCATCTTCAAAGCACAAACCATCTTCAACATCATTGGCGAGCCAGGTCGGCCCGTCGACGTCAACAAAATCCGCCACTTGCCCGAGCAGCACGGCTGGAGCCATGGAAATCGATCCCGCGACCATGCAGCCGACCATCACACCCATCCCGGCTTCGCGCGCAGCTTTCTGCATCGCTAGCGCTTCTGTCAGCCCGCCCGTCTTATCGAGCTTGATATTCACCACTCCATACCGCTTCGACAGCTCTTCGACATCGCTGCTCGTATGGGCACTTTCATCAGCGCAGACCGGCACCGGCCCGGAGTATTCAAGCAGCGGATCGTCATCACCTGCCGGAAAGGGTTGCTCGATCAGAGCGACGCCAAATTTCGCAGCTTGCTCGGCAAGTTCTGGAAAAGTATCGGGCTCCATCGCCTCATTGCCGTCGACGATAAATCTGACATCCGGCACGGCCTTGTGAACTGCCGCGATACGGTCGATGTCTCCAGCACCGCCAAGTTTCAGCTTCAAGAGCTTTCCGGGGCACGTCTGTGCCGCCGCCAACATGGCTTCAGGTGTATCGAGCCCAATTGTCATCGCCGTTTCGATTGGCTGCGGTTCAGGAAGCCCTGCCAGGGTCCAGACCGGCACCCCTTGCTGCTTTGCTTGCAGATCCCAAAGCGCCCCGTCGACGGCACATCTGGCGGCTCCGGGGGGCATAGCATCCTGCGACGCCTCGCGGGTGATCCCGGCTGCCAACGCGTCCCGCACACCCTCGATCTGCCCGATGACACTCTCAACCGTCTCGCCATATCGTCCATAGGGAACACACTCGCCGCGCCCGACCTTGCCATCTGCGGTGAGGGAGACGAGGACCGTTCTGGCTTCCGTTCGCACCTCCCTTGATATAGCGAAAGGGGCCCGAAGCGGGGTCGTGACAGTATCAATTTGGAGGTCCATTGGCCGGTTATAGACCGATTGGATGAAGTTTGAAGCTTTGTCCTTCCCCGTTATTAAGCATATCCTGATAGCACTAGCGGGCTAGAAAAGGCCGTCATGACAAGAGGTTTGGATCCGGAAATCAGCTTGATCCAGGAAGGAGACAGGCTGGTTATCGCCCCCGAGGGCGATTGGACGGTACACACGGTGGGTGCCGTCGATGCCGAGCTGCGCGCGATTCCCGACATGGATACGCCGCCGGTTATAGATCTTTCGTCTCTTCGATCTATCGATACAGCAGGCGCTTTTGTCCTGGATCGCCTCGCGCGGCGCGGCTGTGCAGATCGCGAAAACGTCTATATGCGCGGCGATCACGATACGGCACGCCGTCTGTTGGCGCAGGTCCGTGAGGCGCGGGATGAGTGCCCCGTCGAACTTCCGAAACCGTTCGGGTTTCAAAACTGGTTGGCACGCATCGGAGAAGGTGCAGTTCACGGCTTGGAGGAGGGTGCTCGAACCCTGTCATTCGTGGGCGAAACACTGCTCGCCATCGCACGTATTGCGCTTCAGCCCCAGCGCCTGCGAGGCACGGCCACCGTCTCCGTAATGGAGAGCTCTGGGCTCGATGCCATTCCCATCGTGATGTTTCTGTCCTTCTTTGTCGGGACGGTGATCGCATTTATCGGGGCAACCACACTCGAAGCATTCAACTCGACCATCTTCACTGTTGAGCTGGTGGGTATCGCAGTGCTCCGCGAATTCGGTGTCGTTATCACAGCGATCATTCTGGCCGGCCGCACGAACAGTGCCTTCACGGCGCAAATTGGGGCGATGGGGATGCGTCAGGAAATCGACGCCATGAAGGTTCTCGGTCTCGATCCGATGGAAGTTCTCGTCGCACCTCGCGTGATCGCAATGCTTTTGATGACGCCTGTGCTGGCGTTTCTGGCCACCCTTGCGGGTCTCTTCGGAGGTTTGATCGTATGCTGGGCAGCTCTCGACATTGGCCCGACGCTTTTCTTAAACCGCCTCCTCGACATGGTCCCCGTCGATAATTTTTGGGTGGGCATGTCCAAGGCACCTTTCTTCGCCATGGTTGTCGCGCTGATTGGCTGCCGTCAGGGTCTTGAGGTGGGCGGTTCGGTTCAGTCCCTTGGCGAGTCGACCACGCGGTCCGTGGTGCAAGCTCTATTCTCGATCATCGTCATCGATGCCGTCTTCGCCATGTTTTACATGCAGCTTGGTATCTGAGTATGGCGGACACGATCTCCCATTCAGGACGGCTAGCAGATGTCCACATTCCCGCCATTCGCGTAAGGGGTATCGTCAACGCTTTTGGCGACCACGTGGTTCACGACGGCCTCGATCTGGATATCGGACAGGGTGAGATCATGGGCGTGATTGGTCCCTCCGGGTGCGGGAAGTCCGTGCTTTTGCGGGCGATTGTTGGCCTACGACCTCCCCAGGCGGGGACCATTGAAGTTTTTGGCCAGGATCTGTCCAAACTCTCTACGGCCGAGCGCCACAATGTCGAACAGTCTTGGGGCGTGATGTTCCAGGACGGGGCATTGTTTTCGAACCTCACTGTTCTTGAGAACACCATGGTGCCGCTGAAAGAGCACACCCACATGCCGCGCCAGCTCGCCCGGGAGCTCGCCGATATGAAATTGCGTATGGCTGGCCTTGAGACCTCTGCGGGAGAGAAATTCCCCTCTGATCTCTCAGGTGGAATGCGCAAACGAGCTGCGCTTGCCCGTGCGCTGGCGCTCGACCCGTCACTATTGTTTCTGGATGAACCAACGGCTGGCCTGGATCCGATCACGGCCGGTCGTTTTGACGAACTTGTTCGTGATCTCCAGCAGGCGATGGGTCTCACCGTTTTTCTCGTAACGCACGATCTCGATACCCTGGCAGCGACTTGTGACCGTATAACTGTGCTCGGGGAGAAGCGTGTCCTCGCCGTTGGCACAATCGATGAATTGAGACGTCATGAGCATCCGTGGATTCAAGACTACTTTTCCGGACCCCGCGGGCGCGCTGCTTCGGCGGGTTATGAGGCGGAAGGGAGCTAAGGCCGATGGAAACACGCGCTAACTTCGCTCTCATTGGCGCGCTTGTACTCGCAAGCGTGATTGCGTTCGCAGCCTTCACTCTTTGGTTCGGCCAGTCGCAATTCAATCGAGACTTCGACACCTACGAGATCGTATTTGTCGGCCCTGTCAGCCTTGAACCCGGCGCGAGCGTCCGCTTCAACGGCATAAGTGTCGGGGAGGTGACCACCGTCGCCATCGACCGCTCTGACGACAGCCTTGTCCGCGCCCGCATCCGCGTCGACAGCGATACGCCCGTTCGTACCGACTCCTTTGCCGAGATCGACTTTGCCGGCATCACCGGGCTCACCTACGTTCAGATCTTCGCAGGCTCAGCCACCGCACCACTGCTCGAGCGCGGCGCAGGCGAGCGCATTCCGGTGATCCGTTCAGAGCAAAATCCGCTCTCAGAGATTTTTGCCGGAGGCGCCCAGATCCTCGAAACCGCCAACTCCAGCCTCGAGCAGGTCGAGAAAGTCTTCTCCCAGGAAAATGTCGACGCGTTCAGTAGTGCCCTGCAAAACATCGACGCGGCCACCGGTACAATCGCCGGAGATGACGGCCTCTCCCGCGAGCTGTCCGCAACTTTGAAAAGCGTCCGCGAAGCAAGCGATGCCTTCGCTGATGCGAGCCGCTCGATTACCCGGCTCAGCGACGACATTGACGGCGTCGTTCAGTCCGTAGGCAGCGAGAATGACAGCCTCCTGAGCGACCTCCGTCAGGCTGTCGCCTCCGCCCAATCCCTCCTCGAACGCGCCGACACCACCGTCGGCACTGTGGACACCGCGATCAGCGGACCAGCCGTCGAAGCGCTTGATGAATTCCGCCTCGCCGGACAGGAACTCCGCCTCCTGATGCAGCGCATGGAAGGCGTCGTCAGAGACCTTGAACAAAACCCCCAAAGCCTCGTGGCCGGCGATCCGCGCCCCTATGAGGGAGGACGATAATCATGACGCGCATCCTCTTCGTCTCGCTGGCGCTCTTTGGCCTTGCCGGCTGCCTGTCGATCATCCCGCAGCCCGATGCCCCGACAGCCCTTTATCGCCTTGGCCCCGTTGATGGCGATGTCGCCCGTCCCATCGCGGCAAACGTCGTCATTCGCGAACCTGAAGCCCCTCGCATTCTCGCCGGTAGCGAGTTGGTGGTGAAAGACGATCGCGGAGCCATCCGCCTCATTCGCAATGTTGAATGGGCCGATCGCGCCACAAGGCTGATGCAACTCACGCTTCTCGACTATCTGGACGACGAAGGAGAGGGCGTCGCCGTTATGCCCGAGGCGGGAACCCGCGCGCCCTACGAGCTTGCCTGGCGCATCTCCGAGTTTTCCCTGCAGGATGATGAAGCCGTCGCCCGCCTGGAGTTGACGCTTCTCTCCTCAGATCTCCGCCAGCCGATAGAGCAGGCCACCGTGCGTTCGAGCGTCCTCGCCACCAGTTCCTTCAATGGGGCTCGCGCCCGCGCCCTTGCTGAAGCCGGCCGCCAAGTTATCGCCCAAACCGCCGACTTCCTCTCCCGCGAACTCGCGGCATCTGAGCTTACGGTCTCCAAGGCCAACGCGTCTTAAGCCTTGCGGCACTGCCCGCTCCAATCTGGTGGCCCTCGCAGCCATGATTATGCGACAGACTCTGTTGATCAGACGCGGTTTAAACGCATCAAAACCTATGATCTGGGTGAGAAGCAGCTAAAGTCGCGCTTTGCAGGTTCAGAGATGGAACAATTTCTATGCATGTATTCACGGTCTCGCTTTGGTACCTAAAGGGTATCGCGACAGCCTTGGTTCTCAGCTCGACAATCGGTTCATCAGCTGTCGCGCAAAGCGTAGAAACGATCGGCGATGAAACGCTTGCCGCCGTCGATCAGGCTTTCTCGGATACCGTGCTCGATACCGGCGCTCCGGGTCTCATATACGGCGTGGTACTTCGCGACGGCACAGTCGAAACGAATGCCTTTGGTGCGCGTGATCTGGAGACCCGTGCGGAGATAGATGGCGATACCGCATTCCGCATTGCCTCTATGACAAAGATGCTGACAGCTCTGTTGGTGCTCGACCTACAGGATCAAGGGTTTTTGTCCCTAGATGATCCGGCGGAAGACTACGTCCCCGCGCTGAAGGACTGGGAGTATCCGACCACGGATTCCCGCAAGGTGCAGGTCCGCGACCTCCTGATGCACACATCCGGCTTCATCTGGGATGATCCCTGGGCGGACCGTCAGATGGCACGAACCCAGGACGAAATCGACGAATTTCTGAATCAGGCGAAACCCTTCTCCAACGTTCCGGGAACCGAGTATGAATACTCCAATCTGGGGTATGCAATTCTCGGACAGATCATTCAGAACATAACCGGCAAGTCCTACGCCGATGTCCTCAAACAGAGAATATTTGATCCCCTCGGTATGACGCGATCAACGCTTGAGTATTCAGATCTCCCCAAAGCCAATCGTGCCGTCGGCTACAATCTGATTGCCGGCGAATACGTCATTGAGCCCGTCCTTGCCTCAGGGACCTTTGACCCCCTCGGCGGCGTCTGGACCACAGCCAACGATTACACCAAGCTGATGACATGGATGCTCGGTGCCTGGCCCGCCCGCGACGGACCGGAGACCGGTGCTATCCCGCGCCGCGTCGTCCGTGCCCTCGGTGAGACCGCCGTCATCCGCGCGCCCGTCAGACCCCTCGGCCGGGACGGAGGCAGTGGCTGCCTGATGTCCCGCGGCTACGGCATGGGCGTCGTCGTCCAGTATCACTGCCAGGCCGGACCCGTACTCGGCCACGGCGGCGGATTTCCGGGCTATGGCTCCCACGTGCTTCTTGCGCCGGAGAAGGGGATAGCCGTTTTCGCCTTCGCCAACGAGACCTATGCCCGCTCGCGCTTTGCGACCTGGGACGCGATGTCAGCCCTCTTAAAAGCCGGCATTGGTACATCAAAACAACACCTCCCGCCCGCGCCGGAGATGCTCGGCGTCTACGAAAACATCGGAGCCGCCTTCGAGGCAGGCACGCTCGACACCGGCGCGCTCTCCTTCGCCGACAATTTTCTGCTGGACCAGGATATGGACCGCTGGAACCGGCAGCTAGCAGAGATGAACGAGACGGCGGGCACCTGCGACGTGTCAGCCCCGCTTAAGCACGACGGCCGATTGTCCGGCGCATTCGAGTGGACCTGCGAGCGCGGCCGCGTCGCGGGCTACATGACCGTTTCACCTCTCGATGCCGGCGCGCTGCAAAACCTGCAAATGCGCGTCCGAACCCGCGACCGGAGTGGTCGGGATCTCGTGATCGACTATGACTGGCACTGAATTTCGATCCAGCAGCCCTCAAGCGAAACCCGTCTCACCACAACCTTGCCGTCCCCGCGCTGCCTGCTAAGCTCGTCCTCGCAACAGCACTCCCGCAGAGAAAACAAAGGACAAAACGGGACAAAGAGGGTGGCAATGAACGTGGCGCAAACCCATGGCTGACACATCGGCGACCATAGACGCCGCCGCCGGCGCGCGCGTGTTCATCTCCTATGCCCGCGACGATCTCGCCTTCGCTCGCCAGATCTACCTCGCCCTCGAGGACCAGGGCTTCGAGCCCCTCATGGACACCCAGAAGATCAACCCCGCCGAGCCCTGGCAGGACCGCCTCACATCCCTCATCGAGCAATGCGACACCGTCGTCTTCATCGTCACCGAGCGCTTCCTCGCCTCCGGCCCCTGCGAGTTCGAGGTTACCTATTCGCGCGAGCACGACAAGCGCATGATCCCCGTCCTGCCGGCGCCCCTCGGCGACCAAACTGTCCCGGACGACCTCTCCCGCCTGCAATACGTCCATTTCTACAATGATCCCGACCTGCCGGATTCCGGCTTCTTCAGCGGCATCAGAAAGCTGGAACAGGCCCTCCGCCTCGATCTCGACTGGCTCCGTTCGAAACGCATCTATGAAGAACGTGCCGCCGAATGGGCGGCCGACGAGCTGCCCGCCCGCCTATTGAGCAGCATGCCTCTGGAGCAAGCTCAGAGCTGGGCGACGAGCGTGTCCCCGACTGAAACGGTGTCGCCGGGGGTTGCGCGTTGGATCGAAGCCAGTGCAGTTGCCGAAGCCGCGCGTATTGCTGCTGAAACGAAAGAGTGGCAGCAAAAACAACGATCGACGACCAGCATATTCTCAGTGGGACTGGTGCTGGCGATAGTGGCGACTCTGATCAGCTGGTTCTCGGTGCAAAATGCAACAAGCGTGGCGGTGGCCAGCTCAGCTCAGATTTCAGTGGCAGCGCGCAGTCTCAATGAAAGAGGCTTTTATGCCAGCGCAATTTATGCCGCTTTGCATGGTGACCCGAATGCGCAAGGAAATCGACTGCGCTCACTGATACAGGACAAAGGCTATCTAGGTGCGCAGGCGTCGATACAGAGAGGGGTGATTAACAATCGGCTCCAGAGCATTTTTGAGGGTAATGGGGAGGCACCTGAGTCTGTCGCATTTTCCCCCGATGGCCAAACAGTACTCATAGGCTCTAGCGACGGAACAGCGCGTTTGTGGAGTGTCGCGAGCGGTGAGGTGCAAAACGTTTTTGAGGGACATTCAGACAAGGTCACCTCCGTTGCGTTTTCCCGCGATGGAAAGATCGTGCTTACAGGATCTGAAGATAATACAGCACGTCTCTGGAGGGTAGCGACGGGTGAGGTGTTTCAGAGCCTTCTGGACTATGGGGGTAGGATCGGCTCAGTCGCGCTCTCCCCGGATGGAAGGCATGTGGCAACAGGATCTGACGACAATACGGCGCGTCTTTGGAGTGTGTTGTCAGGTAAAGTTATCAGTCGCTTTGAAGGCCATGAAGGGCCGATCCTGTCAGTTGCGTTCTCACCTGACGGGAAACATTTACTAACAGGGGCCTCTGACAATACGGCACGTCTTTGGAATGTCGCGACGGGCGAGGTAGTTCATAGTTTTGAGGGCCATGCGAATTGGGTCGGATCCGTGGCGTTCTCCCCCGATGGCGAGCATGTACTAACAGGGTCTGACGACAGTACGGCACGGCTGTGGAGTGTGGCGACAGGTGAAGCAGTTCAGAGCTTTGATGGCCACGGGACCGCGGTTTGGTCCATTGCGTTCTCCTCTGATAGTAAGACAGTGCTAACGGGCTCATCCGATACCACAGCCCGACTTTGGCACGTTGCGACTGGGAAAGAAATTCAGCGCTTGAGTGGTCATAGGGACCGGATTTTATCAGTTGCATTTTCTCCCGACGGGCAGACAGTGATAACGGGATCGCGAGATAACACAGCGCGCTTGTGGAGCGTTTCAAGAGATGAAGCGGTTCTGAGTTTTGAGGACTATGGGCGTTCGATTTGGTCAGTCGCATTTTCCCCTGATGGAGAACACCTTCTTGCGGGGTCTGGTGATCGTACAGCTCGTCTGTGGAACCTGGCGACAGGTGAAGCGGTTCAGAAATTTAAGGGCCGTGGGAATACGGTTTGGTCGGTTGCGTTCTCCCCTGATGGCGAGCATGTGCTGACGGGGTCGCGGGACAACACAGCGCGCCTTTGGAATGTTGCGACCGGTGAGGCCGTTCACAGCTTGGAAGGTCATGGGGGCCCAATCCTATCGGTTACGTTCTCCCCCGGTGGAGACCAGGTGTTGACAGGATCCCGCGACAACACAGCGCGCCTTTGGGACGTGGCGACAGGTGAAGTGACCCAAATCTTCGAAGGGCATGAAAACTGGGTCCAGTCAGTGGCATTTTCTCCCAATGGGCGACAGGTGCTGACGGGGTCTAATGACAACACCGCACGTCTTTGGAACGTGGCGACAGGTGAAGTTGTTCACATCTTTGCAGATCACGATGCAGCTGTCTGGTCAGTCGCGTTCTCTCCTAACGGAAAGCATGCGCTGACGGGGTCTTTAGATGCCATTGCGCGGCTATGGAGCGTGCGGACAGGTGAGTTGGTTCAGAGCTTCGAAGGCCATGACGATTGGGTCTTGTCAGTGGCGTTCTCCCCTAATGAGCGACACGTGCTGACGGGGTCACGAGACAACACCGCGCGTTTGTGGAGTGTAGCGACGGGCGAAGCAATCAAGAGTTTTGAAGGCCATTGGCGTGCGATCTGGTCGGTGGCGTTCTCCTCAGACGGTGAGCTAGTGTCGACAGGATCCGGCGATCACACTGCTCGCGTCTGGGATGTTCCTGCGATTATTCTCGCCCCGCCCGCGGAACAGGTCGAAGTGGCTTGCTACCTGCTCGAAGATATCGGCTTTACCGGTTTTTCAGAGGCTGATCTATCTGAATACCCTGTTCTGCGCGCGCCGCTCATCGATGAGCCCTGCAAGGACCATTGGAGCGCGGAAGCTCTTGCGAAGCTGGAGCCGACTGCGGACGTGGTGGAGTGAAACATTCGCCGCTGCCGCGGCATTTTTCACCTACGTTTGATCCCCCGGATCAAACACTCTGGCTTCGGCAGACCGGCTTAAATTCCCTCAAAACACCCACCGCGCCAAAAGTGGGTGTCAGCGTGAGTGTCGGGGCAGGGCAGGTATCCCCGCCAATTTTGTAAATCGCAGCGGGGACAGATCAGGCGACGGCGCGCGTGCCCTCACTGATCGGAAGGAAGAAGGCGACCGTTGTGCCACGCCCTTCCTGGCTCGCAATGCTGAGCTTGCCGCCATGCATTTCGGCGAAGGACTTTGTCAGGGCGAGGCCGAGGCCAGTGCCGTCCGTGTTGCGGCTTGAGGTCGTCGAGACCTGTTCGAAGGGGTTGGCAAGCCGGGGCAGATCCTGCTCCGGAATGCCGACGCCCGTATCGGTGACGGCGAAGCGGACAAAGTCGCCGCGCCGGCGGATGGTCACGGCGATGCGCCCGCCCGCATCGGTGAATTTGATGGCATTGGAGATGAGATTCAGCATCATCTGGCGGATGGCACGGTGGTCGGCGGAAATTTCCGGCAAATCGTCTTCGGCGTCCAGCAGCAGGCGGATTTCGGCGTCTTCGGCCCGGCGACCGATCATGCGGACCGCGGCATCGACCGGGTCAATCGGGTCGATCATCTGGCGGCTGATGTCCATCTTGCCAGCCTCGATCTTCGCCATGTCCAGAATATCATTAATCATATCAAGGAGGTGCTGGCCGGAGGCGAGGATGTCGCTGGCATAGCCCTTATAGCGATCGTCGCCGAGGGGGCCGTAGAGCTCCTTTGCCAGGATTTCCGAGAAGCCATTGATGGCGTTCAGCGGTGTGCGTAGTTCGTGGCTCATATTGGCGAGGAAGACGCTCTTCGAATAGGCGGCGCGCTCGGCTTTTTCTTTCTCCTCGGCGTGCATTTTGGCCAGCTCGGCGGCGTGGCCTTCCGCGCGTTCAAGGTCCGACAGGGTCTGTTTGAGCTTCTTGCTCTGGCGGTCGATCTGGTTGGCGCTTTTCGTGGTCTCGGTCACATCGACGCCGACAGTGATCAGCCCGCCCTCGGGGGTGGAGCGCTCGACGAGATTGATCCAGCGGCCATTGGAGAGCTGGATCAGCGCGGTGTTGTTTTCCGCTGCGGAGGGTTTCTCCTGGCGGATCGACGGCGCGCGGGCGAGGGCGACCGTGTCGTATCCCATGCCGACGCGAAGCTCCGTCGTCAGGTTGAACGCCCGGGCATAAGCCGAGTTCCAGTAGAGCAGGCGCTTGCGGCTGTCCCATATCGCGAAAGGCCCATCATAACCCTCAAGCGCACTTCTCAGCCGCCGCTCCGCCGCCTGCAACCGATCGTCCATAGCTTTTCGTTTGGTGACGTCCGCAGCGATACCGGCGCAGCGCATGCCGTGCTGATCTGGGTCGGCGACCTGTTTGCCCGACAGCTCGATCCAACGACCATCCGATTTCTCAACGGGGCGGAATGCGACTGAGATAAGGCCAAGAGCTTCGCAGCGTTCCAACGCTGTTCGGACAGCATCTCGATCTTCATCGAACACCAATTCGAGGAATTCATCCCACGAGCACAAACGACTGTCGCCGAGGCCGAGGAGTTTTCCAAACCGCTCCGACAAAAGGATTTTCCGATCCTCGACTTGAGTCTCCCAAAATCCGGCATCGGCTCCCTCCATCACAAGGTCGAAAATGTGAGTGGCCTCTCGCTCGGTCTTCAACGCCGATCGTATTCGTTTCGTCTTGCCGCTGAGGGATGTGTACAAGCCATAGATTGCAAGCGCTGGCGCGAGGAACAGCATAAAGTATATAACCAGCCGCATGAGGTCGATCTGGCCGATCAGAGGTTGGGGCGTTAACACGCACAACGAATGCACTGCGAATTCCGGTTTAGAGCAGGCCACACCCGCTCTGGGAAATCCGTCAACGCTTTGGAAATACGGTTGTCTTCCTTCTGCTATGCCGCCGACGGGGAAGCCGCGTAATTCGCGATTTCCGGTGGCAAGTCCTTCTGGTCCAGAGAGTACAAACGCATAGTCGGATGTACCTTTTGGCAACCAATCGGCCAATCGACCTACGGCCAAGAAACTTTGCCCATTGGCCAGTTTGTGGACCAGAACTACGTCCTCCGGAGGACTAGTGAAGAAGCGAGTTTCCGACCCACCAATGCGAAGAGCTTCATTGGCAGCCATTCGCAACCTACTATCTGCCGGAGCCCGCGCCGCTCGCTGAAGCGGTACAACTCTGTCAATTCCGATCAGAAGATCTGCCGCGTTTTCTAGATCACTCGCCCGCCCGCTGGTTGCCTCAAGTACTGCCACGACAGATTCAATCTGCCCCTCGACACGCTCGTTTACGGTATCAGCGGTTCTTTGCAGAAGGGCGAGTGCGGCAAGATCTGCCGACTGCCTCTCTTCCCAACCCTTGAGACTCAGTGCAATCGCCTGGACAATGGTAAGAGCAACAAGCCAGCCAAGAGGCAGCCGCGTACTCTCTGTACGGTCTGTCGTATCCCTGGTCTTCTGGCCCAAAGCGGACAACCCCATGCCCAATCAAAAAATCGATTGATCTCTAAAAGATCAGTGATCGGTTGTAATGCTTGACCAAAGGTTAATTTCTGTGTTGGCGAGGTTAACTGAGTGCCCGCGAAACGATGTCAGCAGAGTTCTGTGACAATCCAGATTCTTCCAGACTTTTCAATGTTCTTTCAGCGCTTATTCGAGCGTTCTCTTCGAGGGAGCGCCATTGTTCAAAAGCGGTTAACAGTCGCGCAGCGAGCGCTGGATTCCGTGTATCCGTTTTCCGAATAATCTCAGCAAGAAATTCGTGACCCTCGCCTGATGGTGCATGGAAGCCTGCCAGATTTCCGATAGCAAAATGCGCAGCGAGTGCGCGGACACGGTTTGGGTTGCCAAGGTCGAAGTCTGAATGCTTCGATAATGCAACGGCACCGGACGCATCTATGACGCGTGCTTGAAGAGCAAACCACTTGTCGACCACGAGTGGTGACGAACTCCATTGGTCATAAAACTTATCGAGTTCAGCCGCTGCGTTCCCGGTAACAAGTAGTGCGCTCAGAGCAGACTGCTGCTCGGTCATGGACGCAGCATTGTCAAACAGGCCCGGCAAGAGGGTGGCGGTTTCGCTATGATGGGCAGCGAGGTCCATCAGTGCCGATCGCAATGAGCGAATGCCAGCCTGTTCTGCACTCGGTTCAAAAGGTACCGGGGCGGGCTCAGCCAGTCGTCGTTCCACTTCGGAAGTGAGTATTTTTGCAAGCTCTGTTTTGTGAGCTTTTCGTGCCGATGCCAGCGCAACCGGGGCGGCGGGCGTTTTCTCCAGAAAAAGTTCACTCACATCCGGCAAACGAAGCAAGAGCGCTGCGTAGGCCGGGTCAGTGTCGGCCACCGCCAGGCTGGACTTTGCCACGGCGTTTATGAGGTCGATGTCGACAGCTGCGTCGTCATAAGCGGCGTTCAGTAGGCTAACCTTCAAAAGAGACTGTAAGAGATCCCAGCGATTGAAGGGATCTCGCTCAGCGGAGGCAAGTCGTAGTTGTTCCGCTTGGCTCATGTCTCGCTCAACACGGATCGGTGCACTGAAACCTTGGGCGATGGAGACAAGCGGACGCTGCGAACCTGTAGGAAGTGTCACCCCAATAGTCTCTGAAGCGCTTTCTAGGGTGATTGGCAGATCCTGAAGTAACTCGCCATGTTCGGTAATCAAAGCTGCGGCGAGCGGAATAGGAACAGGCCTTGGGTCACTCTGTCCATCAAGCGTCCGTGTTTCCTGAGTGAGCTCGATTGTTATTTCGCTCGCCTTGTCGTCCCAGTTTTCAACAAGAGTTACCTTCGGCGTCCCAGGTTGCGCATACCATTGTCTGAAGTCGGAAAGATCCGTACCGCTGGCATCTTCAAAGCATAAGTAAAAGTCCTCAATCGTTGCGGCGTCCCCGTCATGACGTTCGAAATAAACGTCGAGACCCTTCGCAAAAGCATCATCGCCAATCAGTCTTTTCAGCATACGGATAAGCTCAGCGCCCTTCTCGTATACAGTAGCCGTATACAGATTATCGATTGATCCGTAGCTCGCTGGACGAACGGGATGGGCGAGGGGACCTGCATCCTCGGCAAACTGTCGTGCGCGCAGGCGAATGACATCCTTGATGCGCTGTACTGGGCGCGACCGCATATCTGCAGAAAATTCCTGGTCGCGGAACACTGTAAGCCCTTCCTTTAGGCACAGCTGGAACCAGTCACGGCATGTGATCCGGTTGCCCGTCCAATTGTGAAAGTACTCGTGGGCAACGATGCTCTCAATTGCCTCAAAATCCGCGTCCGTGGCCGAGGCTTCATCTGCCAAGACATAGGCTGAATTGAAGATATTCAGTCCCTTATTTTCCATCGCCCCGAAATTAAAGTCGCGCACCGCAACGATGTTGAAGACATCTAGATCGTACTCGCGACCGAAGACGTCCTCATCCCATTTCATTGAGCGCTTCAGGCTGTCCATGGCCCACGCGGCCTTATCAGCTTCGCCTTTATCGACATGGATGGCGAGATCGACCTCCCGGCCGTTCATCGTAGTGAACGTATCTTGGAAGATATCGTAGTCACCTGCGCAGAGTGCAAAAAGATAGGACGGCTTCCGATGCGGATCGTCCCAGCGTGCCGAATGACGACCGTCGCCAAGTTCGTTTGTCCCGGCGGGTGAGCCGTTGGACAGAAGAACAGGATAAGCGTCTTTGTCAGCGAAAATTTCCACTGAATATCGGCTCATCACATCCGGACGATCCGGCCAATAGGTAATGCGTCGAAAACCCGTGGCCTCACACTGCGTGCAGAACCGACCGCCTGACATGTAAAGACCCGATAGGGCTGTGTTCTTGATCGGAGAGATCTCGACGACTGTTTGAAGCTCGAAGACATCAGGCACATCGTGCAATATCAGGCCTGCATCGCTCGTCGTATATTCGCCCGCAGACAAACCTTCGCCGTTAATGCTGATAGACTTCAGTGTTAGTTCTTCTCCGTCGAGTTCGAATGGATCGCCGTCGTGGCCACTCTTCCGACGAACAGACATTTGGGTGGTGACCTGCGTTGCATCGGGATCCAGGTCGAAGCGAAGGGCCACCTGCTCAATCTCGAACGGGAACGGCTTATAGTCTTCCAATCGAACGGTCTGGGGAATATCTGTTCGCATGTGTTCGTGTGATCCTTGATCGGTCAAAGGCTGATTAGGGGGGTGAAATTTCAGCCTCTATGTGGGGTCAGTGAGCTTCAACCGGCAAGAGGCAATATGAGCATATTTCTCGATTTCTCTCTAAAAGTACTGCCTCGCTTTCTACCCATCGTGACCGGACTCGTGGCGGTGATCATCGCCTATCTTTCTCTCATGCCCCAACGAGAAGTGCCGGACACGGGATTGGACGATCAGCTCGGCCATTTAGTTGCCTATTTCGCGTTAGCGACACTTTCGATCTTTGCGTTTCGACGGTTTTCCACTTGGTCGATCGCCACTGTTTTGGTGGCTTATGGCTTTGGTCTGGAATACTTGCAGGGTGCCATGCCGTTCGATCGCCATGCCAGTATTGCTGACGGTATGGCGAATGCGGCCGGTGTTGCTCTGGGTCTCGCTGTGTCCAGCGCGGTGCGTAAAGTCGTCAACTTCGGAGACAAGTAACTTCGGAAGGACGACTATTCAGCGGCCTTGTCGCTTGGTTCTGCGATCTCGAAGATGTGTCGAAGGATACTGGTCGCACGCCTTGCGAGTGGCATAAGTTCTGCCGGAATGTCTTCCGGATGTGTAGAAGCGTATTCTGCAAATTTCCGGACAAGCCGCGTCATATGCGGTGCATTGGAGATCATCCGGGCCTGATGCTCGATCCGGTTCGGGTCCCGGTCATACTCTGCGCCCGGCACGCGCCAGCCGCCCCAGTCTTGATCATCCGTCATGACAACCGGAAATGTGCCGGGATAAGGATGGCGTTCGCAGCCCTCGTGACTTTGCCAGCGGTTCTTCATGCGGAAGACACGCCAGTGTTCTAGCTGCAGGTCGTCCTCACCTTCCTGACTGTCGCGACCTTGCATTGCCGCTTCCGAGATCAGCTCTCCGGCAGTAAATTCCCTACCAAGACCCACCTCATAGGTCACGCGCAATGGCTCATCGACATCTTTAACCCAGTGAGGAATAACCTCCTGGATCAATGCCCAAGTTCCTACCGGCTTTACAAAAACCCTTTGGCTCTTGTGAAAAATCGCCTTCGCCACAGTCGTCGCTCCTGAAACCCATATCCTTCAGCCCAGCGTAACAGTCGCACAAGCCCATTGGGTTCTGGTGTATTCAATGGATAAAATTTTACAGATCTGGGTTTCCGTTGGGTGACGGGTTTCCGTGCACGTAAAGTGCGCTATTCTTTGCGAAATACAGGCATGCGGCGAACGCTCGACACCATGGAAGGCCATTGACGGATGAACTTCGATTTTTCCGAAGACCAGAAATTTCTTGGCAATGAGGCGCGGAAGTTCCTCGATGCTGAATGCACGAGCGCTCATGTGCGCGAAATTCTCGACGATGCGGATAAGAGCCACCACGCCGGGCTCTGGCAGAAAGTGATCGAGATGGGCTGGCTCGGAACGGCCATCCCTGAAGAGCAAGGTGGGCTTGGCCTTGGTATGCTGGAGCTTTGCGTCCTCGCCGAAGAAATGGGGCGCGCGCTCGCACCGGTACCGTTTGCCTCAACTGCTTACTTCTTTACCGAAGCAATCAAGCTGGCCGGGTCTGAAGAGGTGAAGGCCTCGGTTCTGCCTGAGATTATGGGCGGAGATGTCATCGGTTGCTATGCGACGTCTGAAGGTCCCGGTAACATTGAACCCTCCAAATTGAAAACGATCTTCGACGGCTCAAAGGTATCGGGTGCCAAAATTCCTGTGACGGATGGCGACGTAGCGACCCACGCCGTTGTTCTGGCGAAAGAGGGCTCGGGTGCGAGCCTAGTGCTTGTTCCTTTGCAACAGGACGGTGTTAAGATCACTCCAGTGAAAACACTGGAACCGACACGCAGCCATGCGGAGGTCGTCTTCGATGGCGCAGAAGGAACGCGCCTCGGCGGGGCGGGCGAGGGCGAGAGCCTGAATGATCAGGTGCTGAACCGGGTGGCTGTCCTCCTTGCTTTTGAACAGCTAGGCGGCGCGTCCCGCTGCCTTGAAATGGCGAATGAGTACGCAAAAGACCGCTACGCCTTCGGCCGCCCCATTGGCGGTAATCAGGCGATCAAGCACAAGCTCGCCGACATGTATGTGAAGAACGAAGTGGCTCGTTCCAATTGCTATTATGGTGCCTGGGCGCTGTCGACGGACGCCGCCGAACTTCCGGAAGCCGCCGCCGCCGCACGTGTCGCGGCAAGCGAAGCCTACTGGTTTGCCTCCAAAGAAAACATCCAGACCCATGGCGGCATGGGTTTCACCTGGGAGGTGGACTGCCATCTATTTTATCGCCGCGCCAAGCTTCTCGCCGTTCAGGCAGGCGCGCCTGGCGTTTGGAAAGAAAAGCTCGTCAGAGCGCTTGAAACGAAGAATGCGGCCTAACGCGCCCTCTTGTGTATTGGTAATTGCGATGACGAGCTGTATCTCGAGCCCACTTCCAAGCGACGGCCTTACGGTAACGGATGTTGTGAGCCGTTTGGATAGTTTTGAACGCGACGAAGAAACAAAGGTCTGCGGTTGGGCGGCCAACGCGTTTGAGAACAGTCAAGTTACATCCCGTCGAAAGAGTTTTTGGAATTCCGATGAGAATGACGTCGGATTGGGTGTCAAATGGTTGAAAGAGGCACCGCAGATCAAAAGAGCTCGGTGGCGCTGTATCACCGGGCTACTCGAACCAAATTGTGGTTGGGACAATCAAGATGATGGACCAACGGAAACTATCTGTATCAGTACTGCGACAGCATTTGATTGGTCTATTCGCCAAACGAGTTTGGATCAGAACTAATTAGGATCAGGAAGGAATAGAAGATGGATTTCAACGACACCACTGAAGAAGCCGAATTCCGCGCAGAGGCGCGCGCCTTTCTTTCGCAGCATCTTGAGCCGAAGGGCGACAAACCCCTTCGTCAACGAATTTCTGGCGAGGAGTTCATGTCCCGCGCCAAGGATTGGCAGGCGACCAAAGCCAAGAATGGCTATGCCCAGATCACATGGCCAAAGGAAATCGGTGGCCGCGGCGGCACGGCTATGCAGCAAGTTATTTGGAACCAGGAAGAGGGCAAGTTCGATGCACCGACCGGGCCTTTTACCATCGGTCTTGGCATGTGTGTGCCGACGGTTATCGCTTTCGGGTCTGACGAACATAAAAAACGCTATGTTGGTCCCTCCCTGACCGGCGATGAGATCTGGTGTCAGCTCTTTTCGGAACCCGCAGCAGGATCAGACGTTGCGGGTGTCAAAACGCGCGCGGTCAAAGATGGCGACGAGTGGGTCATCAACGGTCAGAAGGTCTGGACGACGGGTGCTCATTTCTCCGATTACGGCATCCTCCTTGTGCGGACCGATCCAAAAGCTGTGAAGCACAAGGGCCTCACCATGTTCATAGTGGACATGAAGGACCCGGCCATCGAAGTGCGTCCAATCCACCAGGCCTCCGGCGGTCGTGAGTTCAATGAAGTCTACTTCACGGATCTACGTGTTCCGGATTCCGATCGCCTCGGCGAAGTTGGGCAAGGCTGGAAAGTCGCCATCGTGACGCTTATGAATGAGCGCCTCGCGGTAGGCGGATCACCCGGACCAGACTGGGGCGAGATTATGGATTTCGCCCGCGATCAGGGCACGCTTAGTGATAGTGCTTTCCGAGAAAAACTTGCGGATTGGTATGTCGCCGCTCAGGGCTACAAACTCACCAAGTTCCGTACGCAGACAGCGCTTTCGCGCGGTGAAACGCCGGGGCCCGAAAACTCCATCGGCAAGATCATCACGGCGAACCATCTGCAGGATATTTGTAATGCTGCCATCGAGATGCAGGACCATTACGGGATTATGTCCGACAGCGAGACCATGCCTGCCGACGCCATTTTCCAGCAGAGCTTTATGTGGGCTCCAGGCCTGCGCATCGCTGGCGGCACCGACGAAATTCTGAAGAATATCATTGCCGAACGTGTACTCGGGCTGCCGCAGGATGTCCGCGTTGATAAGAGCGTGCCGTTTGATGAGCTGAAGCAGGGCTGAGAAACCGGTTCAACATAGCTGGCATTTCTCCTCAGACGTGCGACACACGGTTTTAGACCGTGATTTGGTCACGATTGATGATCATCCTAAGCTCTCCTTTTCAGGGTGGGAGACAAACGGATGAAATTCTTCACGATCAACGATACGCGCCTGATCGATCTTGACCGATTGGTCCGAATGCTGCCGGTCAGTCGGGGGTGGTCATTTTTTCGGCTCAGAAATCAGGGAAAATACATCAAGGCGATGCTGGCATCTTGGGACATTCTGGATGCCCACGAGATCAATACAAGCCGGCGGCTGGCTCACTTCATCGGTCAGGGGCTTATAGAAACTGGATGGCTTCGCTACACCGAAGAGAACTTGAATTATAGTCGGGAAGCGCTGATCGCGACTTTCAGTTATTATCGGGACAATCCAGACCTTGCCCGGCAGCATGCTCGAAAACCTGAACTGATAGCGAATACCGTTTATGGTCGGCACCCGACACTCGGCAACACTGAACCCGGAGATGGCTGGAGATACCGCGGCCGTGGTTTCATTCAGCTTACGGGGCGGGACAACTATCAAAAGTATAGTGATGTCACCGGCATTGACCTGGTCGGCGATCCCGATCAGCTGCACCGCAATCACGCACTCTCCATTAGGGCCGCAGCGGGGTTCTGGAAACACAACGGCCTAAACGCCTACGCAGATGCCAACGACGCAGCCGCCGTTTCCAGAGGTGTAAACCAGGGTAATCCCCAGTCTTCGAGGAAGGCGCACTCGGAGGACAAGCGTATCCATTGGACCAATCTCGCGCTTGGCCTGATGGAGGAACCCGATCTGGTGACGATAGATCCCGATGCTCCCATGACGAACGGATCAACCGGAGATAGGGTCAAAAAACTTCAGGAAGATCTCGCAAGGCTAGGGTACGATGTTGGCACGGCAGACGGCATCTTCGGTCGAAAAACGGGACACGGTGTTCTGGCATTTCAATCCGATGAGGGGCTCGATCCAACCGGTGTTGCTGACAAGGCGACATTGGACGCAATCGACGAGCTTATGTCGGACTCGCGTAGAAGTTCTGAGCTAGCTTTCGAACAATATCTCGATGGGGCATACAGCCTCCAGCAAACCTAGGCGGCAGCCGCCCGGCGCGCCTTGAGGATACGCTCAGTGCGTTCAAAGTCGCCAGGATTGTCCACATCGATCGGAGCATCTGCATAGGGCATTCGCACAGCGCCAAGTTTCAGCCCCCACCGTCTCGACAGATGATCAGCGAGTCCGTCTAGCGTCGCCAGCTTGAACTTGTACTTCATCATGAAGCTTACACCGAAGGCTTTTGCGATGCGTTGTGGTCGCTTTCCGAACTGTCCACCGGTTTCAAAGGCTTTCGCAGCCGTCAGGCTCTTAGACGTTCTTAGTCCGTAAAGGTTGCAGCTCGACCAGCCGCCATCTTTCAATTCGTGGAAGGCCCGTTTGCCGTCTGGATAAGCCTTCAGAATGACTTCAGCTGGCGTCATTGCGACAAGCGTGTCCTTGCCTGTGACAGCCAACTGCTTGCAGAAAAAATCGACCATCTCAGTCGTATGAAGCGCATTGTCGCCCGTAGAGATCACGAGTGGATAACCGTTCTCGATGCTTTCCGCCGCATGGGTGATCGACAGGAATAGATTGTCCTTGCTGGGAATAAACTGAATATCACCCGCTTCGAACAGTGAGGCGAGATAGGGTGTTGCCTTCAGAAGCTCTTCGTCTTCGATCGAAACGAATATTCGCCCGACATGGTCGCTACCTTTTATCTCTCGAACGACCCGTTCGAGCATAACCATTCCATCGATCTCGATGAGACATTTGTGGCTGACATTCTGCAGCTGCGCGACCGCATCTTCCGGCCCTTTTCGGCTCGCGGCCAGTATGAGCGCTGTAACTTCCTGCATCTTCCGACCCTTCCTTCACCCTAAGATTAATGTGGGCTTTATTCAGATTCGAGCAACCTGGTTAGATCACGCACCGGTCTATTGGTCTCCAGGCTCTCAAGCGCAGCCTTTATCTGGCCCCCATTGGAAAGTCCTTTGGTCGCTGCCGCACACCCGTCGAATTTCTGCAAAATTTGCTCATCGCTTAGGGGATGGGCCTTCGATCCAACCGGCATCTCGTAAGACGTCGAAACCGTTGTGCCGTCTATAAGTGTTACATGAACTTCGGTTGGGAATTCGGACTCCAGCTTCTCAACGTAGTCCTTCTTGATCTTGGACAGAAGTGAAAGCGCTTCAGGACGTGCGATCGCGTCCGGTTCGAAGTCGCCGAGTGCCACTTCGCCCTGCAGAAGTCCTACGACCAGATTGTATTCGAGCGAGAATTTCGCCTCGGCCGGCGTTTCCGGGTGGGTATACATCAGATTGCGCAGATGCGCTGCTGGTGCACGAACGAGCACGTGATCCACACTCTCGGCAGTGAAGCAGTGCGCTTCACGAAGTTCAAGCAAACCGTCCAGAGCGCGATGCACGCTGCCGCAGTTTGGAAACCTTTTTACTTTCAACCCATGATGGGAAACATGTAGGGGGTCGCCGACATCTTCATCGCGAAAGGTCACCGTTTGCCCATGTTCAGCCTTGCCTTCCATAGACGCGGCAAGATCATCGACGTCGGGCCCGACCATCAGTGTCCGAAGTCCATTTGGACCATGAAGCGCCTCCGCTCCGGATGTGACACCTGCCTTTGCAAACAAGGCTGCCTCGACACCGCCGCAAGCGGCAAATCCGGCGTGTAGCGGCTTCGTGTCCGTACCGAACTGGCTCATGAACCCCGCTGCTCGGCTGGTAGAAAGCGAAATCGCGTGGGCTGTCTGTTCGGCATCGAGTTTCAGCGCTCTTGCACACCCGGCCGCGGCCCCAATAGCCCCGAGCGTGGCCGTTGCGTGCCATCCACGGCTTCTGTGAAACGGGTTCACCGCTTGTCCGACGCGCCCCATAATCTGCAATCCGACAATGTAGGCATCTGAAAGCGCGTCCGTGCCTAAGTCCTCCTGATCGCAAATAGCAAGAAGGGCCGGGACCAGCACGGCTGTTGCGTGCGCTTTGGCGGGATCGAAATTGTCATCGAAATCCTGCGCGTGCGCACTCGTGCCATTTACCAATGCTGCCAGTGGCGCGCTGAGTGCTTTGGGCTTGCCTACGACCCGCGCGGGACCGTCGCCCCACCGGCTGATAACACCGTAGACTTTGTCGACGACCGGCTCCCTTGAGCCTGGTAGCATGCAAGCTACCACGTCGATAATCGCTCGGCGCGTCACCGCAAGCGCCTCCTCAGGCCAGACGCCTGGTGTCGATGTGACCCAATTGGCATAAGCATGAAGCGGGTTGAAAGTCGGTGCGTCTTTCATAAGCGGAAATCTCCCGGTTTTCTTATTGTTGGGCTTGCAGACATCGCACTCCGCCTGCATCAAGCCTTCCAGATATTTACCAAATATAGGAGCGTTCAGGAAATGGGCATCGCAACCGGGTTATTCGATTACAGTGACGGTACGAACACCTATGAGGGTTATTTTGCCCACCCGGGTGAGGGCGACCGCCCGCTTGTTATGGTTTGTCACGCCTGGGGCGGTCAGGGCGATTTTGAGCGCGACGTCGCCGATCGGCTGGCAAATAAGGGTTACGCAGCGCTTGCCGCGGACGTCTATGGCAAAGGCAATCGCGGCTCATCTCCTGAGGAGAACGAGAAGCTGATGAACCCGCTGGTCGGGAACCGTGCCGAGCTTCAGTCCCGCCTCGCGGCCTCGCTAAAGGCCGGGCTTGGACGCGATAGCGTCAACGGCAAGGCGGCATCGCTCGGGTTTTGTTTCGGTGGCCTCTGCGTCCTCGATATGGCGCGTGCAGGGCAAGCGGTCGAAGGCGTTGTGTCCTTCCATGGTCTTCTCGGTGGTGCGGACAACCTGCCAAGCCCGGCCATCTCCGCGAAGGTTCTTGCTCTGCACGGTTGGGACGACCCGCTCGCCACGCCGCAAAACGTCATGGAGTTCTCGAAGGAAATGGACGGAGCCGGCGCCGATTGGCAGCTCTACGCCTACGGTGGCACCTCCCATGCCTTCACAAATCCAGAAGCGCAAGACGCGGCCAATGGCATGCAGTACCGTGCGGACATCACTCGCCGTGCTTGGGCAGCCTGTGATGATCTGCTCGCCGAAGCGCTACTTTAACATTCGTCAGTAGCTGATGAAGCGGCCGGACCGGTCTTTTAGGACTGGACGCGCACGGCGTTTGTGAGGCTTTTCAGGCTTCAGCGTCTTCTGATTTCTGTAATCAGCGAAGCTGGCAGGATTTGCATTTGATCTTGGAAACTGTAAATCGACACCTAGTCATGCAGTAGGTTTGCAAAGAAGGAAAATCATATGTCGATCACCGAAGCCGAACTCACCCAAGCTCGGGAAAACTGGGGCAACGCCTTGATTGCCGTTGCAAAGGCGTATGAGGCAGATGGAATTGATGGCGCGCGCGCCGTGGCCAATGATGCCTTGGATGCGGCATACGGCTACAATCTCGGCGACGTCATGTTCAAACCGACCATGGCGAGCGGAGAGCAGACTTTCCGACCCACAAAGAAAGGGGCCTTGTCCTATTTTGTCGGACACGATCCAGATTTCCCTCTCGACGGTGGTTTCGGTTTGAAGGGCTGGCGTGAGTGCACGTCAGAAACATCCGCCTTCTTTATCGAAGGCGACGCTGCCATGTGGATGGGCTGGGTCATCATGACTGACAAAGATGGTAAGGTCACAAAAGTCGATAAAAGCTGGGGCTATAAGAAAGACACCGACGGCACGTTGCGCATTGTGCTGCACCATTCATCGTTCCCGTACGAGCCCTAGGCTGGAAGCGCATCATCCCCTCCGCTGCTCTGACTGAGATAGCCACAAGTCTTCATCCCCGCTTCGGGCTTCGGCTGTGCGCATGGGAATCTTGTCCCGTATGACTTCCGGGCTGCCGGCGGGGTGGACGCGGGCAGATTTAGATGCGCGCACAGCTTCCCATTTCATGTGAGAACGTCCCGGTCGACGGCCACGGCATCGTAGAAGATATGTGATCTAGGTCTTGAGTTGCGCCAGCCGCTTCTGATCGATGACGCTTCCCGAATTACCTTCGAAGGACTGGTGCCCATTGCTCACCAATCCCACGTCGCTTACATAGCCAGTTCAATGGACACCGTATCAGTATTGGAATCCATGGATGCCCGGGCGCGGGACATCTTCCGTGAGATCGTGGAAACCTATCTTTCCACCGGCGAACCAGTAGGCTCTCGCACCCTCTCAAAAGGCTCCATCAGCCTGTCTCCAGCTTCCATCAGGAACGTGATGTCCGATCTTACAGATTTGGGGCTTCTGGACGCTCCGCATGTAAGTGCCGGTAGAATACCCACCCACCAGGGACTTCGGGTTTTCGTCGATGGGTTTCTCGAGTTAGGTGAGCCGTCCGAAGCAGACAAAGCTGCTATTGAAGCTCGGTTGGAGAGCGCTGGACGCGATTTCGATGCGGTCCTGCATGAGGCCTCCGGTATTTTGTCCGGTCTCGCTGGCGGTGCCGGACTGGTTTCATCACCAAAACGAGACGCACCTGTCCGTCACGTGGAGTTTGTACCGCTTGGGATCAACGAGGCGCTTTGCGTCCTCGTTACTGAGGACGGCGATATTGAGAACCGCCTCTTGAAGCTTCCAGAGGGCGTTCCAGCCAACAGTTTGATAGAGGCTGGAAACTACTTAAGCGCGCGCATGAAGGGCTCTACCTTGTCTGAGGCTCAGGCATCCATAAGGGCGGAGCTCGATGCCCGAAAGGCGGCGCTTGATGCAGCGGCGGAAAAGTTGGTTGAAGCCGGATTGGTCGAATGGTCCGGCGAAACGCCAGGGCAAGGTCGGTCTTTGATCGTGCGAGGTCGGGCAAATCTTTTGGGCGATGCTGCTGCTGAAGATCTCAAAAAGGTCGGTGCACTGTTCGAGGCAATGGAGCGGGAAAAGAGCCTGCTCGAAGTTCTGAACTCGACCGAAGATGCAGAAGGCGTTCGCCTGTTCATAGGCTCTGAGAACCGACTTTTTTCCCTCACGGGTTCAAGCCTTATCGTTGCTCCCTATATGAGCGCGCAGAGACAGGTTATCGGGTCACTGGGCGTAATCGGACCAACACGGATCAACTACGCCCGAGTCATTCCCATGGTGGATTATACAGCCAAGGTCGTCGGAGATATTGTCGGCGGCTGGCGAAAGGATTAGAGGCGGTCGTATGAGCGATACAGATACAAAAGAGAACCAAGGTCCTGACGAGCCTGAGGCCACCGCGAAGGAAGGTGCCGCCTCGCCTGAGGACAATATCGTCGAATTGTCAGAGCTTGCAGATGATGCCGCGGATGGCCCTCAGGAGGACGAACCAGTCGATCCGTTAGTAGCGCTGCAAACGGAGAACTCTGAACTCAGAGATAAATTCCTCCGCGCAGTCGCCGAAACCGACAACATTCGCAAACGGGCTGAAAAGCAGGTGGCCGACGCCCGAGTCTACGCCGTTGAGAAATTCGCTGGCGACCTTCTAAGCGTTTCAGACAATCTTGCCAGAGCCTTGACAGCTCTCACCGAAGAGGCGCGAACAGAGCTTTCAGAATCTGGCAAGAGCCTGCTGCAAGGCGTCGAACTCACTGAAAAAGAGTTGATTACCGTGATGCAACGCCACGGCGTGAAGCCAGTCGAAGCGACGCCTGGAACCGAATTCGATCCGAATGTTCATCAGGCAGTCGGCCAGGTTCCGTCTGATCAGCCGGAGGGCACCATTGCTGATCTCCTTCAGGGCGGCTGGCAGATCGGCGAGCGGACCCTACGCGCGGCAATGGTCACTGTTAGCACTGGATCTGCCGCTTAAGCGAAAATGCCTCGGAGTATTTGAAAGACATCAACCGCACACCCGTGTCACGTGCAGTCAAGTCGATGTGATCGCCCTTTAATCCGCCACACTCCACATGCACCTATGCACGTAACGGAGGGCCGGAAGGGCGTTCCTCGCATACGGACAGGAGTACTACTGATGCGCAATATTATAGCCATATTTGCAGCTCTCATGGCGGTTTTTGCCATGTCGGCACCAGCCAACGCCCAATTCGGATTCGGCAAGAAGGACTTCATCTATGAGAAGGGCGGTTATGCCATCGATGGCTATGACACCGTCGCTTATTTCGATCTCGATGCGGCCGCACTTGATGAAGATGGGTTACCGACGATCTCAGCGGTGAAGGGTGACCCTCAGTTCTCCGCCGAATACAATGGCGCAACGTGGATTTTCTCAACAGCGGATAATCTCGCAAAATTTGAAGCTGACCCAGCTAAATATGCACCCGAATACAACGGTTACTGTGCATATGCCGCGGCGCAAGGGAACCTTGCCAAAACCAACCCTAACGCGTGGCGAGTTGTTGATGGAAAACTCTATCTGAATTTCAATTCGAAAATTCAACGTCGTTGGGTCAAAGATATACCTGGCCACATTGAGCAGGCCGATGCGAATTGGACAGATCTGGCTGGCGATCTGAAAGAGCCAGGCGCATAAGCGTCAGAAATATCTGCAAAAACACGGACGCGCCGGTTGAAAATACCGGCGCGTTTTCCGTATAGCGATATGCAGAGGCAAGGAATCGCCGCTTGCCCCTTGCGGGCTGCTGCAGGAACACCATATCGCTTGCGAACGGCACAGCCTCGGGAGAAAAGGTTGAGCCACCCCAATCTAGTGGAGCTACCGGTTTCTGGTGCTGCTCAGCAGGCCTAAAAGTTGGAATTGGCGGCCGCCGAAAGACGAGGATAGAAAAACATGGCTAAGATCATTGGTATTGATCTCGGAACCACCAACTCATGTGTTGCTGTTATGGAAGGCGGCGACGCGAAAGTTATCGAAAATTCAGAAGGCCAGCGCACGACGCCGTCCGTTGTAGCTTTCAACAAAGACAATGAGCGCCTAATAGGCATGCCCGCTGCCCGCCAGGCCGTAACCAACGCTGATTTTACTTATTACGCCATCAAGCGTCTGATTGGCCGGAACTATGATGATCCGATCACCCAGAAAGACAAAGAGCTATCGCCCTATGAGATCGTGAAGGGTCCGAATGGTGATGCCTGGGTGAAGGGCCGCGAGAAAGACTACGCGCCCCAGGAAATTTCCGCCTTCGTTCTCCAGAAGATGAAAGAGACCGCCGAGTCCTATCTTGGTGAGACCGTAACGCAGGCTGTGATCACGGTTCCAGCCTACTTTAACGATGCCCAGCGTCAGGCCACCAAGGATGCCGGCCAGATCGCCGGCCTCGAAGTTCTCCGTATCATCAACGAGCCGACAGCTGCCGCGCTCGCCTATGGCCTTGAAAAGTCCGAGGGCAAAACGATTGCTGTTTATGACCTCGGCGGCGGAACGTTCGACGTCTCCATCTTGGACATTGGCGACGGCGTTTTCGAAGTGCTGTCGACCAATGGTGACACGTTCCTCGGCGGTGAAGACTTTGACCTACGCATCGTCGACCACCTTGCCGATGAGTTCAAAAAAGATACGGGCATCGACCTCAAAGCGCAGAAAGATGCGCTTCAGCGTCTGAAAGAAGAGGCTGAAAAGGCCAAAAAAGAACTGTCGTCTGCTTCATCCTATGAAGTGAACTTGCCCTTCATCACCATGGACATGGAAACGAAGGAGCCAAAGCACCTTACGACGACACTGTCCCGGGCGAAGTTCGAAAGCCTTGTCAGCGACTTGATCAAGCGGACCATCGATCCGTGTGTCAAAGCCCTGAAAGATGCCGGCAAATCCATCAACGACATTGACGAAGTCGTCCTCGTAGGCGGCATGACCCGGATGCCAGCCGTTCAGGCAGCTGTTGAGAAACATTTCGGTCGTCCGCCCCATAAAGGCGTGAACCCCGATGAGGTCGTTGCACTCGGTGCGGCCATTCAGGCGGGTGTCCTTCAGGGCGATGTGAAAGATGTGGTTCTGCTCGATGTCACACCGCTCTCCCTCGGCATTGAAACGCTTGGCGGCGTCTTCACGCGTCTCATCGATCGAAACACCACGATCCCGACGAAGAAGTCTCAGACCTTCTCTACCGCGGACGACAATCAGCCTGCCGTGACCATTCGGGTCTTCCAGGGTGAGCGCGAGATGGCGGCCGACAATAAAGAGCTTGCCCAATTCAATCTCGAGGGCATTCCGCCTGCACCGCGCGGCCTGCCTCAGATCGAGGTGACGTTCGACATTGACGCTAACGGCATCGTCAACGTTTCCGCCAAGGACAAGGCGACGAACAAAGAGCAGCAAGTGACCATTCAGGCGAATGGCGGTCTTTCCGAAAACGAGATCAACGACATGATGAAAGACGCTGAAGCGAATGCCGACGCGGACAAACAGCGTCGTGAGCTTGTGGAAGCTAAAAACAATGGCGAAGCGTTGATCCATCAGACCGAAAAGCAGGTCGAGGAGCACAGCGACAAAGTTGATGAGCAGGTCAAGGCGGACATCGAAGCCGCTTCGACGGAACTGAAAACGACACTCGAGAGCGAGAACCTCGAAGATATCCAGGCGAAGACCCAGGCCCTTATGCAGGCTGCCATGAAGCTCGGCGAAGCGATCTATGCAAGCCAGCAGGAAGAAGCTGCCCATGCTGACGCAGCTGCAGACGCTGCTGCCGACGGAGATGATGTCGTTGACGCTGATTTCGAGGAAGTCGACGACGAGAAGAAAAGCGCATAATTGCGCAGTCTCTCAGATCAAAGTTGTAACAGGCCTCGGCGTTCGTTCGCTGGGGCCTTTTTATTTCGGCAGTTGTTTCAGGGCCGAGATCACTTCCGGGTTCTGTAGTGTGGTCTCTGCCGCCACCAGTCCAGCCTCACACATCTCGTCCCGCCTGCTTTTATCTTTGAGCAAGGTGATAAGCGTGTCAGCAAAGCTCGCTGCATCTTCCGCCGTCTGAACAATTCCTTCCAGGGTATCGCCGTACCCGTCTATCGCTACTGGATAAGCGACAACAGGTACGCCCATGCCGAGATATTCCCCGACCTTGATCGATATCCCGCTCATTAGCCTGGTCGGTAGTATGCCGATCATGTCCGGGCCAGCGAAGTCTGCCAGATCATCAACGCGCCCATGAATCACAACGCCGTCCGTCACCAGATCAGATGTCAGGCTGGCTCCGACCGGGCCTACAATGTTCAGCTTTGCACCTGATGCGCCCGCGCGCACATGGGGCCAGATCTCCGACAGGAAATGGGTAATCGCATCGCGGCTGCCTTGCTGATTGGCTCCAATATATAGAAGTTCTGCCTGCTGACGATCTTTGAGCCGACGTCTGAGAACAGATGCTGTCGGTCGAAACCAGACATGGCTCGGCTTGCTGTCAATTTCCTGAAACCGTGCCAGCTCGTTCAAAGACGCATGGAAAATCACATCGGACGATGCCATGCGCTCGGCTTCTTCATCGAATGTCGGCGCATCGTCGTAATCAAAAGCTTTGCCCTGGGATGTGAAGAGTTCCGACCGCGCAGCGAAGGAGTCGTGAACGAGCAGGGCCTTTCCAATCCTTTGCGGCACCATATCGAGAAGAGGCCCAAGCGACGAATACTCGACCATCACAGCATCGGGCGAAAGATCAGCAATTCGCCGCGCTGCGCGAGACAGCTCACCAGCGGGCGGTACCGTCGCAAGATTGGACCAGGGCGACCTCCAACGTTCAGGGCCCAGTTTCAACTTCTCCAGCGCGGCCTGAATTAGCCGCCAGATAAATCTCAGCCACACAATGGGTGATAGGCTCCAATAGCGAGCACCGAGTTTCAGCGTCCCCGGCCAGATGATGTCTGCCTTGCCAGAAAACTCTTCGGCAATCTTGCCCCAGGGCCGGCTTGAAAATGTTGCGACCGGCAGACAAAGGATTGAAAGCTTGTATCCCGCTTCCTCGGCCAGCATCATGATGCGCGACAAATAAGTTTTTGATCCCGAACGCTCGTCGTCCAGTCGCCGGTGGGTCGCGATGATGAGCCGTTTCATGGTCCGCAGTCTGCCTGACAGGTCTTGTTATTTCTTAACCAGTTCAAGCAAACCGAGTGCCATAGTGCAGGATCAGGTTTCCGGTATCAATCCGAACCGCTGGCCCATACCCTTGTCCACGAGGCGTTTCGGCATGCGCTGGGCGATCGTATAGTTCACCAGCTTGTCTGGTCCGAGGGCATAGTGTGCCTTGGGCGATGGGTCAGAGAGGGCCATTTCGATCGTTTGAGCGACCTTTTCCGCTGGCCAGCCTTTCTCACCGGCCTCTAGAAACATCTCATTATATTTCTGCATCGGCTCATCCCATACGGTTCCTGCGTAGGGGCTCTTTTTCTTCTCTTCTTCGGCTTTGTCCCAGATCGGCGTTTTGATCGCTCCAGGTGCAACGACGACTGCGTCTATGCCATAAACCATCAGCTCTCGCCTGAATGAATGAGTTAGGCTCTCAATCGCGTGCTTAGCCGCACAATAAGCTCCTAGGAAAGGCGAGGCGAGCCGTCCCCCAAAACTTGAGATATTTACGACCCGGCCGGGTGCACCGTTGCGGTCCGTATCCATTCCCAAAAGAGGCAGGAAGGCTTGGGTTGTGGCCACCGTCCCCATCACGTGCACATCAAAGTGCAGACGGATGGTCTCCATGGGTTGCAGTGCCAACGGCCCCATCACGGCGATACCCGCATTGTTTATGAGACCGCCTAGCGTTTCACCGTTCAAAGCCTCTGACACGGTTTCAGCGGCCGTAGCGATCTGATCGTCTTTGGCGACATCAATGATCACCGGCGTAATGTTTGGCTGTGCCGCGCTGAGGGGTTCTCCGTCCTCCGGTTTTCGGACGCCAGCAAAGACTCGCCAACCATTTGCCGCGAGGTATTCAGCGGTCGCTCGCCCGATCCCGGTCGATGCCCCCGTTATCATAACTGACTTCATGGAATGTCCTTGCGTTTCAGCTGCCAGATGGAGCAGCCCAACTGTCTTGGGTGAAGAGCTAAAGCGATCTTATCGGGGGTCAACCAGCCGAATTTCAAAGAGTTTTGACCAGTTCTTACCCGTCACATAGATCTGGCCCGTCTCTTCATCATAGGCGATGCCATTCAAGACATCATCCAGAGGGCTGGCGCGGTCTTCAGCCGGGTAAAGGTTGGTAAAGTCGATTTGCTGCTCAACGATCCCGGTTGTGGGATCGATGATGACGATCCGATCCGTCTGCCAGACATTTGCCCAAATACGTCCGCCGATCCATTCCAACTCGTTCAGGCGCGGTAAGGGCGATCCGGCATAGGTCACATTCAACCGGCCGATTTGGGCGAACGATTTCTGGTCGAGCACGCGGATCACCGGGCTGCCATCTGAAAGATACAGCTGCTCGCCATCATCCGTTAAGCCCCAGCCTTCGCCGGGATAGGTGAAGCTGCGGATGGGAGCGAAGCTGTTCTTGTCGAAGACAACCCCGACGCCGGAGCGCCAGGTCAGCATCACAATCGTATCGCCTACGGGCGTTGATCCCTCGCCGAAATACTGGGCCGGAAGGCCGCGCACTTGTATCGGCTCGCCAGTCTCCAGCTCCACCAGTCGCAGAGACGAGGTTCGGTATCGACCTGTGCTCTCATACAGCTTCCCATCGTCAATGAAGAGGCCTTGCGTAAAAGCCGTCGGATCGTGAGGGAATGTCGCCACCACTTCATAATCCAGAAATACTGGTTCAGCGGGCGCAGGAGCTGCCTCGGCGGTCATCCCACTCGCCGCGTCTTGCGGATAGGGCTCGGCGGGCACCTCCGATGAGCACGCCACCAGAGCGAGCGCCGCCGCAAGGACACCGCGCCTGATCATGCGTCGTCCTCATTCTTGATCAGGCGCAGCTTCGGTCGCGGTCGTGCCTTCTCAGACAGCTTGGGTTCGCTGGGCGGAGCAGCCGGTGTTTCAACAAGTCGTGGGCCATCACTTACCGTAGAGCGCTCGGTGTTCTCGGCGTCTACCTCCACATCGTCATGGATATCCCGACTTCGAGGAGAGAAGGTCTTACCCTTCGCTTTGCCTTTAAACGACGAGCGTTTCATCCCACCCTTGCCGCGGGACTTCTTATCGATCTCGCGCAATTTCTGCATCTGGCGTTGAGACAGAGGTTCGCTTAGCGCGCCCTTATCCGGATCTGCGAAGGCCGAGCCATACTTCTCAACCCGCTCTTCCACCTCATCGACGAACTCCCGTTCCCAGTCCGATAGACCAGGACCGCCTTCCGCCTCGGCACGCTTTGCAGCTTTGCGCAGCTTGCGCAGAGCCTTGCGCTTTTTCTTGTCGTCGATCTCGCGAGCCATACGGCCAAAATCGTCGTTTACGCGAGTGAGATCAAGGGCTGGGTCTCACGTCCTATACCCTGATGCTTCCGTTTGATGGAGAAGTCGTTATGTGTGGCGTCAGTTAGTTGAAAACGGTCGAAGGAAGTCCCCATGTTCGGTGAGTACAAAGTTCCAGGCGGTAAGCTCGTCACCGCGAGTCTCAACGTGTCCGACGGTAAACTTGCCAACGTCCAAATTGCCGGTGACTTCTTTCTCGAACCTGGAGAAGCGCTCGTCGATATCTGCAAGTCAGTTGAAGGCTTGCCGGAAAAAGCGACAGTTGAAGATATCACAACCGCCATCAAGCAAGGGGTGCCGCCGGACACGCGGTTCATTGGCTTTACGCCAGAATCCGTTGCCATCGCCATCCGGCGCGCCCTCGGCGTTGCCAAGACCTGGCGGGACTTCGAGTGGCAGATTATCGATCCCGAACCTCTGGCACCGTCGCTACACCTAGCGGTCGATGATGTGATCGCGAAGGAAGTCGCCGCCGGTCGCCGCGCGCCGACGCTCCGCTTCTGGGAGTGGGATCGCCGGTCCGTCATCATTGGCAGCTTCCAGTCCCTCAAAAACGAGGTCGATCTCGAAGCTGCCAAAGAACATGACGTTACTATTGTCCGCCGCATGACCGGTGGGGGTGCCATGTTTCAGGAGCCCGGAGCTTCAATCACATACTCGGTTTACGCGCCGGCCGAACTCGTTGCCGACATGACCTTCGAGGCGTCCTATGCCTTCCTTGACAGCTGGGTCGTGGCTGGCCTGAAAACCTTGGGCGTCAATGCCGTCTATCAGCCTCTCAACGACATCGCCTCCGACAAGGGCAAGATCGGTGGCGCGGCTCAGAAGCGCTACCATGGCGGCGCGGTGCTCCACCACACGATGATGGCCTACAATATCGACGCTCAAAAAATGATGCAGGTCCTTCGCATCGGTCGTGAGAAGTTATCTGATAAGGGAACTGCGAGCGCTGCAAAGCGCGTCGATCCGCTTCTCAGTCAGACCCAGATGGAGAAAGCGGACATCAAGGCTCACCTCATAAAGACTTTCATTGATCTTCATGGTGGAGCCATGGGGTCCATCACGCCTGAGGAGATGGCTGCTGCAGAGGAAATCGCCGCCGGCAAATTCTCGTCGAAAGACTGGCTTGAGTACATTCCTTAGGCAAATTCGAACAGAGAGGCCGACTTCGCCGCAAGCGCCATAGACACCCGATCGCCCGTACTTCATGCTTGACGAAAATAGGAGACGTTACTGATCGGAACGAGCATGAAGCTTATCACTAGAGTTCTAAGCGCAGTGCTGATCGCGGCGAGCTGCGGGGTCGCTCATTCGGCTGCCCAGAATCCTGAGAACAACGCTGCTTTCTCATTCCCTCCCGAATGGGAGGAACATGAGGCCATCTGGATGGGCTGGCAGGATTTTCTAAGCCAGCAGGCTGAGTTCACCATATTATGGGCAGACATGATCTCGGCACTCAGCCCCCATGTTGACGTGAAACTGATCGTCAAATCTCAGGATATGGCCGACAAAGCCGCAGAGCTTCTGGCGGCGCATGACATTGGTCCGGAGCAGGTGAAATATGTCATCCAACCGAGCAGCGATATCTGGCTCCGCGACTCAGGTGGCTTGTTCATTTCAAATGGCGAGGAGTTGATGATCGCCGACTTTGATTGGGACACATACGGATTTCCGAGTGTTTATGTCGATGAAGATGATCTGGAGCGAGCGGAGATTGATGGTGACATCGCCGAAGGCATGGGCGTAAAGCGCCGCAGATCAGATATTGTTGCCGAGGGCGGGGGGCTGGAAGTCAACAGCGACGTGCTGATTACCTACAAAGACGCCATGGTACATCGCAACCCGGAAGTGCCGCTGGCCGACATCGAGGCCGAACTCCTACGTCTTTATGGGAAAGAGAAGCTGATCTGGCTCGACCGGGCACCTATCTCCGACCGTATTTTTATTGGACCCAAAGTCGCCAATTTCTTCGGGTGGGGTGCAAACGGTCACGTGGACGAGTATGTGCGCTTCGTTGACGAGGAAACGATCTTTGTCGCCCAGGTTGCGCCGGAAGAAAGAGAGGCGAATGCGCTCCTGAGACTGGACGATGAAATCTTAAAGGAGAACCTAGCCCAGTTGAAAGAGGCGACGGATAGCGCCGGAGACCCGTTCAACGTGGTGCCTGTGCCGATGCCTGACATCACTGCGCTGATGTACACACACGAGCTCACTGAAGATGACTTCACCGAAGCTCGGAACGGCAAGGATCTTCGGTCCGTCTATCGAGACTTTGACGTCGGAGATGAGGTCCACATGGTCCCGGCAGCGAGTTACCTGAATTTCCTTGTGACCAATGGGGTCGTGCTTGTCGCGTCGTATTGGCAGGAAGGGTTGCCTGAACGGTTGAAAGAAACCGATGAGCAAATGCGTCAACTATTGGCCGAGCAATATCCCAATCGGCAGATTGTTCAGATCAACCCGATGGCGGTGAATTGGATGGGGGGAGGTATGCACTGCATTACCCAGCAAGAACCAAAGATAAGCCCCGCAGCTGAGCCGTCTTGATCTCTAATCCAAATCGCCAACCGCTAACATGTAGACGTCCAGAATGGCTTCTTGCTCCTCGCGCTCATTTCTATCGATTTTGCGGATACGGATCAGCTGACGCAGGGCTTTCGTGTCATAGCCGAAGGATTTCGCCTCGGCGTAGACTTCCTTGATCTGGTTTGCGACCTCGGCTTTTTCTTCCTCCAGCCGTTCAATGCGGGCAACGGTCTGGCGGAGCTTTTCACGGGCGGTTTCGGTCAATTGTCCTGGGGCAGCGTCGTCCATAGGCGGCGGGTCCTTTCAAAACGTTTGTGAGGGTAATTCAGCGAGGAGCCTTACTCCGCCGCGTCCACCATGGCCAGACCGCGAATGGTATCTGCAATGGCTTCGCTGTGGATATGGTGAGGCATATGCCCACCACCTGGCAGGTCAACCACCTGAAGCTGAGGCACCTGATGTTTGAGTTTGCCGACATGCAGCGCCGGTTTGATCACCGTATCGCGGTGTCCGTTGTAGACGGTGACCGGCATTTTAAGCTCGCCGTAACGCACCTGTTGCGCCGCAAGCTCTGTTCGAAGATTGGTGACATCCTTCGCATTGGCCCGGAAGGTTTTCGGCCTGAAGAGCAGGGGCACGCTAGCATCCTCAAGATATCCGTCCGGTGCGGCTTCTGGATGAAACACACCATTGATGCCAGCTGCCAACCGCCCCGGACCTATAATTGGAATAAGCTGAGTCAACGGACCGCCAAAGACGGGGTTCGCCGCATATTTGTTATACCAGGCTTCACCTCCGCCGCCCCAATCGTGGGTCACCGGTGCGAGTAGGACAAGCCCCTCTACAAGATCTGGCCGGTCTAGGGCGAGCCTGAGTGCCACTGCGCCACCAAAAGAATGGCCGACCACAATTGCTTTTTCTTCTCCGGCTTTTGCTTCGAGCACTCCCGCCATCTGCGCAGCCTGGGTCCCCAGCTCGTTGCTGTTTCTTGGGCGACCGGAATAGCCGTGACCCGGGCGGTCAGCCATCAGAATGCGAAACTCATCCTGCAGCAACGGTGCTAGCGTATGCGTGAACTCTTGAGCGTTGGCGCTCGCTCCGTGGATCATCAAAACGGGTGTGCCTGCATCGCCCTGCTCAATGACGTGCGTCTTGGCACCGTTGACCTCAATTAAACGACCTTCAGCGGGATAATTCGCTTCGGCGCGGGAGGTGTAGATGGCGCTGTGCACGCAGGCCGATAAGACCGGCAGCGACACGAGCAGGCTTGCTGCCAGCATTTTGAACCTCACAAAGCTGTACCCGTAGTATCGCGTTCTAGCCTGGCCTGTCCGCGTTTGGCGGGAACAAGATGCGGGTGGATCTCCAGCGCCGTTTCATAGGCCTCCAGAGCTTCTTTGCGTGATCCCAGCTCTTCCAAAATATAAGCAACACCCGTCCACGCGGGAAAGTGACGGGGCTCTACAGCCAGTGTCTCGTTCATGTCTCTCAGCGCCTCTGAATAGTTTTCCTGACGCAGAAATAGGGCGGCGCGGCGATACCACCCCTCAGAATACTCAGGTGCAACGATCACAATCCGGTCATAGAGCTCCCGGGCCAAGTCTTCATCCCCGGCTTGTTCAGCGATTCCCGCCCGCTCCATAAGAAGATCTACGGTGCCTGATCCGCTATCGTTCCAGGATGCGACAATGTCAGCTTCCGCCTGAGCAGCAGCTTGTTCGCTTTCGGCTGTTTTCAATTTGTCGAACATCTCGTCCGACGGGCCGGAGATGAACAGCGCTCCCAGAAAGATGGCTAATTTCAACATGTCACAGGAGATTACGGTCAATCAGGTCGGTTTCAAGGCCGGCTGCCGTCTTAAACGTGTGGACTTGAAAACCGAGCGCCGCCGCAGCATCGGTGTTCTCTTTGCGATCATCGATGAACAGTACGCTCTCCGGAGCCGGATCACCCATGCGTTCACGGGCGATTTTGTAAATCTTGGGATCCGGTTTCACACAATCCTCAAATCCGGACACGACGATATCTTCAAACTTTTGCAGATAGTCGAAACGAGCCAGCATGCCGTTCCAGTTTTCACTGGGCGCATTAGAAAGGCCGTAGAGCGAGTGTCCTTTGGCTTTAAGCCGGTCCATGAGCTCTGGTGTGCCCTCCACATACCCGTCGAACATATCGAACCAGCGCTCTCCCCAGGCGAGAATTTCTTGCTCATATATTGGGTGCTGATCGACTAACTGTGCTGCGTTGTCCGCAAAGCTCACACCCCGATCATGGTTTGTGTGCCATTCAAGACTGCAGATATCCCGCAAGAAAGCAGTCCGCTCAACATCATCAGGTATGAGTTCGCGATACAGTCTCGCTGGTTCCCAATCTATGAGCACCTTGCCGAGATCGAAAAGCAGGTACTGGACGGCCATCTTTTTGAGCCCCGCCCAAGAATTTCGGTTGTTTAAGCCTGTTTCGCCTTGAACCGCGGATTGGTCTTGTTGATCACGTAGACACGGCCTTTGCGGCGCACCACTTTGCAATCGCGATGGCGTTCCTTCAGCGCTTTCAGTGAGGATCTTACTTTCATCGCGGGCAAAGCCTTTTTACTCGGTGTTACCGTTCATAGTGTCTTCAGGAGGGCGCGTGATATAGGAGCAGGTGAGCCAAGTCAACGCCTCGCTTCAGAGGCAATCGTGCGGGCAACCGGGGGACGGAGTGTGACCATGACTTTCACAATAGCAAAACGCGCGCAGCTCGCTGCGATAGCCTCGATTTTCGGATTATTGGGGGCCTGCGCCGCCGGTCCACTGCCCGCCGAGCCACAAGTGGCCCCGGCAACGCCAATCGGCGGCGGCGCAACGACGTCAAACCCAAACACCATAGCATCGATCCCCCCATTTGAATCCTCCGGCCTTCCGGTGTTCGACACGTGGCGAAACGATTTTGCAAGCCGGGCTATTCGCGATGGTAGAAATCCAGCCGTTGTCTACGACACGCTTCGCGATCTGAAACCGTTGGACATTTATCTTGCCCCCCGGGTGGAGACAGCGATCAGCCGATCTGCCGCAACCGAACAAGCTGAGTTCTCAAAACCTATCTGGGAATACGTCGAAACCGCGGTCAGTGACACCCGCCAGGCCAATGCTCTGTCGATGGCAAATGAACGGACAGATCTGTTTCAGCGTATCGAGAACGAATATGGCGTCGATGCAGGTGCCGTCATCGCCATTTGGGGCATGGAGACCAATTATGGCGGCTTCATTGGTGACTATGATGCGCCTGAAGCGCTAGCGAGCATGGCTGTCGAGGGGCGGAGGAGAGATCTTGCCGAGCGCGAGCTTATTGCGGTGATGATGATCCTCGAGCGTGGCCTTGCCCGCCGGAATCAGCTGGTTGCTGGGTGGGCGGGTGCGATGGGACACACCCAGTTCATGCCATCCACTTATCTGGAGTATGCTGTCGACTTCACCGGTGACAGCAATATCGACGTCTGGTCCACAGAAGATGATGCTCTTGCATCGGCGGCCAATTATCTAAAAGCGTCAGGTTACCGGTCGGGGGAGCCATGGGGCACGGAAGTGACCGTTCCGGGCAATTTCGATTTTTCTCTCGCCGACAATCGTACCAAGCGAACCGTTGCCGAATGGCAGGATCTCGGCTTACTTCCGGAAGCTGGTTCAACCTTTCCAACAGACAGGAATACGCGCGGGCGGATGTGGACACCCGCCGGTGCCAGCGGTCCAAAATACCTGTTGTTCGACAATTTCGATGTTTTTCTGACTTACAATCGTTCAAATTCTTACGCGTATTCTGTCGGCCTTTTGTCCGATGTTGTGATGAGGCGTCCTGCTCCTGTTACAGCTTGGCCGACTACAGTGTCGCGCATCTCGGTGGGAGAAACACGAGAGTTGCAGGCCGCTCTTAATGGTATGGGATACAATGCGGGTGTCGAGGATGGTATTGCCGGTACAGGCACGAGGGCGGCGCTTCAAAAATTCCAGAAAGATCGAGGCCTTCTCGCCGACGGCTATCCGACGAGAGAAGCTCTTTCCTATGTGCGCTCCGCGAGTCAGAGAGGCGTGTCGGTATCTGGTGTTTCCCGCTGATCGGGTAAGGTGTATCTGGCGAACACCGCGAGGGCGATGAGCAATCCGGCCGCCATCAGAAAGGGTAGCGCTGGGTTTACAAACTCATACATGAACGGGCCGAAGAAGGGAGATACGATAAACCCCATCCCGTTTGCTGCGATGACGAGACCGGCAACATTGCCTTGAAGCTCAGGCCCAACGGCGAGTGATGCTCCGCTCGAGAACCCGGGTCGCGCAAGCCCTTGTCCGAGACCGATAAGAAACTGCGCTGTTACCAGAACCGCAAACGCCTGTGTTGGTACAATGAGCAATGCACCTACTGCCAACAAACCGGCCCCGGTCACCATTAGCCCTCGATTCGTGAATCGAAAGCGGGGGATGATGACAAGCTGCGCAATCAGCGTACCCATCGCGCCGACGGAAAATGCAGGTGCAGTAAATTGGGCTGCCATGGCACCCGAGACGTCGAGTTTGTCCATTACCGCGAAGATAAATGTCTGTGTCAGCACGCCTGTAATCACCGAAAGGCCGACGGCGAACACCAAAAATGGCAAGACCCGCGGATCTCGCCATAACCCTTTGATCTCGGGGTTTTCCACACGCCCAAGTGATGCATCAGATTTGGGTGGGCTCTCCTCGGGCAAGCGCGTCAGGACGAGATACGACATGATGCCGGCCATGACGAATGTGAAAAAGACCGGGCTCAAAAGTCCGCACGTCGCCACCATGGCAGCGGCGAAGGCAGGCCCCGCGATAGCTCCGACACTGAATCCAGACGTGACGGAAGCAATCTCCTTTGTCCGCTCGGCCTCGGTGGTGCGATCCGCTACATAAGCCTGGGCAGACGGCGTCGCTCCTGAACCGATCAGGCCAAAGAAAGATCTGGCGAAAAGCAGGCAGCCGAAGATGACGAAGATGCCTTGAATGTGCCCTTCGAGTGCGAGCCACGCGAAGGTCCCGAACAGCAGCATCGAAAATGAGTAGGCGGCAAGGCCAAGAGCTGCGACTCTACGCCGGCCCCACTCATTCGATTTCCGCCCCCAGAACGGGCTCGCAATCGTCCAGAGCGCGGCCGAAAGAGAGAAGATGGCACCTGCCATCCAATCGGGCATACCGAGCTCCCGCGTGGTCGGCGGTAGGACGGCGGCGATGAGCATCGTGTTTCCGGCACCGATAGCAAGCAGTGCAGCGAACAGAAGGGAAAATGCCCCCCGTCGGTCCTTTGGTGAACTTGGGGTTGAGGGGGAGGGCTGCGCGGTCATGCCCCCTAATGGTCGTGCCCGCCATCTGGCGCAAGGGCAGACGCTTGTTTAGTTGTCCCTCAGCCCCTGTCAGTCGCCGTTGGATAGCATGATCCGCTCCAGGGCTCGATTGTGCGATCGGTCATCGATCGATTGGAGAAGTCAATGCAGGCTCGGCCGAACTCCATGACGCTCTGAGTAACCTGATCCTCGGCCCATGCGTGGGCGCAGGCAGCTTCATCCGGCGCGGTCGATGTCGCATCTGCGCCCGGTCGGCGATATGAATTTATGAAGGCGTTGATGCATGTGCCATACTCAGTAACTTGGGTTCTGAAAGTGTCGCGTTGCGTCTCAGCTCGTCTGAGATCCAAAAGAGACTCTACCTTCATTGCCGCGAAGTCTGGTCGACGAATCTGACCGCAAGTGGCTTCTACGACCGAAACGCCCCGCTCTGTTTGCGCTGCTGGACATACCCGGTACTCATTCGACGCGTATTGCTGAGCGGATACTGGAAGCGCAGCTAAAAGCCCCATCAGAGCAATGATCGTTGTTCTGGGCACACCATTCTCCGCGGGCTCAAAGGTCGTGAGGCTCTTGAATATTTGCTTATACGGCATGCGCTCTACCCAATGAAAGTTACGAACTCAGACAAGTGGAAGCAGGTAATGCAACAAATTGACCAGATTTGGACGCGGTTTTCCGACTGAGCGCTGCGATGGAAGGTCTTGTTTACCAAGTTTTCCGAAACTCCACCTGCAATCGACATTCTCGCTTCGGAGCATCGGTATGGTTCAGATTATTGGATTACTCGCACTAGTCGGGCTGGTTTTCGGAGCCCTGATGACCTCCAGTGCAGGTATCGCCGAAGCCTTGCCATATGAACTTGCTCTACTGATTGGGGCCTCTCTCGGCGTCTTGTTTGTTGGTAATGCTCCGAAAACTGCCTTGGCGGCATTATCTGGCTTCGCAAGCGCAATCCGAGGCCCGAAATGGACGAAAGCAGACTATTTGTCTCTTTTGAACCTTCTTCACGGGCTCACGAGCCGTGCCCGTCGCGGTGGCATCGTTGCGGTTGAGGACGATATTGAACATCCAGAACAGTCAGCAGCTTTTGCCGCCGCCCCCTCCATCCTAAAAGACAAACACGCAACCAGTCTGATCTGCAACACTTTCCGCCTGATGGGGCTCGACCTGTCTGATCCGGGCCGGGCCAGAGAAGCTATGGATCGCCAGATCGACACACACATCGAAACGCGTGGAAAGTCAGTCGACGCACTGCACACTGTTGCTGATGCGTTACCAGCTCTCGGTATCGTTGCTGCAGTTATTGGAATTATCCGCGCAATGGGCGTGATAGATCAATCGCCGGAAATCATAGGGTCTACTATAGCGGCTGCACTCCTTGGCACATTTCTTGGTGTTTTTCTCGCATATGGCGTGGTTGGCCCTGTGGCGACCCGGTTCGGTCAGGTGCTCGAAGAAGAGGATGCTTTTATGGATGCCATCCGTCAGGTGCTCGTTGCTTATTCCGCGGGACATCCGCCACGCACCTGTGTTGAGTTGGCCCGCATTGGCATCCCAGCCAGTGTTCAGCCCGGTGTCGATGAGCTATCCCAGACGCTCCATCAGCAACGTTTCGCAACCAAGCGGACCTCAATTGCTGCCTGAAGACCTGATATACACACTTGAAAAAATGAGATATTAGCAGTCCCTATCCCATTCAAATTATTCAAGATCGCGGGCGCAGCCCCTCTCCGCTAAGCGATCATACCTCGCAGGATCAGATCAATCATGGCGAAATTCGACGACCTCATTGCAACGGTAGAAGCCTATCAGGAGCTTGCAGCCGAAAATTATGACCGCATCCGCGGTCTCGCGGAAGGTTTGAGAGACGGCATGTGTGAATACATGGGCTCGACAACCGGGGTTTGTGTGCATCTCGTGCCGCCTGCTGGCTCCTTCAAACCAAAGGCGCATGGCGATGAGGCGTTTTCTGTGCCACCGCGCGGGTTCCGACCCTTAGGGCCTGTCGCTTTCGGCCTCGCCGTACGCGTGTCTAAAGGCACTGATTGGCTTCGAGTTACTATGGAGTGCCACAAGGTGGGTGATCAGTTCTCGGTTAATATCCTCGGCGGGGACCCGTATACTTTCAGCCTACCTTTGGCCGAACAGGACACTGAACCCTTTTACCAGCATATTTACGACCATGTGCATGACTGGTTTCAGGATCGTATGGAGCGCTACAAGGAGGGCGACTATGGCAGCCGTGAGATCGGCTTCGACTTTGCAGAGGGTAGCGATGCAGGCGCAGTCTGATTGACTGTTTCTGCAATGGCTGTCTGAATTTCGCTATGTTCCAACACCCTGTTTTTCTCGCCGGTGGTGATGACACGCTGATCCTGTCGGTAGCGTTAATCGGCACGCTCGGCTTGGGGGCGCAATGGGTGGCGTGGCGACTTCAGGCACCTGCCATCGTTCTGATGGCCCTGGCAGGGCTGATCGTCGGACCTTTGTGGACGGTTGTCACAGGTCATCCGCTTCTCAGTCCCGATGAGGAGTTTGGGGATCTGCTTCGCCCCATTATCTCGTTGGCCGTAGCCGTTATCCTTTTTGAAGGCGGCCTTGTCCTGAAGTTCGATAATTTGAAAGATGCGGGACCGGCCGTGCGACGAATGGTGTTCGTCGGCGGACCTCTCGCTTGGGGGCTTGGCGCACTGGCAGCCCATTATGCGGCTGGTCTCGATTGGGCGAGCTCCATCGTTTTTGCTGGCGTTATGGTCGTGACGGGCCCGACCGTCATCATGCCGCTACTGCGCCAGTCCAAGCTCTCTGGCAGAACAGGGGCGGCGCTGAAGTGGGAAGGTATTGTCAACGATCCTATAGGTGCGCTGTTTGCTGTAGCGGCATTCGAAGTTGTCCGTGTCATCTCTGGTGGCGGCAGTCCGCTCGCAACAACAATATGGGTCCTTTTCGCTGCGGCTCTCGGTGTCGGTCTTGGCTTCGTTTTTGGCTACCTAATTGTCCGCGCTTTCAGAGCAGGTTGGACGCCGGAATACCTTAAAGCCCCACTCATCTTTGCAAGCGTTATTCTCTGCTACGCGATTGCCGAAGAGATTGAGAGCGAGATCGGTCTCGTTGCGGTCACTGCCTATGGGATGACCCTGGCGAATTCGCGCCTTGCCGGCCTGGTCGAACTTCGCAAGTTCAAGGAAGATATCGCCGTTCTGCTTGTGTCTGGTGTCTTTGTTATTCTCACGGCAAATCTCACTCCTGCCACCATTTCGGCGGCGTTGAACTGGCGTACCTTCGCCTTCTTGGTTTGTATGCTGTTTATCGTCCGCCCACTGTCCATATGGATTTCGACCTACGGTACACTTGATCGTAATGAAGCGCTGCTCCTCGGTTGGATTGCGCCGCGCGGGATCGTCGCCGTTGCTGTCTCAGGACTGTTTGCCCAGCTTCTGATGGACCTTGAGCCTGATAGCCGTTTCGAGTTTTCCGGTGCCGAGATGATAACGCCGCTCGCCTTTGCCATGGTCTTCGCCACGGTAGTGCTTCACGGGTTCACAATCGGGCCGCTCGCCCGCTATTTGAAGCTCTCTCGCGCAGATAAGCCGGGCGTTCTTATGATTGGCGTTAATCCCTGGAGTGTGGACCTTGCCCGTACCTTGAACAGTGTTGGCGTCGATACGACGCTTGCTGACAGTTCCTGGCGCCGCTTGAAGCCGGCCCGTGAGGCTGGCCTCGAAACGTATTTCGGTGAAGTACTTTCCGAGGAAGCAGAACTTCGACTTGATCATGCGCGATTTGATATCGCCCTCGCATTGTCAGCAAACGAACCATACAATGCGCTGGTGTCCGGTCACTTTGCGCCGGAGCTGGGCCGCCACAAGGTCTACCAGCTATCGTCTCAGGACGGCGAGGAAGAAGATCCCAAAAGCATCAACCTCGGTGCCAGAGGTCGTACGCTCATTCGAAGGGGGCGTTCGTATGATGGCCTCTTGCGAGACGTTTATCGCGGTTGGGTGTTCTCCAAGACGCAACTGACCGAGAAATATGATCTCAGCGAGTTTCGTGCCGACCGGCCGGAATCTGATCCTGTCGCCGAGATCCGGGCGGACGGCTCCATCGTGTTTCTCGGCCCCAATCGAGAGGCTAAAGGGGGTGAGGGTGTCACTCTCATCAGCTTCGGTCCGCCAGATGCTGTCAGCGAACTGGAAGCGGCCGAGTAGCTCGCTCTCCGATTAAAAAGGCCTCGGCCGACAATAGATCTCTATATTGCCGGCCGGATGGCAAATTTTGACTATTCCGCGCTTTCGAGTGTCGCAACGCCAAGTGGCACGGCGAACTGCTCACACCAAACATAGACTTCGCTATAGTCACTTGGTGTGAAGGTTGCTGGAAGTGCATAAGACTGCGCGCCCGTCTTGTTACTCAGGGCGTCGACTTGGCTCGCCACATCATACTCGCCGTTATTACCAAAGCCCACGACAGGGTCTGGTGCGCCGTCGAGCGAAAAGTCCTCAGCGAAGACAAGTTGATAACCGGATGCTGTTTGCAGGACGGAAACTCCACCCGTGGTGACGTGATCGGAGCGACCTTCAAATGTACCTGCAGAGATTGAGCTTGCATTTTCGAGGCTGACCGTTTCGACGGTGGCGGGCTGACCGCCTGTTTCTACGGCATTGTTGCTTACATAGCTGCACGCACCGAGTGCAAGTGCGATAAGTGCGGGCGCGACGATAGTAATTGATTTGGAAAGAGGCATTGTTTTGGTCCTTTGAATATTTCTGTTCTGGTGTCGTCAAATTTCGGATTGTCTTTCGGTCGGACGATCGCTAGATAGAGATAACGTACCGATCGGTCAACAATATGAAATTCACGAGTCTGTGACATGAGCCAACCTTCGCCATCGCAACCCGGTCGCCCTCGCGAGTTCAATGAAGACGAAGCTCTGGATCGAATACTCAGTGTCTTCTGGGAAAAAGGATATGACGGTACGTCGCTTGCAGACCTTGTCGATGCCACCGGTGTTCGCAAGGCCAGTCTTTACAAGTCTTTTGGCAACAAACGACAAATGTACATCAAGGCACTTGAAGCCTATGAATCGCGGGCCATCGATCAGGTTTGCGATGAATTGGAGCGCGATGGAGCGGCCCTAAAGAAACTGGACTGGTTCTTGTCATTACCGGGCCAAGCCCGATGGCAGGAAGGGGATGCGCGAGGATGTTTCTTGTGCAATGCGTCTGCTGATCAGGCTGCATTTGACCCGGAGATCAGCAAAATCGTCCGCAACGGGCAAACCAAGCTCTCGTCTGCGATCGAACTTGCGCTCGGAAGCCTGCCGAAACAACCGAGACAAGATGCAACGAAGGCAACAGCAGACTTCTTTCTCGGTGTTTATACCGGCCTGCGCATTCTCGCGCGCGGTGGTGCCGACATTGCAACGCTTGACGGTATCAGGATGCAGGCCATGACGACGGTTCGAGTTTAACGGACCACCAATGTGGACAGTCTGATGCGATCTCATCAAGCGCTAGTCTGCCTCAGCCAGTTCAATCTCTTCGTCCATAGGCCGCAGCCCACACGGATCAAGCTCCTCATCACTCAGTCCACGGAGTATGGGGATTTCCTGCCGGTCTTCATCGGTGAAGTAGGGTTGAGAGCCGATTTCGGTGATGAGACCGCAGACTGATGCGAATTGTTGGTTCATATCTGCCAATACAAAGTCATCAATTGGCCAGAGTTTTGCGGTGTTGTCGCCAGATCCTGCGAGGATCGACTCACCATCGAGTTGAAACGCCACGGAGAAGATCGGGCTATTGTCACCGGAGAATGTCTGGAGGGGCTCATCTTCGCCAATGCGCCATAGCTTGGCTGTATCGTCGTCAGATCCGGTAAGGAATAGTTCGCCTTCGGGGTGAGCCGCTACAGATGAGATCGGGCCGTCATGCCCGACGAAGGTCTGGAGGGGCCGGTCTTCTCCGATACGCCAGAGCTTGGTTGTCCTGTCGTTAGAGCCTGTCAGAAACAAGTTGCTGTGGGGGTGGAACGCCACAGAGAGTATAGCGCCGTTGTGACCAGAGAAGGTCTGGAGGTGGCGGTCTTGCCCGATGCGCCACAGCTTAGCTACGCCATCATGGGAGCCAGTTAGTATCAACTCGCTGTCTTTGTGAAATGCAACAGAATAGATCGTGCTCTTATGCCCCGAGAAGGTTTGAATAGGCTCATCGACCCCAATGCGCCAGAGTTTCGCCGTGTCGTCGCGGGATCCAGTTACGAGTAAGTCGCCGTCGGGGTGAAACGCGACAGAGAGAATCGCGCTGTTGTGACCGGAGAGTGTCTGGATGGGTTCATCTTCCCCAATACGCCAGAGCTTAGCTGTCCCATCGTCAGAGCCTGTCAGGAATAATTTGCCGTCGGGGTGAACCGCGACAGAGAGGATCGCGCTATCGTGACCGAATAATGTCTGGAGGGGTTCATCTTCTCCCATACGCCAGAGCTTTGCCGTGTTGTCGCGAGACCCAGTTAGGATCAACTCGCCGTCTGGGTGAACTGCTACCGACAAGATCGAGCCATAGTGACCCGCGAATATCTGGAGGGGTTTATTCTTTTTGGTGCGCCAGAGCTTAGCCGTACCGTCGTCTGAGCCAGTTAAAACCGACTCACCATCGGGGTGAACAGCAATAGAACTGAGCTGGCCAACATGCCCCGCGAAGGTTTGCTCTGGTTGATCTTCCCCGATGCGCCATAGTTTGGCCGTGCCGTCGCGAGAGCCTGTAAGGACAATCAGTCTATTAGGATTGAATGTAACAGAGTTGATCCAGTTTTTGTGCCCTGAGAAAGTCTGAAGGGATTGGCCGTCGGCGATGCGCCAGATCTTAGCAGTGCTGTCCCAAGAGCCGGTAAGGATAATCCCGGCGTTCGGATGGAATGCCACAGATGAAACAGGCCCTTCGTGTTCTGAAAAGGTCCGCAGGGGCTGGTCTTGGCCGATCCGCCAGAGCATGGCGGAGCTGTCCCATGAGCCCGTTAGGATTAGTTCGCCATCGGGATGAAACGCGACGGAGAAAATCGGGTTGTTGTGTCCAACCAGTGTCTGGATGGGTTGATCTTTCCCGATACGCCAGAGCTTGGCTGTGTCGTCACCAGAACCCGTGAGGACTAGTTCGCCGTTGGGGTGAAACGCGACGGACGAGATCCAGTCCTCGTGTCCTGCGAATGTCTGGAGGGGCTCCTCTTCGCCGATGCGCCAGAGTTTGGCTGTGCGGTCGTCAGAGCCGGTGAGAATCAATTCGCCGCCGGGATGAAACGCTACGGAAGTGATCTGTTTATCGTGCCCTGAAAATGTCTGAAGGGGCTGGTTTTCGCCGATACGCCAGAGCGTGGCTGTGTAGTCGTATGATCCAGCGAGGATCAGTTCGCCGTTGGGGTGAAACGCTACGGAATTGATCGGCTTATCGTGCCACGCGAAGGTTTGTTGGAGCCGATTATGTGTCACGGCATTGGCAAGCAGGGCGCGCACGGAAGGATTTTCGTCGCGGATCGTCGATGCGAAAAGTCCGCGGGTTGCAGCTGGATCACCCGCAAGGCTGAGCAGCATGGCCTTGCCGTAGCGATCTTGCTCGGCAAACTTTGCCGCCTCACCCGCGAATAGCTGGGAGCGCAGTTTCTCCGCTTCCAGCTCCGCATATCCCGCAAAGTAGACAAACACGCCTGCAATAATCGTCAGCACCGTCGCGACCACCATGCCGAGTCCTGCCACCCGACGTCGACGTCCTGCTTCCTCAGCGAGTTTGTCGTTAGCCTGTTTTGCCTCGGCGACGGCCGTCTCAGCTTGTTTCAGCGCCGCTTCCCGCTCCGCGATTTCGGCGTCTGCCTTAGCCTTCAGTCGCGCTTCAGCGTCAGCACTCGCCTCGAGGAAGGCCGCAACCGCGGCCGGGATCGTTTCATGCCCCGGCGTGCCAGCTGCCCAGCTCTGCGCCTCGGTCAGCACATTGCCCCGCAGCAACATGGACGAGCCTTCGGGGGAGGTCGTACCGCGCCCCTGCCAGAGCGCGGCTTGCTCCATCAGCCGCGTGCGCTGGCGGGTCCAGGCGCGGTCGGTCTTAAGGGCCTCTTCCAACTCGACCGACCCGTCAAAGAAACCGGAGCCCGGCTTATCGGGATTTGCATAGAAATAGATATAGTTGAGATCGGTGAGCTGCGGCGGGGGCAAAACATCGACCAGCGGACCGATAGTGATCGGGATCATCGGCTTGCCGAGCTCTTCGGCGCGGTCCACCTCCCACTGGCAGACCGGCGAGGCAGCGGAGGTCTCCGTCAGGATGAACACGACCTTGTCGCAGGAAAAGAGAAGCGCGCCGAGCCGTTCTTTCCACTTCTCCGCCGGATCAATGTCGTGGCGGTCGATGATCGGGTCGAAGCCCTTATCCTCCAGCAGGCGCACAAGTTGGTCCGCGAAGGCCACGTCCACCCGCGAATAGGAGACGAAGACTTTCAGCTTGCCCGCTGCGCTGTTCTCTAAAGTGTCCGTACCCGTCTCCGCCATTGTCCCCTCATGGCTTGCGGCTCCATTGCCTAGCCGCCCGTCCAGCTTCCAAAAAGAAGAGGGGGAGTGTCAAGTTTATCATGGCCTATGGGGCCGGGGAGAGAGGAGGTGTTTACTCCGCGCTCGCCTCTTCGGCCTGGAGTTTGTCCATGGTGCGGTGCTCGAAATCGCTGGCGTCGTGACGCTCGGGCAACTGGCTCGAAAGCTCACCGAAGACGCGGTTCACCATGCGGCCGCGCTGGGCGGCGGGGCGTTCAGAGATCTCATCTGCCCAGCGATTAACATGGGTGTATTCGTGGACCTGCAGGAACTCGGCGGCTTCGTAGAGCAGGCCTTTGGCAAGAGCTCCATACCAGGGCCAGGTCGCCATGTCGGCGATGGTGTAGTCACTGCCGGCGAGGAACTGGTTCTTCGCCAGATGGGTGTCGAGCACGTGGAGCTGGCGCTTCACTTCCATGGCGAAGCGGTTGATCGGGTACTCCATCTTGAAGGGCGCATAGGCGTAGAAGTGTCCGAAGCCGCCGCCGAGATAGGGCGCTGAGCCCATCTGCCAGAAGAGCCAGTTGAAGGTTTCGGTGCGGGCTTCGCCGTCAGCTGGCAGGAACTCGCCAAACTTCTCTGCGAGGTAGAGAAGGATCGACGCAGATTCGAAGACGCGGCGTCGCGGCTCGACGGAGTGGTCTGCGAGGACCGGGATCTTGGAGTTGGGGTTCAGCTCGACATAGCCGGAGGAGAACTGGTGGCCTTCGCCGATATTGATCAGCCAGGCATCGTATTCTGCGCCTTCGTGTCCCTTGGCGAGGAGCTCCTCGAGCATCACCGTGACTTTGACGCCATTTGGGGTGCCGAGGGAATAGAGCTGCAGCGGGTGCTCGCCGACGGGTAGTTCCTTATCGTGAGTCGCGCCGGAGATAGGGCGGTTGATGTTGGCAAAGCGTCCGCCGCTTTCAGTATCCCATGTCCAGATTTTTGGTGGAGTGTACTCGTCTTGTGGCTCGCTCATGGCCCATCTCCTCTGCGGCTCTGTTGCGCTTGTCAGGTTGACTAGCGCGGAGCTGGGTCGAAGGCCAGTATCGTTTTTTGATTGCCTCCGTATCGCGCTCTTGGCGCTCACATGAGGCGCGCTCAAGGAGTCTTTGTTTGTTTCCGGTCTCGCTGACGCGAGCTCATGAAACGCGCTCAAGGCTGCGCGCCAACACGCAGACCTCCACGACCTATCGGTCTGGAGCATTCAGCAGCCTTGAGCGCGCTTCATGTGTGCGCAGCACACGGAAGCAAAACATCAATAGCCCGTGCGGAGACGGCGAGCCGCCCCGTTGACTTGAAAAATACGGTGTTCGGCGGATCCCGCCGTCTCCGC
>JBCCBQ010000002.1:0-390106 GCA_039033955.1 Pseudomonadota bacterium
AATGAAATCAGCGATGATCTGCGGCGTACCGACGAGCATTTTCTGTCCGGCCTTTAACCCACCGAAATTGTAGTCGAGCTCCACGGTCTTGGGTGACTTTTTCTCTCTTAGTTTCTCACGCGCGGACTTCGCCATGGCAGCCTCCAAACAGTTTGAAGGAAGCCTATCAGGGATGTCATTCAGAAAAACACCCCGGATTTTTATCCATTTTTACAGGGTTCTAGAGCACATCAGTAGAGCGTCATCAAAGCCTTAGCGTCGTAATCGTCGAGATCGTCGTAGCGCTCATCTTTCACTTTGGTGGCCCAATGCGGGTCTTGCAGTAAGGCGCGGCCGACGGCGACAAGATCAAACTCATCCTTTTCAAGGCGCTCTATCACATCCGCAATCGGCCGGGTTTTTGACCCCTGCCCCTGGAACGCTCCGATAAAGTCAGATGACAGGCCAACAGAGCCAACCGTGATCGTTGGGAGGCCCGTGAGCTTCTTCGTCCAACCCGCGAGGTTCATACCATCCTCGCCATCGATCTCTGGAAACTCGGCCTCCCACCAACGCCGCTGGGAGCAGTGGAGGATGTCGATCCCGGCATCGACAAAAACGCGCAGGAACGCTTCCAGCTCTTGCGGTGTCTCGGCAAGACGCGCTGTGTACTCCTGCTGTTTCCACTGTGAGAAACGAAGGATCAAGGGCATGTCGTCAGACATCTGTTTGCGACACTCAGCGATGATTTCTCCCGCAAAAGTCGCTCGGTCGGCGAGACCGCCACCATACTTGTCCTCGCGTGTATTCATCACACCCCAGAAGAACTCGTCGATCAGATATCCGTGCGCCCCGTGGATCTCGACACTATCGAACCCAAGGCGCGAGGCGTAGCCAGCCGCTTTTGCGTACGCAGCAACCATATCCGCAACTTCTGACTCTGTTGGCTCGGGTTGAACCTGCTTTCCTTTATGGGTCTTGCCCGACGGACTGTCAGAGATAGCGTCTGGATCTGGGCCCGTGCCTGGCTTCCGCATCATGCCAACATGCCATATTTGGGGCGCGATCTTTCCCCCTGCCCCATGGACTTTCTCAACCACATTGCCCCATCCTTTGAGCGAGGCCTCCTCATGGAAGTTGGGGACGCGTGGATCGTTCGATGCACCGCCTCGATCAACCGTTGTGCCCTCAGTGATGATCAATCCGACATCAGCAGCGGCCCGGCGTTCATAATAATCGGCAACGTCATCACCCGGAATGCCGCCAGGCGAGAAACTGCGGGTCATGGGAGCCATGACGATGCGGTTTGGAATGGTCATCCCGCGCGAACTGAAGGGCGAGAACAAAGCAGAGGCGGCAGACATAGGCGGAACTCCTGTAAATGCTGCGCGAAAATGGAGAATGGGCCGCGAAGCGTCAATGGCTGCCGCAACGAGAAGCTGATCGCCAAGCTGGACGCCTGTAGAGGACAGAACTAGATCATCTTAAACACCGCTTAGAAGGTCCAGCCATGAACTGCCGACTAGTGTCAGCGCTAACGCTCTCCACGTATCTTGCCTTATCCGCCCTCGCTCAGTCGATTCAACCGGCACCTATCGCCGACGAGATCGCCGAAACTGCCGACCTGCTGATCGAAAAAGGCCTCCAGGATGATATCGGACTTGAGTTCGTTGAGGGCCTGACAACCGAGGTTGGTCAGCGCCTGGCGGGGTCGGAAGCCGAAACGCGAGCAAGGGCTTGGTCAGTCACAAAGCTGGAGCAGTTAGGCTTTGAAAATGTTCGAATTGAACCATTCGAAATCCCATTCTGGTCGCGGACGCTCGAAACCGCGTCCATTGTAGGTCCTGCAGAGCAATCTCTGGTGATCACGGCTCTTGGCGGATCGGCGGCAACGCCAAAGGGCGGTGTAACCGGAGAAATTGTCCGTTTCACATCTCTATCTGAACTGCAATCAGCAGACTCCGAATCGGTGGAAGGCAAAATCGTCTTCATCGACGAATATACAACCCGCACCCAAGATGGATCAGGGTATGGGTTCGGCGTACGCAAACGATCAGGCTGCGCCGCGGCAACGATGGAGAAAGGCGGCCTCGCCTGCCTGATCCGATCCGTCGGCACACAGCCCCACCGCATGCCGCACACAGGCATTATGGCGCGTGACACCGCAGTCGGAGCCGGGCCGGCCGCAGCACTTTCTCCGCCTGATGCCGATCAACTGAATAGGTTGCTTGAGCGAGGGCCCGTATCCATCCAACTCAATATTCAGATTGAGGCGCTGGAAGCCGTCGAGTCTGGCAATGTGATAGCGGAAGTCCCCGGTCGAGGAGAGCACGCTGACGAGATCATATTGATCGGTTGTCATTTGGACAGCTGGGATTTGGGAACGGGCGCCCTCGACGATGGAGCCGGTTGCGGGATCGTTGTTGGGGCGGCGAAGCTGATCGCAGATTTACCGGGTGAGACGAAACGCACAATCCGCGTCGTTCTATATGGTGCAGAGGAAGTCGGCCTATTCGGCGCCAGAGCATATGCGTCTGCTCACACTTCGGAAATCAGCAATCACATTCTGGCTTCGGAGTCAGACTTCGGCGCGGGCAAGATCTGGCGCTTCCAGACGCGATTTGGTGATGCAGCGCTCCCTTATGCGCGTGCAATGCAGAATACGCTCTCAAAACTGGGGGTGACTCCGGGAAACAATCAGGCGCGCGGCGGCCCGGACATCGGAGTGCTGGCACAGGCTGGCGTTCCCGTCGTGACACCGGGACAAAACGGGTCGGACTATTTCGATTACCACCACACGCCTGACGACACATTTGACAAGATCGATACCGAGGACTTCCGCCAGAATGTCGCGGTCTACGCAGCTTTCGCCTGGCTGGCAGCCGAGACGGGTTGGAACTTCCGCGCGACGTTCGAAAACGAGACCCCAGCAGGTACGGGCTAATACATACATTGACGGGCTTAATCGCGGTTAATCTCCCAGTCAGCAACGCAGCGTAATAAAGGCGGATGTTTCGTCTCGCACGCACCATTTCTGTTCCTTTGGCCCTCCTCCTAGTGGCGGCCGGTCCAGATACATTTACACGCGACGAATTAATCGCTCTCGAACAAGAAAAACAGGAAGCAGAGCGCGCTTTGGCTGCATTGGAAGCTGCAGAAGAGGAAGTGCAAACTGATGTTGCCGACCTTAACCGACGGCTTATCTCCGCCGCCGCTGAAAGTCGCCGCCGCGAAGAACAGGCGACTGTCGCTGAGCGAAGATTAATTGATCTGGACGTTCGGCGACGATCCGCCAACGAAGCGCTACTTGCCGATGAAACAAATCTCGCAGAGCTTCTTGCCGCGCTAGCGTCGGCAGAACGAAGCGAGCCCCCGGCGCTCGTGGTCGCACCCGGAATGGCGAACCAATCAATTCGCTCGGCTATCCTAATGGGCCATGCTGCACCAGAACTCTCAACACGTGCAGAAGCACTATCAGACGAAATTGATACTCTGAACCGGCTTGAGCGAGACATTCGCAGGGAGACGGCAAAGCTAGAAGCTGCTGAGGCAACGCTTGCCCTGAAGCAAGCGGAGATTGCAAAGCTTGCAGCAGCGAAGCGCGCCCAGTTTGAAGACGTAACAGCCGATGCCGACCGTCTTAGAACCCGCGCTCGGGTCCTCGCCAACCAGGCAAATGGGCTGAGGGAGCTTTTGGCCGCTCTGGAAGCCGATGCGCCGACACTTCCGGGAAACAAACCAGCGCTGCGGCCTCGTTATGCCGCTGTTGCCGGCGGAACGAGGGGAGCCATAAGCGATGCCGTTGCGCGGCCATCGGGCCCCAACCTCTCCAATCTCCAACCGCTTGGCCCGAGCACACTCGGCGCAATGCTCAGGCCTGTCTCAGGACTCATTGCCGAAGGTTATAACGATCGCCGTCGAACCGGCGGTCGGTCAGAAGGCGTCACCATCGTAACGCGCCAGGAAGCGCAAGTTGTCGCGCCTGTAGACGGTGTCATAGAATTTGCAGATACGTTCAGAAGCTACGGCCATATGTTGATTTTGAGGACAAGTGACGATTACCGTGTCATAATGACAGGATTGGGTGACACATACGGGACCCGCGGCCAAACGGTCGCCGCAGGCGAACCGATAGGACAAATGACCGCTCGTACAAGCCCGCCTCCGGAACTATATCTGGAGCTTAGGAAGAATGATCGGTCGGAGGACCCGGCCAAATGGTTGGAACGCTAGGACGGCGTGAACAACCTATAGTGAGGAAAGACATATGAAATCTTGGCTTGCAGGCGTTGGTGTCGGCGCGGTTCTTGGGGTTGGGCTCGTTGGTATCTCGGCGGTGGCGTGGCCCGATGTGAACCGCGAAGATCCGCGCGCGGAAGTGTTCGGCAAGCTAGATGTCTTCAGTGATGTCCTTTCCCGCGTGCAAACCCATTACGTGGTTGACATTGACGAGTCCGAAGCGATCGACGCAGCCATCAATGGCATGCTTACATCTCTGGATCCCCATTCGGCCTACTTAAACCCTGAAGATTTCAAGGATATCCAGGTCGATACGTCAGGTGAATATGGTGGACTAGGAATTGAGGTGGTTCCGGAAGACGGGTTTGTGAAAGTCGTCGCTCCCATAGACGACACACCAGCAAGCCGGGCTGGCCTCAAAAGCGGCGATCTTTTGACGGCCATTGATGGAAAACAGATTGTCGGATTGCCCTTAAATGATGCCGTCAAGGAAATGCGTGGAGCACCTGGAACAGATATCACCATCACGATCCTACGCGAGGGCACGGACCCCTTCGATGTGACGCTGACGCGCGAGATTATTCAGCCGAAATCTGTGACCTACAGAATGGAAGCCGGAGATATCGGGTATGTCCGCCTATCCGGTTTCAACGAACGCACGACACTGCTGCTTGAAGAGGGCCTTATGGAGCTGTCTCGAGAGGCAGCTAGCGGAAAGCCAAAAGGGCTCGTTCTCGATCTAAGAAACAATCCGGGAGGATTACTCGACCAGGCCGTCAGTGTGACCGACATGTTCCTGTCCGGCGGCGAAGTGGTCTCTACAATAGGCCGCCGACCAACAGACATTGATCGCTACAACGCAAGATCGGGCGAAGTCTTCAAGGGCGTACCCATTATTGTACTGATCAATAGTGGCTCGGCATCAGCAGCAGAGATTGTTGCGGGTGCCTTGCAAGACCGAGGGCGCGCTCGCGTTCTCGGGGTCACAAGTTTCGGAAAGGGATCGGTCCAGACCGTCATCCCTCTCGGAGCGGATCGCGGCGCGCTTCGTCTCACGACCGCTCGGTACTACACACCGGCAGGTCGCTCCATCCAGGGCACAGGAATTGAGCCGGATCTCGAAATTGCGCAAGAGCGCATAACCGAAGAAGAACTCGCGCGCATACGGCGTTTTACCGAGGCAGATCTTCCAAACGCCTTGGAAAACGAGGATGGAACAAGGCGCGAGGGACCTCGCCTGCCCGATGAGCAGCCGCCAGAAGACTATGAAGGCGACGATTATCAACTGGAACGCGCACTTGAGCTCTTGCGCGATCCAGCGAAGCTCGCCAGCCTTATTGAAAGGGCCGGTTAACCAAACTTAGCGCCCTGTTAACGAAAAGAGACGAAACTGCAAGTTCGGCTCTATTCCGCAACAAAGGGCATCCAGTAAATGAGCAATGGCAAGACAACGGAGCCATCTCCGTTTCGGTCAGGTCTTCTGCACGGGCTAATGAGTGTTACGGCTTTTGCAGCGGTAGCAGGTTTCATAGGGTCAATCGTCCACGTCACGGGCGATGCTAAAGAGGCCGGTCCGAGCCTGGTGATATCGCTGTTTGATGCTGAAGATGGTCAGCCGGCCAATCTCAAGAACCGCTTCTCGTCTCCCACACTTCTGAGCGCACGGGTCGTCGCGCAACCCCAAAATCAGGCAGAACCGAGCCTTGGTGTCGAAGATCCGTCGAGCGTCCCACAACGCAGTGGGGCGACAGCAGACGCGGGAACACAGACAACCCAGCCGCGCGGTATTCGAATCAACGGTCGCACCGTCATGCCCGGCCAAAGCTATAGCCAGGTCCAGCAGGGAAATTCAAACTCGCTGACACCGACGGGAAAAATCACAACGATTTCAGCTAAGCCCGAAACACCGGTAGAATCGCAAACAAACCCGAATGCGCGGCCTTTCGATAATCCTGAGGGCAAGCCGATTGTCGCCCTTGTCATTGGTGGGCTCGGCACGTCGTACCGCCAATCGGTCACAGCGATCGACGACCTACCGGACGGCATAACGCTGTCATTCATACCCGATGCAAGCGCAGATCTCCTCCGCAGAGCAAACCGGCAAGGCCACGAAACCCTGGCGGAGTTGCCCATGGAGGCACAGACCAATGGCCGCGCGCGACCGCATCAGAACACGCTGACAGTTGGTGCCACAAAAGACGAGAATGCCTACCGGCTGCGTGCGACACTGCGCAACAAGCCAGGTATTTATGGTGTGGTTAGCTACAATGGATCGAAATTTATCAGCGACGGTCACGCCGTTGGAGCCATTGCTGCAGACCTTGCAAACAGAGAGCTGGCCTTCATACAACACGCCAACCTCAACCGAACCGTTTTCGAGGTACATGCCGATAGCCTCGATATGGATTACGCCGCTGCAACAGTGAATATCGACTCCCGCGCCGAGGCCGTTGAGATCGAAAAATCACTCCTCGCACTAGAATCTGCTGCGATAGAGACTGGCGCAGCAGTGGGCACCGGATTCGCTTTCCCCGTAACTGTTGACGTGGTTCGCGACTGGACAACTCGTCTTGAAGACAAAGGCATCCTCTTGGCACCTGTTTCGGCAGTCGCGGCGGCAAGACAGGATCTTATACAAACGACGCAATTGACGGACACGGATGAACCTGCACAACCATAGGTGTGACAGACTTCAAACGAAACCCAGACCTCTACCGACCGAATGTCGGTATCGCGCTGTTCTCCAAGGAGGGCCATGTCTTCCTTGGGCGGAGAATAAACTCCAAGGGCGCCTTTCAGTGGCAAATGCCGCAGGGCGGCATTGATAAGGGCGAAACGCCGATAGAGGCCGCGCTGAGAGAACTGGAAGAAGAGGCCGGTGTTTCTGCAAAGCTGGTTTCAGTTCTACAGGAAACGACCGACTGGCTATACTACGACTTCCCTTATGAGCTCAAAAAGCGCTTGCCTGGCCCCTATTTCGGCCAACGCCAAAAGTGGTTTGCCTTTAGGTTCAATGGATCGGACAGCGACGTACGCCTTGATCTCCATAAACCTGAGTTCGATGCCTGGCGCTGGGCAAAGCTGCAGGATATCCCCCCGCTCATCATTCCTTTTAAGAGATCCGTTTATGAGGAACTCACCAATCAATTTTCGAATTGGGCAGAACCAACACCGACACACTAGCCTAGCCCGAAAAAAGCACTCAACTAAAGTGAGAAAACTATGCGACATCTCTTGATGATTCACGGCATTGGCTGCGGGGGCGACGCGTGGGACGCCATGCGACCAGAGCTTGAGTCTGAGGGTTGGTCGTGCACCGCGCCTACGCTCTTTCCTGAACTGAGAACCCTTGAGGAGCCTCCAGGCGAACTAACCAACCTTCGCCTGCAAGACTATGTCGATCAGACTTTGGCCTGGGCCAAGGAGATTGAAGAAAGAGAAGGCGGGAAACCGGCGGTGATCGGACATTCAATGGGAGGACTGATCGGTCAGGTTGTCGCGTCGGAGGGTGCCGTCGAGGCGGCGATCTTTCTAACGCCCGCACCACCAAAAGACTGCGCCGCACAGTCCATTACAGCTTTGATAACGTTCGGGAATATTATTCGCCACGGAGAAGACAAAGCCCGGACGATGCCGCACAAGGTCTGGCAACAGGGGTTCAATTATGGTGTTCTAAACCGTGTTCCAAAAAGCCGCTTCGACGAAATTTATGCTGGCGCACGCTATGATTCCGGTCGTGTCTACGGCGACATCATAGATGGCGTCGATATCGATGAAGCATCCATCAACATCCCTACCCTCACCATAGGCGCACGGCATGACCGTGCGACACCGGTCAAAGGTGCACGCAAAATGGCGGAGAAGTATTCCGCAAGCCCGGTGCCCGGTGACTATTTGGAATACCAGAACAGTGGCCACTGGCTGGTCGACGAGCCAGCAACTCCGCAGATGATGACAGATATTCTTGGCTGGTTGGACGAAAAAATGCCTGCTTGAACCCTAGCGCGGAGCCCTTTTAGCAAGAATGCGCTGTAGCGTGCGGCGATGCATATTCAAGCGCCTAGCCGTCTCAGAGACATTATGATCGCATAACTCATAGACACGCTGAATGTGCTCCCAACGCACGCGATCCGCCGACATAGGGTTCTCTGGCGGCGCTGGTTTGGCGTCGGGCTTCGCAACCAACGCCTTGATGATGTCTTCGACGTCGGCGGGCTTTGCAAGATAATCGACAGCGCCAGCCTTAACAGCTGCTACAGCAGTTGCGATCGCTCCATAACCCGTCAGGATCACCGCGCGCGCATCCTCGCGATTTTGCTGAAGAATCTCAACAACATCGAGGCCTGAACCGTCTGCCAAACGTAGGTCGAGCACAGCAAAAGCTGGTGGATTAAGGCGCGCGATATCTTTGGCCTCGGAAACCGTAGATACTGCGGAAACCATGAATCCGCGATGGGTGAGAGCACGGGCAAGACGCTGGCAGAAGGGGCCATCATCATCGAGAACAAGACATGTCCTGTCTTCGACTCCCTCTAACTTCTCATGTATTTTGACCGGACGGTCCATACCAATACTCCCTGAGCAACTGTACCCTATATGATATGTTCTGCGTTGGGTTCCAGTCGCACGCGCGGCCATGTGATCTGAACGGTAGCACCATGCCCCGGAGGCGTCCGGTTGCGCGTCGCCACTCGCCCGCCTGTTCGCTCAATAAGTGTCTTTGCAATAAAGAAGCCGAGACCCATGTCGCCGCCCCCGGCCTGATCGTCCCCACGCTGGGAGACATAGGGTTCGCCGAGCTTCGGCATGACATCAGCTGAGAAACCAGGACCATCGTCCCGTATGGTGATCATGCACTCCTCAGCATCCCAAGTCGCCTCTATCCAGACCATGGTATCCGCAAAGCTAACGGCATTTTCGATAAAGGCTCCAAGCGCATGCAGTATCTCGGGGCTTCGACGAATAACTGGCAACTTCTCATCGATCCCGGGATGCCTCCGGGTTCGAACGTCGACATCAACGCCGAGCCCTTTGTGGGGAGCGGCAGCTTCTTCAATGAGGGCTGAAAACGGCATCTGTGCGTGCACGATGTCGCCGGCCTCACGTTGCTGCGCCAAGGACTGCAAAATGGTCCGGCAGCGCTCAGCCTGCTCAACAAGCAAGGTTGCATCCTCGCGAAGCGGACTGTCCTCCGGCAGGTCTTCGGCCATTTCCCTCGCTACGAGGTGGATCGTCGCGAGCGGTGTTCCGAGCTCATGGGCGGTCATCGCGGCCATGGCTCCAAGCGCTGAGAGCCGTTGCTCCTTCGCCATGACGACCTGAGCAGCATCTAGGGCCCGAACCAAACGAGCCTCGTCCTGGTTCACGCGCACCGCCGAGAGAGCAAAAAAAGCGACGCCGCCTGTCAGGGCGATAAATTGTCCCCACTGAAGCAGCCGCGGCACGACCACCTCTTCCCCAACCCGCCAGGGCAACCCCGCCGCATAGAGAGGCATCGTTGCCGCGAGAACGAGTGTCAGAGCCGCGATCAAAAGCGCGTAGCGCCGACGCAGACTGACAGCCGCGATGGTCACGGGCGCGAGCAGGAACAGGTCGAAAGGGTTAGCTAGCCCGCCCGTGGCGGCCACAAGAGCGGAAAGTTGAACCACATCGAAGGCAAGCTGCGCGCCGGCCTCCATCTCACTCGCAAGACGGCGGGTTTGTAGCGCAAATTCGAGAAAGACGTTCAGCCACGCAGATGCAGCAATAACCGCGAGGCAAATCGCCAGCGGCAACTCAAAGTTCAAGCCGAAGTGGACAAACAGAACGGCAGCCGTCTGACCCGCCACGGCGATCCAACGCAGACTAATGAATGTGCGCAGACGCGTGCGGCCAAGAGCCGAGCCCACACTCTTCAACCCCTCCTCGGGAAGAGCGAACAAAGCCTCGTCGAGCTTCAATTGTGCCGTATCGGTAGATCGATCCATTGTCTCTAAATGCGTCAGTGCGCCCCTTGCGCCAAGGGGCGTAGCTACATCATATGTTCCGGTATGATCTCAAGAGTACTTACAACGAGCTGCCTCGCCCTGATTGTAGCCTGTTCGGGGGGCGATGAAACAAGCCCCACAGCAGGAGGCGCAAGCGCAAGCTGCTCAACGCGCGCCTACGCAGATATTGGTGGTCCAATCTCGCTTATTGACACGTCCGGCAAGCCTGTCACGGAAGCGGACTTCGAAGGACGGCCAAGTCTCGTATATTTCGGCTTCACATATTGTCCCGACGTTTGCCCGGCATCGCTGGTAGTTATCGACCAGGCGCTCGAAAAACTACCGGAATCCATCGAGCCACCCCGCACGATACTGATTTCGATCGACCCAGAACGGGACACGCCCGACGCTATGGCTGACTACATCAGCGTCGATGCCTTTCCAGAAGACATCGTTGGGTTGACCGGGTCCCTTGAAGACGTGAAAGCCGCAGCGGACACGTTCAAAACAGGGTTTCAGAAAGTGGAAATTCCGGATTCCGCTGCCGGATACACGATGGATCACACATCAATCGTGTATCTAATGGACGAAGACTGGTCGCTGAAGACCTTCTTTACCCATGACACCACATCCACACAAATGGCAGATTGCTTGGCAGAGCACCTGAGCTAACTATTTGAAAAACAAATAAATTATGCGTTCTTGCCTTGCCGTTAACAAGTAGAGGCAAGTCTCCGATAACTGTTGCAGAATGCCGTCACGCCCTTTGCGGATGGCTCGGGGCATGCATATGTTGCAATGCAGCAATCGGATAGCAATCAATGCTTTACACACTTGTTGAGATGAATCGAGCGGCCATGGCACCGCTTCGCATCGCTGCAAAGGCATCGAAAGCATATTGGGCGTCGTCCCTGAATCCATTGTCGAAAACCGAAATTGGCAGGTCAATGGCCGCTGCCGCAGACGTGTTTGAGTCGACCACACGCTATTACGGCAAGCCGGATTGGCAAATTGACCAGACACGAATCAACGGCGTCGACATTGAAGTGACGCCCGAAGCAGACTGGACGAGCACATGGTGCCGCCTGATGCACTTTCGCAAATCCACAGAGGATCTGGAAAAGGCACTGGGAAAGCGTGCGAAACAGCAACCGACCCTGTTAATCGTTGCTCCGCTTTCCGGCCATTACGCCTCGCTTCTCCGCGGAACCGTGGAAGCTTTCCTCCCCACCCACGACGTTTACATAACGGATTGGGTCGACGCCCGCATGGTGCCAATATGGATGGGCCGCTTCGACCTTGATGACTATATCTCATGTATTCGAGACATTCTGACCCATCTTGGTCCGGACACTCACGTCGCGGCTGTTTGCCAGCCCGGCCCCCCGGTCTTGGCTGCGATAGCCATGATGGCAGAGGACGAGGACCCGAACCGGCCAATTTCTATGACGTTTATGGGATCTCCCATCGACGCCAGAGAATCGCCGACCGTTCCAAATCAGCTCGCTGAAGAACGAAGCTTCACATGGTTCGAAGACAATATGATCTTCACCGTGCCAATGCCTTGGCCAGGGGCCATGCGCCGGGTCTATCCAGGTTTCGTCCAACTCTCATCTTTCATGAATATGAATTGGGAGAATCACGTTCACGCGCACTGGCGATTCTTCAGCCATCTCGTTGAGGGTGATGGGGACAATGCGGGCAAGCATCGCAAATTCTATGATGAGTACTTGTCGGTGCTGGATCTCACCGAGGAGTTCTACCTGCAGACAATATCCCGCGTCTTTCAGGAGCATCACTTGGCGCGCGGCATCTTCGAACATCGCGGGCGGCTCGTGAAACCAGAGGCCATAACAGACGTCGCCCTAATGACTGTAGAGGGTGAAAAGGACGACATCTCAGGAATTGGCCAGACTCAGGCGGCACATACATTGTGCAAAAATATCCCGGACAATATGCAACTCGACTACGTTCAACCGGGTGTCGGCCATTACGGCGTCTTCAACGGATCGAGGTTTCGAACCGAAATCGTGCCGCGAATGGTTGAATTCCACCGTAATATGGAAGCCAGGAAACAGCGGTCCAAAGTAAAGGCGAAGCTCAAGCTCGTGGGCTAAGATCGCCCCGAAAGAGGTTTCTAACCAGCCTTCCGACCTTCCGAGACTTCATCAAAGACGCGGTGGATTTCCTTGATCAGATCTAATTGATCAATTGGCTTTGCCACATAGCCGGACATCCCTTCCGAGAGATACTTGTCTCGGTCACCAGTCATAGCATCCGCCGTCAGGGCCACTATTGGCACAGAAGCCCATCGAGGCTGTTCGCGGATTGCCCGTGTTGTGCTGACCCCGTCCAGCACAGGCATATGAACATCCATAAGGACCATGTCGAACGTCTCTTCATCCATCAGCTTAAGCGCCTCCTTACCATCGGCCGCCTCTGCGGAAGTCATGCCGTATTGCTTGAGGAATGAACGAGCGACACGGCGATTGACCTGATTGTCGTCGACCACCAGCAAGTGCAAACCAGTCAGTTGGCGAGGATTAGAATCCAATGACTCTGGAAGATCTTCTCTGGCAAGCGGCGACGAGGAACTTGCCGAGCTCTCCGGCATGATAATCTCAACATTGCCGCTTTCGGGAACAATCAAGTCGCGTCCGAGCTCTGCCGCACGAAAGCTGAAAATGAAAACGGATCCGCGACCGACCTCGCTGGTGACGGTTATATCCCCACCCATCATTCGAGCGAGGTTTCGGGTAACCGCAAGACCGAGGCCGGTCCCGCCAAAGCGTCGTGTCGTTGATCCGTCGGCCTGCTTAAAGCTGTCAAATATGTGCTTTTGGCTATCCCGCGAGATACCTATTCCAGTGTCAGTGACGAAAACACGGAGCTCATGCTGACCATCGCCCACCGGCTGCGCCGTTGCGACGATCATGATGGAGCCAGCATCAGTAAACTTCACAGCGTTTGACACCAGGTTCGAGATACATTGACGAACACGTACGGCGTCGAAGCGCAGATGCGACGGAACACTCGGATCTACGAAGAAGCTAAGGTCCAACCCTTTCTCTGCCGCGATCGGTTCAAAGAGCTGGTGGATACGACGGAGCTTGTGTCGAACATCGCAGTCGACAGGTGCGATATCGAGTTTGCCGGCTTCAATCTTGGACAGGTCAAGGATGTCATTGAGAAGCACCATGAGTGATCGACCAGAATCCAGAATAGTTTCAACGCTCTCGGTCTGATCAGGGTCGAGTGAGCTATGGGCCAGAACCTGCGCCATACCGATCACACCGTTTAAGGGTGTCCTGATTTCGTGGCTCATATTAGCCAGAAACTCGGATTTCATCTTGGTCGCTTGCTCAGCCTGCTGAAGAGCATTCTTGAGCTGATGTTCCTTGCGGCGTTCTTCGCGAACGTCACGAATCTGGCCGACCATATACCCCTGTCCCGTCGCCTCATCGACCATCCATGTCAGGGTCACAGAGCACCGAACCTCTTCGCCGGACTTCGAGACATATCTCTTGTCCCTGGTGGCGGCTTGCTGTCCGCCTGATTTTATATCGATGGCGACGGACGAGTCCTGACCGCGATCGTCGGGGTGAATAAAGTACTGAATGTTCTGTCCAACAACTTCATCGATTGTGTATCCGAGCATCTGAACGAAGGCGGGATTCGCAAATTGGATATCACCTGACTCGGTAGTGATGACTTTGCCAATCAGGCTGCAATTCGCCGCTTCCCGAAACATTCTGAATTGGCCACGGGCACGCTCCGTCTCCTCAATGATCTGTGTGACGTCGTTCGCGAAAATGGCGCAGCTGTCACCTGAAGGGAGAAAACTGAAATAGTAGGAGCTACGGAAGAAGGGAGACTCAGGGTCGCTGATCTCCGATATGATCTCGCTATCAGAAGACGACTCTATCGCTTTCTGAAATGATTGGAGCCCGAAATTCTTCCCGAATACGTCACTGGTGTTCTTTACGGATGTGCCGACAAGTTCTCCGTCAGTGACGTTTATCAAATGATGCAGGTGGGTGTTCGCGTAGGTCCAAACAAAATCTATGATTTCGCCCGCATCGTCGCGTACCGCCTCTGCCTCGCCAATTCCATAAGGTAAGCGATCAATTACACCGTCCACAGAACCTGCCCTCTTCTCAGCCCATCGAAGACTAGCCCTGGACTGTAATCGTAGCTGGTTAATGAGAGCTTCTTTGGGCTGGCCTTCAGCTCGCCATGGCGCGCATCATGAAGAGTGGAACAGACCCCTGCTCGGTCACAGCCCAATCTAGAGGTTCATCGTGCGCCTCTACCGGCAGATCCTCGATCATCTGAGCCTTGAAGGCGACGCCGCACGCAAATGCTCGCCCACCAGACCGCAGGTCATGCAATGCGCGATCATAGTGGCCCTTGCCATAACCAATACGGTTGCCAGCGCCGTCAAAACCAAGAAGTGGAACCAACACCAGAGTGGGCTCGGCAATTGGGGAGTCAGCAGCGGGTTCCTTTAGACCAAACCGTCCCTCCACCAGCGGTTCACCTGGTTCCCAATAGTGAAATTGCAAGCGTCCTTCATCGCTGACTCTTGGCAAGCAGAGCGCCGCTCCCGATAGCGCGAGGCGCTGCATCAAGGGAAACGGGCAGATCTCTTCATTAACCGCGTTGTAGCCCGCGACAACTGGCCCATAACGCTCAAAGAGCTTCATTGGAAATACATCAGCGAGCTTCTCGCCCGCATCAGGATCGCGCGCTGCCGCCTCGGCGCGAACATCGCGCAGTATGGCTCTTAATTCCTGTTTGGTCGCGTTTGCCACGTCCAGGCTCCGTGCTTGGTCTTCAGGGAACATCCTACCAGACAGTTAACATAGTCTGAGTGCACGACACTAGGATGACGGCAACCGCTCAATTCGCCGGGTGGGCCTGTTCATTCCCATCGACCCAGCAAGCTAGGTGGGCACCGTGTGTCCGGGACCACGATCCCGGCCAGGGACAGTTCCCTGATGGTAATGTAAGGTCGCTGGAATAAAAATCCCGCGCCGAGCGCCGCAGCTGCCGCCAAGATGGAATTTAGGGTCGAAGCGTTAAGAAAGGAAGGGCCCGGCAGCGGCTACATGTCCCGCGTTTCAGAAACTTCGTGAGCACGTAAGGATCGTTCGGCAAATTTTATGTCAGCCAGCGCAGCACGCCATGTGTCCATATGGGGTTCTCTGAAATGAGCCTCGAGCGCCTCCCAGCTCTCCCAACGCTCCAGAACGCGCATGATCTTAGGATCAAGAACATCGATCGCGTATGTGTAGTCGATGCACCCGCCTTCCGCTAAGCTTGCGGCAATCTGAGCTTCAGCCTCTGTTCGCACACGCTCAAAGTCTCCGGCACGCTCCATGCGAACATAGCCTTCTACGATAATCATTCTGTGACCTCGACTCTAAGGTTGAGGGTATCCGCCACGTCGTCCTCGCTGCGCTGATAAGAGAGCACTAGATCAGCCTCGCCGGGCGCAACCGCTTCAAAGACAAAGACTTGCTTTCCACCGCTTCCAACCAGGCCCTCTGGGGCGGGATCTGCAATGTAGGTTTCACTTTTCAGCTCAACGATACCGCCGTCATTCCCCAAGACAATCCAATAGTATCCAGTGGTCGGATTGGAGGTGAGCACGAGATCAAAGGTTTCCTCCACTCGAGACTCAGTTCGTGTTCCAGGCGCAGGATCGCGAATGGCGTCAGCGTCGGTCTGTTCAGTAGGTGTTGGCACAACCATGCTCTCTGCACAGCTGGAAATCGCCATGAACACCACTCCCATTAATACATGTGCGGCTTTCATGATCCCCTCTTCATCCACGGCATGGCCACGGCCCTCTCTTCTTCAAATCGGTCGATAGCGTCACCCTTTGTCAGACTTTGACCAACCTCATCCAAGCCGGCCAGCAAGTTGGCCCTACGTCCGGGATCAACCTCAAACTGATAAGACGCGCCATCCGGAGCCGTAATCGTTTGGGATTCAAGATCCACAGTGAATACGTGATTACCGCCGCCAGCCTGATCGGCCAGTGTTCTCACCACATCGATCGGTAGGGAAATCGGCAGAATACCGTTCTTGTAGCAATTATTATGGAAGATATCCGCAAACCCGGGAGCAATGACGCAAGTGATCCCCTGATCAACCAAGGCCCAGGGCGCGTGTTCACGTGATGACCCGCAACCGAAATTCTCTCCGGCAATAAGGATGCCTGCTCCTTGATAGGTTGGCTTGTTGAGCACGAACTCCGGATCGGGTGTGCCGTCCTGATGAGTCTTCAACTCGTAGAACAGTCCCTCAGACAGCCCCGTCCGCTCTGTCGTTTTCAGGAACTGTTTCGGAATGATCATGTCGGTATCGACATTTGCCATGGGACTTCCGCCCGCTAGGAGCGGTGCCGCAGTGGTGGTCAGGGTTTTGAATGCTTTCATGCAAGCTGTTTATCGAGGCTCGTGCGCAATGAAAAGCGTCGGCACATCAAGCGTCCCGTCTCGAACGGTAAAGACGCGGCTGCCCTTCTTCCGGCCATTGCGGACGTCGGACACATCGAAGCCGCCCTCGCTGAGCCGACTGTGTGCACCCTCAATGTCTTTAACCAACCAGGTCAATCCCCAGATAGAATCACTCCCTGTCGGATCATTATCCTGGCCGAGACGATGGATCACCTCGAAGGTCAGCCCGCCAGTTCGAAAAAATAAGAACCGCGTTTTCCACTCCTCAGCGGTCCGATCAAAGCGGAAATCCAGACCTAGACGGGTGCCATAATGGGCGACGGCGCGATCAGGGTTCGGCGTGGCAATAACGATATGATCAAGCCCACCCACCGAACCTGGCTCTGCCTCCGATGACTGCACAACCCCACTAACCTGTTGAATCACAAATGTTTTGACACCTGCACACGCCTCATCGGCACATCGAAACCGCTTCCAGACTCTTTTTGCGCCCGTCTCGGCGCTGACACTGTCCCCGGCGATGATATCGCTTGGGGCAAGTCCGCGTCGCCCAGCGAGGTGATGATCGGTTTCGATATCATTGGATGCAAACGCCAGACTGGTCAGCCCAGGTCCTGAGTCCGAATGCAACTCACGCAATCGGTCGCCAACCGCGCCCTCACCAGTGGGAGCAATCAGTTCAAGTGCCGTGTTTTCCAGTTTGAAAAGCGCTGTCGCGGCTCCGTCGGTTGCGACGCTCAGCCAATCTGGAGATCGGCCAAGCAGTTTCGAATAAGCATCTGCCCCGGCCTCAAGGTCGGGGCAGATCAATACAAAATGGTCGAGTGCGGTGATCAAGAGCCGGAAGGTGCCGGTGCAGCTTCGATCGCCGTGATCGTCGCCGTGCCGCCAACGCCGGTATTCGTCGTATAGGCAGAACTCACTCCAACCGCAGGCTCGGTTTCCGTGTCTGTGAAGGTCGCGCAGATTTCCCCGTCAGGAGATTGACCGCAGATCGTCGCGGCGGCTTCGTCATAAGTGTATGGTATGCTGTTGCCGTCCCCGTCAGTTGCCATGCCCGTTTCATCGTCGAAGGTCATGGTAACAGTTGTACCGTCGTCGGAGGCAAATTCGATGGTTGTCTTGGTGGCAAAAGCTGGCGCAGCAGCAAAAGCTAAAGCCGCTGAAACGGCGATAAGTCTCTTCATGGATCCATCATCCCTTTATGAGTTTCCCCCCTCGGTAATGTCCGAGGATGGTCGAAGATTAACCATGTGGAAGCCCGTGGCAATGGATTTGGCGAGTTTACCTTGGGACCGCGATGGTAATTTCCTTCCCGCCATGGCCGTGCACAAGATCGTGCGCCCGCAGCGAAACCTCTTGAACGTCTATCGGAATTTCAATGCCGGACTTTGAGCGAATAAAGGGCTGCTCATTTACATGAGGATGGGCGAGGACACGGGTCGCCAACACCGTACCGTCCGGAGCGAGCACGTCCCACCCATCGGCATAATGGTCCCATCCATCATCGGCGTGCTCCACCTCCACGCTGATTGTATAGGTGCCATTGGCGTCGAGACGGATATCCGCCGAAAGAACATCCGCTTCGCCTGCGCTCACTGGCGCGGCAAAGCCGATCGTGAAAATTGCAGCAGGAAGCAGATATTTCGGCATGCTATCTCCAATTATCGTAGGAGGTTATTTAGCGCTGCTTTCGCTCATTCGAACAGCCGTCAATGACAGGCGTTGCCGTCCCTTGCCGTCAAAGTTGTTAGGCGACAACCAGCGTTCAAACGCCTCTTTTGCGACACGCCACTCCTCGTCGGTTATGGAATACCAGGCAGTATCGCGGCTCTGTCCTTTCACAACCATATCGTTGCGAAAAACGCCTTCGAACGAGAAACCGTATCGCTCGGCAGCCCGGCGAGAGGCTTCGTTGGCATTGTTAAATTTCCATTCATAACGGCGATAGCCGAGATCATCGAAGGCGTGACGCGCCATCAGATACATAGCGTCCGTAGCCTCGCGGGTCCGTTTCAGCTTCGGACCGAATGTGACGCAGCCCACCTCAACGCTGCCATGCTCAGGCCGGATCCGCATATAACTCGCCATGCCAAGTATCTCGCCTGTCGAAGCGCTTCGTATCACTAGCGTTTCCCACTCGAACTTATGGCGGACAAATTCGAAAACTTGCTCAAACGCGCCCCTGTCGGGAAAGGGACCGACCGGCATGTATGTCCAAAGACCATTATTGGCCTCGCCGCACACGGCTTCAAACAAGCCATCGCCGTGAACCGCCCAGTCCAGCAATTCGACACGAGCATACCGCCCCAAAAGCGGCGTCGGAGCCGGACGCTCGCATGGAGACCAGTCTGTCAGGCTCACCCAATCACGCCGGTAACCGCAGCACGCGCGGCGAGCAGCGGGCTCATAAGATGGGTACGCCCACCCCTACCCTGTCGACCTTCAAAATTGCGGTTTGAGGTCGATGCGCATCGCTCCCCAGGAGACAGCGTGTCAGGGTTCATACCAAGACACATGGAGCAACCCGGCTCGCGCCACTCAAAGCCGGCTTCACGAAACACATAGTCGAGGCCCTCGGCTTCCGCCTGCGCCCGAACAAGACCGGAGCCCGGCACCACAAGCGCCCGAACGCCATCGGCCACGCGGGCACCTCGCGCGATATCAGCAGCAGCGCGCAGATCCTCGATCCTAGAATTTGTACACGAACCAATAAACACGCGCTGGATCGGTGTTCCGGCGATATCAACGCCCGCCTTCAGATCCATATATTCAAGCGCGCGCTCGCATGCTGCCCGTTTCACAGGATCGGAAAACTGATCAGGGGACGGAATTTTCCCCGAAAGCGGTATCGCTTGCTCTGGGCTAGTCCCCCAAGTCACCGTCGGCTCGATGTCGGCTGAATTGATGCGGACAATTTCATCCCAAACCGCATCATCGTCGGAGTACAGGGTCTCCCAGTAATTCTGAGCCATTTCCCAAGCACCTGCTTTCGGCGCAGCTGGGCGACCCTTCGTATAGCTAAATGTGGTGTCATCCGGGGCAACAAGGCCGGCCCGCGCACCGCCCTCAATCGACAAATTACAAAGCGTCATCCGGCCTTCCATGGAAAGCCCGCGAACAGCCTCGCCGCGATACTCCATGACGCAGCCTGTCCCTCCCGCGGTCCCGATGACGGAGATCAGATGCAACGCCATATCCTTGGCAGTCACACCCTCAGCGAGCGGCCCTTCAAACTCTACGGCCATATTCTTCATCTTGCGGGCCCGCAGCGTCTGCGTCGCAAGCACGTGCTCAACTTCTGACGTGCCAATGCCGTGGGCGAGCGCCCCGAAGGCACCGTGGGTCGACGTGTGGCTGTCACCGCACACAATCGTCATGCCGGGCTGGGTACGCCCCTGCTCGGGCCCCACAACGTGAACAATACCATTGTTGATATGCCCCATCGGGAAAAACTCGATGCCGTGCTCCGCGACATTCTGCGCCAACATAGTAAGCTGATTGCGCGCCGCATCATCCACAACGCCAGCAAGGCCCGCAGTCTGGTTCTCAGTAGGCGTGTTGTGATCGGCCACCGCCAGCGTCAAATCCGGACGACGCACCTTACGGCCCTCGGCTTTCAGGCCAGCAAACGCCTGAGGCGTCGTCACCTCGTGGATGAGGTGAAGGTCGATGTAGATCAGCGCCTCGCCGCTGTCCTCATTGAGGTCAACGACATGGGAGTCCCAGATCTTATCGTAGAGAGTTTTGCCGGACATAGTCTCAATCTACACACGCAAAGGTAAAATCTTGCGCGATATATGTAAAAATCGAGGCCCGCTTTCAAGCTATTCTATGAGTTGTCCTTGATCAGAGCTTCGGACCGAGACGCGAGATACTGACGGACGGCAGGATCATCGCTCAGCGCATTGGCCTTCATGTAAGCATCGCGAGATCCCGTTGCGTTACCTGCGCGGCAAAGCAATTCCGCCAAAGCCGCCCAATAGGGCTGATGAGCCGTCACTTTGTCGGTTGGCAGTTCACGCAGCAGCGCAAGCCCCGTTTCTGGCCCCTTCAGCTCTGCAATTGCCATCGCGCGTCCGAGAAAAACGCCAATTGTCGGATGAAGATCCCAGAGCCGGTCGTACAGTCCGGCGACAATCTCCCAATCTGTGTGCCCGAATCGAGCGCGGCCAGCGTGAGCCGCCTGGATAGCCGCCTCAAGTTGATACCGGCCAATAGATTCGATTGAAGCAGCAAGACGGAGGTGCGCGTCCGCTTCCGACATCATCTCCGTGTCCCACAGGCTCGTATCCTGCTCCGAAAGCGGGACAAAAGCGCCCTCGGGCGATCGACGCGCTCGCCTGCGCGCATGAGAGAACAGCATCAGGGCGGTTAGGCCCAGTACCTCCGCACGACCCGGCAGCAAACGATCCACAAGGTGGGTAAGCCAGATTGCTTCCTCAGCGACATCGCGAGCCTCATCCGATGTCGGATCAGTCCAGGACACACCAAAAGCTGCATAAATTGCGTCTAGAACAGCCGACAGCCTCGCTGGCAGATCGGTTTCGTCGGGAATGGAAAAGCTTATGCCTGCCTGGGTGACCTTACGCTTCGTGCGAACCAGACGCTGCCCCATCGAGGCGGGAGCAACGCAGAAAGCTGAGCCTATTTCGACGGCGTTGAACCCCAATATCGTTTGCAGAATCAGTGGCGTGTGCATCGCCGGATCAATAGCTGGATGCGTGCACGCAAACATCAGTTTGAGACGATCATCCGGCCAGTCGGACGTCACGCCGTCAGTGCGTTCGTCGGCTATCAGCTTCAAAAAAGGCACGGCGGCCTCGAATCTTCCTGAGCGGGCGCGATGGTTTAGGATGGTTCGGCGCGCAACAGTGGCAAGCCACCCCTCGGGATTATCTGGCACACCATTTTGGGGCCAGCGGTCGAGCGCAGTGGCCAACGCCTCTCCAACAGCATCCTCGGCAAGGGCAATATCGTTGAACTGTGCAACCAACCAGGCAACCAAACGGCCATAGGACCGGCGCGCAGCCTGCTCTGCAACATCGCGCGCCGACCCCATGAACTAGTTGGACGGCCCGGCCATGACAGGCCGAACTTCAACGCCGCCGTTTCCCGCACACGGAGCCTTCGCGGCCCATTCGAGCGCATCATCCAAATTCGGAACGTCGATTATGAAGAATCCGCCGAGCTGCTCTTTGGTGTCAGCGATCGGACCATCCTGGACATTCTTGGCTCCGGACTTCAGCCGCAAGGCCGTCGACATGCCAGGTGCCTCAAGAGCTTGTCCGCCCTGCAGCACGCCGGACTCACGCGCGGCCTGCGAATAGGCCATCCAACTGGCCCAATAAGCCTCAGTCTCGGGGGAGTCGGCTCTTTTCGCGAACTCAGACGGGTTCTCATAAAACATTAGCGCATATTGCATTTTCATCTCTCCAAAAGTCTGAACCAAAATGCTGGCTCATATGGGAGACGATTGAAAGTCTGCGATTTCGACATGTTCCAACAAAAAAGCCCTGCTAATCAGCAGGGCTTCTTAGAATACCGAAACGGATGGGGAGAACTCTAAGCCTCAGCATCACCTTCTGGCGCGGCCTCTTCAGCCGCTGCAGCAGCCTCCTCGGCAGCCTTTGCCGCGGCTTCCGCTTCAGCTTTGGCCTTGAGAGCCGCTTCGCGCTCGGCAGCAGCGCGCTCTTTGCGAGCCAACTTGTCGGCAGCTTTCTGGCGCTTGCGTTCTGTCTTGGATACCGCGATCTCAACGGTTTCGATACCGCGTCCGGTTGTCCGCTCAGCAATACGGGCAGATTTTCCGCGGCGGTCGCGCAGATAGTAGAGCTTCGCCCGGCGAACCTTACCTTTGCGCTTCACTTCGATGCTCTCAATCATTGGAGACACAACCGGGAACACACGCTCGACGCCTTCGCCAAAGGAAATCTTGCGCACCGTGAAGCTCTCATTGATGCCCTTGCCGGCCCGCGCGACGCAAACGCCCTCATAGCGCTGAACCCGCTCGCGCTCGCCTTCGCGAATTCGGACGTTCACTGAGAGTGTATCACCAGGAGAAAAATCCGGGATGGTTTTGTCAGCGGTGACGCGGGTCACCTCTTCTGCTTCAAGCTGTTCAATCACATTCATCGTCCGTCTCCGACGCTCGTACTGGGGGCGCTTTTTCTGGCGCATTGTTCGGGTAAGCGGCCCATAAATCGGGTCTAAGGTCCCGTGTCAACGCCTGACTGCTTTGAAGACGCCATTCCGCAACAGCTTTATGGTTTCCGGAGAGTAAAACCGACGGAATTTCCCTGTCTTCCCAAACCCTTGGAGCCGTATATTGGGGATACTCCAAAAGCCCGTTTTCAAAGCTCTCCTCTTCCAGAGATGCTTCGTTGCCGGCAATGCCGGGAAGAAGCCGCACCGTCGCCTCGATCATGGCCTGGGCGGCTGTCTCGCCGCCAGCAAGCACATAGTCCCCCAGCGATACCTCTTCGATACCTCGCGCCTCGATCACGCGTTGGTCCAGCCCTTCAAAACGGCCGCACAGGAAAACCGCTCCGGCCCCTTCCGAAAGATCGCGGGCGCGCACCTGCGTGAACGGTTTGCCGCGCGGACTAGGGAACAGAAGCGGTCGCCCACCGAGATCAATTGAGTCGATCGCAGCAGCGGCAACATCCGCCCGCAGAACAAGCCCTGCGCCACCGCCTGCTGGTGTGTCATCGACTTTGCGATGTTTCCCCTCTCCGAAAGCTCGAAGGTCAACGGTCTCAAGAGACCATAGTCCTCCATCCAAGCCCCGCTTCAGGATGGAAACACCAAGGGGACCGGGAAAGGCGTCGGGATAAAGAGTTATAACCGTCGTTTGGAACGACATTGAATGATCTCCGTTCAGAAGGTCCCGCCAACACCATCAGCCATACCCGCATGGCGAGCGCTCGCGATAGCTAGGCACAATCCGTTTACATCTCTCAATTAAACAAAATACACCTGAAAATTAGGGAGGGGACCCATGATCGGTTTCGTAGACGCATCTGTTCTGTTTTGGAAACGCGCCTTTGACTTTCAAGGACGCTCATCACGAGCCGAGTATTGGTGGGCGTACCTTATGCTCATCGCAATCTACATCATTGTGCTCACAGTAACGGCGATTCTGTCGAACATCCCGGTTTTGGGGGCCATCTTTGGAATTGCCATACTCCTTTTCTATCTCGCAGCCATCATCCCATCGATTGCAGTCGGCGTGAGGCGCCTCCATGACACAGACAAATCTGGTTGGCTTATGCTGCTTGGGCTTATACCGCTCGTTGGGTTAGTTCTTTTGTTCTTCTTCTGCCAACGGGGGACTCAGGGAGCAAACACATATGGCGAAGACCCATATGGCGGCGTTTCGCCGGATGTCTTCCGATAGTCGGCAGATGATATCACGGGTATCGAAGACCGTATAAATCGAATAAAATCAGTGCTTTTGAGGCTCACCACAATCTGATGGACGAGCCCGAACAGCGATTTATCCCCGTAAGACACCCACCGCGCCAAAAGTGGGTGTCATTCTTGGTGTCTGTTGGGTGAATTATCCCCGCCAACGCAGCCTTAAAATGCTTGAGTGATCGGCATATTACTTGCAGCGCTATCCGGCTTTACGGGTGCGCAAATGCTCTATCGCATTCAAGCCTTGAGAGGCATCGCAGCCTATGGTGTTGTGCTGTTCCACATCGTGGAGCACCTGCGCGGATCTTACGGGATGGATGTTCCGAGATTCACGATTGGCGCGGCGGGTGTGGATCTGTTCTTTGTGATCAGTGGATTTATCATGGTCCATGTCACGAAAGATCATGAAGGTCCCGGTAGCTTTGCTGCGAAACGCTTCGGTCGCATTGTCCCTCTCTATTGGATCGCCACGGCCAGCGCGATTGTTCTTATCGCGGTCGCGCCGTGGAGCTTTCCTAAGGCTGACCTCTCCACCTCTTCGATTGTCTCGAGCCTGCTGTTTCTGCCCGCCGTAGATCTTGCCGGCGGGATTCAGCCTATTCTGTTCGTCGGTTGGACACTGCAATACGAGATGGCCTTCTACGCTCTATTTGCGCTTGCTCTGTTTGCGCCGCCTGATCGCAGAATCCCAACGGTGACAGCTCTTTTGCTCGCTGGTTGGCTTCTGGCGAATAGTCTGCCCCCTGGGACAGCCTCGACCTTCTACGCCGACGCAATCGTTCTCGAATTTCTGGCTGGTGTATTGATCGGCGCAGCCGCGAACCATCATAGGCTACCCAGCCCGCGACTGCCGAGTTACTTGGTGGTTCTCGCAATTACCGGCTTCGTGGTCGGTGAATTTTTGCTTCGGTCCTATGAGCTACACAGAGTATTCGCAGCGGGCATCCCGGCATCGCTTTTAATTTATGCGGCTGTCGCACTGGACCTACGCGAGCCCCGGGAGAACCCAACTCTGCTCACACGCCTGGGTGACAGCAGTTACTCAGCCTACATATGGCATCCGATAGTCATCGTCGTGGTGACGGCGATATGCCAGAAATTATTCGGTCAGACGATCGCAGCGGCGATCCTGTTCTCTGGCCTGGCAGCGATCTCCACGATCATAGGAAGCGAAGTATCGCTAAGACTGATCGAGCGTCCGTCCTCTCAAATTGTTCGCTCGCTTACCCGAAACCGTAAAGCGGCAAGCTAGTCGAGTACGGCATCATCGGCTTGACACAGACCCGCACCACATGAAACGCCGCACGGGTGACCGAAGCTTTGCCAGATATCTCTGTACTAATCCCGTTCTACAATGAAATGGGAAACGTGCTGCCGGTTATAAACGAGGTCCATAGCGCGCTAGACGGTATCGCGTTTGAAGTTATCGCAATCGATGACGCGTCAACGGACTCCACAGCTCAAGAACTTGCCGAGGCGCTGCGACGCTGGCCGGACACGCTCAGGCTTCGCACGCATATCAACCGTGCCGGAAAGTCTGCTGCACTAATGACGGGCTTGAAGATTGTCCAAGGGGACTGGGTGCAATTGCTTGATGGCGATGGCCAAAACGATCCGGCAGACACTCGCCGGATATGGGACGCACATCTAGCCGAAAACGAGTTCAGCAATTTTGAGATCGGCGCAAACCCGGTCCGTCTTGGACTGATCGCGGGCCGACGCACCTCCAGAAACGACAGCGGATTCAAATGGCTCCAATCACGGATCGCCAATGGCATCCGCAGATTCGCGTTGAAAGATGACGTAACAGATTCCGGTTGCGGGTGGAAACTCATCAAAACCGAGGCTTTTCGCGAACTACCCTATTTCGCGTCCATGCACCGTTTCTTACCGGCACTTGTGAAGTCCGCTGGTTGGGCGGTGATTGAAGAGCCTGTCAATGACCGACCGAGGCTGGCTGGACAATCGAAATATGGATTCCTCGGTAGGGCGGCGGCAGGGTTCGTCGACTTGTTCGGCGTGATGTGGCTCGTGCGTCGAGGCCGACGTGGGTTATCTAAGGAATGGCTGGAGACCGAGACAAAAAACTAGGCGTCTTCCTCATCCTCGGAAGCGTCGGCCCATAGATCATAGGTCGCAACAACAATGCTGCCGGCAGAAACATTCACGGCGGGCACGTCTTCCTCGGTGAAGGGAACAAAAACCGATGTGCCACCGCCAACCGGGTCAATTTCGATCAGATCGCCTGCCCCGAAGTTCTGAACAGCCTTAATAGCTCCAATACGTATACCGTCTGGATCGGTGACCGATAAACCGACAAGATCCTCAACATAGATCTCGTCATCTTCCGTGTCCGGTAAAGCAGCGCGGGGCACATGCAGCAGTGTGCCCTTGAGCCCGTCCCACTCTTCCTTCTGCCGGGTGTGTTTCGGCGTAACGATGAACTGATCCTTTGAGGGCCGTAGGCTCGCGGCGTCGATCATCTCTTCACCGCCCTCGCCGAGCAATGGCCCATAGGCAAATGCATCTTCCGGAAACTCGGTGAAACTCTTCACACGGACATCTCCTCGCACCCCATGAGCACCGAGAATGACCGCCACAACTGTCAGAGCTTCACCTGTCGACAAGTCTGCCTCTAATATCGCCTGCCTTGATAAGGTGCGATGGACGAAATTTTCTCTCCAAGGTCAATACGGTCGAGATTGCGGACAGACCGGCCAATCACTTCGCAGCGCCCCCTAAGATCACTCTTCGTGCAAATGATCCACCTGCCTTGATCCACGATGATCGAGTCCGGTTTATTGTTGAAGCCAATATCTCGAAGATTGGTAGGTCCTTGTATACCAACGGCATTCCCCCGGAAGTCGTCACGCGTGAAAAGCGTCACCGGATAAGCTCCCTGCCCGTATCCTCCTTGATAACCTCCACCATATCCTTGGCCACTAGAGTATCCCGCCCGGTAAAATGAGGTCAGCTTACAATCGAGCCCGATGTCGCCAAGGTGCGGAATTGAGTAATCAATCGTGCGGCAGCGGCCATCAAACCCGCTATGCTCGCAGAGGGTCCAGGCACCGCCGCGAATTTCAACGCTCCGCGCAACATTGTTGAAGCCGTCATATCTGAGCGAGTCGATGTCGCCCCGATAGACGCGCGCTTCACCACGAAAATTCGTGTCTGAATAAAGGATGATCTCTGCGCCACCGCCATGGAAACCGCCTCGGCGATCCGCCTCCGCTTTTGGGGACAAGAAAAGTCCTGCACAAACAAGGCTGAGGGCAAAGAAAAAGTGCATCCGCTGCATGAGGATTACTCCTGTCGCTACAGCGGATACACTCGCAAGATGTGTCTGAACGCGGGATGACCCGCAGGTTCAGGAAAAACTACTCAGCTTTTTCTTCTTCAGCCGGAATATCTTCAGCTTCGGCTTCGGCCGGGGCCTCCTCGGCAGGCGCTTCCTCTGCAGCAGGCTCCTCGGCTGGAGCTGCAGCAGCGGCGGCCTTCTCAGCTTTCTCTTCAGCACGCTCTTTCGCTTTGGTACCAGGCTCGCCCTTTTGCGGGTTATTGCTCGGGCTCCAGTCCCAGATCGGCTTGGACTCGCCTTCAAGCGTCATAGCATTCAGGAAGCGGCCAACGCGGTCTGTTGGCTTTGCACCTTTTTGAATCCATTCGGCGGCTTTCGCGCCATCGATCTGAACGCGAGCTTCAGAGTCTTTCGGCTGGCGAGGATCATAGGTACCGATCTTTTCGATGAAACGCCCATCACGGGGCGCACGGCTGTCAGCAACGACAACACGATAGAACGGACGCTTTTTGGACCCGCCGCGGGCGAGCCTGATTTTAAGGGCCATGGGATATCTCCTAGATGTTCAAATGGCAGATGGGGACGGGCATCATGTCTGCCCGTCTCGGATGCGTTCATGGTGGCGGATCACTTCCGCGACGATGAAATTCAGAAATTTTTCAGCAAAGGCCGGATCGAGATCGCTCATCGCCGCGAGCGAGCGCAGGCGGGCGATCTGTTTGGCTTCGCGGTCCTTGTCGGCCGGTGGCATGTCGTTGTTGGCTTTCAGCACACCGACGGCTTTGGTCGCCTTGAAGCGCTCCGCCAGGGTGTGGACGAGGATCGCATCAAGATTGTCGATGGACTCGCGATAGGATTCGAGCTGTTCGAGAGGGGTCATTTTTTATCGCCTCCCATTCCGGGAAGGCCGCCGCCGAGACCCGGCAGGCCATTCGGCTGTACGGGACCACCTAAACCGGGCATTTGCCCGCCTGGTGCGCCACCCATTCTGGCAAGATCATTCGGCGAGACGCCGGCCTGTCCCATGGCGGCCATCATACCCTTCATGCCGCCCTTCTTGGACATCTTCTTCATCATGCCGGCCATCTGCTTGTGCATCTTCAGGACACGGTTCACATCCTGCACAGTGACGCCTGCTCCCGCCGCGATGCGCTTGCGGCGAGAGGCATTGAGGACGGCGGGCTTGCGCCGCTCCTGCCGCGTCATGGAGGAAATGATCGCCTCTTGACGCTTCAGAACCTTGTCGTCGAGACCCGAAGCGTCCATCGCCTGCTTCGCTTTCTTCGCGCCGGGCAACATGCCCATGATGCCGCCAAGGCCGCCCATCCGCTGCATCTGCTTGAACTGTTCGGCCATGTCATCGAGGTCGAACTGTCCCTTGGCCATTTTCTTGGCCATGCGCTCGGCTTTTTCCTGATCGACCTGTTCAGCAGCCTTCTCGACGAGGGAGACGATGTCGCCCTGCCCCAGAATACGGCCCGCCACCCGCTTCGCTTCGAACGCATCAAGGCCGTCGAGCTTTTCACCAGTACCGAGGAATTTGATCGGTAGCCCGGTCACCGCGCGCATGGAGAGCGCCGCGCCGCCGCGTCCATCGCCGTCCATCCGAGTGAGGATCAGGCCGGTCAGCTTCAGGCGTTCGTTAAAGCGGCCTGCGGTTTCAACAGCGTCCTGACCCGTCAGTGCATCGGCGACGAGAAGTGTTTCTGAGGGATTGGCGACAGACGCAATCTCGCCCGCCTCGCCCATCATTTGCTCATCGAGGGTCGTACGGCCGGCCGTATCGAGGATGAGCACATCATGCCCGCCAATCTCGGCAGCCTTCATCGCCCGGCGGGTAATGTCGACCGGCATTTGGCCTTCGACAATAGGAAGGGCTTTCACCGTGTCGCCGAGCTGGCCAGCAAGGATGGCAAGCTGTTCCATGGCGGCGGGGCGGCGCACGTCGAGGCTGGCGAGGAGAACTTTTTTCTTCTGCTTCTCTGAGAGGAATTTGGCGAGCTTACCGGTCGTTGTTGTCTTACCGGAGCCTTGAAGGCCCGCCATCATGATCACAGCGGGCGGGCTGTCGACGCGCAACGAGGTGTCGGCGTTCTCGCCGCCGAGCATTTCCACCAGGCCATCGTGGACAATCTTGATGACCTGCTGCCCAGGCTTCACCGACCGGATGACGTCCTCGCCAACCGCTTTTTCTCTAATAGAGCCAATGAAATCTTTGACGACGGGAAGCGCGACATCAGCCTCAAGCAGGGCAACGCGGATTTCGCGCAGAGCCGCCGACACGTCCTTCTCGGACAGTGCGCCCCGGCCAGTCAGCCCGTCAAATATGCCGCCGAGGCGGTCGCTTAAGGCGTCAAACATGCCTCATCTCCTTGCTCGTCTTCCCACGCTGGAAAGATAAGCGCTCATCAGCTCAGCACAAACCAAAAGCGCCCCGCTGAGCGACACTTCGCCGGGCGGGGGGTCTCGCCGAACTCCCGGAGAAATCTCCATGCTTCGGTCAAGACGCGCTTTTATCTTGCGCTGAATATGCACGCCCTAAAGCACGGGCAGCACCGGAAATCAATCCACAGGCTCTAGCGCCGTCTCCAAACGGAAGGCAGCATGCTCGATTTCGTCTTGAACAAGCGCATGGATAGCAATGTCTGACCACTCTCCATTGTTGAGACGTGCCACGGACCGAAGCCGTCCCTCCTCTGCAATGCCCATACGCTCAAGAGCCCGCCGCAAGGGTTTGTTTCTTGTATCGACCTGCCACGACACGCGCCGAGCTCGCCAATCGCTGGCGCGCCGGATAAGCACGGCCATCATGGCGGTGAACATGGGCGTGCTGCGCATTTCAGGGACAAGCCACGGATAGGCAATCTTTACCCGCCGGTGGGTACGACTTGGCTCGAGGAATGACACACCACCAGCGAAGACGTCGTCGGACTTTCGCCAAGCGAGAAATGGAACGAGCCGACCGACATTCACCTCAGCCATCATATAATCATAGTAGGCGTCGAATGACGTTCCCATGCCGGGCAATCTCGGCATCCAGTCCCAAAGAGATTTGATCGCCCCAGTCTGCGCGATGAAGTCCTTTTCGGCTTCGCCGAAAATCTCCAGGCGAATATGGTCGTTTTCGAGACCGGGATCAGATAGCTCCATGGACGAAGAACCCACCGAATTTTTTGTCTATAGTCTAATGGTTTCTATTTCACGTTATGCGGTCATGCGAAGGGCGTCACAAGGTAAGTTCTTTTAATGTGAAGCGAAAAAAGCTGGACTAGAGGCAACGAAACGTGAATTTCGCCCCAAAATCATGAATTATCTTCCAACCATCCGACAATTGCAGTTCCTCTGCGCCCTGGCCGACCATGGCACTTTCTCAAAAGCAGCCGACGCCTGCCTTGTCGCTCAGCCGACCCTTTCCGCCGCAATCCGGGAAATCGAAGCGGCACTTGGCGCACAGCTCGTCGAAAGAGGCGCGCGTTCAACGGAACTCACGCCTGCAGGTGAAGCTGCTGTGGCAAGAGCCAGAAGAATCCTTGCCGAAGCAGAAGATCTGGTAGCCGAGGCACGCCAGGCGGCAGAGCCACTCGCTGGACCGTTTCGGCTCGGCGCGATACCCACAATCGCCCCTTTCGTATTGCCCAAAACGCTTCGAAAGCTGCGGCAGTCATACCCCGATCTGAAACTGATATTGCGGGAAGAAAAAACAGCGGAGCTCCTGACAGCGCTGAGGTCGCGGACACTGGACGCAGCAATAATTGCTCTACCCTGGCCAACGACAGGGGTGGAAATCGATGTGATCGCAGAAGATGAGTTCTTTCTCGCCTTACCCAACGGACATCGACTAACCGAGGTCGAAGAACTGAACGTGTCGAGTCTTTTAGGTGAACAGGTACTGCTTCTAGAGGATGGCCACTGCTTGCGCGGTCACGCCGAGGCCGTCTGCACTATGCCAGGAATTCACCGCCGCAACGATGTCACCGCGACATCACTGCAGACAATGATCCAAATGGTCGGCGGTGGCTTGGGCCTGTCGCTCGTCCCGAAAATCGCTGCCGAAGCCGGAATAGCGCGAGGGGCTGGCGTGACCGTTAGGCCGTTCGATGAGACCGTGCCCGGTCGCAATATTGGCATGGCGTGGCGAGCCGGATCGTCTCGTAAGGACGAAGCCCTGATCATTTCCGAAGTTGTCCGAGGGCAATTTTCAAAGGCGTCTTGAACACTCAAGAAGACACCCACTTTTGGCGCGGTGGGGGTTTCCGCCCGAAACCAACCGGATTCCTATACTAGATAACCGATTTCGCCTCGAAAACCTCGCGATCGAGCTCGCCTTCCCAGCTAGCTACAGCGGATGCCACTGCCGCATCACCGGTCACATTCGTGGTCGTCCGCATCATGTCGAGCAGGCGATCAAAGGGAAAGATGAATGCAATGATCTGCAGCGCCTGGGCTTCGCTGACACCAATAACGCTGAGAACAGCATAGGCGAGCAATAGACCTGCGCTGGGTATGGCCGCGGCCCCGATCGATGCAGCGGTGGCCGCAAATGCGACGGCGATATAGTCGCCGAAACCCATTTCTATCCCCGGGATAGCCTGGGCCGCAAACAAGGCAACAATGCCAAGATAAATCGCCGTCCCGTCCATGTTGATCGTTGCTCCAACCGGAAGCACAGATGACGCAACAGACTTTTTTACGCCAAGATTTTCAGAAACATTGGTGATGGTAACGGGCAGCGTCCCTGCGCTCGAAGCTGTTGAGAATGCAACGACCTGCGCATCCCGGATACCTCGGAAGAACCGCAGCATGGGCAACCCAAGAACGCCCCGAACGATACCGAATCCGTGGACGAAAATCATGTGAAGGAAGCAAGCGAGATAAAGCGCCAAGGCCAAGCGTGCCAGGTTATCGAGCACAGATAGACCGCGCGTCGCCATGACCCATGACATCAGGAAGAAAACGCCGATAGGCGCGAGTTCCATGATCATAACGGTTAGCTTGAGCATGACCTCAGCCGCGCTATCGATCACGCGCGTCAGAGGTTTCGCGGCATCGCCGGCCACCAGGCATGCTGCCCCGAACAGGAGTGAGAAGAAAATGATCTGAAGCACATTGCCGGTCGCACCATCGGTCATGGCGATAAAGATGTTGTCAGGAATGATCGCAAAGATCTTTTCCAATGCGCTGGCATTCGCTGCCCCGGACCCCGTTTCAATACGCCCCTGAACATTCGACAGGTCTGCGTCTGAAGCGATAGCAAAGTCGACGCCGACGCCAGGCTGAAAGAGTGTGCCCATCAGCAATCCAAGCGTCACAGCAAAAGCCGTCGTTACGAGATACAGACCAATTGTGCGAGCACCGAGGGATCCGAGCTTCGCAGGGTCGCCCATAGCCGTCACACCAGAAACGAGGGTGACGACAATCAGTGGAACAACCAGCATCTTGATCAGGTCGACAAAGGCGGACCCAAATGGCTCCAGCCATTCTGCCGCAAATGAGGATGCCGCGTCTGGGCCAACTCCATAGCGAAGCCCAAGTCCCAGCCCGAGGCCGAACAGAAGCCCAACCATGACGCGCTTCCACAAGGTTATTTTCGTCCAGCCCATCTAACTCCCCTATAGGATTCGTCGGCACCGTAGTTCGGTCACTCGGTGAGATGCAAGGCTGCAGATCCGATGCAAGGACCGTCATCGAACCTTAGCGCAACAAATGTCACCGGGTCTCCGTTGGAATAGTTGAGCGCATGCACGTCTTTTGATCGAAGAGTACAGAGCCCGTTGGCCTCAGCAGCAGCCGACAACGCCGCTTGCGCTTCCTCGCCAACAGGGTCCTCCGTATTCAGAAGATAGGTCAAAGGATATTCCGCCCGGTCATCTGGCAATTCGAGCACAGTGTATGGCGGAATGGTAACGTCGGTTCCGGTGGTGAAAACAAAACTCGGCTCGGCATACCCCAAGGCACGGATTGAGTGTTTGGAATCAGTCGGACAACCGGGAAGATTGTCATCCCCAAGCGCACAAACATCGGATAATGCAATCCGAGCCGCTTCAGTTGGCTGGGCCCAAATGGCACCGGGAATAGCAGCAATCCGAATGTGCCAACCGAGAGCAAGGCTTGTCACGACGGCCAATACAACACAGGCACCAAACTCACGAAACGCGAGCGCAATAACCGTTGCCAGCCCGGCTATCACCGCAAGCAGGATAAAAGCCATAGGCATTCCCGCACTCGGTGCCCAGCTGGCGAGAACAGCACTGGCGTCCTGATTGACAAAATCACCTGCCGCTTCTGCCTGGAGAAAACTCAACCCCCAGGGTGACGTCAGTCCCGCGACGAGAATTACAGCCAATACGAAAACCAGCGACGACGCCAGTTGCGCCAAAGGCATACGCATACCCGACATAAGCTTGACCAAACACCAGCCGCAGATCAGCGCCAGCGCTGGATAGGCGGGCAGGATATAATGAGAGAGTTTGGTAGGCAGCAATTCAAAGAAGAACCAGGTGGGGACGAGCCAAGCTGAGAGGAAAATAAGTCCCTCACGTTCTTCCGCCAAAGTATCGAGAGCGCGACCGCGTAAGGTTCGAATGAAGAGCACAATGGCAGGAACTACAAACAGCGTTGCGGGAAAAAAATGCGTCAGCAGAAATGCCAGATGATATCCCGGCGGTCCTCCATGCCCCTCGGAGGCCGATACCAGCTTATCTCGAAGATCCTTGCCGACAGCACCTTCAAGATAGTCGCCCGCCGTTGCGATCTGAATCCAGATAAACCAGGGCAGAACCAAAAGCACGAAGAGCAACAAGCCCTGCCAGTGCCATAGTGCTTTGACCCAATCAAGGTCCCGACGAACGAGCGATATGACACCAATCGCAAGACCTGCAACCAGCAGTGTGACGGGCCCTTTGATCAGAAAGCTGAGGCCGGACGCGAGCCAGAAAAGAAGCGCCCAGCGGAACTCCGCCTTCCGGTCGGCACCGTTGTAAATGCGGGCGAGCGCACCCATAGCGACGACCGTAAGGAAGACGAGGACGGCATCGGTCTTGGCGATATGGGCTTCGCTGGTGAGCAGGATGCCCGACCCGAATAGCACTGCCCCGAGAAAGGCCCCTCGCCGTCCGATCAATGCGCGTCCGCACCAGAACGTCGCAAGCGTTGCCAGCACAGCCCCGAGCAGCGATGGCAAACGATAGGACCAGATCTCGCCGGCGTCTGGACTGGAGACGGCAGCCGTAGAGGCAGCCTGCATCCAGTGAATACCAGCGGGCTTCTTGTTACGGTTCTCATCCTGATACCGGATCCGGATAAAGTCTCCGGTTTCCAGCATCTGTTTAGATGCCTGGGCAAAACGGCTCTCATCCCTGTCGAGGGCTGGAAGATACGCAACCCCGGGCACTGCCGCGCTGAATGTGATCAGAGCAAGCAAGGCCCAAGCCTTCCAGCCCGTGGACAGCGATTCCAGCAAAGTCATGAATGACCCCTGCGGTTTACAATCGACAAGTGTCAAGGGTCGGCGCTGGGCCCCTGGATCTCGGACTCTAGCCAGAGGGCGCTTTGGGCGCTAATCGAGCATGATGTCTACGACGTTGGAATTTTCTGTAATCGTCCCGGTTTTCAACGAAGCGGGAAACGTTGCGCACCTGGTCGAGGAGATCAGCGCAGCGCTCGATGGTCGCGCCTATGAAATGATCTTCGTGGATGATGCGTCGATCGATGAAACCTATGCCAATCTCGTTGGCCTGAAGGGCCAGTTCAGAACATTGCGCGTTCTACGCCACCGCACCAACTGCGGCCAAAGCCGCGCCATACGCAGTGGTCTTGAAGCAGCCAGGGGCCGAGTGATTGGTTTGCTTGATGGTGATGGACAGAACAATCCCGCGGACCTGCCGGACCTATATCGCCAGTTGACCCGGCCCGGTGCACCCGAGAATTTGGCATTGGTCATGGGCGAGCGCACGAACCGACAAGATAGCTCCTGGAAGATATTCGGCTCGAGAGTCGGAAACGCCGTGCGCCGTTGGGTGTTGAGGGACAACAGCCGCGACAGCGCCTGCGGTATCAAGGTGGTCAATGCCGATCTGTTCCGCAAACTCCCATATTTCGATCATATGCATCGCTATATGCCAGCGCTTGTTCAGGCCGAAGGATATCGCGTGGAGACGCGCCCAGTCAGTCACAGAGTTCGCAGGGCTGGGAAGACAAAGTACACAAATCTTGGCCGGCTTGCCGACGGCTGGGCTGATCTCAGAGCTGTCGCGTGGCTGATGCGCCGCAGGCGGCATCCCGGAAGTGTGGAAGAAGCGTCCTGACGGACCAAACGGGAAGCGATCTGGCAAGCTTAACCGAAGCTTAATGGGCCGCCGGTCTAATTGTAGCCTACACCTCGCTCTAAGGGCCTTCATGCGCTAAAAACGCATCTGAATAGACCGAAGGGCATGGGCCATGGTCAAATTATTCCTCCCGGGGCTCATGGTCGCGGAACAGGAAAGAAAAGCTAAGGCCGCGCGCAATCGCGGCCAAAATCGTAGAAGGGGACGCAGTATGCGCGCGCTATTGGCAATCTTCCCGCTGCTCGCAGTGCCAGTGATTATCTACAATCTGATGTCGTTAGCGGTCGCGCCCGACGCTGAGTATTTCAGCGTTACGGGCAATTCAGTGGCCCCCCTACTCGCTCAGCTCGATAATGTCATGGTGACCATCGATATGATTGGTGGCGTGGTGTGGGAGGTGACAGCCGGTGACCTTCTAATCGTACTGTCCATAGGGTTCCTGTTCCTAGAGATCCTTAAGTCCACAAGCACTGGCACGGCCACGATCATCAATCACGCAGTATCGATGATGCTTTTCATCGTTTGCCTTGTGGAATTTCTACTGTTCGCAGATTTCGCGACGTCGACCTTCTTCATCATCATGGTGATGACGCTTCTAGATGTATTGGCAGGCGTCGTTGTAACGATCATTGCGGCCCGCCGCGACTTCGCAGTGGGGGAAGGCATAGGCTAAGCGGACGTTTACTTAGTCCCGCGATTTCTTTGTCAGAATATCCAACTGCGCCTGCATAGCGGCCATCTGCGCCTGCATAATCGAAACCGGATCTGTAAAATCGAGGTCGATGTCTTCCGGCTCCGGCTCAGCGCTGCCATTGGATTTTGATGTTTTTGAGGAAGAGGACACACCGGGCATCATGGTCCGCATCGCCTTCTCGAACATCGCCACATTGCGTTTTGCCTGCTCTTCAAACAACCCAAGCGGGGTCATGGGGAATGCCTTACCCATAGTCGCCCGCCATTTCTCTTGCCGATCCGCGAAACTGTTCATGCTCATGTCGAGCCATGCCGGAAGAACGGACTGCATTCCGTCGCCGTAAAACTTGATCAGTTGACGCAGAAAATTCGTCGGCAGAGCTCCATTGCCCTTCGTCTCCTGCTCAAAGATGATCTGTGTCAGAACAGGGCGCGTAAGATCTTCGCCGGTCTTTGCGTCTCGAACTTCAAAGTCGATTTCTTTCCGAACGAGTTCCGACAAGTGCTCCAAAGTGACGTAGGTCGATGTCGACGTGTCATATAACCGTCGATTGGCATATTTCTTGATGATGATCGGACCATCAGTTCTCGATTTTTTGCCCATTTGGACACCCGCCTAACTTTTACCCCAGCAACCAGAACCGCTGCTCTTTCGGACTATATACAACAAAACTAGTACGAAAATGCCTTGTGCGCTGCACAAATTTTTGATCAAGCAGTAAAAAATCGAAAAGAAAATTGGAAGGAAAACGTCAAATGAGCCGAATTGCACTTGTTACCGGAGGCACACGGGGGATAGGCCGTGCTATCAGCGAGACCCTGATCGCAAAGGGATACAAGGTAGCCGCGAACTATGCCGGCAACGATGAGAAGGCGAAGCTTTGCGCAGACGAAACAGGCGTCACCTGCTACAAATTTGACGTAAGCGATTATGATGCGTGCGCAGATGGCATTGCAAAGATCGAAGCAGAACTCGGGCCCGTCGACACGCTGGTAAACAATGCCGGCATCACATGGGATGCCCCCTTCCACAAGATGACAAAAGAGCAGTGGGACAAGGTTATCGACGTGGACCTGAACTCAGCGTTCAACGTAACCCACCACGTGTGGGGAGGTATGCGCGAGCGAGGCTTCGGGCGCGTTATCAACATTTCTTCGATCAATGGACAAAAAGGCCAATTCACCCAGGCGAACTACTCAGCAGCTAAGGCTGGTCTGATCGGGTTCACCAAAGCGCTTGCCTATGAGGGAGCCAAGAAAGGCATCACGACAAACTGTGTTGCACCCGGATACATCGATACCGAAATGCTGCAGGCCGTGAAGCCAGAAGTTCTCGAAGGTATTATCGCGACAATCCCCACCGGGCGCCTCGGCAAGGCAGAAGAGATTGCTTCCATGGTTGCATATCTCGCAAGCGACGATGCCGCGTTCATCAACGGCGCAACGATGACTGTGAACGGCGCTCAATATATCGCAGGCTAAGGCGCGGCGGGCTCGACCGCATCAAGATCGAACGCCATCAGTAGCGTGCGCTGGCGGGCCGAGAAATTATCATCTGAAATGATGTAAAGGCGAATTCGACCGTTCTCCAATAGAACGGTCGCGATTCCCTCAAAATTATCCACCGTATAGGGACGGGAGAGGCGAATGCGCGTTCGACCGTCGTCCTCTAATCCGCCATAGGATCGCACTTCTATCAAATTACCTATCGCCGGCGCATAAGACCGGAACAGACCAAACATGGTGTCACCTTCTCCCTCCAGGCCCACGAGAAACGGACCATTGGGCCGAGCGAGGCGCTGATCGAACCGCATGCCTTTTTTCGTAAGTGCACTGACGGCTGACACAGATGGTCCGGCACGACCCGTTTCAAGCCCGGCAATCAAAGCATCAGTCTTATCGACCATCAGCGCCTCGGCACCTTGATTGGATCGGAACCCCTGAGGTAAGCCGTCCGGCGTATCGGTGATGTCAGTCACCAAGACGCCCCCGGCATTGATGCCGCACGCCTCCAGCGCAAATCCAAGGATACGGTGATCCCGCTCAAAACTAACGAGCGCAACGCCGTCTACAACAGTTACACCTTCTGAGTCACTCTGACGCTTTCCACGAAGGAGGCTTCCGTCCTCACCCCGCATATAGCCGATATGGCCGCTCGATGCTGGAACACCGTCCTCCATATCGATCCATACAAAGGCACCAGCATCAGAAACCGCGAGAAGGTTGCCACCAGACAATGGCGCAAGCCCGGAAAGACCGCCAAAATTCGGCTCCTCGCTTGTCAGATGCCAAGCACCGGCAAACCGTGCCCCAGTCAGGGCGGTGGCTTCATCGCCGCCAAGTGGTAACGGTTCGCTTGAAATCAAAATGGGTGACGCTTCGACAAACGTCCCATCTTCCGAACAAGAACGCGCACGAATGTCCGGGAGAAGAGCAGAGACACCGATCTGATCGAAATCAGAAGCAATGGCTTCAGGATCGCTGGACTTGTCATCCGCCGCCCCTGCACAGGCTGCGAGATAGATGGTCAAAAGGCAAATACATGTCTGTTTCATCGCAACCTCACCCCAAATTCTCCGCTGCTTAATTTGGATACTGTCGAAGGCCTAGTGACGAATTGCGACAGGACTTTGCCACATTGCGGGCAAATCACATTCAGGCACCTTGAAAAGCATCCGCATACTGAATGGTGCCTGTACGCGCCGGTGGCGACAGAACTAGCCCCTGAACATAGATCGGATCAAGGTCACCATAGACGAGTCCGCAATTACCACTAAATCCGAAGCGGCCATAATAGGCGGGGTCACCGACAAGAACGCATCCCTTCGCTCCAATCTGACGCAACCGGTCAAGCCCCTCCAGGACGAGCGAGGCACCAATACCTTTCCCTTGTCGCTCGGGTTGAACGGAAACAGGTCCAAGCCCAAACCAGTCGTCATGGGCCCCGGAGATGGCAACGGGGGAGAATGTGATCTGCCCTACGATGACGCCTTGATCGACAGCCACAAGTGACAAAGTCAGGTCGCCTTCTGCACGCAACGCATCGATGATCTGGGCTTCCGTACCGCTGCTATGGGGCTGACTAGAAAAGGCCTTGGTCGTGAGTGTGGATATGGCATCGACGTCCGCTGGCGTCTCGTCACGCAGCATAATCTGACTCACCCGCGCGGACCTTTCACCGCTTGAAGTGTTGTCTTACGCACCGTTCGGCCAAGATCAACTTTCCCACCGCCATAGGACGGTGCACCCGCCTCCGCCCCGCTCACAGCGCCGCGCGTTGTCTTATCCGTAAGCGGTGGAACAGCCATCGCACCCGGGACGGGCCCATTCTCCTCAAACAACGAAGCGAGCTGCTCTGTCATGGCTCCGCCAAGCTGCTCTGCGTCCACAATGGTGACGGCGCGCTTGTAATAGCGCGTCACATCGTGACCAATACCGATCGCTATAAGTTCTACCGGCGAGCGGGTTTCGATCTCGGCGATCACCTCGCGGAGATGTCGTTCCAGATAATTGCCGACATTCACCGAAAGCGTGGAGTCGTCCACTGGCGCTCCGTCAGAGATGACCATCAGTATCCGGCGTTGTTCAGGCCGACCGAGGAGGCGCTCATGAGCCCAAAGCAGGGCCTCGCCATCAATATTCTCCTTCAGCAGACCTTCCCGCATCATGAGACCGAGGTTTCGACGCGCTCGGCGCCATGGAGCGTCAGCAGGTTTGTAAATGATGTGCCGGAGATCATTGAGACGCCCCGGGCCCTGAGGTTTGCCAGCTTTTACCCACTCCTCCCGGGCAAGACCGCCCTTCCAGGCGCGAGTCGTGAAGCCGAGAATTTCAACTTTGACACCGCAACGCTCCAGAGTGCGAGCAAGGATATCAGCGCAAAGCGCAGCCACCATAATAGGGCGGCCACGCATCGACCCGGAATTGTCAAGAAGTAGCGTCACCACTGTGTCGCGGAACTGGGAATCGTCTTCCTGTTTGAAAGAGAGAGGCGCGGTTGGGTCCGTAATCACACGGGTCAGCCGAGCCGTATCGAGCACGCCTTCTTCGAGATCAAAGCTCCACGACCGGTTCTGTTGCGCCATCAGTCGACGCTGAAGTCTGTTGGCTAGCTTGGAAACGGCTCCTTGCAGGCTCTGCAGCTGATGATCGAGATAGGCCCGGAGGCGCGCAAGCTCTTCTGGGTCACAAAGGTCTGCAGCTTGTGCGACCTCATCGTGTTGGCGAGTGAAGACGCGATACACGAAGTCTGGCCGGTTATCTCCTTCTTGATAGTTCGGCCGCAGGGGCTTGGCCCCCTCATCCGCATCATCGGGACTATCATCCGCGTCCATGTCAGCATCAGCATCGACCTGAACATTGGTTTCTTCGCCTTCGAGATCCTCGGACTCACCAGCTTCGATCTGCTCCATGCTGGAGCCCATCTGTTCTTCGCCGGGCGCATCCTCATCGCCGCTGCGAGACTCGTTTTCTTCGGACTCCCCGGCATCCTCATCGGAATCTTCTTCGCCGGGTTCGCCGCTCTCCTCTCCACTCGTCAAATCGCGGATTATGTCTCGTACCGTTTTCGCAAAAGCGCGCTGATCGGAGAGCTGATCCGTCAACTTATTAAGCGCGTCGCCAGTCTTCGTTTCAACTTCCTCGCGCCAAAGGGCGGCAATACCCTCAGCCGCAGGCGGCAGCGGCCTACCCGTCAATTTCTCCCGCAGGAGGAACTCGATCGCTGGCGCAAGCGGCGCATCTTGTCGATCCTCCATACGAGTGAAGCCTTCCCGCTCACAGCGCGCAGCAAGGGCCGCATCAAGATTGTCTGCAGTACCGTCCATCGCCTTGGCACCGATCGACTCGATGCGAGCAGTCTCAGCTGCTTCATAAACTTCGCGAGGTATGTCCCCCTGAGGAAGATGCCGCGCATGGGCAGCGGGGTCATGGTGAGCCAGGCGTAGTGCTACCGCATCGGATTCGCCGCGCAGGGTTGCCGCCATCAAAGGGCTAAGCTCACGAGGCGGTGTCCTCAAACGAAGAGTCTGTCCGTCCGCATGACTCGGGTCCGAGCCAAACGCTACGTCCAGTTCACTTTCCTCGCTCATCGCCTTGGTCGTGACGCCAAGCGCATTCTTGAACAGTTCGTGGGGGCTCGCATCGGAATTAGCCATGCGGAAGATTTAGCGTGAGATGCTGCGAATGCGAAGGGCAATTGGCCGCGCTAACCGCAGTGAATCGAACTACATCTTGCGGATACGCACTTTTTTCTGGGTGAACTTGGTCAGAAAACGCTTCCACCAGGGATTCCGAAGACCAGGTTTCGGTCGGCCTCCACGGTCCTGATTAGCCTCATCTGAGTTCGCCTTAAGCCACGCATAAGCTTCATCGATCGCCTTTTTTCGATCTGCGGCGGTAACCCCTGTGTTCCGGTTGCGAGATTGATTTTCCCAGTTGGGATCGCGCAATGCGTTGGACAGCTTCGTCCAGGCCATCAGAATATCTCGCGGACCAGCAGAATTATTCAGACCGAGCGTTTTCAGGTGCCGCTTTCGCGTCATCGAAACTTTGGGGTCCAGAAGCACTCGCCGGGCTCGTCGTTCTCGCTCCTTGTCTCGAAACAAATATCTGGACACGCACATCAATACGAAACCAGAAGCGAGACCTATGGCAAGACTTCGGGCGAGATCTCCCTGGCGGCGAAAAACGATGTCTAGATATCGGTCGAACTGAAAATCCATACCGAAGACGGGAAGCTGTTCCAGCACAAACACCATCGCGATCGCCGAAAACAAGGGCGCAACGATATAGAAAAAGATGTAGGGGCCGGCGTTTTTCGTCACCAGTCCGGATCCGACAAAGAGGCCCAGCAACATTACAATCAATTCTGCCCTATCAAACATAGGTCGCCTCGCCTCATAGTCCCTAACGCAGACACAACCATACGTTCATTAATCTTCGATTTAGCTCTCGCAGAAATTTATCGATTAGGGCTGAGGACTTGGGGCCAGAGGGCCGTTGATTTCCACATCTCGTAAAAGGGAAACGGACACAGAAAATCTAGTTCACGGAGCGCACCGCGACCTACGGCGCAAAGAAGTCCGCAAGCAATCCTTTAGAAGGATATACATTTTCATAGCGAAGTTAGGCGTCTAGGCCACCTTCACCATCAAAGCGCTTTCGGGCAGTTCTTCGGCGAAACAGCGCTGATACATCTCGGCGACCAGCGGGCGCTCCAGCTCATCGCACTTGTTGAGGAACGTCATGCGGAAAGCATGGCCGAGCTCACCAAAGATCGCGAAGTTCTCCGCCCATGTGATCACCGTCCGCGGGCTCATCACTGTCGAGATATCACCATTCATGAAGGCGTTCCGTGTGAGATCGGCGAGGCGCACCATTTTTGATAGTGTTTCGTCGTCAACACCGGTGTCTTTGGACGAAATGATCTCAACTTCGGCATCATGCTCCAGATAGTTGAGCGTTGTGACGATGCTCCAGCGATCCATCTGCCCCTGATTCAGCTGCTGGGTTCCATGATAGAGGCCCGTCGTGTCTCCAAGCCCAACTGTGTTCGTTGTCGCAAACAACCGGAAGAATGAGTTTGGCGTAATCACGCGGTTCTGGTCGAGCAGTGTCAGCTTCCCCGACGATTCTAGGACACGCTGGATCACAAACATCACGTCCGGACGACCGGCATCGTATTCATCGAAGGTTATCGCGACGGGTCGCTGCAGCGCCCACGGTAAAATCCCCTCCCGGAACTCCGTGATTTGAACGCCTTCCTTCAGAACGATGGCATCTTTCCCAACCATATCGATCCGCGAGACGTGGCTATCGAGATTAATCCGTATCAAAGGCCAATTGAGACGCGCAGCAACCTGCTCAATGTGGGTGGATTTACCTGTTCCATGATAGCCCTGCACCATGACGCGGCGATTGTGCTCAAAACCAGCCAAAATCGCCAGTGTCGTTTGAGGATCGAAGCGATAGCTCTCATCGAACTCCGGCACATATTCAGTGCGATCCTTGAAGCCGTGAACAACCATATCGGAGTCGAGGCCGAAAACCTCCCGAACGCTGATTTTCTCCGTTGGCTCAAGACCGGCGAGCCGGTCATCCGCAGTCATTACCGTCATTGGAAATCTCGTACCTCTAATACAGGGCGGCTATTTAACACGAACCTGGCTGCCGCCAAGCTTTGTTGCGGGGAATTCGCATCTAACACGGTCGTGAATGTGAGTTGTTTTGCGAGGTGAGCCGTTCAACCTGTATGACCTCCCCACACGTAAAGTGTCTCGAGGTCGGCAGGGCAAGCCGACACTTCGTCCTAGTGGAAAGGCTCCAACCAATGTCACTTCGTTCCCAACTCAGAAATACAGTGCTCGCAGCCGGATTGGCGCTGACACTGGCATCTCCAATTTCGAGTGCAGAAACTCCAGATGCAACATCTTATACCCAGTTCGCGGCTCATACCGAAACGAGCACCTTCAATGTTCGTTATGATCCAATCATGCAGTTCACCGATGTCTTCGCCAATGAAGAGCGAGGTCGGCTGAAAATCGCTTACTCAGCGGTGAGCCAACAAGGCGACCGCTTCTTGAATCAGTATGTAAACTACTTGAGCAATGTTCCGGTCACGACGCTGACTCGGGACGATCAACTCGCCTACTGGCTGAACACTCGCAACATGCTGATCGTCAAAGCCATGGCAGATACGAGCTCAAGGCGGCGGGTGAAACAAAATCGAGGCACAGCGGATGACCCGGGCCAGATGTGGACCGAAAAACGCATCACAATAGACGGTGTGGACTTGTCCATTGATGACATCGAAAGAGGGATCATCCTGGCGAACTGGTCTGACACTCCAAATGTCATCTACGGACTGTACCAAGGTAGCCAGGGCGGCACGCCCTTCCCAGCCAACGGTTTTAGTGGTGCGACAGTGCACAGCGAACTCGAAGAAATGGGTCGTAAATTCGTTTCGTCTCGCAACGGAGTGCGCGTACGCCGCGGTAAGGCACAACTCCCTGAGATCTACAGCTGGTATAGCGACGAGCTTTTCGGCGGAGATCAAACAGCTGTCGTAACGCATATCAGCGCGCTGGCCGATGCGGATACCGCAAACAAGCTCGCGGCTGCGACGAGTTTTGACAACCGAAAGTTCAGCTACAGCTCAGACGAATTCATCATTCGCCAACAGGCCGCACCCGCCGGTGCCTTCGGTGGCGGAGGCGGTGCAGTTGGCGGTGGATCCTAGAAACACACGTCAAAACAGAACAGACTTCGAGGAGGGGCGCATACCTTACCGAAGCATCTGATCGTGATATCAGGAGCGAATGGTAAAACTGGGCGCGATTAAATCCTTCCTCGAACCCAAACGCGACCGAGTGGGGCTGTATGCCCTTCTCGGTCTAGGCTTTCTATTGCTCGTAGGTCATTTTTGCGTCGCGGCGATTTCAATCGAGTTCGTCTACGGACGCTCAGCTTTACTGACACCCACAAAGCTGTACATCACGCTCGCCTCTGGGCTGGCGCTCGTCTGCCTTGCCGCTATTCCCTTCGTGCAAAAGCTCAAATCCACACCAAAGCTGATAGGCTTTGTGTTCATCGTTGGATTAACGGCGCGAGCCTTGATGTTTTTCTCATCACCCGTTCTGGAAGACGACTGGCATCGCTACTTGTGGGATGGGGCCGTTGTCGCGAATGGAGGTGACCCTTACGAATTCGCCCCCGCTGAGGCGACACCGGTCACCCGTTTGGGTGACGAGATAGACTGGTCGAAGGATCCCGACCTCCTCCGTCTGCAGGAACTGACCGAGGAAGACTTCGAAACCTATTGGCGGATCAACTATCCTTATTTCAAGACCATCTACCCCCCAATTGCTCAGGGCGGTTTTGCGCTAGCGCACCTGATTTCGCCTTTCGAACTCAACGGTTGGCGGGCCGTTCTATTGCTGGTGGATGTCACCACCTTCGCATTACTCATATGGACTCTAGGGCTCTATGGGCGATCGCCATTATGGGCGACACTATACTGGTGGAGCCCCGTGGTGACGCTGGAAGTCTTCAATGCGGGCCATATGGATGGTCTGATCGTACCGTTCCTGATCGGGACCTTGGCTCTGGCAAAACTCGGTAAGACCCGGTCTGCAGTGATAGCGCTTGCCGGAGCTGCGGCAGTAAAACTCTGGCCGGCTCTTCTCGCTCCAGCACTCGTGCGGAAATGGATGTTTCGTCCGCGCCAACTGATTGGACTGGCAGTACTTTTCATCGCCGTGACAGGTTTGCTGCTGTGGCCACAGCTTCATCATGTTTTCGGATACGCACCGGGTGAAGGGTTCGGGATTATCGATCCGGATCAAGGCCTCGTTGCCTATTCCGAGGCTTGGCGTCGCCACGCTTTCCTTTTCGCTGTATTCGCAGACGGACCGTTTGCAGGATTGGAAGAGCCCGACCGGATGGCTCGTAACCTGTCGGCATTTCTGATTGCTTCCGGAGCACTATACATTGCGTGGAAGCGAGGCGTGGACGTGCACAAGCTGCCGGAAACCTTGCTATTCGTTACCGTCTTATTGCTGCTTCTGTCACCAACAGGATATCCTTGGTATCAAGTCTGGATAGCCGGCTTCATACCGTTTGCGCCACGCTGGGGTGCATTGGGACTAATGGTGTTAGCCCCTCTTTACTACACGCGCTTTCTTTATGGCGACGCTGATCCATTTTATCAGTGGTGCGTGGTGCCAATCGCTTTCGGTATCCCGATTTTGTTATTTGCTGTTGAACCATTGTTTCGAGACAAGGCTGAGCATGGACAATCAGATCACCCCAAAGATCTCCGTCATTATTCCCGCCTTGAATGAAGAGGCTGCGATTGCCGGCGTCATCGGTCGGATCCCAGATTTTGTGACGGACATAATTGTCGCCGACAACGGCTCCACGGACGAGACCGCCGCGCGCGCGCGAGATGCTGGTGCACGCGTCGTTTATGTTCCTGAAGCTGGATATGGCAGGGCCTGCCTCGCCGGTGTCGCTGAGGCTGGCAAGACCGACATACTTGTTTTTATCGACGGAGATGGCTCCGACGTACCGGAAGAAATGGGTGACCTTCTTGCACCCATCCTAAATGGTACTGTGGACATGGTGATCGGATCTCGGGCGCTCGGCAATGCCGAGCGAGGATCGCTAACGCTGCCCCAGCGGTTCGGCAATCGACTCGCCTGCTCACTTATGCGTCTGTTCTGGGGCGCGGAGTACACAGACCTCGGACCTTTCAGAGCCATTCGGCGAGAAGCTTATGAACACCTTGATATGACGGCACCGACATTCGGATGGACCGTTGAGATGCAGGTTCGAGCTCTCAAACAGAAGCTCGCCGTGGCGGACGTGCCCGTAAGCTACAAACAACGGATCGGGGTCTCCAAGATTTCGGGAACAGTACGCGGCGTCGTGCTCGCTGGAACCTACATATTGGGGACGATCTTTACAGAGCGCCTTGGCCGCGGGCCGAAACCAGCAAGACATCGCGCAATACCAAGCGCTTATGATTCCAGCTTTCTTGGTTTGCCGCCAACCTCAACCGAAGTGAAACGAGCTTTCTAACCAACCTTCGAATAGCGCTGTCTTCTGCCTTAAAACCGCGGCAGCGGCATCAGGCGTCGTTCGAAAGAACCTCACCCTGTCACCCGGACGAACTTGTCCCATTAGGTGCCGATCCGCGCGGATGACTTGCGCCACAAGAGGGTAGCCACCTGTCGTTTGAGCATCCGCCATCAATAGAAACGGTCTTCCGTCCGGCGGGCACTGGATCGAACCCGGAAAGACCCCAGTGCTCGGCATTTTGCTGTCTGCAATGCCGACTAGAGATTCTCCTTCCAACGCGCCGCCCATTCGCGATGTTCGATTTGAGAGCTGGAAAGTACCGGAAAAGAGTGCTTCCTGGACATCATTCGGAACGCCGGGATCGGGGATAGCGCGCAGCGCCCAACTCTCTGTTATGGGAGGACGATTGTCCGCTGGCGTTCTATTCGCCTCGAAAGAAACCCCGGTTTTGTTGGCCTTTGAGACCAGAAGGTCACCTGCCCGAAGAGCCCGCCCCCCGAAGCCCCCAACTGCTGCGGGCAAGTAGGTCGAACCAGACCCCAGCCAGTCATCAGCAGCAAACGCGCCTGCAATAGAAACATAAGAGCGACACCCCTGACTCGGATATCCGATCGAGAGTGTTTTCCCAGCTTCCATTTTCAAAACACTATGGAGCTCGACGGGTTCCTGATCGATTTTGATCTCAGTATGCGCGCCTGTGCAGGCCAAGATAGCTGACGTCTCACAGCGGGCTTCAAAACCACCCAAGGTCACCTCAATAGCTGGGGCATCCAATGCATTTCCAACAAGGCGGTTCGCGAGCGCGTGAGACAGCCGGTCCACAGCTCCGGAGGCAGGGACACCCAGATGTCGTAAGCCGATTCGGGGTGCGGCCTGCAGCGTTGCTTGTGGTCCCGATTTCAAAACTCGGAGACTCATTTGTTCAACTCGTCGAGTTCGGTTTCGGAGATCGCGCGAAACCTGATTGCTGATCCGGGTTTGAGCCGCGAGGGCGGTTGACTGGCAGCATCGAATATTCTGGTAGGCGTGCGGCCGATGATTGGCCAACCACCCGGTCCCGCAAGTGCATAAAGCCCAGTAGTCGAGCCAACAACGCCAATCGAGCCAGCTTCAACCCTTTGGCGGGGGCTGCCCAAGCGCGGCACATCAAGACCTGTATCATCTTCAGTATACAGATAAGAAAAGCCGGGAGTGAAACCTAGGAAGTCTACCCGATGAACCATTTCAGTGTGCCTACGGATCAGTTGCCCTTCGGATAGCTCCAAAGCATGGCAGACGGCTGATAGGTCAGGCCCGTGCACACCCCCATAAGCAACAGGCAGATCAAGTGGGCTGCAGTCTGCCTCAACCCCCGGACCAGCAGAGCATCGAACCGACGCAAATTTTTCCCGCGCAACGTCGGGAAACATATGAGTTGAATCGAATTGCACTGTCACACCCGAGCGCCCGGGCACAACCTCCAGCCATATGCCTTGATCGGTGAGAGCGCGGAAAAGCTCATCACGCTCACGCCGAGAAAGATCTTCGACCCTGAGCAGATCATCTCCGGAAATTTTTACTCTAGATGCGTCAATCATGAGCGAGTTGGCGCGCGAACTTTTACACCATCCGATTCAAGGCTTAGCTTTACCGCTCTTGCTGTTTCCGCAGCATCCGGACTATCCCCATGGATACAAAGTGTTGCAGCCTCTAGCGCCAGAGTATCTCCCGAAGGCAGACGCACCCCTTTCTTCTCTGCAATATCGCGGGCCTGCTGAAGACGGGCATCTATAGCTTCAATGACAGCGCCGGTGTCACCACGAGGGACGAGCGTACCATCGGCGCAATAAGCTCGATCAATAAAAGCCTCGCCGTAGACGCTAAATCCTGCCTCGGTCGAAACCTCGGCAAGTGCAAAACCAGGTTGGCAGACGATCGCCGTCGATCTGCCAAACACCTTACCGGTTGCAGAGATGACGGTCTCGGCGATTGACCGGTTCTTGCTCGCATCATTGTAAAGTGCGCCATGGGGCTTCACGTGCATGATCGGAATATCGATAGCGTCGGCGAGATCTCTTAAGGCTACCATTTGCGACACCAGGCTGACTTCGAGCTCTCCTGCGGCAAGTTCGATAGACCGACGACCGAACCCGTCGCGATCAGGATAGGAAGGGTGCGCTCCAGCGGCCACATGACACTCGGCGGCCGCAAGGAGAGTCGCTTTCATGGTCTCAGGATCACCTACGTGACCGCCACAAGCAATGGCGCAGGATGTGACGTGCTCGAGAATGGCGCGGTCCGACGATCGACCGGCTTCCCCGGGTAGTTCACCAAGGTCGGCATTCAAATCGATGGTGATCGTCATGGCCATAATCCAGCTGTGCGTAGCAGAAGCCGAGCCCCAAGAAGAAGACAAACGGCGACAACAAAACCACCTAGTAAATTGTCGGTTTTGGTATTCACATGCTGTCCTAGGAGATCTTCGCGGTTCATTGTGATCAGCAGAACGATTGCTATTATTGGTAATAGGAGACCGTTGGCGGCCTGGGCGAACAGAATGAGTTCAGTTGGACGAATACCGGACAAAGCGGCCGCAAGCCCAACAGCCAAGACGAACAACGCCACAGCACGGAAAACTGTGCCACGATCATCACTGCTACGTCCCAAAATCTCCGACACGGCATAACCTGTCGCCATGGGTGCTGTGATCGCCGAGGTGAGCCCCGCAGCAGCAAGGCCAACACCGATAACATATGTCGCTGCAGTCCCAGCAATCGGCTCCAGAGCTGTCGCCATTTCGGCTGCAGATGTAACTTCGATACCCGCAGCGAATAGCGTGGCGGCTGCGGTCGACAGGATTAGCAACGAAATAAGGCCGCCAAGACCAATAGACAGGCGCGTATCGGCGCGGGCCTCAGCGACAGCCTCTTGGGTCGCCTCAGTCCAGCGGCGCTGACTCGCCGCAGCATGGAGGAATAGATTGTAAGGCACGATCGTCGTCCCAATGAGGGCGATCGCAGTCAGAAGGCCGCCATTGGGAATGGACGGAACAAGACCAGCAATGAGTGAAGAGATACTCGGACGAACCAACAGGAAGCTGGCCAAAAATGCGAAGCTCATCACCAAGACAAGACCGATGAGAAGGCGCTCAAGCAAACGATACTGACCCACCCCAAGGGCCACAGCAGCGATCACAGCTATAACAAGCGTATGGCCATATGCGCTCCAGCTCTCTTGTGCACCGAAGATAGCATCTAGGCCGAGCGCTGCACCGGCAAGATTGCCAGCTTCGTAAGCGCTGTTACCAACAAAGATGGCGGCCAGCACAAGCCCGCCTGCTGCATACTTGAAAGCAGGGCGCTCCGCAGTCTGCATCATTGCATCGCCCAGACCCATTCGCCCCGCCACGCCAAGACGCGCCGCCATCCCCTGAAGAATCATGGTCGCAACGGTTGCAAAGATCAGTGTCCAGACCAACGCGAATCCAAAATTTGCGCCTGCCAGAGTACACGCCGTCACAGTTCCTGGACCTATAAAGGCCGCTGCCACCAGCGCCCCGGGGCCAATAGAGAGTTTCATAATGTGCTGGCCGCCAAATCAGATCATGCCGCCAAAAGAGTCGAGCCCGAGGATAATCCGTCCGGTCTGCTCATAGGTGGATGGTGCCGTGGCAATATGTTGCGTAACAGCATGAGCATCGCGAAGACGTCGCTGCAGATCGTTCTCGAGAAAGAGCGCAGCACCTCCGCCGATATCATAAGCACCCCGCACAACGTCTGCCGCTGTTCGCGTCATATGGGTGCAGGCTAGTCGCAGGTCTGCCCGTCGCTCGAGGGGAATACGCCCAGTGGCCTCCGCCACAGACCACGTCTTATCGATTTCATCAAAAAGATAAGACCGAGCGCTGCGAAGATTCGCCTCAAGCTTCGAGATCTCAACCTGAACAACCTGCTTCTCGGACAGAGTTTTCGAAGATCCTTGTGCTTTCTTCTTCGAGATCATCTGTTTCACCGACTCAAGCGCACCGCGGGCATTTCCAAGACCGACAGCGCAAACGCCAAGAGCCAGGAGTCCAAACGCCGGAAACGCGTATAGTGGACCTTTTTCGACGGGTTGATCTGTTATCAAGGAAACCGAGCGCGCTTTCGGAACAATGATGTCCTTGACCGAGATATCTCCCGACCCTGTCCCCTTCAGGCCGGCAACGTGCCATGTGTCATGCAACTCCGCGTCGGATGCCGGGAAAACCATCATACGATTGTCGGGCATGCCGTTTTCAAGGCGCCGCATCTCACCGTCTTTGAAGATCATCGCGCCGCCGCAGAGCCACGAACAATTCGCTGAACCAGACCCCCACTGCCAGCGTCCGGACACCCGATAATGATCACCTTGGTCATCTGCCTTGCCCATGGGCGCGAATACGCCGCCGGTGATGACGTTGGAATTCGCGTAAATCTCCGCCGCGGTATCGTGGTCCATGTAAGCCGCGTTGAGCGCCGTCGTTGCGCCGATCATTACGCACCACCCAGCACTGGCGTTCGCCTCGGCGAGCACTTCCAAGGTTTCAACGATTTGTCGGGGTGTCGCTTCCAGACCGCCAAGGCTCGCAGGCGTCACAAGCCGAAAGAAACCGGCTTTGGCCATCTCTTCAGCAAGGTCAGAGGGAAGTCGTCGAACGTCTTCCATCTCCGCAGCGCGTTCTGCTAGCACGGGCGCAATCGCGTGCGCGGCCTCGATTGTATCGATGAGTACTGCTGTGTCAGCCATGGCCTATGTCCTTTCCCCCCACGCCCTAAGTGTGCTGGAAAAGGGGTTGGGCGTCAAACTTCCCAGACCGGGATATCAGCCCCCTCCTCGACAGGGTTTGCTTTCAACCATTCATAGATGCGCGCATCAACATAAGCCACAAATGATGGCGCATAGCTCTGTTTTGATACCGCCCACCAGGCGCGAATGACGGGGTTTGGAAGTCGCTCTGCCAGCCGCGCTTCACTCGCCTCCCACATTTCCTTTTCGTGAACGCCATATCGCTGGTGCATGTGAAGCATTTCCATGTGACGAAACGTGCTCGCAAAAACATTTCCAATCCGAATCCGCTCGCCTGGCGATATGTCGTCACGCGGCCGTTCCCCCGCAAATATCGCTGCAAGGTCAGGATGATCGATCAGCGTATTGAAATTCTCGATCATGATCTGCGTATTGATCTGCGCCGTCATCATCCGCGTTGCCAGACTGCTTTGTCGCATCTGCATGCCGACAAATACGAGCGACGCCATGACAGCGAGCGAAGCCAGTATGCTTGTTAGTGTAGCGATGGACTCCATGACGTGCCTCCCCGTCTTATCAAGCAGCCTCTTTTGACTTTTGTTTTTCCTCAGCTCTGCGAAATCTCGACTGCCAGTCCGGTGGCGCGAGATCATAAGTTGCATCCCGAAGATACTTCATCAGTGCAGCTCGCTTTCCCGCGACGGACAAATCATCGGGCTGCAAAGTATCGCCAATATGAACCGGCATGGTTTGACCCATACGACGGCGGACCTCGCGAAACACAAGCGAGAGCCGAAGAGACATCGAAACCTGGCTGGCCCATTGGAACAGCCGAGAATTCTGTCCTTCAAAGAAAATCGGCGTGACAGCGGCGTTTGATTTGGTGATCAGTTTCGCCGTGAACGGTTTCCAGTCATCATCAATCGCAGCTGCGAAGGCACGCGGAGCCGTCGATATTCCGCCAGCCGGAAAAACGATGATGCATCCACCCGCCTCTAATAGTTCAAGAGACGCCTTTCGTGTTTCAAGATTGATCGCAAGCGCTTCCTTCGTGTCAGCAAAGTCAATCGGCAGCAACCAAGGCCTCGCTTCCGGTGCAGCTTCGAGAACGGAGTTGGTTAGAATCTTGAAATCGTCTCGAACGAGAGAAACGAGCCAACAGACCATCAGCCCGTCAAGCACGCCGAATGGATGGTTCGCAACAACAACAAGCGGCCCCGTTTTCGGAATATCGGCGTGACGCGCTGAATTGAATTGCACATCAAGCTCAAGCAAACGAATGGCAGCTTCAAAGAAGGGAACATCATTGGCGAGATGTTCTCTGTAATGATCATAAAGCTCCTTGATCTTCGGCTGACCTGTTGCTCTCTCAACGGCGCGCACCACAGCCCGTTGAACGGGGTGCGAAAAGTATGACGCGTAGGAGAGATCTGCCGCCAGCTCAGTCATAATTTCAGGAGACTCGCGAGATTATTCTTCTGCATGTCAGACGATCCACCAACGATCGGCATACCCAGTAGATCACGCACATGACGTTCCATGTCATAAGCATCGGTGAGGCCATAAGCACCCATCACCTGCTGACAAATCAGCGCGATCTCTACGCCGGTGTCTGCGCAGAAAAGCTTTGCCATCGACGTCTCAGCTGAACAGGACCTTCCTTCACTCGCCAACCATGCCGCATGGTACAGCATATGCCGTGCAGCCTGCAGCTTCGTCCGTGCGGTAACGAGCTTGTGCCGAATGACCTGATGCTGAGATATAGGCTTACCAAACTGAACGCGGTCCTGGGCATATCTCCACGCTTCATCTACCGCAGCGCGAGCAATGCCATACGCAACAGAAGTGATCTCGATTTTCTCAACATCGAGCGCACGACCAGCCAAAAGCTCCCAGCCTCTATTCCACATCTCAGGTCCGCCGACGATCGCCGCATCGTCGAGCCGCACATCGTCGAAGTGGACGTCCATTGATGCCGTGTAGCGAAGATTTGAATGTTGGATGGCCGTCATGGATACACCAGGTGCATCCGTTGGAATCAGCAAGAAGGACAAATTCTTATAGCGTTCGTTAGCCGGGCCTGATCGTACCAAACAGTATATATAGTCCGACCAGTCCGCGCCCGTGCACCAACGCTTCGATCCATTTACGACAATTGCATCACCGTCGCGCTCGGCCCTGGTTTCGACGCTGGGCAAATCGCCCCCGACGTTCGGCTCGGAAAGGCCGTAACAAAGCAGCATCTCACCCTTGGCAATTTTCGGAAGCATCACCTCCTTTTGCTCCGGCGATCCATTCTCGGATATGTTCATGCCACCGTAAAATGCAGCATGGATATACGGACCTGCGAGAGATGTTCCATATTGGCAAAGCTCATCAATCACCGCCGCCGCGCCAACGATATCCTGGCCGACTCCACCATACTCCTCGGGTATCGTAAGTCCGATTACTCCTAAATCGGCGAGCGCACGAAAATCGTCGCGGTCCCAGGAGTGATCGCGATCAAGCTGAATGCGCTTTTCAAGCGGTAGCCGGTCCGCGGCCAAACGAGAGACTTGACGGCGGAGTTCAGTGACGTGATCGGCTTCATCTACGAATGATTGGTGGCTCATAATGCCTCCTCAGCAAGCAATAATCATGCTGAGATTTTCCAAAAGCTGCAAGGCGCGAGCCCCTCTAAGACGTTCCAATGTCCTTCGGGTCATAGGGCGTGGTCTGATAGACCTGATTGATCCAGTTCCCAAAAAGCAGATGGGCATGGGACCGCCAGCGATTCATTGGCTCGGCACGCGTGTCGTCATTCGGATAATAACTGTGAGGCGGTCGGACATGTTTTCCGGCAGCGCGGTCGCGATCAAACTCTTCTTTCAGCGATGTGGAATCATACTCGATATGATTGAAGATGTAGAGCGAACGAGTCGAGGGCTCTGAAATCAGGCAAGGCCCAGTGAAATCGCTGTCGATCAGTAATTTGAGATCGGGTATGTTCTGCAGATCCGACCTACGCACTTCCGTATGGCGTGAAACCGGGATCTGAAAATCGTCAGAAAACCCAGTGAGGTATGGCGACGCTGGAGCGAGATTCAGATGGCGATACACGCCGAACGCCTTCTCACCGAGCTCATACTTGGGAACGCCATGGAAGTGCCAAACGGCGGCCATTGCCCCCCAACAGATATAAAAGGCTGAATGAACATTGGTTCGTGTCCAATCAAATACCTGACTGAGCTCCTGCCAGTATGTAACGTCTTCAAACGGCAGGGTCTCAATAGGCGCACCGGTCACCAAGAAGCCGTCGAACTTGTCAGTCTTGACCTCATCCCAGGTTTTGTAATGGGCGATCAGATGGTCTTCTGACGTTGTCTTCGCCCTGTGCGATCCAATCCGAATGAGGGTCAGTTCGATCTGAAGCGGACTGGCACCAAGCAGACGCGCAATCTGCGTTTCAGTTCGAATTTTGTTTGGCATCAGATTTAAAAGCCCAATTCGCAAGGGCCGGATGTCTTGCCGAAAAGCATCCGTCTCCGTCATCACCGGGACACCCTCGCGAATGAGAATTTCCCTTGCGGGTAGCGTGTCTGGAATTTTGATCGGCACGTTCGCCTCCAATCCAAATTGTCGCTGGAGGCGTGATCGGTGAAACGAATTTCGTCCACTCTGCACGGCCTTTTAGCGACATGTTTAACGTGGCTGCAAGCCGGCCGGCCAAATCACCACGATGATTAGACTGCGAAATAAATCGGAATTACCGAGCCGTCAATTCTGTGAAGTTGATCAATCGCCAGTCAAGTTTGGCGGGCGTTTCTCCTTGAACGCGGCAACTGCCTCGGCTCGGTCCTTCAGTGTATTGGATACGCTTTCCCATCCGATGCTCGCATCCATAAGCTGAGCAGCAAGGGCTCTAAGCGGAATATTGGTAACTGTTTTCGTCCAGCGGACAGCCCACTTCGGATTTGCCGCAAGCTTAGCGACAAGTTCGGCCACCTTCCCATCCAGCTGATCTGCCGGCACGGCATAGTTGACGAGGCCAAGGTCTTTCGCCTCGGCACCCGTAAGTAGGTCGCCGGTCATCAGAAGTTCCTTGGCTTTGGCATATCCGATCAGCTGCGGCCAGATCAAGGCTCCGCCATCCCCCGCAACCAGACCGACCTTCACATGCGGATCACCGATCTTTGCCCTTTCATCAGCGATGATGATATCGCAGAGAAGTGCAATCGTTGCTCCAAGACCTGCTGCAGCACCGTTGAGCCGGCAGATGATTGGCTTCTCCATTTCAAGCAGGGACAGAACGATGCGCTTAGCGTCCCAGGCGATATCTCGAAACTTCTCGGGATGCTCGATCTGCTCATCGAACCAGTCGACATCGCCGCCCGCACAGAAAGCACGCCCCTTTGCCGATAATACGATTATGTCGCTCTCGGAGTCGCGTTGCAGATCCGTGAAAACTTTTGCGAGCTCGTCATGCATCGCGGCGTCTACACCGTTCACTGGATGATCGCTGTCTATGTAGGCGGTAAGAACCCGACCGTCCCTTTCAAATGAAAACCGCGAATAGGCTTCTGATAAAATATCGAAATGTTGCGTCATCACTCATCTCCGACTTTCACAACCCGCCGACCAAAATTGTCACCGGTAAATAGACCGCAAAACGCTTCCGGCGCTTTTTCGAGGCCGTCGAACCGTTCCTCTTTCACCTTCAGTGTTCCGGAGGAAATCATCCCGGACATAGTGCTGAGCGCTTCAGGAAAGTCTCGAATATCGTCGAAAACAACGAGTCCCTGCATATTCACGCGATGGGTGATGAACGGTGCCGTATTGCGAATACCGTGTCGATCCTCAGGCTCAACGCTGTAGTCAGCCACTTGCCCCGAAACAACGATCCGCCCGCCCATGCGCATTTTAGGAAGCACCCGATCAATCATTTGGTTGCCGACATTGTCGAAGAGAATATCAATGCCCTTCGGAAAGTGCTCCGCGAGCGCAGCATCGAGATCTTCTACAGATTTATAGTTTATGGCCGCATCGAAACCGGCGTCTTCAGTGAGCCACTGGCACTTGTGATCCGCTCCAGCGACACCGATCACCTGACTTGCACCCCAGGCCTTCGCAAGCTGACCGGCCGTCGCGCCCACTGGTCCCGCTGCACTTGTTACCAGAACACGGTCACCTTCCTTGAACCGTCCAACCCGCTTCAACCCGAACCATGCCGTCAGCCCAGGAACAGAAAGAACACCTAGCCAGTAGGATAACGGAAGTGGATTTTCAGGAATGGGTCCGAGGAAACCTTTGCCATTCTGAAGTGAATGCGTGGCCCATCCCCCGGCGCACATAAGCTGCATGCCAACCGGCCAGTCCGGATGCTCCGAAGCCTCGACGACGCCGACATTGAAGCTGCCCATCGTCTCGCCGAGCGGTAAGGCACCGGTATAACTGTCCTTACCCGAAAGACGGGATCTGCTCCCTGGATCAACGCTCGCCCAGAGATGTCTCACCAAAAACTGACCATCCCTCGGTGTCGGCGTATCCGCCTCTTCCAGTGCGAAGTCGCTTGGCTTCGGTAAGCCTTCGCAATACGATTTCAAAACAATGCGTTTCATGCGGTTCCCCTTCGACTGGCTTCCAGATTGAATCAACAACTATCGGGTGTCACCTCATTCCGTAACGCGAAGCAATGGGAGATTGCCAATGGATCGAGATATCCTCTTCATTCTGCCACCAGGACTTGAAGATAATGATCGTAGAGAATTCTGCCCGGAATGTACCGAACTTGCAGGCCTACTCGCGCTCTACCCCTTCATTCGCGACGCATTGGATATCCGGCACGTTGGAATACAGCACCCGCGAAAGGAGATCGTCGAAATCTTGGGCGACGGCCGATACAATGCACCGACGCTTGTACTCGTCGGTGAAACCGATCTGCCACAACATATCGAAACCAAGCGGGCAAATGAACGCGTCTATCTCGATAGTATGTCGGCAATCGCAAAGCTCTTCGCAGCTCGCTATGGACTGCCTAATCGCAGAGGCGACTCTTGACCCGAAGTCTGCTGGCAACAAAAGTAGCCGCTGTAGATTGTGTGGGAACAGACGAATGATCCGTCTCGTTGTGGCAGCATGTGTAGCGGGCCTTGGGCTTTCCGATGGTTACGCTCAGTCTCGCATCTTCGAGACGTGCAGCTCACGAAGCGAGTGCGCAGCGGCCACAGTCGAAAATATCCGTCAGTCTCAGGACTTATTGAACCGCCAGCGCTACCGCGATGCCGCCCAGTATCTGTATCCGGTTCTCGCGTCTAAGAATGATAACCTGTCGACGCAATCACGCGCTGACGCATCTCTTGCCCTTGCCGGCATACTATCCGAAGCGGAACTCTACGGTTATGCCGCCATCGAAGTGCGAACCCTGAACCAATTCACATCGGCTCCCTCAAGCGAAGGGTTACTCTATGAAGCGCGCCTCTTCGATCTTGCTGGAGAAAAAGAAGATGCAAACGCAGCATATGCCCGTGCCGAAGCCCTGAGCAGTGCCTCCGGCAATCTTCGCACCGTAGACGGGCTGATTCAGGATTACGAGCAACGAGGCGATCTCGCAAAAGTCGAAGCTCTGCGCTCCCAAAGGCGGGATATTGCAACGCGTTTCGATCGCGTCTGCTCCGAGGCACGATGCCGGAGCAGCTCAGATGTAGGGGCGGTGATCCAAAACAGCATTCGGGCGAGCTATCCTTCAGACGCGCAGCGCCAGAGACTTTCCGGCTCTTGCCGCGTTTCGGTCAATGTGTCCGAGACCGGAGAACCAAGAGACATCGAAACAAACTGCAGCGATCCTGTCTTTAACGACAGCGCCTATGAAGCCGCCCGGCGCTCGGAATTCTCCCCCCGATTCCTGAATGGCGCCCCGCAGCCCGATTATGACGTTATCATCCCGATCGAATTTGCTCTTCGATAACGGACTTGCGAAGCCTCTACATCTGGCTGCATAGGTCTCACCGAAGAGGAGATCCCCATGACGAAATCAGTACAAACGCGCGTGACTGAGATGCTCGGCATCGAAAAACCGATCATTCAGGCTGCCATGGGGTGGATTGCAAGGTCACAATTGTCGTCGGCTTTCTCCAATGCGGGTGGCATGGGCATCATTGAGACATCATCCGGTGAACTCGATGCCGTTCGCGACGAAATCAAGAAAATGCATGGTCTGACGGACAAGCCGTTCGGAGTGAACGTGGCTCAAGCCTTCGTGCGTGATCCGGACATCGTCCAATTCGTTATCGACCAGGGCGTACGGTTCGTCACAACATCAGCTGGCGACCCAATGAAGTATACCGAAACGCTGAAGAGTGCGGGTCTGACGGTGTTTCACGTCGTACCGTCACTCAAGGGAGCGCTCCGTGCGATTGAGGCGGGTGTCGACGGCTTGATCGTTGAAGGTGGCGAAGGCGGTGGTTTCAAAAATCCGCAAGACGTAGCGAGCATGGTCCTCATCCCGCTTGTCTGCGAAAAAGTCGATGTTCCGGTGGTCGCTGCAGGCGGTATCACTGATGGCAGGTCCATGGCCGCCGCTTTCGCGCTCGGAGCCGAAGCGGTTCTTATGGGAACGCGCGTCCTCTCCTCTGCCGAGGCCCCCGTTCATCAGAACTGGAAAGACGCAATTGTAGACGCCGACGCTACAGATACCGTATTCCTAAACCGTTCTGGACCTGGCCCCGCCCTTCGAGCGCTGAGAACGGAACGCACGACACGTCTGCAAAAAGAGGGAACCGAGAATATCTTTGGAGAGTTTGCAGGCACGCAAGACGTCTACTTCGGAGGAGATCTGGAAGCTGGGATCGCATTGACCGGCCAGGTTGCAGGGCGAATTAATGCAGTACGCCCGATCAAGGACATCCTCGATGAAACAATTGAAGAGTTTCTGACGGTGTCGGCCCGCATGTCGGCATACGCGTAGGGTCTCATAAGATGCTTACGCTGGAAGAACTTTCAGACCGGTTTGAAATTCAGGACCTTTTGTCAGCATATTGCCACGCTATTGACGGGCGCGCCTGGGACCGGCTCGATACTCTGTTTACAGACGATGCGGAGATCGACTACTCCGCAACTGGCGGCATCAAAGGATCGCTCCTGGAGATCAAGTCTTTTCTCGAGAGCACGCTACCGCTTTTCTCGTCGAGCCAGCACTTCGTAACAAATCCGAACATCCGCTTTGATGGTGACTCAGCTCATGTTCGCAGCCTGCTCTTCAATCCAATGACGATGGATCGAGACGGCAAACCGCATACTATGTTCATTGGAGCGTGGTACATTGATGAGGTTGTTAAAGTGTCGGGTGCATGGCGCATTCGGAAACGGGCCCAGCAGCTTGCATACTTTCACAATCAGTAGACGTTCACGCCGTTTAAGGACAAAGCCTGCCTTGGGTCCGGCGAGACAAAAAGCCGGTGTGGATCAAAGCAGGTTCCCACAGGCTCACCATCTTCATAGTCGTAGTAAACATCTGGGTGGCGAAGATATGAGCGCGCCGTTTCCCTGGCGATTGCCGCCGTATCAATTCGGGCAAGTCCGCCATCATTTTGCGTCAGCGTTGTGCGTCCGCGACACCGAACCAGATCAAGATGCTCATAGGTCATTGCCTCTCGACCGCGCACCATTTGACGGAGGGCAACGCGCTTTTGATCGGCCCCCAGAACGATGGCCGCAGGCCACCCACCCGCAAACGGCACCGCTAGCCAAACATCCGATTGTTGAAAATCAGGGTCGACGGCCTTGAAGCTGATGTGGTGGAGATACCCGTCTCTCAATCGGTCTGTTTCAATATCGGCAATGCCGCGTCGCTCGACCTCCTCTAGCCACCGCGCTACCTCCTGATCGCGCAAGGCCCAAGCCCGATCAGATGCACCCGTCTCCAACAGCGTTGTTATGTAGTCCAGCCGATCAGACCTATCGAAGGGAGCCCCCTGATAAATCGCGATCTGATAGAGCGCCAAAGCGCGTCCGGCATCCCCCGCATCAAGCGCCGCTCGGGCAGCGCGCCTGGCAACCAGCGGCATCTCGATCCGCTCGGGGCACATGGAAACAAACGCCTCCATGATCGATAGGCGAAACGCCGGTGTTCCCTCAACGGACGGGTCACCCAATCGCTCTTCCATCGCCCGGTAATCCTGCGTGGTGCATGCGGCAGCACTGGTGCTCGACTCGCTTACCGCATCAGCCGAAGCGGGAATCTGCATGGAAGCGCCAAGCGCAATAGCAAAAACAAGGGATCGAAAAGCCATGGCGGTCTCCTTCACTCAAAGGAAACTCTGCAAAACCAGTGCCGTTAACTACTGTGCGGACGTATTAATAATCTGAGTTGACGAAACCTCGGGCGTCAGCCCCACGAATTGACCGTTTGTAGCACTTGGAGGCGTGAACAGATCACTGCAGCGCCGTGCCCCGTCACCGGGGGACGTGAAAGACACACAGCCATAGTCAGCAGCTATGCCAGACACAAAGTCAGGCCGGCCATGCCAACTCTTCAAACCGGAAAGCGTGCCCGTCCACAGATTCATATGAATGCTACCGGGTGTGCGTGGAATGTTCGTGTCGCCTTCAGGTGTCTGGAACACCAACTCATTGTCGATGAACCAGCGGATACTATCGGGGTACCATTCAAAGGCGTAGATATGAAAATCCTCAGAAGCGTCAAAAGGTAGATCCAGCGCCTTGTGATTCAGGGTTCGCCCATTCTTGAAATAGTTGAACTCCACTCGGCGCATATCATTGCCGACAAATTCTATATCGATCTCGTCATGGGGGTCCCCGAAATAAGGACCAGTGTAGGTGAAGAACGCGGAGACAAGGCCCGAACTCTTTGCCGGCTTCATTACAACTTCATAGCGCCCATAGCCGTAACCAGCTTTCGTCTTCACCTCGCCACCAAGCCAACGATCCTCAGAACCAAGCATCTGGAGCTTAAGTCCGTCAGTAGAAAACGCGGCGCTGTCGGCAGACCAGTCGTTTCCGAAGAACGGGTGGCCGTCATTTGAGTGCGCAGCGACATGCCAGCGCGAAGCATTATGACCGTCACCGAATAGCGTTACGAAGCTCGGGCCAGACGGAATACGTTGGCTTTCAGGAAGGGGGGGCGGTGCCCGAGGGTCTGCCGGCGCAATTGCAGAACTCTCCAATGCATCTTTCTGAGGCTTAGTCTCTGGGTCGGCTTCGACGATGTCTGGAAGTGCTTCTACAATCTGAATATCATCTGAGGTGTCGAACGGTGCCGACTGAAGAGCAGGTTTCGTTGACAGCGCCACCATGGCCAAAGCGGTTTGGAGCGAGAACACACCGAGGACCAACGCATCGATGAACGCCGCCTCTTTAAGCCTGGGCCCATTTGATTGTGGCCGGTTAGGCATTATGCCTGCCTCGCTCTACACAGTCGCCCCCCCACGGAGCGGCATATTCAGGCTCACCTGATTAACCACAACATTGCTTAACGTATCGGCATGGCGATGAGCGTTCAATGGTGAATACGCAACTCCAAGAGCAAATATCACGCCAATGACAAGAGCGGCCCCGCTGCGCACGGGAGGTTGCGATTTCAACGGCTTCATAAGTGGACCGGTCGCAACAAAAAGAAGCAAACCAGCCGACACCGCCAATAGCTTCCCTACGATTGTAGGATCGACGCTATACACAAACGGTGCCGACGCCATAACGCCTAGAGGCGTCGTTGCAGCAGATGCCAGAAAGGCAAGCAAAAATGCGTTCCGATTTGACACACCACTTCTACGAAGGATCGCAAAAGCTATGACACCTTCCGGAAACTCATGGAGGATCAAAGATAGTGCGGCGAAAACGCCAGCCTGAAAACTCGCGGCAAACGTAACAGAGTAGATGATGCCATCAAGAAATGAGTGGATAGCAATCGCCAGAATTGGAGCAACGGCAGTGACTGGCGTCGAGTCAGAATCATTGGGCCGCTCACCCAGTTTACGCAAAAGAAAGTTGGCGACTACGCCACCCAGAAAACCCGCCGCTATGAGTACAGCAGCCCCAGAACTACGCTCCAGCGCCTCGGGAGCAATATGCGTTACGACAAGTGTCAGAAGCATGCCGCCTGCAGCAACCGCGAACAGACTGGCGTACTCAGCGCTCCAATCCCGGTAGCGAGAAACGACGACCAATCCGACAGACGTCATAAACGCGGCTAAGAGGCCGAATGACAGCGGCACCTGTATTGCTGCCAACATGGCCTCTATCCCTGCTCAGCATTTTGGGGCCGTTTCAAACTTAGATTGCTCGGCCACCCCCAATCCAATGATGTTATAATATCATATTTGAGCCGGCGGCGACTGCAAAGCCTCTTTCAAGCTGAAGTCCGGATTCCCCAAAAATGACCAAAGAAAAAGGGGCAACCCAATTGGGCCGCCCCTAACACTCTACGCTACTCTACTAAACCTAGATCTAGCCCGCTTTTGCTAACAGATCCCGAATCTCCACCAGTAATTCTTCTTGCGTCGGCCCTTTTGGCTCCTCCGGAGCTGGTTCTTCTTCTTCCTCCATGGCCTTCATAGCGTTGTTCATACCCTTGATAATCAAGAACATAACAAAGGCTACAATAAGGAAAGAAATGGTCGCGGAGATGAATTCACCAATCTTGATGGCAACCTCTTCTGTGACCACGGATCCGTCAGCAGCAAGCTCGGCCGGTGTAAGAACGTAATTCCAGCTGCCAAAATCCAACCCGCCCAAAACAGGGCTGAGCGCTGGCAAGAACACACCCTGGATAAAAGCTGTGACAACTGTGGCAAATGCCGATCCCATGACAAAGCCGACGGCCATGTCTACGAGATTGCCCTTCATGGCAAATTCTTTGAATTCCTGAAACATACCTCGCGAAACCCCTCATAGTTAACAGGTATTAATAAATAACCTTTATGAATCATGGGGTTATTTGGCATCGCCGTCAAGACAAAACGGAAGGCGAATGGGCGGGCGAACACCAATCCGACTTATCAGAAAAGTCGAGACTACTGCTTGGGCCTACCTTGCCTCTGGATCGTGCCCATCATTTATGCGCATGCGCAGCTCTTTTCCGGACTTGAAAAAGGGGACCCGCTTTGCGGGAACTTCCACCGACTCGCCTGTTCGAGGGTTGCGGCCGCGGCGCGCATCTCGTTGACGAACGGAGAAGGCACCAAAGCCTCTGAGCTCAACTCGATCTCCGCGTTCCAACGCTGCCGATATCTCTTCAAAAATGACATCGACGGCCTGCTCGACGCGCTTATGTGGCAAATGAGGATGTTCCTCGGCGAGTTTCAAAACGAGTTCTGAACGGAGCATAACTTTGACTTTAAACGCAATTGTGGCGGAAGCCCAAGCCTCCGCCACAAAAAATTTCGCAAAATTTAGATTTCAAATGCCGACGCATTCGAATTCTTTGCCTCAAGGCTCTATCTAGCTGCCAGCCAATTCCTTGGCTTGCTCGACCCAGCCTTCCTTCTCAAACTTTCCGGCTGCACCGACCTTCTCCTCAATGTCAGCGATCTCCTCGGAAGAAAGTCCTGCAATCTGCGCAAAACTACTGACGCCAGCATCGGCTAGCTTGCCAGCAAGAACTGGTCCGACACCTGTGAGCTTCTTCAAATCGTCTGCGCTCTCTTGGGCCTCCGCCGGCGCTTCGGCTGCAGGGGCTGCTTCAGTCGCGGCAGCCTCAGGCTCCGTCTCAGATGAGTCGGAACCGGCAAGTGCTGCACCAAGAATATCGCCAAGAGACGCACCAGAATCGGCAGACCCGTACTGCGCAACCGCCTCTTTCTCCTCAGCGATTTCAAGCGCCTTGATAGACAGCGTTACGCGGCGCGATCCACGATCGACATTCGTCACGCGAGCATCAACCTTGTCACCAACGGCAAACCGCTCAGGGCGTTGCTCCGAACGATCGCGGGACAGGTCGGAGCGGCGGATAAACGACCGCATGGCAGGATCGCCAAACTCCACTTCGATACCGCCGGACGCAACCTCGGTCACCGTACATGTAACGACGGCATTTCTTGCAACGCCAGCGTCAGCGCCGAGTGGGTCAGATCCGAGCTGCTTGATACCCAGCGAGATTCGCTCTTTCTCGGCATCGACATCCAGGACCTTAGCACGAACGGTGTCACCCTTGTTGTACGCAACGATCGCCTCTTCGCCCGACTGGTCCCAGGAGATGTCGTTGATATGAACCATTCCATCGAGATCGGGACCAAGACCGACAAACATACCAAACTCGGTAATCCCGCGAACGTCGCCCTCGATTTCGGAACCGATTGGGTTCTCCGCAAGGAAGGCATCCCAAGGATTGTCCATGGTTTGCTTCAGGCCAAGAGAGATGCGCCGCTTTTCAGAGTCCACATCCAGAACCTCGACATCGACTTCCTGCGAAGTTGAAACGATCTTGCCCGGGTGAACGTTTTTCTTGGTCCAGCTCATTTCCGACACGTGGATTAGGCCTTCGACGCCATCCTCCAGCTCAACAAATGCACCGTAGTCAGTGATATTCGTGATCTGGCCATTGAGGCGTGTGCCAATCGGATACTTGGCTTCGACGCCTTCCCATGGATCGGAGCCCAGTTGCTTCATACCAAGCGAGATACGCTGGGTGTCAGGGTTGATCTTGATGATCTGGACTTTGACAGTTTGACCTACATCAACAACCTGACTTGGATGGTTGATCCGCTTCCAGCTCATGTCTGTGACATGAAGCAACCCATCAATACCGCCGAGATCAACAAACGCGCCGTAATCGGTGATGTTCTTGACGACGCCATCGCGGACATCCCCCTCTGACATATCACCAACAATCTCTGCGCGCTGTTCAGCACGGCTTTCTTCAAGAATGGCCCGGCGAGACACCACCACGTTTCCACGCGGACGATCCATTTTGAGAATCGCGAAGGGCTGTTTCTCACCCATCAGAGGGCCAACATCACGAACGGGGCGAATATCAACCTGCGACCCCGGAAGGAACGCATTCACGCCACCAAGATCGACCGTAAATCCGCCTTTGACCCGACCAACAATGGCACCCTGAACAGGCTCTTCCTTGTTGTACATGTCCTCAAGACGAACCCAGCTCTCCTCGCGCCGCGCTTTTTCACGAGATAGAACAGCATCACCCAGCGCGTTCTCTATGCGGTCGAGATACACCTCGACGATTTTGCCGGTTTCTGGCTCATTCTCATCAAGGAAGAACTCTTTCAGCGGAATGCGGCCCTCAGTCTTCAGGCCCACATCAACAACGACAGCGTCGTTTTCAACCGAAATCACGGTGGCAGGCACGACCTTGCCCTCGATCATAGTACCAGCCGCTGTTGAGCCCTCGAAAAGGGCTGCAAAATCGTCGGTGGTCGGGTTCATTGTTTCAGTCATATGTACTCCAATAGTGCGGCTGGATGGCACCTCAGGTTGCTCAAACAGCAAAGGTGCACCTCTCCCGCGGGAAGGTTTGAAAATATCAATTTGGATGTGGGCGCGACCCTTTGGTTTTAGCCTTGTTCACAACAAAACGCGGCTAGAGATCGCCTTCAATCATTGGCTAGAACTGCCTCAATGACCGCTCGCGCCTTATCCACAGCCGCGTCTATATCGAGATCAGTCGTTTCAATCAACACCGCATCGTCGGCCTTTTGCATTGGCGCGGTCTCACGGGAGCGATCCCGCGCGTCGCGCTCCCGCAAATGATCCACCATATCTTCCTGCGAAATCGACTGCCCAGCCTTTTCTAGCTCCAATCGGCGGCGTCTCGCCCGCTCCGCCAAATCGGCATCTATCCATAGTTTTACGTCGGCTTCGGGACAGATAACCGTACCTATGTCCCGCCCATCAAGAACGGCTCCGCCCGGCTGGCTCGCGAAGTTGCGCTGGAGATCGAGCAATGCCGCGCGCACTTCTGGCAGAGCGGCGACCTTAGAGGCAGCCTGCCCAACAGCTGCTGTCCTCAGATCGCGATCATCAAATTCGGAAAGATCGAGCTTGGATGCAATCTCAGCGACCGCTTTCTCATCGAGAAAGTCAGCATTTGCTCTGATAGCGGCAAGGGCTGTTGCCCTATAGAGAGCGCCCGTATCCATATGCGGAAGATCGAACTCTGCCGCGATCAGACGAGCGATCGTACCCTTGCCAGACGCCAGAGTCCCATCGATAGCGATCACGAGGTCTCTATTCATGTCGCGGGGGTGGTCAGTTCGGTCGCACATGTCAAGCAACCTCAATCACCTTCGCGAATATCCGCACCCAGAGCGCGCATATGGTCGACGAAAGTCGGGTAGCTGGTAGCAATCATTGACGCATCGTCCACACGAACTGGTTGCTGCGATGCCGTTCCCATTACCAACGCACTCATGGCAATCCGATGATCGTGACGGGTCTCCACTGTTCCACCACCAGGCGGTGGTCCCGCGCACCCCTGGACAGTGAAGCCGTCTTCATGGTCCTCAATGTCGACGCCGTTCACGCGCAGCATATCAACTACCGCAGCGATCCTGTCTGTCTCCTTCACACGCAACTCCCGGGCGCCCGTGACATGGGTTTCACCGTCAGCAAACGCAGCAATAACAGCCAAGATCGGAAATTCATCGATCATCGCAGGAACAGTCACCTCTGGCACGGCGATACCCTTCAACTGAGAAGAGGAAGCTGCCAGATCGATCAGGCGTTCTCCTGCTGCCTCGCCGACGGGCTCCGCACCGAGCGTTCCCCCCATTTTTTCTGCCATCCGGAAAAAGCCGTCGCGGGTCTCATTAGACATCACACCTTCAACGGTGACGTCTCCGTCCCGCGAGATAAGTGCCGCCCCGATCAGAAATGCAGCCGAAGAAGGATCTCCCGGAACGCTAATCTCTCCTGATTGCAAGAGTTGCCCGCCCTGAAGCGCAACAGACCGTCGACCGTCCTCGTACTTCACCGAGATGTCCACGCCGAAGCCCTGCAGCATGCGCTCAGTATGATCGCGTGTCATACGTTGTTCGCGAACGCGCGTTATCCCGGATGCACTCAGTCCGGCAAGGAGCACCGCCGATTTCACCTGAGCTGATGCATGAGGTGGCGAATAGTCTATCACGGAAAGCTCGTTGGTTCCCTTAAGAATCAAGGGGAGCTGCGCACCTGTCGAAGCCTCAAAGCTCGCCCCCATCTGCGACAGCGGTTCAATAATACGCCCCATGGGCCTCGCTGACAGGCTTGCATCGCCAACGAGACGCGCCTGGAGATCGAACCCCGCCATAACGCCCATCATAAGGCGCGACCCCGTACCCGAGTTTCCAAAGTCGAGATCACCGCTCGGCGATTTCAAGCCAGCTCGTCCGACACCAGTGACCGACCATTCGCCATTCGCCCTTCGCTCAACCTCCGCACCAAGCGCTGCCATGACATCCCCGGTGCGCAGCACGTCCTCTCCTTCCAGAAGTCCAGTTATTCGAGATGAACCTTCGGCAAGACCTGCGAAAATAAGCGCGCGGTGCGAACAGGACTTATCTCCGGGAGCACGAAGGATGCCTTCCATCTTCGAGACGGGATGCGACGTTAACAGCAAAAGGGCGTTCCTAAACTCAGTAAGTAATGGAATTGGCTTTGACAGCGCCCGGCGTTCATGGCAAGCGCCCCCAGATTAATCACCCGCCCAAGGAGATAGGCACGTGTCAAAGCCCGAGCTCGGCACGAAGAGAACTTGCCCCGAAACGGGGAAGAATTTCTACGACCTGAATAAAGACCCTATTGTTTCACCGTACACCCAGAAGGAGTATCCACTCTCTTTCTTTGAGACGACTCCGGTAAAGCCGGAAAAAGCCAGTCGCAATACGGAGAAAGAAGAAGCCGAATCCGACGAGGACGAGCTCGAGGACGAAAAGGCCGCAGCCGAGTCCGAAGACGCGGATGACGCTGACGCAAAAAGCGCTGATCCCGATGATGAGGATGAAGGCGAGGAAGAAACCGTCGCAGAACTCGGTGATGAGGACGAAGCCACCATTCCAATGGACGACATGGATAGTGATGACGACGAAGCAACGGGCGCAGTCCCCGCCGGTTTCTCAGAGGGTGGCGTAGATGACGATGCCGACGACGCTCTGCTAGATGACGACGACGACGATACATTTGATCTGGATGATGACACCGATGTTGAAATCGAAGATGACGATATCGACCTCGAAAATCCTCCGGCCGAATAAAGTCGGTCGCTCATAAATATCACGCCCAAGGCTTGATCGCCCGGGCACGTAAGATTATCCCGGTCCTTCAATACCCGGTCGGGGCCATAGCTCAGTTGGGAGAGCGCTTGCATGGCATGCAAGAGGTCGGCGGTTCGATTCCGCCTGGCTCCACCACTTCCAAACAACTGGCTCCCCCAGAGACCTTTATCTTTGGATCCACCCGCACCGAGTATACCGGATCGGCAGCCCTAAAGTAGCCCTTCCCGAGTGTGAATCACACGAGCACGTTCCAACTAATCGCTCGAAGGGATCGTCAAGCACACGGAAGTGGACCTGCTAAGCGAGACATCGATTCTCAGAGGCGTGAACGCCCCGATGGTCATCCACGATGAGCCCGGGTCGACAATGCAAGCCATTAGGTCTGCCCTGGAGTTAACCCACAGAAGCAGACATAGATAATTGAGGGTATGACAGTCGGGCAGTCATTTTCGTATGCGTGCCGCTTGGTGAAATGCCTAAAAATCTATCCTGCTGTCGGCTTTGGTAGATTTTTAGGACCTTGTCTTGGCAGACAGAAACCCTTTTGGCTAAGGTTGAAAACGTGGCATCTAAAGACTCATTCGATGAAATGCTCTCTGGGGGGACTGACTACCGGCAGCCCTACTCGAGATACGCCCAATGGTTTGATGCAGAGGAAACTTCGCGGCTCAGAAAAAAAGCGCGCGAAGCTGAGACCATCTTCAGACGGGTTGGCATCACTTTTAACGTGTATAACGACACGGAAGCTTCAGAGCGACTTATCCCTTTCGATATTGTGCCCCGCATCATATCTGCAGGCGAGTGGTCGCGCCTTTCGCGCGGTATTGAGCAGCGCGTTCGAGCGATAAATGCTTTTCTTTTCGACATATATCACCGGCAAGAGATTATCCGCGCAGGGCGCATTCCCCTGGAGCTAATTGAACAAAATGAAGCCTTTCTTCCTGAGATGATCGGCGTTTCACCACCTGGTGGCGTTTATACGCACATCGTTGGCATAGATATTGTTCGTACAGGCCCCAATGAGTTCTTTGTTCTTGAAGACAATGCTCGGACCCCATCTGGTGTCTCGTACATGCTGGAAAACCGGGAGACGATGTTGCACATGTTCCCGGAACTATTTTCGCAGATTAAAGTAAGGCCTGTGCAGGACTACCCGCAACGCTTGCGACGATCGCTTTCTGCATGCCGACCATCTACTTGCGATCGTAAGCCCGTAATAGCGGTTTTGACGCCCGGTATCCATAATTCAGCATATTATGAACACTCCTTTCTCGCCGATCAGATGGGGGCTGAGCTTGTAGAAGGCCACGATCTCCGGGTTGTTGACGGGCGTATAGCCATGCGCACAACGAGAGGGTTCAAGCCCGTCGATGTTATTTATCGCCGAGTTGACGATGATTTCCTTGATCCCTTGAACTTTCGACCAGACTCCATGCTCGGAGCAGCTGGAATTTTTGACATCTATCGCTCGGGCGGGGTCACGATCGCCAATGCACCGGGCACTGGGATATCAGACGACAAGGCCATCTACTCTTACATGCCCGAGATTGTCGAATTCTATACTGGTGAACAACCAATCCTAAAGAACGTACCCACTTGGCGATGTTCTGAAAAAGAAGCACTCGCCTATGTATTAGATCACCTTGAAGAACTGGTTGTGAAAGAAGTGCATGGATCGGGCGGGTACGGCATGCTGATCGGCCCAACCGCGTCAAAGAAAGAAATCAACGCCTTTCGGGCCAAGCTGAAGTCAAAACCGGCGGGCTACATAGCTCAGCCGACTCTTGCCCTTTCCACTGTTCCTATATTTGCGCGCAGCGGTCTGTCACCTCGACATGTTGACTTAAGACCTTTCGTCCTGGTGTCCCCGAGATCCATTGATATCACCCCGGGCGGTCTGACGCGCGTAGCCTTGAAGAAAGGTTCACTGGTTGTGAATTCCAGCCAGGGCGGCGGCACGAAAGACACTTGGGTTCTGGACGAGTGATGCCATGCTAGGAAAAACAGCAGGTGGCCTTTTCTGGATGTTCCGTTATCTCGAGCGAAGCGAGAATACGGCACGGCTTGTGGAGAGTGGTTTTCGGATGGCCCTCACAAGCGGAGCAGACGCCGAGGATGAGTGGATCTCGGTGGTCACGACAGCGGGCCTAAAGAAAGCATTTGTAGAGACGGGACGACCTCAAGACGCGCCGAGCATCGTAAACTTTCTGCTCCGCGATCGATCTAACCCATCTAGCGTTATGTCAGTTATAGAAGCTGCCAGAAACAATGCGCGGCTTGTTCGAACCGCTCTGACACGTGAAGTTTGGGAGGCGGTAAATGAATGCTGGATCACATTGAAGGATGCACTCTCAGGACCTGTTCGCGAAACGGAGCTTCCTGCCTTACTTGGAACAATCCGACAGCAGAGTGCCCTCGTGCGCGGAGCTTTGCACGGTACGATGCTCAGGAACGATATTTATAATTTCACACGCATTGGCTCATTCATTGAGCGCGCTGACAACACGGCCCGCATAGTTGATGTAAAGTACTACGTCCTTCTGCCTTCTGTTTCCTTCGTCGGCTCATCACTCGACAATGTCCAATGGGAGTCAATCTTAAGATCAGCGTCTGGAGAGCGGGCCTTCCGCTGGCTCTATGAAGAAGATATCAATCCGGCTCGAATTGTGGACTTTCTTGTCCTGGATCGAAGAATGCCAAGATCCCTCGCATTCTGCTATGAAAAGATCGTTCGTAATCTTGACTATCTGTCTACTGACTACGGACTCGAAACCCCCTCGACTCAAATGGCCAAGTCTATTTTGGAGCGTCTTTCAACATCGACGATAGAAACTGTTTTTGACTACGGTCTGCACGAGTTTGTGCAATCGCTAATTTACGACAATGCCAGTCTGGCTGAACAATTTGAAAGCGACTACAGATTTACTGAATGAAGAACCGTCTCAGTCTCTCCCACGAAACACATTATAAGTATGTTGAACCTCTGTCGTATGGGTTGCAACAAATCCGCTTAACGCCAAAGTCCAGGGCTGGTCAGACGGTTCTGAGTTGGCAGACAAACATCGTGGGCGGACAAATTGAGGCAGAGTTTGAAGACCAGCACAATAACCATGTTCTGCTGGCGAGCCTCAGTCCGAACTGTGAAGAAGTTTCGATCCTCTGTTCAGGGGAGATAGAACTGGAGAATGATACGGGCATTGTCTGGCAGCATGGCGGATCCGCGCCACTGTGGATGTTTTTGCGGCAAACTAAACTCACTCAACCGGGGCCGGGGGTTCGCAATTTGATTAAGCAACTTGGAAATGATCATGACGGAGATGTTGCGAAGTTACATGCCCTTTCGAATCTGATCGCTGACACGGTTACTTACATTAAGGGAAATACAGACGCGGAAACCACATCTGAAATGGCTATAGAAGCTGAACACGGCGTCTGTCAGGATCATGCTCATATCTTTATTACTGCAGCTCGTTTGCTGAACTACCCTGCTCGGTATGTTAGCGGATATCTGATGATGGAAGATCGCGTTGATCAAGAGGCCAGCCATGCCTGGGCGGAGGCCTACATATCCAGTCTGGGTTGGGTAGGATTTGATGTGTCGAACCGAAAGTCACCCGATCTTTGTCATGTTCGCGTTGCAACAGGCTTAGACTATTCCGAGGCTGCTCCGATATCTGGATTGACCTTTGGTGAGAATGTCGAATCGATGACGGTCGCTTTGCAAGTCCAGCAATAATTGAAGGGGCAACTGAGTTTGACTTATTGTGTAGGTCTGCGCTTGAAGAATGGGCTGGTTCTGATGTCGGACACGCGAACGAATGCAGGCGTCGATAACATCTCGGTCTTCCGAAAAATGTTCACTTGGACCGTGCCGGGCGAGCGGGTGATTACGCTTCTGACCGCTGGAAATCTCGCGACAACTCAATCTGTGGTCAGCCTTTTGAATGAGCGTATGAAAGCCCCAGAGGATCGAAACCCGTCAATATTGAACGCGCCGACAATGTTTCAGATCGCTGAACTCGTTTCAAATACGCTCCATGAAGTGATTCAGTCTCACTCTGACGCTGGTCAAGAAGCCAGCTCCAAGTTCAACGGGACTATTGTTGTTGCAGGTCAAATCGCCGGCATCGAACATCGACTGTTTCTGGTGTACCCAGAAGGCAACTTTGTCGAAGCGAGCGATGACACGCCCTTTTTTCAGATCGGGGAAACGAAATACGGAAAGCCGATACTCGTGCGTGCATATGATCCGGAGATGACCTTCGAGGACGCAATAAAATTACTGCTCGTGTCTTTTGATTCCACTATGAAAGCGAACCTATCTGTAGGCGCGCCTCTCGACTTGCAGGTCATTGAAAAAGACAAGCTGGAAGTGAGTGCACAACAACGTATCGAGTTGGATGATACTTATTTTCAATTGATATCGAGGGGCTGGGGCGACGCGTTGAAAGAAGCGTTCAAGTCCCTCCCGCCGTTCAACTTCCAAGAACCACGCTAGCCGCGAGACAACGGGCTGAAAAGCATCGGTCGATAAAATTTGCAAATAATGCAATGATCTACCATTGATCAATCAAGAACGCTTACAACGATGAATCTCATCCTCTCGATTGCCATAGCGGTAACTCTATGCACGACGCTTCTTTTGGTCGCTCGCTTTGGCAATTTGCGACTGGCAGGAACCGATCCAATGCCGCTGATGGCGTTCATGGCGATCCTATTCACTTCAGGGCTGGATGTGGGACTGATCATGTTCCCCCTGACCGAGTTTCCGATCTACGAGAGCGAGCCCGAATATGGCTTCACCAACGCTTTGGCCATCGAATTTGGCTTCTGGGGATTTCTAGTTTGGGGATTCTATTTCCTTACGACATTCTATTTTTGCATTGTGGAGCCTAGGCTTCAGCTCTTTGAGATTGGCTGGGTGAAGCTCATAAACAACGCAGTGATCATCGCGACCTGCGCCTTCACCGGTTTTTTGTTTCTCAGCTACCTACCGAATTATATCGCAGGCATCACCGATCCTGTACGATACGCGCTCGTCGCCGGCGTTGTGCTTGCGGCTGTCCTATCGAGTACGGACATTCGCTACGTGAAATGGCTGAGTATAAGCTCAAGCGCTCTCTTCTTTGGCTTAGTCGCGCTATTTTGGCTAACGAGTGGTGCGGGCCTCAGAGGACTCGCCGCAAGCCTGTCGAACATCGGCGGATACTTCAGCAACCTTCGGCGATTTACACATCCGATAACGGACTATCACGCCTTCTATCTCTTCTGGTGGTTTGCCTGGAGCATCATGATCGGTCAATTTGTGGCTCGGTTTGTCGGCGGTCTTCGAGCATATCAGTTATCAATCGCTCTCCTCGTCATTCCATCAATACCGATCGCGTTGTGGTTTTCGGTTTTGTACGTCTACCATTCGCAAGCGATAGCGCTGACCGGCTTTCTGCAATCAAGCATGGTTATCGTCGGTGTCATCTTTGTTGTGAACTCGCTGGACTCGCTCACACGGCTTTACTCGGAAAACCTCGGTTTGACAGTGCAACGGCTCGGCGGTGCGGGCTATGTGGGGCTGCACTGGGCTCTGCTGTTCGGCTTGATCCTTCTCTACCAGTTCACGCCGTTGGAGATCGAGTGGATCGGCCTGGCGGTGATTGGCCTCTATTGCGCGATCTACGCGCTTACCTTTATCAGGCGCGACGCCTTGATTAAGCGGCCCACATAACCGACCAAGCATGATGAGCAGAACATTTGATTACATAATCGTTGGAGCCGGATCAGCGGGCTGCGTCCTTGCAAACCGCTTGTCCGAAGATGGTGAGCACTCTGTACTGCTGCTGGAAGCCGGCGGTAGCGATCGAAACATCCTGATCGAGATGCCAACGGCTTTATCATATCCGATGGCGTCCAAAACCTACAATTGGGGCTACAATTCCGACCCCGAGCCCTATGTCGACAACCGTCAGATCACGTGCCCAAGAGGCAAGGGCCTCGGCGGCACCTCCTCGATCAACGGTATGGTTTACGTGCGCGGGCATGCCAGCGACTTCGAGGAATGGGAGGCCCTTGGCGCGAAAGGTTGGGGCTATGCCGATTGCCTCCCTTACTTCAAGCGCGCCGAGACCTGGCAGGGCGGCGAGGACACATATCGTGGCGGTTCAGGACCGTTGGGGGTCTCTGGCGGGAACAATATGTTGGGCAATCCACTCTACCAGGCTTTTATAGATGCTGGCGTGGAAGCCGGGTATCCGTATACAGATGATTATAATGGATATCGCGGCGAAGGGTTCGGCCAGATGCATATGACCGTGGCCGGTGGCATACGGGAATCGACTTCGCGCAGTTATCTACGCTCTGCATTGAAACGGCAGAATCTTACCCTTGAGAAGCATGCGCATATCGACCGACTGGTCATGGACGGCATGCGGGTTGTCGGTGTTGCGGCAAATATCAAAGGCAAACCTGTAGAGTTCAACGCTGGCAAGGAGGTCATCCTGTCCGCGGGCTCGATCGCCTCGCCGATGATACTGCAGCGATCTGGTATTGGGCCCCAACCTTTACTCTCCGACTTGGGAATCGAACCGCAACACATCATGCCGGGCGTAGGACAAAACCTTCAAGATCATCTGGAGGTCTATTTTCAGTTCCACTGCAAACAGCCCGTCAGCCTCAACAATAAACTAAACCTGTTCAGCAAGTTCCTCATTGGCGCACGCTGGTTCTTCTTCAAGTCAGGACTTGGTGCGACCAATCATTTTGAATCCTGCGCATTCATTCGGTCCGCAGCTGGACGAAAATCACCAGATATTCAGTATCACTTCCTGCCCGCCGCGATGCGCTATGACGGCACCCCCTCGATCAAAGGGCACGGCTTCCAGGTTCATGTGGGGCCAAACAAACCGAAAAGCAGAGGCCGGGTCGAGATTACGTCAGCTGACCCGCAGGCGCATCCGAGCATTCTCTTCAACTACCTGCAACACGAAGACGATATCGCTGCCTGGCGAAAATGCATCCGCCTGACGCGCGAGATTATTGCCCAGCCGGCCATGGACGCGTATCGGGGGGACGAACTTCAGCCAGGTGTCGATGTCTCCTCAGATGATGAGATTGATGCTTGGGTCCGACAGAATGTCGAAAGTGCCTACCATCCGTGTGGCACGGCCCGTATGGGTTCGAAAGACGATCCAGGTGCCGTGGTAGATACGCAATGCCGCGTTATTGGGCTCGACGGACTGCGAGTCGTCGATGCATCGGTGTTTCCGACTGTGCCTTATGGCAATATCAACGCTCCGACCATCATGGTTGCCGAAAAAGCCGCAGATTTGATTCTGGGAAAATCACCTCTGACCCCGATCGATGCCCCTGTCTGGATTGATGAGAACTGGCAGACAGAGCACAGGTCAGGTCAGGCATCACGTGAGTACAAACCGGTATGACTGGCGCTGGGCCCGATAATACTTCAACTATCCCCAGCCTGGAGGACGTGGAGCCACCTGAGCGAGCGCCAGCTGAATATGAAACCGACTATGAAATCGGGCAGGACAATGTCGAGGTTTTAGGGCTCGACATACACAATCCTGTTTTCTTCCTCAGCGCGGCGCTCGTATTACTTTTCAGCATAGCGACACTGATTTTTCCAAGTCAGGCACAGGAGATATTATCCTCCGCAAGAGCCTTCACGCTCGAAGGGTTTGATTGGCTGTTTGCGGCAACTCCATTGATCGTTCTCGCATTCTGTCTCTTCCTCGCCCTCTCTCCCCTTGGCCGGATCAGGCTTGGCGGCGCGTCTGCAACACCGGACTTCAAACTATATTCCTGGATCGCGATGTTGTTCGCCGCCGGCGTTGGGATTGGCTTCATGTTCTATGGGGCGGCCGAACCCCTTGCTTACTATACTGACTGGTTTGGTACGCCGCTCAATGCACAGGTGGGATCAGCACAGGCTGAGCGTCTGGCATTCAGCGCAGCATTATTTCATTGGGGAATTGCCCCTTGGGCGATCTACGCATTGGTTGGGCTCTCGCTTGGCTTCTTTGCCCACAATAAGGGCCTGCCACTCACCATCCGGTCAGCGTTCTATCCCTTGCTGGGCGAGCGCGTCTGGGGATGGCCGGGCCATTTCATAGACCTCTTCGCCGTCGTCTCCACCGTATTCGGCCTCGCGACAACGATCGGTATTGGCGGGACACAGGCAGCCGCTGGGCTTGGCTATCTGCTAGGCTTTGAACCAACCATCGGCATACAAGTATCGTTGATTGCGATCATGACAGGCCTTGCCATCATTTCTGTCTTCCGGGGCATACATGGCGGCATCAAACTGCTCAGCAATGCAAACATGTTGATCGCCTTTGGCCTTCTGGTCTTCGTAGTCATTGTCGGACCCACGACCCTGATCTTTGTGGGCTTTGGTGAAAACCTCCTGGCCTATCTGGCCGATACACCTGCGCTGACGAATTGGATCGGTCGCGAGGATACTGCCTGGTTCCATGACTGGACAATTTTCTATTGGGCTTGGTGGATTTCCTGGTCACCTTTTGTCGGCATGTTCATCGCTCGCATCTCTAAAGGGCGCACAGTTCGAGAATATTTCTCGGTCGTTTTGCTCGCTCCTGTCACGATCTGTTTGGTCTGGTTCACAGCCTTCGGTGAAACGGCACTTCAGCAAAACAAGACGGGGACTGGCGACTTGGCAACGGGCATGACCGACGCCTCGCTTGTTTTGTTTCAGATGCTGGCGGAAATGCCGCTTGCCGGATTCACTTCGACAGCCGCCATCATATTGCTGATTGTTTTCATCGTAACGTCCGCCGATTCCGGCGCGCTGGTCGTTGATACAATCACCTCTGGCGGCAAACTTAACGTACCGGTCGCGCAACGCATCTTCTGGGCCTGCATGCTGGGACTGACGGCGTCCGCATTACTATATGGCGGCGGTGCGCAGGCGCTCCAGTCCCTCCAGGCGGGCACGATAACCGCTGCGCTCCCTTTCACGTTCATCATCCTGATATGCTGCGTCGGCCTTTGGAAAGGAATGCGGAGCCAAGAGGTAGCGGAGCAAGGCTAGATTAAAACTCTATACGCTCCGCCAGCGCATCGTCTGTTTCGACACCGACATAAAGAAAGGTGATGTTGACCTCCCTAAAATTGACGATGGCAAACGACGATGTTCTGCTAGGCAGTATTACGATGGGCATTGCTCCGCTCAATTAGGTATCGAAGAGGACATACCGGATGCCAGACAAGACCGAGGCCTTTACGCTCCCAGCGAGGCCAGAACCTCTGCAGCTAGCTGCTTCAGAGACGGCTTTGATCGTTATCGATATGCAAAATGCCTACGCCACGCCTGGAGGTTATGTCGATCTGGCGGGCTTCGATATCTCCGGCGCGGCCAGCGTTATCGGCAGAATTGGTGAAACGCTGCAGGCCGCGCGCGCGGCTGGAATTCCGATCGTCTTTCTCCAGAACGGCTGGGATCCCGACTATGTCGAGGCTGGCACTTCCAAATCGCCCAACTGGCATAAGTCCAACGCGTTAAAGACCATGCGCAAGCGCCCCGATCTCCACGGCCAGCTGCTTGCCCGGGGCGGGTGGGACTACGAGATAGTAGATGCACTCAAGCCGCAACCGGGCGACATCCGCGTTGCGAAGCCGCGCTATTCCGCCTTCTTCAACACGCCCTTGGACAGCCTGTTGCGCTCGCGCGGCATCCGCAACCTGGTTTTTGTAGGGATCGCGACGAATGTCTGCGTGGAATCGACCCTGCGTGACGGTTTTCATTTGGAGTATTTTTGCACAATGCTCGAAGACGCGACACATCACCTGGGCCCCGACTTCCTCCAGAAAGCCTCCGTCTACAACGTTGAGACTTTCTTTGGTTGGGTCTCCACCGTCGACGAGTTCAAAGCGTCATTGGCAAACATCACCGCAGTTAAAGAGGAGGTTCAGTAATGCCTTTTGAAGCGATTAATCCCGCCAGCCTGCCCACGCCCATCGCGCCCTTTTCAGGTGGCACCAAGGCCGATGGCATCATCTACACCTCCGGCATTCTGGCATTTGCGCCCGACAACTCTGTGCTGCACCCTGGCGACCCAGCGGCTCAAACCCGTCACGTGCTCGAAGTGATTAAAACGATTATTGAAGACGCTGGCGGATCGATGAGCGATATCACCTTCAACCACATCTTTGTGACCGATTGGGACAACTATCAGGCAATCAACGCAGTTTACGCAGAGTATTTTCCGGGCCCCAAGCCTGCCCGATATTGCATCAAATGCGAGCTCGTGAAGCCTGAATTCCTCGTCGAGATTGCCAGCGTGGCGCATATCGACAAAGGTTGAGCTGCGACGGCTGGTTTCAGAGACGCATCAAGCCGGAAAGATGAATTAATCTCATCGCATAGGACGGGAGTATCAGCGGGATGGAAATCGGGGTCTTTATTCCCATCAACAACAATGGATGGCTGATTTCGGAAAACGCTCCGCAATACATGCCGTCATTCGATCTCAACAAGGAGATTGCGCTCAAGGCCGAGCAGCACGGCTTCGACTTTCTACTCTCGATGATCAAACTGCGCGGTTTTGGAGGTAAGACCGAGTTTTGGGATTATGGGCTTGAGAGCTTCACGCTCATGTCGGGCATCGCAGCTGTCACCGAGCGGATCAAGATTTACGCCACTGTGCCAACCCTGATCGTTCCGCCCGCCTTTGCAGCGCGCATGGGAAACACGATCGACTCCATCAGCGGAGGTCGTTTTGGCCTTAACCTGGTGACCGGCTGGCAGCCACCGGAATACACGCAAATGGGCGTTTGGCCGGGCGATGACCATTTCAAGAACCGTTACAAAATGCTCGACGAATACGCGCATGTCTTACGCGACCTTTGGGACACCGGCGTCTCTGATCTCAAGGGCACGTATTACACCATGGACGACTGCAGGGTCTTTCCGAAGCCAGAGGGGGACATGAAGATCATCTGCGCCGGTTCATCGGATAACGGCCTCGCCTTCTCGGCCAAATGGGCGGACTACGCCTTCTGCCTCGGCAAGGGCGTGAACACGCCTCAGGCCTTTGCCTTCAACAATGAGCGTTTGGCCGCCTTCACCAAAGAAACCAAGCGCAATGTCCAAACCTTCGTCCTGGTGATGGTGATCGCTGCTGAGACCGACGAGAAGGCCATGGCGAAATGGAAGAGCTATAATGAGGGTACCGATGTCGACGCCATCAGCTGGCTGATCGATCAGGGTGCCAAGGACACCGTCAACGAGACCACTAATGTTCGGCAGCTGGCCGCACCCGAAGGCGCGGTGAACCTCAATATGGGCACTTTGGTCGGTAGTTATGAGAATGTTGCGAAGATGCTGGACGAAATGGCAGACGTGCCGGGTACGGGCGGCGTCCTCTTGACGTTTGACCATTTCGTCGAGGGCGTTGAGGCATTTGGAGCCCGGATCCAACCCCTTATGAAATCTCGCCAGCATGTGATGGCTGCCCAGTAATGTCGGAACTGGCGGACGATCGCGCGAAAGTTAGATCGGCGAGAACGTTCTTCGCTGGCTCGGTGATAGCGGGGCCATATATATATTTGTTCTACGCCGACCGTAATCTCAGTTGACACGCCCTTAGATGATGAGAGTGCCGCATTGCACAGGGCTTAGATCGAACCGAGCGTGATTCTCTCCTTGCGAAGTGATCACCGGTTAGCCATCTCAGAGGTATTACAACAGCTAGGCTGACTTAATTGAAACAAAGACTTCATAAAGTTGGCATCGTTGGCGCATCGGGGCGTCTAGGCAAGATGATTGCAAGTGAAGCCCTTCGTGTCGGCTTCGATGTGCAGGCGCTTAATGCTCGGCACCATGACATTCGGAACCCAAATACCCTGATCGGCCTCGATGCGATAATCAACGCTGCACCCCAAACCTCGAACGCTCTACATCGCAGCGCTTTAGAGGCTGGCTGCCACATGGTGGATGTCGGTATCTCCGAGGACGTCATAAGGTCCGCCCTGGCCCTCGACGCTTTCGCCCAAGAGCAAAACCTGACACTTGTGCTGATGGCGGGATTAGCTCCAGGACTGTCTGGTATGCTTGGCTACGAATTGGCCAAACGCACTCCTTCAGCGAGGAAAGTCGATGTTGTGCTGCTTCAGAATGCACAAGGCACGGCGGGCAAACGCGGAGTGTCCGATATGCTCGACATGTTAAGCGACAAAACCCGTTCGCCTATTACTCAGCTGAATGATGATGTATTGCCGGGGTCAGAAAGGCGTAATCGGTATGCGTTTGCTCTGCCAACGCCCGAAACCGCGCTGCTTTCTCAGGACATCCATGAGCCATCGATTAGTTACCATACGCTATTCAATTCGCATGCGATGAATCGAACGATCCGGCTCTTAGGCATCATCCGCAGAGTGTCTGAAAGTGCTTACAGCGGGATTCGAAATCTGGTTGCTACCAGAAAATCTAGGCAACCACCGCCCGATGACGAAACAATCTACCTAAGCGCTGTCGCAACTGATGCTGAAGGTACCATCCTTGCCCGCGAAGATTTGAAATTTGCGTCCGACTATGGCGCTACTTCTAAGATAGCTGTGGCGCTCACTGACATGGCATTGGCTGGGCGGTTTCAAGCGGGGGCAGGCCATCCATCAAAATTCTCGGATTGGCGAACGGTGACAGCTCAGGCATCGTTCCAATTCGAGAAGTGAGAGTTTGCAAACATATTGAAGGCGACAGTTGACGCCAGATGGGCCGCTGAAAGATATGGTGCCGCTAACGTGACTTGAACACGTGACCCCCGCATTACGAATGCGATGCTCTACCAGCTGAGCTATAGCGGCACTGCCCTTGCGGACGACGCCTCCATAACCGGCCTGAACGCGCTCGACAAGATCGCGCGCTTGGTCTGGTCTATCTAACTCCAAGTACAGCGTCAGATCGGCCCGAAATCGGCCACCAATGCCGCGTGATCACTTAGGGCATCGCGCCGACGATCTGTTGCGCCAAGCCATATATGCTCCACCGACTTCAGATGCGGGCGAAGTGAGCGATTCACGAACGCCTGATCGAGCCGGAAACCATTATCCCTGTGAGAGTACCAGGTATAGGAGCGGGTCTCGGGATTAAGATGACGAAACCCATCTATCCAGCCCGCCTGTCCAAGGCTTTCAAACCAGTGATGCGTGCGCCGATTGAATACAGGCGTCTCTTCATCAATGCCGATCTGACCGGAGTTCGTATCGCCGAGCAGCACGGCGTGCCCACCCCGCCATCGCTGAGCCAAATCGACCACCGCATCATGAAAGCCGGGTTTCCGGCCAGTGTGCTGGTTCGGGATATGCATGCCCCCTATCGCGAGCCGAGGGTCTTCCAGCCGGACGATGCACCAGCGGCCGGGCTCGGTCGGCCTGCGTCGGAGAGAGAGGCGTTTGATGGGGCCGCGCGCAGCCACCAAAAGGCCGTTCTTTCCGCTCGGAACTTCACCGCACGTATCTTGCTGGGAAGTGAGCCCATTTTGCGCCAGTGCTTTGGCGATAAACTGGCTAGGAGCTGTCGAGCGAAACTCACTGAGCACAACCGCTTGAGGCTCCAAAGCTATAAGCGCCTCAGCGATCTCTACGGCCCGCTGGCCACCCCCAGCACGAATATTCCAGGCGACAATCCTGAACGGACTATTCAACGCCTCGCGCCCAGGCCTGCACCTCGCCAACGAACAATTCGGGAACCTCCATCGCAGCAAAGTGGCCACCTCGCGCCATGTCCGACCAGTGGGTCATGTTATAGGCCCGATCACACCAGGACCGCGGCGGAGCCGTCAAGAAACGCTCTCCTGGAAAATCAGCAAACCCGGTTGGCGTTTCGCACCGCACGCCATCTGGCAGGTTGGCACCACCCTCAGCGAGGAAGGACTGGTAGTAGCGAACCGATGTCGCGAACGCATCATTCACGAGATAGATCATCAAATTCGTGAGCAATTGGTCCTTGGTGTAGACGCTCCATAGATCTCCATCTTGAAGGTCTGACCACGTTCTGAATTTTTCGAGAATCCAGGCGGCCTGACCGACCGGTGAATCCATCATGCCAAATGAAAGGGTCTGCGGCTTGGTGGCCTGCTGCATGAAATAGCTGCCCTCAAGCTGCATGTTGGCCGTCATTGAGGATAGCCAGGTCTTTTCTTCATCGGTCTTGGGAGACGCTGGCGTGGGTCGGAACCCCATCATGTTGAGATGGATCGCGCGGCAACCGCCCGCACCATCATGGCAACCGTGATTGAAGCCTAGAAATGATGTCACCATGCATCCCCAGTCACCACCTTGCGCAAGATAGGTGTCATAGCCGAGCTCATCCCGCATCAGCTTGTCCCACAAGACGGCCGTCGACTTCGGTCCAAACAGCGTCTTCGGTTTACCGGAGAACCCGTATCCTGGCAGCGATGGCACAATCAGATCGAAGGCGTCGGATGCCTCACCACCATGCTTCGAAGGAAACGCAAGCGGTTCAATAGCGTCCCAAAATTCAAACACGGAGCCCGGCCAGCCATGAGTGATGATCAGAGGTCGTCTGCCTTGAGCTTCTCCGATCACGTGCAGAAAATGCACATCAATTCCATCGATCTTTGCGGTATACTGATCAAATCTGTTCAGGTTGCGCTCGGCGGCTCGCCAGTCATACTCGTCAAGCCAATAAGCCGCGACGTCTTTCAGAACCTCAGTTGACATTCCATGGACCCAGGCCTCGTCGGTCCCACCCTCTGGCGCATCAAACCACTGATACGAGGCAACACGGTCTCGGATACTATCTAGCTTCGCCTGCGGAACATTGATTGTGAATGGCCTTGCTTCCGTCATTTCGCAGCCACTGACACGCTGATGGGGGCATGGTCTGACGGCTTGTGGCCGCCGCGCCATCCGAGATGAATGCGATAGGAATCGACATCGGTCTTCGGCAGCGCCCGCTCGTTCGCCCAGATATGGTCAAGACGGCGTCCACGATTGCTCGCCGCCCAGTCTTTCGCCCTATAGCTCCACCAAGTGTATAGCTTCTGATCGTCGCCGTGCTTTACCCTCGCAATATCGGCAAACCCACCCGCTTTGCGGGAGGCTTCCAAGGTCTCGGTTTCAACAGGTGTGTGAGAAACAATTTTTAGAAGCTGTTTGTGGGACCACACATCTTTCTCGTGGGGTGCCACGTTCAGATCACCGACGAGAATGCGCGCCGCACCATCTTTGCCGAGTTTCTTGTACTGCCTGCCAAGTTTCCTCAGAAAATCCAGCTTGTGATCAAATTTCTCATTGGTCTCGGGATCTGGCACGTCACCACCGGCTGGCAGATAAATATTGTGAATCTCAACACCGTTGACCCGCGCAGCCACCACCCGTGCGTGACCCTCCCGGCATAGCTTCGGCGGCTCAACCTCCTCAATGGGGTAGCGCGACGCAATGGCGACACCGTGGTGCCCGCCGCCCTGCCCCTTAAGCGCCAGGTATGGCAGTCCCATGTGCTCGAAAGCCTTCACCGGAAACTCGGCATCAAGGCATTTGGTTTCCTGAAGGCAAATAACGTCGGGTGCTTCGGCTTCGGTAAAAGCGGCAACGTTCGGCGCGCGCAGGCGGACGGAATTAATGTTCCAGCTTACAAGCTTGAGATCGGTCATCGGCGTGTTGTGCGGCAGGAGGCCACAGGCGTCAACGCGCCCGAACTGGGGAGGGGGAGGGAGGGAAGGGTTCGGGCGCGTCAGACGCGTGGGGCGTCATGGGGCCGAAAACCTGCGTATCGGCCCCGGCGCTAACAACCATATGGGAGGGGGAGGGATGGTTGCCTGCGCCTTGTGATACATAGATGGGACCTCGGCTCGGCTTTTCAATTCACATGAATGTCAGGTCCACGTGTTCTTTTCGCAGGCCTAGTCCCTACCCTGGTCCTCATCGAGTTCCTCAATTCGAAACAAACGCGGACTTATCCGAATGCCTGTTTCGACATCATTGAGCTGGACCCCGGTTATGCCACCGGCGCTATCAATGGTCTGCCATGCGACGAGATCCAGAGGTCCATCCGTAAGGACAATTTCAAGCGTCCCTTCGGTTTCACCAGATCTGTCACGCAAGGCAACGGCAACATAGCCATTGGCCCGACGCACCGAAAGAATCTCGGCATCTTCTTCAAAATCAAGATCATCATCCAGCAATAAGCCAAGCGGCGTTGTGCCCAAGGGCACCCGGTCCTGGGTTTCCAGATCCTTGTCCTCGACAGCTACGGTCGCACCGTCAGCGACGATGAGCAAAGGAACTGGCGCATCATATTCAAATCGAACCCTGCCGGGCCGACGCAGATAGAAATCACCTGTGGACTCAGAACCATCCGGCGCAATCTGAACAAATCGGCCCTTCGCCGTTGTCACTGCCGACAGGGCCGCAGAGACCTCGGTCAGAAGAGCTTGTTGCGCTTCACCATCCACCAGGGTGGGATCCTCAACCACCGGCGCGATAGATGGTTGCACGTCAGCGGCGACGCTATCCTCGACGGGTGTCGGCAGCGGATCATCGCCGTCGTTAAGCGCAACGACCTCACCCACATCTTCCACGGTCACGGGTTCAAGCTCGACACGCTCAACAGGCAGCTTTGTCTCAACGTCGTTAGAAGCTTTGTCCGCCAACGCGTCGACCTCCGCGCGAGGTTCCTCATGAAACACTTCCGCTCGTTGTTCATCGAGCGCTGTTCCAGTCTGCAAAGCCGCCGGGAAAGTCAGCAGCGAAAAAATGGCTCCAAGAGCCGGCAAAGAAAACAACATGGACGATCTCCAAGCGACATACACACCTAACTTAGTCGCGAAGCCCCAATGAAAACAGGGCTGAATTGAGACTTTTGCGCCCACTTTCGTTGCCGCAAATTCATGCCCTATAGATCAAAAGCCAACAAAAACAAGAGATTAACTTTCTGTCATGCAGCGCGACTTTGCCGCGAGGAGTCATAGCTAGCAGTCCGTGAGCGCACCCGCCCACACGTAACCAGACAGGAGTTTTTATCCAATGATCCGAGTTTCCTCCCTACTCGCTGGCGCATGTCTTCTCGCCAGTCCCGCACTCGCCGAATGCAACAAAAGCACGGCCAGCTACGAGACGGCGCAGCAAGTCGAGCATAGTGAGGTTTCGCTCAACATCGTCGAGACAGCCGCCGAGGCAGGTTCTTTCGGAACCCTACTCGCCGCCGCCGAAGCCGCCGGGCTTGTAGACGCGCTTTCTGGAGATGGACCACTTACCGTCTTCGCACCGACCGATGATGCCTTCGCGGCCCTACCGGAAGGGACAGTTGAAACGCTTCTCCAGCCGGAAAACAAAGACCAGCTGGCAGGCATCCTCAAACTGCATGTCATTGCAGGCGCTGCAGTCACATCAGACCAGCTCGCTGGAAAAACCATCACCGCCGATTCCTTGAACGGCAAGCTGGCGATCGACGGCACCGATGGCGTCACCGTGAATGGCTCAACGGTAGTCGCTGCAGATGTCGAAGCATCTAATGGCGTCATCCACGTTATTGATGCAGTGATCCTGGAGGCTGCTGCTCCACCGGCTCCGTCTGGCTCCTAGGCACCTCACGGATAAAACGAAAAATGCCGCGACGTTTGTCGCGGCATTTTTTATTGTTCCAGATATCAGATGCACTATTCCGGCGACGGGTCGGGCCGCGCCAGAATCTCTCGCTTACCCGCATGGTTCGGACCACTGATAACGCCCTCTTCCTCTAGCCGTTCGATCAGCGTGGCGGCGCGGTTGTAGCCAATCTTCAGGCGGCGCTGCAGGTAGGACGTCGATGCACGCTTGTCTTTCAGAACGATGGCAAGAGCCTGGGCGAAGAGATCATCTTCTGCACTGTCGGTGGATGTGCCGAGCATGGCATCCATGACTGCACTCGTGTCGCCTTCGTCTGGCTCCTCCAGGATATCCGCCTGGTAGTCTGGCTCGCCCTGTTCCTTACACCAGGCAACAACTGACTCGACTTCTTCATCCGAAACAAACGGGCCATGCAGACGCTTGGTCTTTCCACCGGGTGCTTGATACAACAGGTCTCCCATACCAAGCAGTTGCTCAGCTCCCTGCTCGCCAAGAATAGTGCGCGAGTCGATTTTCGTCGTGACCATATACGAAATACGGGTCGGGAAGTTAGCCTTGATCGTACCGGTAATGACGTCCACGGATGGTCGCTGCGTGGCAGTGATCAGGTGAATACCAGCGGCCCGCGCCATCTGCGCCAGGCGCTGAATGCACCCTTCGATCTCTTTACCAGCGACCATCATCAGATCTGCCATCTCGTCAATCACAACAACAATATTGGGGATCGATTCTGTTGGCAGAACTTCGGTCTCATGGATCGGCTGACCATTATCATCATAACCGGTTTGTACCCGGCGGGTTAGTGCTTCACCGCGATCGCGGTACTCCTTCGCCTTCGCATTGAACCCAGCAAGGTTGCGGACATTCGCCTTGGACATCAGCTCGTAGCGGCTTTCCATCTCCCGCACCGTCCATTTTAGCGCGTTCACGGCCTTCTTGGGATCCGTGACAACCGGGGCCAATAGATGCGGGATACCCTCATAGATCGACAGTTCCAGCATCTTGGGATCGATCATGATGAAGCGGCATTGTTCCGGTGTCAGCTTGTACATCAGCGACAGGATCATCGCGTTCACGCCAACCGACTTACCAGAACCAGTCGTGCCCGCGATCAGCAAGTGAGGCATCTTGGCAAGCTCAACCACAGTCGGTGCGCCGCCAATGTCCTCGCCAAGCGCCATAGGGAGTTTGGCTTTAGACTTCCGGTACGGATCAGCGGCCAGCAGCGTGCGCAGATAAACCGTCTCCCGTTCGTCATTCGGCAGCTCGATACCAATGGCATTCTTACCGGGAACGACAGCAACACGAGCAGATGTTGCACTCATGGATCTGGCAATGTCGTCAGCGAGCGCAATCACACGAGCGGATTTTACACCAGCCGCAGGCTCAAGTTCAAACAGCGTGACGACCGGACCAGGACGCACTTCGATAATCCGTCCACGAACACCGAACTCCTGGAGCACTTCAGTCAGCCGCGCCGCTTGAGACAAGAGCGCCTCTTCATCAACTGCGCCCGAACGCGCTGGCGGCACCTGCAGCAAATCAATCGGCGGCAGCTGCTCATTAGACCGGCGACCGCCTTTGTGAATACGTGTCTTGGGCGGGTTCGGCATTAGGCGGCGAATTGGGCCCTTCGTAGGCTCAGTCGTTGCAGCCACCTCTTCGGTTGGCGTCTCACGGTAAACCGGTTGCGGCTCGGCAACATGCTCGGGTGCGGCAGACTGGGGAATATAGTCCAGAGCGTCGTCGTCCCGATCCTGGCTGACAACGATACTCCGTTCACCCGATTGGGCGCGATTGAAAAGACCGCCCAGGAAATTGCTGGCCGCCCGAGCACCAGACGCCGCCTTGCGGCTTTGGATGCTTGCCGCAAGTTGCAGCAGTTCAGCATCGCGGCGGCCGAAGCCCATAGCCGTACTGGCGCACCATAGCGCTGCCATACCAAGCACGAGACCTGCGAGAATATCTGGCACCGGTAACATCAGTGCACGGAATGGAAAAACAGCGAGCCAAAGCAAACCGTCGCCGACGACTCCGCCCAATCCGGCGCTAAGTGGCCAGGACGCGGGCACAGGCCAGGCCGCAAAACAGGCAGCTGACAAAGGCACGAACAATACACCTAAGCACCATCTGTAGAGCTTTGGTTGACCTATGAGGACAGTCCGCATCGCACCGCCGATCATCGCCGCCAGACCAGCTGTCCAGGCGGACCACCCAAAAGACTGTCGCGCCAGATCGGCAAAGACTGCCCCCGCAGCCCCGAACAGATTCTGAGGATCAACGGTTGTCGCTGCATTCCAGCTAGGATCAGCTGGCACGTAAGAGCCAACGCTGCCGCAAACAAACACACCCAAGGCAAAAGAGAACGCCCCCGTCAGCATACGCCAGACCGGATCGCTCACAGAACGGATCTGTTCGTCGGTCATAGGCACATCATTCAAGGTACGCGCTCGCGCCATGGGCAAACTCCACAACAGGAAAAAAGCTATGGCTGCACTCTTCCTCAACAGCCTTAACGGGGAACAAAGATTGGAAAGAATCTGCGGAAAATTTCACACAAAACTGCAATTCCCGTTACAGGGGAAAAATAGCCGCGCGGCTATGACGCTATGGACGTTTCCCTCAGCTGTTCATAAGTCCAGTCCATGGACTCTACTGCCCCACCCTCAGAGATAGCCGATATCATCATCGTTGGCGCGGGTCCCACCGGCGGCACTCTGGCCCTAGCGGCAGCGCAATCGGGCTTGAAAGTGGTGTTGTTGGATGCGCGCTCACGCACCGACCGGAACAAGCGAGACGGAAGAAACTTTGCGATTGTTCGCGGCAGTTGGGCACTTTTAAACAGCGTCGGCCTTGCTGAGGCCATTGGTGACACCGCGGAGCCCCTGAACGGCTTGGAAGCTGTCGACGGCGGCACACACTGGTTTGGCGCGCCATGGGCACTTTTTGACACTGATGATCTGCCAATACGAGATGACGGCACACCACTTGGCTATATGGTCGAAGCCGAAAAACTGCAGACAGCCATCGATAACGCGTTGGAAAACGAAGAGAATATCGATTGGCAAGCGGACACTCGTTTCGACACGGTGGAATTTGAAACCGGCCGTGCAGTTGTCGCCATCGAAAATGGCAAGTCTCTGCGGACCCGGCTGCTCATCGGCTGTGACGGGGTGAACTCCCCGGTGCGAAACACCGCCGGCATCACCACGGAAGGTCGCGAATATGGCAAATCCGTCTTCGCTGCGAACGTAAAACTCTCCAAGCCCCACCAGGGCATCGCGCGTCAGCTTTTCACACCCGAGGGCCCCTTCGCCACCCTGCCCCTCTCCGGCAACAGAGCGAACCTTGCCTGGTATATGAAAACGGGGGCCGCCGAAACGATGGCCGCCATGGACAAAGGCAACATCGAAGCGGAGTTAAACGCCCGTTTTGCCCATTTCGCGGGCGATATGACCCTCGAGGGCAAGGCAATCGCCTATCCGCTGATCCTGCAAATCGCCAACGAGATGATAGCGCCACGTATTGCCCTCGTCGGAGATGCCGCCCGCAGGATTAACCCACTCGCTGGCCAGGGTCTGAATCTCGGGCTGAAAGACGTGGCCGCCCTCGCAGAGGTACTGGAAGACAGTGCACGCGCTGGACTCGATATTGGATCGCTTAACGTTCTCGAACGCTACCAGTCCTGGAGACGGTTTGATGCCAACTCGACCGCGCTCGGCCTTGATATCATCGACCGCGTCTTCTCAAATGACAATGCAGTCCTCAAACCCCTGCGTGGCCTCGGCCTCTTAGCCGCAAACCGACTTAGACCCGTACGCCGCGCCCTCGCCCGCCAGGCTAGCGCCGATCAGAAAAGCTTACCAAAACGCATGCGTTGACGCTTCTGAGTCCAGACTTCCAGCTCAGGTGAACAGCTTATCAGCGAACACCGTTTTGTAAGCTGAGCCTCTGGATACAATCGAAGGCATCAACAATTTTCTTGTGGAGCTCGGCGACGTCTTCGGCACTCAAGCCGGTAGAGTGATGATTGACGACAAGCTGTTCCACTGAGCTTAAACTCGCATTCAACGCATATCGAATAGCTTTGATGTCCACGCTTGATTCAGGGTCTGCGCGGCGGAGGGGGATAATATTACTCACGCTGCATCCTCCAGGAATGCCACGGTTTCAGGGAGGTAATACATCCCCAGTGTTTTCACGCCCGGCATGGGCTTGAATTTCAGATATGCGATTAAAGCCGCCGCCCCGGCCGGCGTTGCCGCCCTCGCAAACGCGGGCAAGTCACCGTAAAACGCCGACCGTAGACCCACCCCAACCGTAACCACAGCTGCCCTGCTGGCATGCGTCGTCGCTGCGCCAGCCCAGGCATAGGATCCATAAACGTCATCACCAGCGCGGGCGAGGTGATTAAAATGAGGGTTCGGACCATCGAAAGTGTTCAGCATCAAAGCCTGCACACCGTCTTTTGTCAGGTTCAGCAGTCCCGCCATGCCGGTAATGACCCCATTTTCTCGGAACACCAGCATCCCCACATCGCAGTACTTCTGCACCGCCAGAAACGTTCTAACCGACGCAACGCCTGGATCGATCATATCGGCAGCAAGTTTCCGCCCATCCACTATGTCTTGCTGGGATTTCGGACGCTCCAAACCATACTCCGCGACTTTGTCATCAAACCGCTTCAGGTCGATCTTGGTAGACGCCCAAGGATGGGGCTTTCTCTGTGCCAGCATGCCGGCGCTCCTTTGCTAGTCAGGCAAAGAGCGTTCGGTTTTCGGTGGCGGCTCGCTATTGGTTAAATTGCTAGTCCTGTTGTACGCTCACGCACAGCAAAAGCAGGGATGAAAGGCGGCTGGTGAGATGGGGCAGAACCGACCTCTGGCATGGGAGGAACTTCAGTTCTTGCAAGCCGTGGCAGCAACAGGAAGTTTCAAGCAGGCTGCGGACGTCCTGGATAGCAACCATGCGACCGTAAAGCGTAAGATCGTGGCGCTGGAAGCATGGTGCGGTGCCGCTCTGGTCAAAAGCACATCAACAGGCTCGGCACTGACAGAGTTAGGAGAAGCGCTTGTCGAGCAGCTCTCCGAAATGGCGCATACCGCTAATCAAATTGAGAAGCTTGTGCGTAATCGTGAAAGCAAGATCGGGGGTGAAGTCACGCTGGAAGCGACAGACCTGATTGCCTCAAATCTGATTGGACGGCAGCTCGGTGCCTTCTTGAGGGAGTCGCCAAGTATCTCACTGAAGATCGATTCGGGATTGTGGCAGATTCCCGGTGAACCTATACGCCCTGATCTTCAATTGAGTTTCGAACGCCCTGATGAAGATCGGGCGAATAGTGAGGTCATCGCTCGCTGTCACTATGCATTCTACACGTCAGCAGCATACTTGGCCCACAAGAAAGAGAACGGGATCAGTTGTCCGACAAACCTTCGGGATATCACCCAACACACCATACTGTACTGCCAAAGTCAGCAACATCAGACCGAACGATGGCCGACAGAGTTGCTGGCGCTTAGCGAGCTGATTACTGAGTGTATTCGGTTAAGCGTATCCACGAGCTCTGCCCTCATTGAAGCGGCCCTGGATGGAGCCGGAATCGCCGCTCTGCCAACCTATGTGACGGAAGACTATCCGGAACTCATTCCGCTCCCTGTCGGCAAGCTTTACAGCGCGCCAGTCTATTTGTGTACCGACCGTGCTGTTAGAAACTCGCTTCGAGTGGGTCGCGTTTCTAAGTGGCTGCGCGGAACTGTCTTCGATACAAAAGCGAACCCTTGGCTTGCAGATACGTATCGCGATCCGCTCGATTGGTGGATCGCACGGAGTACCGAGAATGCTGACTTACTAGGCCAATATATAGACAAGCCATTTTTAGACGGAAGGCTCAGGGTCATTCGAAACTAAACCTATGTTTAGACTGAGTGGTGCCGAATCGGGTGGCCTATGCATGCTGAATGATGAGCTGCGATACCCTAAACCAATCCACTCATTCCGGCATCTTTCAGAAAGTCTCCCAAGCCATCAGACTTACGAAGCTTCTCGACCGCTTTCTTCACGGCGCGCCAGGATTTGGAGGCATAGCGCTGGGTGGACTGGGCATAGATCTCGCCGCCAATCTCAAGCTCCACCGCTTTCTTGCGTTTGCTGACAGCCGAGGAGTTTGCCTCGGCCCAAGGAACGAATGTGACAGCGATCTCATCCTTAAACAGCGGCATAAGGGTGGGAGCAAGGTTCGCCAGGCTCGCGAATGGGCTTCCCGCCGTTGGGGCTTCCATAAACTCGCACCATGCGGTGATGAACGGCGCACGGTCGCGCAGCCAACTGCCATTGCTTGGGTCAAGCAGCACTTGCTGGAGCTGTCCCGCCAGGGCGAAATCAGCGGGAGAAGGTCGCCCACCGAAAATATAGAGGTTCTGTTCGAGATGCGCGTTCAAGAGCTCGCAGAAACGATGGAAAGACTTCGTGATCAGTTCAGCATTTTCCGGGGTCGCGCCGACAATCGGCAGGCGTTCGGCCATGCGCGCGACAATCGACTCCTTGGCCTGTTTCTTCTTCGCTGGCTGCTTGCCAGATAGCAGCTGCTCGAGCACGCGCGTGGCTGCAGCATCCTTATCGGGGCTCTGGCTCCAGCGACCGAGGAACATGGCTTTGTTCAGCCACTCATCGGCATAATCTTCAAGAATGTAGGACAGCGCCTGGCAGGCGGGATCGTCCGGCATCGCCGATGGCTCGCTGACTTTCTTCTCCAGCGTCGCCAACATGTTCGTCGAGTCCTGGCTCGCTTTCCCATCCGGACCGATCAGCAGCGGTACCGCCGGCAGAATAGCGTGCCGGTTAAACTCTTCTTCGGTAGCTGCGGAGCGCTGCACCCAGTCGAAATCTGCGCCCTTATACCTAAGAAAGGAACGCACCTTCAGCGAGTAAGGAGACGTCTCCGCGCCAAAAAGTCGATAGTCGGCCATATGTCGTGCCCATTGCGAACTTGAACGGTGCTCACTATGCCAGAGCGGTGCCAAAGCCAAGTCTTCTTTGCTTTGCTGGCGCAGCCCCGTTAACCTCTAACGCGAATATCGGAGACACGATTCATGCGAGTGATGCATGTCATGGCAGGAGCGACCGAGGGCGGTGCCGAGAACATTATGCTGGAATCCGTGCTCGCTTTGGCCGAGGCGGGCCTGTCCCAATACGTCGTCACTCGACCGCAGAACAAATTTCGCCTGGACAGTTTTGCCAACGCCGGCATCGGCTACGCGACATGCAGCTTCAATCGCACGGCCCCCTTCTCTACGCGGCGTAAAATCCGGGAAGCCATCGAGCGGTTCAAGCCCGACATCATCGAATACTGGATGGGCCGAGCCGGGCAATTCGCGCCGGCCAAGTATCGCAGCCGATCCATCGCTTGGTATGGCGGCTATTATAAGCTTGAGCGGTTCAAGAACTGCGACTGGCATATCGGCCTGACTAAAGACCTGCTGCGCCACATTCGCGAGCAAGGCGTTTCAGACGATAAGTCATTTATAGTGCACACATATGCCGACTTCGAAGATGCGACCCCTGTCGACCGTGCCACCTTGGATACCCCGCCAGATGCGCCTGTCGCACTCGCGCTTGCCCGCCTCCATGAAAAGAAGGGCCTCGACACGCTACTAGATGCGACAAAGCAGGTTGAGGGACTGTACATCTGGATCGCCGGCGATGGCCCATTAGAGGCGGCCCTGAAAGCGCAATGCACCGCATTGGGGCTCGATGACCGCGTGCGGTTTCTCGGTTGGCGAAATGATCGTGGGGCTCTGCTCGCCGCCTGTGACCTCGTCGCTTTTCCATCCCGGTACGAACCATTCGGCACAGTAACGGTAGATGCATGGGCAGCTGGCAAACCCCTGGTTGCAGCAGATGCGGTCGGCCCGGCGGCTTACGTAGAGGACGGCGTCTCGGGGCTTATGATCCCCAAGAATGATGACGAGGCCCTCGCGAATGCCATGAGGCGGGTAATCGAGGAAGAGGGGCTCGCCGCCAAGCTGGTTTCGGGAGGGAGAGCCGCCTATGAGGCCCAGTTTAACAAGGCAGCTTTCCAAAGGGACTCCCTCGCGGTCTACGAAAAGATCATCGCTGCGCAAACATAGCGATGACTTGGCAAACAGCGCCGCACCGCGTTATTCCCCCTTCAATTAGAAAGAATTTGTGAGGGCTTTGCCATGGCCGGGCATAGTAAGTGGGCGAATATTCAGCACCGCAAGGGTGCGCAGGACAAGAAGCGGTCCGCGCTCTTTTCTCGATTGTCGAAGGAAATCACCATCGCCTCGAAAATGGGCGGACCTGATCCGGACGGCAACCCACGCCTCCGTCTCGCCATTCAGAATGCCAAGGGCCAGTCTATGCCCAAGGACAATATCCAGCGGGCGGTCGACAAGGGTCAGGGTGGTGCCGGCGAAGACTATGAGGAAATTCGCTATGAGGGCTTCGGTCCCGGCGGGGTTGGCATCATCGTTGAAGCCTCCACCGACAATCGTAATCGCGCGGCGTCGGAAATCCGGTCCACCTTTTCTAAGAATGGCGGCAATCTTGGCGAGACAGGGTCTGTGTCCTTTGGTTTTGATCAGGTCGGCGAGATCATCTTTCCTCCAGAAGCAGGTGACGCCGATGCTATCATGGAAGCGGCTATCGAGGCGGGCGCAGACGATGTCGAAAGTGATGACGACGCCCATTATATCTATACCGCGCGGGAAGACCTACAGACCGTAGCTGACGCACTGGCGGCGCATTTCGGTGAAGAGATGCCTGCAAAGTCAGCCAAGCTTATCTGGAAGCCCCAAAACACCGTACCGATTGAGGGCGACCCCGCCTCGACGCTTATGAAGCTACTCGATGTTCTGGATGACCTCGATGATGTGCAGAATGTCTACGACAATTCAGAGCTTTCGGACGCAGAGATCGAGCGCCTCGCGGCTGAATAAGTCTAGAAGCTGGATATTGCTTGTCACGGCAGCTGCGAGAAATTGCTTTATTATTGTGACCAACAGTTAATAGTTGTTCGCGCATCTAGCTGTGTGTGATGGGAGCTGAGAATGCGCGCTGTATTTGTTTCTGCTGGTACTCTTTTGCTGGCTGCCTGTAGCGGAGGATCCGGTGATGTGGTTCCTGCCGCCGCCGGCGACACACCGGCAGGACCGCCCCCTGCGGCTTCACCACCAACACCACCCCCACCACCAGCTCCTCCGCCCCCTCCCCCGCCAGCGACCGCTGCTGATCCTGTAGAGGAGTGTCGTTCTGCCATTTCAGAGAGTGTTGGCGCGTGCATGGCCATCTCGAGTTCTACCCTTGCGAGCTGCTACACAGGAAGCGGCGGGGTTGAGTGCACGAATAGTCCGGACGCTGCCATTGTCTCGGCTCTCTCCGATATGACTGAAGCAGTAGAGGCGACTTGCGCGCCTGCAGACCTCACTACTTTGCTCCTACCAAGTGACATGATGGATCTCGGTGATCTGTTGGAAGGCCAATGCCTGCAGCCGCTAACGACTCTTGCTTCCCGCGCCTATGGTGGGCCTCAAGCGCAGGCTTTGTCTGATAATGTCGGAGATGATGCGTGCTTTACCACTGCGTTTACTGAGGCATCCAGATTCCTTGAGAGTGCCGCCGATGCTTTCAGTACATGCGCTACCGATGGAGACTGTTCTGACGTAACCGCAGAGATCGACTCTCTGGAAGCTAGCGCTGTGGCGGCGATCGCAGGGTCCTGTCCAACTGCCCAGCTTAAGTCGAATGTGGGGCTTACGATTGAAAGGCTGCTCGAGCGCACGCGGAACGATGCGGAATGCCAAGCGTCGCGGCTTTATCCTGATCAAGTTGAAGGTTTGACATGCGCGCCGCGAAATACTGTCGATGCGATCCAAGTCTGGGAGTATCCAGGCGGCGTTCCAACAGAGGTGTTTGCCAATCAGACATCGGACGGAACACCTTCGCCAATAACGCAACATGCGCCGGAGCGTGGCCAATTCGTCCAGGTCGAACTCGATGCAGAGACGACAGGTGCGACCTGTGGAGATGGATCAAATTATCGCTTCTGGTTCCAACTGGCACCGGAAGGTGAGCCGCTTGACCGGGTCGTTGTGTTCGCTCCCGGAGGAGGCGTGTGCACCAATGTCCTTTCACAGGACTGCAGTAGCCAAGTGGCGGGCGCACTCGGCCTGTCCAGCAGCACCAGTCTTCTCAACTCTCAAGGGTCGGGTATTGGGTCACAGGGAGGAAGTTCAAGTCTGACCGATTTCCTTGAGCCAAGAAATCCGTACCAGAATTACACGAAATTGCGTCTGACCTATTGCACGCAGGACATTTATGCCGGCGGCGAAGGTGGGTCTCAGGACGTGACAGTTACGATCGGTGGCGACAGCGTTGACTTCACCATTCAGCGCACCGGTGGACATAATATTCGGGTCGCCAGTGAGTATTTAAGAGATGTCCTCCTTGCTGCCATGAATGCCGAAGGAGATAGCTACGATCCCGCATCGGTGGAAGCCGTGATTGCTGGCTCTTCCGCTGGCGGATTTTTCACAACGTTCAACTATCACTTCTTTTTGGACGAACTCGGCTGGACGCAGTCGACGATGGTTCATGAATGGGGCCTCGGATTGAACGATGGCGGGCCCAGAGGCGCTGGTCTACGCGGCGTCGTAGAAACTCTTCGGGACGCTTGGAACTGGCCTGAGGTGCTTGCTCCGTACTGTCAGGAAGCCAATTGCGTTCACTTGTCATTTGCGGCAGCGCGCCAGTTTGAGCGCCTGGACCCAGATCTTTCACCGCGTCAACGCATTGCAATTGTATCGTCACAAGCTGATCCCACGCAGGCGCGTTCCACCGGATATGTTCTACCGGGTGGTGCCGTCGATTTGCAAACCTGGGGCAATACGCTGCGAGGCACATATTGCGATATGCGCTCTGCTGCTAGCGCCGGAGATTTCGCAGATATGCTGCACTTCTACCTTCCGGCAATTCAAGCGCATGGGCTTAGCTCCACCAACAACTTCAATGGGCGTCCCACGATCTACGACTGGCTGACAGATCTCGAGGACGACTTCGCCGTGAGCGACGAAGTCGTTGATTCTATAAATACAATTGGACCGACCACGCTCGATCCGTTCGGATGTATCGTGCCCTGATCGCTAGACAGTGGAAATTGCGGCCGCAGACGCATTTCGTGAATTACGACCCGTTTTTCAGAAACGCTTAATGCGTCCAGCGCCACCGAAAGCAGATATCATCTCAACGAGAGAAAGACCTGCTATGCCGCGTCTTCCTCCCTTGGCCGGTCCTCTTCCGAGTAGGCATCGAGCTTCTCAAGAAGATAATCGAGATCTTCGCGCGGCAGGGCTTGGAACTCGGTCAGGACACGTTCGATCATCCGAATACGGAACCTCCGGCGATCACCCGGTGTGCCGTCAAGTTGGGTTTCATGGAATGTCGCAACCGCCGTTCTGAACACCGGCAATAGCTTTCTCGGCAGCCCCGCCCGGTCAAAGACGGCCTGTAACCCGAGTGGCCCAGCATCGTGAATCATAAGCCAGACCCGGTTGTATGGAACACCGGAAAGCTCGGCCAATGCATGCTCGACAAAACTCATATGCCCCATGCAGAGCGACCGGATAATCAGGGAATGGCTGAGCCGACCGTTGAGGTTCAGCTGCTGCGAGAACCGCTCCAGATCCTGCGTTCGGCCCGCTTGCTCAACGAGGTCGATGGTTGCGCGCTCCCGGGCACCGGCGGCGAGATCGATGGCCACCTGCGCCGGCAGCTCATGCCGGTTCACCAACATGTCGAATATACTGCCCGAGACGAGGCTTACGAGCTTCTCGGCAATGTGCATCGGGATATGATCCCGTCGCACAAGCGCGTCCTGGAAATCCTCATCAGTACCAAACCTTTGAACTGAGTTGGCAAAAGCCGCATCCGTCCACTCAGCACCCTCATTGCTGGCGAGCACCCGCGCCGCCTCGACCACGCCGTGCTCAGTTAAAACTTCAGTCACCGACTCCGGCACCCGCGGTCGCGCAGCGATCGCCGCTTGCTTCGCCGCCGTCACAGATAGCGCAAGCTCGATAAGATCATCCTCAGTCAGCGATGGAGACTCTTCCAGAACGGGTAACGCCACCGTCTCCACATCCTGAGCCAGCTTCATTGCGAGATCTCGCGGCAGCCTGGGTGAATTGCGCAAGGTTACCGAGAGGGTCCGGCGGACCAGCTCAGCCATGTCAGACGCCAGAATAGCCATGATCTCGGACGCGTGGATTTGTTCCTCGTCCGACAAAACATCGAAGGCGATCCGGCGACAAAGGCGATGCGCAACCGACGCACGCTCTTCCGGCGAAGAACCCTTCACCAGCCGACGAATGTCCACCTCGTTCAGCTGAGGTCTCATAGCGGCTACGGTCATTTCTTGCCCCTTGACGGTAATTGCGTCCAATTTCACCAAAATCTTGTTCAAAAGCGTTAAATTTCGTTTACCAACAGGCGTCAGAAATTGGAGGAATCCCTATGCTCGAAGGCATTCGCGTCATCGAATACGCCACCTACATGGCAGCACCGGGTGCCGCAGGCATAATGTGCGACTGGGGCGCGGACGTCATCAAGGTCGAACCACCGGGCGGCGATCCGATCCGCAAGTTCTTCAAAACAATCGGTACCGACATAGAAGACAACCCCGTCTTCGATTTCGACAATCGCGGAAAGAAGTCGATTATTGTCGACACGGCGACGGACGAAGGCCGCGCCGTATTGAAGGAACTCGCGAGCAGTGCCGACGTCTTCCTTACCAATGTCCGGCCCGGTGGCCTCGAACGCTCTGGGCTCGACTATGAGAGCCTCGCCAGTGCCAACCCGAAGCTCGTTTACTGCTCGCTGACCGGCTATGGGCTGACGGGAGAAGACGCAAATAGGCCAGGCTTCGATATTGCGAGCTTCTGGTCCCGCGCCGGCGTCGCCGCGCTCACAATTCCAAAAGGCCAGGAGCCTTTTGCCCTACGCACAGCCTTCGGCGACCACACCACATCTATGGCGGCAGCGGCCGGTATTTGCGCCGCCCTTGTCGAGGCTGGCCGCACTGGCAAAGGCCGGCTCGTTGAGGCCTCCCTCCTCCGCTCCGCACTCTACGCCATGGGGTCCGACTTCGCGATCCAGCTCTTCTTCGGACGCATCGGCTCAACCAAGACGCGCCACCAGTCGATCCAGCCCCTTGCCAATTTTTTCAAGACCAGTGACGACTCCTGGTTCTGCATTGTCTCCCGCCAAGGCGATGTTGACTGGGCACCGCTCTGCCGAGCCCTCGGCCTGGACGATCAGATCGAGAACGAGCGCTATGCAACAGCGAAGGGTCGTCGCACCAACGCCGCCGATCTTGTCGATATGTTCGACGCAGCTTTCGCAAAATTTACAAAAGACGAGATGGCCGCCCGTCTCGATGCAGAGCAAATCGCCTGGGCACCGGTTCAAACCCTTGCAGAAGTTGCCGCCGACCCGCAAGTAGCGGCAGCCGGCGGTATCACCCAAATTCCGAGTAAAAGCGGTGACGGCACGTACGCCTCCCCCGCCTCTCCGATCAGGTTTCCGGGAGCAGACGATGGACCGAAGGGATCATCACCCCATCCCGGCGAGCACACAAAGTCCGTCCTGGAGAACCTTGGCCGCTCGCCGGAAGCGATTGAAGGCATGCTCAAGGCCGGAATCGTGGCCTAAAGCGCATCGCTTAGTTTTAGAGACTGCGGCATCCCGGAGGATGCGCCCTGCTCGCCATCTTGAGCAGGATTATCTGCCTCCGGTCCAAACACTCTCTGGTTCGGTAAGAATGGTGCGAGATAAAGCCCCGCTGTCGTCATTGGATAGTTCGGCGCAGTTCCAATTCCGATATTGTCATGGGGGCGCTCATCTCGCGGATTGTGGAAAGTGCCGAATAAGATATCCCAGATAATGAACTCGCCACCGTAATTGGAATCGCCCACACCCTTGTCCGGATAGTGATGATATCGGTGATTGTCACCGATGGAAAATATATACTCCCACCAACCAAGCTTCAGATCGATGTTCGAGTGCTGAAAGATCCCAATGCTAAGCTGAAGAATGACAGCCACCAAAGCCACTTCAGCAGACGGCTGAACAAGCGCGAGAGGGATGGCATAAAAAACAGCCTGCGCCAGGATCTCCAATGGATGGGCCCGAATACCGTTCAGCCAGTAGAGGCGCTCCACGGAATGGTGTGCAGCATGAATCCGCCAAAGAAACGGCACCTCATGAAGTGCGCGATGGAACCAATATCGAAAGAAGTCCTTGATCAGAATAAACAGCACGACCTGCACAACAGGGTTCCAGTGTGACGGCCACAGGTCATGCCCGTACGGCTCTAGCATTTCGACGGTGCCAACAATAAACAGCGCGCTGACAAGCAGTTTTGAAATCCCGCTCCAGAACGCGCCCGAAAAATACATAATGATATCAACGGCTGTGTCATTACCGCCCTCAAGCCAATTCCGGCTGTAGGGCATCAAGCGTTCGAGTGGCGCACAATATAGTCCGAAGAAGATCGGGATCAGAACAAAACCGAGCACCGTGAAGCTCGTAATCCCGTTCTCAACCAGAGCGAAGCCAATAAAGAGCGATGCGATAATCGTGAATGGAAACAACGCATTAGACAGGATCTCGCGCAACAACGTGCCTTCCAGCTTATAGGACAAGCGATCCAGATGCCGCATCATCCAGCGCGTCGGCCGAACCAGCACCCACTGCAACACGAACTCCAGAAGCGCGATCGGCGCGCCAAGCGACATTTCCAGTCGCCGGGCAAACCGGGCTTGTTTCGGCATCCCGCGATTCTTGGCGTTTGATGATGACATCGTGCGTCTCCAGATATTCCGCATTCGGGGGTCGGAAGATTTTTCCAACCTCAGCAACGATCGACAAAGTCTGCCAATCTCAATAAAGTGAACACGTTCGTTTTACCTTTCATGGCGACCCACGTCAACATGGACGACACGGAATTCAAGTGCAGATACGTGCGAAGACCAAAGACAAGCCACCGATAAGCCCCTATCAAGACACCCATCATGCCCAGGCCCTCCGTCACCCCCGAACAGCGATCCGATATGCGCCAACGCATTCGCGACGCCGCCCTAAGAGTCATCCGCCGGATGAAAGTCGAACCGGGCGATGTGCGGGGCTACGAGCAGGTGACAATCCGCGATGTGATCGAAGAAGCCGGGGTCTCGATCGGAACCTTCTACAAGTATTTCGATAGCCGCAGCGACCTCGGCCAATCGCTATGGTCGGAGCCGGTCGATCAACTACGTGCAGAGATGCAAGCAGACTATGACCGACAGAAGCCGCCACCGGAAAAAGTCAGAGTCCTGCTCGAACACTATGTCAGGTTTGCCTTCGAAAATCGCCGCGTATTCCGCGGCGCCTTTCTGTTCGTGAGACAGGACGGCGCAGAAAAAGGCCAGTCCATAAAACTTGAGGACGAGGCGCTTTATCGCAATCTTTGCGAAGCATTTCGCGAAGGTCAGGACAAGGGTCTATTCCGGGATTTCGACGTCCATGACATGGCTCAGACCGTCTGGGCAGGAATCCACGGATCGCTCGCACTCCCCGTAAATCTGGACCGCCTTGAGTTCGACAGCGCCGAAGATCTCTCCAGCCGAATGATCGATGCTATGCTCGACCTGATAACGGCCAAGTAAACAGAAGCGCAGAGTATCAGCCCAGTAAACACTTTCCGTTTTTGATAACCGTCACGCCACGGTCTGCTACCCGCGCTTCGAAAGAGAGCACATCACCATCTTCCCAGACATCGACATCAATCGTCTCGCCGGGAAATACTGGTGCTGAGAACCGTACATCAAACTGTTTGATCCGTGTGGGATCATAATCGCAATAGGCCTGCAGGATGGCCCGACAGCACACTCCATACGTACAAAGCCCGTGCAGGATCGGACGGTCGAAACCGGCCATCTTTGCAAACTCAGGGTCCGAATGTAGCGGGTTCCGATCTCCAGATAGCCGATAGATCAAAGCCTGATCGGGTGATGTCGTAAGCGAAACGGTCCGATCAGCATCGCGATCCGGCCCCTCATGCACCGCTGTGCCGCCTTCAGACGGTCCACCAAACCCACCATCGGCCCGGGCGAAAATCGTCGAGCCGAGCGTCGCGAGTTTCTCGCCCGTCTTCGCCTCTTTCAGCACCGTGGTATTGTATATCAGCGCGCCCTTGCCCGCCCCCTTATCGACAATCTCGTCCACAAACCAGTCAGCGAGAATGTCTCCTTCAGAAGGCAGAGTTTTGTGCACTGTCAGGCGCTGCTCGCCATGCACCACCATCATGAAATTGATGCCCATCTGCATCGTTTTGCCCGCACCCCAGGCCATCACCGCCGCCTGGGTCGGCACGACCCGCAGGCCGTTTTCATAAACGAACGGCAATTCATCCGCATTCATCGGATCTGCGCCAAGCCCGATGCCAAGCGCGTACAGCATCGTGTCCCGGTCGATATGGCTAAACGCCTGATCCGTTGAGACCAGGGCCTTTGCAGTTTCGTAGTCGATGGGCATCCACCCCTCCATTTTGTCAGCCTTTCCAGAACGCTAGCGCGGCAAGGCTCAAAGGCATAGGGGTTGGATAGATTCCTGGCGTCTGCTTTCGGCGGCTTAGCTGACGTTAGACGATGGCGGAGAACCGGCGGAAATTCGCCAAAGACAGTCATCCCAAGTTTTCACTCGGAGTCCGACGTGGGGCGAATATAAGCCGCTCAACTTTCTCAACTCACGGTGAACTGCAGGTTCGATCCATCGGTGCCTGGGTTTGGTTGAACCTGTTCCGGCCAGCCATAGGTCTGCCAAATTTTCACAAGTCCTATATCTTCGGCAAATTGCGGGAAGTCTTTATGAGCCCGTGCAGCGCGCGAGCTTCTAGTCTCATAAAAAAGATAGACGATCGGCGTTAATCCATAAGCGAGAGGTGTTTTGCGGATGAACTCAAAATAGTGTTCAGGTCCGCAAAACTCCAACAATACGAGCGGATCCCAAATAGTCGGATTATTATTGGTTTTTTTGAGCCTCGCCAGAGTCGCTCGCCCAACCAGCCACCGGTAAAAGGGCGTTTTCTTTAACGCCGCAGCATAATAGACATGTCTTGCGAGGGGAGATTTTAGACGGTCTCTGAACCAGGTGGGGGCGTCTTTCATATAGTTTCGCATCCAGGCGTATGCTTCGCGGATCCTGCCGCGCTCGGCTTCGGCGAATGCAGCACTAGCGCGCGCTGGAACATAGCCAAGTTTATCGGCTTTTTGATAGTAGAAGATCGCCGTTTGCCAATCGCTTTTTGAAAAGTGTAGCATCGCCAACCATTGGGGCACATAAGGTGCGGAAGGATCAGACGCTTCGGTTTTTTTGAAAAGCTCGAGCGCCTTTTCGTGCAGTCCAATAGACGCCATCGCATATGCAAAACCAAAGCTGATGAACGGATTGTCGGGGTCCAATTTATAGGACCGCTCATAGGCTTGCACGGCACCAAAAAAATCACGCTTGACGCAAAGAATTAGGCCTATCGCGCGTTCGACCAATGCAGATTCAGTGTTTATCGCCTGCGCGCGCTCAATAGCAATCTCCGCGGCGGAATAATGACGCGAAGGATCATCCGTATCCACAAGCTCCGGCAGATTGAGATGGCTGAGCGCGAGATGAGCCCATGCATCGGCGAACTTTGGATCAAGCTCGACGGCGCGTTCAAAAAACTTAATGGCCTGCGGCAGCGTCTCGTCGCCAACCAGTTTGTGAAACAGCTCCCGCCCGCGCAGGAACGCGTCGTATGCTTCCGGACTACTGGTCAGATTAGTGGCCAGTCTCGCCCCTTCGGCATCCAACAGGATTTCAAGTTCAGACACGATCTGTTTTGAAATCGTATCCTGTAGATCGAAGATATCTTTCAGGTCGCCGTCATACGTCTCTGACCAGAGGTGAAAGCCATTATCGGTCTGGATCAACTGGGCCGTAATGCGCACCCTGTCTCCCTGCCGACGCACAGACCCTTCCAGTACATGGGCGACATTCAGGCTCTCGCCGATCTCACGGATGTCCAGATTCTGCCCCTTGTAGGCAAAGGAGGATGTGCGCCCCGTCACCCGAAGCTCTGTGACTTTTACCAACGCATTTAGAATTTCCTCGGCTACGCCATCACCAAGATATTCCTGATCCCCGTCCGGGCTCATATCGGCGAAGGGAAGGATCGCAATGGAGTGCTTTGGCGGTGGCTCCTTGGCCTCGATCGTTGTCTCAGTCTCTGTCGCGGCCTGGTCTGTTTCAGATGTCAGGCGCATGCCACTGAGTGAAATGTCGAACAGCCAGGCCAGAAGAATGGCCACCGGAAACCCGCCAATGACCCCAATCGTGACCCAGCGGTCGACGTAAGGAGGAAGCTCCAGCGACGCCTCAAGCGCTATCGCCAGCTGGATCAGCAGCCAGCCCACAATCCCATAGGCGATCGCGCCCTGAATGACCTGCCGGCGTCTGATTTCGCTGAATAATTTCACGCGATCCCCCTCGGTGTCAGAACCTATCGGCGACTCTTCGCATTGCAAGGGATTTTCCGCGTGCAAGCGGGGAGAGTTAAAGCTTGAGCGACTGTTTCAGGGCGTTTTAAGTCATTGCGCACTCAGTCTGCGACCGTCGCAAAAGGGCCAATATCGGAGATAGTTAACGAAATCGGCTTGGTCTCCCCCTGACCAAAAGCAGACGAAACGGACGAGCTTCCGAGCTAAGCTCGCGCTGTTAGGACTTTCAGCTGAAAATAACTTTGGGTGGTGCCTTTAAGCTGCGTTCGGGCAGCCGCAGCTCGGCGCGCAGCCGCAGTTATTGCAGGAGCAAGTCCTACCGCAACAGCAGTTTCCGGCCTTAACGTCGACGCCGTCACAGGCGCAAGATGGTCCACAATTGCTGCATGCGCATAAATTTTGACGTGTCATCTCTTATTCTCCTTACTTCGGCGGGCCCGACGATTAACTGAACTGATAGCGCGACTCCAAAGATTATGAAACCTTGTGTGGATTGGGGTGCCGCAAAATGACCAGAAGCGGACAAAATCGACCCGGGTCAGCCAAACACCCACCGCGCCAAAAGTGAGCGTCAAACCGGGTGTCTCGAAGTCTCAAACTCGGGCCAATAACTAGCCGTCTATCCTCGCCATCAGAGCCTCAGCGATGTGACGCCCGAGGTCCGGTCCCTGGTGGGGATAAAGATAAGGTTCGATGAGCTCTAGCTCCATCAACAACAGGCCGCCATCGGACGCACGCAGCATATCGACTCGGCCATAAAGGGGCGGCGCATCGAGATAGCTGAGCACACCTTGTGCTGCAGCAAGGTCCGCCTCATTCGGCGTAATCGCCTCTTCTGTACCGCCATAAGTAGACTGGATACGATAGTCTCCCTCCGCCGCGCGCTTGATCAGAGCATGTGAGAAGTCACCTCCGATGAACACGAAGCTCAACTCACCCTCGGCGAGGATCGCTGGCAAAAAGGGCTGAGCCATCATTGGGTGTGTGAACGGTGGCAACGCGTCGCCGCGCTCGATCAAATGTTGACCATCCGCCCCTGCCCCGACCTGCCGTTTGAGAACAAGCTTGTCAGCCTGCAGGGCGTCGAAAGCATCGTCCAAAGATGATCCGACCGGCTCGTCGATCCAAAGGGTCGGGATGAGCCGCGCACCCTTCTTCCCAAGATCGCGCAAATAACTCTTATGGCTGTTCCACCGCACAAGCTCCGGCGAATTATAAAGCCGTGTCGCCGTTGAAATCCGCTGCAGCGTCTCGAGAAAATCATCCTGCCGGTCCCAGTAATCCCAGGCGGTACCGATCATCGCGGCGTCGAAATTGGTCCAGTCCACTTGACCATCATCCCAGGCGACATCGACCCATTCAGCGCTTGAGCCCGCCACATCGCGAAGCCCGTCCCGCAGCGCCTCCATCATATGGTCATGCTCAAACGCATCGCTCCGTCGGTTCGGAGACCCAGGCAATGTGACGTCTGAGGACAGATAGGCAAAGCGCATGGGCGCGCTGTAACCGCAGAGATTGCTTGCGTCCAGCACTTCCCTCTGGCAATCGCCAACCGTTTGAAAAGTTCAATAAACCCAGGCGGAAAATCATAATGGCCGAAACAGAATACGATGTCGTCGCCCTCGGAAATGCTATTGTCGATGTAATCGCGCCGGTGGAAGAAGACTTCATCACCCGCTGGGACATCGTCCGCGACAGCATGACTCTGATCGAAGAGCCACGTGCGGAGGAATTGACCGCCGCCGCAGACGGCAAGGCGCAGGAGTTATCCGGCGGTTCAGCTGCAAACACCGCAGCCGGCGTTGCAAGCTTCGGCGGGCGCGCTGCCTATCTCAGCAAGGTTGCCGATGACCGCCTCGGCGACTTCTTTCGCAAAGACATGAACGAGGGCGGCATACGCTTCGGAACCGAGCCCCTCACAAATGGCCCGGCCACAGCCCGATCAATCATCTTCGTGACGCCCGACGGTTCGCGGAGCATGAACACATTTCTCGGCGCATCGGTAATGTTCTCCCCTGCAGACGTAGATGAGGAAACCATACGCGGTGCCGGAATCACTTATATGGAGGGCTACCTCTTCGATCGTGAGGAAGCAAAAAAAGCCTTCATCCACGCGTCTGAGATCGCGGCAGCAGCGGGTCGAAAGGTATCGCTCACGCTCTCCGATAGTTTCTGCGTGGATCGGCACCGCGAGAGCTTCAAACACCTCGTGAAAAACCACGTCGACATCCTCTTCGCCAACGAGGCTGAACTCCTCTCACTCTACGAAACCGATAGTCTCGAGAACGCCATCGCCGCGCTACGCGAAGATAGCGCTCTCGCAGCCGTCACGCGCGGTGAGCACGGATCGGTCATCATTGGCGAAGGTGACCCGATCACCGTCGCTGCCGAACCGATCGAGAAAGTGATCGACACCACCGGTGCCGGAGATCAGTACGCCGCCGGCTTCCTTTTTGGGTTTTCCAAAGGGCTGCCCCTGGAGCTTTGCGCGCGCCTAGGTCACGTCGCCGCCGCCGAAGTTATTAGCCATTACGGACCGCGCCCGGAAACGCCCTATGCCGAGCTTGCTCGAAAGGCGGGGATTGAGGCATAAAGCGAGTCGCCCATGCGTCTCTTTGCTGCCCTCCCCATCCGCCCCGACATCGCAGATCTACTCACACCCCTCCAAAAGGGCGTCACAGGCGCAAGTTGGCGCCCACGAGAAAATTTCCACATCACACTCCGCTTCTTCGGAGAGCTTGACCACAGTACAACCCGGGAGTTGGACGAAGAGATCGCTGCGATCCCCGCTCGCCAGATGAAGCTACGCCTGAAAGGTGCTGGCTGGTTCGGAAAGAACGAGCCGCGAGCCCTTTGGATAGGGCTCGATTTCGATGAGTCTCTGAAATCGCTTTCCAGCAACTGCGAACGCGCCGCTCGCCGGCTAGGACTGCCGCGCGACAAGCGAAAATTCCTACCTCACGTTACGCTCGCCTACTGTCATGGCACCCCGCCAGAAGTGGCCGAAAAATTCGCGACCGCGCACGCAAATTTTGAGTCGCCGGAATTCTGGGTGGACCGCTTCCACCTTTACTCCAGCGAGTTGGGAAACGGCCCCTCCCGGTACCGAATTGAGGCCGACTACCCCCTCAGCTAAGAATCTCACAGAAATACACAAATTCGAGCGATAGCTTGAACACGGACAATACCTCGCATAGCGATAGCTCCCATAATCGGAGGCGAAGATATGGTCTTTCAATCCCTCGGAAAGCGCGGCATCGTTCTGCTGGCTGGCTTGATCTTGTCGGCCTGTGCCGGAAGCCCGCCCCAGGCCGACCTCAACAGCATCTATGAGCGCAGCGCCCAATATCATCTACCCGACCGAAATCCCGTCATTGTCATTCCCGGCATTCTCGGATCTCAACTGGTTGATGACGCGTCCGGCCGGACCGTATGGGGTGCATTCCGAGGCACCTACGCTGATCCCAGGCGCGCCGAAGATGCGCAGCTTATTGCCCTCCCCATAGGCGCAGATGTTCCGTTCAGCGAATTGAAAGATGAAGTGCGCCCAAATGGCGTTCTGGAGACTCTTCAAGTCCGCCTCCTTGGAATTCCCATTGATTTAAGGGCCTATGTTGGGATCCTCTCAACACTCGGCGTAGGCGGTTATGCAGATGAGACGCTGGGCCTGAATGGCATCGATTATGGCGACGATCATTTTACCTGTTTTCAGTTCGACTATGACTGGCGCCGAGACAATGTTGAGAACGCGGCTCGGCTTAAAGAGTTCATCGATACCAGACGAGCCTATATTCAGGCAGAGTATGAAAAGCGATACGGCATCGAAGACGCCGAGGTGAAATTCGACATCGTCGCCCACTCTATGGGAGGCCTAATTACACGCTACTTCCTTCGCTATGGAGACGCTCCATTGCCGGCGGACGGATCCGAACCTGAGATCACATGGGCCGGTGCCGATGACGTCGAAAAAGTAGTTCTAGTAGGCACACCGAACGGCGGTGCAAGCGAAACGCTGCATCAGCTCATCGATGGCTATGATCGCGGTCGTCCTGTTTTGCCGCGTTACCCCTCTTTCATCATGGGCACCTTCCCATCCATCTATCAACTATTGCCGCGCCCCCGTCAGAACCGCGTGGTTTATGACCATGGCGCACCTCTCAAAGACATCTATGACGGTGCGCTTTGGGCCAAGTATGGCTGGGGTATTGCCGCAAAAGACGGGGATACGATCGACTTTCTTGAACGAGCGTTGCCAAACGCAACGGGCAATGAGGAGCGCACACAAATAGCGATCGCTTACCAAACGGCCGCCCTTGCTAGAGCAGAAGCCTTTCACCAGTCACTTGACCGGCCAGCCGAGACACCTCCTGGATTAGATCTCTATTTGATCGCCGGTGACGCGATACGTACCCCCTATATCGTAACCGTCGATAGCGAGAGCGGAGATTCCGATGTTACGGAATTCGGTCCCGGTGATGGCTCCGTACCGCGTTACAGCGCTCTGGCGGACGAGCGGATTTCCGGCGATTGGCAGCCCTATCTTGTGTCCCCCATTGAATGGGCCGGGGTCACCTTTCTGTCCAGCAGCCACATCGGGCTAACCACCGATCCCGCCTTCGCCGACAATGTGCTTTATAAGTTGCTGGAAGCACCTCGGCACCGAGAGCCAAAACCAGCACCTTAGACCGGGTCGTGACGCCGCACTTGTCAAACTGGACCACGAGCGCACATCTGCCTCAAAGCAAAGAGGCGGAATCCCATGGCGGCGGGCGAACTTGTCACACTCATCGGTGGCTCTGGATTTATAGGACGATATGCAACGCGAGCACTGGTCGCCGCTGGATACAAAGTCCGCATCGCCAGCCGCAGCGCGAAGTCTCCGGAGGCCTTGGGACTAGGCGAGATCGCCGCCGATATTGAGAGCGTTTCGTGTGACATCAAGAAACCTGACACGCTAGGCCCCGCTATGGAGGGTGCCGGCGCGGTCGTGAACCTTGTGGGCATCCTTTTCGAAAGCGGTGGTCAGACCTTCGAGCGCACCCAGGAAGATGGCTCGCGCAATGTCGCCCAGGCCGCCGCAACCGCCGGAGTCAGCCGCATGGTGCATGTATCCGCAATCGGAGCTGATGCATCCTCGAAGTCGAGTTATGGACACACGAAGGCGGCAGCCGAAAAGGCAGTGCGCGAAGCTCTGCCAGAGGCCGTCGTCCTGCGCCCATCAATCGTCTTCGGACCCGAGGACCAATTCTTCAATCGCTTTGCAGAAATGGCGAAATTCGCACCGGCACTGCCAGCTATTGGTGGGGGCAAAACCAAGCTCCAGCCGATCTATGTGGGCGATGTCGCAGAAGCCATTGTAAGAAGCCTTGAAAGCGATCAAGCCGCTGGCAAGACCATCGAACTTGGAGGTCCCGGCGTATACACATTCAATGAACTCTACGATTTCATCTTCGAACACACTGGGCGAAAACGGCTAAAAGCACCCCTGCCCTTTACCATCGCGAAGCCCATGGGAACTGCCATGGCGAGCATCTTCAGAGTGAAGTCTCTTGTTCTCGGAGACCTTTTCGGTGGACCACCTATCACCGGAGATCAGGTTGAAATGCTGAAATCCGACAACGTCGTTACTGCCGGCTCATTAACGCTAGCCGACCTGGGCATCGACAATTCCAAAAGCATAGATGAGATCGTCCCCGATTATCTGAATCAATATCGGTAGTACACGGACGGGCCGTCTACTCGCCACGGGTGCATCAACGCCCGCCTTAGTGTTTCCGCCCTATTACCCCAGAGCCGCCAGATGCCCGCCATCTCGAGGCCCGATTTGGTAAACAATAGTTAACCAAAGAGACATGGATCTCAGGCAGGCGCAGGGGACGCGGCTGCGGAGCGGGCGCGCGGAGCGGTCATCACTGACCAGCACCGCGCGTCTTGTTTAGAACACTACCCTTCCCAGACACGTTCAGCGCAGTCGGACTTCAACGTTTCAAGCAAGAGATCGGCCGCCTCAGCAGCGGCGTTGACCGGCAACGTATCACTACAGACGCTGCGATTGGACGTAACCGACTTTGGGCCGTCGAAGACCACTTGATATCGGGTGTAAGCGATCTCCCGAGTAGGTGTTCCGTCTCCTGCCGCTAAGACACGATCGGTCGTCGACTCGCTCCAGGCGCGCCATTTGAACTCTGTGGGTCCGACCGCTTGATTGTCATCTGCATCCAGAAGGTCAAGGATCTCCCAGCTAAGTTCACCCTCGGTCAAGACACCATCTTCGTTGGTATCAAACGATGAGAAGATATCGTCTTCAGCGAGGCTAGGCTGCGCGGCGAACAGGACAAAAGACGACGCAGCTGCCACTGTCATAGCTACGGTTTTCATTGGGTTTCGAGCGATTTTCATGGCGATCTCCTTGATGGCCGGTTGCGTTTCGCTCGCTTCTGCTGCTTGGACATAATCAACGATCAGCCGCCGCACCGTATCCGAGACGGTCACCCCCTGTAGTTTGCACGCAGTCACTAGCGATTGCTTCAATCCGTACGGCAAACGGACATCCAACATTTCGCTTTTCTTTTCTTTACGTCGACGGTTGGGGGACGATGCCATGGCAACTTACATCCTTTTGTTTCAAGCCCGCAGAGCCGAGCGCCCTCACACAAGACGTCTGCCTTCGACCTTCCAACAAAAGAGATGTGTGACGCGAGCAAAATCGTGTCGTCACAAACGAAATCGGCGAATTCTTCGTGTTTTTCCATCGAATTCGCGGACACTCACGGTCCGAAAACTACCCCTCGGGATCAACCTCAATATTGAACACAATCGGGTATTCCACATTTTTTCTACGCACAGCTTCACCATCTACAATCTTCGGCTCAAATCTGAGCGTTTCCACGGCGTCCTTCGTGGCCTGGAGAAATCCCTGATCTGTACAGCTTACGACAATGTCTTCTGGCACACCGTCAATCGAAACGTGGAAGGTCGCCTGACATTCGCCGCTAATGCCCTGTCGCACCAGATCAACCGGATAAACGACGAACGGCGGCTCGATCGGTTCCGCGTGGCGGTCATCATCGGCAGAACTCACCGGTGCTGTAAAAGCAATAGCAAACAGGGTTAGCGCAGTTACGCTGCCGGTGGTTTTAAGCGGATTATTCAAGAGTTTCATCGTCATATCCTTAGCGATTGTTTTCAGTTTTGCTCGCCGCGAACGCTTCAGATACTCGTCAACAAAAGTGCGCACCGCCTCGGAAGCCGTAATCCCTTGGCGCTCACAGGCCTTCATAAAAGCCTGCTTCTTGGAGTGAGGCATCCGCACTTCCAGTGTTTCAGATTTTTTCTCGGGACGCTGGTTGGTCATACTGATCAGCTCCGTTCGCTTTGAACCTCACCACGAAACGCATCGTTCGGAACGAAGAAAACCGAAATTCCGCCGGGGCGCGAGTGAAATCATGTCGGGACAGAGCAAACCGACTAGTTTGAGGCCAAATTCGCTGTCTAGGCCGAAATCAGCGCAAACCCGACCGGGCTCGCCAGCAGCAAAGCAGCACCCAGCAAGAGCCGATAGATAACAAACGGCAGGAAACTCATGCGCTGCAAGAGAGACATCAGGACGGCGATCGATGCGTAACCTGCGATGAAGGACAACCCAGCTACGATAAGACCATCCTGCAGTGTCAGCGAGATCGACCCGGGCTCCGCTCCAACCAGTTCCAGAAACGCATAGGCACCGCTTGCGGCAATGATTGGGATACCGATCAGCATCGAGAACCGCGCCGCTTCCGGACGCGAAAAGCCCCGAGCCCGTGCAATGGTCATGGTAATCCCTGAACGGCTCGTACCCGGCAGGATGGCTGCGATCGCCTGGCTCGCGCCGATCCACGCTGCATCGGCGAAGCTCATCTCCCCTTCGCCTTTCTTCCCAGGTCGTAGGTCAGCCCACCAAAGGAGCAAGCCGAATCCGATCGTCGTGGCAATTACAACCCAGAGGCTACGAAGCGACAGCGTGATCCCATCTGGAATAAGAGCAAAGCCCGCGGCGATAATGAGAGCAATGGGCGTAGCGGCAATGATAAGCAGCGCAAGCTGGCGGTCCGCCGCATCCGCATTTAGTCCCAGAAGGCCCAAACCACCCTTAATGCCACGCCAAACGTCCTTCCGAAAATAGAGAAGCACGGAACCCAGCGTGCCGATGTGCGCCATCGCATTGATGAGCAGTTCATCCTCGCCAACGAGGCCAAACCAAGCCGCCACAAGCAGCACATGCCCCGAAGAGGATATCGGCAACCATTCAGTAATGCCCTGTACGAGGGATAGAAGGATCAACTGAAACAGTGACATGGCACGTTCACCATCGGGATCTGACATGACCGCAATAAGCCGGTGCGGCGGCAATAGCCAGCCTATGGTTCAGACCGTCTCCAAAGAAAAACCCCGGACCAGCGGCCCGGGGTTTTCAATCTTGAATACAAACAATGCTTAATCGCTAGACATAAACGACATAATGATCTGGAACATGTTCACGAACAGGATGAAGAAGTTGAGGGCTCCCCAGTTCGTCATTACGGCCATACCGCGTTCGTCTCCAGCGAACTGATAGTAACCTTCTTTCAGCTCCTGGGTTTCCCAGGCAATCAGACCAGCAGAGAGCAACAGAATTGCCAGCATCATGATGTTTTCAAACATCGCCGAAGCCGGAAAGAACATGCTGATCAAGCTGATGATTACCACACCCCATAGCGCCATAATCATGAATACGCCCATCGGCCGAAGATTCTTCTTCGTTGTGTAGCCAAATAGCGAAAGAGCACCGAATGCCGACGCCGTCACGAAGAAAGCCTTAGCAATTGTCAGCATCTCTGGCGACATTACGCGTCCACCGCGGGTCGAAAGAGATGTTCCATTGGTCGCCGCGAAGAACCAGACGCCAAGACCAAGGCCAATTAATGACACGATCGACCAGTAGAGCACGGACGAACCGAGCGGCGAAGGTCGGCGCATGGCAAATGCGCTGAATAGAATAAGGGCGATCGGGCCAAACTGCACGATGAAGCGAAGAGGTGTGCCGAATACCAGGTAAGTTAGCGGCTCGATTGTACCTGCGGCAAAGGCGAGGCCACCAGCCAGCGCGATGCCCAGTGCCAGCTTGTTGTAGACGCCGAGCATGAAGGCTCTCAACCCGGCATCGGTCGACATGTCCATCGCCCGTCCGGGGATAGCGCCGTATTGTCGGTTGAAATCGTTCATTTGTTCAGTATCCCTTAGTGATGCATGCCCAACTCGCTTGGACAATTTGGCTATAATATTGTCGTTTTGACCCAGTTTCGCAAGGAAAACCGTACCCTTACGGGCGAATCGACGCGTTACATCTCCTCAAATACTCACCAGAAAGACTTAATGAATGGCTATTGAAAAACGCGCCCTTGGGCGCTCGGGACTTGAGGTCACCAATTGCTGCCTCGGAACAATGACGTGGGGAACGCAGAACACCGAGGATGAAGGCCACGAGCAAATGGACTATGCGCTCGATCGCGGTGTGTCATTTTGGGACACTGCCGAGATGTATTCCGTTCCGCCAGATCCAAAAACCCAAGGCAACACCGAGCGGATAATCGGAACATGGTTCCAAAAGACGGGCCGTCGACAGGACGTCGTTCTGGCAACAAAGATCGCTGGCCTGTCGAAAATGCTCTGGACACGCGACAGCGAGGTGGAGTGGACGCGGCAGACAAAGGCACAGATCGATGAGGCCGTCTCGAAGAGTCTTCAACGCCTTCAGACTGACTATATTGACCTCTACCAACTTCATTGGCCGGATCGCCCGGTCGGCCTCTTCGGCGGCAAAATGGACGCAAAGTCTTATTCCCACTCATACGAGCCCTTCGAAGATATTCTCGATCATTTGAGCCACCATGTAGATGCTGGCCGTATTCGTCACATAGGCGTGTCCAACGAGACGTCTTTCGGAGTTATGCGCTTCCTGGCCGAAAGCGACGTCCGGGGCCTGCCGCGGATGCAGTCTATCCAGAATGTCTATAATCTGGTGTCGCGAAAGTTCGAGGAAGGCCTGGATGAAATCGCGATCCGTGAGAATGTTGGCCTCCTCGCCTATTCCCCGCTCGCTCAGGGTTATCTCACCGGGAAGTACAGAGACGGTGCGCTGCCAAAAGGGTCCCGGAAACAACTCTTCGATCGCCTGCAACGTTACGAAGGCACCGGCGCTGAAGACGCCATCAATGCCCACCTCGATTTCGCGTCTGACCACGGCATCGATCCCACCCACCTGGCCATCCGCTTCTGCGACACCAGACCCTTCACGACATCCACAATCATTGGGGCCACCACGATGGATCAGCTCAAAACGTGTATTGACGCGTTTGACCTACCCTGGAGTGAAGAGCTTGAGGCCGGAATTGATAACCTTCACGCGACGCACAGGTCACCCTGCTCTTAAAGCAGTGATCAAATTGACTCGCGAACCTTGGCCTGTAGTCTCCGACCCAATCGATTTTCTTCAGCGAATTTCGAACAGTAGAGTGTAAATAACAGAGGGGAGTCAACAAATGGCCGACGCGTCCCAATACGCTGAAAATGTCAAGAAATATTCCAGCGGGTACAATCAGGCAGCCGCAGAAAAAATCGTTGGGCACCTGGGAATAGCCCTCCGAAACCGTGACAGTTCACTGGTATCCTGCTCCGACGAAACGGAACTGCAGCGAGTTCGGGATAAATGGTGCAGAAGCAAGCTTGGCCTTGCCCACACCAACGATGAACTCGACGGCGCCATTCAGGCCATTTGTGAGAAGATGAAGCCGGAAGGCGGAAACAAGTCTCGCGTGACCTTCTACTACCTTCTCGCAGAGCACTTTGGGAAGCTGGACCACCTCGCCAGCTAGAGGCGCTCCTCTACATAATCCAGTCTATCGTGGCCGAAGAACATTTCATCGGCCACGAAATAGGTCGGCGCGCCAAAGGCGCCCCGCTGAACGGCCTCTTCCGTATTGGCGACGACTGCGTCCTTCAATTTGGCATCGGTCTTCATCGCTAGAACCCACTCGGGGTCGATATCTATAGACACGCAAAGATCTCGAATTTCATCGGATTTCCCAAGGTCCCGCGGGCCGTCTGCACCCCAAATTCTCGCCCAACAAGCGTCGCGAAATCTCGTCAGAGTCTCCGGCTCGTTGGCGAGACCAATGGATGCCCGGAGAAGCGGCAGAGTTTTTAGCGGAAACGCCGGATTGAACTGAAACGGCAATCCATAGCGCGCAGTGCAGCGTGCAATATCTGCCATCATATATTTTGCCTTGGCTTGAACGGTGCCCGGTGGTCGATTGCCCGTCGCGTTCATGACCCCACCAAGAAACATCGGACGATAAATCATTTCAGCGCCGGTCCGCTCGGCCACAGCCCGCGCCGCGTAGTCACCGATATAGGCCGTTGGACTCGTATAATCATAGAAGAATTCAAAAGACTTAGGCATATCAGTTCCTTTTTCAGACTATTATTTCGAGAACAGTAGAATCATTTAGTTCTATTTTGGAACTTATAACGATTGCGGCTAATAAGAATAAGTATGAAATGGTCGAATCTAGAGACAGACATCTGCCCGATTGCCCGCACGCTCTTCGTCATGGGTGATCGCTGGACTCTGCTCATCATACGAGACTGTTTTCTGGGCCTCTCGCGGTTCGAACAGTTCCAGAAAAGCCTCGGAATAACGCGCCACATTCTGACAGGCCGACTGAAGCGGCTAGTCGACGAAGGCATATTGGTTAAACACGAATATGCCCGGGGCCGTTACGATTATGCGCTAAGCGAAACGGGCAGGACACTGGAGCCAGTGCTCATTGAACTGTTCAAATGGGGCAAGAAGCACCGGCCCGTCCGGCGGAAAACAGCTTAGAGGATGAACTTCGACATATCGGCGTCTCCAGCGAGGCCTGCAACATTCTTCGCTACATCGGCAGCGGTTATTGTCACCGCCTCACCAGCCTTGTCAGGAGCATCGAAAGACAGCTCATCGAGTAACCGCTCAAGAACAGTCTGAAGTCGACGGGCACCAATGTTCTCGACCGTATCGTTCACCTGCACCGCCAGATCTGCCAACGCGTCGATAGCGTCCTCGTCAAAGCTGAGAGTGACGCCCTCTGCATCCATCAGCGCCTGATGCTGACGGATAAGGCTCGCCTCAGGCTCCACTAGAATCCGTCGCATATCGTCTCGGCTCAACGCCGACAATTCGACACGAATGGGCAAGCGCCCCTGTAACTCGGGCAACAAATCGGATGGTTTGGACACGTGAAAGGCACCCGACGCTATGAAGAGGATATGATCCGTCTTCACAGGTCCGCGCTTCGTCGAAACGGTCGTACCTTCGATCAATGGCAGAAGATCTCTCTGAACCCCTTCGCGGCTCACATCCGCCCCACCCCGGCCTGACTTCGCCGCCACTTTGTCGATCTCATCAAGGAAGACGATGCCATCCTCTTCCGTTGCGCGCACCGCCTCCCTGACGATCGCGTCCTCATCCAGAAGCTTATCGGACTCTTCATCCAACAATGGCTGATAGGCATCTACTACGGTAGTGCGCACTCGTTTGCGCTGCCCGTCCATAGCTTTGCCCAACATGTCGCTGAGATTGATCATACCCATCTGCCCGCCGGCACCGCTAAGATCCATCATCTGCATCGGACCGCCCGTTTCAGCGAGCTCAATGTCGACGGGCTTATCGTCCAGCTCGCCATCCCGAAGTTTCCGGCGGAACACCTCGCGAGTTGATGATTGTGCGTCGCCGCCGACCAAAGCGTCAATCAACCGCTCCTCGGCGGCGGTTTGAGCTTGTTCTCGCACAGCCTCGCGTTTGCCTTCCCGGATCATACCAATTGCAGCTTCCACCAGATCACGCACGATCTGCTCGACGTCCCGGCCGACATATCCGACCTCGGTAAACTTTGTTGCCTCAACTTTCAGAAACGGGGCATTGGCCAATTTGGCGAGCCTCCGGGAAACTTCCGTTTTGCCAACACCCGTAGGCCCGATCATCAGAATATTCTTCGGCGTGATCTCATCGCGGATAGACGGATCGGCCTGCTTGCGCCGCCAGCGATTTCGCAAGGCGATAGCAACAGCACGTTTTGCATCGGTCTGGCCAACAATGTGGCGGTCAAGTTCCGCCACAATCTGGCGGGGTGTCAGAACAGTCATTCAATTCGGTCTGGCCTGATCAGGCCGGTTCGGGTGGGAAGATACGGGCGAATACCCCATGTCGGGGCACAATGGCCAGTATCAAGCGGCGAGCTGTACTCCAACCACCTCCCAGCAGGACAATACTGCCGCCGAGCAACAATAATGACCATGTCACTGTGGAGAATTCTGACCCACCGGCGCTTTCTACCAATACACCAATGGCAAGCCAGAAACTCAACAGCGCGGCAGCAATCAGCGCCCGGCGATTAAGAGCCAGCGATATTATGCTAAAGAAAGCGAGTGCGATCAGAAGCGCAGTCGCCTCCCCCGCGCCCGCCGGCTCAAACCCGCTTCCCGTCAGCATTCCCCGTAGTCCCAGCATGATCTGAGGTGCCGCCGCAAAATGCAGCCAGAACGCATTGTCAGATGAGAGTGATTGCCGGGACGGATCGCGCGCGTCGAACCCGATTGCAATTACGAGCGTCGCAAGACCGATCAGGAAACTGATCGTGCCGCCAAGTATCGCTCCCATGCTCCCGAAGCTTGCGGCCAACGTATAGATCCCGACGGCGACAGCGACAGCAAAAAGGAACAGTGCGAACGGCAGACGGAACCGGGCAAAGATCGCACCGGACGCGAGCATGGCACCGCCAGACGCCCAGAGGCCGAAGTCGCGTGCGATATTCACCCCCCGCGAAAAGATCCGGGCATCGAAATCGCCGCGGAGGCCGCCTTCCACGCCACTTGCAAGCCCGCTTCCAATGCCGGCCGCCAGTAACATGGTGAGGAACACCACAAAGACAGACAGGGTCATGCTTGGAAGGAGAAGTCTGCGCCGTCCGGCGAAGTATTCGAGCAGAGCCCAAAATGCGACGAGGACCGGCGCTATAATAAGCGCAAAACTACCGGTTGGACCGAGGAACATGCCGGAGGCGGCCGACATGCCGAATGCGAGAATAACGAGACCTATTGAGATAAAGACGTCGTTGAAGTTAGCGAGAAACCGTAAGCTCTCAGGATCAGCTGGCGCGCCAGGCCCCTCTTTCTCGTCGAGAAAACTCCCGAGACTGTTTAGCGTGTCAGCGTCAATAACCCCAGCCTTGCGCGCTTCCTCCAGATCTCTCTTCTCAAACATCCCTACCCCGTTTCAATCGTTTCGACTGTCACCGACGCATTCGTGTAGACACAAACCTCCGCGGCGATCTCCATCGCTTTCCGCGCGATTACCTCGGCATCCGTCTCATAATCGAAGACACCGCGCGCGGCGGACAAAGCGTAATTCCCACCAGACCCTATCGCGACGACATCATGCTCCGGCTCAAGCACGTCCCCCTGCCCGGTGATGACAAGTGTCACGTCAGCATCTGCCACAATCAACAGGGCTTCCAGCTTCTGCAGATACTTTTCGGTGCGCCAATCCTTCGCGAGCTCCACAGCTGCGCGTTGCAGCTGTCCGGGAAATCGCTCGAGCTTCTCTTCAAGCCGCTCGAACAATGTGAAGGCATCTGCTGTCGCCCCCGCGAAGCCTGCGATAATTTTTCCGCCAGCAATACGCCTAACTTTCCGCGCATTACCCTTCATAACTGTCTGGCCCATGGAAACTTGGCCGTCACCAATCATCACGATCTTGTCCGGCTTACGGACCGCGAGAATAGTCGTGCCGTGCCAAATCGTGGTACCAGTGGTGTCCGAGTTATCCATCCGCATACATTTGGAGGATGATGCGGCCAACCGCAAGCAAAATTTATCGATAATCAATCATTTCTTTCATCGATCGACCTCCACAGAAAACCTTCGCCATCCGCCAGAGAGGCTCGCAAATGACCATTGACCGCTTCCGCATCATTGGATGTCTGGCGAGTTTCGCCATGACAGCGATCTCCGCGTGCACGACGGCACCACCACCAGCGTCCACAGCCGCGAGTATACCTGCCCTTGCAACCCCGCCGTCCCAGAAACCAGATGCTACAGAAGCAGCAATCGGTGCCGCACTCACGCTTGCTGAACGCTCGCGCGGTCCCGGCCAAGTAGCGATCTGGAGTTACGCCGACGAAGACACGACGGTTTACCTCTTCGGAACGCTGCCCTTCTTCGACGCGAACGCTAATTGGCGGAGCCCAACCTTTGATCGGGCGCTTTCAATAGCCGATAAAGTGGTGTTCGAAGCGAACACGCTCAGCGCGACCGCCGAGGCCCAGATCCAGCGCACAATCAATGACAAAGGCCTGTTCACCGACGGCAGGCTATTGTCCGGCGTTCTGAGCGATCCCGTAGAAGCACGTCTCAGGCGCGCCGCAGCCGAGCTCAATATTCCGTATGCAGCCCTAGAAAGCTTCAAACCCTGGTTGGTCGCCTACCAGATGGATATCACCGCAGCTCAAACAAGCGCGCTTCAATCTACATCGGACATTGAAAGGACAATAACCGACCACAGCAATGACGCGTCAAAATCAATTTCATATCTAACCTCAGTTCGAGAGCGGCTGGACGCCCTGGGCGATCTGCCGATTGAAACTCAGATTGACCGGCTCACCGTGGCCGCGATTTCCTCTGAGCTTGGATCGACCCTATCCAGCGCTTTGATCCAGGAGTGGCTCGACGGCGATGAGAGCGGCCTTGAAGCATTGACAGCGACCCCATTAGTGCAGGGCGGTGACGCCGCCTACCAAAGCGTGATTGTCAATCGAAACAAAGCTTGGCTGCCAGATCTGAAGGCTCTGCTCGAACAAGCCGGAACTAAGCTCGTCATTCTGGACAGCGCTCACTTGCTAGGACCTAGTGGAGTGATTGCCTTGCTCGAAGCCGACGGCATCTCCGTTTCCCGAGAGTGACCAGACCCTAGGCGTAAGCGAGCCGCATATCTTCAATCTCTTGAAGCTTTGATTCAAACCCAGACCAATCATCAGTTTCTGAAATCGAGGCCCAAAGCGCTTCTATGTCATCGTAAAGCAGTGTGCACGGCTGTTCCCGCTGGAAATAGGCGCTGTTTAACCGCTCAGCTTCTGCAGATTCGTAGTTAGACAACGCACGCCGGATAGGTGAGAAAGCATCAGCCTTGTAGTACTCCGCTGCCGGACTAGAGCTCGCTCTATCTTCGCTCGCTGTTCCGCCAAACCAGTCGAAAAACACCTGATGCCACGGAGCGCCGGACTCGGTCATCCAGCCATAGAATTTCGCCAGAAAATCAAGATCGGCTTCAAAGCTTCCCACCCGCAGCCCAAGAAGGCGGAATGTGTGATCTCTGAAGCTCCCCTGATAGGCTGGCTCGTAAGCCTTCAGCGCTTTTGCCAGTTCTTCGGTTTCGCAGAACGCCGACAAGGTTGCGGCGAACTGCTGTAGCGCCCACAGCCCCTGCCCCGGCTGTCGGCCAAATCTATAGAGCCCTTGCTGATCAAAATACGCCGCCACAAAGTTTGGGTCGCTCTTTGGCAAAAACCGGTACGGACCGAAATCAAATGTTTCACCAGTTAGATTGAAATTATCCGTATTCATCACCCCGTGGACAAAACCCGTCGCCATCCACTGCCCAATCATGCAACCGACATCGCGCGCGAATAACTCTGTCAGCGAAATGCACTTACTCGACAGCTGCTCACTATCTGCCTGCGGATGATAATATCGCACCACGTGATCCACGAGAACTGCGAGGTCGTCAGTCTTGCCAAGCGCCATAGCCCGCTGGAATGTCCCGATACGGATATGTGTCTCCGATAGGCGAACCATGACAGCTGACCGCGTTGGGCTAGGCTCATCATTCCGCTGCAGCGCTTCACCGGTTTCGACGAGAGAGAACAGCTTTGAAGTCTTCACCCCCAGCGCTTCTAAATAGCTGGCAGCTAAAACCTCCCTCACCCCGCCCTTCAGCGTCAGCCGTCCGTCTCCGGATCGTGACCACGGTGTCTGACCAGACCCCTTTGTGCCAAGATCATAGAGCTTGCCGGCACCGTCTCGGACCTGCGCAAACAAGAAACCGCGACCGTCGCCGAGCTCGGGATTATAAACCCCGAATTGATGACCGTGATACCTCATGGCGAGCGGCTCAGGCAGATTGCCGTCCAGCGGCTCAAACTCTGAAAACTGCTGCGCCCAATCCGCATCCGAAAAATATGCCAAACCAACCACTTTAGCCCATCGGTGATTGCGAAACCTCAAAATTGCCTCTGGGAAGTCTGCAGGTTTCACAGGATCGGCAAAAGCGTCAGCGATCTCGAGGAATGGGGGCGATTCAGGCATACCCGCCCCATATACCAGTGGCGCTTTTCCTGCCAACTGAATCACGTCCCTCGCAGGTCTGAAGAAACCTTCCATCTTTCAATACAAGGGATTAGTTTAGAGACTGTCCGCGAATCGGCAGCCACTCCGTGAGAGATTATATTGCTAGGGTCTTTTCGATACGCGCTCGCAATTATGGTCATGTTGTCCCATCTGTGGATGGACCTGAACTGGTGGCAAGGTGCCTATGCCGTTCAGGCATTCTATGTCGTCAGCGGGTACCTCATGACACTCGTTCTAAACGAGGTATACACCGGAGCCAGCGGCAAGCTGGCCTATGTCATCAATCGCCTTTTGCGAATCTATCCGCTGTACATAGCCGCGGTAATTGCCGGGGTCATCTTATTATCGGTAGCTACACGGACATTACCTCAGAATGAAACCATGCAATGGGCGCTTACCCACGGCCTAAGGTCCGCATCATCTCCGGCGGATTGGTTCGGCAATGTTACATTGCTCTACCGGTGGGACACGCCGCTAGTCATCGCCCAGGCATGGAGCCTCCGCGTAGAACTGGTTTTCTACCTATTGATGATCGCGCTAACCCGACATCGCTGGCTAATTGCACTTTGGGTGACGTGCTCAATCGCAATTACAGCATACTATGAGCTTCAGGACGCACCATTCATCATCCGGTATGCCACGGTCGCAGGCGGATCCCTCGCCTTCAGTCTTGGCGCTCTTGTTTATCACATCAAAGCATCGTTCCCACTGCCCAGTTTCAATATACCTTTAGCCGTATTCCTATTTTTCGGACATACGGTTTTCGCGGCAGAAATCTGGGGTTTCGAGCGGCATAAACAGGGCCTCGAATTTCTCTCCGAGACCAGTCACTTCGGAATACACATATCCGTATTGCTGGCCGCCTACCTCTTACTAGCCATAAATACAGATAGGAGCCACGGGGTCAAAATGGGGTTTGACAGGACCCTAGGTGACTTGTCGTACGGGGTGTTTTTACTTCACTGGATTTGCGCCGTGGCGATCATGAGCCTCGGAGTATCATTTGAAAATAAGGTGCTACTTATTCCCGGTTCCTTCGTCTGCGTGAATGTTCTCGCTTACATTATGCACCGATATATTGAACGCCCCATAGACAAAGCCATTCGAAGTCAGCTTCGGGCCAAGGCGCGCATGCGCTCTCAAACATTTTTGAACGAGACGACCGCAAAAAGCGAATGACGCTTCCTTGATCACCGCGCGCCCAGCGTCCGCCCCGTAAACTCACCCGCCTCTTCGATAGCGTCCCGCGCCACGCGGGAAACTGAGGTCAAATTGAGAAACCCATGAACCATGCTGCGGTGCTCCTGGACCGTCACAGGAACGCCGTGCGTCTCCAGCTTGCTGGCATACACACGCCCCTCATCGCGTAAGGGGTCCCATCCGCAAAGCATAACGAACGCCGGAGGCAGCCCCGCAAAATCGTCCTCCGGCGCGAAGAGCGGCGACACACGCTTATCTGTCCGTTCGATCTCCCGTCCGACATAGGCATTCCGAAAATAGTCAAACATGTTCGGCGAAATGAAGAACCCGCTCTCCTGAAGAGGCATTTTCTTTGCGCGAATATCAACGAACTGAACCAGCGGATAAAGCAACAGCTGGAACGCTGGCAAAGGCCCATCTGTTCGCCCCATCTCCTGACATAAGAACGCGGCAAGGTTTCCGCCGGCGCTATCGCCGGCGACCGCCATTCGCTCCGGATCCATATTCAGCAGTTCCGCCCGCTCCACGGCCCATCGCCAGGACGCTTCAGCATCAGCATGGGCAGCCGGGAATTTATGTTCAGGAGCCAACCGGTAGTCCACCGACAAAACCCGGCACCGGGAAGCATCAGCAAGCCGCCGACAAATCATGTCATGGCTATCGAGATCGCCAAGCACAAAACCGCCGCCGTGAAAAAAGACAATGCCAGGGCCTGCGCCGATCCCTGCGCCGAGCGGCGTGTAGAGTCGAGCCGGAAGCGCGCCGTCGCCACCATCCACGGTAAGGGCTGACACCTCTGCAAGATCAGGTGCGTCACGCTCGATAGCCCGGCTTGCCCGAAAGAAGCTTTTCCTTAGGCGTTGAGCCGTTTGCGCTGCCGTTAGCCCGGAAAAATCGGGCATCGTGAGATCAGGTAACCCCATCCCGACCGAATCCAGCATCGCGCGCAGAGCTTTGTTCATTTCCATAACCGCAACAGATGACGCGAAACGAATTTCCTGCCAATGTTAAAAACATGAAAACTGTCGATGTCTTTTGGTCTTTCCGCTCGCCCTATTCCTATCTCGCAACAAAGCGCCTGCGCGGATTGCAAGAAAAGTGGGATGCACGCATCCGGCCGAGGCCAGTTTATCCAATCGCAATCCGCACACCGGAGTTCTTTGCCAATGCTCACCCTCAATGGACCGGCTACCTGGTGCGAGATATCTTCAGGCTAGCTCAGTATCTAGGCCTCCCGCTGGCCCCGCTACAACCCGACCCCGTGATCATGGACATGGCAACGCGAGAGATCGCCGACGACCAACCCCACATCCACCGCCTGACTCGGCTCGGAATTCTCGCCTGTGAGATTAGCGACGAAACTGGCTGGGCCATGATGGACGAAGTCTCCAGCGTGATCTGGTCGGGTCAGAAATGGACAGAAGGTACAGTCCTAGCAGACGCCTTCACCCGGGCTGGGCTGGACCTCGCGGAACTCGACCACCGCCAGGAAGCAGAGAAAGATCGACTTCAGATTGCAATCGACGAAAACCAGGATGCCCAGATAGCTGGAGGCCATTGGGGTGTCCCGCTCATGGTCGTCGATAGCGAGCCCTTCTTTGGACAAGACCGTATAGACCTTCTGGAGTGGCGTCTGGAGGAACTGGGTGTCGCTCGAAAGCGCTAAAGAACCAGAATTGGTGCTGAACCCCGGCTAATTGATGGTGCTCGGATTAAATTCGCCCAGCATCATGCCGCTCCAGACACGGCCCTTCGTTTCCTCAGGCAAGGTACGCACCGCTGTCACCACAGTTACTCCCAAAGAGCAGACATTCAGCTTGTCGAGCGTTTCATCGACATCGCCTTGCTGCGCAGCCACCATGACCGGTATCAGCTGTTCATCCGTCACAAGTGACATAACCATGCCCTGCAGCGCCGCCTCGTCTTGCTCGGTCACGGGACCGAGTTGTGTTGGACTGCGCCGCGCGGCCACGGCACCCTCAAGAAAAATAGCCCCGACATCGGCAAAGTACTGAGCGAGCGCGGCATTAGCTCCCGCCATATCTCTGCTCATTCGATCACTCACAAGAGTCAGCTCTGCTTGAGTGCCAGCCCCCATGATATCCTTATAGGCTGAGCCAGCACACCACGGATTTCTACGCGATACAGCTCTCCGTAGCCGATCACGTGAGAGCGTGATCACCTCGTTCAGGTGACGAATAGGCATCCGCGCGAAACTCTCCTGATCTGTCGCTACAGCCAAGCCTATCTCAGTGACGATGGTCTCGCCCATCGCTTCGATCGAGACATCGGTCATAGACGCCAGTTTCGCGGTCGTCGTTGAGTGAAGATCAGCGTCATAGGCCTTCAGCGCAGCATCCAGGCGCTTGGTATCAATGTCAGGAAGTGCCAGTCGACCTTTCGTGTTTGCCTCGAGGATCTTTGCCGACTGGTCCCCCGAGTCTCCGAACATTTCCGGAGCATTGTACGCGAGAAGGAACGAGACCAAAGCGGCCAACATGACGAAAAGACCGAACGCCATTCCGTCTTTCAGACTTCCACCGCCACTATACTTCCGCGCATCATACATCAGGCCGGCCCTCCCGGTTACTGATGCAAATTATCCACAAACCCTTATGAAAGACTTATCGGAAGCCGGAGCGTATCAATCAGCTAACGCGGCGTTCCTTATCCCCCCAATAGGGCTCTCTCAGATCCTTGCGGAGAATCTTGCCCGAAGGATTTCTTGGCAGCGCATCGACAAAGTCGACGCTCTTCGGACACTTGTAACTGGCAATGCGTTCTTTCGTGAAAGCGATGATGTCCTCAGGAGACGGATTGGTCTCAGGCTTCACCACAACGATGGCCTTCACCGTCTCGCCCCACTTATCATCAGGCACACCGATCACGGCGACATCAGCGACTTCCGGATGCCCGAACACAGCGTTCTCGACCTCTGCTGGATAGATGTTCTCTCCCCCGGAGATGATCATATCCTTGACCCGGTCATGAATGAACAGGAAGCCGTCTTCATCGAAGTAACCTGCATCGCCGGTATGAAAGAAGCCATCCTGGATCGCCTCCTCGGTGGCTTCCGGACGGTTCCAATAGCCCTTCATCACGAAATCGGACTTGATAACGATCTCGCCGACATCACCTGTCGGAACTTCGGCACCATTACCGTCCACACATTTCACGACGGTTCCGGGATATGGCAGACCGCAAGACCGAAGCTTGCCCCATGATGGATCATGAGCCTCCGGTGGCAGAAACGTACCCCCGCCCACGGTTTCTGTGAGTCCGTAAAGCTGGGTGAAACGCGCATCCATGATCTCCCGGGCCTCTTCCAGAAGATCCTGGGTGATGGGCGAGGCCCCGTAAAACACCTGCCTCAAAGATGAGAAGTCTACATCCCGCACATTTGGCATCTGCGTCAGCATCAGGATGACAGCCGGAACCCAAAAGGCATGCTGGATCTGCCGCTCGGGGATGAGCTTCAATATCTGTTGCGGGTCTACTTCGCGAAGGACGACCGTCTCTGCTCCCTGCGCCAAAGCCAATATACCGACATTTACACCAGCGACGTGAAACAGTGGCATCGCGTTCATGACACGGTCGGCAACACCGTACTCTCCCCATTCCAGCTCGTTACACTGCTTCAGAAACGCGAGATAATTGAAGTTGGTAAGCTGTACCCCCTTCGGAAGCCCAGTCGTACCCGACGTGTAGAGCTGAATGATATCATCGTCGGGCTGCTCATCGAGCTTTGGATCGGTGTCCGGAAATTTTGCCCGAACATCCTCATAACTCGGCCAAGACGAGTGACCTCCATCAATCGCAATAATCCCTTTGAGATCAGGCAGATCTTCAGAGACTTCCTCGGCGATCTCGTAAAACTCCTGGGCCACAAAAAGGATTTTTGACTTCGCATCACCTGCAATGAACTGCATCTCGGGCGCTGCAAGCCTATTGTTGATAGCTGCCAGCGCCGCGCGAGCTTTGGCCGCGCCCAGCATAATCTCATAGTATTTATCTAGGTTCTTACCGAGATAGGACACCCGGTCGCCCGGCTTCACATCAGCCGCGATCAAGGCGTTGGCGATCCTGTTTGAATTCGCATCTAGCTCGGCAAAGCTGGTTTCTTTGTTCTCGAACCAAAGCGCTACCGAATCACCTCGCATGCGCGCCTGCTTGCGCGCGAAGTCTGCGATGGTCTGAATACCGTCAAAATCGATCATGAATTGCACTCCCGCAACGCTTCACTGACCCTCAATCCTTATTTGGACCAGTTTTGCTTAAAGCAACCCTTCATTCCTGAATAGGATGGCATTACCGTGTTTATAATTGTCTGGGGAGGCAAATCACATGGCCGACGCGCGCACCATAATTCTTCATCACTATGATGTATCACCCTTTTCTGAGAAGATTCGGCTCGCTCTGCGCCTGAAAAACCTGGCCTGGGCTAGCGTCGACATACCGATCATCATGCCGAAACCGGATCTAATGCCGCTCACTGGTGGTTATCGGCGCACGCCAGTCATGCAGATCGGTGCCGATGTGTACTGCGATACCGCCGTTATCCTTAGGGAACTGGAACATCGCTACCAAGTGCCAGGTCTGAACCTCCCGGGTCACGAAGGTCTCGCGTCCATGATCGCGGCCTGGGTCGACGGGCGTTGGTTCATGAACAGTGTCGGCGTCATCTTCGGCGCGCTCGGCAAAGAAGGCGCACCGCCAGGCTTTGCGGAAGACAGGGAAAAACTCATGGGCGGTCCATTCGATATGGAAGCGATGGCTGCTGCCGCACCGATGCTCCGCGACCAATGGCGCGCCCAGCTGATGTGGATCGAAGAGCGCCTTCAAGGTGGCCGTGGAGCCGGTGCAGGAAATTATCTCGTCTCGACCAAACCCGGCATGGTCGACGTCCACGTTCATATGAATGTCTGGTTTGTCGCGACTCAAGTGCCGGACTTCGCTGAGGAGTGCTTTGCCCAGGCCCCACGAACAAAGGCCTGGTACGACCGGCTGAACGAAACCACGGGGCAAGCCCCTGAGAAACTCGACTCCAAAGAAGCGCTTGCCATCGCGAAAAAAGCAGGCCCTCGCCTCGTCGCCGCTGTGGCAGGAGGTGCTGAACCGCAAGGCCTCGAACCGGGAGAGAAAGTCGCCGTTGCACCTGACGACTACGGCAAGGACTGGGTCGAAGGCACCCTCGTACATGCAGACGATCAACGCGTCATTATTTCCCGGACGGCCGACGAAGTCGAAACCATCAACGTTCACTTCCCCCGGGCCGGATACATGGTGCGACGGGTATAGAAATCCTGAAGAGAACTCACTACCTAGCCCTCGACAAAGTCTGGCAGGAGCAAGTCTGTGACATCAAGCCAAAGGCACCACGTCGTCGTTATTGGCGGCGGTTTCGGAGGCCTCTCCTGTGTCAACGGCCTGAAGCGCGCGAATGTCGACATCACACTGATCGACCAGCGCAATCACCACCTGTTCCAGCCCCTTCTCTACCAGGTTGCCACAACCATTCTTCCAACCTCTGAAGTCGCCTGGCCCCTCCGACGGCTCGTGAAGAACCGCCGGGAGGTGACCACCCTCATGGCAACGGTCACGGGCATCGATCAGGCGGCAAAACAGGTAGAACTTGCCGACGGAAACACAGTTCTGTTTGACACACTCGTCGTGGCGACCGGAGCCCGGCATTCCTATTTCGGGCAAGACGACTGGGAAGACCACGCGCCCGGGCTCAAAACCCTTGAGGACGCCACAACCATTCGGCGGCAAATTCTGTCGGCATTCGAATATGCCGAGCGCGCAAAGTCCGAGGCCGAGCGCGAAGCTTGGCAAACATTCGCGATTATTGGCGCAGGCCCGACAGGCGTTGAGCTTGCCGGCATCATCGCCGAACTGGCGCACAAAGTACTCCCCTGCGAGTTTCGGCGGATCGACACGAAGAAAACGAAGATCCTCCTGATCGAGACTGGCCGCCGCGTCCTTCCCGCCTTTCCCGAGGACTTGTCCGCTTACACACTGAAAGCTCTGAACAAGCTTGGCGTTGACGTTCTCGCGGGTCATCCAGTCACGGAAGTTGATGCCGATGGGATCACCATTGATGGGAAACAGATTCCCGCAAAAACCACCATCTGGGCAGCGGGCGTCAAAGCTTCACGAGCAGCAGAATGGCTCGACATCGAAAGCGATAGCGCTGGCCGCGTTATCGTCACTGACAGTCTCACTATCCCAAATAATCCGGACATTTTTGTCGTAGGTGACACGGCAGCTGTTAAAGATGGCAAAGGTGGCATGGTTCCAGGCATCGCCCCAGCTGCCAAACAGCAGGGTTTTTATGCAGCGGATGTGATTTGTCGGCGCCTCAAAGGCAAAGCCGAGAAACCTTTTTGCTACAGGCATCAGGGAAACCTTGCCACGATTGGGCCCGGCGCTGCCGTGGTTGACTTCGGTTGGCTGAAGCTGAAAGGCACCATCGCCTGGTGGGTCTGGGGAGCCGCCCACGTCTACTTCCTCATCAGCAATCGATCAAAATTTGTTGTCGCATTCAGCTGGGTCTGGTCATTTTTAACAGGCCAGAAGAGCGCCCGCCTGATCACGCAAGGCAAACTCGACGACGTTTGATCCTCTACTGCGATATCGTTCGGCTATCTCCACCGGGGCTGACGAGGTCCAAGACCGTCTGTATGATCTCGCCTTGGAACAAGGGAGGTCATGATGGGGGCAGCAATAGAAGTACACCCGATCGCCGGTGCACTCGGCGCAGAGATCTGCGGTGTGGATCTGTCTCAAGATCTTTCCAACACCGCCTTTGATACCATTCATAAAGCTTTCCTCGACCACCAGGTGATCTTCTTTCGAGATCAACAGGCCCTTAGGCCTGAGAGACACAAAGCGTTCGGACGCCGGTTCGGCACACTAAATGTCCACCCTTATGTCACTGGCATGGACGGCCACCCAGAAATTCTCGAGATCATCAAGGAGCCCGAAGAACGCACAAACTTTGGCGGCGGTTGGCACTCCGACATGTCATTCCTGGAGGAGCCTGCCCTTGGATCCATGCTTCACGCCATAGAGGTGCCGCCCTATGGCGGTGACACCCTCTTCGCGAGCCAAACCGCGGCCTACGAAGCCCTGTCAGATGGTATGAAAACCATGCTGGAACCCCTCAAGGCGGTTCACTCGGCCTCGCGCGAATACGGCAAAGCCGGATATTCAGCGAAGTCACGGCAATCCATGGATACGCAAACTGCCGACAGCGCTCCAGAATTCGAGCATCCGGTTGTTCGCACCCATCCGGAAACAGGCAAGAAGGGGCTCTACGTAAACCCCGCATTCACACTGCGTTTTGCCGGCATGACCCGCCGTGAAAGCAAGCCGCTGCTCGATTTCCTCTTCAACCACTCCCGCGACGAACGTTTCACCTGTCGCTTTCGCTGGAGCGAAGGAGCCCTCGCCTTTTGGGACAATCGCTGTTGCTGGCACTACGCCTTGAATGACTATCAAGGACACAGGCGACACATGCGGCGCGTGACAATCGATGGCGGCCGACCGCACTAGGTAGCGTATTCGAAACGGCGCTTCTAAAGCTCGCTTAACTCCACTAAGACTGATCGCGAACGAATTGAGTGGAGCATCACGATGAAATTCTTGCAGCTGACCAATCGCAAACTCGCTCAGCCTGTCGCTCTTTCAGCTGCCCTCGTCATGGCTGCGAGCTGCGGTGCTCCTGATTCAGGGCCACCTCCGTCTCCAGCACCACAGGTCTCCGAAATACCGACATATTCCTGGCCAGACGAAACATGGCACGTCTCAACGCTCGAAGCCGAAGGTTTTGACCCACTCCCAATCGACGCATTCGTAGAAGAACTTCTCAGCGGAGATTTCAGGCTCGTTGACCACTTTCTACTCATTCGCCATGGCCGTATCGTTGTCGATGAGCGCTTCAATCACAACTACGATATAGTCTTCGCGAGCGTTCCGGAGGACCAACGCTCCAACGATGCACCCTACGAGCAATACGAGTACGAAAATTCCGACTGGCACCCATATTACCGCGACACTCGCCTCCATTCGCTTCAGTCGGTCACGAAAAGTATCACGTCAGCAGCGCTCGGCGCTGCAATAGACCAAGGCCGGATCAATGGTGTCGACATCCCCGTCATGCCCTTCTTTGCGGATTATGAGTTCGACCGGACCGATCCGCGCAAAGCCGATATCACCCTTGAGGATCTCCTCACCATGCGCAGTGGGATAGATTGGGAGACAGACGGCGGATACGACGCATCAACACACAGCACTGTGCTCTTGGAAAACTCAGATGCCTGGATCGATTTTATCCTAGATCGGCCCATGGACGCAGACCCGGGAACTGTTTTCGAATATAATGACGGCGTCAGCGTTCTCCTCGGCAAGATACTCCGTGTCGCAACAGGTCAGCGTATTGACGATTGGGCCGAAGAACATTTGTTCAAACCAATTGGCATTGATGAATTCTATTGGAAAATAACTCCGGACGGTGAAGCAGATACCGAAGGCGGCCTCTATCTCACGGCCTACGACCTCGCCCGCATCGGATATCTGTTCCTGAGAAATGGTCAGTGGAAGGACGATCAAATCCTATCCAAGGAGTGGGTTGAAAAATCGACAGCCCTCCAGGTTCCAAATGCCAGAAGAACAGGCCTTGGATATGGGTACCAGTGGTGGGTTCCGCACAATGAAAACGGCGAAGCCAAGACATTTGATGCAAACGGCTATGGCGGGCAGCGCCTGATCATCGTCCCGGAACACGATATTGTCGCCGTCTTCACTGGGTGGAACATTCGCGGCAATCAGACCATCGCCGCTAACACGTTCCGCGACGAAGTTCTGCCCGAAGCTCTTCTATCCTGCGATTAGGCTGGCCGCCGAGCAGTTACGAAAGGTCAGCGCTAAAGAATCAAGTCGCGCATTAGATATAGGGCATACCCACCGAGCCCGAGTCCGGAAAATGCCGTCCCGAACGCACCCATCGCTCTTGCGGCTATGAATACCTTGTTCTTGGCATTCGGATTGTGGGAGCCGTCGAGCGAAGAAAACCCTATGGCATGTAGTAGCCGGGCGACACCAAACACCACGGCAAAACCAATAACCACGTTCGCCGGCGCTCCATAGGTTTCAACAAATCCCAGCATGACGAGGAAGATTGCGGCGTTTTCCGCCAGGTTTCCATGTCGGCGCATTTTTCGTTCGAGATGTTGATCTTCGCCGATCCCGACGCCGATTGACGTCGCAAACCGATGCATTCCGACGTTCAGCATAAGCACATACTGCAAGATCAAAAGACTGCCACCGAGCACGGTAGCGATAATTGGAAATGTCATGGATCCTCTCCCATTGAGCGCAATACGAACGAGAGAACCCGCCTCCCGTCGTCATTGAGCTCTAAATGGTGACAGCTTTTTGCGTGACCAGACCTCAAAAACGAGCAACACTGGTGCAAAATTTAGCCGGCAAAAAGGCCCCTATGCAACCGAACCTGTCATCACTCGATTGGGAAGACGTGAAATGCTTTCAGGCCGTCGCCGAAGTCGGGACGCTCCGGACTGCGGCGGCCCAGCTCAACCTTCACCACTCCACAATCAGCCGCCGCGTTGAGAATCTCGAGCAATCTTTGCGAACGCGGCTACTCGAGCGCACCCCCGATGGATATGTCCTTACAAGTGCTGGCGAAGAAATCTTGGCCGCTGCCCGGAGCTTTTCACTCAGCTTGACCGATGCAGACCGGCGCATTGCGGGGCGCGATGATGAAATGGAAGGTGAGCTCCGCATCGCCTTGTCTCGTCCACTGGCGGTCGCCGTTATCACGCCGCGCCTTGCAGAGTTCACGGCCGCCCATCCCGGACTCGATCTGCAATTGCACACCAGCTTCGAATTGCTCGATCTCTCGAGGCGCGAAGCTGACATCGCTATTCGTCTCGACAATCAGCCCGATGCTGACCTCGTCGGTAAGCGCCTCTTCGCCTACTGCGAAACGGCTTATGCGAGCCCTGCTTATCTGAAAGCGAACGACCCAAGTCTGTCGCCGACAACTGCCCGATGGGTCGGTTGGAAAACGGAATCGACTCGGTACCCAGACTGGACGAAGGACACCGAGTTCCCGCGCTTGCCCGTTTGGGGATGTTTTTCTGACCCCGACATGCAACACGCAGCCGCCCGAGCAGGTTTGGGAATTGCCATGCTCCCCTGCCTACTGGGAGACGCCGACCCTCAGCTCGTTCGAGCCACGATCAGACCCCCGAGAAAGTCCCGAGATATCTGGCTGCTTACGCACAATGATTTGCGCCGCGTTGCGCGGGTTCGGGCATTCATGGCGTTCGCAGAGCGCATTCTCCGGGAAGCTAAACCTATTCTCGTCGGCGAGGTGCCTAGAACCTGAAGCTCCCCGACAGGATCGATTCATATACATCGTGCGTTAGCGGCACGTACTCGCCCTTATCCGGGTGAGCGAACCAGATCGGGTCGCCCGCCTTGTCCGGATCGAAGCCCTCCTTCACGAGATCAACCTTTCGATATTTGAAAGTGCCCGTCGTCTCTGCTTCGCTCTGTACTCGGATGAAAAGTGGTACGGCATACGCGGGAAGTCTCTGCTTCAGCTCGCTGTGAAGGCCAGAAAACTCCAGGTCGCCATCAGGCGTAATCGAAGCCATACCGGCCTTGCCGTCCATGCCCGCAATCGGCACACCATAGACGTTCGCATGTCCCACCCCATCAATCGCGCTAATCACATCGGCGATCTCATTGGTCGAAACATTTTCCCCCTTCCAGCGGAACGTGTCGCCGATCCGGTCAACAAAGTAGATATAACCATCAGCATCTTTCCGCATGAGATCGCCCGTACGGAACCAGGTGTCACCTTTTTCGAAAACGTCGGTCAGCAGCTTCTTCTTCGTCGCTTCTTTATCCTTATAGCCCTCAAAGCGCGTTCGCGGATCGTCGGCATCAATCCGCCCGATTACTTCTGCAGTTTCATCGGGGTCCGCCGGAATGCAAAAACCATCTTCGCCGCGCACCGGCATTTCCGTTTCCACATCGAACTTCACAAAACCGATATAGGAGAACCGCTTCTCGAGAATCTTCGGGATCCGCCCAACAGCACCAACCTTCTGATCAACATTCAGGAAGTTCACATTGCCTTCCGTCGATCCGTAAAACTCCACCAGTCCCGGCACATTGAACCGATCGAGGAATTCCTGCCAGATCTCGGGGCGCAACCCGTTACCGAACCCGACGCGCAAATTGTGCGACTTTTCTTTGGGATGCTCAGGTTGATTGAGAAGGTAACGGCAAAGCTCGCCAATATAGACAAAGACCGTCGCGCCATTGTCAGCAACATCGTCCCAGAACTTTGAAACCGAGAACTTAGACCGCAACACAACACAGGCCCCGGTCATCAATGCGATCCCGACACCGCAGACGCCGCCCGTACTGTGATAGAGCGGCAGCGTCACATACACGCGGTCCCGCGCGTTCACTTCCGTCGGCATTACAAACGTTCGCATCATGCCCTGCGTGCGCATCTGCGTTAGCTTCGCCGCCTTCGGCAAGCCGGTCGTTCCAGACGTATAAACATAGAGACAAACGTCAGCGCCTCTGAGATGGGCCCTGTGGCTCCGATCCGGTCGCGCGTCACTCGCCTCGCCGAGGGCAGCGTCAAAGTTCTCGCAACCGTCTGCGTCACCAAAACACCAGAATGTCAGATCGCCCTCTAAATGCGGACGCGCTGTATCGAGTTGGGCAACTTGCTCCTCTCCGCAAATAACGGCCTTTGCATCCGCAATGTTGATGCAGTGGGCAAGCGCCTCATCGGCTAGATTGTGATTGATCAGACCGGACACCACGCCAATCTTGGAAAGCCCGAACCAGACCGCCACATAGTCCGGGCAATTGCCCATAAACAGAGCCACGGCATCGCCCGCTTTCAGGCCCTGATCCAGCGCCCAGTTCGCAACCCGGTTCGCCCGCGCATCCAGTTCCCCATAGGTAACGATCTCGCCCTCAAACCGGAACGCAGCATTCGCTCGGTGCTTGTCGACACTCGCCTCAAGATCGTCTGCGACAATGACCGTGCCTTCGGGTCCAAGATCGTCCAGATACTTCAGGATCCGCCGCAGCCCAGATACTGTCTGCCAGTCGCGTCTCAAATTTGCGATGAAACCCATATTCGGCTTGCTCCGTACATTTATCTGATCGCTGATACTGTAAGCACAGCAGGCGTTACGCAACAATTGATACTCGCTCCTCAGGCGAAGCAATTCCGAACACCACCGTTTGCAGATCGGCCACCCCGTGCTAGCTCGCCGGAAAACACCATAAAAATTCCCGCGAATGAGTTCCCCTATGTCCGAACCGGATCCCCTAGAAATCGTCCTCGATCTGTTGAAAGTCGAACGCCTCGAAGTTGACCTTTTCCGCGGACGGTCCCCCGATGAAACCTCGCAGCGCGTTTTCGGAGGCCAGGTCATCGGACAGGCCCTGATGGCGGCCTATCAAACGGTCGAAGAACGCCGCTGCCACTCACTCCACGCCTACTTTATCCGCCCGGGTGACCCCAACGTACCGATCATCTATCAGGTGGATCACGCCCGCGACGGTCGGTCTTTTACGACCCGACGCGTGGTCGCCATTCAGCACGGAAAACAGATCTTCAACCTCGCTGCCTCCTTTCAGGTCGACGAGGAAGGCTGGTTCCACGAAGCCAAAATGCCCGACGTGCCGGGACCGGATGGCCTAAAAACAAGGCTGGAACTGCGCAAAGAAGCGGCACATTTGTTCCCGGAGCCAATGCGCAAACAGATGACCCGGGCGCGCGCCATCGAAATGCGCCCTGTGAACCCGAACGACTTTATGAACCCCGAACCCATGCCAGCCGAGAACCAGATATGGTTTCGCGCCACAAGGTGTTTTGAAGGCACGGCCAACGATGCCATCCACCAATGCCTTATGGCGTATGCGTCAGACATGTCCCTCCTCGACTCCGGCACCCGCCCCCACGCCATTACGTGGCATTCAGGCGATGCTATGATGGCGAGCCTCGACCACGCCATGTGGTTCCATGCCCCTGCCCGGGCCGATGAGTGGCTGCTTTACACACAGGACAGCCCCCACGCAGGCGGTGCCCGCAGCTTCAATCGGGGGATGATTTTCAAACAGGACGGCACCCTCGTCGCGAGTGTCGCTCAGGAAGGCTTGATGCGTCCGCGCCGCAAGAAGTCCTAATCTTCAGCACCTATTTTATTCCAACGACCTGTATAGCATTGTTCGCCGCCATGCTCGCGATCTTGGCCGAAGCCAAAACGGTCAAAAGCCGACGTGTCTGTTCCGCGAGGGTAGTAAATGAGAGTACTGCCCGATGGAGGTACCGCAGGCGATGACCTCTTGAAACGGGCGCACAAGCGCGCCTCCTGGCCGGATAAGAGACTATAGCTAATGGCTTCGAGCGCCCGAGCTTCATCGACTTGTCTGATGTTTTGACACTCATCCGTGGGCCGGTTCCAAGGCTCTACCTTGACCACAGCGTAGAGCTCTTCCAGGCTCGCAGGGAGCGAACCACTGGATTCAACGAAACACTCAATTTGAGACGCAATGGTAATCAGATCGGTGAGCAGACGATCATCAGCCTTCTCGTCCCGGGCTTTCCCCGGCCCGCCCACCAGCATCAAACCGGCAATGATGGCTCCGATCGAAACCGCTGCAAGACCAGCCGCGAGTAAAAGCCCTACATCATTTCGCCTGGTCAATTTCATCCCCCTGCTCGGCATCGCGAATAAAGTAGACAAATATACCGCCAGCGATTGCAGCGACTACGACCGACTTGAGGACAAATCTGAGCGTTGCGTCCCCGCTCAGGAAAGAGGTCAGAAGTGAAATACCGTCCCCAACAAGCGCACAGCCGGCGATGACGAGGCTGATATAGGTCAGCCATTTTCGTATTCGGGATCTCTGCATCTGGGGGTTATTTCGTCGACCGACCTGAAGAATGCGCCCTATCCATATGAAAAGCGGAAGCGCAATTGCCAGACCGGCGATGCCGCTGCGTACGCCCTCCTTCGCCCTGTTGGCGCGCCAGGACTCAAGGCCATCGGGAATAAGGATATCGATGATTGAGAATAACAGCCCACCAAGGCTGACCGACACAATGCCCAGCAAAATAAAGAAGAAGAGATAGAAAAACGCTTCCCGGGCGGAGAGATATGGCGTTGGCTTGGGAACAGCTACGGGAAAGCTGACATCGGCAAAGTCGCTCAGCGCGGCAGTGATTTCTTTGTCCCGCCACCCCGCTGTGATCAATGCTGATTTAATGGCGGCCCGGTCCTCACCCTTTTCCAGACTCTCCTTCACAAAAGACTGAAGTTTCATATCTGCCACTGTAAGTCTCCCTATGATCCGCTCACATACGTCCGAGCCGAGCGAACAATTTGCGCACTTGCAGTGAGAACATACGCCCGTTAGCTTGCCGCAAAATTAAGCAGGAGCACCAATGCCAGCCCCCCTCTCCCCTCAGGACGCCATCATCTATTTGATGGTCACAACCGCTGCATCGGACGGGGAATTCGACGATGCTGAGCTTCGTACCATTGGCCGTGTGGTGCGGTCCTTCCCCCTCTTCACGAACGCTGATGAGAGTCAGCTTGTGCGCACCGCGGAAGACTGCGGGAAGCTGATGTCATCAGAGGACGGCCTTCAGAAGGTTATGGCGGTAGCCAAATCTTCGATCCCACCCCATCTCGGCGAAACCGCCTATGCGGCCGTTATCGACGTCGTCACAGCCGACGAAGCGCTCGACCCGGCAGAGCTGCGTATCCTCGAAATGGTGCGAGACACGTTGTCAATTTCGGACGAAGGAGCGTCCGCTCTCGAACGCGCAGCACGAGCGCGGCACATGACCACTGAACCCGTCGACTAGCTCCGGGCACCAAAGGAGAGAAACCAAAGAGCACCATGAAACCTGCGCTGACAGCATTTCTGCTCACCATGCTCGCCCTCACCACTGTTGAGGTCGAGCTGAAACTTGCTTCGACAGCCGAGGCACAAACCACCGAAAACAATACGCTTGAAGCGGTCATCACACCAACCATTGCCGAGTACCTGGCGAAAGAGAGTCTTTCGAATATTGCAAAGGCGATCGCCGCAGGTGATGTCACCTCTGAGCAAATGGTCGAGACGTATCTGGAACGCATCCGAACCATTGATGGGTCGGGCCCGACCCTACAGAGTGTGCTGGCCTTAAACCACAATGCGCTATCTGATGCCCGCGCCGCCGACGCAGCGTTAGCAGCTGGCGAGCTCCTAGGTCCGCTCCATGGGGTGCCGATCCTTCTCAAAGACAACATTGAGACCGCCGACCCGGTCGCCACCACAGCGGGTGCGCTCGCCCTCAAGGATAACATCACCGGACGCGATGCACCCCTCGCTGCTGGGCTTCGCGAGGCCGGGGCAATCATTCTTGGCAAGACCAACCTGTCTCAGTGGGCAAACTTCCGCTCCTCCAACTCAATATCAGGCTGGAGCGCCCTCGGCGGTCAGGTCCGCAACCCGCATATGCTCGACCGAACACCCTGCGGATCGTCCTCGGGATCAGGAGCCGCGGCCGCCGCCGCCCTCGCAGCAGGAACCGTTGGCACAGAAACAAATGGATCGGTAATCTGCCCCTCCTCCATGAATGGTGTCGTCGGCTTCAAGCCCACCGTCGGTCTTGTTTCCCAGACCGGCATTGTCCCGATCTCATCGACCCAAGACACGGCGGGCCCGATGACCCGCACGGTGAAGGATGCAGCCCTGATGCTAAGCGCCATGGCCACCGAAGACGATACGGATTTCGTCGCCGCGCTCTCAACCGATGCGCTGGATGGAAAACGTGTCGGCGTCCTCCGCTTCGCCACCGGACCAAATGCCGAAGTCAACGCCCTGTTCGACCAGGCCCTCGCGGACCTCGAAGCGAAAGGCGCAACACTCGTTGATATAGAAAGCGAGGATCTGCCCGACGACTATTGGTCGAATGAAGGCTTAGTCCTCGAAACAGAATTCAAACACACGCTCAACGCCTATCTCGCCACCACAGACCCTGAGAACATTACCACCCGCACACTCAGTGACGTGATCACCTTCAACGATGACAACGCAGAAATCGAGCTCGCCATATTCGGTCAGGATATCTTACAAGAATCCGATACCCGCCCGGACCTTGATGACGCGGCATACAAAGCCGCCCTTGCCAGCATCCTTGAAGCCTCCCGAGAAAACGGCATCGACAAATGGCTGACCGACAACAATCTGGATGTCCTTGTCGCCCCTTCCTATACCGCAGCTTTCCTCGTCGACGCGGTCCACGGTGACAACTTCAACGGCGGCACAGGAGCGGGCTACATCGCCGCCATCGCCGGATATCCACACCTCACCGTACCGATGGGTCTTGTTCGTGGCCTGCCGGTCGGTCTGTCATTCATGTCCACGGCGGGAAAAGACGCGGACGTGCTCGCCATGGGCTATGCCTACGAACAGGCGACCCGACACATCGCGGAACCCGCCTACCTGAAGTCCGCCGAAGACCTGCCATCTATTGCGAACGCCATGCGCCCTTACACGCCGGAATAATGCCCATGTCCCTGACACTTTATGGCTTGAAGAACTGCGACACCTGCAAGAAGGCGCTTAAGGCCCTGGACGCGGCGGGCCACGCCGTCACCTTCGTCGATATCCGAGCTGATGCAGATCTCGCCACCAAGGTCCCAAACTGGCTCGCGGCTGCAGGAGCCGAAGCCCTCGTCAACAAGCGGTCCACGACATGGCGCGGCCTGTCAGACGCCGAACGCGAGAGTGATCCTGAAGCCCTGCTTATCGCCAACGCCACTTTGATCAAGCGCCCGGTTATCGAGGCCGGCCAGACGATCCATGTCGGCTGGACCAAGAACGTTGAGGAAGCTTTGGTCTAAAGCCCCGCCAGCCTAGCGCCTGCGTCTTGGGTTATAATAGAGACCCTTCTCGCGGTGTGTCAGCGTTGGCGAAATCTTACCGTCCTGCACCTTCCGACAGAGCCGCCCAACATGCCGCTTGCTCGCGCGGTTGAACTTCAACATCGCAGAGAACAGCTCTAGCACAGCTTCCAGTTTGGCGTTTGTATGCGCCGCGTCGAGCTTCACAATCCGCGCGCCACCTAGATTGATGATCCGGTGATCGATCCCGCCAATATGCCGCCCCTGATGATCAAACAGCTTGTAGTCCGCACCGATGCTGAACATCTTCCGACGGAGCGAATAGAATTTCGGACCCGACTTCCCCTGTATAAAAAACGTGAACCGCTCCGGCAGAAACGGCCATTTCCGGGCGCAACGCTCTACCTCTATCAATTGATCATGCCGCGACAGATTTAAGGAGAACGCGGGTACAGGAACCCCTGCCCCGCAGCTGAGTTGCAGTGAGCGCCCCACCAGCATTTCCATCGTGCCTCGCCAACTCAGTGATTCCGAAAACAGCTTGATCACAAGCCGCCGGTCAAAGTCCTTTTCCTTGTCCCAGAGCTCCTTGCGATAGGCGATCAGCGCCTCGCGCTTACCGCCATCCAGCGTTTGCCCAATGATCTCCATATCCTTGGTGAACTGGTCCGAGGCCGCCTCATTCTGCGTCCGCTTCATGATGCCGATTTCAGCGGTGTTGAAATCGGTCGCCCAAAGATCGACCTTGAACTTTCGCTGCTTGTACTTCCGAGACGAAACCGCACGATCCTGTTTCGCCGCCTTGCGCTCTTTCACCGGCGCATCGTCAGCCTTGATGTCTTTCGCAGTGAGTGCAGACCCATCAGCCATACCGGCCTCCTGTCGACTATATATTCCGACACGAACCTTGGCAGGCTTTGGTTAACAAAATGTCCCGTTTGATTAAGGACTTACAGCGGCGCTCACACGAGCGTATCCAAAACCGTCTCCAATGCTGCCATGCCAGCCTCCCAGCCGCCGCCCATACGATCAATTGCACCAGCGAAGCAGGCTATCTCCGCTTCGCTTGCATCGTGCGGCGTCCAGGTGAGCCGCATCTGCGTACCCTCACCAACAGCCTCGAACGTGACCGCCAACAACATCGATTTCGGCCAATCGGGCATTCCGGGATTGGCCATTACATTCCAATCAGCATCTGTGTTGGATTGAATCATTGTAAGCCGCTTCGGCGGATCGACGTCGACATATTTCGCACGTTGATAGCCGGACTGCGCTTTCATCCTCATTTCGTTCAGCCACTCGCCGCCAGGCCGCACATCCAGTTTATGGATCACAGTCTCCACACCTGGGCCGTACCAACGAGCAAGCAAGTCTGCCTCTGTCCAGGTTCTCCAAATTTTTTCCGGAGGCGCTGCAAACAAGCGCTCCAGAACGTAAGTTGGTTGCTCGGCCATATCAGCCTCCCCCCCTTTCATTTTTACTCATATCCGCAAGCAGTACATCGAGCTGATCAAAGCTGCCTTCCCAGAAAACCCTGAACGCCTCCAGCCAGTTCACAGCCGCCGCCATAGGTTCCGCATTTAGCATCGCCGGACGACGCTGTTTGTCCACGTCCCGCGTGATCAATCCGGCCCGTTCCAGCACTTTCAGATGCTTCGAAACGGCCGGTTGGCTCATCTTGAAGGGTTCCCGCAAATCGTTCACCGACGCATGCCCTTCTGACAGACGCATCAGAATCGCGCGACGCGTCGGGTCGGCCAATGCGCCAAACACCACATCGAGATTTGCGCTTCCAGAGGACAAAGAAATATGTTGCATAACCATTTGGTTATATATTTGGGTTTGGTTTGGCAACAAAAAAAGCCCCGAGAGGCTTTCTCTCGGGGCTATATCATCAGAGGAGGGAAGAAGACTCCGATGAATTTGCATGATGCCGAATGGCCAGCATCAAGCATTCGATTGTGAAAACATGTCCCCGGATCAAAGTCCGGTAAATCTCGACAAGGGTATGTCTCTGCCGAGCGTTACCGGTTGTCCCCTCAGATCAACCCAAACACATCTCTCAATCTCACTCGCGCGCATCCCAACCCACCAGCGATGTCGGAGCCTAATGTCCTGGAGATCACTTCAGCTGTGACAAAAGTCACAGAAGATCGGATTCTGTTATTCACTTTTCTCCACGAAGTTTGGCATCGGAAATGTCTTGCTCTGGCGGAAAGCTGCGCGCATAATCTCGAACAACATCCGAGGGGTGTCCGGCCTCATGACGACGAGACCGGGCTGAGACTTCACCCTTTGAACCTGATCCGGGGAATGCTGCATGTCGCGGTGTGGCCGGCGCGAGGGACGGAGATAAAAATGCAGATTGGCTTCCTCCTTTTTCCGGAAGTGACACAACTCGATTTCACAGGACCGCTTCAGTTTCTGTCGCGCCTACCCGGCAGCGAAACCGCGCTGATCGCCAAAACCCTCGACCCCATTCAAACCGACACGCCCATGCAGGTGCTGCCCACCCATACGTTCGAGACAGCCCCGAAGCTCGATCTCATTTGTGCTCCCGGTGGCTTCGGCACATCAGCCGCTATCAACGACGCCGAAACGCTCGATTATGTCCGAAAAGCTGGGGCAGAGGCCGAGTATGTCACGTCCGTCTGCACTGGCGCGCTGATCCTTGGGGCAGCTGGCCTGCTGGAAGGCAAAAACGCCACCACCCACTGGGCCTATACCGACTTGCTTGAGCTTTGCGGCGCGACCCATGTCGACGCCCGCGTCGTCCAGGACGGCAACACTTTCACCGGCGGCGGCGTGACAGCAGGGATCGACTTCGCGCTCACCCTCATCGCAGCCATCCATGGCGATGACGTCGCCCAGGCCTTCCAGCTCGGCTTTGAATACAACCCCTCCCCGCCCTTCAACTCCGGCCACCCGAGCAGCGCACCACCAGAAATCCTGAATGCCTCCACAGACCGCTACACCGCGTCGCGCGACGGCGCAGCCGAAGCAATCAAAGCCGCAAGAACCTGAACCCCACCCCCGAAAGCCAATCCAATGAACAAGCCCACCACCCAATCAGATTTCAAAACGCCCGAAGTCACCACCGGATCACTTCCCGCCAGCCGCAAGGTCTACACGCACCCCGCCGACGCGCCGGATCTCGCTGTCCCCCACCGCGAGATCGACCTTCACGAGAGCGCGAATGAGCCCGCCGTCCGCGTCTACGACACCTCGGGCCCCTACACCGACCCCTCCATCAAGATCGATGTCGAAGCTGGCCTCCCCCGCACGCGGCGCGACTGGATCCTTGAGCGGGGCGGCGTTGAGGAATACGAAGGCCGCGAAATCAAACTGGAAGATAATGGCGGCGCGAAAGGCAAATACCTCGCCCGCGAATTCCCGGTCCACCATAAGCCCCTGCGCGGCGTGGGCGACGCACCTGTCACTCAATATGAATTCGCCCGCGCCGGCATCATCACCAAGGAGATGATATACGTCGCCACCCGCGAAAATCTCGGCCGCGCCGCTGCAGTTAAAGGCGCGAAAGAACAGATCGACCAGGGCGAAAGCTGGGGCGCAGAGATCCCAGAATACATCACGCCGGAGTTCGTCCGCTCAGAGATTGCCGCAGGCCGCGCCATCATCCCCTGCAATATCAACCATGCCGAGCTTGAGCCGCAGATCATAGGCCGGAACTTCCTGGTCAAGATCAACGCCAATATCGGGAACTCCGCCGTCGCCTCATCGGTTGAGGAAGAGGTGGAGAAAATGGTCTGGGCGACGCGCTGGGGCGCGGACAATGTCATGGACCTCTCGACCGGCCGCAACATCCACAACACCCGCGAATGGATCCTTCGCAACTCCCCCGTCCCCATCGGCACAGTGCCGATTTATCAAGCCCTCGAAAAGGTCAACGGCATCGCCGAAGACCTCACCTGGGAGGTTTACCGCGACACATTGATCGAACAGTGCGAGCAAGGCGTCGACTATTTCACCATCCATGCCGGCGTCCGCCTTGCCTACATCCACCTCACGGTCGATCGCGTCTGCGGCATTGTCTCTCGCGGGGGCTCCATCATGGCGAAATGGATGCTTACCCACCATAAGGAATCCTTCCTGTACGAACATTTCGACGAGATCTGCGACATCATGCGCGCCTATGATGTCTCCTTCTCCCTAGGCGACGGCCTCCGCCCCGGTGCCATCGCCGACGCCAACGACAAAGCTCAATTTGCCGAGCTCGAAACCCTTGGTGAGCTGACGAAAATCGCCCACGCCCGCGGCTGCCAGGTGATGATCGAAGGCCCCGGCCACGTGCCCATGCACAAGATCAAAGTGAACATGGACAAACAGCTGCGCGAATGTGGCGAAGCCCCCTTCTACACCCTCGGCCCCCTCACCACGGATATCGCCCCCGGCTATGATCACATCACCTCCGGCATCGGCGCGGCCATGATCGGCTGGTACGGCACAGCCATGCTCTGCTATGTCACACCGAAGGAGCATCTCGGCCTTCCGGACAGGGACGATGTAAAAACCGGCGTCATCACCTACAAGCTCGCCGCCCACGCCGCCGACCTCGCCAAGGGCCACCCCGCCGCGCAAATCCGCGACGACGCCCTCTCCCGCGCGCGCTTCGAATTCCGCTGGGAAGACCAGTTCAATCTAAGCCTCGACCCGGAAACCGCCCGCGACTTCCACGACCAGACCCTGCCGAAGGACGCCCACAAGGTCGCCCATTTCTGCTCCATGTGCGGCCCGAAATTCTGCAGTATGAAGATCACCCAAGACGTCCGCGAATATGCCGACGGACTATCGGACAATGAAAAAGCCGACCTCGAACGCATGGCGGATGAGGTCAGCCGCGGGATGGCTGAGAAGAGCGCGGAGTTTGTCGAAAAAGGTGGAGAGATTTATGTGGGAGAAGGTTGAGCAATGAGATTGAGCCGTAGAAGCCTCATGACCGCTATACTTGCGGGCATAGCTAGCGTGGCCGGTCGCGCAGAAGCTCAACAATGTCCTTCGCCAACCACGGGACTAGAATTTCAGATTTATCAAGACGAAAGCGGTGACTTCCGCTGGCGACTGAAATCAGCCAATGGGAACACGATCGCCGAGTCTGGCGAAGGTTATGCACGGCGAAGAGACTGCGAACGTGGAATAGAAATAGTTCGTTCTTCTCATGCTGCTGCTCAAACTGGATAACCGGTCAACCGCCAGTAAGGCGTTGCCAAGGCAGAACAACTGCCCTGGCAATACTCCTAACTATGCTGCCCAGCGCCTATGGGGCAGCGCTAACAAGTTGTTTGGCTCATAGCTGTCGGCGCTAGTCTTCAGATACTCTCGGCCACTCAAGCGACGGGCGACCTGTACTTCGGCTGCGCGCCCATTTACCACAGTCCAATACCTATGAAGACCGGCCTTTATATTGAAGATCGCATCGTCAAGGTGATCACAAAAGTTATCGCCGCCGATCGCGTCAATTCGCCGATCAGGGTCTCCCCCATCGGGTATAATCCACTTCACTTGTCTGCTAGTCATAATAACCTCGTATAAGTTGAGGTCGGGCTTGACGCAGCAGAAAAAAAAGATTCTGCTGATGATTCGTGGTGCGCTCCACCCGACCGTGGGTTGATGTGTACTCTACGCCCGAAATGGTGACCGCCATTTCGGGCGTTATACTGATTGAAAGGCAATCTTCGAGTCAAGCAGATTTGGGGAGCCAAAACACTATATAAGCCCGAAATTCGAATTTCGGGCCATATATATTGTGGTATCGCACCTTGACAAAAAGCCGAATCTACTTTGCCCACACCCTATAACGACCACGAACAGAATATCCTCGCCCAGATCGAGGCGCACGGTTTCTTTTCTATGGGCGTGTTCGATGGCGAGGGCGACGGACCAAACTTCCGCTATTCCGTCGGTTTCACCAAAACGCTGAGCGCGCCAGAGATCATCATCTTCGGCCTGCCGCTGGATATGATGCACGATATGCTCTGGGAGATGTTCCGCCAGATGCAGGATGGCGCGCACCTCGAACACGGCAAACGCTGGAGCGATCTGCTCGAAGGATTCAATTGCATCAGCATGGAAGCCGACCACACGGACCTCTTCACCGAATACGCCACCTCGGCAAACTGGTTCTGGAAGACCCAAGGCCATGACGGCAACCCGCCCGTCTACCAGATCGTCTGGCCCGGCGCGGTTGATGGCCTCTTCCCATGGGAGGATGACTGCGCCGAAGACGTCATCACCGCTCAGCCTAAGCTCTGGTCGAAAGCATTGCCGTAAGCATCCTGTGAGATGCGCGGGGGTGTTCCGTGATGGGTTGCACGGTCAAGCCGTGCAATGACTCCCTGTTGTTGAACACCGTTAGCTATATGGGAGTCATCCCACGGCTTGACCGTGGGACCCAACTCCGGCACAAACCGCAAAAGAACAAAACATAAACAAATGCCATGGCCCGTTACGATTTCATCGCCGTCTATCTGCTCGCCAATCGCAAACATGGCGCGCTCTATTGCGGCGTGACCTCGGATCTACCGAACCGCCTCGCCCTCCACAGGCTGGGCAAAGGCTCCGCCTTCACGGCAAAATATGGCTGCAACCGGCTCGTCTGGTTTGAGCGCTATGTCGATATGCCATCAGCCATTCGCCATGAAAAGCGGATCAAGCGATGGCCGCGAAGTTGGAAGATCGATCTCTTCGCAACGAGCAACCCCGATTGGCGGGACGTGTCGATGGATGTGCTGGTTTCTTGAAGCCAGACTTAACTGATCAAACCAAAAGCCCCGTGACCCCGAGCGCCGTCACGATCCCGAACAGGGGCACGACAGGAATGCTGAATATGCCGAGGCCGCTTCTGATGCCAGCATAGGCGGCGACGATCACGAACCCCGCAGCGGTGAGCGTGGCAGCGATCGCATAGTCCGTGCGGCTTGGGTCCATCGCCGCCGCAGCGAAGCCGACGCCAATCGTAATCGTCGCCACCGTTCCGACATGCCACATCGTATAGCTGAGCCATTTGATGAAGGGGTCGAGCTCACTCGCCAGCAGCGGGCGAACATAGCGGATGCCGCCAAACACCACGTGCAGGACGATCGTCACCGCCACAACCCCCGACGCCGCCCAAAAACAGATCGTGCTCATACCGCCCTACTCTACAAACCCGACCGCGCAGGCCGCATCAGAGACTTTCCCGTCCACCTCGATCACGGCGCACTGGAAGGGCGTGCCTTCCACCGTGGCGGTGAAATCGGTTCGATTGAGGTCTTCATAAATATCGGAGATGCGTACATCGCCCCGCCGCGCGCCAATGGCCTCGGCGGCTTTGGTCTGCAGCGTGCGTTTCGGAATGTTCGGGTCGTCGGTCAGCACGGCGTTTACGCCACGCGCACCGAGCTTTACACCGCCAGCCGCTGTTTTCGCCGTAACGCCGACGGCTGTCGTGCCGGCTTTTGCAACGGTGCCCACGGCACCGGCGGTCGCTCCCGCAACGGCGCAACCGGAGAGACAGAGCGCCGCCAGGCAACTTGTCCCATAAGATGCCATGGCGGCTCCCTCCTTGCAGTCCAACACACCTCGTTGATCTAGCACGGATTACGGGTCCAGTGTGAGGCGAGCGCAGGAGCGCGTGCACCTCCTGAAAAGCGCGCCTTTCCCCGCCAGACGCCCACCGCGCCAAAAGTGGGCGTTTGCGGTGGGTGTCATCGGGCGCGCTTTAAGGCGATCTGTCCCCGATATGAAAGGCCCCTCTCCCCATATCTCTCCACCGGATTATCCCCCTAGCGCAGCGGGGAAAGACGCGGCATGTTGCGCGCAAAGACAGACCCCCCCGCCGGAGCCCCATCCATGATCCGTATTGCCCTTGCCGCATTTGCGCTGTTCGCCGCGCCGCTCGCCGCCGCCCAGAATGCCGCGATCGACTACTTCGTCTCATTCCCCAATGCGGTCCATCACGAGGCGCAGATCTCGGTCACCTATCGGGATCTTCCCGCCGGGCCGCTCACCGTGCGCATGTCGCGCTCCTCCCCCGGGCGTTATGCCATCCATGAGTTTGCGAAGAATGTGTATGAGCTGTCGGCGACCGATGGCGCGGGCAATGCCCTCACCGTGTCGCGCGACGATTCCTACTCCTGGGACATCTCCGGTCATTCCGGCACCGTGGTCGTCACCTATACGCTCTATGCCGACCGCGCCGACGGGACGTATTCCCAGATCGATTTGACCCATGCCCATCTGAACATGCCAGCGACGTTCCTCTGGGCAGAGGGGCTGGACGACCGCCAGATCACCCTCGCCTTCGATCCGCCGAACCCGGACTGGACGGCCGCCACCCAGCTGCCACCGGCCGATGCGCCGATGACCTTCACCGCGCCGGACTTGCAGTACTTCCTCGATAGCCCGGTGCAGCTTGCCGATTTGCAGATCCGCGAATGGCAGATCGCCGACGGGCAGACCATTCGCTTTGCCCTCCACCATAACGGCACAGAGGGCGATCTCGACCGGCTGGTGGAGATGACGAAAAAGGTCGTGGACGAGCAGATCAAAGTGTTCGGGGAGGCCCCGAAATTCGACTATGGGGAGTACACGTTCATCGCGTCTTATGTGCCCCACGCCAGCCGCGACGGGATGGAGCATCGGAACTCAACGATCCTGACGCGGCCGGACGGCCTGTTTAAATCGAACTTCGATCACCTCGGCACAATATCCCATGAGTTCTTCCACGCCTGGAATGTGGAGCGGTTGCGCCCGGCGGACCTCCAGCCCTTTGATTTCCGACGCGCGAACCCGACAACGGCCTTGTGGTTTGCTGAAGGGTTCACGTCTTACTACGGGCCGCTGACAATCCTCCGCGCAGGCGAGGATAATATCGACGACTATCTAAACGAACTCGGCGGCACACTCAGCCGGATTATCAACGCGCCGGGTCGCTCCATTCGTGGCCCTCGCGCGATGTCGCTCCAGGCCCCATTTGTCGACGCGGCCACCGCCATCGACCGCACCAATTTCGACAACAGCTTTCTGTCATATTACCCTTACGGAGCGATAGTCGCACTTGCGCTCGATTTGTCCTTGCGCGCCGAATACAACACAACACTTGACGACTATATGCGCCTCGTTTGGCAGGTCTTCGGAAAAACAGAGATTCCGTTCACAAACGAAAATTTGAAACTCGCCCTCATCGATATTTCGGGGAACGCAGAGTTCGCGGAGAACTTTTTCTCGAGCTATATCGAGAACGGAAACCTGCCGGACTTCGAACCGATGTTTGCCAATGCTGGCATTGAGCTAGTCCTATCCAATCCCGGCGAGCCTTGGATAGGACCGCTGTCTGTTCAAACCGATGGTGACAAAGTTACCCTCTCCCGCCCAACCCAAAGAGGCACACCGCTTTACGAAGCGGGTCTGGACCGTGACGACGAACTCATACGGATTGGGCGTATCGATATTAATACAAGAGCCGACATCGACATCGCTCTTCGAGACACGAACCCTGGAGACAGTCTTCCAATTATATACAAGCAGAGAGGTATTTCACGCACAGCCGATTTAGTAATCGCAGAGAACCCAAAGCTGAAACTTGTGAGAGTTGAAATGGGAAGCGAGCGCCTGACGCGCGCTCAACGGAGGTTCCGCACAGCCTGGCTTGGCGCGGGAAACTGAAGGTGAAGCTGACGGATCTCACCGATGAGCAACGCGATGCTATGAAGCGGGAGCTTCAAGCCGAATATACAAATGTGTTTGGTGAAGAATTATCGGAATTCCGCGCAGAATCGCTGCTCGAAATCATTCTCAAGACAGTCGCACCAGCCATCTATAACAGCGCTGTCCAAGATGTTCGGGCGCATCTGCAGGGGAAACTCGATGATCTCGACGGAGAGGTGTATCTCGACCCATAAATCGGGGATGGACTCTCCGTGCGTGTTCTGCTTATGTTCTAACTCCGCAAAAAAGAGGAGAGACGATGATCGGATACGTTACGCTTGGCACAAACGATATCGGGCGTGCTGTTGAGTTCTATGACAAGATCGCGGAAGCGATGGGTGTCCCTCGTATGATGGGTTCGGAAGATGAAGGCTTTGTCGCATGGGGAACCATGGACGTGGCCGGCCTCGGTGTAACGAAGCCTTTCGACGGAAACGCAGCGAGTGTCGGAAATGGCGTCATGGCCGCCTTACAGGTCGACGGGCCAGACGCTGTCAAAAAGGTCTATGATGTTGCCTTGTCGAATGGCGGGGTCGATGAGGGCCCTCCCGGCCCCCGAGGAGATACCGGCTTTTATGCCGGATACTTTCGCGATCTCGATGGCAACAAGCTCAATGTTTTTTGTATGACAGCCCCCGGCTGAGAGACCACACCGACCGCAAGTAGGGTCCGTAAACGGCTGAGTTGAGATAAATCTCGCTCAGCCGATAGCGGGCAGAATACGGTTCCAGAGCCCGAGCGGTCGGATGAAACAACTATCGCTTAGCTCTGGAGACGATATCCGCCGCTATCCGTCATAAGCAGACGTGCATTCGACGGATCTGGTTCGATTTTCTGGCGCAGCCTGTAGACATGTGTCTCCAAAGTATGCGTAGTCACTGCCGCATTGTATCCCCATACTTCAGCGAGCAGTTTGTCGCGAGGTACGGATTTCCCGCCTGCCCGATAGAGAAATTTCAAAATATTGGTTTCTTTCTCGGTAAGCCGGATTTTCCGCTCATCATCGTCCGTCAGAAGTTTCATGCTGGGACGAAACTCGTATGGGCCAATCTGGAATGTCGCATCCTCGCTTTGCTCGAAACTGCGCAAATGCGTCCGCACTCTCGCCAGAAGAACAGAAAACTTGAACGGCTTCGTGACATAGTCATTCGCGCCTGACTCGAGCCCGAGAATGGTATCGGCATCACCGGACTGGCCCGTCAGCATGACAATTGGCACGTGAATGCCGTTCTTGCGCATCAGTTTACAAGCTTCCCGACCGTCCATATCAGGCATATCCACGTCCAGCAGAATGAGATCGATGCGCTCGGACTCCGCAAGTTTCATCCCATCGGCGGCGTTTGCCGCTTGCATTGTGTTAAACTCAGCATGCATCTCCAATTGCTCGGCCAAAGCCTCGCGCAGATCATCATCATCATCCACAAGCAGAATGGTTTTGATCCCTGACATATATGTCTCCTAGATAACCCTGTTACATCCGCACCAATAGCATCGACATGCGCTCAAATAGATGCACACTCAATCAACGTTTCATGAGGTGAAAACAATTGAAGCGGCTCATTGCACGTAACGATAACACGCTGAACGACGGCACCTTTTCATATTCCTGCACGAGCGGAAAGGGAGGTCGTCGACCTGCTTTGGAGAAAACAGAGGGCGATGGAGCCTCCCCAATAGGGTTTTGGCCCCTTAAGAGAGTGTACTATCGACCAGATCGAATCGCAGAGCCAGAGACGGGCCTACCAACAATAAAGCTGGCACCAGACGATGGCTGGTGCGACGACCCGGCTGATCCGAACTACAACAAGCCAGTGAAACGACCCTATGCCGCGTCACATGAAATTATGTGGCGCGACGACCATGCCTACGATGTTGTTGTAGAGCTTGCCCACAATGACGATCCCACTCTTCCAGGGCGAGGGAGCGCAATCTTTATGCATGTTATGCACGATGACTGCCGTCCTACCGAGGGGTGCATTGCCCTCGCTATAGACGATCTGCTTCAGATTCTCAGGCTTGCCGATACCACCACATGCCTAGTTATTGAGCCTTAACTCACACCTCGCTCACCGAAAAACGCCGAACCGACACGAACGTGGGTGGCACCAAAAGCGATCGCGGTTTCAAAATCCGCGCTCATACCCATTGATAGCGTGGTCAAGCCATTCGCCTTCGCCAGCTTTGCAAGAAACGCAAAATGCGGTCCGGCGGGCTCATCTTGGGGAGGAATGCACATTAGTCCATCGACTTGCAGCCCGAGGCCACGAGCCTCCCCAAGCAGTGCATCAAACCCGTCAGGTAAAACGCCTGCCTTCTGGGGCTCCAATCCGGTGTTTATCTGAATTAGGCAGCGCTGAGCACGGCCCTTCGCGGCAAGAGCGCGCGCGAGTTTCGGTCTATCAAGCGACTCTATGACATCAAACAGCTCGCAAGCTGCCGCGGCTTTGTTGGTCTGCAACGGACCCACAAGCCGTAGCTCCAAATCCGGATACTGTTCCCGCCGCTCAGCCCATCGGGTTGTAGCTTCTTGTACCCGATTTTCACCGAACACGCGGTGCCCGGCGTCAAGAGCAGCTTCGATGCGTTGCTCGGGTTGAACTTTGGAAACGGCTACTAAAGTTGCTGAGTCTGCGATACCAGCGGACAATTGTGCAGCCCTCATGCGCGCAAGAATTTCCGCCCGCCGTTCCACGATCTCGGTAAAAACGCTATTCGTCGCCATCATGAACCATCAAGCGGAATCCGACCCCAAGGGCAAGTTTAGACGAGCCAGTGCGCGTATTCGGCGACACATGCCATCCAACCTACCCACTCTCCTGGTGCTAACAGATCCTAATCGAACACCGGACCCGGCGGCCCTCGCCCTCCGGATGCCACCAGGCACCGGATTCATTTATCGTCATTTTGGTGCTGTGAACCGAACTGAAACCGCAATCCGCATATCAGAAATCGCCCGGCGTCAGCGACTTTGCTTTCTGATTGGGAATGATCCCGAGCTCGCACGTCTTTCCAAAGCTGATGGTGTTCACTGGGCGGAAGTAGACATGACGCGGTCCAGACACTGGAAAAGATCTTTTCGCGTTATGACAACGGCGGCACACTGCCAACGGGCGCTCGCCCACGCGGCGAGCCTTCCCTTGGACGCGGCCCTTACCTCCGCTGTATTTCAATCAAGGAGCCCGTCTGCCGAAACGCCGATTGGCCGAACGCGATTACGCGCTTGGTGTAAGAAAGCTCGAATACCGGTCTATGCGCTCGGCGGCATCAACGCTCAGAATGTTGGTCAGATAAAAGATTTCGCTGGGGCTGCATCAATTGACGGGGCCGCGGCAGCCTTCGGCATTTAGAATTTGAAAGCAGACTGCAACCGAATACCAGTCTCAAGCTCTTGATCGTTCAGCTTTTTGCTGCCGGTTGGAGTAAAATCCTCAGCACCCAAGCTTACTGCACCGCCGATGCTAAACCGCGGCGTAATGTTGAACGTGGCACCAGCAGACATTTCCTCACGAGCAAAACCTGCACGTCCGTCGCGCGTCGTTAGCCCCAAACGCAGCTTCCACCGACGACTTTCGACAAACGTCATTTCAACATCGCGATCAGCCTCCGAACCCGTCCAAGCAGGGCGGGTTTCAAGGTTGTCACGAAATGTAAAACGTTGGTACCACTCCGGAACCGCTGCATCACTATCAGCAGTTGTTTTGACTGGGAGCCGGGATTCAGCGTCAAAAGTATCTTCGGCCGCTGCCGGTAAAGCAGTGCCAATCAAGAAAAATCCCAAGAAAATCAGCGATGCGGTTCGCATAGATCCAAACTCCTACGGGATATATATGCGATGAATCTCGTTAATCCCAGATTAACAATTCGTGAAGAACACAAATTAGAGCCTGAGTGTTATTTCGATCACAGGCCCAAGGGACGAATTTTTGGTTCCGTCTACAAACTCCAGGCGATTCTGATCAAGACCAACCGCTACGGTCCATCGCTCCCAAAGCGCTCGCGATGCTCCAAAGTGCCAGGTTTCACCATCGACACTTGTTAAACTATCCCTAGATCGTCCGAAGCCTCCGGACCATTCAAATCCGAGCCAATCTGCGCCAACTCCCAAGGACCATGCACGATAACGCCCGTCGCCATTATTGGTCGTCAGCCAGTCGGCACCGAACCGCAGCCCTTCCCATTCAAGATTTCCGCCCGTGGACCAGACCTGTAGCGTGCCATTATCAATGCTTCCCGGTAAAATATCCACGTCGGCACGCCCAAACGCACCATAGGCATCCACTCGAACACCCGCCTCACCTAACCGGCGTGACGCATTGAACGCCAATTCAAAAGCTTGGCTGAGACGCGGTTCAGCAACTCCACCGACAGATCGCTCCGGATCTCGATCTACGCCGCCAACATTGACGTCTGGAGTATACGACCCGCCCACTCGAATCCCCAGTATTCGCGGGGTCGCATAGCTGACCTTCGCCGACGGTCCAGTGAGATCGTTTCGTGTCAGCACGGTCGCCACACCGCTCGTGTCGAGGCTCGCATTCACCCCGCGATGTAACCGAAAAACGCTGGGCGCACCCTCATGAAACCGCCTGGCGATCCCCACATCTCTGCCAGCCAGCAACTCTCCATAGCCACCGTCGACATAGACAAAGGCTGTCTCTAGCTCGATCTCGAACCCGTCATCTTCCAGCGGACCGCCAAGGGTCAACCCTGTAAAGGCCCCCCTTGGGAAAACACCTGGCCCAACTCCGTCTGCAATCCGGCCGGAGAAGCCCTGTCGCTCCGGGTGATCGAATTGTGCCCGGGCGCCGAGCCTGCCACCGATTTCCATGCCATTATCAAGCACGCGTTCAATACGAATTTCAGCCCGCGCATCACCGAGCACAGGCTCGCTGTCACGCTCGCCCGCATCGCTTCGTCCAGGTGACGCAATGAGGGATGCATCGGCACGGTAGTCGACCTCCCAATCGGCGAGTAATCCCTGCTGTCCCGTCGCGGGCAAGGCAAAAAGTATAGTCGCCGCGAAACACCTAATACCGTGTCCCATATGTCGGCCTCCCTTCGCGCACTCCAGCCGCATTACACCACTGGCCCCCCGGACTCAGCGTGATATACAGAGCCACAAGAATGGCAAATAAAACAGCGAAGGTCTGCCATATGTCCATCCGATTGATGTCTGCGATTGTGCTTGGCAGCGCGCTTGCCCTGTCGGCTTGCTCCTCTGGCGGCAGCTCAACACGCCAAATCGTCGAAGAGGTCGAGGGCGGAGTAAATCCCTATCTTTGGCGTGCTTCCCTCGACACCCTACGTTTCCTCCCGCTTGAGAATGCTGATCCGTATGGCGGAATCATCACATTCGATTGGCTCGCTTTCGAAGAAACACCTAACGAGCGTGTTAAGGCATCGGTTTTCATCCTCGACACGCGTCTTCGCGCCGACGGCGTGAAAGTCTCCGTATTCAGACAAACTCGGGACGATGTTGGCGAATGGCAGGACGCTGGCGTGTCAACAGACACCCAAATCCAGCTTGAGAATAAAATCCTGGAGCGTGCACGGCTTCTGAAAGCCTCCGAAATCGGTTAGACGGCCTCAAAATTAGAGGGTTTGCACCCATGACATCGCGCTACAATCCGCAAGAAGCGGAACCGCATTGGCAATCGGTGTGGACAGAACAAGATATTTTCCGCGCCCTCCCGCCTTCCGAAGCTGGCGAGGCTCCAAAAGCGTATATTTTGGAGATGTTCCCCTACCCCTCAGGGAAAGCCCATATGGGGCACGTCCGGAACTACTCCATGGGCGACGTGGTCGCGCGTTACAAGAAAGCAAAAGGTTTCAACGTATTACACCCTATGGGATGGGACGCGTTTGGCATGCCTGCCGAAAATGCCGCAATGGAACGGGGCACCCATCCGGGCACATGGACCTATGCCAATATCGACCATATGCGGGGCCAGTTGAAGAAGCTCGGCCTCTCGCTCGACTGGTCTCGCGAGCTCGCCACCTGCAATGCCGACTATTATGGCCTGCAACAGCGCATCTTTCTGAAATTCTTGGAAAAAGGCCTCGTCTACAGAAAATCCGCCAAGGTGAATTGGGATCCCGTAGACATGACGGTCCTCGCCAATGAGCAAGTCATCGACGGGAAAGGCTGGCGCTCCGGCGCTGAGGTTGAGCAGCGCGAACTGACCCAGTGGTTCTTCAAGATCACTGATTATGCCGAAAGCCTACTCACCGAGCTGAAAACCCTCGATCGCTGGCCCGAAAAAGTGCGACTAATGCAGGAGAACTGGATTGGTCGATCCGAAGGGCTGCAAATGCGCTTCGAATTCGATGGTGCTGCTCCAAATGACCACGACTATGGCATAGAGATTTTCACGACCCGTCCGGACACGCTGTTTGGCGCGAGCTTCATTGCTCTGTCACCGGACCATCCCCTGACCCTTCAGCTTGCTCAGGACAATCCTGATCTTCAGGCCTTCCGATCCGAGTGCGCTAAACTCGGCACGTCAGAGGAGGCCATTGAAAAAGCAGAGAAGCTGGGTTTTGATACCGAACTGAAGGTGATGCACCCCTTCGAAGATCGTACACTACCAGTCTGGATAGCGAATTTTGTGCTCATGGGCTACGGCACTGGAGCGATCTTCGGCTGCCCGGCCCACGATCAAAGAGACCTCGATTTCGCCCGCAAATACCATCTATCCGTGACCCCCGTCGTACTGCCAGAGGGTGAAAGCAAACACCATTATGCGATCGAGAACCAAGCTTACACTGGGCCTGGCAAAATTTATAATTCGGACTTCCTCGACAATTTGCCAAAGGACGCGGCTATTCTAGCGGCCATAGCGCGCGTTGAAGAAATGGACCTTGGACGGGGTACGACTGAGTATCGCCTGCGGGATTGGGGAGTATCTCGGCAGCGCTACTGGGGATGTCCGATACCGGTAGTACGCTGCAAATCATGCGGCATTGTTCCGGTGCCCGAGTCTGACTTACCGGTAAGACTGCCAGATGACGTCTCGTTCGACACCCCCGGCAATCCTCTGGACCGCCACCCCACTTGGAAGCACGTCAAATGCCCTGATCCCGCTTGCGATGAGATGTGCGAGCGGGAAACAGACACCCTGGACACATTCGTCGATAGTTCTTGGTATTTCGCTCGCTTCGCTGCCGGGCCCGATAACGACATGTCCGAGGCCGCCTACTGGATGCCCGTCGATCAATATGTCGGCGGTATAGAACACGCCATCCTCCACTTACTTTATTCACGCTTCTTCATGCGTGGCATGCGGGATTGCGGATTGCTGGATTTGCCGGGCGGTGAACCATTCGCCGGCCTTTTCACCCAAGGCATGATCACTCACGAGACATACAAGTCGTCGGATGGTCGGTGGATTGCACCCGATGAATTGGAAGAACGTGATGGCGCGCTGGTTGAAGCCGCAACCGGTGACGCGGTTACGCGTGGCGCAATTGAAAAAATGTCGAAGTCGAAGAGGAATACCGTCGACCCGACAGCAATCATCGAACAATTCGGAGCCGACGTGGCTCGTTGGTTCGTCCTGTCAGATTCCCCTCCCGAGCGGGATGTTGAATGGACACAAGCTGGTGCAGAAGGCGCAGCGCGTTTTGTTCAGCGGGTTTGGGCAATATTTGATGCGCTGCCCGATGACGCAAAAGATGCATCCCGAGGCGACAGTGAGGCAGCCGCGGATCTCCGCCGGACCAGCCACAAATCCCTCGCTTCGATCGAAAAAGCGATCGACGAATTTCGCTTCAATTCCGCCGTAGCAACCATCTACGAATGGGTCAGCGCGCTTAAGAAAGCCGAAGCAGCCGGAGATAATCTGGCGCACGCACGCCATGAGGGCTTGTCCATGTTGGCTATCTGCCTGACACCCTTCATGCCACATCTCGCCGAAAGCTGTTGGCAGCGGATCGGTCAAACGGGTCTGGTGTCAACCGCCCCGTGGCCCAAAACCGACACCGCTCTGCTCGTCGACGATACGATCACGCTCCCTATACAGGTGAACGGAAAACGCCGTAGCGAAATTAGGGTCGCTGCGGACGCAACTAAACCCGATGTCGAGGCCCTCGCCATGTCCGATCCGGCAACCCAGAACTTTCTCGAAGGCAAGTCCGTGAAGAAAGTCATTGTCGTTCCGGGCCGCATCGTGAATATCGTTGTCGCATGAAATACGCCCTCGCCTTATTTGCATTGATAGTAACAGCGGCCTGTGGCTTCCAGCCAGTCCACAGCCCGGCGACCCAAAACTTGTCGCAAGGAAATATCTATATTCCGGAAATCGAAGGACGCGCCGGACATTCGCTGCGCAAAGCACTCATCGCAGAGCTCGCACCCGGCCTGCCGGGAGTTAATGGTGCCACTTTGACAGTGACACTCAGCGACCGCCTTCAGCGTATTCCTATTCGTCCAGATGAGGCAGCTGCTAGGACCGATGTCGTGGCTGTTGGCCGCTATGTTCTGGACACTGGTGACAATGCGATTTCAGGCTCTGTTCGATCTGAATCAAGCTTCAATGTGCCGACAGGCGCTTTCGCCGACATTGCGTCCCAGACCGATGCCACAGAGCGCGCCGTCATTCAGCTCGCGCGCCTAATGGCCGAGGATCTTCGTCTCAAGCTCCTCGCCAATCAATGAGGCTCGCAGGTCCCCAGGCGTCCCGATTCTGCGAAAAGCCAAAACTGGACTATTGGGGATTCTTGGTCTTTGGCGATGATGAGGGCGTCGTTATGGACAATGCCCTCGCCCTTCGCACAGCACTTGTGAACAACGCACCCGAGACTGAATTCATCACCCTCGACGAAGATGAGATCAAGAAAGAGCCCGCTACCCTCTTCGACGCGCTGGAAGCCCGGTCATTGCTGGGTGCGAAACGGGTCGTCCGCATCCGAACAACTGGCGAGAAGGCCTCCAGCCTAATTCTCGAAGCAATCGCGCTTGGCGAGGTCGATCCGCAGCGTTTCGAGACACCGCTCATCATCACCGCTGGTGCCCTCGCCAAACGTTCCAAACTTCGCAGCACCATTGAAAGTGCGAAACACGCCGTGGCTCTGCATCTCTATGCCGATAGCAGTGAGAATATGAGCAGCCTTGTTCGCGAGAGGCTTTCTGCCGACGATATTGAAATAGAGGACCACGCCCTCACGCTCTTCGCCGCAGATCTTCCTGGCCACCGGGGCCTTGCCAATCAGGAAATCGAAAAGCTCTGCCTCTTTGGGCGAAAGCTCGGCCGCGCGATCACCGATACCGATATCCGCAGCCTTTCAACGACTGACATCGATCACGCGCTTGCAGATCTCATACGCTCGGCACTCAATGGCAACATAGCAAGCACAACAGCCAGCCTGGACCGCCTTACCGTTGCAGGTACATCATCAATCTCGATCCTGCGCGCACTTCAGCGGGAAACGACTCGGCTTATCCAGGCTCACCAGCTTTCCGGCAGCGGTGGTGATATCGGCATGAAACTGCGCCCTCCGGTTTTCAAATCGGATTGGCCAAGCTTCCGCAATCTGATGGCCATCTGGCCAGTGAAACGCCTCACCAGGACCCTTGAACGCACCTATGACGCGGAGAGTCAGATCAAAAAGGCAAGCCCTCTTGGGCAACCACTCATTCGCCAGCTTCTGTTGGACCTATCCAAGGCCGCAGCGGCAGCCAAAGAGAAGTCTCTCTCACGGACTTAGCGGTTGCATGTTGAGGCCGTGGGTCAGCTCCATTCGCCCGTTCCTTACATATCCCCGAACGAGCGCCTCGTCTGGCGGCGCAAGGCAAATCTCAGAGGCAGCCGGTCCAACATCGACAAAAAATGCGCTGTCGCCTGTCATCAAAGCACAAGAATAACGCTCCGCATCGACAATGTCGGTACGACGCAAACCGCCTGCCGTAACAATTCGAAATCCTTGTTCATCTCGACCCAAAGCTGTGGCGGACAAAATACGGTAGCTTGTCTCTCCCCAAAGACCGATGGATTCAATTCGCGCGAGACGCTCGGCCTCAAGGAGGTTTTCCGCCAGCGCCGCTGTATCAGGATACACGCGAACGCGCGCTCCGCCCCTACGCGCCAACTCTTTGTTCAGCCAAACCTTCGGCCCCAAATCATCCACCGTCACGACATAAGCGAGAGCGCGGTTATAGCGATCTCGCGTCAGTCCGGGGTAATAAAGCGTCACTCGTCGCCCGAGAGCCATGTCTTCCAACATTCGTGATGCTTCATTTGCAAAAGGCTCACCGGGTCGATTGCGGCGTTCAGGAGCCGGTGCTTCCAAGCCGGCTAGGCGAACACTTAGCCCTGTATCTAGGACAAGTGCATCGCCGTCGATGATACGTACAACCCGGCCGGTCTCCCCTTCTGGCAGCACATCGAGCACTGCCGACTGACCACACGCCCAAAACAGCAAGCAAGTCAGGGGGACAAAGAACAGATGGCGGACGAACAGAGACAACTGACGCATAATAACGAAAGCGAGCCTACCCCCGCTTACGTCTAATGCCAAAACTCAATCCTTAGGCATGCATTGCATAGGTACCGGACACCGATATGCTAAGAAGATCTCATGTCTCCGTAGCTCAGCTGCATAGAGCAACCGCCTCCTAAGCGGTAGGTCGCAGGTTGGAATCCTGCCGGGGACGCCACAACTGGGACACAGCTACAGCTAGCCAGCTGCGTCCAATCGTTTCCAGTCATGCATAAGGAGACGCAACTCATCCTCAGGCACCCCGCGGCTGAACAGAAAGCCCTGGCCAAGGGTACATCCGCGGCGTCTTAGGAAGGCAGCTTGATTCTCAGTTTCCACGCCCTCAGCAACCGTCTGCAGACCCAAGGTTTCAGCCATGGCGAGAATCATTTCGACGATCGCAGGAGATTGAGAGTCCTTCTCCAGATCTGAGACGAATTGGCGGTCGATCTTGAAAATATCAAATGGCAACTGTGTCAGTAGCGATAAGTTGGCGTGACCCGTGCCAAAGTCATCAATCGCTAGCTTGATGCCCATTGCCCTCAACGGCTGCATCACATCGATCACCCGCTGCGGATCGGATACCGCCATGGTCTCGGTGATCTCCAGCTCGAGGAAACGTGGAGGCAGTCCCGCGAAACGAAGCGCATCGACCACCTGATTGATAAAGTCTTTCTGCTGGAATTGGGTCGGTGCAACATTGACGGCCACCGAAACAGGATACCCTTCCTGCATCCATTTGGCCGCAGCGCTACAAGCTTGGCGAAGTATCTGAAAGCCAATCTCTTCAACTAGGCCTAACTCCTCCGCAAGCGGAATAAATGTGCCAGGAGAGATCATCCGGCCTTCGCCGCGATACCATCGCGCCAACGCCTCTACGCCAACAATTTTGCCGGTTTGAAAACAAATCTTCGGCTGGAAAACCGGACGGAATGCCTCCGCTGCAACGGCCTCGCGCAGTTCCTGCTCAAAACGCTGTCGACCAATCGCCAGCCTTTCAAGGCGTGGCGTGAAGAACTGAAACCCGGTCTTCCTCGACCGACGAATTTCATCGAGGGCCATGCCTGCATTCTTTAAGATCGCTTCGGGCATATCCCCGTCGTCCGGAGCGACTGAGATCCCACCAGAGACATCAGCTTTGATGGTCCTGCCATCCACCTCAAACGGCTGTAGAAAGAGGTTTCTTATGTCCCGAGCGACCTTGGAAGCCTTCTCCCGATCACATCCAACGGGCAAAAGAACGCCAAACTCACCCGGACCGACTGCCGCAAGAAACGTGTTCTTGATGCCAAGCGCCTCATCAGCCTCGAGTGTCGCAAGCAGCATCGAAAGTCTTGCAGATACTTCCGCGAGCAGTGCTCGACTGCCGTTTGCTCCCAAAGCATCACTAGCTCTTGCGAGACCGTCGAGACCCACGTCAAAATAGGCAACCGGCTCGTTGCGAGAACAATTCTGCAGAGCTTTTTTGAGCGCGGATCGCAAACTGAGCAAGTTCGGCAAACCCGTTGAACCGTCGCGAAAAGCGGCCCGCTGCAGAACCTCAATTTCATCACGGAAGCTGCGGCGGCGTATCCGAACACGGTCAGCGATGCGTTCAAACTCCGCATATTGGATGTTCAGATCAGTTTCTTTCTCGTCCTCACTGACGACAGCCTCGAGATCGGAGAACTCCCCACTCATAGCCTTTCCCATCCGGGCAGCAAGAAAAATTGCGATGGTAGTCGTCACCGCGCCGAACAGAACGAGTAATGCAACGCCGTACGTCTGCAATGTCTCGGTGGACGCTGCGATGGCAGCGGCAGCACAACACCAGAAAACAATGCAGAACGTTGCCACCGTTTTTGGTAGTCGCGACGCCATATAGGGCAGCCGGTTAGGCATCGACCGTATTTCGTCTGTTGAGTCCGAAGTCACAGATCAGGGATCCCACATCAAATTTAAAGTCTCATCAGCAAAAACAGGCTTAGGTAGAAGTGTTTAGAAATCTGTGAATAAAGAGGTTTCAAAGGTGAACCTAATCGGAGCATCCACAGCACGCCATGACCAAAAATAGAAAAGCAACTGTATCTCGTAAAACGAAGGAAACCGACATCACCGTGACGTTGGACCTCGACGGCACTGGTGTATCGGATATCGAAACGGGCGTTGGATTCTTCGATCACATGCTGGAAAGCTTCTCCAAACACTCCGGCATCGACCTGCATATCCGAACGAAGGGCGACCTGCATATTGATATGCATCATACCGTCGAAGACACGGGCATTGTCATGGGTGGGGCACTCGTGAAAGCACTCGGGGATTTTGGTGGTATTACGCGGTATGGCCACGCCTATCTTCCGATGGATGAGACCTTGAGCCGGGCCGCATTAGACCTCTGCAACAGACCCTATTTCATTTGGAAAGTAGCGTTTACGCGCGACAAGATAGGCGACATGGACACGGAGCTCTTCAAGGAGTTTTTCCAGGCCTTTGCGACAAGGGGAGGCATGTGCCTACACCTTGAAAATCTATATGGCGACAACTCGCACCACATTGCTGAGAGCTGCTTCAAGGCCCTCGCCCGTGCATTGCGGACAGCCATAACCATCGACCCGCGACTCAGCGGTGCGCCTGCATCGACAAAGGGCTCGCTTTAGATGGTTTTTGCCTGACGCCCACCGCGCGAAAAGTGGGCGTGAAACGACTATGTTTTCTCAGCAGTTACAATCGGCTGATACGGTGTGCTGCACACGCGATTCTGCCGTCGCGATAGAGCGCCAATCACCCAATATGTGATAGGCGTTGCTGTCCTGGTCGCCTGACACCGTCTCAGACCATTTTCCGCAGGAACAAGAACTTCCGGTCGAACGTCAGGTGTCTCAAGGAGCTTGCTGATATAGTTTATGGAAAATTCGTCTGCCGCATACGTCGAATGATTTGTGGAGATAAACCGCTCCCAAAACCGATCCTTCAAAAAAGAAATATCGAACACGTTCACGCCTGGAAAAATAACCGGGCCTTCTGACGCTTTGAAATAACCTATACGCCGCTTTCTTCTTCTCGGATCCCGGAGGAACACGTTCCTGAGAAAACCGGAAAACGCGACTGCCCTATCGTTCCTCGACGTTAGAAACGTTACTGATCTGGCGAGCTCCCTTGGGGGTCCAAGCCATTCCTGAGCCAGACCACTATCGAGATCACCCGCAGCAAGGATTACTGCCCCGAAGAGTGGCCCATCGGTTTCCGCATTTCGTCCATCCCATGCACTTGAATCCCGCAACAGCGCCACAGCCTGCGAAAACACGCGAGTGCCCATACTGTGGGCAATGACGTGGATCTCACCGTCTTCTGGTAGCTGAGCTTCAATCTGAATCAGAAAATTGGCCAGCGCCCGCGCTGACATATCCCCGTCCACCTGATCATTGAAATACTCCCGAACGCGCGCATTAGACGGCCACGAAAAGTAAAATGTCGGACCCCCAAATCCAGTGTCACTCTTCAATTGCGCCGCTCGAAAAGCACCGTTCCGGAACGAAACATTGAACCCATGCACATGGAGCAGTGCGTCCTTGTCACTGGCCTCATCGAAAAGCTGGGTGACCACGCGGGAGAACCCTTCATATGAATAGAAGGGCTCGGGTGGTCTTAGAAATGAAAACAATTCACTTCGCTCATCTTCGCTTACAGCATCCCGGTCACTGCTCTTTCTGCGTATCGGATCGCCCGGTTGATGGATCGCAGGAATGGTTACGATTACCTCGCCGGTCTCAAGCCGGGTCGTTGTTGGTAGTTGGAGCAGATCCGCGGGCACCTCGTATGCAACATCGATTTGCTCCGGCTCAGTCCCGTATCCCATCTGACCACCGAGGTCTAAAGGAAGCCGATCTCTGTTTGTGCCGTAGACCACTCGCACACAGTGATACCCGCTGCCAGAACAGCGCTCTTCCGGAATCTCCGATGGCCTGAATACCGGTTCTCGACTGGCAATTCCCCTTGGCGGCGATGCTTCGATCCCGCCGGGGCTTGGTGTTTCGGCGCTCTCGGTAGGTGGCGGCGCATCGGTCTCGGACGGTGTACCGGCGCAGGCAGCGAGACCTAGCGCTCCAGCAATCAAGATTACTCTCATGTCTCGTCCCCTTCTTCGTCTACTCTAAAACAAGCATCGATCTGGCTCAATCGCACTTGATTGCGCCGGCCACCCATTCCGCCTAAAGAGCCCGGATGAAGACTATCGCCCTCATAGATTATGGCTCGGGAAACCTACATTCGGCACGTCGGGCGCTTAGAGTAGCGGCCAACAACGCAAAGAAAACTCGAGAGATACGGGTGACCGCGGACCCCGATGCATTACGCCACGCCGATCGGATTGTTCTCCCGGGAGTGGGTCATTTCGCCGATTGCATGGAGAAACTCTCAGCTCGAGAAGACCTCGTTGAAAGCCTGACCGAAGAAGTTCTGGAAAGAGGAAAACCTTTCCTTGGAATCTGCATTGGTATGCAGCTGATGGCAAACTTCGGCTTGGAAGACGGGCGGACAGCCGGACTTGGGTGGATACCTGGAACAGTTGATCGCATTACACCATCGGGAAATGCGCCGGTACCGCACATGGGCTGGAATGAATTGGAGATATCGTCCCCTCACCCACTCCTTGATGATCTAGGACCGGAACCGCATGTCTATTTCGTGCACTCCTACGCGTTTCAAACAGATACAGAGGCTCACAACCTTGCAAAAACGAATTATGGCGGATCCATCAGCGCTGCGATTGGCCGCGATAATCTCTTCGGGACGCAATTCCACCCCGAGAAGAGCCAGGCCGTTGGGCTGAAAATTCTCTCGAACTTCGTGCTTTGGCAGCCATGACCGAATTCCATCTCTACCCCGCCATAGACCTGAAAGACGGCCAGTGCGTTCGGTTGATCAAAGGCGACATGGACCAGGCGACAGTCTTCAACTCAGACCCGGGTGATCAGGCTGCAAAGTTCCAAGAGATGGGGTTTGATAAACTCCACGTCGTCGATCTTAACGGAGCCTTTGAAGGATTAGCTGCGAATGCCAGCGCTGTGGCTCGAATACTTCAGTCAACGTCTGTTCCAGTTCAGTTGGGGGGTGGCATACGCACGCGGGCAGATATTGACCGCTGGCTAGCCGCTGGGATCAGTCGAGTAATCCTTGGTACAGCAGCATTGCGCGATCCTGATCTTGTCAAAGCGGCGGCGGCAGCACTACCGAATCAAGTGGTTGTAGGCATAGACGCAGTTAATGGCATGGTCGCCGTGGAGGGATGGGCAGAGGCAACCAACATGCAAGCAGTAGAACTGGCCAAGGCCTTCGAAGGCTGCGGTGTCGCAGCAATTATTGCGACTGACATAGGACGCGACGGCATGAAGTCCGGCGTAAACGTAGATTTCACAGGCGATCTGGCCGATGCCGTTTCCATTCCCGTTATTGCGTCGGGAGGTGTGAAATCCGTTGTTGACATCAAAGCCCTTAGAGGCCGGGAAGGCCTGCGACCAATTTCAGGGACTATCCTTGGACGTGCTCTTTATGACGGAGATATCGATCCAGTAGAGGCTCTTCAGGCCTCGGGATAAAAAAACCAGATTCCCATTTTTGCGATTACGCCAGCCGCTAGATATCGTCCTCGGCTCTACGTTCGGCGATGCGGTTATCGAGGCGAATTCGAATATCTGGCCATTCAGATGCGAGGATCGAATAGCACGCCGTATCTCTAACTGTTCCATCCTCAAGCACGAGATGATCTCTCAATAAGCCTTCAAAGGTGGCCCCAAGGCCTTCAATGGCCGCGCGAGACCGCATGTTTCGCCCATCGGCTCGCAGCACGACGCGGTTCGCTCCCGATCCAAAAGCTTCTTCAAGCAGAAGCCTTTTTGATGCAGGGTTTACGCATGTGCCGCGCGCAGCCTTTGAAAACCAGGTGTGACCCAATTGGGCAACTCTGTTATCGGGATCGATGCAAAGATATCCCGTTGATCCAACAATCTCGTCGGTCTTTCGATCTCTTGCGGCAAAGATAGATACATGGGGGTCGGTAAGCGATTTGGTAGCCTCAGAGAACCAAGTCTCAAACGCCGGACCATAAGCGTTGATACGCAAATAGGTCCAAATGTCGGGATCGTCGGCTGCATTCTGCAATCCGTCCCTGTGACGCTCGTTTACAGGCTCTAACCGCACATCACGATCTTCCATCTCGCGCGGTTTCAGGAAGAGGTCGCTGTATCCGAGCACCTTCTGACCTTTCGTTGAGGACAACGAAATATACCCGACTACAGCGCGCAGCCATATCAATATCTTGATCATCGGATGATCAGAACATTTGCCGGCAATCACTTTCCTTGATCATCGGAGACCGCTAAATGCACCGGCATGTTAAAAACCCGGATTATTCCCTGCCTCGACGTGAAAGATGGGCGCACAGTCAAAGGTGTGAACTTCGTTGGCCTGCGCGACGCCGGCGATCCGGTAGCCTTGGCCAAGGCATACGATACCCAGGGGGCGGACGAGTTGTGCTTCCTCGACATAACTGCCAGCCACGAAGGCCGCGGAACTATGCTGGAAATAGTTCAGAAAACGGCCGAACAGTGTTTCATGCCTTTGACCGTCGGCGGGGGTGTACGGTCCGAAGACGACATGGTGCGCCTGCTCCGAGCGGGTGCAGACAAAGTTGCGATCAATTCCGCGGCCGTCGCCGATCCCGACGTGATCAGCCGGTGCGCGCGGCGCGCTGGTCGCCAGTGCGTGGTCGTTTCCATTGACGCAAGAGCTTCAGATGCCGGGTGGGAGATTTTCACCCACGGTGGACGTAATCCGACTGGCATAGATGCCGTTAAATATGCAAAAGACGCTGAAAAACGAGGGGCTGGTGAAATCCTCCTCACAAGCATGGATCGCGACGGTACGAAGGACGGTTACGACTTGCCGCTGCTAAAGGCGATAACCGATGTCGTCTCGGTTCCTGTTGTAGCGTCTGGCGGAGCAGGCTCAGTAGATGACCTTGCGCCAGCTGTTCTCGAAGGCGGTGCAAGCGCTGTTCTGGCCGCATCGATTTTTCATTTTGGTGAAGCCACGCTAGAAGACGCAAGACGAGCATTGAATGCATCCGGTGTCGCTACTCGTCCGTGAAGGGATATTCCGATGGCCGATAATCCGCACAATTCACCTCTCGGATCGTCCGATAAACTGGCGAAAGTCATCGATGCGCTCTCCGAGGTGATAGATGCCCGGGCAAGCGCAGATCCGGACTCCTCCTACACCGCACGACTTCTTTCAAAGGGGCCCAAAAAGGCTGCACAAAAAGTTGCAGAAGAAGGTGTAGAACTAGCGATAGCGCTCGTGGCCGAAGACGATGACAGCGTCTCTAATGAAGCAGCAGATCTTATTTATCATGTGCTCGTAGCCCTTAGGGCTCGCGGCGTTTCTTTAGAATCTCTGGCAGACACCCTGGAAAAGCGCGAGGGCACATCTGGTCTCGCGGAAAAAGCCAGCCGGTCTAAGAGTTAATCCGAATTGCGGCGAAGAAACACATACCAGGCTCCTCCCCCGCCATGCTTTTGGTGCGCTGGAGAATAACCTGACACAACTGATCTGGCATCGCTGCTCTCAAGCCATTGAAGGAACCTCCGGCGAAGTATGCCTTCGCCGCGTCTGCCCTTGCCCGTGATTACGAGCACACAACGAGCACCGGCATCCTTCTGGCGACGGAGGAATGTTGCAAGTGCATCATGAGCGCTTGCTTGCGTGTAGCCATGCAAATCAATGGAAGCCGAGATATTTACCTGGCCACGGCGAACCTTCCGTTCATGAGATCGATTTTCCAGGCCATTGGGTCGAAGTTGATTTCTCGGCCTCTTTTGCAAAGTTAAAGATTGAGAACTCAGCTGAGGTCTGACCCTAACCGTTGGATTGTCGGCGGAACCGTTGAGAAGCGTGTCCATTGTTTCGATGGGATCGACACCAGGCAAAGCGCGAACTTTACGCGCAACACGAGCCCATGCTCGCTTCTCCTCAGGTCTAAGAGACCGCTTAGTCATAGTTCTCGGACTAACTCACTGACTCACGACTATCTACAAGCCGCTTCGCCACTGGCCTTGGCAGCAGTGCCCACATTCGGCCGGGCGCATTTTGTCTCCCTGCAGCAAGCCCTGCATCAACACCTGTTCCAAAATAAATGTCGCCCCTCACCTGTCCCTTTATTGCACCGCCGGTGTCTTGCGAAACCAGAACTCCCGACCAGTCTCCTCCCAGTCCCGGCGAGTTCGTTTGAACAAAAAATGGAACGCCGAACGGGTGAAATGCAGGGTCGACGGCCATAGATCCAAGAGGTGTGAGCGGGACCAGTGCTGCCCCTTCAGGACCAAGCTTGGGATCGCCTATCGATAAGGCGCGGAAAAAGACAAACCGTGGGTTCTGATTCATGGCGGCTTGCGCCTCTTGGCGAGAAACGCGATCCATCCAACCCCGGATCCCCTGCATACTGGCCTCACCTCGAGAGATCTTACCGGTCTCAAGCAGATAATTTGCAACGGATCCAAAGGGTTGCGAGTTATGCGCAGCATACGCAGCTCTTATGCTTGTACCATCAGCGAACTCAACTCGCCCAGATCCTTGAATCTGAAGAAAAAAAACGTCAGCGGGATGGGCATACCCCAAAGCACCCTCTCGGCGCTCGGCTATCTGCGATCGTGGTGGATATGGACGCAGAGACCCATCGGCAAGCCTTTGGGCGGCAACCTTCCGTCCGGGGGTGCCCCCAAACACCGAACGGTCCACACGAGTGTAGTCATCTGGCAAGTTTGGAATAGGTTGTGTGAAAGGAAACTCTGGTGTTCGCCGAGCCATAATTCTGGGCTCAAAATACCCTGTAAAGCGCGATGACCCGTCGCCTGACTCAATGGCAACCGGACTTAACATCGCTTCAAAAACCAACCGAGCGCTGGCGGAATCCTCCGCGACCTCAACCGCTTCACACACAGGTCGCCAATCTGACGCCGTACCCGCATACGGCGCACGCTCCGACAGCGGCGCGTCAAGCGCTTTGTCAAGAATACGCCCACACGACCGTTTCAGTGCGCTCAACGCTGGAGCTAAGTCCGCACCTGTCCAACCGAGCAGAGAATCAAAAGCACCTGGCGCAGCGACAGGCAAAGCATCAGGTGATGCGGGCTCTGCAGCTACAGGCTCCTGTGATATGACAACATCTGGCTCGGTTGGCTGAGGCCCCGTTACACATCCCACAAGGCACACGCAAACAGCAGCTGCCAAATAGGCTCTAAGTCGCCGTCTCAACATCATCAAGAACCCAGTTCGGGTCACTATTGGTTATATCGCGCTTGAAAGTCCATATATCGCGAGCGCGACGCGTTGTTTCGCCATCGCCAAGCTCTGCTTCGAACCTGACCATTACCCGGGCAGTGCTGCCATCGAGTTCGGCGTCTTCTATTTCCAGTTTCTGTATACGCAATAACTCGAACGGATCATCACCGGATTCTTCACGCTCCTTAATGGCCGAATCCCAAGCCTCGAAAACATCATCGTCCAAAAGGGGTCTTAGGGCCTTTCGATCGCCGGAGGCATAAGCGGACAAAATCATCTCATATGCCGCCCTAGCCCCAGTTCGAAATTCGTCGGGATGAAAAGTCTCATCCGCTTCGTAAATCGTCTCCAAACCAGTTGCTGCAGGTCCATGGAATATGGGTCTCTGACGCGCGGGTTCCTCAACCTCGCGCGGGCCACCAGATAACGGCGACGGTGCTGATGCTCCTGCGGGACTTCGAGACCGCCCCTCAGGCGGACCATCATCGCGCCCAAGCGCGACATAAAGCCTGCTCAGAACAAAAAGGGCGACAGCCGCAGCAATCAAAACTTCTATCAAGGATCTAGCTCTTCCTGTGATTTCGTCTCTTACATAGGTCGTTGCTGACAGGCGTGCCAGCACCATTGCACACCGTCAACAGCCATGTTACCGGCTGCCCCTCTGTAGAGAGAGGCATCATGGCAGAAGATTCCCCAGCGCCGACCGGGCCTGAAAACCAAGCAACCCCAGCCGGAGGGCAGCCTACGGCGATACGCGTACTAGCTCAATATATAAAGGATTTCTCTTTCGAGAACCCGGCGACCGCTAGAGCTCAACAGCAGCCGAACATCGACCTTGGAATCGACGTGGGAGCCACACCTCACCAGGAAGGCCAGAATATCTTCGAGGTATCGTTGCGCATGCAAGCGAAAGCAAGCGCCAGCGATGCGACACTCTTTATTCTGGAGCTCGATTATGCCGGCCTCTTCCAGTTCGATACAGCTGACAAGAACGTTCTAGAGCCGCTTCTTCTGATCGAGTGTCCGCGCATTCTTTTTCCGTTCGCTAGGCGAATCATCTCTGACATCACCCGCGACGGCGGATTTCCACCACTACTCGTCGATCCAATTGATTTTGTTGGTCTTTATCGCGGACAGAAGCAGAAAGCCGCGGAAGCTGCTGGCGGGTCTGCCGCGCAACCTGAAAACGCCTAGGACAAGCTCAGTTATACTTGTCCCATAGCGCGCCACCGGCGAGTTTGCCGACGAACTCCTTGTGCGCCAGTTGCTCGCTTGCAGTCATGCGGGAGGCCAACGGCGATTTGCGTTTTGTGGTCACGGCGCTTTGAACTGTCTCGGATTTTCTCTCGAAACCAAATTCGAACGAGCGAGCGCGGCCGCCTAAAAGCTCAAGATAAACTGACGCCAACAATTGGGCATCCAATAGCGCGCCGTGAAGCGAGCGAGACTCAAGCGAGATGTCGAATCTTTTGCACAAGGCATCCAGCGACGCAGGTGCACCCGGAAACCTCCTTCGCGCGATCTCCACAGTATCCACCCAACGAATTTCAGGAATCTCTTCACGCCCGCATCTCTTGAGTTCAGCATTCAGGAAGCCACGGTCGAAGGATGCATTATGCGCAACGAGAATACCGTCGCCTATGAACTCAAGAAAGGCGTCAACCACCTCTGGTGACTCAAAACCCGGCTTATCAGCAAGCATCTCATCCGTAATACCCGTGATGCGAATGGTGGCATCAGACACTGCTCGACCGGGATTTATTAGTGCGCGAAATGTCTTTCCGGTGGGAATGTGATTTACCATCTCGACAGCGCCGAGCTCTATGACCCTGTCATCTCCAGCCCAATCGAGGCCGGTCGTCTCAGTATCAAACGCAATCTCGCGAATGGTTTCTGTCATGGCAATCTCCTGTCTACTGTTCCAGGCGGTTCATCAGCGCAATTATGGCATCTACCTGCTGTCGGGCGAATTCGAGACCGAATGCCGATGACACTATAAAGTCTGCACGGGCGCGCTTTTCCGAATCAGGCGTCTGCTTCGCGAGGATAGACTCAAACTCATCCTCGGTCATGACGCCCCTTTCCAATACTCGCGACCGCTGTACCGTCGCTGGAGCCGTCACCACACACACATAATCGCAGCGAGTATCCCCACCCGTTTCGAACAAAAGCGGGATGTCCAAGACAACAAAACATGCTCCAGACCCCAATGCCTCGGCTCGAAAAGTCATCTGGGAACCAGCAACCAGAGGATGAACAATGGACTCCAATCGTTTCATGGCAGCCGGATCATCAACCACTTTGGATCTGAGCACTGCTCGATCAATCGCGCCGTCTACAACGACGTCCCCGAAGGCATCGGCAAGCGGTTGAACGGCCGCACCCCCTTTTTCATAAAGCGCATGGACCGCGCCATCGGCATCGTAGACGGGCACTCCAACCTCAGAGAACATCTTGGCAGTTGTGGATTTTCCCATGCCGATTGAACCGGTCAAACCGAGCACGATCATGCAACACCCTCCAAAGCCCGAGCGGCGCGTTCAAAGCCTTTATCAATGTCGGGAGCGCGACCGAACCATATCTCGAAAGAAACAGCAGCCTGAGCAACAAGCATTCTAAGACCGTCTACAACGCGCCAGCCCGCCTCTTGGGCTGGGCCCAGAAATGCGTCCGCGGCTTTGCCGTAGGAGAGATCGTAAGCAAGACGCCCCCGCCCCTCGGGCCAATCTATCGATTTGCCCGCATGACCAAGACTAGTAGCATTGACCATATAGGAACATACGCGAAGCTCATCAGACAGATTTTCGATCCCTACCGCCTGCGCGTCGGCAACACCTTTTTCTCTTGATCTTTGAGCAATGTCGTGAATTGCAACAAGCGATTGAGCCCGATCGAGAGTTCGGTTGCAAAACACAGCGCTCTGCCCTTCCATACCGAACACATATGCAACAGCACGCGAAGCTCCCCCCGCTCCAAGTACCAAGGCGTACTCGGCCTTGGGAGTAGAAAACGGTTTGGTCCCTACAGCCTCAAATGCATGTCCCAGTGCGTGGCGAAACCCTGGAGCATCAGTATTGTCGCCAGCCCATACATTATCCGTCGATCGCATCAGAGTATTTACGGCACCGATTCTTCGAGCGGTCTCAGAAAGGCGGTTACTGAGTCGGAATGCATCCTCTTTATGCGGAAGAGTTATATTCGCCCCCTTGCATCCTCTTAGGGCGAGTGTTTCAAGCGCGTCCTCCAGGTTGCCAGCCGGAACTTGCATGGCCAAATAGTCGGCGTCGACATTGTAGTCACGCATCCATCCGCGGTGGATAAGTGGGCTTAGGGAATGCTCAATTGGATCACCAATAACTCCATAAAGTGCAGTCATCTCGGTATAACCTGCCGATCCCGCAAATAATCAAGCAAGGGTATGAGGGGCAAACCAAGAATAGAGAAGTAATCACCCTCAATTTTGGAGAAGAGCTGGATACCGATACCCTCCAGTTTGTAACCCCCAACTGTATTGCAAACATCTTGGTCCACGACCGCCAAATAGTGATCGATAAACTCGTCACTCAAGGTGCGAACAGTCAAAGACGGGCGTTCCAGATGCCGCCAGACGATCTTCCCGTCTTCGGCAACAGCAATCGCTGTCTCCAAAATATGGCACTTTCCTGACAAGTCCCGCAGGTGTTGGCGAACGCCTTCCATCCCATTTGGCTTATCAAACGCTCGTGATCCGAGACCGAGCATTTGATCTCCGCCTATTACCAATCCTGACGTCGACTGAGAGACATTGAGCGCCTTCGCATCTGCAAGGCGCATGGCTTGCTCGGCGACATCAAGGCCCTCTGATCGCATTACCTCCTTCAGCTGATCCTCATCAACACCAGGCTTGGTTGCATCGGCCCTCACACCTGCATTTTGAAGCAAGGCGCGGCGACTCGAACTCCCGGAAGCAAGCGTAATTGGCAAGATCATGGGCGGACATTCTGTGAGAGTATGTTGAGTATTGCGGCTGCAGTCTCTTCTACAGATCTTCTCGACACATCGATCACAGGCCATTTCTTTTTCTGAAAAAGCCGATTGGCTTCGGTGACTTCACTACGCACACGCTCTCCATCAGCATACGAAGTATTTGCATCCTCGTTCAAAGCGATAAGGCGTTGTTGGCGAATTTGTGTGAGCCGCTCTGGTGAAATCTTGAGACCAATGATGAGAGGACGCTTGACCTCATCTATTACTGACGGCAGCGGGACGCCCGGCACAAGTGGGATGTTTCCCGCTCGCACTCCTCTATTACCAAGATACACACATGTAGGCGTTTTTGATGTGCGACTGACCCCAATCAGAATCACATCAGCATGGTGCAGCCCTTCAACATTCTGCCCATCATCATGAGCTAGGGAGAAATTGAGCGCCTCCATACGGTCAAAATAATCCGTATTGAGACGGTGTTGACCGGCAATCGTATCTGTCGCGGCGATACCGAGATGCCGACTAAGCATATGTACAGCCTGATCTAGAACAGGGAGCGTGGGGATAGCCCGCTCCTGACAGAATGCAACCAACTGCTGGCGAAGCTCCGGGTTCGCAATCGTATGCCAGACAATACCAGGTGCACCCTCAATTTCTCGCATGACGCGCTGAAGCTGTTTTTCAGAACGAACCAGATAGTAGTTGTGCTCAAGAGCTTGAACATGACCAAACTGCGCAGAAGAAGCTCGCAACACAGCGTTCAGCGTTTCACCCGTCGCATCCGAAACGAGGTGAACATTGAAATAAATACAAGGTCGTTGCTTCTGGAGATCGTTACTGGTCATTATGCTGTCATGCCGATGGCAAGTTGACCCCGCAAGCAAAAACCTTGGTCGCCTGTGGAAATCGCTGGAAAAGTGGGGTGACTCCGGCATTCCGCCCATTCACTCACACCTATCGTCTATTCAGAATAGCCGTTCTTGTTCAGTTCTGAACTGTGCATTATTGAACTTGTTTCGGAAACCAAATATCGAAGATTCAATGGTTAACGAAATATTAGTGGGACAATACAGGACTGTGGACAAGCTGTGCAAATGTTCTAACAGCCTCTGCAGATCCGACTTATCCACCAAATCCACAGACTAATAGTAATAAGACCAAATAGAAATTGGTTTGAAGGGGAACCCGCTGATGGGCCAAAACGAAAAACCACTGCTGCAAACACTGTTGGGTCACAAACAGAAAAGACCCCCAATGTGGATGATGCGTCAAGCTGGACGCCATCTTAAAGAGTATCTTGAACTTCGAGATCGGGCCCAAGACTTTCTCGATTTCTGTTATACCCCTTCCCTCGCTGCCGAAGCGACGCTGCAACCCATCCGTCGATACGGCATGGATGGGGCAATACTCTTCGCCGATATTCTTCTTATACTCGATGCGATGGGGCTGGGCGTTCGGTTCGAAAAAGGCGTTGGACCATTGGTGGAGAAAGTCACTTCAGCCTCTGATCTGGAGCGGCATCCCTTCGAGAAAGTCTCACAACACTTGAGTCCGGTTTATGAAACTGTCTCCCGCGTCCGCTCCTCCCTTGATGACGAGGTAACGCTCATCGGATTTGCGGGGTCACCTTGGACAGTTGGCCTTTATGCGATTGAAGGTCGAGGAAAGACGGATAAAAGCCAGGCTCGCATCTGGGCTCATGGTAAACCAGATGAATTAGCGAGTCTTCTTTCGCACATCGGGGAAGCAACAGCCCACTACTTGAAAGCTCAGGTCGATGCGGGAGCTGACGCATTGATGCTGTTTGATAGTTGGGCTGATGGTCTACCAAATGACATCTTCGAAGAAATCATCATCACGCCTACGAAAAATCTTGTCAGTCGACTTCGAGACATGGGCGTAACTGTCCCAATTATCGGGTTCCCTCGAGGAGCTGGAACGATGTTGCCTGATTATGCTGAACGCACAGGTGTTTCAGCTGTAGGGCTCGACACAGCAATTTTACCATCCTTCGTAAATGACAAGCTGCCGAGTAATTTTCCAGTGCAAGGACACCTTGATCCTTTGCTGCTCGTCGCTGGAGGTGAGCGGCTCGACAAACGCGTATTGGAAATCATCGAAGCCTATGAAGGCAGGCCACATATATTCAATCTAGGCCACGGTATACTACCTGAAACTCCTGTTCCTCACGTTGAGCGTGTAGTGGAGTTAGTGCGAGGAGCTTGAGAGAACTTCTTGCCCAGTTGTTCTTTCTGCATCTAACAACACTTTGGTCTCAGGTTTATCTTGACGAAACTCGCCTGAGCCGACATATCGGAAACATCGGTTATGCGAGCGCGTCTGGTGCATGCGTGCTTAAATGGTTGCCGAAGCCCCCCTCGCACCTTCAGGACATTTAGAAAATATGGCGGACACGTCGACAGAGATTAAAACTCCAGTCACTCTGCGCGAGCTCAAGAGTAAATCACCCACAGAGTTGGTTGCGTATGCCGAAACTCTGGAGGTCGAAAATGCTCAAGCTCTTCGTACACAGGACTTGCTGTTCGCTATCCTAAAAGAGCTGGCTGACCGCGACATAGAAATTATCGGCGCTGGTGTGCTGGAAGTACTACCGGATGGCTTCGGCTTCTTGAGGTCACCGGAATCAAATTATCTCCCCGGTCCAGACGACATTTACGTTAGTCCAAAACTACTTAAGAAAGCTGGCCTTCGAACGGGTGACTCGATTGAGGGTCCGCTAAAAAGTCCGCGAGATGACGAACGTTACTTTGCCCTTGCAGATGTAAGCGCAATCAATTTTGAGTCCCCGGAAAAAGCCAAGCACAAGGTCCACTTCGACAATCTGACGCCTCTTTATCCTGAAGAGCGTTTGGTTATGGAATCGAAAGACCCGACAAAAAAAGATCGGTCAGGTCGAGTTATCGACATAGTGGCACCGATCGGCAAAGGTCAGCGCGCGCTTATTGTGGCACCACCCCGGACAGGTAAGACGGTTCTTCTTCAAAACATCGCCTCTTCAATCGAAGAAAACCATCCAGAGTGTTACCTAATTGTTCTGCTAATTGACGAACGTCCTGAAGAGGTCACGGACATGAAGCGGACGGTTAAAGGCGAAGTGGTTTCTTCCACTTTCGACGAGCCCGCCACGCGCCATGTATCAGTCGCTGAAATGGTCATCGAGAAAGCAAAACGTCTCGCAGAACACGGTCGCGACGTTGTCATTCTCTTGGACTCGATCACGCGGTTGGGCCGAGCTTACAACACTACTGTCCCATCATCCGGGAAAGTATTGACCGGCGGAGTGGACGCCAACGCACTTCAACGACCGAAGCGCTTTTTTGGAGCGGCCAGAAACATTGAAGGCGGCGGGTCTCTCACAATCATTGCGACAGCGCTGATCGATACCGGCTCTCGAATGGATGAGGTCATCTTCGAAGAATTCAAAGGAACCGGTAATTCCGAGGTCGTGCTTGATCGCAAGATTGCTGACAAACGTACCTTCCCTGCCATGGATATTTTGAAATCTGGAACCCGGAAAGAAGAGTTGATCACCCCTCCAGAGCATCTTCAGAAAGTCTACATCCTTCGCCGGATTCTCAATCCAATGGGAACGTCAGATGCAGCAGAGTTTCTGTTGGATCGTTTGAAACAAACCAAGACGAATGATGAATTCTTCGAACTGATGGCAAAAAATAACTGATCAAAATTCTGAAGGCGGCCCTTAAAAGCCGCGAAATGAAGACACCATTTTCGTGATCTGCACGTCTACTTTTTGGAATGAAGCCTGAAACGGTCACCGATACGATCTGTGCCCTCGCCACAGGCGCGCCGCCCTCAGCGGTCGCAATCATCAGAGTGTCGGGGCCTGCGAGCGGGGGATGGTTGGAAGATCACTCAAGCGACGAAGTGGTTACACCTCGCAAAGCTACTCTCGTAAAACTCGTCGACCAAGATCGTGGGCAAATTGACGACGCCATCATACTTTGGATGCCAGCACCAAACAGCTACACCGGTGAAGATGTTTTGGAGATCCAGCTTCATGGTGGATCTGGTGTTGTTGAGCATGCGCTCGAATGTCTGACCTCCTTCCCTGGTATTCGCCTCGCTGATCCGGGAGAATTTACACGGCGTGCTTTTCACAATGGCAAGCTCGATCTTACTCAAGCTGAAGGGATCGCTGATCTCATTGAGGCTGAGACCCGAGCTCAAAAGGATCAAGCGCTCTACCAAACCAAGGGCGCACTTTCCGAGCTTTATGAGGGTTGGAAAAGTGACCTCCAGAGAGCATTGGCTCTCCTTGAAGTCTCGATAGATTTTCCCGACGAGAGCGAAGCGCCGGAATCCACGACAACTCCGGTCCTCGAGATCATCACCGATCTGGAAACAAAATTCGAAAGAGCGCTCCATGATGGCGAAATTCATCAGCGTATTCGAGATGGATTTCGCATTGCCATTATCGGTGAGCCTAATGTTGGAAAATCGACTTTATTGAATTATCTCGCTCGTCGTCCGGCGGCGATCGTAACCGACATTCCGGGAACGACGAGAGATGTTGTTGAGGTGAGATGTCGGCTTGGTGGACAAATCATTTGGTTCCAGGACACAGCCGGTATCCGTGAGACGGAAGATTTGATTGAGCTGGAAGGCATCGATCGATCACGTCATGCAGCAGAGTCAGCTGATCTTCGACTCTTTCTCGTTTCGTCAAACGACGACAGCCCTCCCCTACCCCACTTGAAGCGCACCGGCGACCTTCTCGTGAGGACGAAGGCAGACCTTCTCGGTAAGACTCTGTTAACCAGCTCAATGCCCGCGATATCGGCAAAAACCGGTTTTGGTTGCGAGGCGTTAGAGACAGAGATTGTGACAAGAATCCAATCGCGAGCCGGTGAACAGAAAAGCCCGGTTCTCACCCGCGCTCGTCACCGAACCGCAATAGAATCCGCTCTGGAAGATATGCGCGAAACGCGTGCAGTCTTGGATGCTGATCTGGGTGCGGAGCTGGCATCGGAGAACTTACGCGCCGCGGCTCGATCTCTACAAAGCCTCGTGGGCAGCATCGATGTGGAAGACATATTAGGAGATGTGTTCTCGACCTTCTGTATCGGAAAGTGACCCCTACGCAGCCGCCGGTGAATAAGCTACAAGCTCGTCCATGAGCGATACTCGGTTTGATGTAATTGTCGTTGGCGGTGGTCACGCTGGTTGCGAAGCGGCGGCGGCGGCGGCGCGCTTCGGCGCGCGAACCGCGCTAATCACCCACTCCAAAAAGACCATCGGCGAGATGTCTTGCAATCCCGCAATTGGTGGTCTCGGGAAGGGCCATCTTGTTCGCGAGATTGATGCGCTCGATGGTATCATGGGTCGAATTGCCGACGTATCTGGAATTCAGTTCCGTCTGTTGAATCGATCCAAAGGTCCGGCAGTCCGGGGACCACGATCTCAGATCGATCGAACTCTGTATCGATTGGCCATGCAAGCTGAGCTGGGTTCAACTTCGAATCTCACCATCATTGAAGATGGCGTCGAAGATATCCTGGAACACAACGATAAGGTCTCGGGTGTGACCACAGCCAAAGGTGACACGTGGCACGCTGGACAGGTCATCATTACAACCGGGACTTTTCTAAAGGGTATGATTCATATCGGCGACAAGCGCGTTCCGGCCGGACGAGCCGGAGAAGCACCAGCCATTGGCTTGTCGAACCGGCTCTACGAAATGAAGCTCCCAATGGGACGACTGAAGACCGGGACCCCCTCCCGACTGGATGGCCGTACGATCAATTGGTCTCAACTTGAGTCCCAAGATGCAGACGCAGAGCCGATACCATTTTCATTCATGACGACCAAAATAGAGGTGCCACAAATCGCCTGTGGTGTGACATGGACCACTGCTGAGACCCACGCCATTATCTCTGAGAACATCAAGACATCCGCGGTGTACTCCGGAGCGATTGCCGGCAAGGGTCCTCGGTACTGCCCATCGATTGAAGACAAAGTTCATCGCTTTCCTGACCGGGATCGTCATCAGATTTTTTTGGAACCCGAAGGATTGGATGATCAGACCGTTTATCCGAATGGCATCTCAACATCCTTGCCTGAGGCCGTTCAGCGGGAATTCCTGCGAACCATTCCCGGACTTGAGGAAGCAACCATACTCCAGCCCGGATATGCGATCGAATACGATTATGTAGATCCCCGCGCTTTGGACCGAACACTTCAAGTCAACGGGCTTTCCGGTCTCTATCTGGCTGGACAGATAAATGGGACAACCGGTTACGAAGAAGCCGCAGCCCAGGGATTGGTTGCCGGTCTGAACGCAGCGCGCCGATCCAAAGAACTAGGCGCAGCGATCTTTGATAGAGGCGAAGCTTATATCGGCGTGCTCGTCGACGACCTGATAACGAGAGGCGTCACGGAGCCCTATCGCATGTTTACCTCTCGAGCTGAGTATCGACTCCTCCTACGTGCAGACAACGCGGACCAGAGATTGACTCAAAAAGGCATTGACCTTGGATGTGTGTCGGAGGAACGCGCTGAGATGTTTCACGTGAAACAGCGGACACTGGAGTCGGCAAGAGACATTGTGGACGCGGCGCGTATGAGCCCAAGCAAGGCAAAGCAGTTCGGCTGGAAAGTGAACCAGGATGGTAGGGTCAGATCAGCGAAGGAGTACCTGGGTTATACCGGTATTACTTTCTCGGATCTCTGCGTCGCATGGCCGGAGCTTCGCGATATTGATCCGGCCATAAGTGAGCAACTGGAGATCGATGCGAAGTATGCTGGCTATCTGGATCGTCAGATATCGGACATTCAAGCGCTTCGCCGAGATGAGGCTTTAGAGCTACCACCGGATCTGGATTATAAGTCGGTTGGCGGTCTTTCGAATGAAGTGTGCGCACGACTGGAAAACATCCGACCAGAAACGTTGGGCCAGGCGGGTCGGATCGAAGGTGTTACGCCGTCGGCGCTGACAGCATTATTGGCTCATGTGCGCCGGCGTCCTTCGAGGGCGCATCGGGCATGACATTGGACGCTGATGGCTTTGGTCCTGAGGATATCCGTAAACAGATCGATGTTTCACGTGAAACATTTGATCGTCTGAATTCTGTTTTGAGTGTGCTCGACAGATGGAGGCACCAGAAGAACCTGATCGGGCCGGCCGAATGGGATCATATCTGGCGGCGACACATATGGGATAGTTTGCAAGTAATCCCTCTATTGCCAGATGACCCAGTTCTGATCGATCTGGGGTCTGGTGGCGGTTTTCCGGGGCTGCCATTGGCTTGCGAACTGACAGTGCGCGAGCGCGGCCGTGTTACATTGGTAGAAACAGTTGGCAGAAAGTGTGCCTTTCTCAGAGAGGCCATCGAGACGGCAGGCCTAGATGCAGAAGTTCATCAAGGCCGGGTGGAGAACTTCCGATCAAGCGGCTTTGATGTGGTCACAGCCCGCGCTTTTGCGCCGCTGCCAAATCTCTTGGACATGGCGTCACCTTGGCTGTCACAAGGGGCTGTCGGCATTTTCCATAAAGGCGAATCCTGGCAACAGGAATTGACGGCTGCGTCGGAAACATGGACATTCTCGTCTCAGGTGAATCCTAGCCATAGCGGGGGCAAGGGAGTCATTCTCAAAATATCGGAGGTATCATATGGTTGACACCGAAACTCGAATCTTTGCGGTGGCCAATCAGAAAGGTGGCGTTGGAAAGACGACCACCTCGATCAATTTGGCAACGGCTCTAGCAGCTGTTGGGCGTCGAGTATTGGTGGTGGATTTTGACGCTCAGGGAAATGCGTCAACCGGTCTAGGTATATCCAGGCCGGAACGTGATCTGACAAGTTATGATCTTGTCGTTGATCAGGTACCGCTTGAAAGGGCCGTTCTGGAGACAATAGTTCCGCGACTGGATCTCGTGCCTGGTGATGAGAATCTGGCGGGTGTTGAAACCGAACTGGCGTCAGATCCTCGGCGATCATATAGACTGCGAGATGCAATCCGAGGCTACGTAGATCGGTCAGGAGCCACAGGATACGACTTTATTCTGATCGATTGTCCGCCCTCGCTTTCGGCTTTGACATTGAACGCCATGACGGCTGCGGATGCGCTACTGGTTCCGCTCCAATGTGAATTCCTCGCGCTGGAGGGTTTAAGCCAATTGCTGCGAACAATTGAAGTCGTGCGTTCGGGATTGAATCCCAGCCTCGAAATACAGGGTGTCGTCCTCACCATGTATGACCGTCGAAACAATTTGTCTGACCAGGTCGCCGACGAAGTCCGTGAGTTCTTTGGAAACAAAGTCTACTCGACGGTGATACCGCGGAACGTGCGCTTGTCCGAGGCCCCGTCTTTCGGAAAACCGGCGCTGCTTTATGACTACAGATGCCCAGGAAGCGAGGCGTATATTCGTCTGGCGTCTGAAGTCTTGCAGCGCGAGCGCGAATTGAGGGTGGCATGATGATGGAAGACCGACGATCTCGACCAAGCCGTCTTGGAAAAGGACTGTCCGCGCTTATCGGAGAGGTCGAGGCTGTCGCGCCGTCTCAACCGGCACCAACGCAATCGACCACCGAAGTCGCGGCGGGCGATGCACCGGCATCCGTTGCGATAAATCGAATTATGCCAAATCCGTCTCAACCGAGGCGCACCTTCGACCAGGACGAATTGGAAGAACTGGCCGACTCGATTCGGACCAGAGGCGTTCTGCAGGCTATTCTTGTTCGCCCGGATCCCAAGGGAGGACAGGGGTACCAAATTATAGCCGGAGAGCGTAGGTGGCGGGCCGCCAAACTCGCGGGGCTGCAATCTATCCCGGCAGTGGTTCGGGACGCCGACGAACTCGAATTGCTCGAAGTTGGGATCATTGAAAATGTGCAGCGTTCGGATTTGAATCCCATGGAGGAGGCCGAGGCTTACGGTGCTCTGATGAAGCGCTTTGGCCGAACACAGGAGAGCCTTGCAGAGAGTGTGGGCAAGTCGCGTGCACACATTGCGAACACTCTGAGATTATTAAAATTGTCTGAATCTGCTCGTGAGCACCTTCGCAACGGCCGCATTTCAGCAGGCCATGCTAGGGCCGCTCTTGGAGGAGAGGACCCCGATAGTCTAATTGATCAGGCGGTCTCAAAAAGTCTGAGTGTTCGTGATGTCGAGGCTCTGGCCAGGTTGTCAAAAGGGGCCTTGCCACCGCGCCCATCATCTCCGAATGCGACCTCCATACGCAGAGTTAAAGATGTGGACACAGAGGCCCTCGAGGCGGACCTTGTTCGGACACTGGGCTTGAGTGTGGATATACGTCATCAAGGCGAGGGCGGTGAGCTTCGAATCAAATACCGAGATTTAGAACAGCTCGATGATGTCTGCCGACGTCTGACTGCCAAGCGCAGCTAGCTCTCTGGGATAAGCCCGGCGACCTCTGGATCGCCAACCATCTTTGTCAGAGCTTTGCGTAGTTTTCCAAGCGCTTGATGCTCGATCTGGCGTACGCGCTCTTTGGAAATTCCAAGGGTTTTTCCCAAGCTTTCGAGAGTTACGGTATCGTCCTTAAGTCGGCGTTCCGTGATAATCAACGTCTCTCTATCTGTGAGGGACTTCATGGCTTCGACCAACCACTTCCCACGTTTTGCGTTATCCTTGGCGTGAGTTACGTCCCGCTCAACATCGGTCTTCTCGTCAGGGAGTAGATCCTGCCACTCACTCATTGTGCCTTCGGCGTTACCGATGGGCGCGTTAAGCGACCGGTCGTTCGCGGATAGACGTGCGGACATATTTTCGACATCGCGCTCGCTGACGCCGAGATGGTCGGCGATCCAGGTCCGATTTTCCGGGGTAAGGGAGCTCGCCTCAGCATCTTCAATTTTGTTTCTAAGACGGCGCAAATTGAAGAAAAGAGACTTCTGAGCTGACGTCGTTCCAGTACGAACGATAGACCAGTTACGTAGAACATAGTCTTGTATCGATGATCTTATCCACCATGACGCATAGGTCGAAAAACGCACTTCGCGTTCCGGATCGAACCGTGCCGCAGCTTGCATCAGCCCGACATTTCCTTCCTGAATAAGATCAGACAGCGGTAATCCGTAATGACGAAATTTCGCAGCCATTGCGATCACCAATCGCATATATGCGCCGGTCAATTCATGCAGCGCTTTTTCGTCTTGATCGTCTCGCCAGGCCCGCGCCAGCTTCAGTTCATGATCCGCTTCTAGCAGCGGTCGCTTCATCGCAGCTTTAACAAATTTCCGGTCGAGGGAAGGGGATGGAGATTGGTCTATCATCGGCTCGCTCGCTTATTAACGACTTCTCTACGAACCGATTTCCTATTTGGATCACAATATTTTATAAAAAAGCCGGCCAAGCGCGACCGGCTTCCAAATTATGGGTCTGAACGACTGGAGCTATGCCGCTTTTTTCTTTGCCAGTGATGCCGCCAAACGCTCCATCGCTTTCGTGCGATCGATGTTCTCAACGGCAGCAAGTTCGCGCGCCATCCGGTCCAGGGCGCTTTCGTAAAGTTGGCGCTCAGAGTAAGATTGCTCAGGCTCATCTTCACCGCGATGAAGGTCACGAACCACTTCAGCGATCGATATCAGATCGCCAGAATTGATCTTCGCCTCATACTCTTGAGCACGCCTCGACCACATTGTCCGCTTGATCCGGGCCCGGCCACCAAGTGTTTTCAGAGCATCATCGACAAGTTTCGACCCGGCCAAAGCGCGCATGCCAGAGGCTTCAGCACGATTGGTCGGCACCCGCAGGATCATTTTGTCCTGATCAAAAGAGACCACAAAGACTTCGAGGTCGATGCCCGCAACTTGCTGCTTTTCTATGCCTGTAACGGTCCCGACGCCATGGGCAGGATAAACGACGTTTTGTCCGATGTCGAAAGCTGGTTTTGCTTCGGCGGCAGTCTTCTTAGCCATGGTTTATCCTTTTCTACTCAAACCCGTAGTCATCTCTCCGAACATAAAAACGCCCGAGTGCATTTTCGGCAGCCGGACGAGACGTTCGTTGTGATTAAAATGTTGTCACTTTATTCACTTATAGCACACTTGCCACAAGTCAGCAAATGCCGGCGGATCCGGCGAAAAGCTTATCCATCACCTGTACCGGGCTTGGGGCTGAAATATTTTTCTAGTTTTCCCGTTTCCTCGGCCATTTCGTCCCTGTCTGCGGGTGGATCCTTCATCATGGTTATCACAGGCCAGACTTTCGAGTACTCGGTATTCAGCTTGAGCCACTTCCCGTCGGGCTCATCTTCGGTGTCGGGAACAATGGCTTCAACTGGACATTCAGGTTCGCAAACACCGCAATCGATACATTCATCTGGATGAATGACGAGCATGTTTTCACCCTCGTAGAAGCAGTCCACCGGGCAGACTTCCACGCAGTCCATGTATTTGCATCTTATGCAGGCGTCCGTAACGATATAGGTCATTTGGGTGCTTTAGTCCTCCAAGGACTCGCCGGAGGGCGTCGCGCCACATGGTATAGATGGACGAAAATTCTCAGTCATTCGCCGGAGGCCACTCTCATTTCTGCACGCTTTCGCGCCTGTGCACGAGGTACATCCTCCACATAAAGCAGAGATGCAACGTGACGAATGAAAGCATCTTCGAACGGGCACTTTTCGCCATCGGCGAGGGCGACCAGATATAATCCCTCAATAATCTTTTCTCTCTGCCCAAGCGGCAACTTCTTAACATGCTTCGTAAACTCGTGCGCTCCAACGGCTTCTTCGGCAAGCGCTTCACCCTGAGCCAGCAGAGCATCAGCTCGGTCAGCATCGAAATCGAAACTCTCTAGGAGAATCATCGCGATGCGATCGCTTTCGATGTCGGCATAGACCCCGTCGACCAGGGCTGCTTCTACCAACAAAGCCGCCGCCGCAGCCTCCGGCGTAATCGACTCGTCGGAGGGCTTTGGGTCGTCGCGCCCAAATAGTCTCGAAAATAAGCTAGTCATAGTTACGTTCAGTCTCGCATCAGAGGTCGTCTTCCCAATCGCGATAGAGACCTTTTGCTTCGTCGGACGGACCGCGCCGCTCGCCAATCGCCAGAACCTCTACGCTTCTGATATGCACGGACTTGCCAAAAGTAACAACATCTCCAACGGTGATGGTTGTCCCCGGTTTGTTCGTTCGCCTAACCTGCGCGTTCCGGGAAATTCTAACACCCCGTTTGGTGATCTGTTCTGCCGACAGCTTTCTGGTTTTGTAAAATCTGGCGCGCCATAACCATACGTCCAGACGAACCGATCCATCGCTTGTTTCGTCCGCCACCTAGCCTACTCGGAATTAGGGGATAGGGACGGGGATACAGCGTCCGGTTTTTCCGCCCCGCTGTCCGATTGACCGTCCGGTTTTCCACCCCCTGATGTATCGATAAGTGTTGCCAGAGCAGCGAATGGGCTTGAAGGATCGTGTCCGGATTTACGTCCGCCTTGGTGCGAACGACGACCATCGCGCGCCCCCTTTGGCTTATGGCCTTGTGCTTTTCGTTTGCGGTCTTTCCCGCCTGGCTTTCCGCCCGCCTGATCTGGCCTGTGCCGTCGATTGTAACGCCAGAGCGTCGGCACACCGGTTTCTGGATCTTTTTCGGCAGGAGCAAGTCCAAGCCCTTTGATCACATCGGGAAACGCATCTCCGGGGCAGGAAACAATGGATGCAAGCTCCGGTGGCAGAGCAAAAGCCGGCGTCTCAGATTCGCGGCGGCGCTTCGAAACTTCCCAGGCGAGACGCTCTGCAAGGTCTGCTCTAACGGCGCGTTGCCCAAGCCGGATGTAGCCATTTGCCGCCAAAGCGCTATCGCTCCATGATGGATCTGGTTCGAAAGACCCGGCTCCCTCGGGCGCGATGGGGCAGGGCGCACCATCAAAAATAGTCCGAAGAAGCGAAATGAGTTTCTGCGCGGCAGGTTTCTGAGCATCAGGAATATGCGCCGATACCCGACCGGCTCGAACTCCGAGGGCTTTCAGCGCTTCTCGATCTTCTGCCTCTATTCGCACGCTTTGATCGTCGCGGCGCAAATCAATGGCGGCACCTGTTTCCTGCAGACGGAAGGCGAAACCCTTTGCTGCACCGGACAACCCATCGGTTCGTTCAGAATGCCCAAGTCCCGATAATGACGGAAGCTGCGTGGTGACATGTGCGGCCAACCAATTGTCGATGCGCGCTGACGCACTCGCTCGCAGGTCTGAAGAGACTTCGATTGCACCAACAAGCTCTGTGTCTGGCAATAGCCAGTTTGACCCTTTCTTGAGGCGAGCAACAATCTCGCCATTATACGTAATGTCGCCGTCGGCAGACAGAACAAAGGCATCGTCTTCGGCCGATGAGATATCCGAGAGCCGCTGTGCCAATATAGGTTGAAGAGCGGATAGGGCGGCGTTTCTGACAGCCTTTCCTTCTAACGTCCGCGCGGCAGATACTGGCTCAAAGGTCAGACCTTTCAGATGGCCGACAACGTGGCCTTCCACCTGAATCTCACCGTCCTTTCCAATCTCGGCCATCAGCCTTTTGTCCTTTTTCAGCCCTGCAAGCAAAGCCGTTGTCCGTCTATCGACAAAGCGCTCGGTCAGCGCCTCGTGAAGGGCATCGGACAACTCATCCTCCAGAAGTCGAGTGTTGTTGCGCCACTCTCCAGGGTTTGCAAGCCAGTCATCTCGGTGGGCGGCATAGGTCCAGGTGCGAATGGCGGCAAGCTTATCCTGCAGAGTGGGTATGTCTCCCGACGCGTTCGAAAGACGTTCCATACGGTTTGCCATAGCCTCATCGGAGAGGCGGGCGTCTGGATCAGCGAGATGTTCGTATAAGGATTGGACGAGCCTGAAATGGCCCTCATGGCCAGCCTTTCTAAAGTCTGGCAGGCGACACAAATCCCAAAGCCTTTGGGTTCGCTCAGGTGTCTTCGTCGCCTCCGTGATCTCTGGATCCACGGCGAACCGCCGAAGGGTCCATTCATCAAGGGCGTTCGGATTTTGCCGAAGCAGTGCGGTACCAGACGGGCGGGCGAGGTCACGCATCAGCGATTGGACAGTGGAGAAATCGAGGTCTGAATTGCGCCATTCGAGTCGGTCGACCGGATCAAATGTGTGATTGACGATGCGGGCAACGAGCTCGTCTTCAAACACTGGGCAGTCGCCCGTCTCACCAAAACTGCCGTCTGAGCGGAAGCGGCCTGCGCGGCCCGCAATCTGACCCATTTCGGCGGGGCTCAGCCGGCGGTGACGATGACCATCGAACTTGGTTGAGGAAGCAAAAGCGACGTGATCGACATCAAGATTGAGGCCCATGCCAACGGCGTCCGTGGCAACAAGGTAGTCGACCTCGCCAGACTGATAGAGCTCGACCTGAGCATTGCGGGTGCGGGGGGAGAGGGCTCCCATAATAATGGCAGCACCGCCCTTTTGCCGGCGCAGCAGCTCTCCAATCGCGTAGACTTCTTCAGAGCTGAACGCGATCACTGCGCTGCGTTTCGGAAGTTTGGTCGTCTTTACCGGTCCGGAATAGTGAAGCTCGGAAAACCGGCTCCTCGGATCACCCTCGGCGGGCAAGTCGAGCGCCCGGAGAATGGGTGACATCGTTTCCGCACCAAGGAACAAGGTTTCGTGCTCACCCCGCGCATGAAGTAGACGGTCCGTGAAGATGTGTCCTCGGTCGCTATCCTCGGCAAGCTGGATTTCGTCGATGGCAAGACAATCGACCGGCACTTGTACAGGCATCGCCTCAACAGTGCAGGCAAAGTAGCGCGCGCCAGCTGGCCAGATACGCTCTTCACCGGTGATGAGAGCGGTCGCACCATCACCCTTCACCGCGCGAATGCGATCATAGACTTCGCGGGCAAGCAGGCGCAGTGGCAGCCCGATCATGCCCGAGCTGTAACCCATCATGCGCTCAATGGCGTAATGTGTTTTTCCGGTATTTGTGGGGCCGAGAACCGCCTTCAGCTCGGACATATGATGACCTCGAACAGGCAGGGGAAGATCATTCGTCGGTGTGGCCCAAACCCTTTGCTAGCGCAAGCCCGTGATCTGGATCGAGTTATCCCGCGAGGCTTTCTGGAGACTCGAACAGATCGTCGTCTTCCGCTGAAATGCCCGTCTCATTAGATGTCTGGGCCCGGCCGATCGAGCGACCTTCCGCGGTCGCCGCTGAACGAACCTTGAGAAGTTCCGAGAACAGCTCTCGCTGATCCACGGGCTTCGCCACATATCCATCCATACCGAGATCTATGCACTTCTCACGGTCGCCGGCCATGGCATCTGCCGTCAGCGCAATGACCAGAACATCGGACCAACTCTCCTTGGAGGCCCTGATTGCCCGGATCGTTTCCTGACCGTCCATGACTGGCATGTGCATATCCAGAAGCACGAGATCAAACGGTTCGGCGCTTAGAATTTCTATGGCCTCCTGGCCGTGGGCGGCTTCGGTAGCGATCATGCCTAGTGGCTCGACAAACAAACGAGCGACCCGTCGATTGACCGTGTTGTCATCGACGATAAGGACCCGCATGCCCCTGAGACTGTTTGTACCCGTCGCTGCGGCTGTGCTGGCTTGCGACGACGCGGATTGAGCAGATGAAACATCGCTTATGAGGACTGGGCTGTCAGTTAGGTCCTGCTGTTCTGGACGATTGGCGAGCGGAGGACCGCTCGCGGCAGGGGCCTTGAATGTAAACGTGAAGACAGAACCCTGACCTTGTTTACTGGCGACGGTGATGTCACCGCCCATCATCCGAGCGAGCTTTCGGGCAATGCTGAGACCCAGACCAGTTCCGCCAAAGCGCCGGGTGGTTGAGGCGTCTGCCTGAGTGAAGCTGTCGAAGAGAACGCTTTTGTGCTCTGGATCAATACCAATCCCGGTATCTGAGACGTGCACTGTCACCAGATGGGTGTCATCGGATCCATCAACCAGTTCGCTCTTGGCGGCGACAATAACCCCGCCTTTCGACGTGAACTTTATCGCATTTGAGACTAGGTTTGAGATACATTGTCGGACCCGGACCGTATCCATGATGAGATCCGTTGGAACTCGGGGATCAACAACGAGCTTGAGGTAAAGCCCTTTGTCCTCTGCGGATGGACGGAAGAATTTCTGAATGCGTGAAATCCGATGGCGAAAATCGACGCTAACAGGGCTCAGTTCAAGTCGGCCTGCCTCGATCTTTGAAAGATCGAGAATGTCGTTCAGAATAGTCATCAGGGACCTGGAGCTGTCGAGAATGGTCTCGACCATGTCCATTTCATCTCGGTTGAGATCACGTGTGCGCAGGGCTTGAGCCATACCCAATATGCCGTTCAATGGTGTACGGATCTCATGGCTCATTGATGCCAGAAATTCCGATTTTGCGGCACTGGCGGCCTCAGCCGCACGTCGAGCTTTCTTCAGTTCTCTCTCACCCTCGCGCAACTCCGTAATGTCAACGCTTAGGCCAACAAAAAGGCCTTCCTCTGTTTGGGTGTGATACACGCGAAGTTGTCGCCCACTCGAGCTTGGTACCTCGCGCAGCTCATCGCTCTTCATCGTATTTATAGAGTAGTCGATGAGGCGTTCCAGTTCCGGCGCGCCCATCTCACCCGCAATCACTTTCAACTCAGCAGAAATCGCATCCCGAATGCTGCCACCAGCGTCGATTGTTTGGAACATTTCCGGCAGGTGTTGCCGTGAGGCTGCATTGGCGAAAATCAGCTCCAGATTCTTGTCATATATAGTGAATCCGTTCTCCAACCGGTCAGCCGCCGTCAGAAATTGATCGATGCTTAGTTTTTTCATGCCCGGCACCCCGTCGGTTCGATGTCGCAAAATCGCCCAAATGCCTTTTGAATTTGTAAATTCAACGGAAAGTCGATGTCGCCGCTTCTCGCGGCGTCCATACCGAGGGGTGGGGTAGCTCAGAAGCGGAGTTGACGCCTCTCCAAAGACTCTGTAATGCCCGCGCTTCCGAATTAACGCACAATACGAGTAGTAAGACCGATGTCCCGCATTTGCGAACTGACAGGCACGCGCCCGATGAGTGGCCACAATGTCAGCCACTCCAACGTGAAAACGAAACGCCGTTTTCTGCCTAATCTCCTTGATGTGAGCCTTCATTCAGAAGCCCTTGATCGGTCCTTCAAACTGCGGATCGCAGCCAAAGCACTTCGCACAGTCGACAAACTGGGCGGACTTGATCCCTTTCTTGCCAAGGCAAAGTCGGATCAGTTGTCAGACCGCGCTGCAAAAATTAAGCGCGAGATCGAGAAAAAGACTACCGCTGCGGCCTAGGCAGATACCGAACAAGATCGAAAAAAGTGCGTCCTTCGGGCGCGTTTTTTTTGTTTTTGGTGCCGGCAGCGACGTCCAAGTGAAATCAGCATACCGCTTATGTGGAGACCTCATTAGTGCAGCAGTTAAATGATTGCTTGGATTGACGAGCTCACTGCGTCCCCATTGCCCGCAGCATGTGTCGAATAAGAGACACCCGCTCCGAAATACCATTTCATACCTCGTCAGGGCCATTTCGCAGTTAAGTTATTACTCCTATGATTTCGCTCATAAAGAAGAGCATAATAGGAGGGATCGACTATGCGTAATAAATTCATACGTTTAATGGGGGTCAGCGTTTCTGCGTTGGCAATTGCGGCAGCACCGGGATGGACGCAGGATGTAGAAGCGAGCAGCGACGAGGAGCTCGTCCAGAACGCCATTATTGTCACGGGTACCAAGCGGGAAGAAACCATCCAGGACGTTCCGTTTTCCATTAATGCCCAGACGGGCGAAGACATTCTACGGACAGGTGCGCAAAACCTAGAAGACGTTTCCCGGAATGTTGCTGGACTTACCATTCAGAACCTGGGGCCGGGTCAGAGCCAGGTGGCAGTCCGCGGTGTGTCGGCAGGACAAATCGTTCGCGATCAGCCGGGTGTGAAGGAGCAGGTTGGTATCTATCTCGATGAGAGCGTCATCTCCTTGTCGTTGTTTACGCCGGATCTTGATCTTTTCGATCTGAACCGGGTGGAGACGCTGCGCGGACCGCAAGGCACGCTGTTCGGGTCGGGTTCGGTTGGCGGCACCGTCCGTTACATCACAAACCAGCCAAATCTCGATGAGTTCGAAGGTGTTGCCGAAGCGAATGTGAACACTGTGACCGATGGTGGTGTCGGTGGCCATGTGAAGGGTGCAGTCAATATTCCGCTTATCGAAGGCAAGGCCGCCATTCGCGCCGTTGGCTACTATACGGAATATGCCGGCTTTATCGATGCAATCACCCCGACAGGCGTGGAGAACAATGTAAATGACGGTGAGCGGTTTGGTGGTCGTATCGCATTAAAGTATGAGCCAACGCCGAATATTCGCCTGACGCCACGGGTTCTCTATCAAGACATTTCGGTAGACGGCTTCAACCGGCAGGATGAGTTCAACATACTTGCAAATCCCGCGGCGCTAGGCGTGCCGTTCACGCCGGGAGAGACACTCGGTGGTCAGGCAATCCTTGATCTGATCGGCGAACGTGAGCAATTCCTTTTGCTTGAAGAAGGTTTCGACGACGAAACCCTGATCGCTGATTTCGTGGCTGAATTCGATATCGGTCCGGTAACACTTACCTCTGTATCGAGCTTCATTGATCGGGATATTGTTGTGTCCCGCGATGCGAGCGCGCTGACGGGTTCGGTTAGCCTTGACCTGGCGTTTGGCGAGGCGGCAGCCGCGCTCCCCTCCAACCTGATCGATTCGACGGACTTCCAGGCGTTCACTCAGGAACTCCGATTGAGTTCGAATACGGACAGTCGTTTGCAGTGGTTGATCGGTGGGTTCTACCACACCAATGATCGCGACTACGGACAATTCCTTCCAACACCCGGATACGACGCGATCACCGACGCCGTTCTGGGCGAGGGGACGTCCGCTGCCGTTGCGAATGGCTTCCCAGCAGATTCGCCATTCAACTCAACGATCCCGTTCGATCTTGATCAATGGGCAATCTTTGGTGAAGCGAGTTACGAGGTTACCGAAAAACTGACAGTGTCATTTGGGGGCCGGTACTATGACTTCGATGAGGAGCGGGACTTCATTACTGGCGGTCTCTTCTCGAACGGCGACAACGTCACTGACACCACAGAGTCTGACGGTTTTACGCCGCGTTTCCTCGCCAAATACGAAGTCAACGACAACGTCACGCTTAACGCTCAGGCGTCCCGTGGCTTCCGTCTTGGTGGCGTGAACGATCCACTGAACCTGCCGCTTTGCTCTGCGGAAGATGCTCAGATCTTCGGCACATTCCAGGACTATGACGACGAAACACTCTGGAACTATGAGGCTGGCTTCAAGGTCCAGACCGAGCGGTTCAGCTTCAATGCCGCTGGCTTCTACAATGACATCGAAGACCTTCAGGTGACGCTCGATGCCGGATCTTGTTCGTCGCGCGTTGTGTTCAACGTGCCGGATGCATTCGCAGCCGGTTTGGAATATGAAGTTGGCTTCTCTCCGGTTGAAGGCCTCGACTTGTTCGTCGCGGGTAGTCTGATCCGTTCAGAGTTCGATTCCACGGTGACGGATGGCGATGGCAATGTTCTGGCTGGTCTCCGTGAAGGCAACCGTCTTCCATCGGTACCGGAGTTCCAGACGTCGGCGTCAGCTATTTATAACTTTGATCCGGGTGTGTTCTCCGACAACGCCTTCGTTGCTGCATCTGTTCAGTATGTTGGTACACGGTTCACCCAACCTTCCGATCAGGAAGTGGGGCAGGGCCTACCCACGGCCACTGCTCTTACGATTGGCGGCTTCACCGGGGACGAGAACCCATCCGAGCTGGTTGATCTGGAGCTCGATGACTTCTTCACGCTCAATCTCAGTGCGGGTCTCGATTATGAGAACGTCTCGCTGTCGATCTATCTGAACAATGTGTTCGATGAGAACGCACCGCTTGGCTTCGACCGCGAGCGTGGCGGCAGGGCGCGCGTTGGCTTCAACGTGAACCAACCGCGGACTTTCGGCGCGACGGTTCGCCTGAAGTTCTAAGCTTCGACCAAGTTTGATAATCTGAGCCGGCCTCTCTTCTGGGAGGCCGGCCTTTTTGATATTGGGAGCATTGTCATGAATTGCTGGAAGCTCTTTGTTGTGTTGGCCGTATCTGCGCTTCCTGCCTGCATGGCCACAACATTGGAACAGCCCGTCCGAACTGATGCGCTATCTGCGCGCCAGATCGTCGAAGCCGCGCACGAAGCAGCGGGTGGCGAGACGTGGGTCCGGCCTCAATCGCTCCATATGTCAGGTTACGGACTTTTCTGGCGAAACGGCGAGATGACCAGGCATGATCGCCACGAAATGTGGCGCGTTTATCCAGGTGCAAAGACGGACGCCCATGTGGCTGACGGCAAGGTGCGTATAGATAGCTTCAAGGACGACGCTCCTGTCTTTCAGATCTCGTTCGACGGGCAGACGACTTACACAACCGACGGCCCGGTAGAGGGGTCTGCCGACTCAGATCGCTGGAAAGCAAATTTTGGATTCGGGGTCATTCGTTTTGCGCTCGATGAGGGGTATTCATTGCGCAGAGAAGCCGACGACCTAGTCGATGGAGAGCCGGTCTATACGATCGTAGTGATCGATCCCGCCGGTGGAGAGACCCTCTTCGCGGTTGATCAGCAAACCTCAGTTCTTCGCAAGGTGGGCTTCGATACACCGCGAGGTTGGCACGAACGCATCTATTCCGACTTCTTCGTCAAACCGGGTATCGACTGGGTACAGCCTGGTCGGGTTCGACTATTTTACAACGGTGTAAAAGCAAATGAAGTGATCTGGACCGACTTCGACGTTAATTCGACGATGGACGATGATCTCTTTGTTCTCGGCGAGGGGCGCTGACGCAGCGAAACGACTGTCTCCGAGCATAGTTCGAGCTCATGATCCGTACCACTTGTCGCAAAGCTTCCATGGCTGTATAGACCGCGCTTCGAAACGGCGGGCTGTTCCCGCGCGTGTCAGGTGATCACCCCACCAAAGAGAACTGGGGCAGATCTCAGGGCGAAAGGATAAACAATGTCAGACAATGTAGAACTCACCGTCGAAGTGCGTCCGCGCACAGGCAAGGGCGGGGCCCGCGAAGCGCGCAGAAACGGCCTCGTGCCGGGTGTCCTTTATGGTGGCGGCGAAGATCCTGTGGCGATCACGCTGAAGAAGAATGAGCTGCAGAAGGCTTTTAATACCGGCAAGTTCCGCGGCAACACGGTGACCCTGGTCCACAATGGTGAAAAGCAGTTGGTTATCCCACAAGACATTCAGTTTCACCCGGTGACGGACCAAGCGCTTCACGTCGACCTTTATCGCGTGAAGGCCAACCAGATCATCTCGGTCGAGGTACCTGTTCGGTTCGTTGGCGAAGATGTTGCGCCGGGCCTCAAAAAAGGCGGTACGCTGAACGTTGTTCGCTTTACTGTCGAACTGAACGTTGCTGCGAACGCTATCCCAGAAGCTCTGGAAGCCGACGTTTCAGCGCTCGAGATTGGCGACAATGTCAAGATTTCTGACATCACGATGCCCGAAGGAGCCGAACCTACGATTGGTGATCGGGACTTCACGATTGCGACCATTGCTGGCCGTGCTGCCGAAGTGGAAACCGCTGTCGAAGCCGAAGAAGGTGAAGAGGGCGAAGAGGCAGAAGGCGGCGAAGACGCTGGATCCGAAGACGGCGGAGAGGAGTAATCCTCAACGCATTAAGGCGCGCTTTGGCCGGATTGACCGGCCGAGCGTTCGCCGAGCAATCCGGGGAGGCACCCGTGCTGATCCTTGTGGGACAGGGCAATCCTGGTCCGAAGTATTCCGGCAACAGGCATAATCTCGGTTTCTTCATCATTGATGAAATCGCCGCCGCGTACGACTTTCCGGCGTGGCGGGAAAAGTTTAACGCTATGGTGTCTGAAGGGTGGATCGAGACGGACTCCAGCCGGGTCAAAGTTCTTCTGATGAAGCCGATGACCTTCTACAACGAAACCGGCCAATCGGTTTCGAGAGCCTTGAAGTTCTTCAAGCTGGAACCTGCAGCCGTCACCGTCTTTCATGACGAAATCGATCTCGCGCCCGGCCGTGTCCGCGTGAAGCAGGGCGGTGGGCATTCGGGCAATAATGGCATTCGCTCCGTGTCGTCACATATCGGCGCGGATTTCCGGCGCGTGAGGGTGGGGGTCGGTCATCCAGGCGACAAGTCGAAGGTCATGCCATATGTGCTGAGCGATTTCCCGAAAGCTGAAGAGGTCTGGGTCACAGCGTTTCTGGATGCGTGCATCCGGTCACTTCCGATCCTGCTTGGCGGAGATGACGAGCGATTTCAGACTGAAGTCCTACGACTGGCACCAGCACCGAAGAGCGATCCAAAACAAAGAAACTGAACTATGACACGTCCGCAGCAAAGATGGTTAGGTTCAGCAGTCCGTGCGTAACCATCGGTAGAAGCAGACCTCCGCTGACTAGCCGCAAAGTCCCGAATATCAATCCCATTACGAAAACCATGAACATCGCGATGGGCTCATACTGAACGTGAGTGATTGCAAACGCCGCCGCCGTCGTAACCACAACAAGAGAGGGCGACCATCCTCGCGCGAGCAAACATCCGAACAAAAATCCGCGAAAGGCGAGCTCTTCAAACAAAGGCGCAGCCACAACGCCGGTTACGAGCCAACCTAATAGGTTTGCCCACGTCACGTGATATTCGTATCCAGGCCGGTGGGTTACGATTTCAGACTCACCTGTGATCGACAGAACCAATGCGGTAAGTCCTGAAACAAACGCCCAGTTGAACGCGACTGCCGGTATAGCCAGCATCAGCACTGATGGAGAGGAGCGCCCCATTTTATGGGAGGCTTGCAAACCTCCCACACCTTCAAGCCAGAACCTCAATCCAAAATAAGCGGCCAGTATCACATAGCCCCAATACAATGAGCTGAGGGGATGCGCTCGATTATACCACGGTGTCCATAGAATCTCCGCTGACGGTCCATGCAGATAGAAATGCGCGTAAGAGAGTGCATTCACCATCACGGCGAGAATGGGCAACATAAAGAGTGCCCATATGAGCGAGGCCAGCAAAGCCTCGTTGCGCTCTAGCACGTTACGACGATGAAGCGGATGTTCTTGCTGGGATTGCGACATACGGCTCTTCTATGCCGCAGGAATCATTCAGTGTCGTTAATGATCGGGCCTGTTTCGAGCACTGGTGGAGCGATCAGATTCTCCGGGACGGTGCCAACCGGGCACGTATTCACCACGGGACTGAGGTTGGCGACTGCAGGCCCGGAGACTGGTTCTGAGCGCCACGTGTAGCCCAGGAAAAACATCGCTGCGATCCCCGCGAGAATAAGTGGGATCATAAAATCAAACCCGTCATCGGGCGTTTGTGCCGCGGCAGTGGGAACAGCTGCTTTGCTGGCTGGGGCTGTGTTCTGAATCCCGACAGGGCCGCCATTCGTAGGCCTACCATTGCCGATGGCTGACGCCGTCAGGGCTGCGGCACCTGCAGCAGCGGCGGCGGGGGCGGGACGAGCTGCAAACTTCTTTTCTCTCAAAGATTGGGCATGGATCGCAAGCGGGTCGTCCGGATGCGCCTCCAGCCACTCTGTTTTGGCGTCTTCGTCTTTCTTAGGAATATCTATCCACGAGCGCAGATCGGTGCGTCCGTCCCGGCGTCCGAGCTCTTCAACGGTTTGGTACCAGCCTTCAACCGTTGTGCGCGATGTGAACCCGGCAAGATCATAGCGTCGATCTTGGGTGAATGGATCATATGGAACCGTGTCGTCGAGCACCGTCTGAACGAGCATGCCCGGGCGCGAGTGCCCAATGGCGGTGGCGGCGCGCACCCAATCTGACTGAACCGCGGCATCCGACCAAATGACAAGCATGGACTGGGACTTCAGCGCATCCCGCGCATCCTTGTCGTCAAAAGTCGGATCTTCTTCTTTTTTGGAGAAGCGGACCTTGAACTTCAGTGCCCTGAGGCGACGCGCGACAAGTGCGGCTATGTCCTTGTCGTTAGGCGCATAGGCAAGAAATACGTCATAAGCCATGTCGTCACCCCCTTTCTTTCCGGCGAGATTAACGGCAAAAGGCGCGTTTTCCACCCGAATTCGCCGATTAGCAGTGTTGGCAAGGCTGATCTAGCGTCATGCACCATTCGGGCCGAGTGAACAGAACCGGAGCAAGCAGATGGGTTTCAAGTGCGGGATTGTGGGGCTTCCCAATGTTGGAAAATCGACACTTTTCAATGCATTGACGAAGACTGCGGCCGCCCAGGCTGCGAATTATCCCTTCTGCACGATTGAGCCCAATGTGGGCGAAGTCGCTGTCCCTGAGCCGCGCCTCAAAAAATTGGCAGAAATCGCGGAATCGGCCGAAATCATCCCTGCGCGCATGAATTTCGTGGATATTGCGGGTCTTGTGGAGGGCGCATCCAAGGGCGAAGGCCTCGGAAATCAGTTCCTCGCCAATATCCGCGAGACAGATGCCATCATCTATGTGCTGCGCTGCTTCGAAGATGACGACATTACCCATGTGAACGGGCGTATTGATCCAATCGCCGATCTCGAAACAGTGGAAACCGAGCTGATGCTTGCCGACATGGAAAGTCTGGAGAAGCGCCGCGCAACAGCCGACAAGAAGGCGCGATCGGGCGACAAGGAGGCGAAAGCACAAGTCGCCTTGTTCGATCTAGCGCTGGCGGAACTATCCGAGGGGCGTCCTGCACGCCGCGCAGATGTTCCAAAAGATGATCTCAAAGCTTGGAGCATGCTTCAGCTGCTGACGGCGAAGCCGGTGCTCTATATCGCGAATGTCGGCGAAGAGGACGCTGCCACGGGGAATGAGTACTCAGACCGTGTCGTTGTCCATGCCAAGGAAGAAGGCGCAACCGCGGTTGTGATCTCCGCTCAGATCGAGAGTGAACTGGCGGTGCTCGATGATGACGAGCAGGCTGAGTTTCTGGAGTCCCTCGGCCTCGACGAACCGGGTCTCAATCGTCTCATCCATGCTGGGTACGATCTGCTCGGCCTGCAGACCTATTTCACAGCCGGACCCAAGGAATCCCGCGCCTGGACGATCCGTAAAGGCTGGACCGCTCCACAAGCCGCAGGCGTTATTCATGGCGATTTCGAAAAGGGCTTCATTCGAGCTGAGACCATTCCCTACGAAGACTACATCGCAAGCGAGGGCGAGCAGGGCGCGAAAGACGCCGGCAAAATGCGGGCCGAAGGCAAGGACTATATCGTCCAGGAAGGTGACGTCATGCTGTTCCGGTTCAACGTTTAAAAGCCAACCACACTTTCTAAGCGATTACATTTGACGTTCGCCTGCATGTCCATAATGATTTGATCTGGGCACGGAGGGCGATATGGCGAGACGTCGAGCGGGTGTAGTTCACGCTTGGGTTTTTGAACGGGACGGAGAGAAGTTAGGGCCGGTCCCAGAACCAGGCCTCAAGAAAATGATCGTTTCCGGCGATGTGACCGGTGACACAGCCGTTTGGCGGCAAGGTATGCCGGATTGGCTGCCACTTCGCGAAACCGAACTCTCTCGCATGTTGGGGAATAATGGCCGACCGACGGACGACGCGGTTTCCGAGGTGGCAGCTCTTGAGGAAGCGGCCCGTGTCCGCAAAGAAACCGAAACCAAAGATCGCGAACCCCTCGGCGAGCTGAGATCGGTGAGGCTACAGGGGCGGATATTTCGAGGTTGTCTGGGTGTCTACTCGGCCATAACCTTCGTGAACATCATTGCGTGCGTTATGCTCATCTACGTTGTACGACAGATACTTGATGGTGCGGATGCGACAACAGGATCACTGGCATCATTCGCTGATCTTGCCGATCAAATCGCTATTTACTCGTCGGCGATCTATACGCTCAGCTACCTGACGACTGTCGTGGCCTATGGCATCTTTTACCATCGCGCGATGAGGAATCTTCATAATTTACGCTCGCCCGACGCTGAGATGGCTCCGGCAGGGATGTGGGCTTGGTACATCGTTCCAATTGCCAGCTTGTGGAAGCCGTTCGAAGGAGTCCTTCAGGTATGGCGCGGCTCGATGACCGCGTCAGGCCAGGATCCGAGGGTACCCGCTATGATAGGTTTCTGGTGGACCTTTTGGATCGCAGGGCTGGTTTGCTCTGGTGTTGAGCGGGGACTAACGAACGCGTCCGGGATAAACACCGGCGCACCGAATCTTGATACACTTATGTCGGCGCTTTGGGCCAGCGCAATCGCGTCCGCATTTCTGATAGTGGCCGCTACTCTACTTTTCCTCTTTTCCTCCCGGGTCGCTGATGCCCAGGAAAGACTGCGAGACGGATCGGTCGCTGACGTATTTTCCTGAGTCCTGCTATTCGCTGGACATAGTCTATGTTCCTGTTATGTTCGTTCCCCAGTCAAGGGAATCGGAGTAACAGGCAAGCATGGAAACACTCGTTCAAATCGGCTCGATTGGCCTCGATGGCCTGCACCTCGCCTTCCTTTTTGCTGCACTTGCTTTGAGCGGTGCTCTCTACTGGCTTGAAACCAAGCGCAAGACCGAAGGTTTGGAGGCAAGCCTGAAACTCGAAACGCTTGAACGCGCTGACGAGGAAGCCAAGACGCAGCGCCTCCGCGCGGAGGAAGCCGAACGGCAGCTCGCGGCTGCGGGAGCCCTGCAGGCGAAATCGAGAGAACAGTTCGAATCCATGGCGCAGACCGTTCTGAAGGGCGCGCAGCAGCAGTTTATGAATCTCGCCAATGAGACCTTCGCTAAACATAAGGAAGGCGCGAAGGGAGACCTTGAGAAACTTATGGGCCCGATCGGCGAGAACTTCGCCGAGTTCAAGAAGCGCGTCGACGAGCTGGAAAAGGTCCGCGTCGCTGACAAGTCGACGCTTCAGGCACAAGTGAAAGAGATCGGCGAGAGCTTACACCGCTCCACCACCGAGACAGGAAAACTTGTCAACGCGCTGACAGCGCCCCGTGGTGGCGGTCGATGGGGCGAGATGACCCTGCGCAACGTGATGGAGCAGGCAGGCCTGTCGGCCCATTGCGACTTCGACGAACAGGTCAGCGACACGACAGAAGAGGGTCGCCAGCGCCCGGATGCAGTGATCCATTTGCCAGGCGATCGCCAAATCGTCATCGATTCTAAAGTGTCCCTTGATGCCTACATGCAGGCCTCATCGGAGGAAGACCCCACCCAGCGCGCTGTGCATTTGAAGGCTCACGCAACGAATGTTCAGCGACATGTCGATGCGCTCGCATCAAAACGCTATCAGGACAATCTCGATGAGCGGGTCGACTTTGTTGCCATGTTCATCCCGGGCGAGAATTTCTTCGCAGCGGCGCTCGAACACGCACCGGAACTTCTGGAGCGGGCATATTCCAAAGGTGTGATCATCACCACGCCGTCCACCCTGATCGGGCTCGCCAAAACGGTCAGCTATGTCTGGCGCCAGGAGAAAATGGCCGAAAACGCTCGGGCAGCGGCAGGTCTGGGTGAAGAACTCTACAAGCGCATGGCGACACTCGCTGAGCACATGGATAAACTTGGCAAATCCCTGAAAGGGGCAGTCGGCCACTACAACTCCATGAATGCCTCATTCGATAGCCGCGTCTTGCCAGCTCTCAGAAAGCTTGAGGAACTATCCATCGCGCCGCCAGACAAAACGATCGAAGGACCGAAACTGGTGGAAGCTACGCCGCGCTTGTCGGATCGCTCCGATGAGCTCGATTTCGGTGAAGATGCAGCCTGACTCTGAACGTCGGCTGACAGCGGATTTCTGCGGCCAGAGTTGAAGTTCTGCCGGTTTGGGCTTACGTCACTGCCATGGCGATTAGAGAAATCCTCCTTGTGCCGGATCCACGGCTAAAATTGGTATCGGACCCGATTGATGGCGACGTCACCGACGATCATCGCGCGCTCATGGATGACATGCTCGAAACCATGTACGACGCACCCGGTATCGGCCTCGCAGCAATTCAAATCGGCGAACCTGTCCGGATAATTGTGATGGACCTGCAGGAGAACGAGGAAAAGAACCCCCGCTATTTCGTGAATCCGGAGATTCTCGAAACAAGTGAGGAAACAGCTCCTTACGAGGAAGGGTGCCTGTCCATTCCCGAAGTGTTCGACACCGTCGAACGTCCAGCCAAGTGTCTCGTCAAGTACATGAATTATGATGGCGAGACGGTGGAAGAATGGGCCGATGGGCTCTACGCCACCTGCATCCAGCATGAGATGGACCACCTGAACGGCGTTCTTTTCATCGACTACCTATCGCGGCTAAAACGCCAGCGGGCCGTCGATAAGGTCAAGAAACTCAAACGCAATCAGGCGGCTTGATCACAGCCCGCCAGATCTTCCATAAGCACGTGATGATAATCGCACTGCTCAATTCAGGCGGGGACAACTGACATGCGCATTGTCTTCATGGGGTCTCCGGATTTTTCGGTTCGGGCTCTCGAAACACTTTGCGAGCTCCCCCACGAAATTGCGTGCGTTTACACTCAACCTCCGCGTCCGGCAGGCCGTGGGAAAGCGGATCGGGTGACGCCGGTTCATGCCTTCGCAACCGATCGCGGTTTGCCTGTGCGAACACCGAAGTCTCTCAAGAAAGAACCTGAGCAGACCGAATTCGCGTCGTTGAATGTCGACCTCGCCATCGTCGTCGCCTATGGCCTCATACTGCCGCAACCCATCCTCAATGCCCCGCGCCTCGGCTGCATCAACCTTCATGCGTCGCTCTTGCCGAGGTGGCGGGGGGCTGCGCCGATTCAGCGCGCGATCATGGCGGGTGATCAGGAGACAGGTGTCCAGGCCATGGTGATGGAAGCGGGTCTCGATACCGGCCCAGTTCTAGCAACCGCGCGCACCGACGTAGTAAATACGGACACTGCGGGGACACTTCACGACCGGCTTTCTGAATTGGGTGCCGGCTTATTACCGGACGTGCTAGCGGGCCTTGAACGCGGCGATCTTTCACCGTTATCTCAGAGCGAAGAGGGTGTGACTTACGCGTCAAAGCTCGGTCCGGAGGATCAGTCGATTGATTGGACCCGTCCAGCGGCCGAGATCGATTGCCAGATCCGAGGCCTGTCACCGTTCCCCGGTGCTTACGCCTATTGGTCGGAGCCGGGTTCCGACGATCAGCAGAGGCTGAAACTGCTCATGTCCCACGTCGAAGAGGGGCAGGGAGACCCCGGCACGCTTCTGGATGATCGGCTTCTGGTCGCCTGCGGTGAAGGAGCGGTGCGGCTGACCCGTCTTCAAAAGGCCGGAAAAAGCGCCATGGACGCAGCGGACTTTTTGCGTGGGACGACTATGCCAAAAGGCAGCCGGCTGACATGACGTCGTCAGTCACGCGATATCTTCTCCGCATCGAATATGATGGCGGCCCGTTCGTTGGCTGGCAACGGCAAGACGACCAAGAGAGCGTCCAGGGGTGTCTTGAAGATGCCGCCGAGAAATTGAACGGCTCGCCGGTCGATGTCTTCGGGGCCGGGCGAACCGATGCCGGTGTTCACGCAACGGGACAGGCCGCCCACATCAATGTCCGAAGCGATATTCCGGCCCGCAAGATTGCCGACGCGCTTAACTTTCATCTCCGCCCGGCACCGATCGCTGTGCTCGCAGCTGAACCTGTACATCCGGAGTTTCACTCTCGCTTTGCGGCGACGAAGCGCCACTACCGCTATCGCATTGTCAGTCGTCGTGCAGACCTTGCGCTGGACGTTGGTCGGGTCTGGCGTGTGCCGGTTAAGCTGAATGTCGAGGCGATGGCCAAGGCGGCGTCTTACCTGATTGGACGGCATGACTTTTCCACGTTTCGTGATGCGCAATGCCAGGCAAAGAGCCCGGTGCGGACGCTCGATCATTTGTCGATTGAAGGTGACAGTGAGACGATTTCCGTGACCTGTTCGGCCCTGTCGTTTCTTCACAGGCAGGTTCGATCTATTGTTGGCTCACTCGTAGAAGTCGGGCGAGGTCAACAAACACCGGAGTGGATGGGAGAGATCCTCGCGGCCCGTGATCGCAAAGCCTGCGGCCCCGTCGCCCCCGCCGCAGGACTATATCTGGAACAGGTCGACTACCCCGAAGTCGCGCTGAAGGAAGGAATTCACCATGCCGAAAATTGATGTCGCCAACGTACCGGTTTTAAAGGGGACGACTTATCCAGCACCCTATGATGAACCTTGCGTTGAACGCGAAAACACACTTCTCGGTCTCGCCTCGGGACTGACGCAGTACGGAGTGAATCTAACCCGGCTCAAACCCGGCGTTTGGTCCGGACAGAGACACTGGCACAGCCATGAGGACGAGTTCGTCTACATGCTGGAAGGAGAGGCGATTATGGTGACCGACGCTGGACGCGAGACCTTGCGGCCCGGCGATTGCGCCGGTTTTCCGGCGGGCGAGTCCAACGGGCATCATATTATCAATGAGAGCGATGCCGATGTCGTCTTTTTGGTTGTGGGAACGCGCGACATGCAAGACGCGGTCACTTATCCAGATATCGACATGCTTGCGAAGCCGGGTCGCTACAAAAATTTTTCATCAGCCTTTGTTCGAAAAGACGGTTCGAAGTTTCAGGACGACGCGGCCTAAACAGCGTCCGGTGACATCCACAGGAACCAGAGTGACACAGTGTTGGCCGCCATATGCGCTGCGATCGGAACTGAAATGGTTCCAGAAGCGACGCGGAGCCAGCCAAGAAACACGCCTGTCACAAACACCGCCAAAAGCCCAAGTGGCGAGTACTGCGTGTGCAACGCCGCGAAACCCAGCGCGGTGATGACGATCGCGACGTATGGATGCGCGCCTCGACCGAGAAGACACCCAAGTGCGATACCCCGGAAGCTGATTTCTTCAATCAAAGGCGCGAGCACCAGCACGTAAAGCATCATCGATACGCCAATATTGGCTTTGGTGAAAAAGTCCGTATTGGCGCTATCATTATATGCCCAGTTGGGATCGTCGCCGCCGAGCAAACTACCGATGATCAGGAAGGATCCTGTCAGAACAATAGGGCCGCTCAGAGCAGCCGCGCCAAGCCAGTTTGAATTGGCATACAAAGAGCCGGCAAAGGGTGTTCCGGTGACCTTTTCAGCCCAACCACAAAGCCGGGCAAGCAATGCGAATGCGATGAGCGTCGAGATGATTGTGGTATGGCCAAGCGGCAGATCGGCGTCACCACCTTCGCCAGTCGGATAAAACAGTCCAACCAGCGTCCATGCACCGACCGCGTAAAGAACGAGCGCGATCATCGACCAATAGATGGCATTTAGCGGATGCGGCGCGAGAGCCGCTTCAATCGACACCTCACGGGCCACTAAAGACCGACCTGAGCAAGAGCGTTTGCCTGCCGATCTGCCAGAACGGATTCGCTAAATCCATCGAGGCTTTCTTCAAAGAGGCGGTGGAAGTTCAACTCCGCGCCCAGTCGAAGATAGGCTGCTCCAAGGCCAATAGCCGCCCGGTCCATAAAGACGAATTCGCGGGGAATTTTCACTGGGCCTTTTTCCTTCAACCGTCTCCGAACTTCAAACGCTTCGCGTCGACCGTACTCACCGGCCGTCACGCCGTCTGCGATACTTCTGACGCGATCCTCCAAGAGCGGACCGTAGATAAAGTTCGCCCATACATTCAACACCTCGACAAGGTCTTTCGTCAGGCCTTTGAAACCCCAGCTTTCATAAGCGGCATAGGTAGCGTCGAAATCGTCAGCTCTTAGAGCGCGATACAGCGCTACGACACCGCTCACAAAGGCTGGCGGGAAAATCCTGATACATCCGAAGTCCAGCAGGTTCATGCCCTGGCCGTTGTCGGTGAGCTGATAGTTGCCGAGGTGCGGATCACCATGAATGACCCCATACGCATTCATCGGGCCCCACCATGTCCAGAACAGCATCTCGGCGATCCTGTTCCGTGTCTCCTGTGGAGCATCTTGATAAGCCGTGAGCGGATCGCCCTGGAGCCAGTCCATGGTCAGAAGCCGCCCGGTACTGAGCCCGTCATGCGGTGCCGGGACCGATACGAACGGTCGATCGGCCAGCATCAAGCCATACAATCGCATGGCTTTCGCTTCGCGCTCATAGTCCAGTTCTTCACGTAAGCGATCGCTGATTTCTTCAACCATGTCGCTCGGATCTATTGACCCGTCGAAGCGCTTGAACATTCCCAAAAGCGAACGGAGTTGACCCACATCGCTTTCCACAGCGCTCGACATTTCTGGATACTGCAGTTTGCAGGCGACCGCATGGCCATCAAGCGTCGTCGCCTTGTGGACCTGCCCGAGGGACGCTGCATGTGCCGCATTCCGCCCGAACTCTGAAAACTTGTCCTGCCAGTCAGCGCCGAGTTCCGCTCGCATGCGCCGTTTGACGAAAGGCCATCCCATCGCCGGTGCCTGAGCCTGCAGCTGCGCCAGCTCGCCCGCATATTCAGCCGGGAGAAAATCCGGGATGGTGGATACCATCTGGGCGACCTTCATGAGGGGCCCTTTGGTTTTGCCTAGAGCCTCAGCCAGGGCCTTTGCGGCGCGCTCGTCACCTTCTTCCCCTCCGAAGAACCTGTTGGCACCAATGCTCAGGGCAGCTCCTGAAAGATTCGCTCCTACTTTGGCCGTCCGTGAGATGCGCCCAGCGAAGCGATTACGTTCAGGATCTGCAGAATCCGCCATGGGCAACAAATCTCCGGGAAAACAAAGAACTTGAATACTACATAATGCGGAATTCTGGTTCGGGGAGTGGTGCTCGGTGCGACAAGGGATTAAGCGAGCACATGGCTCAGTTCCGCACGCGATTTGCACCATCACCGACGGGATATCTGCATATCGGCCACGCAGCGTCCGCATTTCATGTCTGGGACGCCGCGGAGGCGGCGGGCGGTGATGTTATTCTGCGCATCGAAGACATCGACCAAACGCGCTGCCGACCTGAATTCGAAGAGGCGATACTTGAGGATCTGGCTTGGCTCGGCTTGAGCTGGTCCGGCGACATTCGCCGTCAATCTGAACATTACCCAGACTATGCAGAGGTTCTGGAAGCTCTGGCTGTCCGGCACATCATCTATCGCTGCTTTCGAACTCGCAAAGAAATACTGGCGGAGATTGACCGCGCACCTCACGGAGCTCCCGCTGTTTTCATAGGTGAACCTCTTTCCGAGGATGAGGAGATGTCCCGGATTCAAGACGGGCAGGCTTACGCCTGGCGTCTGTCCCTAGAAAGAGCACAGAATGCACTTGGCTCAGCTTATGATGGCCTCGGCTTCAGAGAGTCAGACAGGGGCTGGCAGCAAGCCGAACCCGGCGCGTTTGGCGACGTAGTGCTCGCCCGAAAGGATACGCCGACATCCTATCATCTCGCGACAACACACGATGATGCGCTTCAGGCCGTCACGCATATCGTGCGAGGCGATGATCTCTTTTTGTCGACATCGGTTCACGTGTTGCTGCAGGCCCTGATGGGTTGGCCGACGCCGACTTATCAACATCACGCCTTGTTGCTTGATGACGCAGGAAAAAGATTTGCCAAACGGGACAAATCCACGACATTGCGCGCCATGCGCAAAGACGGCCTAACCCCAGATGACATTCGACGCTTGGCGGAAGCTGCGTGACTTCAATTTCCGCTACAGCACCCGCCACCGATCGGTGGTGGGGTCCTCTACTTGTATTGGCGGGAGGCGTATGCGTTGGCTTCGCACCGATCGGGCTGCGGCTCGGCGTGGCCCTCGGCGACGACGGACTCGGTCCTCAGGCTATCGCCTTCTGGCGATATGTTTTCGCTGCACCGATACTGTTCGCGCTCGTTGCGCTTGTCGAACGTCGGCTTCCCGCGCGTCCAAACCGGTTCCTGTTTCTGGCCGGTACGTTTTTCGCACTCGATATCGCGCTTTGGCACTGGTCTTTGACCATAACCACCGTCGCAAATGCCACATTCATCGTAAATCTGGGAAACATCGGCGTTGGGCTTCTCGCCTGGATTTTTCTGAAAGAGCACCTGTCAAAGACATGGCTGATCGCGGTTGCCATAGCGCTTGTTGGCGCGGCGATGTTGTCCCTTGGCGGAGCCAGCGAAGGGCAGGGTGACATCAGAGGTGATGCTCTGGCCTTCGCAGCCGCGCTCCTCGTGTCGGGCTATATGCTTTGCTCCAAAATCGCCCGGCGGAGCATCGGTGCACTCGACGCGATTTTCTGGCTGACCATAACGGAAATTTGCGTGGCGGCGCTTGTGACGGCGATCTCTGGCGAGCGATTCATCCCGGCGACGTCGGCCGGCTGGCATGCACCGCTGGTTCTTGCCGTCGTAGCACATTGCGCCGGACAGGGCTTCATAATTGCTGGGATTGGGCGGACGCCTGCGGCAATCGCAGGTGTACTCGTTCTGGTCCAACCGGTGGTCGCGGCAGCAGTATCTTGGCAGCTGTTCAACGAGCCGCTTCTGGCACTTCAGGTTCTGGGCGGAGCGTTCATCCTTGTCGGGGTCGGTCTGTCACAAGTTCAAAGGCCTGCGAGACGTAGCTGACGATCGAGAACGCACTGATGCGTTATCGATTAAGCGAGGCGTTCATCACATCAAACACGGCCGTATTATCCACATACTGACCATTCCAGCCATAAGCTTCGCCCCAAAGCTCTCTGGCTTTAAGATCGGTTCGAGTGAACTCTGCAAATCGCTCAGCTCCCGCCCCAATAGCCCAAAGTGGTACGAGATCGTTTGTGTGATTAGGCGAGGCCCACTGATATCCCGGGATATTGCCTTCGCCGCGATCCTGCACAGCAAGGAAGTCATTAAAGGTATCATCTGCCGGATCGAAACGTGCATCTTTCAAGGCATCGCTGCTCCTGTCTGCAGCAACTGCACCGCCGACACTATTCGTCCATGTCCCTTCGCCCCAAACGCCTCCGCACTCATGATCCGATGTGATAATCAGCAGGGTATCGTCCCAGTTGGAATTTTCTTCCACCCACGCGATCACGTGGTCGACGGCCAGATTGAAATCGATCTGTTCTTCGATAAATCGCGGCATGTTGTTGGCGTGACCCATCCAATCCACGGCACCGCCCTCAATCATGACGAAGAAGCCGTCCTCATCCTGAGCGAGGACATTTAAGGCACCCAGGCTCATCGTTTTGAGATCAGGAACATCGCTATTGAAGGCTATTCCCGATGGTGTGTCAGCCTCGCTGAGGTCTTGCCGGGCCGCCTGAAGCGTCGCACCCGCCCGCGCAACCCCGATGACTCGTTCTGGCACTGATGTGCCGTCGGCCAGAGCGTCAAAGTCCGCCTTTGCATCGATGAAACTAAATCCGTTCAGACCACTTACCGTTTGGAGGGCGTCGTAGGTGTCTTCACCGCCAACGAATTGATAGTTTCTATTTTTCTCATTATCGATTGTGTCGCCGCTATTGCCATAAAGCGGGTGCCCGGCACCCATGATCACATCCAGATCGCTGGACACCATTTCATTGAAGATATCGGCATAATTGTTCCGCGAGTCGTTATGGGCAACGGCCGCGGCAGGCGTGGCATGGGACAGCATCACCGAAGCGACGGCTCCTGCGGAAAGACCTTTTTCCATCGCAATTTCGGCAATGGTTTCGAAACGTGTCTCGCCAGTCCAGTCCACATTGATACGACCTACCGACGTCTTACGCCCACTCATTAAAGCTGTGCCCGCAGCCGCGCTGTCAGTATATGACGTGTAGCTTTGACCGACAGGCTCAAAGTCGTTCGCCATTGCGTTCTCAAATTTTGTCCATCGGGTTGTCGGATCATATCCCTGCTCGACAGCGCCGGAGGCCTCTGCAGCATCGGAACCGCGCGGCAGGATATCACCATTCTCATCGACGAGATTCAGCGCGCTGTGGGCGAGACCGTAGACAAAGGGCTTTGTTCCGTCCGGGCGAGTCACCTGATATGACTGAGTGCCAGCACGCCCCTGATAATAGTCAGCAGCTAACCACCCATTGAAGCCAATCCCATCTGAGATCATCAGGATGACATTCTTGGGCGGTGTTGGTTCAGAGGCAGACGCTGCAGCGACGACGTCCTCACTCACAGATTCCTCAGCAATTGGCAGATAGGCGCAGGACGCCAAAAGAAATGCGGCGGGCGCAGCCGTATACGTCAATATGCTCTGAAATTTCATCCTTATCCCCAAAATTCTAGATCTGATGGACCCTGATAACCGACGACTATGACATCTGGTGTACAGGTCACAAATTATCGAGCAACCCGCAAACTTTCATATCACGCAAGATGCGAAGGGGCGGATGGAACTCAATCAGGCGAGTGAAAATCCGGCGGCAAAACACCCACGACGACCCCCACTTTTGGCGCGGTGGGTGTTTTGCGGTGATAAGGTTTGAGATCCGATGATTAAGTGTCCCAATCGACGATCTCGACACCATACTCGGGAGCCTTTCGACGCAGTGGTCGATTCGGGTTCACAGCGACCCCCCGGTCGGCCCAGAGAAGGCAGGGCAGGTCTGTGATGTGGTCGGAGTAAAAGGTCACGGGCTTGTCCGGTGAGCTTTCCGAAAAATATTCCTGCACACGACGTAGTTTTTCCGCGCCGTAGCAATTCTCGCCGTCGAGGGTTGGCAGAAGGCGATCATCCTCGTCCCAGGAGAGACGGGTGCAAATGACGTCATTGAAATCGAGCGCTTTCGCCATCGGACTGCATATCAGATCAACAGCGGCGCTCGCGATGATCATTCGGTCGCCCTGGTCACGGTGCTTGTGAATGACCGAATACACTTTTTTCCGCAGTCCGTGAGACACGTCCATCTGGACGAATTTTTCTGCCAGTTCTTCCAGTTCGCTGCGAGGGCGACCCTGCAAGTAATGCGCAATGGCTTTTTCTTTGACAGATCCCCGACTGGCCGTGCCGAGCTTGTAGCTCGCCGCCTGCAGACCAACCAGAGGAAGCTTGGCCCAGAATTCGACATCGTTCGTTACGTATCGGACGAAACGGCTCCAGGTTCCTTCCCTTGTGATCGTTTTGTCGAGATCGAAAATAGCTGTGCCGGGCATCGTTCTGCTGCCTCTCCCTATCAGGGTGTCTTTGTTTTCGCTTCCGAAATAGCGCGTCGCAAAGCGCGTTGTGTTAGCGCGGCAGCGAATACTAAGGCAATGGTATCACCGACAATAAAGGCAATCCCCGGCCCGAGTTCGCCCACTGTATGTGCGAGCACAACAAAGAGAACAAGCAGGGTCGACACGCCAGCGCCACGCGCAAGTAGGGCGTGTTCGGGCCGCCCCGCAGCATACAGTGTGGGCAAGAGGGGAGCGTAGGCTGCTGAGATGGCACCAGCGAATAGAAGAAGTGTCGCGAGGGGTGCGCTCAACCGGTAATCTGTCTGCAGAGCCCACGACAGGACATCCGGCCCGAGAATGGCGACAATCAGTCCGACCCCTAGGGCAATGGAGACAAGAATTCCTGCAGCTCTGAGGATCAGGGGCCAGACGCGATGGGCATTGCCATCGTTAATCATGTGGGCGAGTTCCGGGTAGATCACCTCATCGAGCTGCTGCGTGCCTTTGACAAGGACGCTGGCAATCTGAACCGCGACCTTAAAGACGGCAGCGTAGGCGGCCCCAAGGACCCCGCCGGCAAGAAGTATAGGCAGCTCCTGCTTAGCCACAGCGATGGTGGAGTCGATATTTGCCGTCCACGAGAACCGCCATAGGCCGGACTCAGGAGCACGAAGCGTTGGCGGTCTCGAGAACAGGCCTGCCAACAAGTTGGCACGGTGGAGCTCGCGGCCTGCAAAGTACCAAAGCACGATATAGTCGAAGACCGCGGCGACGGCCCAGACAATGACAAAGGCTTCAAGGCCGCCCCCGAAACTTGCGGCGATAATCGAGCCGACAAATCGTCCTGCTGGCATAGCCGTGGCATGGAGTGCGAGAAGGTCGAACCGATCAAGCAAGCGCAGCGTACCGATCGCGGTGAAACGCTGGCGCGCGATGATGAGCAGGCAATAGGTCATTGCGAGATTGCGATAACTCTCGTCGAGACCGATGATGCTGTGCCCGAACCACAGAAATAGCTCTGCAGCGACAAACGCCGCCACAGCCGACCAGATGTCGAGACCCAGGGAAAACCGGATCAACCGATGAAGCGCTGACGTGTCTCCGGATTTCAGGTGCGGCACGCCAAACTTGATAAGCGCCTGCCAAGATTTGAATGTTCCAAGCTCAGCAAAGGCCAGCATCGTAGCGTGTATGATGAGGAGAGAGCCGAAAACCGTAGGGGATAGACTGCGCCCGACAACGACCAGCACAAGTACATTGAGAACAGCCCCTGTACCCTTACCTCCGAACATGAGCCCGGTATTCTTTGCAATGCGTCGGCCCGCGTCAGAGCCGGGCGTATCGGTCATGAATGGTGTCTAGCTCGCCTGCTTCATAATCTCGCGAACGAGCGCGAGGTCGGCGGGTTTGTCAACGTCTATAGCTGCTTCGGCGATCGGTATCACAATGGGCGCGAGTGTTGCGCCGATGCGTTTTGAACCATGCTTGAACGCAGCGTCGATCGAGAGGTTTCCAGTAAACATTCGAATCAGCGCGCCGAATCCGAACCGGCGTGCGATCTGTAGTGGCTTCTTTCGATCCTTGGCCACATCGCGCCAAAAAGCGATAGCCTGCTTGCCGCGTTCTGTGCGGACAAGAAAGAGATTGCACCCGGAATATCCTTCACCAGCGAGTTTCAGATAGGTGCGCTCTGTTTCCGGATAGGCCGATTCGATGATTTCCCGCCGCGCCAGCCCGACGGCAAAATCGCAAGCAACATCGTCGGCACCATCGATCACCGACTCAATCATTTCAGGCGTTAGCAATGGATGGTCACAAGTCGTGATCAGTAGGGGCGTACTCGCCCCGGCATCGAGCGCTGCGAGGGCGGCATGAGCCGGACCGCGCTCATCGGGCATAGCATGAACACGAGGAAGAAAGGTCTTCAGGTCGTCTGGGGCCCCATCTTCGAGCTTTCTCGGGCAGTAGCCGCTGATCCAGATTTTTCCCGAGAGGGCAGGCGTGTCGCGCAAGGCCCGCAGCATGTGATCAATCAGGCGGACACCGCCTAGTGGCACCAACGCTTTGGAAGGAACACCCGCTTCGCTGCAAAGAGGACAAGCTTCGTCTCGGCTACCGGCGAGTATGAGGACAGAGGTCACGCCCGTTTCCCTGTATTCTGTTCTGCAGGCACCTTACATCAAAGTGCTTTCTTGTAAAATCGATACGTCTTGTAGACCTTCGCCGTCGAAAGTTCGATCATGTTCTGCACGTCTTTATTGGTTTCAAGCACCCAGCTCATCTCAACATCGTGGATTTTGTGTGGCCGCATGGCCGCATAGCAGGTTTCGTGCAGAGCAAGCATGAGCGCGCTGCCTGAGCGCTTTTTCTGGATCTCCTGGCGAATGCCGTTCAGCGGAATTCTGCCCGAGCGGACCTTGGAAACTTTCAAGCGCCAAAGAAATTGCGCCCAACCAAACGGAAACAGCCTGCCATCGAGACCGCGAGCGGCTTCGTTGATATTCGGCAGCATAAGAATGAAACCCTTGGCGACACCGTCTACCTCACCGAACCAGAAGCCATCTGGCTGGATCACAAAGCTCAGATCGTTTGCCATGTGCTGCACCTGAGCGTCGGTGAATGGGACATAGTTCCAGTTGTTCGCCCAGGAATCATTGAAGATATCCATCGCCAGAGCGATTTCTTCCTCAAACTTTCCTTTGTGCATGGGGCGAATGGAGAGGCTTTTGCTCCGCTCCACATAGTCGACCATCTTTCCGACGATTGGTGGCCGGGGATACCCGTCTACTGTGTTGCCGTGATAGGCGACCGTATCCATGGCCTTCTCATATCCGAGCGTCTCCATCTTGGCCGGATAGTCGGCGCGCCCATGGGGCATGAGCATATATTGGGGCGTATCAAACCCGTCGATCAGCATGCCGCATTCTTCGTTGACCGAGAAATTGAAGGGACCGCAGATCTCTCTCTTGCCCTGAGCACGCAGCCAGTCTTCAGCGGCTTTCAATAGAGCGGGCTGCGCGTCGGGATAGTCTTTGTCCGTATCGAGGAAGCCGAAATGCCCTTGATCGTCCTGGTACTTCTTCTGGTGCAAGTGATTGACGATGCTGGCACAACGTCCAACGATTTTGTCGCCGGATCTGGCAAGCCACAGGGCAACATCCATGTGATCCAGCCCGGGGTTCTTCTTTGGATTGAACCGGTCGTTCTCCAAAAACCTCAGCGGTGGTCGCCAAGTCGGCTCCCCGCGATAGAGGTCGTAGGGCAGTTCAACAAAGGCTTTACGAGCTTGCGCGTCGGTCGCCTCGACAACAGTAATGGGGACAGCCATAGCAACTGGCTGCCTCCGCGAGCGCTATTTGTCCAGACTTGCTCTGTCGTTTGAGACCTTTAGGCCGCTTTGGAGTGAGGCGTCGCGCCGGGTCCCGACGAGTTATCACCACGAGCTTTCTGTTCAGCTTCTTCCGTTGCTAGACGAACCCAGGGATATTTCTCTGCAACCTCAGAAGTATAGCCGATATTACGAGCTGTAGGGCTTCGCCGGCGCGCCGCGGCGTCGGGATAGTATGTACCCAGCAGATCATCCAGCCAGAAAGCTGTGATCGAATAGTTGCCATGCTCATCGTGAAAATGGTGCAGCAGATGGGCGCGCTTCACATATCCGAGGAAACGACCGATGCGCGTATCGGGCTTCGGCATAAAGCCAAGATGCTGGATGCAGTGAACATATTCGTAGAACATGGTCATGAAGATGCCCGATGCGATGGCGAGGGCCGCACCCCCTGGTCCAGCGATCCAATAACCGATTGGGCCATATATGAGCGCGATCGGTGGTAGCGTCGTGTGAAGGCCACCGAAAAGGACGCCAAGCTCGTTCGGGCGCTGATGATGGTCGTAATGCGTTCGCTTCCACAGCTTCGCCGTGAACTTGAATTTCATGAGGATGTCGGAGTGCAGAATGTAACGGTGCGTGATGTACCAGATCACCGGATGCCCCGCGATAGCTGTGCCGAAAGCCGCGATCAGCAGCCATGGCGCACCGCCATAGTAGATTGCGGTGCCAAAGGCCGCAGCCATCAACATGAGATAAATCTGGACGCCTGGATACGTGAAATAAGCCGTATTCAGCTCTTTGATACCCATCCGGTTCAACAGGTATTTCTGGCTCTTCCAAGCGTTGAAACTCATAAACATTTGGTCTGACCTTGATAATCGTACAGCGAGAGAACCGCCACAATCTGTGTTATATAGTGCGAATTGGTGAGAATGTCTCGCACGGCGACCCATTCCAAGTGTCGCACATTCCCGTGAGTTGATATTCGGCCACAGGCAACGGCTGCTTTGGTCTAACTTTCCCTTAGGTTCAGTTCGATGTCGGCACCGAGCTCGCCTGCTTCAAATGCAGCTTCCCTAAAGCGGGGCTTCCGAAGACGAAGACGCGGATTGGTTGACAGGGCAAAGGGTTCTTTCGGCAACCTGTTCCACTTCTTGTCGAGTTTCCGGTCGCCATCCTGATCATGATAGGACGCAACAGCGTAGGTGCCAGGCCCATCAATATTGAGACAGACCGTTTGTGGACCTTGTTCTGCGGCGACGCGGGCCCGGGCGATTCTTGCCTCCTTTGACAAAAAGTTCTTGGGATCATCGCGGTATATTTCGACGAGCAGAATACCGTAGGGCTCCACACCGTTCACTCTTGCCCGGATCTGCGGAATGGACGGATCGCAAATGTTCGCCTCATCTCCGGGTCGAAGATCGAGAGCGTCTGCAATTGAAGCCGTCTCGACGTCGGCCGAGGCGGACATCATGCTGACTGCCAATGCCGCAGATACGGCAGCGATAGCGATGCTTCTGAGACCAATATGTCTGGGCATAGCTGAATCCTAGGTCCTCTTTTGCACAACGTGGTAGCCAGACTTATATGGGCGGTCTATCACTCGGGCTAAGGCTTCCCCATGTGAAAAGGCTGTAATGCGCCGTTTAGATATTTATCTTCTGAAACAATGTGTTCAGGTTGTAGCAGGGTTGACGGCGCTGGCCCTCGCCGTGCTGCTCCTGGAACGCTTGCTGCGCATATTTGAGCTCGTTTCAAACACCTCTGATACGATGGGGGCCGCCGCGCGTATGCTGCTGGCGTTGATCCCCTATTATCTAAGCCTCGCCATACCCGTTGCCCTGTTTCTCGGTGTGTTGATTACGGTGGATCGTGTCAGCCGCACCGGCGAACTTTCAGCCTCATTGGCGGCCGGCGTGTCGCTGTTTCAGGTCGCACGGCCCTTCTTGATAATAGCTGGCAGCCTCGCCTTGATCAGTTTCCTCGTTATGGGCTTCTTGAATCCGTTGGGCCGTTACGACTTCAGGGCGACGGAACACAGGGTTCAGCAGTCTTCATTCGAAGCAGCATTCCAGGAGGGAAAGTTTGCGCAGATCGGCCAGCGCGTATTCTGGACAGAAGATCGCTCGGGCGGCGACCAATTGGGCGAGGTTTTCATTCTAGAAGAGGCGCGCGAGGAGGAGAACGCGCGGTTGACCACTGCACCGTCAGGGCGGATCGGACGTGGGGTCCTCGAGGACGAAACGCGCATAACGCTTAACAATGGTCAGGCCATTACCTTTTCGCCGGGGCGTCGCGTGGTCGAACGTCTGGATTTTGATCGGTCAGACTGGAACGTGGAAGGCGATGTCCTGTCATTTCGCGCGCGCGGAGACGATGAGCGCGAATTGACATTGCCCGAGCTTATTCAGGAGGCGCGAGGCCGGGGCGAGGGTATCGTTGAGCCATATGTGGCGTCCTCGGCTGCCCATGCTCAACTCGGTCGGTCGATCCTGTTGATCTTTCTGCCGCTGATCGCACTACCCATGGGCCTCGGTTATGGTCGATCTTTTCAATCGACCGGGATTGCAGTTGGTTTGGTTTTTCTGTTGATCGCGCAGAAGTCGCTCGAAACTGGGCAGACCCTCGCGGCCAACGGTCAGATCACACCGTGGCTCGGTACCTGGCCAGTTGTTGGGGCCGTTGCCTTGATCGGCTTAGTCCTATTTCTGCGTAGTGCTCTTCTGGTTGCGACACCGCCACTAATGTTGCTGTCATTTGATCTGGAAAAGAGCGTCCGCCAGGCTGTGTCCTGGATCAGCAATCGCGCACGGTCGGTTCTATCGGCAAAGGCGTCTTAAGCGATGTGGCGTCTAGGCATATATGTCAGCCGGATATTCATCGCTCGGTGGGCGGTAACCGCTTTCGGCATGGTTGTTCTGACAGGTCTGCTCGATTCCCTGGCGAACGCTTCGGAGATCTCCTCCAGCGGCATGGAAGGCGGCGCGCTTAGATATTTGCAACTCCGCATACCGATCATCTTCGATCAGGTGTTCCTGTTCACTTTGGCGCTGGCGCTACTCCTCACTTATGTGTCCCTCATTCGCCGTAACGAACTCGTAGCCCTGCAGAGTATGGGCCTCTCCGTAATTGCTCAAATTCGAGCTTTGGCACCTGCCGTCATTGGCGTGGCTATACTCGCCATGTTCATTATCGATCGCGGTGTACCGCCCTCGGTTCAGGCGCTGAACGACATCGGGATCGGAGAATACGGGGGACAGATTTTCGAAGACGGCGACAAACTTTGGTTGAACGACAAGGGATTGTTCGTCGCCATCGAAGGCCGGGACGGGCTCGATGCTTTGACGGGACTCACCTTTTTCCAAAGAGATGATGATGGCCATGTAGAAGGTGTTACCTGGGCTGACCGCGCGGAGTTTCAGGGAGATTACTGGTCCCTTGAGGGGACCGAGGCACTTCTCGTGGAGGGAGCGGGACCGGTCCAAAACCCGCTACCACAATGGGATACCGAGCAGACCCCCGTGGTAATCGACAAGCTGGCTGCGGAGCCTCGCGACCTATCTATGAAGGACCTCCGTGAACTTGCAGCGTTGAGGGGATCCGGCAGCCGTCCGTCGGCTGCCTATCAGGTTTGGCATCTTGCCCGTATCAGCCTACCTTTTTCCGCCCTAGCGCTTCTCATCATTTCCGCTCCGATCATGCAGCGTCTTGGCCGTCGCGACTCCGGTACCGGGGGATTGATTATCGGTGTGGGAATCACCTTTCTATTCATGATCGTCGATGGGATTGCGAAAACGATGGGATCAGCCGGCGCTTTGCCCGTAATTCCGTCCGCACTGTTCTTTTCCATATTGCTCGCTGGGTCGGGGCTCTACCTATGGGTTCGTCAGGAGGAGCTTGGATGACAAGCCGGTTCGGTCTGATCTCGAACCCGCTCAGTCATTCGGTGTCCCAGCGCGGATCCCACTTGGCGGTGGTCGCGGAGCGTGAGTCTGACACGCTGTTCCACTCACTTGATGTTTTCGACGCGCTTCCAAAGGTGATGGCTGAGTTTGCTGAGGCGGATATCGACGGGATTTTCGTTGAAGGCGGCGACGGCACGGCAATGGCCGTTCTCACCGAGCTCCTGTCTGGGCGTTCCGACCTGCCTGTAGACACGCCAATCGCACTACTGCCGGGAGGGATGACCAATACGGCGGCAAAGGCCATGGGGCTGCACCGCGCCGGGAAGGGTGGCATAAGGGCGATCATGTCAGCGCTCCGTGCAGGAGAAGCCGAGAGGCACACAACCCACATGCCGTTGCTTGAGGTGAGCCTGTCAAAAGACGGACAGCCGCTTTATGGATTCTTCCTGTCTACGGGTGCCGTTCCGCACGGAATTCGATACTGTCGCCGGGAATTGCATTCGCGGGGGGCAGAAGGTTCGTTCGCTGTTGGCCTTACGCTCGCCCGGCTGGTCTTCGGACCTAGGGGACCTGATGGAAACGAGGTAATGCGACCGACTGATCTTACATGCGAATCCAACGCATTCCACGCGGCGGGATCGCACCTGTTCACGCTTGCGACCACGTTGCCTCAACTCAATCTCGGCCTCGACCCCTTTTGGGGTAAGGAGAAGGGCGCGCCCCTAAGGTTCACCCACGCGACCTGGCCCGCCAATGGCCTTATACGCGCCCTTTTCGGTATCCTCGCTGGTGGACCGGAAAGGGCCATGCGCCGCCGCGGCATGGAAAGCTTCAACATCGATGAGGCGCTGTTGAAATATTCAGGTGACGTCGTTCTTGATGGCGAATTCCTGTCTGCACCCCCATCTGGCAAGATCCGCATTGCAACGACGCAGCCCCTGGTGTTCCTGCGATGATGTCTGCAATGGCACAAGACAGATTTGCGGCGGTTCGAAAGATCATTGAAGCCGAGCAGTCAGCCACGCCCCCCAAGCGGGCCGTCGAAATGGCTGACGCCATCCGTAAACATCACGGATCGTGTGTGAAGGGATTTATCTTCTATGGGTCTGGCTTGAGAGAGGCAGACAATCCGGAAAAGATGCTCGACTACTATGTCCTGGTTGATCGTTATCGCTCCGTACACAAAGGGTTCGGCATCAAGGCGATGGCAAGCCTGATCCTGCCGCCAAGTGTTCATTATCTTGAAGCGACCGATACGACTGGCCAGTTCATGTCATCGAAATACTCGATCATGTCGGTGAATGCCTTTGTGCGGCGGGCCAGCGGCGGCGCAAGGGAGCCGATGATCTGGGGCAGGTTTTCTCAGCCATGCTTGATTATGTCCTGTGTGAATGAGGATGTGCGGGGCGCATTGATCGATGCGCTCACCTCAGCGGTCATCCACTTTGCAGATGAGTCAAGTCCCCTGATGGATGGCGAGGTGACACCGCGAGAGTTTTGGTCACGCGCGCTCGCCGAAAGCTATCGTACAGAGCTACGGGCAGAGCGGCCGCTTGAACGGGCGGCGGAGATCGTAGACCGGTTCGGCGATCGCTATGATGCACTCGGTATCGCAGCGGTGGGAGCAGTTGACGCTGAAGGACGCATCGATCTTGGCCCCGCAAGACCTGGAGCCCGTTCGCTGACACAAATCAGCTGGGCGCTCCGAAGATGGATCGGTAAGCCCGCCACGGCGCTTCGTGTATTGAAGGCCGGTTTCACCTTCGACGGCGGGCTCGATTACGTCCTGCATAAACTTAAGAGCCATTCTGGCGTGACGATACCCGTCACAGACCATCAGCGTCGGCATCCCTTGTTGTGGGCCCCCGTGCTCGCCTGGCGTCTCTGGCGCCGCGGGGCCTTTCGCTAGGCTGCGACAAGATTGTGGTAGATCGCGCCCCGGTCTCACATTAGTGTGATTACGATGTTATCGCGCGTGAGTTTCACCCTTCGGCATATAGCCATGCTGGCAGCGTTACTTGGTTATTTGGGCCATGGCGCGCAGGCGCATATTGCCTTTTCGGAAGGCGAAACCGTCTCCGTTCTGATTTGCGGACAGGGCGGTCACCGCACGGTCGAGATGACACTCGGCAACACTGAACCTCCCGAAGACACGAAACCGCATTGCTGCGATGACTGCACACACGCATCCGATGCAATGCCGACTGGTTCGAAAAATTTGGGTGGCGCTAAATACCTGCCGATAGGTGTTCTGCTGCAGAGGCAGGGTGAGCCTATCCATCCCGGCGGCCCGCTTTGGCCCGGAGCTCCGCCAAACGGCCCGCCCTTTCTCACTTGAAATCAATCCTACTCATCTGCGCCGAGGGGGCGCGGACCGTCTTTGACTTCAAGTGAGAAAATCAATGAAACGCACTTCAATTTGCGCGGCAATCGCCGCGACACTCGTCGCTCTGCCGGCTGTGGCCGACGGAAGCACCGCTTCGGACCACGCGCCCATCGGGGTGATGGCCGACCACCGCCACGAAAAAGGGGAGGTGATGCTGTCCTACCGCTATATGCGGATGGAGATGGATGGCTCTCGCATCGGTACCAACTCCGTCACGCCGGAAGAGATCGTGACGACAGTTCCGAATGTGTTCTTCGGAACGCCGGACCAACCACCCACCTTGCGGGTCGTGCCGACCAACATGACCATGGAAATGCATATGTTTGGCGGCATGTACGGTGTCACGGACCGACTGACCCTGATGGGCATGACATCCTATGTCCGCAACGAGATGGACCACATCACTTTCATGGGGCCTATGGGCACAACGGAGCTCGGTAACTTTACGACCGTCAGCGATGGAATCGGCGATACGATCATCGGCGCGATTTACGGGCTGGATAACGGCAAGAAAGCGCATCGTCAGATCAATCTGAACTTTGCCGTGTCGATTCCAACTGGAAAGATCGGTCAGGAAGACGACGTTCTGACGCCGATGGGAACCACGCCAACACTGCGCCTGCCATATCCCATGCAGATCGGTTCCGGCACGTTTGACCTGAAGCCGGGCCTGACCGCGCGCGACCGGTTTGGCGACATCAGTATCGGTGGTCAGATCATGGGGACCTTCCGCATCGGCGACAACAGCTCCGACTATTCGAGGGGCAATATCGGCGAGCTCACAACTTGGGTGGCGTATGAGCCGCGTCCATGGGTTTCGCTGTCAGGCCGCTTGCTCGGGCGGACCGTCGGCAGGGTGGATGGCTTTGATCCCCAGATCGTGGCACCCGTTCAGACGGCCAATCCCGACTTTCAGGGCGGCGAAACTCTGGAGGCCCTGTTCGGCGTCAACTTGCTTGGGCAGACAGGAGTTGTCCGTGGGCACAGGCTCGCCTTCGAATTCGGCTTCCCACTTGTCAGAGATTTGAACGGACCTCAGCTGGAAACCGACTATATGTTCACCCTGGGTTGGCAAAAGGCATTTTAGAATGCCTGCCAGAATGAGAGGTTCAAAACCATGCTGAGATATGTGATCTCAGCTGCACTCATGGCCGCACTCCCTTTAGGAGTTGCGGCCCACGAGTTCGCTGCTGAGGAAATCAAGATCGATCACCCTTGGGCCCGGCCGACGGTGACAACCCGGCAACCGGCAGCCGTCTTCTTCCATCTGGACAATACCGGAGACGCGGATGATCGGCTTTTGAGTGCCAATGTCCCGGAAGGGATCGCTGGCTCCGCTGAAATTCATACGACGCTAAACGATGAGGGTGTGCTCCGCATGCGGCCTCTAGCCAAAGGAATCTCAATTCCAGCAGGCGAGGAGGTGCCGGTCGCGCCGGGCGGTCATCACATCATGCTGTTCGATCTGGTGGCTCCGCTCTCGGAAGGGATGCGCTTCCCTGTGACGCTTACCTTTGAAAAGGCAGGCGACATTGAGGTGGAGGTGTTTGTCGAAACCCCAGCCGACGGCGCAGATGCCGTGGATCATTCGGCGCATCAAGACTAACAATTATAATTTGATCGGCGCGTGCCGGTCGGTTTATTCCGCTGGCACCGCCGCATTATCTGCCGCTATTGAGCGGAATACGGATAGAACTTCATCTATCTCTTCTTCCGTATGGGCGGCGGAGAGGGAGATGCGGAGCAGGCTGATGCCAGCCGGCGTGGCGGGTGGCCCCGAGAAGTTTACGTAGACGCCTCTGTCGAGAAGTGTGTTCCACTCGCGCACGGCTGTGGCCTCATCGGGCCGGAGGACTGCGATTACGGGGCTAGCGTCGGCAGCAATCTCAAAACCCATTTCCTTCAAGCCAGAGTGTAGCTGGCGGCTGCGCGCCCATAGGTTCTCGTGAAGCTTGCCGCCTTCCTCGATAATCCGGTCCAGTGCTGCCTGCGCGCTCCAGATTCTGGAGGGAGAAGGGGATGCTGTGAAGCGGTAAGGCCTCGCCGCGCGCAGGAGTTCGAATTGGGGATGCTTCGAAGAACAGAACCCGCCGATCGCCGCAAGGCTCTTTGAAAAGGTCGCAGAATAAAAATCGATTTTATCGAGCACGCCTTGTTCTTCGGCGAGGCCTCTTCCTGTCGGTCCGAAGCTTCCGAAAGAGTGGGCCTCGTCAACATAGATGAGAGCGCCATGCTTGTGGGCGACTTCTGTAAACTCGTCGAGCGGTGCGAGATCGCCAAACATGGAGTACATGCCCTCAACAACAACGAGCCGGTCGCCATCCGGCTTTGGTGTGCGTTCGAGGCGCTTGTCGAGATCTTCCGGATTATTGTGCCGGAAGCGAATGGTTGACGCATCAGACAGTTTGCAGGCGTCATAGATGCAAGCGTGACTGTCGGCGTCGATAAAGATCTGATCATCGGTGCCAGCCAGTGCGGAGATGGCCGCTAGGTTGGTTTGATAACCGGTTGAGAAGACGATCGTGGACGCCATGCCGAGAAAGTCGCTGATCGACTGTTCTAGCCTTACGTGTTCCGCATAGTTTCCGTTGGCTTGCCGAGACCCCGTGGTGCCGGTGCCGTGCTTGTCGACGGCTGCTTTGGCCGCAGCCATGCAGGACTCGTCATAGCTGAGTCCAAGATAATTGTTCGTACCGACAAGGATAACCTCCTTGCCTTCCACAATGCCGCGTGTGGGAGAGAGAATATCGTCGAACTCAAGTCCGACAGGGATCCGGCCGATCGCGCTTGCCTGGGAGAGCCGCTCTAAATACTTGTCATATTTGGAGAAGATGCTCATCGCGCGTATTCCTTAGGCAGCCTTTAGGGCTCTGATAGTATCTACAAGATCGCCAATAGACCGCATTGAGCTTACAGTTTCCATAGGAAATGTAATATCATAAGTGTCTTCGACTTCCATGATGAGGTCGAACACTGAAACCGAGTCGATCTCCAGATCTGACATGATGATCGTTGATCGGGTGAGCGCAAGCTCGTTCCGATTGTAAGGGGCAAGCAAGCCGCAGACTTTCTGGAAGATGAGATCGTCCGTGTCAGTTGAGACAAGGCCGGCTGTATGGCCGTTCAGTTTAGGCTTCGTCATTTGCTATGTCCTGTCCGAAGGCGAGCGCCAGGCTGTCCTTAAATGGGCGCGCACCGTCCATCACATTGCTTCCTGTCCAGTCACTATGCAGCATTTCGCGCACCTTGCCAGTATTGAAAAAGGTAGATTTGCCAAACAGAGCGCAGACTGCTTCGGTCAAAAAGGCAGCTGGAAAGAGGATAACCGGTGACACAGGTAGCTGTCTCACCGGTTTTGACAAGATTGCCGAGGCAGTGGTGGCAAGCATCTGCCAGCTGATACCGTCGATCTCGGACACTGGCTCAAGAGGGTGTCTTGTATAGGGTTCGTCGACTTGTCGAAGGATGAAACGAGCGATGTCATCGACATACATAAATGACAATCGTGTCTCCTTGCGCGTCGCCCCGCCGGGCACCGGCAACCATCCGCGTTTCATCGCGTCCAGCAGTTGTGCCGTTGCATCATCTCCCGGTCCGATGATCGCTGGCGGGCGCACAATAACAACCTCCATATCCCCCTTCTGCGCGCGAACAGCGTCCTCCCCGCCGCGTTTCGAAGCCGCATAAGGGGAGAGACGGGGCTCTCGTGCGGCTAGGGATGATACGAGCACAAAGCGCGTGACGCCCGCAGCAGCGGCGTGACGGGCAAGTCGTCCAGCCGCTTCCGCATTTGCACTAAAAAGAGTTTTCCGATTAGGCGCTTTCGTCAGTCCAGCAATGTGAATGACAATATCAGCGTTTGCGACAAGCGTCTTCAGGGCGCCGTCATTATCGAGCTCACCCTTGATCCACTCCACCGAACGATCCGCCTGATCGCGTCGGGTCAGCGCCCGAATCTGGAGCGGCTCATCGCGAAGCTGAGAAAGTAGTGACGCGCCGATGAAGCCAGTTCCACCGGTCACAGCTATCGTCTTGTTGGGAGAAGTCATCTCGCGTCGGCGACGCTTCCGCTTGCTTTGCGAGTATCCGATCCCGGATTGAAGATCATCAGATTGAGGTTTTCAAAGCCGCCGCCAACATATTTCTGACGTGCCCGTGCCCGGCTAATTTTGCCCGACGATGTAACGATAAGGCTGGAGAGGGGAACAAGGCCGACATGGACGGTTGTATTGGCCGCTGTCTTGGCCGCGGCCATGGCTTCGGTGTGCAGGCGGGCGAGGTTTTCAGGATTTCGCGACCGGCATTCAACGAGTATTACGATCTCATCGGTTCCGTCTTCGCGGGTGACCGGAAAAGCGGCTGTACGCCCGATCCTGCCTGCCACTGCGCCTTCAACAGCCCATTCCAGATCCTGCGGCCAGATATTGCGACCGTGCGAAAGAATAAGATCTTTGGACCGCCCGGTAATGACGATCTGGTCGTCCAGCCAATAGCCTAGATCACCAGTATCAAGCCATCCGTCTTGAGTGAACGCATTCCGCGTCGCTTCCTCATTTCGGTAGTATCCCGGCGTGACGGATGGGCCTCGAACACAGATGCGTCCCACCTTTCTGTCACCAAGAGCGCGATCATCATCGTCGCGAACCTCAAGGTCATGCCCCGGCAGCACTTTGCCGCACAGCATGAAAGTCCGTCGCGCGCTGACATGGGTAATGTCGGACGCCGGAATAGCATCACCTGAGCGTCGAAGACGATCATTATCCAGGCAATCAGGTCGCGCGCCCTGACCAAGCGGGGCAAAAGAAATCGCTAGCGTGGCTTCGGCCATACCGTAGCTCGGCACGAATGACTTGTCCGAGAAGCCATGGTCTTTGAAAGTCGATGCGAAAGCGTCGAGCGCATCACCCCGAACCATGTCGCCGCCTATGCCGGCAGCGCGCCAGCTCGATAGATCCAATTGGCGATCATCACGCCACCGACGGACGCACAGTTCAAACCCAAAGCTTGGACTGTAGCTGAGCGTACCTCTGTTCTTCGATATGATATCGAGCCAGGTGATCGGCCGTCGCGCAAACGATGACGGTTCCATCAGATCGAGCGAAATTTGCGACATGAGTGGCGCGATCAGAAATCCGATAAGGCCCATATCGTGGTATAGCGGAAGCCAGGACACCGCTCGATCGCCGTCACGGACCTCAAGGCCATGCCGTATGATCGCCTCGCAATTGGCCGTGACAGTTGCCTGGGTTCCGATGACGCCTTTGGGATCGTTTGTACTGCCTGAGCTATACTGGATGTAGCACAGGTCATCTGGTCCGTGCGGGCGCAGCTCGCCATTGGCAACATTTAGCTCCGGTTGCGCCATGCTGAAAAGCGGAACGCCAATTGGCTCCATCGCCTCACCAACCATGTCCAGAAGCTTTTCTGGCGCGAACATCGAATGAATCTCAGCCGTGCCCGCCATCTGTCTAAGCTGATGTGCATAGCTTCCCCGACCGCCCATCGCCGTTGGCATGGGCATAGGTACAGGAACTAGACCAGCGTATTGGCATGCGAAGAACATGCGAACGAAGTCTGGTGACGATTCGGCAAGCAATCCGATGAGGGCATTGCGTGGGGCAAAGGACGACAAACTGGCTGCCAGCTCTATCGCTTCCTCACGCAGTACGCGATAGGGCAGCGAGGCACTTACCTCGCCTGTAGCGGTATAGAAGTTAATGCCGGACGCGCCAGTGGCGGCGTAGTCCAGGGCTTCTATGATTGTCGAAAAGTTACCGAGCCTAAGTTTGAGACCGCTTCGCGTGGGCGTTCGATCTAGCATACTCTACCCCTCTTTGAGCCAGCGCGCATATCCTTGTGCCGCTCCCCACTTGCCATATTTCTCATCGGCTGCGACCCAAATTTGAAGGTGAATGTGTATAACCACAACGAATCGAAACCTCAAATGCAATTGACATGTTTTTGATAATGACAGGCTTGTGATTAAAAAGGTAGCGACGGATGCGTAGTGCTATGAAATGTAATGATTTTTATCGTGTATGAAGTCGTCAGGTTGGTTCTGGCGTCTTTATTTTAAACTGACATAGGTCCGAAATACCACAGACCCAGCACTTTGGTTTGCGCGCCACGCACACATATCGACCGTGCAAAATAAGCCAATGATGAGCACTTAGCTTATATTTCTCCGGAGTTGCGCGCTCCAGTTGTAGCTCAACCTCATCGGGTGTCTTTCCGGGCGCAAGGCCCGTTCGGTTCGAGACGCGAAAAATGTGTGTATCGACGGCAATAGTTGGCTGCCCGAAAGCTTCGTTCAGAACAACGTTTGCGGTTTTGCGTCCAACACCCGGAAGGCGAACCAGCTCTTCGCGTGTCTGGGGAACTTCGCCATCAAATTCCTCAACAATCATTTTTGAAAGAGCAATAACGTTCTTAGCTTTGTTCCGCCAAAGTCCGATTGTGCGGACATGATCCTCAACACCCTTCAATCCGAGTGCGAGCATTTTTTCGGGTGTGTCGGCCAATTCGAAGAGGCCCTTCGTGGCTTTGTTCACGCCTTTGTCTGTGGCCTGAGCCGACAACGCGACGGCGACAACGAGCGTATATGGATTCTTGAAATTGAGTTCGGTCCGCGGATTGGGCCTTTCGGCGGACAATACACTGTAGAGTGCTGATGCTTTTTCCTCATTGAACACCGGGCGACGGCGTTTCTTTTTCTTTCGAGGTTTTTGAGAGGTCGAAGGGTTAGTCATGGTCCGGTTATGTGGCGCACTTCACCCGGGACGCAAGGTCGCAATCAGATTGGTAGCAGCGCCGCTCCGCCGCGCTATAAACATTGTATGCCTGAAGAGCACCGCCCGATTTATATGGATGCTGTTTTGACGCCCAACGCGTCTCTAAGCCCTCGGGCGTTCACTATTGTTATGGGTCTGGTGGCGATCTTTAGTTTTGCGGCTGGTATTCTGTACCTCACGATGGGCGCATGGCCTGTGTTCGGGTTTTTCGGACTCGATGCCCTCGCCATCTGGTTTGCTTTCAGATTGAGCTTTCGAGCACAGGAGCAAGAAACGCGCGTTCGGGTCGATGGAGAGCATGTCCATCTGCACCACACTCAAAGAGGTAAGCCCGACAAATCCGCCAAACTACCGACCGCATTTGTGAGGGTAGAGTTGGACGAACCGGCAACGCATCTGAGTTGGCTCCGCATCGAGCATGGGGCCAGAGTTTTTGTGATCGGTCGTTTTCTCACACCTGAAGAGAGGTCGAGCTTTGCAAATGCGCTCAGGGGCGCTTTGAGCCGGGCGCGCCTGGAGCGATATCCGGACACTGCTTGATCGCCGTCAAAAAAATGACGCCTGCGTCATGGTTTTCGAAACCATTTTGTGTTAGCACGTTATCTAACGGGTCGAAGAGCCTGACAGGAGGAGACACAAATGGCTGATACAGCGAGAATTGTACATCCGGCTCTGGAGCGTCCAAAGGTAACGCCTCGCGAACCCCTCTTTGAGGGCAATCTCCACTATGGAGAGGAGGCACCACCCGCCTCTGAGGTCGACCTGAAAGACTTCCAGCTCGCAGACGGTGAGCTGTGGAGACAGAACAAATACTGGGATCGTTTCGAGCGCCTCCGAAACGAAGATCCTGTCCACTTTACCGAAGACAGTTTTGTTGGACCCTTCTGGTCGATCACGCGGTACGACGACATTATGGCCGTCGATACAGACCATATCCGATTCTCCTCTGACTGGAGCCATGGAGGCATCACTCTCGGCGAACCACCTGCTGACTTTGAGATGCCGATGTTCATCGCCATGGACGAGCCTCGCCACAGTGAACAGAGAAAAACGGTGCAGCCCGCTGTCGCACCGCCAAACCTAAAGAAGTTTGACCCACTCATCCGTGAGCGGACAAAGACGATTCTCGATAGCCTGCCTGTCGGCGAGCCAATTGACTGGGTCGATCTCGTCTCGATCGAGCTGACAACGATGATGCTGGCGACCCTGTTCGACTTCCCCTTCGAGGAGCGTCGTCGTTTGACCCGCTGGTCGGATGTCGTGACCAACATGAACAACCCCGACATTTGCCCTGGCGGGGAAGAGCAGTGGCGCACGGAGATGTTGGAGTGCCTCGCTACTTTCATGCAGATTTTCGAGGACCGAAAGAAAAACCCTCGCGAAAATGATCTGATGACGCTGTTGGCGCTCGGCGAGAAGACACGGGACATGGTCCCAATGGAGTTGCTTGGTAACGTCATACTGCTGATCGTTGGCGGCAACGACACGACGCGGAACTCTATGACCGGCTCCGTCTACGCGCTGAACAAGTTCCCTGAACAGTTCGAGATCCTGAAACAAAACCCCGATCTCGTGCCCAACATGGTGTCAGAAACTATTCGTTGGCAGACACCTCTCGCACACATGCGTCGAACCGCGCTCGAAGATGTCGAGATGCACGGGAAGACGATCAAGGCTGGGGATCAGGTCGCGATGTGGTACGTGTCCGGAAATCGTGACGAACGCCACTTTGAAAGACCGAACGATTTCTGGATCGAACGCCCTAACGTTCGCAGCCATATTTCATTCGGCTTCGGCATTCATCGTTGCGTCGGCAATCGCCTGGCTGAGCTTCAATTGCGCATCCTTTGGGAGCAGCTTTTAGAGCGGTACTCACATATCGAAGTGATGGCGGAACCGGAACTGACGCCATCACCCTTCGTCAAGGGGTACACTTGGATGCCGGTCATTCTGCACGAGTAGAACAACGTTGCCCTCGGAACCAGCACGCGTTCCGGCATAACTAGCTAGCTATTATTGCTTCCAGCCGTAAGGGCCGCGCGCATTTGCTCGGCCTGCTCGGGTGTGATCCCCATCGCATCTAGAATTGGCGTCGACGCATTCTCGTTCCAGCTATGCACGGGACCGACGGTGATGCCGCCATCGACAAGAAACTCGCCGCCCGTAATGAAGCTTGCTTTGTCCGACGCAAGAAAGGCAACCATCTCCGCAATGTCACCGCCGCGGCCGACGCGCCCAAGCGGCTGCATGCCGCCGCCTTTCTGAGAGAGCATTTCCGACATCTGCAAAGCCGCCTCCTGCGACATACCAAGAGACGCGCCGAATATTGACGTCGCGATGAAACCCGGAAGAACCGCGTTCACCCGAATGTGGTGTTTGCCAAGCTCAGCCGCGGCGAGCCGTGAGAAATAGGCGACACCTTTCTTGGCAACGGAATAGACTATTGGGCCGTACCCGGCGCTTAGCGATGCAACCGATGCCGTATTGATGACAGAACCTCCGCCGCGCGCCTTCATGTGAGGAATGGCAAACTTGGTCCCAACGAAAACGGACTTCAGCAGAAGATCCATCGTTTGGTCATAGCCCTCAATATCCAGCTCTTCGACGCCCGCAACTGTGCCGCCGCTCCCTGCATTGTTGAAGAGGACATCCAGGCCACCAAATGCATCCACTGCCAGCTGCATGGTGGCTTCAAGATCGTCCACCTTTGTCACGTCGCAGCGAATGAAGCGGACTCTGTCCGTTCCAAATCTATCTTCTAGCGCTTTACCTGTGTCTTCCTGGATGTCGGCCGCCACTACTTGCGCGCCAGCGTCGACGAACGTCTCCACGCTCGACAACCCTATGCCGCTTGCCGCTCCTGTGATGACTGCAATTTTGTCTGAAAGGTCTGTCATGATCCTCGCCGGCTCCATTTCTTTTCTCAAACTTAGAGAGCGCGGTTACGCCTGATCCTGTCAAGCATGACGCAGTGGAACCCACTAACCAAATTTGGCTTACTCTATCAGAGCGTGCCGCATGGACATCAACCAACGCTCCCGTGATGTATCGTACACACGAAAAGAGGTGGCCCAATCAAAGTAACACCAGGGCAGATCTTGCCGCTCCGCTTCCCGGCGGACAGCGCGCGTCCATTGCGCCCGCGCTTCGAGATCGATTCCTTCATAAGGACCAAATTCTCCAAGAAAGAGGGGCATCTTGTTTTCTTCCCGCCAGGCGACGGCATCGGCCATCATCGAGCGAAGTTGTTCGCGGTCTTCGGCACTACCCCATTTGCGACCTGTTGGGACGTGCGGCGCAAACGTCGCGCCTTGATGAGTAAAGTTAAACGGCTCGTAGAAATGGAAAGTTGCGATCGCTTTCGGATCATACGGAATGTCGGCCTCAAGCAAGCCGTCCAGATGCCCCCATCCAGAGCCGCTCATGATTATCCAGCGGTCGGGGTGACGCTCACGGACGAGCGGCAGGAGGCGCCGGTTCATGGCGTCAACCCGATCGGTATCCATATTGCCAAAGGGTTCGTTGAGGAACTCAAATATGAGCCCATCCGGCCAGCCCTGATAATGCTCCGAGATTTGAACCCACAGGGAATCGAGCCAGTCCGCGTGTTCCTCCGGATCATTCATCAGTTGATAGAAGTGATGGATATCCAGGATGACATTCAGCCCCTCATCGAGAGCTGCGAGAATGACTTCATCGACCCGCGCCTGAAAGCGCTGATTGATCCTATACGGAGGGCGAGGGGAGGAGTGATAGGACCACGCCACAGGAAGACGGATTGTATCGAACCCGGCTTGCGCAATGCGGTGAAAGTCCTGTTTGCGGATCGTGTAACCCCATTCGCCCTCTCTCGGGGCTTCAAGGGCTCCGCCAATATTGATGCACTTCGAGATGGGGATAGAGGGTAGCCCCGCTGCAGAGGCAGGGCTTGCAGAGCGCGCAGCTTCGCTGACCGCCGAGCTGAGTGCTCCGGACACCAACCCACAAAGAATGGTTGCCAAAAGAATCCGCATTCTACGGAACATTATGTCGGTACCCCGCCGAGATCGCCACACGCTTAGATATAGCGGGCGACAAAGCCTTGCCCAGCAGACTCTCGCTGGCGGTGAACCCCGACACAAAAAACAAGGCCGGCGCGTATGCACCGGCCTTGCTGAGTAGACTTGCTATGTTTGCAGCTTAGAAAGTTCCGCGAACACCTACGAAGAAGAATCGTCCGCGAGGGCTGACATTCCGTGTAAGTGATCCCAGGAACGGATCTTCATCGGTGAGATTGTTCACACCGCCGAAGAAACCCAGCTTCTCTTTCCAGTCATAATTGAAGCTGATGTCCTGGGCAAAACCAACACCGGTTTCTTCCTGCGACGGATCTACGAAGCCGACATTCGGTGATACAACAACGGCACCATCGACGATTGCGACGTCCACAAGGTCTTCATTCACAATATTAATCGAGTTTTGCGAGCTCTCGAATCGTCCCTGCCAGTTCAGAGACAGCTTGCCGAGATCCCAGTTAATGCCCAGCGTCGCAATCCACTCGGGACGGCTGAATTCACCAAGTTCGTCGTTAGAAATGTCCAAACTTGTTTGAGACAGTTCTTGTTGTAGGGGATCAGTGATGGCCCCGATGACCTCCGCACTGGTCGGATCTCCATCCACAGTATCTTCCAGGAAGCGTGTTCCAACGGCCGAAAGGCGCAGGGATCCTAGATCCCAACCACGCACATTCGGCACCTCGAAATCATACGCGGCACTCCAGTCCACGCCTCGCACTGCCAGTGAGGCGAGGTTGATCTGTCCAGCTGAAAACCCGGAGATTGCTCCGCCATTTGCCGGGTTACGGAAAACATTAGCGCAGAATTGATTATCGATCGAAGGTAAATCGACGCAAGCTTCAGCGATCTCTTGACCGGTCAGCGTATCAATAGCGTTTGTGATCTCTATATCATAGTAATCCGCGATAAAGGTGAAACCCTCCAGGAAGGAGCCTGGCTGGAAAACACCGCCGACGGTAAAGGTCTCGGCATCTTCCTCGAGAAGGTTAGGGTTGCCGCCAGATGTACCGAAAACAAACGCCGTCAGGAAGTCTGCTGAATTAAACCCGGCATCAACAAACGCCAGACAGTTTTGTTCGCGGAACACACTGCCATTCTGAATGTTGTCATCGTCGCAAGGGTCCGCACCGACGCCAATAGTAGCGGCCACTACGGGTCCGAAGAGTTCGCCAATATTTGGTGCACGAACAGCCTCATTGTAAGTCCCTCGGAAGGTAATCCAGTCGTGTGGCGAATACCGACCATTAATTGACCAAGCCGTCGTATTACCGATCGTATTATAGTTCGAGAACCGGGCTGAGCCGCTTACTTCTAGAAGCTCCGCGAAGGGCAAGTCCCTAAGCAACGGAACTTGAAGCTCGAAGAAGCCCTCAATAACGTCGATGGTATCTGGGAACTCGTCGGTCGTGATGGGTGATGGATTTACAATTGCAGAGTTCGCAACGACATCCTCAATCCTTCGGAAGCCGTCCGGCGTGAAGTTTGATGCGTCTTCACGCCATTCAAATCCAGCAGCGAAACCAACAGGGCCGGCGGGTAGTTCGAAGAACTGCGAAGAGTCGCCTGCGACTGTTATGAGGATCTGTTGCTGTGTCAGGATTGTTGAATCTGTGAGATCTTGAAACGCGAAATTAGCGCCTGCAACCGTGCCTGAGATCGCATTTAGTCCGATAATGTTCAGTGGAGCACACTGACCATCACCAAGTTGGAATGTTACGGGACGAACTTCTTCCGGGTTGTCGGGATCGACAGGCGGATTTCCAACGGAAAATGGCGAACCTTCCAAGTTAGAAGGCGGTATTGTTCCGTCCAGCTCAGACCGGCAAACAATATCACCGATTTGCGCGGTATCCGCTCCGATTACGATATCCTGTCCACCCCGAATGGCGTTTAGCTGAGCCGCGCCTGTATTCGAGAAAACGTCATCGTCTGTACCAAAAATACCGTCGTCGCCCACGAAGTTTGCCTCAGTCAGGGCTACTGCATCGATTGCCGTAAAGTAACGGTCCTCAATCCGGGCGTTCCTGTTGATGGATTCAACTTCCGTCCGGCCCCATGTGTATGAGGCCTCATAATCGAAACCGAGGCCTGGAATAATACCTCTAAAGCCACCAGCCGCCCTAATTGTCGTCCTCTCAATGTCTTCAATCGGAAAGACCACGTCATCCAAAACATCGCGCGACACAGTTAGGTCCGGCGATCCGCCGATATCGATAATCTCTTGTATTTGGGACTGCAAAGCTGCTGGAATAAATGGATTATCGAGGGCAATTGGTATGTCATCATTAAACGGAATGCCCAATTGCTCGGTAGCTTCCGTGAACGCGAATTTGCCTTCGGCGAAGAACGTTATGTTCTCATGCAGCTCATAGTCGGTTCCCGCATTGAATGAGAAACGCGTTTGCTCAGGTATAAGGATTTCACTGTCGGCTTCCTGCGTAATACCGTCGCCGCCGATGGCTCCAAAAGCGTCCACGGCAAGACCCGGATTAAACGCTCTTAAGCCGACGGCCGGATCGAAAACCTGCAAAACCGGAATATTTGTGCCAGCAACTGTGGGAATGGAATCAATGCCTTGGATAAACCCGCCTCCGGCAATGTCGATGATCGTGTCCGCAGAACTCGCAAACGGTTGTGGAAAGCCAAATGCAGTATTTGTATTCGCATCGACCAGGTTGATCAGTCCAAAGGCACTGGAGACTGGCAGCGTGAAGTTCGGGAAAAACGCATTTTCCGAAGCGGGATCAAGTCCCAGCTGACCATTGATAAACTCGCTGCTATCCGTGAAAGTTGATAGGCTAAGTCCAGCGAAATCTCTGTCACCAGAAACGATTGATGCTTGGTGTTGGAACTCAAGTGCGAAGACAGCGCTACCGCGGCTATTGTCGAATTCAAACCCGTTGGCGATGGAGGCAAATACTTCTTCGCCATCGCCTTCCTCTGAAATGCCTGTTTGTAGTCTGTACTCAAGACCGTCAAAGTCTCGCCCGTCGCGTAGGATAAAGTTCACGACGCCCGACACCGCATCGGCACCGTAGATCGACGACGCACCACCTGTCAGGACCTCGACACGATCTATCAAAGAACTTGGGATGGTATTGATATCAACAGCGGCTTGTCCGCCCGTTCCAGGCACGTGCCGTCGACCGTCCTGCAGCACAAGTGTCCGCTCGATGCCAAGATCTCGAAGATCGAGCAGGCTGAGGCCAAGGTCTGAGTCCTCAGTATCGGCGATTGTCTGCGAAGAGAAACTACCTGGGATTGATCCTTGTAGGGCCGGAATATCTCGAAGGATCGTTGCAACGTCGATACGACCCGACGTCACTATTTGATCAGAATTGACCGTCTGCACGGGACTTGGAGCTGTTAGGGCCGAATCTGTAGCAATTCGCGACCCAGTAACAATGATCCGCTCTTGAACAGCGGTGTCATCATCATCCGAGACGGTGCTTACAGTCACCGGGTCGTCTTGCGCCCATGCCGGTGCCGCAGCACTTGCTAATGCAATTGCCGCGCTGCTCGACAGCGCGAGTGCGCGTAAAGTGATGGAGGTTTTCATATTATAATTCCCAACGTTGAAACTTAGAGATTTCGCCCTGATTGCAGCACACACTACCGCCCTAGCTGAGCCAAATGGACAGTCACCGTCAAGAAATTGACGGCCCTCTGACGTGTCATGATGGGACAATTGTGGCGCTCAAGCCACAAATTGGGCACTTTCTGCCCGTTTTTTGATCAAACGGGTGTAGCGGAGGAGAAATTTGCCTCGCGGCGACGCTCCGCGGCTGATGGCTTTTTGCTCTCCGATCGCAACTGACCGCAGGCCGCAAAGATATCGCGCCCCCGCGGCTTACGGATAGGGGAAGCGTAACCGGCGCGCTGAAGCACGGCTGCAAAGGCGTCAATCGTGTCCCGGTCAGAACACTCATATTGAGTGCCGGGCCATGGGTTGAACGGGATCAGATTGATTTTCGCCGGAATGCCCGAAAGCAGGCGAACGAGGTCCCGCGCTTCGGCCACACTGTCGTTCACACCTTTCAGCATGACGTATTCAAACGTGACCCGTCGCGAATTGCTGAGGCCGGGATAGGCTCGAATGGCGTCAAAAAGGCATTTGAGATCATATTTGCGATTGATCGGAACGATCTCATCGCGAAGATCGTCGCGCACGGTGTGGAGTGAAATCGCAAGCATCACTCCGGTTCGCTCGCCAAGCTCCGGGATCTTGGGCGCAATACCGGATGTTGAGACAGTGATCCGCCGACAGCCTATTCCGATGCCTTCGCCATCCGCCAGCGTATCAATAGCCTCAACAACATTCTCCATATTGTAAAGAGGCTCACCCATGCCCATGAAAACGATGTTCGAGAGGCTTCGATTCTCAATGTCAGCAGGCCACTCTCCGAGTGCATCGCGCGCGATGAGGATCTGCGCAACAATCTCCTGGGCGGTAAGGTTTCGCACGAGGCGCTGCGTTCCAGTGTGGCAGAAGGTGCAATTGAGAGTGCAGCCCACTTGGCTCGAGACGCATAGTGCTCCGGAGCGCGCAACATCTGGAATAAATACCGTTTCGCCCTCAGCGCTTGGGCCGAAGCGCACAAGCCACTTCTGCGTGCCATCGGTGGAGACTTTGTGTTCAACAATCTCCGGGCGGTTCAGCGTGAATTGCTCGTCAAGTTCACCGCGCATGGCCTTGGCGATGTTGGTCATGGTGCCAAAATCGGTGACCCCGCCATGGTGAGCCCATCGGCGGATCTGCTTGGACCGCATCTTGGCTTGATTATCCGGTAAGCCCATCGTGACCAAGGCGTCTCGAATCTTCTCGATTGAGAGCCCCGCAAGGGAGATTTGCGGCGCGTGCCCAACAGTTGGCACCCTGGAAAGGTTAAGCTCGGTTCTCATAACACCGGGCCTCTATCATAAGGGCGTTGGCCTTGCGAGAGCGCTTTCCTGTTCAGCGACAACTGTCGGCTGCGCGGTCGATAGCAGCCGAAGACCCCGCGAGCGAGAAGTGATAGGCGACTTGCGTGTCACGTGCAGAAACGGCCTCGACGCGCAATTCTGATCCCCGCTTCAGTGCGCGCACGAGCTGAGGATCGTCTTCATCGGCGGCAAATGCTTCGTTTCCCGATGAAAACAGGGTCCATCCAGCTCGGCCGATCCTGGCTGACGGCGCGAGATCCGCGCGAAGCTCATATCCGACTTTCAGGCTGGGTTGCGACCGAACACGGCCAGATGCCCAATTCGTCACATAAAACCAAACGTCACCGTGGTTGGCGGATGCCGGAGCCCTGTCGGTCGCTTCTGTTGCGGCATAACAGATACGCTGCCCGTCCACGCTGGCTGTAAAAACAGTCCAGTCTTTGAATTTTGCCACAGCGGTTGGGTTAGCTGTCGCAACCCCGGAAAAGGTGAAGAAAGTCAGCGTGAAAGCCAGTAATGGCCGCAGGTTTGGAAGCTGTTGTTTCATGGTCTCCAACCGGAATATGCACGATTCTGATATCAGATATGGGCTACAAGAGATATGAATAGAATAAGACCAAATCACGATTGTCGCGATGTTAACGCCGCGTTTTTTGGCGAACATTGACGGGCATCTAAGGAGACAGCGTGAGTAAGCCGTCGAAAGATCCGATTATAAGGCGGGAGCATCGAGCCGGGGGGCTCGGTCGTCAGTACGGATTTGCCGATTGTCTGGAGCGCGTAGCACGCCAGCGGAGCCGTTCGGACTACAGAATAGTCTTCGAGCATTTTGCCCCGCGCGTGAAGTCGTTTCTTCTCAAGCGCGGAGCCGATGACATTCAGGCCGAAGAGCTGACTCAGGAAATCATGGCGACAGTCTGGACCAAGGCCGGGCAATACGATCGTAACCAAGCGGCTGTTTCTACATGGATTTTTCGCATCGCGCGAAATCGGCAGATCGATCAGTTGAGGCGTGAGAGGCGGCCACAGCTCGATCCAAAAGAGCCTTTATTACAGCCCACGGCGCAGATCTGCCCGGAAGCCGCGATTTTTAAGTCCGAGGATCAAGCGAAGTTGAGAGCTGAACTCAGGCAGTTGCCAGAAGAGCAGTTGAGACTGCTAAAGGCGTCCTTTTACGACGGTCTTCCCCATGCGGAGATCGCCGAGCGCTTCGGTCTGCCTCTCGGAACCGTCAAATCAAGAATAAGGCTGGCGTTTCGAAAGCTCAGAGACCGCCTACACGAGGTATAAACCAAATGTCGTCAAAACAGAATCTCGGCTTGATCTCCAGAACAACTGATCAATATCCTGTTTCAGCAAATGTATTAGAGACGACACGGACGAGTATGATGACACCGACGGACACTGCTTACGGCGAGCTTTACAGCGCCTATGCATCCGGTTCCCTTGATGCAGCGTTTTCTCTGCTTGTGGAAACGCAAGCAGCCTTGAAGGAAGATGTTGCAAATGATGTAGCGGTCAGCGAACTAATCGCGGGTGATATGCTGGAAATGGCTGAGCCTGCTGAATTGAGTGACGACGCTCTGGCGGCAGTTTTTGAAGCAATTGATGCTGCTGAGCAAAGCCCAATCGTGCACAGGGCGGCTGTCGCAGCGTGTGCTGATCAGCTCGGTGATATCTCCATGTTCCCTGAGCCGGTTCTCGAACATGCGGTTGACGCCGTTGTCGAGACAGGCTGGTCACAACTGACCCAGGGTGTTCGACGCCTGACGTTAGACCTAGGAACAGACTCAGAGGTCGAAATCTATCGTATCGAACCAAATCAAATGGTGCCTCGCCACACCCACGAAGGAAGCGAGCTGACGCTTGTTATGGCTGGCGGTTTTACTGATGAAACCGGTTCGTATGGGCCTGGCGACCTCTCCATTCAAGGCCCTAACGATACCCACCAGCCCACCGCGGATGATGATGGCGTATGCTACACGCTCGCGGTGCGTGATGGCGGTCTGCGGTTCACAGGTTTGCTGGGCGTCGTACAACGCCTCATCGGCAGATAGCCTCTAGACTTTTGGTCCACCGGGCATGACGGGTCTGTCCCGCCACGCGCCGGAACTCCGAATTCGATCATACATGACCAACGCGCCAGCGAGCGAAACGTTGATGCAGAAGCGCGTCGGGATTTTCACAACGTGGTCACATCGCTCCGTCATGGCCTCAGACAGGTTCCCGCGCTCTGGTCCTAATATGTAAGCTGCCATCCGCGGGTGTCTGAATTCCGGTAGCTCAACAGCATCATCGGTGAGCTCAATACCAACAAGCTGAACACCCTTGGGGAAGTGCATCTCGTCAATACTATCCCACTGATAGTAGGGCAGGTTTTCAAACGTCCGCGACGTATCCGACTTGTAGGCAATCTTCGTTCGATCTTCTGCCTTCACCGAGAAAACAAAAGCAGCGCCGAACGCATTGGCTGTTCGCATGAGCGCGCCAAGGTTCATCGGTTTTGATATGCCCTCGGCTCCGATGGCGAAATAGCCGCGCAAATCCTACCCCCAAATTCTGGCGATGGCGATCAATAGAACGATCCCCGCAGGAGCCACAAGACAGACCTTGCGAGCAAGTCGGAGCTGATTGAGCTGAGCGGGGTAGGTTGCATGCAAATGGGCAATCGCACCGGACAGGCCTGACCCACCGGGCTCGCCCGCGTGACCGTGTCCGGCAAACACAGCAGCAGCGCGCGAGTCCGGAATGGATAACTCGGCATCGCGCGCGCGTAGTGCCCGGGCGAGGATCACCCCAATGATCACCCGCATCTGCACCGCAAGCGCGAAGGCAAAAGCCAGCAGACCGAACACAATCCAGAAGGCGAGTATCCAAACCCAAACCGGCATTACGAAAAGATCTTCACCTCGCGCAGACCGTCCGCATTCGCCGCCGCCCGCTTCATACCTTTCGAATTGAAGGGAAGCGAGATCGTGCCGTCGGCACCGACGGCGATCAGCCCACCGAACCCTCCTAGGTCGCCGACTTCGCCGATCACAGCTTCGGCGGCCGATGAAACGGTTTCGCCGCCATACTTCACGCGCGCCGCAACACTGGCTGCGGCTGCGGTGCGCAAAAAATACTCTCCATGGCCCGTACAGGAGACAGCCACCGATTGGTCGGCCCATGTTCCAGCCCCAATGATGGGACTGTCTCCGACTCTACCTGGCGTCTTATTCAAGAGCCCGCCGGTGGATGTCGCCGCTGCCAATCGCCCGTTGGCGTCCAGAACAACCGCTCCGACCGTCCCATGGCCCGCCGCGTTTGCAGGGAGCGGGTCTTTCACAGCGGGATCGTAATAGGCGTGCGGGTCCTCAACCGCCTGATGTCCGCGCTCGCGGGCAAGCTTTGCGGCTCCTGCTCCCGCAAGAAGCACATGCGGCGTTGTCTCCATCACGTCGCGTGCCACAGCAATGGGGCTGATAAAGCCTTCCAATGCGGAAACGGCTCCAGCTTTGCGGGTCGTCCCATCCATAATGGCTGCGTCGAGCTCCCAGATCCCATCCTGATTTGGTGACGCGCCTTTGCCGGCAATATGGTGGCCGCACGCTTCGAGGTCCGCTACAGCCTTCTGCGCAACATCGATTGCACCTTCGCCAGCATCGAGCCAGCCAGCGGCTTGTTCGATCAGTGCATCCATGTGTGCTTCTACATGATCGTAGGCTCGGCCAGGTGTCGCATCGGCACCGCCATGAATTGCAATTGCCCAACTTGCCGCCACGTCAGTGTCCTCTTCTTGACGAGAGGCGCTTTTCCTTCGCGATTCAGACCGCTAGTGTCGCGCCAACTTGAAGACCACACGCATAGAGGACGAATGCCATGAAAGCCATCCTTTCCAAAGAACCGGGCGGACCGGAAACACTGGTTCTGGAAGACGTCCCGTCGCCGGAAGCTGGCCCGGGGCAGGTTGTGATTTCGGTCAAAGCCTGCGGCGTGAATTATCCCGACGTGCTGATTATTCAGGACATGTACCAGTTCAAGCCGCCGCGTCCGTTCTCTCCGGGCGGCGAAGTGGCGGGCATCGTGAAAGAAGTCGGTGACGGCGTAACCCACGTGAAGCCGGGGGACCGCGTTCTGGCCTCAACAGGCAATGGCGGTATGGCCGAGGAAGTCGTTGCGGCGGGTCACGGTGTCATGCCGATTCCTGACGAGATGCCGTTCGATGAAGCCTCCGCATTCATCCTGACCTACGGCACATCCTATTATGCCCTGAAAGATCGCGCGGACCCAAAACCGGGCGAGAAGCTTCTGGTTCTTGGCGCAGCTGGCGGGGTTGGTTTGGCCGCAGTTGAGCTTGGCAAGGCGATGGGGCTTGAAGTCATTGCCGCGTGTTCAACGCAGGAGAAAGTGGATTTCTGCCTTGAGAAGGGTGCCGACAAAGGCCTCGTCTACGCCAGCGGCGAACTGGATCGCGCAGCACAAAAAGAGCTGTCCAACCAAATCAAGGAGGTCGGCGGTGGCGGCGTCGACATTATTTATGACGCTGTGGGCGGCAATTATGCCGAGCCTTCGCTGCGTGCCATGAATTGGGAAGGCCGCTTCCTTGTGATCGGGTTCCCTGCAGGCATCCCGAAACTGCCGCTGAACCTAACTCTTCTGAAATCGTGTGATGTGCGTGGTGTATTCTGGGGCGCATCGGTCGCGCGGGACCCTGAGGGGCACAAACAGAACGTGAAAGACCTTTTTGCGTTCTATCAAGAAGGCAAAGTTAAACCTCACGTCTCGTCCACTTACCCGCTTGCCGAGTCAGCTGCCGCGATCACCGAGCTGATGGAACGCCGGGCGAAGGGTAAGGTGGTTGTGACGGTTTAATTCGCCGCTCGCTTATTTTCCAAGACGACGCCGTTCAACGCTAGGGCTGTGCGTCAGACTTTCACGCCAGCCTTTTCCGCGTCGGCGAGGAACGCCGCCAATCCTTTGTCCGTAAGCGGATGGTTTGCGAGTGACCTGATAACGCCAGGCGGAGCAGTCATCACATCGGCACCAACGAGCGCGGCATCCTTCACATGGTTCACCGTTCGGATCGATGCGGCGAGGATCTCTGTCTCGTAGCCGTAATTGTCGTAGATCGTGCGAATATCTTCGATCAGCTCCATGCCATCGATATTGATATCGTCCAGACGGCCAATGAATGGCGAGATGAAACTCGCGCCGGCTTTCGCGGCGAGGAGCGCCTGATTGGCCGAAAAGCAGAGGGTGACATTGGTCTGGATCTCTTCGGACCGCAGCGTACGGCAGGCCTTAAGACCGTCCATGGTCAAGGGCAGTTTTACGCAGACATTCGACGCGATCTTTGCGAGCGAGCGACCTTGATCGACCATTCCGTCATAATCTGTCGCGAGGACTTCCGCGCTGACGGGCCCGTCGGTAAGGCCGCAAATCTCGGCGATCACTTCGGCGAAGGGCCGTCCTGACTTTGCGACAAGCGATGGGTTCGTGGTCACGCCGTCAACAAGGCCGGTCGTAGCGAGGTCGGCAATCTCTTTCGTGTCAGCCGTATCGACAAAAAACTTCATTATGCGCTCCGTCCATCAAGGTCGCGCGTCGCCTAACAGGTTTTGTCTTGGTCGCAAAGCGCCCTTCAGGCCCTTAGGCGGCCAATGATGGCCGGCAGGCACCAACCCATAATGGCCAAAAGGAGCAGGATAAGTCCGACGACAAGCTTCACCTGCAGCGCAGATACAATCGGTCTGGATATGAATACTTCTGTGTGATCGAGGGAGGCGAACTTGTAAGGGACGCCCTCTATGACGGCGGGGTCGGTATTCATGTCCAGCAGATCACGAAGGGATCGATAGCGGACAATGGCGACCCGGTTCACGTCATTGCCGAACTCGCCAAGCATTAGACCGGATCGATCGCCAACGTAAACAGGGAAGCTCCCCCGCTTCAGAAGAGCCGGCACAATGTGCCGGCCATAGGCAGCATCAGCAGCTTGCGCCTCATCGCCCGGTTTCAGCGTCTCCAAGTTGATCGCGTAAAACTCCCGTCCGTCATCCTTAGGGATCATGTCCAACATGTTTTGCCGGAACCCGCTGCCGGTATTTGGATTTCCTGCAGCTGCGTGAAGCGTGGCAACTTTATCCAGCAGCGCTGTTCCTTCCTCGAGTGTGAGGGGATTTGTTCGCCCGCCATACCAGACCGAGAATGCGATGAAGACCAGGATCATGAATCCTGTCCAAATATACCTGAAATGTCTCATGTCACCTCGACTTAGCTATCGGCACGAATGGCCTAATCCAAGGCTAATGACATCATCTGTGTCAATATTTGAGCGCGGTCACCCTGTTGCTCAGGAGGCCGGTCGACCAATCGATGTATATGCGAATCCCTTCGACGCCATATCTTCCGGTCGGTAGATATTGCGCAGGTCGACAACCGCATTCCCGCGCATCGCTTCTTTAACTCGCTCCAGATCGAGGGCGCGGAACTGGTCCCATTCCGTTATAATGACCACGGCATCGGCCCCGTCGACGGCTTCATAGGCTGAATTAGAAAGAGCGAGGTCCGGCAATAGTTTCGCCGCCTCGCCCATGGCTTCCGGATCATATGCGACGAGATCGGCACCCGCATCCATCAGCATGGGAACGATATCGAGCGACGGCGCATCGCGCATATCATCCGTGTTCTGTTTAAAGGCGAGACCGAGTATCCCGATCTTCTTGCCTATTGCGTCACCGCCAAGTGCCTCGATAACTTTTCCGGCCATCGCTTTCTTGCGGTTCGTGTTCACATCAATGACGGTGTCGACAATGCGGACCGGTGAACCGTAATCATTCGCCGTCTTGGTAAGGGCGAGTGTGTCCTTTGGAAAGCAGGAACCACCATAGCCCGGCCCCGCATTCAGGAACTTAGATCCGATACGATTATCGAGGCCGATCCCGCGGGCGACTTCCTGAACGTTGGCACCAACGCTTTCGCAAAGGTCGGCCATCTCATTGATAAAAGTGATCTTCACGGCGAGGAACGCATTGCCGGCATATTTGATAAGTTCCGACGTCCTGCGGGAGGTAAACAGGATGGGGCTCTCTTTCAGGAAGAGGGGGCGGTAAACCTCGCGCATAACGTCCCGCGCGCGCTCATCCTCGGTGCCAACGACAATGCGGTCTGGAATCTTGAAGTCCTTGATGGCTGCACCTTCGCGCAGGAATTCTGGATTGGAGACCACTTCGAATTCTCCGTCCGGCCTTGCCTTCCGAATGATGGCCTCCACCTCGTCACCAGTTCCCACTGGCACCGTCGATTTCGTCACCACCACAGTGAAGCCGTCCATGTGCTCTGCAATCTCTTCAGCCACGGCATAAACGTATTGAAGATCTGCGTGGCCATCGCCCCGGCGCGACGGGGTCCCTACAGCAATAAAGACGGCGTCAGCGTCTGCAATTGCGTCCTTTGACTCGGTGGTGAAGAACAGCCGTTCTTCGCGCACATTGGTCTCCACCAGGCGCTCCAGCCCTGGCTCAAATATCGGAATCTCACCGTTGTTCAGGCGGTCAATCTTCGATGCATCTTTGTCCACACAGGTAACCGTATGGCCGAAATCAGCAAAGCAGGCTCCTGATACGAGGCCGACATAACCTGTCCCGATCATGGTAATGCGCATCTGGTACTCTCCACTGCCGCCACCCTCGGCGGCAGTTGCAGGAATTGCGCCGAGATTTCAAGAGCATTCCTGTGTCTCGGATGACAGTAAATTCGTTATGGAACCGACCGGCGAATTCGCGATGTGTGATTTGTCGCGAATGAAGCGGCAGGATAAGACACGCCTATCAAATACAGCTGACTGATTCAGCGCTCGAACACTCGGAGAATAGATCAGATGCGGACGATCCTTCAGGCAGGCTTTATCCTTTTCGTCTCAGTCGCCTTGGCGGCCTGCGCGAGTCAGCGACGAACGGCACCTTTCATTGAGAACGCCGCAACCATCGAGCAGGACGCCAAAGCAGCCCTGGAGACCCTTGTGGCGGATAATGAAGCGGCGGCGGGCCTCGCTGAAGACGCTGTCGGAGTGCTGGTGTTTCCGAACATCGTGAAGGGCGGCTTTATCTTCGGTGGACAGGTAGGGGACGGAGCCTTGTTCGTCGGTGATAAAACGGAAGAGTATTATAACAGCTCAGCGGCATCATATGGATTACAGGCGGGCGTCCAGCGATATGGATACGCGCTGTTCTTCACTAGCGAAGAGGCGCTCACCTATCTCGAAAATTCAGAAGGTTTCGAGATTGGCGTGGGTCCCAGCATCGTCATCGCCGACAAAGGCATTGGTCGAAATTTTACCAGCACGACCTTACGCGCTGATATCTATGCCTTTGTCTTCGATCAGCAGGGCTTGATGGCCGGGGGCGGTATTCAAGGGACCAAGATCACGAAGATCATCAGGGATTTGGATGAGGAGACACCCGAGGAGGAGAGTTAGATCTCCTGATTATATTCCCCGACTTCGGGATGTTTCCCAAGCCGAGGTTTTACCTCGTCGCGGAAGAGGGCGCGCATATCGTCCTCTGACACCATGCTCTCGACCACCACCACAAGCTCCGGCTTGTTCGATGAAGCACGTACAAGCACCCAGCTGCCGTCTTCCAGCGTAACGCGGGCCCCGTTCACCGTATTCACATCCACGACCTTGCGACCAAGGATTTCGGTGCCGTTCAGGCCCTCATACTCGGCGACCATTTTCTCGATGACGGAATACTTGATCTCGTCATCGCAATGCGGCGACATCGTTAGAGACGTGTAGGCGACGCCCAGTTCACCCTTCAGGTCGGCCATCGTTTTGTCCGGATTACGGTCGAGCATTTCCAGGATCGCTTTTGCCGCGATGAGCCCGTCATCATAACCGAGCCCAATCGGTTGGCGGAAAAAGAAGTGACCCGACTTTTCAAAGCCCGCCAGCGCGTCGAGGTCCGTGGTGCGGCGCTTAATGTAAGAGTGGCCTGTTTTGTAGTAGTCGACCGTCGAGCCGTTCTCCTTCAGCACAGGATCGGTCTTGTAGAGACCCGTGGATTTCACATCGACGACGAATTTTGCGCCGGGATATTCACGGGAAAGGTCGCGAGCGAGCATCAGCCCAATCTTGTCCGCGAAGATTTCTTCGCCCGTATTGTCAATCACGCCGCAGCGGTCGCCATCGCCATCAAAGCCGAGCGCGATATCCGCGCCATGCTCTTTCACGGCCGCGGCCATGGCGTGAAGCATTTCGGAGTCTTCCGGGTTTGGATTGTATTTCGGGAAGGTGTTGTCGAGATTGCAATCCATCTCGATCACATCAACGCCCATGGCCTTCAGGGCCTGCGGCGCGAAGGCTCCCGCAGTACCGTTCCCGCAGGCCGCGATAACTTTTAGCGGGCGTTTGATCGACACACCTTCAGAGACACTAGCAATATATTTATCGCGGATATCATCCACGCGTCGGTGTGTGCCGCCATCGCGGACCTCGAATGCTCCTGAGAGCACAATCTCTTTTAACCGGCCCATTTCAGTTGGTCCAAAAGTGAGCGGCTTGTCGGCCCCCATTTTCACACCGGTCCAGCCATTTTCATTGTGGGAGGCTGTCACCATCGCGCAGCAAGCGGCATCAAGCTCGAACTGGCTCCAATAGACCATTGGCGACAGCGCAAGGCCCACATCCAGAACTTCGCAGCCACCCTGAACGAGGCCGAGGATCAATGCGTTCTTGATAGGCTGGCTGATGGAGCGGAAATCGTGCCCAGTGACCACTTTCGGCTCAACGCCAAGCTCGTGAAAGAGCGTCGCCATCCCAAGGCCTAGAGCCTGTACGCCGGTAAAGTTCAGTTCCGGTGCTTTTTCGTGGCCGATCCCGTTAAACCACCACCGGGCATCGTATTCACGAAAACCGGTGGGTTTGACGAGCGGAAGGATTTCGAAATCAAGCGTGTTCGGTGCGAGATCTGCGCGGGGCTTCGGCATCATGGCAAGGGATGTCCTCTAATGATCAGTTTTGCCCCTTAGACTGCAAGCAACATGCCCACGCAACGTGCTTCTCTCAGGTTTAATTCACGAACTGGGTCTGCCGCACAAACCTTGCCGGTGCGTGACAAGCTCTCCACCTGACCATGAATTAACTAATCCGTCCCGTTTCAGACGCATTGCGGCGAGAGTTTCCGCGCCGAGATCAAAAACGGAGACCGTTCTCATGTTGAAACCCATTCTTGCATTCTCACTTGTTTTCGCGTCCGGAAGCGTTGCCAACGCCGATGGCTGGTATGTGTCTGGCTCAGGTGGTGTGGACTTCCAGGTCGATTCCGACAATTCCGGCGAAACGGGAGCCTTTACCACCGGCAATCTGGGCGACGGTACAACACTCGATGTGGCAGCCGGAACAGCGCTGGCCTGGGAAACAGACTTTGACACAGGCTTCGTCCTCTCGGGCGAGGGCGGTTTCTATTCAAACTCCGGTTGGCGGATGGGCCTTGAGGTCAGCTACAACGAAGCTGACGTGGACAGCCACACCGACGTTTTGCTTGGGGACGCGCCCATTGGCGCACTCGATGCGGCGGCCCTGGCAGGCAGCGCTGTACCACTAAACATCACGATTGCGGATCTCGTCGCGGATGGCCAAGGAGAGATCAGTCAGGTCGCGGTATTCGCCAACGGCTACTATGATCTGTATTCAGGGGGTGCCTTGACCCCCTATGTTGGCGCTGGCTTGGGTATAGCCTTTGTCGATGTCGACTTCAGCCCGTCGGCGGTCGAGATCATAAGTGAAAACGATACGGCGTTTGCATACCAGTTCATGGGCGGGCTTAGTTATGCCGTCAGCCAGAACTTCGACGTCTTCACCGAGTACAAATTCCGCGGAACCCCGGATGTAGATGTGGACATCGACCTGTTCCCCGGTGAGCTCGACGTGGAGAACCGCCAGCACCTGATTTCTGCCGGACTACGACTGAAGTTCAGCTAACCAGTCAGCTTCTTGCGTGGGTACGAAAGAACTTCCCCATTGCTAGACCCACGGCGGCGCTATCAAGCGGTTGATCGAAGCTCTTTATAGCCTCGTTGACCAAGGCGTCGCCGATGCGGTCGCGGCGGGTCTCATGCAGAGCCGAACTGAACTCAGCTGAGAATTCCGGATGGGGCTGCAGGCTGGCGGCTGGAACGGCGTTGTAGGCCAGTCCAGCAAACTCACAGAAGTCGGAAGTAGCGATTACCGTTGTTTCAGGGGGCGCTGTCGTAACTTGATCCTGATGGCTGGCCGCCAGCGAAAAACGCGGCGGAGCCTCAGTCATCCAACTTGGGCGATTGGGGCTCGCATAGGTGTTCCGGCCAATCGCCCAGCCCTTGCTTGATTTTTCCGCCACCCCACCGAGTGCCTCTGCCATCGCCTGATGGCCGAAACAAACCCCGAATTGTGGTGTGCGGGCAGCAGCGGCGGCCCGGATAAAATCGAAAAGCGGCTGCATCCATGGCTCTGGATCGTAAACGCCCGAGGCTGAGCCAGTGATCAGTATTGCATCAAGCGAGGCTGGATCAGGAAATGCATCGCCTGTTGCCGGCGATAGCGTCTCAAAGGCAAGCTCAGGATCCGCTTGGCCAAGAAGAGCCTCAAACATGGTTGGATAGCGTGGCCAGTCAGCCTGTAACTGTTCCGGCGGAAGCCCGGTTTCAACAATTGTAACCTTCATCGCAGGTACTACTCCGTCAGAACCGTTCACGGAGCGGTCGGTCGATCGGCAGCTGATGGCATACTCTGTTCAGCAACCCAGCCGCGCACCCGATCTTCCAACAAATTGAGGGGGAGGGCCCCCTCGCTGAGAACGACATCGTGAAAATCTCGAATGTCGAAACGTTCGCCGAGGGCGACCTCAGCCTCCGAGCGAAGCTCACGAATGGTGATCTCGCCGATTTTGTAGCCGAGCGCCTGTCCGGGCCAGCCTATATAGCGGGTGACTTCTGTCTGGATGTTGAGTTCTGACAGCGCCGAGTTCTCACGAAAGCAGGCCTCTGCTTCTTCGCGAGACCATCCATACCAGTGGAGACCTGTATCCGCCACGAGGCGACAAGCCCGCCACATTTCATATGAAAGAGCGCCGAAGCGCTTGTATGGCGTGTCGTAAATCCCGGCTTCTCCAGCAAGGTACTCAGCATACAAACCCCAGCCTTCTCCAAACGCTGTGGCGTAATACGCCCGACGAAAGTCAGGCACGTTTTCCAGCTCCTGCGCCAGAGCAATTTGCAAATGGTGCCCGGGCACAGCCTCGTGAGCGGTCAGCGCAGGTAATTCGTAGAGTGGTCGCTGATCCAGTCGGAATGTGTTCACCAGATAAGTACCAGCTCTTCCGACCGCAGCGTCACCACCGACATAACGACCTGTTGTGTAGCCCGGAGCAATGTCAGCCGGCACCGGCGCAACGCCATAGGTCAGACGGGGCAGTTTACCGAAAAAGCGAGGCAGGGTGGCGTCCAGCTGCTTCGAGAGAATGGCGGCTTCTGCGAGCAATGCCTCTGGGCTCTCGGGGTAGAATTGCGGGTCTGTGCGCAAAAACTCAAGAAACTCGCTGAAGCTGCCCTCAAAGTCTGTCTCAGCAATCGTTTGTTCCATCTCGCGACGGATGCGAGCGACTTCAGCCCGGCCAATCTCGTGCACTCTCTCGGGTGTAAGGTCGGGCCGCGTGGTGTGTTCGACGACAAGTGCGCGATACTGTTCCCGTCCCCTCGGTATCGCCAGTATGCCTGGAACAACCCGTGTTACAGGGCGGTATTCGCGTTCCATAAATGTAAGCAGGCGCGCATAGGCCGCAACGGCATCACGAGTCGCCACGACCGCATCAGCTCTGATCCGAACGGCGTCGCCCGGTTCGATTTTCGCGGGCAGCGCAGTGAAAGGCTGGAACAACACGCTATCCTCAGGCCGATCGACGACCTGCTCACGCACCTGTTGGATCATTGTGTCTGTTGGATCCGAGTGCGCTACGGCACCTGTTGCGATGCCCCGTCGCATATTCGCGATGTGCTGATCGAACCAGGCCGGTAGCGCTTCTACACGGGCGATCAAATCTTCGGCATCACTTATCGATCTGATCCGGGCTCGGCCGATCACAAAGGCGGCCTCGGAGTGGAACCCGAAGTCGCCCGTGAACGGAATGCGGGCTGGATCAAATGATTGAGTAGCAACATCCGATATCAGAAGTGATTCAAGGATCGCTGTATCTATTGTGTGCCGATAGCTAAGTGCGGTCACGCGGCTCAAAAGTGCCTGTGCCTGCGCCAGTTTGGCGGTTTGAGCATCGGGGCTGACATCGCGCCAGCTGACCGGAAGCCGACCTTGCTGGCGCGCAGCTTCGGAAGGGTCGTGCGCGATGCGAAACGCCTCATAGTCTTCGAGGACAGCGGAAACAGAGGCGTGGTTAATCCTGTCTGAGATCGTCGGCTGTTGGCTTGGAAAAGTCTGAGCCGCGACGAACTGGCCAGTTAATCCCATCGAAATAGCCGTTATGCTGAGAGACAAAACAAGCTTACGTGGGTTACAGACGGGCATTGACGGCCTCCGGGACCTGTCGTTGACAGGTTAATTTGTACGAGTAATCACGACGCATATTCGCGGAAAGGATTCAAGGGCGCAACCAATGGCAACACCTAGCAGTGTAGATACAAAGCCGCTATCGCCGCACGTCCAGATCTGGAAGTGGCATTGGACGATGGCCGCCTCGATTTGCCACCGCGTCAGCGGATGCGCGCTCTATGTCGGAACCGTCATGCTTGCAGCCTGGATAATCGCTGCCGCCACGGGACCAGAGGCATATGCACTGGTGGAAGGCTTCATGCTGTCGTGGTTCGGGCAACTGGCACTATTTGGTTTCACCGCAGCCATGGCCTATCACTTTGCCAACGGCATAAGACACCTCGTATGGGATGGGCCCGGGATTGCCTTCGCGCCCGGGCCAGCCAGCATGGTCAGTATTCTGAATTTTGTATTCGCCATTGTGGCGACCGTTTGCATCTGGCTGTTCGCCTATCTCGGATAGTGAGAAAATAATGAGTCAATCACTACGTACCCCCGCATCTCTTGTCCGCGGTCTCGGCGCTTCTCGCGAGGGGACAGACCATTACATCAAACAGCGTGTAACAGCGATCGCACTGATCGTTCTGGTGCCCTGGTTTATCGGATCGGCCCTTATCGCTGCAAAAGGCGGCTACGCTTCAGTCACCGGGTGGATTGGGCATCCTTTCAACGCGATTTTGCTGGTTCTGGCGCTTGGCGCGGCATTTTATCATATGCGGTTAGGCATGCAGGTCGTGGTTGAAGACTACATCGCAAAGGTAAGCACGAAGCAGATGCTTCTCATTCTCAATACCTTTGTTGTGATGGGGCTTTTTGCAGCAACCGCGCTATCTGTACTGAAGGTATGGTTCGCCGCTGGCTGACCCGGATTATGTAGGAGAGCAAAGGGTAGGTATGGCCGAATACAACTTCATCGACCACACATATGACGTGGTGGTTGTCGGTGCCGGTGGCTCCGGACTGCGCGCCGCTTTAGGCGCAGCTCAGGCCGGTCTACGCACAGCGTGTATCACCAAGGTCTTCCCAACGCGCTCGCATACGGTGGCAGCCCAGGGCGGCATCGCGGCGTCGCTCGGCAATATGGGCCCCGATGACTGGCGCTGGCATATGTACGACACCGTTAAAGGATCGGATTGGCTCGGCGACCAGGACGCGATTGAATATCTAGCCCGAGAGGCTCCGCAGGCAGTTTACGAACTTGAGCATTGGGGAATGCCGTTCTCCCGCAACAAGCAGGGAAAGATCTACCAGCGACCGTTTGGCGGTCACACAACAGAGATGGGGCAGGGCCCACCAGTACAACGCACCTGCGCCGCAGCCGACCGGACCGGTCATGCCATGTTGCACACCCTGTATGGCCAGTGCGTGAAGAATGAGACGGAGTTCTTTATTGAGTACTTCGCGCTCGATCTCATCATGGATGACGAGGGCGTTTGCCGGGGCGTAACGGCCTGGAAACTTGATGACGGGACTTTGCATCGCTTCCGAGCGCAGCGGACGATACTAGCGACGGGTGGTTATGGCCGCGCATTCTTCTCATGCACGTCGGCTCACACATGTACTGGCGACGGGAATGCCATGGTGCTTCGCGCAGGTCTGCCGCTACAGGATATGGAGTTCATCCAGTTCCACCCGACAGGCATTTACGGGGCCGGCTGTCTCATCACAGAGGGTGCGCGTGGAGAAGGCGGCTACCTCACCAATTCCAATGGCGAGCGTTTCATGGAGCGCTACGCACCAAGCGTGAAGGATCTCGCACCGCGGGATATGGTCTCCCGTTCAATGACGATCGAAATCCGCGAAGGTCGCGGCGTCGGTGAGGAAGGTGATCATATCTTCCTGCATCTTGACCATTTGCCACCTGAAACACTTGCCGAGCGTCTGCCGGGCATTTCCGAGACAGCGCGGGTGTTCTCCGGTGTCGATGTCACCAGTGAGCCGATCCCGGTCCTGCCGACCGTGCATTATAATATGGGCGGTATACCAACAAATTATCATGGCGAGGTGCTCACCAAGAAGGGGGACGATCCGGACAGTGTCGTTCCAGGTCTTATGGCCGTTGGAGAAGCAGCCTGTGTTTCCGTGCACGGCGCAAATCGCCTTGGCTCGAATTCTCTTATCGATCTTGTGGTCTTCGGCCGAGCCGCGGGTTTGCGCTGCGGCGCAATGCTAGATGCGGGCGCAGCGCAGCCTGAAGTTCGCGAAGAGCAGACGGAAAAACATCTCGCTCGTTTGGACCGTATGCGGAACGCAGAAGGCGACCAGCCAGTCGCCAAACTTCGTTTGGAGATGCAGCGCGCCATGCAGTCGAACTGTGCCGTCTTCCGCACCAGCGATATCCTCCGCGAAGGTGTCGAGAAAATCGACGACGTCTTCACAAAACTTCCAGGGATTGATGTGAAAGATCGCACCATGATCTGGAATACTGACCTGGTGGAAGCGCTGGAGTTCGACAATCTTATCGTTCAGGCATCGGTGACGGTGAATTCGGCCGTGAACCGTCAGGAAAGTCGTGGTGCTCACGCCATGGAAGACTTCCCGGACCGCGATGATGAAAACTGGATGAAGCACACTCTGGCCTGGGGCACTGAAGATGGCAGTGTACGGATCGATTATCGGCCGGTCCACGATTACACGATGTCGAATGATATTGGTTATATCGAGCCCAAGGCTCGCGTGTACTAGGTAAGGGTCCTCGTCGAATGGTACAGCTAACTCTCCCCAAGGGGTCAAAGCCACGCACAGGGAAGGAATGGCCGAAGCCAGACAACGCCAAGCAGCTGCGGAAATTCCGGATCTATCGATACGATCCGACGACCGGAGAAAATCCGAGTTGGGACACCTACTGGGTCGACCTTGCAAGGTGCGGTCCCATGATCCTGGACGTTCTAATTCATATCAAGAACGATATTGACCCAACGCTATCTTTCCGCCGGTCCTGCCGCGAGGGTGTTTGCGGATCCTGCGCCATGAATATCGGTGGCCAGAATACAATTGCCTGCACCAAGGGCTGGGACGAGTTCAATGGATCGAAGATCACGATTGCGCCGCTGCCACATCAGCCGGTTGTGCGCGACTTGGTTCCAGACCTGACCAACTTCTATGCCCAGCACGCCTACGTGCAGCCTTTCCTGAAGACCGATACGCCGTCACCTGAGAAAGAATGGAAACAATCCGAGGAGGATCGAGTCCATCTCGACGGCTTGTATGAGTGCATTCTCTGCGCATCCTGCTCCACCTCGTGCCCGTCCTATTGGTGGAACGGTGACAAGTATCTCGGCCCGGCAGCGCTCCTGCAGGCCTATCGCTGGCTCATCGACAGCCGGGACGAGTCGACCGGTGAACGCCTTGATGATCTCGAAGACCCGTTCAAGCTCTATCGTTGCCATACGATCATGAACTGTGCGCAGGTTTGTCCGAAGGGCCTCAACCCGGCCAAGGCGATCGCAAACATCAAACATATGATGGTAGAACGGGTCACCTGAGGACGAAGCGAACAAGCTTATCTTCGGGAACTGGTTGACCACTGGTTGCTGAGGGGGCCACAAGGCACCCATGGCTTTGCAACCCGCCGCGCCGGGCACATCCTCCGTTACCGCTCCGGCCGCTCCCAGGAACATTGAGGGCGCTCTTTGGTTGATCGCGTCGGGCGTCGTGTTCACGATCTTCCTGACCCTCGCAAAATTCCTATCCTCCAGTCAGGAGCCGGGCGTCATAGCCTTCTGGCGCGCCTTCGTGGGTTTCCTGGTCACCGTCCCGGTCATTTTTCGACAGGGCCGATCGGTGCTTGTTTTGCGCCGCCCCTGGTTGGTGATGGTGCGCAGTTTTTTCGGAACGGTCGCTTTCCTGTTCGGAATGATCGCGATCTCCGATGCCTTTGCGCTGCCATTGTCCCAGTACAACGCAATATCTTTCGCGCGATCGCTGTTTCTGACGGTTCTCGCCGCACTCATATTGCGCGAGGCTGTCGGGGCATGGCGATGGGCTGCCGTCGCGGCTGGTTTCCTCGGAATTCTGGTGATGGTCATGCCGGGCCTGTTCTTACCGGGTTATGAGAACCAAAGTCTGGTCATCGACGGAGGGACGGCCTTTGCGCTTTTAAGCGCGCTTGGCTTTGCCTTTACGATCATTCTCGTCAAAACACTAACCGCAACCCATAGCCCGATGACCTTGCTCATCTGGGGTAACCTCTTGTCGACCGTTCTGCTTGCTCCTTTCCTGATCTTCCAGTTCGCCGCCCCCACGATGGGGGAGTGGGCACTCTTGATTGGGATGGCGCTCGCGGGCGTGGCTGGTCAGTACTGCTATATCAATGCAATGGCGGTAGGAGACGCATCTTTCCTCGCCCCGATAGACTATCTGCGATTGCCTATGGCAGCCCTTGCTGACTGGCTGGTATTTAAACTCTTGCCCGGGCTGAATGTCTGGATTGGGGCGGCGATCATTGTATCAGCGACACTGGTGATCACCTTGCGCGAAAGAGCAAAACGCGCCCAATCTGAAAATGAAACGAACAAATAGGGAAGAACGGATATGGCCGGAGAGACGGTACTTGTCACAGGAGCAACAGGTTTTATTGCCTCCCATACGGTGCTGGCGCTTCTAAAGAAGGGCTACAATGTTCGCGGAACAGCCCGTTCGGCTGCAAGTGGGGCGAAGCTGAACAAAACACTTAGCGAGTTCGCTGGCGAGCCGGTGAACATTGAGATTTTTGAAGCGGATCTCATGAAGGACGAAGGCTGGGCCGAGGCGGTCGAAGGCTGCACCTATGTCCAGCATATCGCCTCGCCCATACCGAGCAATCTGCCCAAGGATGCAAATGAGTTGATCGTTCCAGCGCGGGACGGCGCGTTGCGCGCGCTGAAAGCATCGAAGGCCGCCGGTGTGAAACGCGTTGTGATGACGTCATCGGTTGCAGCCATTGCATATGGTTGGGGCGATAGCCGGCCTGACACGCTGACCGAGGAGCACTGGAGCAATCCAGATAACCACAAGGACAATACAGTCTACACCCGGTCGAAAGTCATCGCGGAAAAGGCCGCCTGGGCCTATGTGAACGGGGAAGGCCAAGGTCTCGAACTGGCAACGATAAACCCCGTCGCTGTGCTTGGACCTGTGATGAGCGGAGATTTTTCGGCCTCTGTCGAGATCGTCACTCAATTGATGGGCGGAAAGCTCCCCGCGGTCCCGAAAGTCGGCTTTCAGATCGTCGATGTGCGCGATGTTGCCGATCTCCATGTAAGAGCCATGGAAGTCCCGGAAGCTGCCGGAGAGCGGTTTATCGCGGCAGACAAGTTTTATTGGTTTGATGAGCTCGGTGCCGAACTGGGGGAGGCCTATCCATCTTACGCCAAGAAGATCCCAAAACGTCGACTGCCGAACGGTCTTGTTCGGGTCGTAGCGACGTTCAATCCTGTCCTCAAACAGATACTTCCTGAACTTGGCAAAAAGCGATTTGCGTCAAACGAAAAGGCGAAGCGCATCCTGAACTGGACGCCAATCCCGGCCTTTGAAGCAACAAAAGCGAGCGCTGACAGCCTGATCAAGCACGGCATGCTTTAGACGTCAGAAGTCGTAGGCGATACCTTTGCGCTCCCAGTCGCCATAGCGTGTGGGTTCCTCGCCGCGAGGTCCGCCGTTCTCTGGCTCTTTCTCCGATGCTTCAGCTTCTTTGCGGGCCTTACGCCGCGCATCGGCTTCATCGAGCGCACGTTGTGCCTCGGGGGAGAGGTCTTTCTTCGGCTGAGGGCCGTCTTCGCTCATCTGTCGCTGGACTCCACATCAAGGTTAACTCTTCCCATATAGATGCTATGACACTACGGGCAAAAGGGCTGCGGCGAACAAACACCCGGAGACAGATATGGGTATGACACGCACATTCATTTTGCTTGCAGCGATGACTGCCTTGTTTATGGGAGTCGGCTATCTCGTCGGCGGCCAGATAGGAATGATCCTGGCTTTTGGCGTCGCGGTTGCAATGAATGCCTTCTCTTACTGGAACTCGGACAAGATCGTGCTTCGTATGCAGAACGCCCGGGAGGTTTCTGCTCAGTCACGTAATCCGATGGAGCGGACTTTCGTCGCCGATGTTCATAAGCTCGCCGATCGCGCGGGCCTGCCTCACCCACGGGTCTATATTATCGACACGCCACAACCGAATGCATTCGCTACCGGTCGCGATCCAAAGAACGCCGCCGTCGCAGCCACAACTGGACTACTGGCCTCCCTGAATAGGGAAGAGGTTGCTGGCGTCATGGCCCATGAACTCGCCCACGTTCAGAACCGTGACACGCTCATCATGACCATTACCGCAACATTCGCGGGCGCGATCACAATGCTTGCGAACTTCGCCGTCTTTTTCACCAATCGAGAGCGTGGCGGCATGATCAGCGGACTTCTCATCATGTTTCTTGCACCCATGGCCGCAGGACTGGTCCAGATGGCCATCAGCCGGTCGCGCGAATATGAGGCAGACCGCGTCGGTGCAGAAATTTGTGGCAATCCCATGTGGTTGGCCTCTGCGCTGGAAAAAATTGAGCGCGGCGCGCGCGCATCCCGCAACCGCCAGGCCGAGCGCAATCCGGCAATGGCGCACATGTACATCTCGAATCCATTGGCCGGGCGAGGCACCGACAACCTCTTCTCAACTCACCCCGTCACCGCAAACCGCGTCGCAGCGCTTCGCAAGTTGGCCACGGAGGTCCCTGGCGAAACATCGTCTCTCGACGCGCAGCAAAGACGCGGACCCTGGGGATAAGCAGGACATTGGCCGAGGGGGGGACAGCCAGCCGTCGCGCTGCAGCAGAGCTACTCTACACGGTGGTGGAGAAGCGTCGAACGCTCGATGATGCAGTCTCAAATGTCGATACCTATTCGGAGCTGGAGGGTGCCGACCGCGGTTTTGCGCGGGCGATGGCGAGTGCTGCTTTACGCGACCTCGGCAGGATAAATCTGGCACTTCAGCCCTTGCTCGATCGCCCGCTGGAGGCGGCATCCCCTCCCATCCGTTCTCTCCTTCAAATCGGAGCGGCCCAAATCTGGCTTCTCGGCACGCCCGTCCATGCAGCGGTTGGCGAAACTGTGGAGGCTGCGAAGCAATGGCCAATGGCACGTAGAGGTTCGGGGTTCTTGAACGCCGTTCTGCGCAAGCTGCCAGATGTGAAAACAAGCTTTGACGACCTTCCGCCAGACGCAATCTGGCCGGATTGGTTCCGCCACGCGCTGTTGGCCCAGTTCGATAAGGATACAGTCGAGCGACTAGCTGAGGCTCAGAGAGCCGTGCCTGCTGTTCATCTCACATCGAAGGGTGGCGACGGCTCCGCCTTGGCGGCGCGGGTTGACGGAACTTGGCTCACCGGCCCAAGCATCGCCCTCAGCTCCGCCGATATCCCTTCCGTTCCCGGTTATGCCGAAGGGGAGTGGTGGGTGCAGGACGCTGCTGCGGCACTCCCGGCCAGCCTCCTTCAGGTCTCCGGTGGTGATACCGTTGTCGATCTCTGCGCTGCGCCGGGCGGGAAAACGCTACAACTGGCGTCGACAGGCGCGAATGTGTTTGCAGTCGATAGATCGAAGACACGGCTAAAACGGGTTGAAGAAAACCTGGCTCGAACTGGCCTTTCTCAGGCGGTTTCTCTTGTGGCTTCAAAAGGAGAGGAATGGACCCCGCCAACGCCGGTAGATGCCGTTCTCGTTGATGCCCCGTGCTCAGCGCTTGGAACATTGCGCCGCCATCCCGAAGGGCCGTGGATCAAACGGCCCAATGAGATAGCCGGATACCCGGACATTCAGAAGCGGCTTCTGACGGCGGGCCTCGATATGCTGAAACCAGGGGGTGATCTCGTTTACTGCGTTTGCAGTCCTTTGGCGCAGGAGGGTATCGACGTCTTAGCTAGCGTCTTGTCGAATGGTGGTGTGTCACGCCGAGCGATTGAGGCGTCTGAAGTGCCCGGATTTGAAGCCTGCATAACCGAGCAAGGTGATCTTGTGACACTCCCCGGAACCACCTTCGCCCACGACGCGTTTTACGTGGGCCGTCTCCAGAAACACGCCTAATCAGCGAATTCTGTCCATTCTGTCACAAAATTCGACCCTATTGCCCCAATTTCGGCGCTTCGAATTCATATGCAGTTCAGGCAAGCAGACGCATTCTGCACCCAGAAATTATTGTTCGAGGAGTGTCCCCCGATGACTCAACTAGCTCGTATTCGTATGCCGATGGCGGCAGCGCTGAGTGGCCTGATGCTAATAACGGCAGGGTGTGCGTCCACTTATGGCGCAAACGAAGTAAACCCGAATGCTGTAAGAACAGCGGCGACCGTTCGTCCGGCTGTTGTCCAGTCGGTTCGTGAAGTAACCATCCGGCCCCAGAATTCAGGCGTTGGCGCTGGTGCCGGTGCACTCCTTGGCGGTCTTTTGGGATCCCAGGTCGGCGGTCGTGATACAACGCAGGCAATTGGTGCAGTTGGTGGCGCTGTGCTCGGCGGTCTGGCGGGTAATGCCGCAGGACGTGCCGCGCAAACGAGCGAGGGGCTGGCATATGTTGTCCAGTTCGAAAACGGTGAGATCCGCGAAATCATCCAGGGCGCTGACGTCTACATTGCACCTGGTACACCGGTGAATGTCACCTTCCGCGCGGATGGGGCCATCGTCTCACCCGCAGTCTGACATTACTGATCTTACAGGGCTTATGCGCCGCTCGCACCTTGTGCGGGCGGCATAACCGTTTTAGGCGAGTGATATGTCAGAAATTCTAATATCACCCTCCATACTGTCCGCGGACTTCGCCAAGCTGGGTGAGGAGATCGCTGCTATCGACGCTGCCGGCGCTGACATGATCCATATGGATGTCATGGACGGGCATTTTGTTCCGAATCTGACATTCGGAGCGCCGGTCATCAAGAAGCTCCGTTCCCATACCGACAAGCCTTTCGACGTGCATCTAATGATCTCGAACCCCGGCCAGTATGTTGCCGATTTCGCGGATGCCGGTGCCGACATACTGACCATTCATGTCGAAGCTGACCCACACGCTCACAGAACCTTGCAGGCGATTCGTGCGGCAGGTATGCGCCCTGGAATCGTTCTCAATCCATCGACCCATGAGGACACTGTCGACCATCTCCTTGAATCGGTTGATTTGATCCTCGTTATGACGGTCAATCCTGGCTTTGGGGGTCAAGCCTTCATAGACGGCCAGCTTCGGAAGATTGAAAGCATTCGCCACAAGATCGACCGCGCAGGCCTGAACATTATTCTTGAGGTGGATGGTGGTCTGACCCCGGACACCGCGCCGAAAGCGATATCTGCCGGCGTGACTGCTATTGTCGCCGGATCAGCCGTATTCAAGGGCGGACCGTCGGCCTATGCTTCGAACATTGAGGCCCTTCGGCCTCGGGTGAGGGTTTAACTGTAGAGTGGATTCCGGCGAGGACCGACAGATGAGCGCCCCGGAGATTGAAGTCAAAGACGAGTCTGGTGCGAGTGCAGATGCCGCGCTCTGGCGACGTTTTGCCGGTGTCCCTGGCGATGATTTAAAAGCGGGCGCTGTCCATCGAATACGTATTGGTGGATCGGCCTCCGACCGGTTTCTGCATTACCCTGTTGCCATATTGCCGCCAGACCGCCGTCGCGGCGAAGCGCTGATGCAGGACAGATGGCGCATCGGCCATGACCGTCTGCAACTGGAAACAGGCGGTATACCGTGGCGCGTCGCGGCACCCTCCCGACATTTCGCCGACCGTCTGCATCGGTTCGACTGGTTAGCTGCGTTATTCGCTGAAGGGGAGGAAGGGGCCAATAGAGCCCGATCCATGGTGGATGACTGGATCGCAGAGTTTGGCAAATTCCAGGGCTTTTATTGGCGCACCGTTCCGACAGCGGCTCGGGTCTGGAACTGGATGCTCGCTGGTCCTGCTTTGTTTGAGATCGGCGAAGAAAGCGATCTCAAGAAGCGCATGGATGCGCTCGCACGCCAATTACGTCACCTTGAGGCAAGCTTCGACGACACAGTTGACCCGGTCGCCCGCTGGCAAAGCGCCTGTGTCTTACTGCTCGCTTCGGTCGCGCTAGATGGCGGGCAGGGAATCGAGCCAGCACTGCACCGACTGGATCAGGAGTGCACGGCGCAGATCCTGCCCGACGGCGGTCTCGTCTGCCGCTCGCCTGAAAGACTGATCGAAGCGCTGTCCGATCTTCTGGTCTTAAAAGATCTGTTTCAACGTGCAGGGCACCCCGCACCAGATTTTGTGTCTAAGTGGATCGGGCGCATGGCAGCGATGGTCCAGTTCTTCCAGATGGGCGACGGAGCTCTGGCAGTTTTCAATGATGGAGGAGAATCGCGCCCTGAGTGTGTTGAGGCCGTGCTCGCACAACTCGAGACTGCGCCGCGGGACTTCAGCTTTGCTATGAAATCAGGGTTTCAGAAGCTTTCGAAAGCAGATCTGACTCTGATCCTCGACGCAGGTACGGCACCGCCGCGCCCCTATGCGGGCCGAGCCCATGCAGGTGTTTTGGGGTTTGAGTTTTCTGACGGTCCAGCACGCATGATCACCTCATGCGGCTTCTCATCGGAAGTAAGTCTTGATTGGCAGGCCGCTGTTCGCCGGACTGCTGCGCATTCGACCCTCATTCTATCGGGTCGAGACTCTGCAGACTTTGAGAGCTTTGAATCTACACGTCTTTTGGTGCCGATTGGCCCCGAAGGCGTCTCAGCGAAGCGTCTCGAAGAGGCAGATGAAATATGGCTAGATGCCCAACATGGAGCCTGGAAATCCAGATTTGGCATGATCCATAGGCGCCGGCTCTTCATGTCAGGAGATGGGGCCCGGTTGACTGGCGAAGATTCGCTTGTTCGTCCAGTATCGTTGTCGCTAGACGATGAAGGCAGGTTTTTGAGCTTTGATATCCGGTTTCACCTTCATCCCTCTGTGCAGGCAGAAATGGACAAGGATGCCATTCGCCTAGTAAGTGAATTGGGGACCGTATGGCGCTTCCGGACTACCCACCCGGGGACAAAATTGGAAACATCTCGCTATCTCGGTCGCGGACTGGTAGAGCAAACGCAGCAAATCGTCATGAGCGGAAGGGCAGATCCGAATGGCGACGGTGCTGAACCTCCGAATTGTATTCGATGGGGGTTTCGTAGGGAGAGTAGAGGGCGATGACACCACGTATTGAGGCGAAGCGCGCCATGGCGCTTACCTTATTCCATGATGTGATCATGGCGTTCGTAGCGATGTACTTTGCGGTTGAGGCGCGTTGGAGATTTTTCAGCGAATTCGCCGATCGCCCGTTCGACAGCGGAGTAACGATCTTTGCATCGGTCATATTCGCAATGTCGGCAGCTCTGGCGATTGTGCTCTTGCGGGTTCACCGCCAGGTCTGGCGCCATTCCGGATGGCCAGATGCTGTCCGGGTTGCCCAAGCTGCTGGTCTCGCGGCACTCATATTCCTACCCATTATGTTCCTTTGGAACAGGCTTGAGGGGTTCCCGCGATCAAGTCTTTTGATCGCGCTTCCAGTATGGCTGGGCCTATTGTTTTTGGGCCGAATGATCGCCTTGAACCGATCGACGCGTCGCCCACTGCAGATCTTCTCGCAACGTCGGCAAAATGCTCCTCGGGCGCTCTTGGTCGGAGACCATGACGCCCTTGCGGATGCTTTGAGAGATCTTGAACGTGATCCGAAGGGCTCGCCCATAAGAGTGCTGGGCCTTATTGAGACAGGTGGAGCTGTGCCCGGCCTTGCCATTCGAGGCGTTACTGTACACGGCGGGCTCGGCCAATTGGCGTCACGACTCGACATGCTAGCCGAGCGATATGGGGCTTATCCCTGGGTTGCAACGGTTGGGGAGGGTCGGTCTCGCTGGGTGATGAAGCAAGTTCTAGAGGCCACCTCCGAACGCGGAAGCGCTGTTATGGCGCTGGGCGGTGAGACAGAGGGCGCGCCTCTTGTGCCCGTTCGTCCGGCCGATCTCCTCGGACGGCAGGAGCGGGACTGGGACGAGAAGCCGATTGAGTCGCTCGTTCAGGGCAGCCGGGTCTTTGTTACAGGTGGGGGCGGTACAATCGGATCCGAGCTTGTCCGTCAGTGTGCCCGCCACAACCCGGCAAAGATCACGATATACGATTCCAGCGAATATAATCTCTACAAGATCAATATGCTCCTGAGCCGGCAGTTCCCCGATATCGCGGTTGAAGCTGTGCTCGGAGATGTCCGCGAGTCTGCTAGGCTCGCGCGAATCATGCGCGATGCGCAGCCAGATATCGTTTTCCATGCTGCGGCCTTGAAGCACGTCCCTCTGATGGAGCTCAATCCGTGTGAAGCGATCCTGACGAATGCTGGAGGCGCTGCAAATACGGCGCGGGCCGCAGTGGCTTGCAACGTGAAGAAGTTTGTCTTCATTTCAACTGACAAGGCCGTCGATCCGGACAATGTGATGGGGGCAACCAAGCGTTTGGCGGAAATGGTTGTCCGGCAGATCACTGAAGGGACGGACATGGCCGTCTCCATGGTGCGGTTCGGAAATGTGCTCGGATCCTCTGGCTCGGTCGTACCACTGTTCGACAAGCAGATTGCTGCAGGTGGTCCTGTCACCGTTACCCACAAAGACATGACGCGCTTTTTCATGACCGTCGAGGAAGCCGTATATCTCGTTCTGCAAGCGTCAACACAGCAAACCAAGGTCGGAGAGGCGGGGCTCTATGTGCTTGATATGGGTGATCCCGTTCGCATCCAGTCCCTCGCCGAAGCGATGATCCGCATGAAAGGATATGTGCCGGGCGTAGATATTCTGATCGAACACACCGGCCCACGCCCGGGCGACAAAATGCATGAACGTCTCACCTATGATCATGAAGATCTAGCGGAAACCGATATCGACGGCGTCCGCGTGGTCCAGGGAGAGCAGCCCGTGCCTCGAGGATTCGAACTTGCCTTCGAAAGTCTCCTGAAAACGGCGACCAATCACGACCCGAAGGACTCGCTCGCTCAACTGTCTGGCCTTGTCCAAAATTACTCGGTGCCTCGCCATATGATCAAGGCTGCTGGGACCGGTTGACCGGCCCCATTCGCGGTGTCATGCGGGCGTCAGAGTCTGTTGACGCCTTGGTGGGAGCCGCTTCCAAATGACCAACTCAAAAGTGCGCGTGCGACGCGCCCTGATATCTGTTTCCGATAAGTCCGGTCTGATCGACAGAGCAAAACGTCTTGCCGCCATGGACGTGGAACTGGTTTCGACCGGCGGTACCGCCAGGGCGTTATCGGACGCAGGCTTGCCTGTGGTGGATGTTTCTGAGTTGACCGGTTTTCCGGAGATGATGGATGGCCGCGTGAAAACACTGCATCCGGTTGTCCACGGCGGCTTACTCTATCTGCGAGACAATCCGGATCATGTTGCAGCGGCAGAGCAACACAATATTGGTGCGATCGATCTCGTCTACATCAATCTCTATCCCTTCGAAGCGACAGTTGCTGCAGGTAAGGACTTCGACACTTGCATTGAGAACATCGACATAGGCGGCCCCGCCATGTTGCGCGCCGCAGCCAAGAACCATGGGTTTGTCGCAGTATGCACCGATGGCAATGACCTCGATCTGGCAATTGGTGTCATGGAAGAGAATGCAGGCCAAACAACTGAACAGCTCCGCAAGTCTCTAGCGGCGAAAACATATGCCCGAACAGCTGCGTATGACGCTGCTATATCCAATTGGTATGCGGAGCAGTTGGGTGACACCGCACCGGACTGGATCGGCTTTGGAGGTGGCTTGAACGAAGCGCTCCGTTATGGAGAAAACCCCCACCAATCGGCTGCATTCTATACTACGGGTGAAGACCGCCCCGGTGTCGCGACCGCGCGACAGATTCAAGGCAAGGCCCTGTCGTATAACAACATAAACGATACCGACGCTGCTTACGAATTAATCGGTGAGCTTGGCGACACCAAACCCGCTGTTGCTATCATTAAGCATGCGAACCCCTGCGGCGTCGCGATGGGCGAAACAGCGCTTGGCGCATATGAAGCTGCGCTCGCCTGCGACGCCACCTCGGCATTCGGCGGTATCGTCGCGCTCAACAGGCCTCTCAATGCAGAGACTGCTGAAGCAATCACGCGGATCTTCACCGAAGTCGTTATTGCTCCGGGGGCAGACGATGATGCACTCGAACTGTTTGCGAAGAAGAAGAACCTCCGCCTTCTGCTCACCGAAGGTCTGCCGGATCCGTCCGCGCGGGGCAGGACGGTGAAGACAGTGGCGGGCGGTCTGTTGGTTCAGTCCCGCGACAATGGACGGATCGAAAAATCCGATCTCAAGGTCGTCACAAAGAAAGCACCCACCGAGGCGCAACTGGACGACCTCATTTTCGCATGGCGTGTCGCCAAGCATGTTAAGTCGAATACGATTGTCTACGCTAAGGACGGGTCCACTGCGGGCATCGGCGCAGGCCAGATGAGCCGGATCGACGCAGCTCGCATTGCCGCCCTAAAGGCCGAGGACGCCGCCACTACGGCTGGTTGGCCGGAGCCAAGAACCAAAGGGTGCGTAGCCGCGTCAGATGCCTTCTTTCCGTTCCCCGACGGATTGCTTCAGGCTGCGTCCGCCGGAGCCGCAGCAGTCATTCAGCCCGGCGGATCTATTCGCGACGACGAGGTCATCGCTGCCGCCGATGAAGCGGGTCTCGCGATGGTCTTCACCGGCATGCGCCACTTCAGACACTAAATTGATACAGAGGTTACCGAATGTCTGGGGTGACGTTCAGGCAGCCTGCTAGTGACGCGCCATGACGCCAACGGCCCTTGCTTACCTTCTCTGTTTCGTCTCCGCCGTCACCGTCGCTGCCGTCGGCTTCCTGATAAAGCGGGGCGGGGATGTGCTGGTGGCTCGATCGGTCATGTCGTTCGGCATGGGACTCACCGCCTTGCCCTTCGCGTTTGTTGTTCCCTTGCCGCCGGTCGAGATTATCCCTGCCTTTACCCTCGCAGTGGCGGTCCACTGGGTTTACCAGACGGCTATGATAAGCGCGCTCCATCGCGGTGATCTGTCGATGGTATTTCCCGTTATGCGGGGCCTCGGTCCTCTCATGGCCGGCATCTTCGCGGTCTTTGTGCTCCAGGAGACGTTCTCCCCTGCGGGGTGGCTCGGCCTCACCCTCGCATCGGCAGCCGTCATTGTTTTCGCGCTGCCGGCCGGAAAAACGGATGGGCAGCGGGCCATCGATCGCTCAGCGCTCTTCTTTGCCGGCCTCACGGCGGTCGGCATTGGTGCTTACACGGTCACCGATGCCTATGTAATCCGCCAACTTCCTAAACCCGAAACATTCATCGTCTGGCTATTCTTGATCGATTGGATAGGTGTCGCTGTGATCGCCGTCATCCGACGCTGGGGACGACTGGCCGAAAGTTATCGGCCTGTCGTGCGCGATGGTCTGATCGGCGGTGTCGTCGGCGCGATATCATACGCGGCAGCCCTCTACGCCTTCACGCTGATAGACGCAGCGCTTGTTGCAGCTTTGCGTGAGACATCGATCATCTTCGCGGCCTTGATGGGAGCGATCTGGCTGAAAGAGGGATTTGGTATCCGGCGTGTTGCTGCCGCAGCCACCATGGCTTGCGGGCTACTGATGATGCAGGTTTTTGGATAGCCAAACTTGTTTTTTATTCGATGTGCAATAATTTATTAGCAGGCACATGTCACACCTTGACGGACGCCGACCCCGGGGCAATTTGAGCGAGGACGCCTGCTATGCAAATCGAGACACCTCTCATGAGCGAAACCAAGCAAAACGACCTAAATCGCGCGGCGGATAAGGCGAACCAGATCTGGGGCGATTTGATCCCCGTTGTGCTGTTCGTTGTAATCTACAATGTCCTTCGCCGGTTTCCCGAAGACGGCGCGATGTTCAACCCCGAAACATCGCTCTACTGGGCGACAGGCGCGCTGATCGCAGCCACCTTGGCGGTTGTGGGATTGAAGGTTTACAATAAGGAACCGGTTCCGCCGTTCCTTCTCGTCTCGTCGCTTATTGTTGGCGGTTTCGGAACCTTGGGGATCATCCTTCAGGATAAGGCATTTATCTATCACAAGCCGACCATCCAGAATTTGTTTCTCGCCGCGATCATATTTGGCGGGTTTCTCTTTGGACGGAATGTCTGGAAAGACATGTTCAAATCCGTTTTCGACCTCCCGGAATTCGCCTGGCGAACATTGGCGATCCGTTGGGGACTATTCTTCGTCGCCATGGCCGCCTGGAACGAAATTCAGCTTTTGATTTTCACAGAAGAAACATGGGCGAATTGGAAGCTCGGCAACATGGTGATCGTTTTGATATTTGGCATCGCTAATACTCCGTATACGCTGAAGCACTTGATCGAAGACGCGCCCGCAGATGCCGAGGCTTCTTAGGGCGTTAGTTCAGGCTGTTTCCGTGATGTGTACGAACAGTTTCAGCTAACTTACTTAGCTGGGTTGCTACACGCGCCAGAACCGTCACGCAGACCTCGACTCTCTTTTTACGCGACACCGCACTGCCATTGTTTTTGGCAGCCATGACCAATAATATTCAATTGTTTCAGAAAATAGATGCTTTGTGTGGTGATTATTGAGAATTCTTTGCGCGGGGAGCCAATATGTGCGATACGTGCGTCCTATCGCGCGATGGGAGAACTCGCTTGATCCGTATCCCACAGCGTTTAACGAAAGTATACCAGCTGATTTTGATCGCTGTGATGCATCATGGGTGGGGTATCAGATTTAGGGGTCTGCAATGACAAACACTTCAGTGGGAGCTGACGGCTTTAGCTTGGGAAGCTCGGCGAGCCATCTTCTTCATAGAGCGCAGCAAATTGCCGCCGGGCGCTCATCCGAAGCACTTCGCGAGGCAGGAATAACGCTGAGACAATTCTCAGTGCTCGCAGCAATCTCTCTCGATGAGGGGGTAAGCCAGAGTAAGCTGGTAGATCTGACAGGGATCGACCGCTCGACGCTCGCTGATATGGCTGCGCGCATGGAAACCGCAAAACTGATCAAGCGGGTTCCTTCTAAAACGGACGCCCGAGCAAAAGCGGTAACGCTTATGGCGGCTGGGCGGAAAGCACTCAGCAAAGCCATGCCGGGCGTTATCACAGCCGACGAGGCTCTTCTTGAGGCGCTTCCGAAAACACGCCGCGACAGTTTCATCAGTGCGCTTGGTTTGATCGCCGACGCACCAGAGGCACCAGCCCCGGTCAGCCCGCCGGCTCCGGCTCCAAAAGCCGCGCCTGCGAAGAAGAAACCGGCAAAGGCAGCTGGAAAGTCTAAGAAGAAAAAGACGGCGAAGAAGTCTAAGAAGAAATAGACTTCACAACAGATTGCCGATCCGATCGAGATCGTCCGGGGTCAGAGGGCCCCGGATGTGCAACCTAACGGTTCCATCTTCGCCAATCACAAATGTCTCCGGCACGCCGGTGAGACCGAAGTCAAGCCCGCCTTGGCCGTCTTCATCTACACCAACAACGCCATAAGGGTTGCCGAGCCGCTCCAGGAATGCCGCTCCATTCGATGGCACATCTCGATACAATAGCCCGTGAAGCCGCCCCGGATGACGCCTGCTGAGTTCAATCAATAGCGGGTGCTCGACCTCGCATGGCGCGCACCAACTCGCAAAAAGATTGACCACGATCGGTTCACCGCCGGGCGGGGGGTTGAAACTAATATCGCCGTCGGCCTGAAGCACGGGAAAGCTTCGAGTAGGGGCTGGCCTATTATCCGCCAGACTGGTTGTCGGCTTCTCTTCCCGCAGAAGATTCTGAACGCCAACGCCAGCAAGCCCAACAAGCGCAAGGAGCGGTATAAGAGCGAGCCAGCGGATCACGCCATGTCTTCCTGTGATTGATGTGTTTCAGCCTGCGCACGCTCTGCCGATCTGGCACGTCTTACCGTGATCAGAGTTGTCACGCCCAACACAAAGGCAGCCAATAAGTAGACCGCCCAGATGTAGGCCGCGTTCTTATCGAAAATCGGGAGCAATTCCACCGCGTTACCCACCCTGTAGCATTGCTGCGCGGGCCCGCGCCTGACGACGGTCAAAAACCTCAGTCCGCATGGACGTGAAAACGAGCGCCGCAAACAAGAGGGCGTGCCCTGCCATACCAATAAGAAGTGGCGTCAGATACTCTCCTGACATGCTGGGTCCGCCGGCGCGAAGAAGGCTTGGCCCCTGATGAAGCGAAGTGAACCAATCCACTGAGAAACGGATCAGAGGCACATTCACGATGCCGACCATGGCCAGAATTGCCCCGGCGCGGGCTGCCTTTTGCCGCGAATCCATAGCTGCTCGAAGGGCAATGTATCCAAGAAATAGAAACAGCATCACAAGTGAAGACACCATCCGCGCATCGTCCCACTGCCACCAGGTGCCCCAGGTCGGTTTTCCCCATATCGAACCGGACGCAAGGCAGAGTGCAGTATAGACAGCCCCAAGCGGTGCGATTGATTTTGCCGCGATATCGGCAAGCTCGTGCCGCCACACAAACCAGACCAGACTGGCAGCCGCGAGCGCCGTATAACTTGCTGAGGTCAGGATCGCCGCCGGCACGTGCACAAAGAGTATGCGCGCAGAATCTCCCTGCACCCGTTCTGGCGGCACAATCCAGAGCCCCTGCCAGACGCTAAACGCAATCATCACCCCCGCCGCCGCAAAGCAGATCGGCACGGCATACCGCGAAAATGCCATGAAGCGATGGGGATTGGCGAGATACGAGATCATGGCGACTATGTAGCACGCGCTGTGCCATGCGCTATGGGGCAAGGTGCTGCGGGATAACCGCGCAGAGGCTCCGTATTTCAGCGCTTCGCCCTATAGTATGCTGCGACGGCCTCTATCCAGCTGGCCAATCGGCTTGCACGCGCTTCTTTATCTCTGTGTGCCGTCGATCTCCGATGACGCGTTAAAGTCAGTGATGGGGCTTTCTTCATATCCGTACCGGACCGCCCTAGCGCGCAACTCAGTCCCTGGAGGCAGTTGAAAGGGAGCTGTATATAACGTCCAGCGATCACCCTCACCAACAGCATATTCTATGGATGCACCCGGCGTTACGGACGACAGCGAGACCACGCCGCTCTCAACGATATTGAAATCGACCGGTGCCGTTTTTGGCTGAACTCCATTTGGCCAGAAGTTCTCGATCATGTCAGCTTCAGACTCGGCCGATAGATCCCCAAACGTCTCCAACCAGCTATCCAGTGCTGCTTCGAGTTCAGCTTGCACCGAGGAGTATTCAGCCGATCCAGCTAGATTATTGATTTCGTGGGGATCATTCAGCGTGTCGTAAAGCTGATCCTCAGGTAGCGGATCAAACAATGCCCGAGCTGCGGCGGATAGTGTGCCTTCCTCAAGGCCCGCCCAAAGTGCCTTCATCGTTGGCTGCGAATCCCGAAACGGTATCGGAGAGAAATACGCGTCTCCATCGATATAATTGCGTATGTACTTAAACCGGCCATTCCGCACGGCTCGGCGGCGATCTGTATCGACGTCCATTCTGTCCTGGGCCGCAAAGATAAACTGACGCGGTGGGTCTCGATCTTCCCCATCGAAATCGAAGCCATGCAATGCAGAAGGGGACTGCGTGTCCGCCCAGGAAAGGATCGTAGGTGCCAGATCGATGAAGCTAATCAGCTCGTCGATCTCTTCACTTGCGCCGCGGCCATCGGGAAATCGGATAATCATCGGCACGAGCAAGCCGCTATCATAAAGAGAGCGCTTCATCCGGGGCAAACCGTCTCCGTGGTCAGTAGATACAATCAGAATGGTGTTTTCGAGCAATCCTTCAGAGGCAAGCCTTTCATAAAGCGTGCCCAGCGCCGCATCAGAAAAAGCAATATTGTCATAGTGGGTCGCGATATCTCGCCTCACGGCTGGCGTGTCCGGCAGATAAGGCGGCACTTCAACAGCTGCTGGATCTGTCCGTGCGACACGGCTCGCGAAGATGTTCCGGTTACGCGAGACAATAACCTGCTCAATAATATTCGTGGGTTCCATGTCCACAGGCCAGATCGCACTCTCATGCGTCGTCAGAATCGTCTGCATATGGAAGAAGGGTTGACCGTTAGCGCGCCCGCTCCAGTCAGTACCCGGACCGGATACGTCCCAGATGGAAGACGGTTCTCCGAATTGATAATCCGTTTTGGCATCGTTTGACGTGTAATAACCCGACGCGCGAAGAAGCTCAGGAAATGCCTTCATATCCACTGGCGGAACGGCGAGATACTCTGCTGGGCCGCCACCGGGTAATTCGATCGGCAACCCCTGGGGGCCTCTCGTACGCATATGCTGCGCGCCGATCGTATGCTGATATCGACCGGAAATAAGTGCCGCTCGGCTCGGCGCACACACACCCGATGACGTGAAAACACGCGAGTACCTGATACCTTCCGAGGCAATGCGGTCGAATGCTGGAGTGTGAGCGACAGGATCGCCGAAGCTGCCAAACCTCGGGCTCAAATCCTCAAAAAGCACGAGAATAATGTTAGGTGGGGCTTTGGGCTCAGACTCAGCCGACGAGACCTGATCACATGCGCCAATGAATGACACACCAAAAATGGCGATCAAACAGGCAAGAAATGTCTGAAAACCACCACCCATGACACGGCCTGTAGATTTACTTCACCCAGAGCCAACATATCGAGCGCTCCCATAATCGTCTAGCAACGGTCTTATTGAGTGAAGCACATCTGTTTGCGTCTCAACTCACGCCGAGTTTGAGAGCCGCCCCCATTCCGAAGGGAGCGATGGCGATAGCGAACAGCGTCGACGCTGCGAGCAAATAAGCCTCGGGAGACAGAACGGTGGGGCTGACAACCGTCAACGCCCCAAAAATAGCGGTAGGTATATAGAACGGAAGCGCGATCAAAGCGATGAGCAGCCCACCCCGTCGCACACCAGCCGCAAGACTCGCTCCAAAGCTACCCCAGAAGAAGAATGCGAGACCGCCGAGGCCATATGCGACCGCTGACTTTGGTAGATCCGCCGCGTCCATCCCTAATATCAGACCAAGAAAAGGCGCGAGCACGACAAGCGGAAGTCCTGATACCAGCCAGTGCGCCAATGTCTTCGCCGCTGCAATCTGCGACAGCGGGGCGTCATCCATGGCCCACAGATCGAGCGCGCCGTCTTCAAGATCGGCCTGAAAAAGCCGCTCCATTGTAACAAGCGAAGCAAGTGCGAGAGCGATCCAGAGCACTGCGGGGGCGGCTGCGGCAAGCGTCGCCGCTTCCGGTCCAAATGTAATCGGTACAAGGGTCGCCGCACCGGCAAAGAATCCGGCAGGCAACAAAGCTCCGGCACCACCAGCCCATGCCTCAGTGACTGCCTGTACAAATGCGGCGCGAAGAGGAGCGGGAGGGCGACTCAAAGGGTTAGCTCCAGATCCGCTCGCAGGGGTGAATTCCCATGCACCGCAGCCACAACGGTTCCACCATTCGCACAATGCGCTGATACTTGATCAGCGATAAGAGTCCGACCTTCTGCATCAAGGGCGGAAAAAGGCTCGTCGAGCAACCAGACCGGTCGTTCGACAAGTTGAAGGCGGCCGAAAGCGCTCCGCCGTCTTTGCCCGGCGGACAAACTGGTCGCCGATACATCAGCGGCTCTTTCGAGCCCATTTTGTGCTAATATCCTATCTATGTCGGCTGGACTTCCCCAGGCTCTTGCCCAGTGATTGAGATGTTGCCGAGGGGTTTCGTGAGGTTTGAGACCGTCGGCGTGGCCGACCCAGTGGCACGCTCCATTAACATTGAGTTTGCCCGCTTCTATGGGAATAAGACCGGCAACAAGTCGGAGAAAAGTTGTCTTGCCGGACCCATTGGTGCCGCGAAGCAGACAAATCTGTCCGGCATGCACCGTCGCGAACTGGTCCTTGAACAGTATGCGCTCGCCACGCATGGCCCCCAAGCCGGCAATGTCTATGAGAGGATCAGCTGTCATCACTGGCTGTTTGGCGTGCAAGCACGGTGCCGGTCAAGCAGATGATATGACTGGGTGGACTTGAGGCGGGTCAAACACAAAAATTGCGATTGCGTGCTGGTTGCAGCGTTTTGAACAATTACAACCAATCCGCCGCAATTGCGCTTGGTCGACAGCACATATACAACAGCCAGCAACAACCAAAAAATATTGAACAGGCTAGTAAAACGATGGCTTCACTTGATAGTTTCAAGTCGAAATCGACCCTTAAAGTCGGCGACAAAACCTATACTTATTATTCTCTCTCCAAGGCCGCGGAAAACGGTTTGGGTGACGTCTCCCGCTTACCCGCCAGCCTGAAAGTTCTCCTCGAAAACATGCTGCGGTTTGAGGACGACAAAACTGTCACCAAAGACGATATCGTTGCTTTCAAAAAGTGGTTGGATGACGGTGGCAAATCCACTCAGGAGATCGCATACCGCCCAGCCCGGGTGCTGATGCAGGACTTCACTGGTGTCCCGGCCGTTGTCGACCTTGCCGCGATGCGCGACGCATCAGAAAAACTCGGCGGCGGCGCAGAAGCGATCAACCCTCAAGTGCCCGTCGATCTGGTGATCGATCACTCGGTCATGGTCGATCACTTCGCGACCCCGGAAAGTTTCGCGCGCAATGTGGATCGGGAATACGAACGTAATGGAGAGCGCTACGAGTTCCTGCGTTGGGGCTCCAATGCGTTTGAGAACTTCCGTGTTGTGCCGCCCGGCACCGGCATCTGCCATCAGGTGAACCTGGAATACTTGGGTCAAACGGTTTGGACGAAAGATGAGAACGGCGAAACCGTAGCCTATCCTGACACGTGCGTAGGAACCGACAGCCACACCACAATGATCAACGGCTTGTCCGTCCTCGGCTGGGGCGTTGGCGGCATCGAGGCAGAGGCCGCTATGCTCGGTCAGCCAGTATCAATGCTGCTCCCCGAAGTTGTTGGCTTCGAGCTCACCGGTAAAATGCCGGAAGGCGCAACGGCCACAGACCTTGTTCTGACCGTCGTTCAGATGCTTCGCGAGAAGGGCGTGGTTGGTAAGTTCGTCGAATTCTACGGCACCGGCCTTGCGAACCTCACACTCGAGGATCAGGCAACGATCTCAAATATGGGACCGGAATACGGAGCGACCTGCGGCTTCTTCCCGGTCGATGAGGAAACGCTTGTCTATCTGCGAGACACCGGCCGCGACCCAGAGCGCGTCGCCCTTGTTGAAGCCTATGCAAAGGCCCAGGGCTATTGGCGTCCTGATATGCCAACGCCGCAATTTACAGACACGCTGTCCCTCGACATCAGCACCGTTGTGCCGTCCATCTCCGGGCCGAAGCGACCACAGGACCGCGTCCTGCTTAGCGAAGCCGACACCAAATTCCTCGAAGCCATGGAGAAGGAATTCTCAACCTCTCCCGATGACGCCACCGCGGTTGAAGTGGAGGGGGAAGACTTCACGGTGACCCATGGCGACGTTTTCATCGCCGCGATCACGTCTTGCACGAATACGTCGAACCCATCCGTTCTCATCGCTGCGGGCCTCGTCGCGCGCAAGGCAAATGAGCTTGGGCTGACCCGAAAGCCATGGGTGAAGACGTCTCTCGCGCCCGGGTCGCAGGTCGTGACCGACTACCTCGAAAAAGCTCAGCTCCAGGACGATCTTGATGCGCTCGGGTTTAATCTCGTGGGCTATGGTTGCACCACCTGCATCGGAAACTCTGGCCCGCTTGAAGAGAAATTCGCTAAGGCCATCGCGGACGGCGACCTCGTCTCGTGCTCCGTTCTGTCTGGGAATCGGAACTTTGAGGGTCGCATCGGTCCGGACATCAAAGCGAACTATCTCGCTTCGCCGCCGCTCGTGGTGGCTTACGCCATCGCGGGTAGCCTGAAGATCAACATCTCGAAGGACCCCCTCGCAAAGGACAAGGACGGCAATGATGTCTATCTGAAAGATCTCTGGCCATCCAACGCAGAAATCCAGGACGTCATGCGAGAATGTGTGACGCCGGAAATGTTTGCGAGCCGTTATGCCGACGTATTCAAAGGCGATGAGGCTTGGCAGGGCATCAAAGTATCCGGCGGACAAACCTATGACTGGCCGATGTCGTCGACCTATGTTCAGAACCCGCCATACTTTCAAGATATGACGATGGATATCGAGGCTCCGTCGGGCGTTCATGACGCCCGGGTGCTCGGTCTCCTTGGCGACTCGATTACGACGGACCACATTTCGCCTGCCGGAAACATCAAAGCCGACAGCCCGGCTGGGGAATATCTGCGCGATCACCAGGTGCCGGTAACCGAATTTAACTCCTATGGTTCCCGGCGCGGAAATCACCAGGTCATGATGCGCGGCACGTTTGCCAATATCCGTATCAAGAATCAGATGGTTCCCGGCACCGAGGGGGGCATCACCAAGCACCACCCGTCGGGCGAAGTTATGCCGATCTACGATGCTGCAATGAAGTATGCCGAGGAGGGGCGTAAGCTCGTCATCTTCGCGGGGCATCTCTACGGCAATGGATCTTCGCGCGATTGGGCGGCCAAAGGCACCATTCTTCTGGGGGTAAAAGCCGTTATCGCTGGAAGCTTCGAGCGTATTCACCGCTCAAACCTAATTGGAATGGGCGTTTTGCCTTTACAGTTCCAGGAGGGCGAAGGCTGGGAGCATTTCGGCTTCACCGGAGAAGAACTGGTCACCATCGAGAACATCAATGATATCAGCCCGCGTCAGGACCTTCGGGTTCATGTGAAGAAGGCGGATGGCACCGAGGTTGATGTAATGACACGCGTCCGAATCGATACTGAGAACGAGCTCGATTACTATCGAAACGGCGGAATCCTTCACTATGTGCTTCGAAACTTGGCCAAGGCAGCCTGATCAGCAAAGCTGGACACACGCCCGGGTGCATCAATTTTACACGATTTACGCGCCAGGCGAGCAATTTTCATGATCCGCTCACATCCAAGTGATTGGATTATGGAAGCTGCGATAGATAATTTGAAACCATGCTGCGGGCACTTGCATTCCTATTGGTCGTTTACGGCGCAAACACTTTTATGGTGCGCGCCGATACCGTGAATTTTGTCGAGCTGTTTGTCTCCCAAAACTGCCCGGCATGTCCGGCTGCCCAGGAAAATCTTGTCGAGCTACAGGAAACCGATGGGCCCTTTATCTCCCTTATATGGGTCATCGACTATTGGGACTACGTGGATGAGCCCGACCCAATGGCAATTCCGGAATCGTCCGCGCGCCAGCGCATGTATGCCGAGGCCTTAGGCATTCGAGGGCCTTATACACCTCAGCTCATTGTAAACGGTGCGGCCCACGTTGCCGGTAATCGAAAGAAGAGGGTGAGAAACCTTCTGGCAGATCAGCGCGAAGCGAATGCTCGGTCAGAGTCGCTAGTATCTCTGGAGACCACGGACACCTCAGTTCGCGTTATCGGTGCCGAAGACGCCGATCCATTGGAATTATGGATCATGGGAGTGGATCCCATGGAGCGATATGGCTTGTCTCAACCTAATGCCGTGACCAAGGTCGATGGGCCGTATGATTGGACGGGAGGTACGCTCGACATCGATTATACCTGCGAGAACCGTTGCGTCGCAGTGGTCCAGGGAATGGACCGTGGTCCAGTCGAGGCCGCAACAGTCTTTGGTGGTGACGCTCCGGCCTAGGGTGTTGGAGGATTGGTTACCGGCGCTTGTCTGCGGACAATCGATCGAACTGATGGTGTAAACTCCAACCAGTCGACCTCGTCCAACTCGAACGCCCATCCGGCAGCGCGGGAGTTGATCGTCTGTGCGCGAGCGGCCCCTTCACCAGCTTCAATCGCCCGCAAGGTGACGAAGTAACCATCTTCTTCCTCATAGGCCGTCACAGCGATTTCGAGCCCGTCATGCGTCGTCGTCACGTGCCGGCCTGCACTACGCGTCGCCAAATTGTCGGCAGGGCGCACATCAATGGGCGTAAACCGGCTCAGCGCGAGTGCGGGTCCCACTGCGGCGGCCCGGCTCACAAGCGTATCGTTCTGATAGGGAGGGGCAAGACGGAATGCCCGCTCGCTGGAGCCCGGTGGTCTTGTCAGATAGACGCCGCGTCCGCGCCTGTCCGTAATACGGACCGCTCCGATAGCTTCCGGCTGCATGTCGATAATGTCGAGGTCGAGCCAGGTTTGCGGGCGATAAAGCGGCGGTAGGTCGGCGGTCACCCGGAAAGACTTCGTCTCGTCAGAGAACCGCGCATAGACCCGGTCTTCCTTCCGCCCCGTAATAAGGCTCGCAAGTGTGGTTTCGCCGTCGGACAGAACATCGATACGCGCGCCCGTTCCCCCATTTTCAGGATCACCCAGCCCAATGCGGTCGAGCTTGTCCGCATCCCGCGTTCGTGTAAGCCCCCACTCCATAGACGTCAGTCCGCGCGTCAGGGCTGCCAGCATATCCGCTCGAACCGGGAATCCACCCGCTTCGGTCATAAGCCAACGACCATCGACCGTTTCATCGCGCACGAGTGTGTAGACCTGATCAGGGACCGTAATCCTGATCGTATCCGCATCTGCGGCTCGGCGGGCGAGCCTCGGAAAGACGAGTTGCCCCTGTCGCTCCGTGAGCAGATAATCGGGCGTACTCGGCCGTCCGGCAAAATTACCGAGCGCGAGCACAGCAACAACGCCGCTCAATCCATAAACAATATGCCTGCGTTTTGTTTCGCGCTGTTGCGTCATCCGGCCGCCCGCCGTTCTCTATGCCACCACACGGCAAGTCCCACTAGAAGCACGAAGAGTGGCCCGAACCAAATATTAAAGAGCCTCAGAACACCCTCAAGCCGATCGATGCTCTGCCTGTAGTTACGCTCAATCTCCCGGAGGCGTGTGCGAGTCTCCACCACCGTCTGACGTAGGTCGGCGAGTTCAACGCGCTCTGCTGTTGAAAGATCAGCTTCGAGATCGCCTGAGAAAAAGCCACCTCCCGAACCAAGCGCACGCAGCTCCTCCAATCGCTGTTGTGACCGGGCCAGCCGGGCTTGCAGACGGGCTTCCTCATCAAAGAACTCTGCTTCAGCGGTTTCACGAAGCCGCTCGACCCGCGCCATGGGGCGAAGGTCCGGAGCTCTCGATCGCAGATTAAGCAGGTCCGCGCCGCCGGCCAGATTGTCGATAGCATTAAGGATCAGGTTCGCATTGCCGCCCACCGGTGCCCCAGATCGTGGATCGATATAGAAGCCGTCATCCAGAAGATCGGCATCTGCAATAATAATGACTTCAGCAGGTTCCCGGCTCGAAACAAGATGCGGACCGCTTGGCTTAATCTCGGCATCTCCCGGCTCGTCTTCTTCGTCGTCCGTGGCTTCGTCATCCTCTTCGGTGGCCGCCGTCGGAGCGCCGTCCGGGAAGGCCGATGTCAGGAAACCTGACAGGCGACCGGCGAGCACAAGCTGCCCATCCTCTGCATCATAAGCGCGGAGCACGTCCCGCGGGAGCATGTCTCGACTCGCGTCTGCGGCGTCTATGAATGACGGAGCCTCATCGGTCCTTAAAAGCGCGCGGAACGTCAGACGGTCGGGAGGAAATGCTTCCAGCGCTCCGGGAGCCCCCAGATTGATGCGCCTTGAAATGGGAGCTGTAACGAGGTCGTTCCTCGCCATCAGTGCGGTCGGCACTCCGATAAAGAGGGGTTGGCTTTGCTCCACCACACGCCCGTTTTCTTCCACGGTCACAGGGAGAGCGTGCGGAGCATCAGCCACAGCGGCGTCAGAGAGGCTTACGCCCCACGCTTCGCCGAGCACGCCAAGATCAGAGCGTGCTGTGTCATCTTCCCCGATGATCCCCGCCGCTGCTGCCGCTTTCGAGGCGGGATCGACCAGTATAAGTGCACGGCCCTTGTTCAGAAGGAACTGGTCGATGAGATACATCTGCCCCTCGCTCAGATCGGTGGCATGGGCGATGAGCAACACATCGATACTGTCCGGTATTGATGTAAAAGTAGGGCCTATTGGCTCGACATCGTAAGACCGCGCGATCTCCTGAAGTGCAAAGTAGCCCCCCTCGGATCCATTGCCCCTGAAATTAGGCAAATCGGTAAGGATGCCGATCGTCGCTGGCTCCGGATTATCGAGCCGCGCAATCAGCCGCGTCAGATCATATTCCAGCGTGCCCTCGCGCTCCGGTGCAAGATAGGGGATCACGAGCTCATCATCGACGGCATTTCGACCGACCAGGCCGAAATACAGCGGGTCCGAATTATCCGTTTGAATGGCTGTGATGCCATGGGAAAGCGCTTCATCCTCGGCTTCGGAAAAAGGTGTGGGGTCGATCTCCACGAGCCGCAGATTTCGTCCGGCCTTTGCTTCGAACGACTGAAGCAGTTCGCGCACCCGCTGCGCGTAAGCCCGTATCGCCGGGAAGTCCTGTCCCACACGGCGAGAATAAACAAAGGTAAGCTCGACCGGTTCGGCAAGCTCCACCAATGTTTTGCGCGTCCCATCGCTGAGCGTGAATTGCTCGCCCTCGGTAAAGTCAGCCCGCCAACCGGAGAGGGCTGGCTGTATCAATGTGTTGGCAAGCACGAAGATCGTGATTGCGAGGATACTCGTCAGCCATATGAAAGGTCTTTGCCCCATGGTCCTTCAATCCCTCGACCGGCCTGACCACAGCACTGACAGTGCGGTCCAGAGAATGATGAAGCTGAGGAAGAAAAGAACAGACCGACCCTCCAGCACTCCACGTTGCGCCGCCTCGAAATGCGAAAGGAAGGACAATTGCGCCAGACTATCGGCCGCTCGCGCGCCTACGAGGTCGGCAAGTCCCGACAGGACGACGGGCCAGCCCGCCGCTGTGAAGAGGAAGGCCACAAAGACAGAAAGCACAAACGCCGTGACCTGGTTTCGCGAGAGCGCGGAGAGCGCTAGTCCAAGTGAGAGATAAGCGCCGGCCATCAGCAAGCTCATCCCAAAGGTGAGGGCGATTGCGATATTGTCAGCGTCGCCGAGATAGTTGACGGTGAACCACATTGGCAGGGTCAAGGCGAGCGCCGCCGCCGCCACAGTCCACGCTGCCAGCAGCTTGCCCATGGCCAGACCGGGAAGTCCAACCGGCAGAGACATCAGAAGCTCCGACGTCCCTCGAGCGCGCTCATCCGACCAGAGCCGCATCGCCAGCGCCGGCATGAAAATCATGTAGAGCCATGGATGCCAGACAAAGAATGGTGCGAGGTCGGCGCGGCCATTGTCGAAGAAGTTACCGGCTTCCCAGGTGAACACGCCAATCGCCAACAGGAACACCGCCATGAAGACATACGCCATGGGTGTCGTGAAATAGGTCTGCACTTCGCGGCGATAGACCGCGCTCATTCCAGAGAATGCATTGATTGTTTCTGTACGGACATCACTAAAGATCATGCGGTGACGGCCTCGGCAGCTTGCGTCAGATCCATGAAGACGCGCTCCAGCCCGCCCTCGGGAACAGAAGCGGCGAGCGCATCCGGCGCATCGTCGGCGAGAATGCGTCCCTTGTCTGCAATGATAGCCCGCGTGCACATCGCGGGCACTTCCTCCAGCGTATGCGTGGTAATGAGAATGGCTTTTTCCGGAGCCATGCGCGTGATGAGCGCCCGGACAGCACGTTTCTGATTGGGGTCGAGGCCATCCGTCGGCTCGTCGAGCAACAACACGGGCGGATCGGTTAGTATGGCACCGGCCAGGCCCACACGTCGGCGATACCCCTTGGAGAGATCGCCAATGCGCTTGCCACTGACCGCGCTGATACGGGCATCCGCCGTGACCCGCTCGATCGCCGATTCGCGCTCGCTCCGTTCCATACCGCGCGCTCGGCCAATGAACCGCAGGAATTCCGGCGGTGTCATCTCATCGTACAAAGGCGCACCCTCTGGGAGGTAACCTAAGCTCGCCTGCGCCGCGTGTCGCTCCTTCGTGATGGAGTACCCGTTTATGAACGCGTCGCCCTCGCTTGGGGCCAATACGCCCGCAATCATGCGAAGAGTGGTCGACTTTCCAGCTGCGTTCGGCCCCAGAAATCCAAGGACTTCACCCTGATTGAGGCTCAGCGAAATATTGTCGACAGCCGTCACCGCTCCGAAGCGCCGCACAAGGCCCTTCAGCTCCAGCATGGCACGACCGGCCTGATCAGACGATTGTGTCGTCTCTCCCATACTAGCCGCTGTAATGGTGAAGCGCGCTTTTGGCCAGACCGGGAGACGTCTACACACCCGGAATCAAAGGCTTTTCGCCTAATCATGATGCTTTTTTAAGGGAAGATGCCGGGCAGCGTATATCAAGCGCCCCAGGGGGCTGGGGGGGCTGATGGGTCTGGGATGCTTGATGTGCTCCGCCGCCCGACACTCACAGGATGGGTTGCGGTCTGAGCTTTTCCGGGGTCAAATCATGGCCATTTAGGGGCAATCATTAAAGTCTCTACAGAACGAAAGGCGCTTTTAGCCCCATGAATCCGCAGGAAAAAAGATTAACAGAGTGATAGACTCTTCGACGCCGAAAAACAAGCCTGACCCACGTGTCGTTTTCCACCGAACCGAGCTGAACAGCATCCTTGGTGTCTATGGGCACTTAATGACCGCCGGGGCGGCGAGGGACTACGCCATCGCAATGCTGAAAGAGCGCGCGGTCTTCTCGATCTACCGCCGTGCATCCGAGCAGCCGACATGGACCGTTGAAAAAGTTCCTGCGCTCGCCCGTCGCCAGGGAGCCTGGGCGGTTCGCGGCTCAAACGGACAGGTGCTGAAGCGCGGCCACGACCTGACCGCCGTTCTCCGCGTCTTCGACCGCCACAAACTTCGTGTGGTGAGCTGACGCACTACCAGCCGCTAATCCCATCGGCGTCACTACCGATGATACGTTCAGCCAGCGCGCAGGCTTAGCGCTCCCACAAGCCGTGCTGAATTCCACCGAGAATATAAATCGCGAACTTACCTTGCCCCGGGATCTCTGTCGCCCGCATGGCGAACTCTGCGCCATTCGCCTCTGCGATCGCTGATGCCGCTTCGATATCGTCCACCAACATATAGGGCCGAACGACCGGTTCTTCATCGTCCCGCATAGGGGCTCTCACACTGACCCGTCCGCCACCTTCCAACGCGGCGATCCGTGCATTCCCGAGCATGGCTTCGGGCGCACTAAAGCTAACGCCATGTTGCGTCGCAAGCGCCGCGCACGTCTCGTCCACTTTCGGCGTGACGATTTCCAGATAGTAAATTTGCATGGCTCTCTCTTCCGTCGCTGGAGCGTCTTCTGCAGAGGCGATCACATACCAGGTGACTGTCGCGAAGATCGCGGCGAACCCAACGAACAAATATCTCATGACGCCCCCCCAAACACTCTTTGAGATATTATTTAACCACAAGCGCCGGATGCTCGGAAGGTATTTGATCCGGCGCATCAAATGCAGTCATTGGATAATCAGGCACGAGCTCCGCAATGTCTGCTTTTGGTCAATAAGAGTGTTCGACTTGCTTGGCATAGAAGTCTACTGTTCGCCGAAGTGATGCGAATGCGTCCTGTTCTTTCAAGTTTCGGATTACTTGAGCCATCGCGCGACCATAAGAGGTTTTGGCAGCTTCCTCATCTGTTGCACCCATAGCATAATCATAGTGCTTTTGATAAAGAGCTTCGTCCCATCCAGTAAGCCGGTGCATCGAAGCGAATCCCTGATAAGCCCAATCTCCGGTATTGCTCTTGATATACTCTATCGAAGGGCCGTCTGTGTAATACTCTGGCGATCTGGATTGGTACTCCGTCAACGATTCTTGAAAGCGTTCCAACGAGTTTAGGCAAAGCAAAGACGCGTCAATTGCAAACGCATAGAATGTCTCGCCTCCGTGAGACTTAGAAAATTCTTGAATTCTAGAAACGCAAAAATCCGTTAATTCGTCGACGTTGAATGCCAAGACACACATCCTAAGCTAGCGCTGCTGCCGCATTTACTTAGGCCGCTAACCCAGCGAACGCTAGGCCGCCGAAAGCTGCCTCAGCTTGTTTCAGGCTCCTAACGGCAGCTTTTGGTCAGACTGAGACGAAGCCGATTTTCCTGTCTACTTCCGATATTGGCCCATTCTTGCAGCATGCACCTCGAAATTTTACGGCAGCTATCGGCGGCATTGGAGACGTTGGCGCTGGTCTTTGAGGGAACGTCCGAATCCGTGGCACAATAATTCATGGTTAGCGTACTGCTCAAAAACCGCAATTTGCTGTTCCTGCATGTTCCCAAGACGGGCGGTGGCTCCGTTAGCCGACTTTTGCGAACCGAACCAGACGCATTAGTTTATGCCGTCCGCGAGATGTCGAAAGCGGAACCATGTATTCGTCAACTCGAAAAACAACTCAATAAACCACTGAATGAGTATCGGACTGTCGCCTTTGTTCGTAATCCCTGGGACTGGACTGTCTCTGGTTATCTCCATGTGACGGAAAATATGCCTGCTTATATCTCGCCCCCATCTTTCCGTGATTTCGTATTCGGAGACTGGGCAGGAGCGAGCATTCTGCATTATCCGACAAAGTTTAGAACAGCCGAGGCCTATGTTGCCTACCACACCCAGATCACGCCTTGGGAACACCTTTCCGCTTCAGATGGCGGCGTTACCATCGATCGGATATGCAAGTTTGAAAATCTGGCCGATGAGACAGCTGAAGTGTTCGGCATTAGCCAACAACTGCCCCATGCTAACAAATCCAAGCGCGGGCATTATTCGGAGTATTTCGACGATGAGACAAAAGCGATCATAGCTAATAAGCATAGTGAGCTAATCGAACAATTCGAATATCGCTTTGTCGGCCCCTGACCAAATGCAGACATTAACCCAACCCGATCCAATGGCAGTTCTTGGCGAATTCGTGCCGGCTCTCTACCGTGGTCTAACGCCTGCTTTGCCGCCGGGAGCCGACATTTGATCGCCCCTGCCGGGGCTTTCTCCGCCTCTCACGGGACATCGCATCTCATGCGATGTCTGATCCGCTCAAGTTTGATCCCCCGGATCAAATGATCGCGACGCGACTGATTGCGAAATCTATCCGACCGAAGTCGCGCTCGCCCCATACTCTCCGGTATGCGCTCGGATGATCCACTCTTCCTCGTCGCGATCGAGCAGATTGGTCTCGCGGTGACGAGCCTCATCGGCTGGACCGGGGTGCATCTCTCCCAACACATCCCCTCGAAATGGCGCTTGAGAAAAGCGGGCACACGGCTGAAAGCGCTCGAAACCCTCGTCCGGCGGCTGATCCTGTTCATGGCGCTCCAGCTTGATCTGGAGCCAGCGAAGCCGTGTCCAGCTTCCACTAAGTCAGCCAACGCATCCGAGCCGGAAACCCCAGACGGCGTCGAGCTTGTTGAGTTCCCGCGGGGTCGCAGCGCGAGCCTATCTCTGGTACCGCAGCTGGTGGACTTCTCTGAACGTCCTGACCTGTCGCATCTGCCGCGAAACACCACGCCGACGCAGATCGCGGCAAGGCGTTTCAGCCGCCGGATCATCGCACTGCAGAAGGTGCTCGACGCGCCGGAGGCCCACGCCAAACGTCTCGCGCGGCATCTCTCAAAACTCAGAAAATCCGGCGAACCGAAGCCGCTTCTGATACCGACCGCCGTGCCCGCTGGGCTCTCTCCGGAGATCGGATTGCTCCACGGCGGGCTCGCCCATCAGCTGCGAGACGCACTCAAAGCGTGGGATGGTTCGTAAGCTATCCCCGTTTGCTCCGTCGCAAATCAGCTGTAACAAACCCCCGTTGCAAACAGCGCGGGGCTCCCCTTGGATATTCTCACCATATTTCCGCCAGTGCTGGCGCTGATCATTGCCGTGGCAACGAGGAATGTCTTCTATGCCCTTGGCGGGGCGATCTGGGCGTCAGAGACAATCATTGCCGGCGGCAACCCATTCCTCGGCCTACTTGCAAGCGTGGATCGAGCCGCGGGCGTTTTCGAAAGCGCGGGCAATACGCGCATCCTCCTATTCTGTCTCATCATCGGGGCTCTGATCGCCTACATGCAGAGATCCGGGGGCGTTGCTGCGCTCGTAAATCGGCTTGTTTCATCTGGCGTGGCCTCAACGCCCCGCCGGGCAGGGGCAGTAACAGCGCTGACCGGCACGGCATTGTTCATGGAAACAAATGTCAGTCTACTGACAACTGGAATTATGGGGCGGCCTCTCTTTGATCGTCTCAAGATCAGCCGCGAACGCCTTGCTTATCTCATTGATTCCACCAGCGCGCCGATTTCAATCCTTATCCTGATTAATGGCTGGGGCGCGTACCTCTTCAGCCTTATTGGCGAGTATGGTTTTGACGACCCAATCGGTATTCTCGCTGCGACCATCCCTCTGAACTTCTATGCATTGCTCACACTTGCGGGCGTATTTCTGACCGTTTCCACAAACCGCGTCATCGGCCCCATGCGAACAGCTGAGACACGCGTAGAGAGCGAAACCGAAGACACGACCCAACCCACCCGCGCCATTTATATGGCGCTTCCCCTCGCCGCCATGGTCGTTGCCACTCTCGGCTTCATGCTCTGGACCGGGGAGGGGAATATGATGGCAGGATCAGGCTCTCAATCTATCCTCTGGGCAGTCATCATAGCCACCGCGCTCGCCTTTCTGCTCCTTCGCTTCTCGGGCCGCTTCAAGACCGATGCACTCGTCGATATGGGTTTCAAGGGCATGGGCGAGCTTCTGCCCGCCGTAGCCGTAATCTTCCTGTCGCTCGCTTTGGGAAACAGCCTTCGAGCGCTTGGCACCGGAGAGTATATTGCAAGCATAGCGGCGAGTTTCCCAGCACCGGTCGTAATCCCTGCCATCCTCTTCGCTGCAGCGGCCATCACATCATTCGCCACAGGAACAAGTTGGGGCACCTACGGTATCCTAGTACCAATTGCCATGCCGCTCGCCATCGGGGCCGGTGTTCCTCCCGCACTTGCGCTCTCCGCAGTCATGGGCGGCGGCGTCTTTGGCGATCACTGTTCCCCAATCTCCGATACGTCGATTATTGCGAGCTTCGCAGCGGGCTGTGATCATATCAGCCACGTCCGCACGCAATTGCCCTATGCACTCCTTGCGGCTGTTGGCGCGATAGCTCTGTATCTTGGGGCTGGAGCGATGATGATCGGATAGGAGGCAGGCGGGATTGAGCACACTCGACACACTATCGCCGGCCAATTTAGTGATCGGGCCGCGCCCGGGGAAGAAGACCGTAGACCGGCTATCTGGCCTTAATCTCACCCATTGCTGCACACTACTCGGCGAGAAAGAAGACCCTCAAGCCATTGAGCGAATTTCCAATCGCATTGGGTGCGAATGGATCTGGTTACCTATTTCGGGAGGCAGCGAAGAGGCTCTGAAAGCTGCGCCCATGGCTGACCACATCGACAAACTGAACAAAGCGATTTCAGACGTCGACAATCCAAAGATCTATCTTCATTGTTCCGCTGGAATCCACCGCACAGGCTATGTCGCCTACATAATCCTGCGGTTGATGGGGCTCAGCGAAATAGAAGCGCTACAAGCTCTGAACGAGCTTCGCCCCGTCACAGCTGACCAGGTCGGCGAAGACAGAATTAGCTGGGCGGAAGCTTTCGTATCGGAGTACCTGAAAGCAGATTAGAATACGAGAGTCCGATAGTTGTTTTAGCGACAACGTGGAACTGGCCCATGATCATTTTGCTAGACGGATTCCGAGGTCGCGATAGGTTGAAGACCAGCATTGCAAAGAGCTGACGCAAAGAAGAATTGGAAACCCAGCGGCGTGGTATCGACTATTTTGTTCGTTCTGAAACTCGCTCTGGGAGCAGTGTGCGTTATCATCCTCGCGCTCATTTTGCTGGGCGGGGCGAGCCATATTATCCGTATGGGATCCAGCCCGGGCTTCACGCTCACTGAGGTTGAAGGAGAACGGCGGCTCCATCATGTCTGCGAAGGGCCTGAGGATGCGCCTTTCGTGCTTTATGACGCCGGAGCATTTGGGATTTATGCGGACGGTTGGTGGCTACTCCAGGAACTAAAGCGCGATCACCGAGTGTGCCTTTATGATAGGGCAGGTATGGGGTGGAGCGATCCAGTCCCTGATGGTGTGGAACCCAGCCCCGATTGGCATATCGAGGATATGCGCCGTCTTCGACGGGCTCTTGGAAGCGACGCGCCGTTCGTATTGATCGGCCACTCCATGGCGGGCATTCGTCTGCATGCTTATGCCAACGCCTATCCCGAAGAGCTTTTGGGTCTTGTTTTCATCGACGCTGCTCGTCCACAAACCATGAACACAGAACGGATTGAGTCCTTTGTGCCAGTGTTATCCGGCGGATTGTCCTTTTCGGGCATCTTGGCACGGATCGGTTTAGCTGGTGGATTTGCGCACTTCATGCCGGATGAACTGCAACTATCGGGTACTCCCGCGAAGGATAAACGCCGCTCTATTTCCGCAGTCAGTCACCACAAGGCGACCAAAGCTGAACTTCTGGCCGCCGTGTCGGCTTGGCCTGACGCCAGTTGGAGATCTCGCACGGATGCTGAAAGCCTGCCGGTGTTCGCTTATTCGAATTCAGTTGGTGGAGGCGCAAACGCGCCAGTGGCCAAAGCCGCCGAAACGAATACCGGTATTGGAGGTGTCACTGCACTTCCAGAAGAATCACATGTCTCTCTCTTAAACGCCGCCAACGCCCTGAAGATCGCGGAGGACGTACGAAAAATTACAGGCGGAGATTCTGATGGCTGAGACGGAGACCTCGTTCAAGACGATAAGAAAGGCAGCATTCGACAGAGCGCCGACCTGGCTTGCCGTATTGGCATTCTCGGCCGGCGCTTTTGCCTTGATCTCTGCAGCCATTCCAGACGGATTGGTGCCACCCCAAAAGCCTTTCCTTAGAGTTCTCGCAGAAGCACCCACAATAGCACTATCGATTGGTGGTTTGGCTTTGATGGTTTTGTCACTCGGCCTGTTGAGGCGCATATACTCGGCTTGGGCACTCACGGCGGTCATTGCGCTCCACGGCGTTGTCGCAACGGTATTTCTCAGGCCAAGGCCCGCGGAACTTATTATATACCTCGCGCTGGCGGCCGTTCTACTGGCGACGAGAAAAGCCTTCTACCGCCGTTCAAGTTTGGCGACGATCATAATTCCGCGCCTATGGATCTTGGCGAGCATGTTCATTCTTGCCGTTGCAAGTTTCGCCGCATTGCTATGGGTCAGCCACCAAAGCGGGTTTGTGGAAGCGAGCTTTCTTGATCTTTTGATCGATCCAGATTTGGGTATCGCCGGTCGTCCAGTTGTGGTCGCCGGACTTATTCTGGGATTGGCACTTTTATACTTCGGAATCGCCAGCCCTAATTGGCCGAAGCCAGAAGTCGCAAACCGCTCAGACTTTCAACATATTACGCAGTTGCTGGAAGCGAGCGATCATCCGCGACCTGACAATATACTCGCATATGCCGGTGATAAGAGCGTTTTCTATGGACCAAATAAGCAAGCTGCACTGACATATATGGATTATGGCGGATCAAGAATCGCCATGGGCACTCCAATCGGTCCACAACACGCCTGGAAAGAAACGCTACGGAGTTTTAAGGAAGACGCAGAAGCCAGCGGTTTGCGTCCTGCAATTTATTCCGTACCGCCAGATTTGCTGCCTGACCTTCACGAGCTTGACTTTAAGTTTGAGAAGATAGGTGAGAATGCCATCCTTGAGCTGTCGGACTTCTCACTATCAGGCAGGAAAAGAGAAGTCATTCGTCGCTCAAGGCGAAAGCTGGTTGAGCGCCAGAGCGCGACATTTGAACTGTCGTTACCGCCGCACAAAGCGCCGATGATTGACGATCTTCGTCGTGTTTCTGACCTTTGGTTGAAGGAGAACGGCGCGCGCGAAAAGTCCTTCTCGCTCGGTCATTTTGAACCAGAGTATCTTAAGCGATGCCCGATTGGTATCGTCCGTATCGAAGGTCATGTAGTCGCTTTCGGCAGTCTTATGGCCACCCCCAATAAACATTGGGTAGGGATCGATTTAATGCGGTATGATCCTGAGAACGCCGTTACCAACACCATGGATTTTCTGCTCGTTGAGTTGATCTTGTGGGCGAGAAATCAGGGCTACGCAAAATTCGATCTCGCCATGGTGCCGCTGTCCGGCCTGATTGAGGAGGATGTGGCAGCCCTCTTCGCTCAATTCGGGCAATTCGTATTTGAGCGGGGAGAGCGGTTCTACAATTTTCAAGGGCTTCGAAGGTTCAAGCAAAAATTCAATCCACAGTGGGAACCGCGCTACATCGCGGCACCTGGTTACTGGACATTACCAATACTACTCGCCCAAGTTGCCTTCTTGACGAACAGCAAGATGGAACGTCCTGAGCAACTCGCACAAAAGCAAAGGGCGATTGAGAAGGCCAATTAAAACCACGCCTCATTAAGCCACTCAAAGTGAATTGATCGACTGGCTCATCCTACACGATCAAACCGGTAGATAATTTTGAAACTGAAGTCGCGTGAACTGACGTCGAAGCTCTGTTCCTGGCCAAACCGGTCCACTGGGAATGGACGGTCTTCAAATCTCCCGACCTCATTTTGCCCCACAGTATCGTTGTCAATTATTTCCGCGCTAATCGAGACCGTTCGCGCATCGCCGGGAGAGAAAAGAAAATCAGCTGACTGATTGAATTCTTCACTATCGCCAGTGCTAAATTCGCGAGCGTCCCCATCCCAGTCTTCCCAGTTTATGAGATCCTGCTTTGCGGCATCGGCTTGGCTCCCGGGTCGAGCTGAGATTGCAATCTTTCGGATATCGACAGCGTTGGCCGGGCCCTCATCATCAGCCAGGACACAATCAATTCGAAGAACCGTCATCCTCAAGCTGATCGGCCCTTCCGCATCCGCTTTTTCTTGTAAGGACGCGATCCGGCTTTCCACATAAGGCATACTTTCGCTGTCAGGAAACCGCGCCGCGAACTCTTGAAGTCGCGCAAGCGAGCCTGACGCCAGCGCTTGACCTAAGGCACTGGCTTCTTCCTCGGCGAGCAATTGTTTTTGTGTGCATCCGGAAAAGCAGAAGTTCGCCCCCGTCAGCCCTGAATTATAAAATGGGTTCTGCGCACCACCTGTAGCTGCTTTCACGTCGTCCGCGACCTTCTTGAAAGCAAGCTCAGCCGCGAGGCCCGGCTCCTTCAACGCGTTCGACAAGGCTGCGGTGTAGGGACTATTGGAGGACCCTTGGCCGTCCGTTGCAGTATAACCAGGAGCCGTTGCAAAGGCGATTAGAAGTCCTTCCGTGCTCGGCGGTGCAGCAAGGCCCGCACCTCCCGCAGATCTACTGGCGGAGGGGAGGGGGTTGTTTCGACACGCGTCCAGGATAATGAAGTTTGTCGCGTTTCCCGAGGCCTCAATATATTGCAGTGCCTCACCTAGCCTTGGTGCCTGTCGCCAGACATCTTGCTCGGTCTGCGGCCGCGCGTCCACCGGGATCAGATAGTTCGAACTCTGTGATTGAACGGCGTGTCCAGCATAATATAGAAGACCGACAGCATTTGGCCCTGCGGCTGACAGCCGATCTCCGTGCTGCTGAAAAGCGTCCTCCATCGCATCCTCATCAGCGTCGAGCACGATCAAAACGTCGAACCCGATTGCCTCGAGAGTGTCTGCGATAAGCTCGGCATCGTTGCGCGGATTGGTCAGAGCCCACCCTGTCTGCGCATAATCAGAGTTACCGATCACAAGAGCGATGCGAGGATCGCCGGGACTGTCCGCCTGAGCGCCCGCCAAGGCGAATATCCATAGCGACCAGCCTAACAGATATCTCAGCATGTCTCACATCCCCCGCGTTTTCCGAGAGCCTATCGCGGCAAACCACCTGTGACAAACGCGCCGCTGCGATCAGCTCACCGTTGCCCGCGCGATGTTAACGAGCGCCTGCTCCCAGACATTGAAGGCCGGATGCACGCCGCCGCCCGGTTGTGGCCCGTCCGGCGTGCCCGTGACGGCATAGGCAAGCTCAATGCCCTTATCCGGCAGATGCCACGCACCGGCATATAGCCCGTAAGCTTCGCCATGGTGACCGATCATTATCTGCCCCTTCCAGGGCGAAACCGCCGCCTCATGGCGGAACACACCCGTTCCGAAACTCTGGAAGATCTTGTCCAGATGATCACCATTCGAACCGTCCGCATTCAGCCGCCAGACCTCGTTCGTCAGTTCGCGCGTTCGCCCGACAGCGCCGGCCAGCCGAGCGAGATCCACAAGGTTCGCCCGCAACCCGCCTTGCGGCCCAAACAGAGTGCCATTCGTACCCGGCTCATAATTAGAAAGATCGTATGCCCCATACGACAGGAAGAACGGCCCCGTCCCGGCCAGCACATCCGGCCCGTCCGTCTGCACGCGCCACCCCTCGGCAAACTTCCGATAGAGCGTCGCCCCCGCACGCCGCTTCGCCGACGACACGCCGGACCAGTTGAACCCCGCGTCCATGCCGAGCCGTAGCAACACCCTCTCCGCCGCCAGCAGGTCGAACCTCTGCCCCGTGACCAGCTCCAGTGCCGTCGCCGCCAGCCCATAATTGATGTTCGCATATTCGAACCAGTCGCCCGGCCCATAGGCGAGCGGCGTACCGTCCAGCCCTTCCGCCCGATAGAGATCCCCATTGATCAGCTCGCGCACATCCCCCGGCGCAGCCACCCAATACGCTTCCGGATCCTTGATCGTCGACGTATGCGCGAGCAGCTGACGCATCGTGATCGGTGCCTCGCCAAATGCTGGATTACGCCCGAGCGCCGGAAACACACCCTGCAGATCCGCATTGAGGTCCAGCCCGCCACCGCGCGACACCTCCAGCGCCGTCATCGCCACCACCATTTTCGAGATTGACGCCGCCCGGAACGGCGTTTCAATCGTGAAAGGCCGCCGCGAAACCCCCTCGGTCGGATCGAGGCCCACCGCATCCCCCGCTGCGGCGCTCGCCAGTACCTCGCCTTCCTTCATCACCACAAAGCCCGCTGCGGGGAGGGCCCGTCGCTCCCCGTCGCCGATCAGCGTCCTGAGAGCCACGTCCGCTGTCGCCCGCGAAGGCCCGCGATAGGTGTTGAAAGTGCAGCCGGAAACCCCCGAAGCGAGAGCGAATGGGGCTGTGGCGAGGAGCGCGCGTCGGGTGAAGTCAGTCATGCCGCTATCTTCTACGTCCCATCACGCTCTGCCAACAGAAAAGCCCAGTCGGTCACGCAAGTGTTTACCACCACCTCTCTTTGCAACTCGGATATTTTCGCGGTTAATGTAACGCCTTGGGCTGAGACGGGGATAGTGGAATGGCAGACATCTTCCTTTCCTATGCGCGGAGTGACTACGACACCGCCTTGAAGGTGCGTGACGCCCTCGATCCGGATCTAACCGTCTTCTGGGACATTACGGGCCTCGATGCCGGCGACGTCTTTCCCGAAAAGCTTGAAACCGAGGTGAACGCCGCCCGCGTGGTTCTTGGCCTTTGGAACGACCACGCCCTCGGCCGCGAATGGGTAAAGCGCGAGGTCGATATCGCCTTCGATAATAAGACGCTCCTCCCGGTGGAGATCGGCCCGGTGACGGACCGGGTCATCTCCGCCCGCCTGTCCACGCTCCACCGCACAAAGCTCCATGATTTCGATGGCAGCGCTGACCATCCGGGCTGGCAGGAAACCGTCAAATCACTCGCGCAACGCCTGAAACGCCCGGACCTGATCAAGGCCCGCAAGACCCAGGTAAAAGAAGAAGCCCGCGCCAAAAAGCTTGAGGCTGAAAATAAAAGGCTCAGAAAATCCAAAGGCGGCCTCCGCCCCTGGCAGTGGTCTGTCGGCGGGCTCGTCTCCCTCGCGCTTGCGGCAGGAGCGGGATATTGGGCATTTCAAGCGTATGAAGCCAACCAAAATCGCGAGCAATTACTGGCGTATGTTCGCTCCCCCGATTGGCGGCGGACCAGTGCTGCGATTGCGCCATTAGAGAAGGAGGGGCCGAATGCAGAACAACTGCTAGCTGATGTATTAAACAATGTGAGCGTGGAGCAACTGCAAGCCGCCGCCGAAATAGATGGCCGTGCGGCACTCCTCGCTGCTCGGGCGTACGAATTCGGCAAAGGCGGTGTCGAAAGGGACCATGAGAAAGCGCTCGGTTTCTATGATCTATCTTGTAAGCTCGACAATTTGCGCGGCTGCAACTATCTCGGATTTGTATACGACAAAGGCTACGGCGTCGATCAAGACTATGATAGAGCCCTGACGCTCTATGGCCTGGCCTGCGAGGGCGGTTTTGTCGGCGGCTGCACCGGTCTCGGGGGTCTCTACGATGAAGGCCTTGGCGTCGATCAGGACTACGCCCGCGCCCAGGCGCTCTACGAGCAGGATTGCGAGGGCGGCTTTGCCGCTGGCTGCAAAAATCTTAAGGATCTCTACGAGCGAGGCCGGGGCCTCGATCAGGAATATGGCCGTGCCCAAGGGCTCTATCACCAAGGCTGCGAGATTGATGTAGCCAGTGGCTGCACCGTACTAGGGGCTCTCCAATCACTAGGCCTCGGCGTAAATCAAGACGGCCGCGCCCGGGAGCTCTACAAACGGGGCTGCGAGGGCGGCGATGCCAATGGCTGCTCCAATCTCGGCTATCTCTACCAGAATGGCCTCGGCGTAGATCAGGATTATGGCCGTGCTTGGGAGCTCTATGAGCAAGCCTGCGATGGCGGCAATGCCGGTGGCTGCACCAATCTTGGCTATCTCTACGATGAGGGCCTTGGCGTCGATCAGGACTATGGCCGCGCACGGGAGCTCTTTGATCAGGCCTGCGATGGTGGCAATGCCCCTGGCTGCTCTGGCTTCGGGAACTTCTTATATCGCGGCTTAGGGGGTGCTGAAGACAAATCCGAAGGTCTCCGCTTACTCCGCAAAGGCTGCAACGGCGGTGACCAATGGGGTTGCGATAAACTTGCAGTTTACAGCGAGTAGGGGACGACTGAGGCCGTTGTAGTGTTATGCGCGAAATCGACTCCGCCAACCCCAGCGAAACTTGTGCCCGCGGAAGCGGGTAGCTGGGGTCCAAGGTGCTGAATCACCCAAATGATATCTGGCGGATTTTGATCCATGGATACCCCCCCTGCGCTGGAATTGGCAGCCATTCTTCGCCAGAAATCTGGGCAATCATAACGCCTTCGAAACAATCGCCAATAGACAGCGATCCGGACGCTCCAATTCTGCACAACCTATTGAATCAAATATAAATTTTCCGTTTCCAGCATCCAGATTCCGGACACAGTCCGGACGCTCACCCCGTCAAACCGGACACTTTTTGCGCCCTCTATCCCCGCATCAAAACCCAGCCTTCAATACGGAATCTGCATGCAGCGGGGGAGGATAGGGCCGGGGACAGATGCTTCTCCGAGATCCCGCATTCAACCAATGCGTGAGCGACCGGGACGGCGATATAACTCTGTATACAGAGTAAAAATAATCAGTACACAGAATTTAATAAGAAGTAAAATCCTAACAGATATTACCAGATCATTTGCAATTTTCGTATGACTTTTAAACTTTCAGTCACACCGGTAGAGCCGTTTTCAGGGGCAAATTAGCCTAAGTCATCCTCAGACGTGTATGCCCTACCGACAGCGGAAATACCGGCCTACTCGGCCGTCACATCCGCACTACCGGGGCAGGCAACGCCCGTACCACCTAGGCCGCAATAGCCGCCTGGGTTCTTGTCGAGGTATTGCTGGTGATACCCCTCGGCATAATAGTAGTCCTTCGCGGGGGCGATCTCGGTGGTGATCTCGCCGGAATGCCCAGCAGCCTTAAGGGCAGACTGGTAGTCCTGCATGGAAAGCTTCGCAGTCAGCGTCTGGTCCGGCGTCGTCGTGTAGATGGCCGAGCGATACTGGGTGCCCACATCATTTCCCTGGCGCATACCCTGGGTTGGGTTGTGGCCCTCCCAGAAGACTTTCAGAATGCCTTCGAGCGAGACAACCGATGGATCGAATACGACCCGCACCACTTCGGTATGGCCGGTACCCCCAGAGCAGACTTCCTCATAGGTGGCGTTAGGGGTATGACCACCGGCATAACCGACAGATGTTAACCACACACCGGGGGGTTGCCAGAACAAGCGTTCGGCTCCCCAGAAGCACCCGAGTCCAAGCCATACTTCTTCAAAACCATCCGGACACGGAGCTTTCAATTCTCGGTCGAAAATCGTGTGCCGCTCTGCGGTGGGTATGGGATCTGGACGACCGCTGAGTGCGTTCGTCGCATCGGGCATGGGCTTTGGCTTGCGGGTAAACAAAACACGCTCCTCGGTTAATCTCTGCTGAGATGTAAGACCGGGCCTGTCTCCTGACAATGCCAATCACGAAGCTGTGGGATTCGACGCTTGCGCGGTGAGGGAAGGGGCGTATAACGGCGCGCTCACGGTGAGGTGGCCGAGTGGTCGAAGGCGCACGCCTGGAACGCGTGTAGGCAGGCAACTGTCTCCAGGGTTCGAATCCCTGTCTCACCGCCAGAACTCATGCAGAATTTCCGCTGAATTTAGAGAACATTAACCGGGTCAGGCGAAATCTGATATAAACGCGTGAAAGCCGGAGAACTCACATGCTACGTACGAGCCTTATCGCTGCCGCAGCCCTGGGCCTGATGGGAGCCGCCGCTGCGGACGAATTCACCGCTGTTCAGGGCATCGACAAGATTGTAACGGTCTCCGGCCCCGATGGCAGTGTTAGCCTCGACTATCAGTCTGCCGAGCGTGTGGCACCGGGCGATACGCTCTTCTACCATATCGACTATGACAATGGCTCCGGCGAAGCGGCAGAAAACGTAGAGCTGGTTATGGCTGTGCCAGCTGAGGTGAATTATCTCGAAAACACCGCCAATTCAGGCGATCTAGCCACTGAACTTGCCTTCTCCGTGGATAATGGTGAGAGCTTCTCACCCCGCCGCGAGCTGCAAGTCGTGGAAAATGGCGGCGGCCGCCTCGCCAGTGCGTCAGATATCACCCACATCCGCTGGACCTTCGCTGATCCTGTCGCCCCTGGCACATCTGGCAAGGTCAGCTTTCGCGCCACCGTTCGATAGAAACCAGAACAATAACTCGGCCGGCAAAAGGGGAGGACAAATCCGTCCTATCCCCTTGGAAAAAATGCACATATTTTTTGGCAGTTCTCGCGCCATTTCAAACGTTCCCGTTAGCGCCGGCTTAAACTTTTTCTGATTTCTTCAGCCCATCTGTATTCAGAGAGGGCAGAAGAACTATGGAACGGTTTTTCCGAAAAGCCGAAGCGGGCTGGCTTGTGAGGTGGATATCTGCCTTCGGAGCAGCGTCGGCTTTGGCGACATCCGCATACGCACAAGCACCTGCCGACAACGGCTTCACAGCCGCGGGTACGTCGGTGGAGAACACATTTACGCTGGACTACGACGTCAACGGTGTTGACCAGACTGACATCACGAACAGCGGCAGCCCCACGACATTTACGGTTGACCGCCTAGTCAATCACGTCGTTCAGGAATTGAACAGTCCACAAGCCGGAGTGCCCGGTGGCTCTGCGACACTTACGTTTCGTGTCACGAACACCGGTAACGACAACCAGGCGTACTCTTTCGATATCTTCGACGAGGGCGGCAGCGCCACAGACGAATTCGATCTGACCTATTCGCTTACTTATGTGCCTGTTGACAATTCCGACGCACCAACCGGCGCTTCGGCACCCGTTGACGGCGATACGCTTGAGACCCAGCCCAATGCATCTGGCACCGAGCTAACTGCCGACATTGCTCCGGATGACAGCATTATCGTGTCGATTACTGCAACAATACCAGGCGGCGCGACAGATCCGAATTTCGACAGCCTCCGTCTTATAGCGCAGGCGCGTGAGCCAAGTGCATTTATCGTGACGGGCGGCGCCACTGGCGACACCGCGTCACAGGGTGATCGCGTCGAAGGGACAACGGATCCAAACTCCATCGACGGTGTGGCCCAGAACGTTCTGGCCGATGGCACCGGGCCCGGAAGTCCTCCGACCACTGTCGATCAGGACAACGACGCACTTCACTCCGATGTGGGGCAGATTGACGTAGACATTCCGTCGCCGAACTTGGTCGTTCAGAAGGTTGTGGACGTGCTGGCAACGGAATTCACAGGCACCGACTGTGAGACATTTGCAACCACACCTTCAGGCCCAACCGGAAGTGTGACAGGTATTCCTGACGGATCTGGCGGCACATTTACCGAGACAGTTGCCGTGCCCTCGGCGACCATCGCAGCTGGTAATCAGTATACGACGCCCGGAGCCTGTATCGAATATGTCATTCGTGTTCTGAACAGAACGCCGGGAACGACTGGAAACGCAACGACAACGGCGACAGGCATCGACATTCTCGATGAGTTGCCAAGTGGTGTCCGGTTCATCAGTGCTCGTGCCGAAGGTTTCGATAATGCATCGCAGCCGACGCAGGACACAACGGGTGGTCTGGTACCGCCGAACTGTGACCCGGCAGCGTCCCCTACGCCGATTATTGAGAACTGCGCTGTGCGGTTCAACGGCGGCGAAATGGAAAATGACAACAATCTGGCAGCCGTAAGGATACGTGCTCAGGTCTACTAGGATTGTTTGAATAGATACAAAAACAGGAACCCCCGCATAGAAAGTATGTGGGGGTTTCTGAACATTTAGGACGCTGATTTAGCAGAATATTTACCACGATCTGCGACATTGGTGTGATAATGTGGGGTGGAAGACCAGACAACTGGCAAAGCCCCAAGCCGTGCCCAGAAAACAATAAGGGCACAGTGATGGTTGGTGGTTCGAGTGATGGCTTCTTTCAAGAAGCACATAATGGCATTTATTGCCGGTACACTGCTATTGATTGGTGCGGACCCATTCAGTGGACAGACTGCCTATGCCCAGGACCCGGCGCAGGTCGATAACGTCGCGACCGTCTCATTCAATCTCGATGGCTTTGATTTCTCGCTTCAAACCAATGTGGCGAGCTTCACTATTACTCCACCTGTATCCACGCCGTCGCAAATTGACTTTTTCCGGTTTGCCGAGGGTGCCACTGACGGTATCCAAACACAAATCAACGGCAGTGAGTTTAGTTCGACCGGCAGTTTGACGGGCCCGTTTGAGTTCATCGGTGCTCCGGCAACGACCAACGGAATGGTGCTGGACCTGTCGGGCGACGTTACGCTTGTACCAGCCGAGCGTTATCTTGCGGGCGAACTGATGTTTGTTCGGGTCATCGACCTCGGCCAGAACATCGACAGCTCAGAGATCGAGACAGTCGCGATCACGGTGCAGGCCGATAGTGGCGATGCAGTAACGCTCCAACTGTTTGAGAGCGGGCCTGATACTGGACAGTTCTTCGCGTATCTACCTTCGACCCGCGCGCCGACGCCCATCAATGATGGTCAGCTCACCACGCCTGGAGAAACAAGCCTGACAGCGCAATACATCGATGCATTCGATTCGACGGAGGTTTCGGTTGATACCGCACTGGTTGATCCATTTGGTCGTCTGTTCAACAGCGCAACGGGTGAGCTGATAAACGGAGCGATCGTGACAATCGTAGACGCTGACACCGGGCTTCCGGCGGATGTCTTCGGTGTTGATGGTGTATCTGTCTATCCTTCCACGCTCGTCACAGGCAGCGTGGTCACTGACGAAAGCGGATTGGAATATGATCTTGCAGAAGGGGAGTTCTTGTTCCCGCTGATGAGGCCGGGTTTCTATCGCCTGCTGATAGAGCCTCCGGACGACCTGCAGTTCCCATCAGAAGCCACTCCCGAGCAACTTGCTGGTCTGCCAAACGGTCCTTTCGAAATCATCGAGGGATCCTTTGGTGGAATTTTTGAGGTTCTGGCGACAGGCCCGCTGAACTTTGACGTTCCGCTGGATGATGACGGCGAAGTTACTGTCATCAAGTCCGCATCGGCACAAACTGCCGCGGCGGGTGATTTCGTTGGTTACACAATCCAGATCGAAAATGCCGGGCCGTTCCCGGTCAGGGCTCTCGTCCGGGACAACCTACCGAGAGGGTTCCGTCTGCGAGAAGGCACCGTCCGGTTGAACGGGCAGCCGATTGACGATCCAATGATCTCATCGACGGGCGAGAGTCTTTTATTCGATCTCGGCAGTGTTGGGGCGAACCAGACCATCAGTCTAAGCTACGCAACGCTGGTGAGCGCGGGCGCATCACTTGGCGAGGCCGTCAACGAAGCCTTCGTGGTGGATGAGGACGGCGTGCGGGTTTCTAACCGAACCGAGGCTGCGATATTCGTCAGGGAAGACTTGCTGCGGTCCAGACTCACAATCGTTGGTCAGGTCGTTGAAGGAGCTTGTGAGCCTAGTCAGGAATGGGCGCGAGATCTCTATGACGGTGTCGGGGTCGGCGGCGTGCGCTTGTATCTCGAGACCGGCGACTATGTCGTGACAGATGAGGACGGTCTGTATCACTTCGAAAACGTTCTTCCTGGTACCCATGTCGTGCAGGTTGACGAGGCGACGCTGCCCGAAGGGTACGAAGCCGTCCTGTGCGAGGAGAACTCGCGCTACGCGGATAGCGCCACCTCTAAATTTGTCGACACGATTGGCGGCGCAATCTGGCGTGCGAATTTCTATCTTGAGCGTACGGGTGAAGTAGAAGTCGAAGAAGAAGAAGAAGTCTTCAACGACAACACCGAGTATCGCAAATATACGCAAGAATGGCTTGAAGAGCAGGAGCCCGGAATTCGTTGGGTATATCCTGCAACCGACCGTACGCCGTCGTCTCGGAGTGTGAATATCGGTATTCAGCACCGTGGCGGCCAGCAGGTTGCTCTGACGCTCAACGGCGAGCCTGTGCCGAGCTTGAACTTCACTGGGACAGACGGAACCTTCGATGGCCGGGTCAGCCTAAGTCGCTTCCGCGGCGTGAACATCGCTTCCGGTCGAAATACATTTGTGGCGACGATCTTCGACACAGCGGGCAACATAGTTGAAACGCTCGAGGAAGACATCTGGTTCGTCACCGAAGTCGAGCAGGTTGGGCTCGTTGATGATCAATCGATCGTGGTTGCCGATGGTCGCACATACCCGTCGATCGCTATTCGGGTCACAGATGCTGCAGGTCGCTCAGTTCACCGCGGTCGCCAGATCGAAGTGGATGTCGCCGCACCTTACGCTTTGCGCGCAGCCAGAGAGTTCGAGGACGAAAATCCGATCGCGGCCCAGTTGGCGAACGTGGCGGCCGCTTCTGTGGGTGCGGACGGTATTGCTCGGGTCGAGCTTGAGCCCACCTTGCAAACCGGACTTGTTCGCCTCCAGGTGCGCCTCGCCGATGGCACGCAATATCCGTTAAATGTCTATCTCGAGCCGGAAAAGCGCGAGTGGATTCTTGTCGGTCTCGCAGAAGGCGAGGGCGGCTTGGAACTGGCGCGTGGGCCCGGGACCTTGTCTGCTTCGGATCTCGTTGATGATGGGCGACTGGCCTTCTTCGCTAAGGGTACGGTACGCGGCGACTGGTTGCTTACGCTTGCGGTTGATACGGCGCGTCGGCGGGGAGACGCTGACGGAACCCTTTTCGAAGGTGATATCGATCCGAATGCGTTCTACACGATCTATGGCGACCGAACATTCCAGGATCGCGAAGCGGAGTCTCGCTTTCCGCTCTATGTGAAGCTGGAAAAGGGCACGTTCCAATTGCTCTTCGGCGATTATGACACCGATCTCGGGGATACGGTGTTGGGTAGATACAATCGGCGCCTCTCAGGCCTTCGCTCGGTCTACGAGACCGAGAAGACCTCGTTCTCCGCCTTTATTGCGGACACAAACCAGGGCTTCACACGCGATGAAATCGCTGCCGATGGCACATCGGGGCCTTACATATTGACATCGGCACCGCTGATCAGAAACTCAGAACGGATCTTCATTGAAACTCGAAATAGGTTCCGTCCAGACGAGATACTCTCTGTCGTCAACCTAACGCGCTTTGTTGATTACGATATCGACTTCGATACCGGGGAAGTGATCTTCCGGCGACCGGTGGACGCAACTGACAATGGCTTCAACCCCAATGTTATTGTTGCTGAGTACGAGGCATCGGAAGCCATTTCGAGAAGCATAAACGCCGGTGGTCGGGCAGCACGCCGCTTATTCAATGGCAATCTTGAGGTAGGGGCGACCTATATTCGCGAAGAGGGTGACAATACCTCGGCAGATGCCGTTAGCCAGCTGGCCGCGATCGATCTGACAGCGTTTATTGGACGCAGCACCGAGATTCATGCTGAGTATGCCCGGACCCGCCGGGATGATGCCGCAGAAGAAGCCGACAGCGCTGAGGATGCAGACGCCGTGCTGCTCGAAGTGATCCATCGCCAGGAGGCGCTAACTGTCACAGCGTTCTATCGAGAAGACGAGGCTGGATTTGGCCTCGGCCAGCAATCATCAGGCACGGTAGGTATTCGCCGCGTCGGAGCAAATGCGTCAGTTGAGGTCGGCCGTGCAAGGAGCTCGGGAGACCAGGCCGGCGCAAGGCACTTCGTCGAAGGCGAAGTTTTGCAGGAAACAAATTTGCAGACAGGCGACGATCGCCGAATAGTCGAGGCGCAACTCCGCAGGGACGGCCCCTTGATTAGTGGCGATATTGGTCTGCGCTATGTTGAAGAGGACTTCACAAGCTTGCCGGATGGAGAACGTCGATCGACTCTCCTTACTGGCTCAGTCCAAAAAGCGTTTCCAAATATAGGGTTGTCCCTCTCGGCTGCGCATGAGCAGCCAATTGGTGGGGAGGACGAATCTTCTCAGTTTCCACAAAGAACGATATTGGGTGCGGATAAAATACTTACATCGCGTGCAACCTTGAATGTCCGCCACGAGATCTTGGACGGAGCAAACGCGTCAGGAAACAACACGACCGTTGGTGTCAGCGTCCTGCCGTGGGATGGAACAGAGGTGACGGCATCAACCGATCTGATCACGCAAGATAGCTCGCGAAGGCTAAGTGCGACGGTTGGGGTCGACCAGACAATTCGGTTCAATGAAACGTGGACCGGTAGCGTCGGTGTCGCCCGCCGCGCCCAGATTGCTGGAGACGAACTTCCACTGGATGTCGTGCCCGATGCGCCGATATCGCCGCTGGAGACAGCACCGCAAAGCCCGCTAACACTGAGCCAGTCGTTCACATCAGCTTACACTGGGATTGGGTATCGCGGCGAGGGCACAGTTGCTTCGGCCCGCGTTGAGGTGCGCGATAGCACGGCTGGTACAAGATATGCCGGCATACTTGGTGGTGCCCGCGAGACGAGCGAAACACTGTCTTTTGCGCTGGCAGGTCGTGTTGAGCAAAACTTGCTGGAGCAGGGCGCGGATCTCCGCCGCGCCGACGTCAGATTAGGGGCATCCTGGCGCCCTCGCGGCGAGGGGCCAATCGTCTACAACCGCTTCGACGTGGCATTTGATGAGACCGCGGGACAGTTCAGGAACTGGCGTGTTGTCAACAATCTCGGCGTCAACGCCCTCGTCACCAAACGCACGCAGCTCGCGGCATTCTACGGCATCAAGTACGCTCGCTCGAATTTCGCCGGCGACAGTTTTGATGAGGTCACGCATCTCATTGGTGGTGATGTGCGCCATGATATCACGCGTCGGTTTGACCTGGGCTTCTCAGGGTCGGCCTTGATCTCTCAATCTGGCCAAACCGACTTCCAGTTCGGGCCCAATGTCGGTGTTTCGCCTACGGAAAACGTCTGGCTTAGCGTCGGCTACAACTTCGAAGGCTTCAATGATCGCGACTTTGAAGACGCTGAGTTCAGCCGCGAGGGGCCCTACGTTAAGCTTCGCATAAAGTTTGATCAGCATACTGCAAAAGGGCTTTTGGACAGAATCTCTCCACGCGGGCGGTGAGGACATGATGCGAAAAGGGTGGGCGGCACCCCTTCACAAATTACCAGGCTTTGGAGTGCCTAAGTGCGCCGTTGCAGCTCTTGCAGCGGCGACTTGCATGCTGTCCGGCGTTTCGGCCCACGCCCAAACGGGTCCATACGTCGTCAACAGTCCGGGTACTTACAGTACGGCTTGCACGGGGCCAACCGCCGCCGGTGGGCTGCCAGGCCCCGGAGCGTCTGGCGGTGACCTCAGGGTGACAATTCCCGTCACCGACGCATTCACGATTGGTGACGTCGATATCGGCTTTACGGTCGATCAAGGCTTTCGCCTCGACACCTCCGTCTTCCTGACATCACCTCAGGGAACGAGGGTGCAGCTTCTTGAAGGGTTCGCACCTAACAACGCGGTCGCGGACTACAACGTTGTCCTCGATCAGGATGCAGCGGTAGAGATCAACAGCGGTATTGATGCTAACCGGGACCACGACAGCACAGCCACTCCCTTTCAATTCGAAGGTGCGCAAGCGCTGCGACCAGAAGTCGGCTCTCTCGATTCCTTCGACGGGCAGGGCGCGAATGGCAATTGGCTTGTGGATTTTTGCGATAACTTCGACGACGGTCCCAATACTGTAGGACGTGTTGAACTTTTCTTCGCAGATGCGAGTAGCGCAGATTTGTCGCTCGTGCTCAGCCCGGCATCGACCACGCCCACGACAGGCGCGAATACGTTCATTGACGTTACGGTCCAGAATTCCGGCCCACTGGCGGCGACCAATGTCACCGTCGACTTTCCACTCCCAAGCGGGCTCAGCTTCGACTCTTCGTCGGGCACTGGAACCTATACATCTGGCCCAGGTTTGTGGGATATCGGCACGATCTCCGCCGGGGGTAGCGCCACACTTCGCGTGATCGCGACCGTCCAGGCATCGGGATCGTATGCCCTCGCAGCGGAGGTCGAGACCTCGGACCAATCTGACCCAGACTCGACCCCGGGAAATGCTGCCTCAAATCCCGCGGAAGACGATACTGACAGCGAAACACTAACGCCCCAGTCGCCACCACCGCCTCTGTTTTGTCTCGGTCGACCGATCTCTCCTTTGGTGTTTCAGAGCCCAATTCCGGATTCCCCAGGGGCCAGCCTGGCTTCTCCCCAAGTCGGAGATGTCTTCCGGTTTGTGGAGGTCTCGCCAGGCGTCGACGCCCTGGTTGAGGTGACCTCATTCAATGGTACGGGGGCCGGGCTCGTCACCATAGATGATGACAGCCAGGGTCAGATCGACGGGTTTCAGCCGACACTGGCAGGCGGTGCCGGGGACGTTTCTGTCGACTTCGAAATTCGGATGGTCACAACTGGAACATCCACTCTGAGGACTTTGGATTTCGCCGGAAGCACGGTCGACGTCGATGGGGGAGGTGGCATCCGCGAATACGTAGAAGTATCGAACAACATCGTGGAACTGGCGGTGAACGGACAGTCTCCACCAACACCCGCCACGCGCATTATCAGCCAGTTTATTGATCCTAATCCGCCCGGAGTTCCACAGCCGCCCTCCGCGCCGTCATCATCGTCAAGAGTGCGCTTCGAGGTTGATAGCGAAACGCAGGCCCCCAATGGCGCTATCAGTCTTGACGCAGCGCATATTGCAACGGCCTTTTTTACCGACGTATCCGTCTTCGAATATCGAATCGGCAAGTTCGGCAATGCGCTCGGTGGAGCCGGACGTCTGAACGCGCTCGCTTTCAATTGCCCAACCATCAATCCGACGATCACGACACCGGTATTGATAGAGGATTTCGGGGACGCCCCAGCAAGTTACGGAAACCCGATCCATGTCATTGAGGCAGGCATCCAGATCGGGGCCACCAACACCGATGAAACCGGGCCCGGCGACAGCCCAACGGCGTCCTCCGACGCCGGCGACGATGGGGTTACGCTCCCCGCAACTTTTACTGGACTTTCCGCAAGCTCGGTTACGGTCGCCGTGAGCGGAGCCGGCGGTCGTCTCCAAGCCTTCTTCGATTGGAACGGGGACGGTGATTTTGATGACGCTGATGAGACCCCGATTATCAATTTGGAAGACAATGCAGCTGGCGATACAAACAGCAGCGCGGGCACTATCACATTCAATGTGACGCCGCCCTTAAGCACCACGAACGGCAATAGTTTCGCAAGATTCAGATGGGCGACCAATACTGTCGGGCTGGTCGACCCTGCCAGCGATGGTGAGGTTGAGGACTATCAGATTGGCTTGAATGCGGCACCCGTCGCAGATCTAAGTTTGGCTTTGACCACACCCGACACGACGCCGACGGCTGGGAACCAAATAGACATCACGCTGACCGTGACCAATGACGGCCCCCAGCCAGTCTCAGGCGTGACCGCGTCTTACCCACTGCCGTCTGGGCTATCATTCGTATCCGATATCGATGGTGGCGGCAGCTATGACGAAACCACCGGTATTTTGACCCTTCCGGGAACTCTGGCGGTGGGGGCGTCATTTACCGTTGTCATAACCGTGGATGTTGCGGCCTCCGGCATATTCAACAGCGCAGCAGAGATAACCGCGAGCGATCTCCCAGATCCCGACTCCACACCGAACAACGCTGGATCGCAGCCGGGAGAAGATGACTCAGCAACTCTTGTAATCACACCGTTCATCCCGCCTCAGCCGACATGTCCCGCTGGCTTTCAACTGATCAGCCAAACGGGCAACGCTTTGTCTGTGGTTACACCGCCTACGGTGAGTATCCAGAACTCTGCCAGAGCCACCGGTAGCCTTGCGGCCGAGGGCGGTGCCCCGGCAGCAGCGTCGGCCCAGATGAACGCCAATGGTGACTTCCTCGCACTCGATCTCGGTGTGTTGGTGCCTGAAAATGGAACGATCATCTTTTCGGTTGCCAGAGATACCGGCGCTCAGGGAGACAACACACGGGTTCAGATTCAATTGGGTGCCGAAGTGTCTTCTCTCGGCAATGTCGCCATTTATGGAGTTGCACCAGCCGATTTTGTTTCGCCCGTGCAAAACCAGTTGGAGCGGATCAGTGTTACCGTCCCGGCGGGCGGCGCTCAGTTTATCGGCTTCGATACCCTGAACGGCGATGATCTCTTCATTGATGGCGTGGAGTATTCGCAGATCTGTAGCCCCGCGCCCGATCTGCAAGCGACGAAAACGATTGCCGTATTCGATCCGTCGGGCACCGGCAGCACGGACATTTTCGCGATCCCGGGCAATGATGTGACCTATACGATAACCGTGTCGAACGCGGGAGGCGGATCTGTCGATGCCGACACAATTCTATTGATAGATCAGCTGCCAACGGAGATTGTTTTCATCAATGGCGACGCCGATGGCCCCGGCCCTGGAGGCGATCCGGTAATCTTCGAGGACATCGAAACGACTGGGCTAACCCTCCCATTTGACTTTGCTAATGATGTGGGTTTCTCGAACGCTGTGACCCGGCCCGCCACATTTGCCGAGTGCTCCTACTCTCCAACTGTTCCATTCGGTGAGCCCGATCCCGCAGTGCGCTTTGTCTGCATCAATCCCAAAGGGTCCATGGGGTCAGCTCCGACAACCGTGGCACCAGACCCAACCTTTGCCGTTAGCTTTCGAGCTCGTATTCGCTGATCGTCCGCGGTCATTTGCAAGCCGCTGCCAATAGTCTAGACGAAAGCGATGGTGATCGAAGCGAAATTATGTGGCTTTACGGAACCGGAAACCGTCCGTGTAGCGGTGGATGCCGGGGCCAAATGGATCGGGTTCAATTTCGCGCCAGGAAGTCCTCGCCGCGTTAAGCTGGCAGATATCGATCGCTTGCTTCCTGCTACCGGGGCCGCGACGGCGGTTGGGCTGCTTGTAGATGCGGACGATGCCTTGGTGGAGTCTGTTCTTGCAACCGGCATTGGGACTATTCAGCTCCACGGTAACGAAACTCCGGAACGTATCGCCGAGCTGGCCGATCGGGTTCCGGGGGAGGTTTGGAAGGCAATCGGTATTGAGTCAGAGGCTGATCTTGCCGAAGCGCATCGATACCGGTCGGCGGACCGTTTGCTCATTGATGCCCGGCCTCCACATGGTTCGGATCAGAAGGGAGGTAACGGCGTTCCCTTTGATTGGAACATCCTTAAAGACTGGCACCCGCCTAAACCGTGGTTTCTGGCGGGTGGGCTAGTGCCGGAAACCGTCGCGGAGGCCGTTGCGCTAACCGGTTCGAGCGCGGTCGATGTGTCCTCTGGCATAGAGCGCGAACGCGGAGTAAAGGATGCAAATCTGATCCGCGAGTTCATGCGATCAGTTAAAGGAATTTAAGAGATGGACGGCACCTCAGCGCGCCCGAATACCTGGGATCAGTGGCCAGACGCCAATGGAAGATTTGGTGACTTTGGGGGGCGGTATGTCGCTGAGACCCTGATGCCGCTTATTCTAGATCTGGAAAAAGAATATCGAACGGCGCAGAAGGATCCTTCGTTTGCGTCCGAGATGGACGATCTCTGGACCCACTATGTTGGTCGGCCAAGCCCGCTCTACTTCGGCGAGCGGCTGACCGAGCATTTCGGCAAGGGGAAAATCTACTTTAAGCGCGACGAGCTGAACCATACCGGGGCCCACAAGATCAATAACTGTCTCGGGCAGATCCTTCTCGCAAAGCGTATGGGCAAAACGCGCATCATTGCTGAGACCGGTGCCGGTCAGCACGGCGTCGCGACAGCTACCGTCTGTGCACGGTTCGGGTTACCATGCGTTGTTTTCATGGGCGAGACCGATGTAGAGCGCCAGAAACCCAATGTGTTTCGCATGAAGCTTCTGGGTGCGGAAATCATACCCGTTTCATCCGGAACCGGAACACTCAAAGATGCTATGAACGAAGCTCTGCGCGACTGGGTAACGAATGTGGACTCTACATTCTATTGCATCGGAACAGCAGCAGGGCCACATCCCTATCCAGAACTGGTTCGTGATTTCCAATCGATCATTGGAAGAGAGGCGCGGGAACAAATTCTCGAACGGGAAGGGCGGTTGCCCGATGCTGTGATGGCCTGCATTGGCGGAGGCTCAAATGCTATCGGACTCTTTCACCCATTCTTGGAGGATGAAGGTGTTCAGCTGATTGGCGTCGAAGCCGCAGGGCGCGGTATCGAGACTGGTGAACATGCCGCTGCTCTCAATGGCGGTGAACCAGGCGTGCTGCACGGCAACAAGACATACCTCCTGCAAACAGGCGACGGTCAGATCATCGACGCTCACTCCATCTCTGCGGGGCTCGATTATCCCGGCATAGGCCCGGAACACGCCTTTTTGCGGGACACAGGAAGAGCAAAATATCTGACGTGCACGGACGACGAAGCTCTTGAGGCCTTTCAGCTGTGCACTCGTCTTGAGGGCATTATCCCAGCGCTTGAGCCAAGCCACGCGCTCGCCCGCTTGCCCGACGCGCTAGATATGATCCCGACGGACGGTACGTTGATCATGAACTTGTGCGGACGCGGAGATAAAGACGTGTTCTCTGTCGCTGAAGCTCTCGGCGTCGAAATCTAGAAGAATCGAAATACTTCGACGCGTGAACTCATCTAGCCATATGAACTCTAGACAGGTTTGAACCCGTGGCCAGTCTCCTGTTAATCCGCATCAATTGCCCTGACGAGGTGACCGCAACCGAAATTGCGGAGGTCGCTATTGCGGGTCGCATCGCGGCTTGCGCGAACATTCAGGGCCCAATCCGTTCAATCTATTCATGGCAGGGCAAAGTTGAACACGAGGAGGAATGGCTGCTCTGGCTAAAGGTAAAGGAAATTGATTGGGATCGCGCTGAAGCGCTTGTGCTTTCGAAACATCCGTTTGATACCCCTGCGATCCTGGGCATACCCTGTAACCAGGTCAATCAGCGCTACATCGACTGGGTTGTCGAAGAAACGAAAGGCCAAATCTGAATGCCTGTGTCCCGCATTTCCGACCGCTTCAGCAAGGTTCGCTCCGAGGGGCGCGCTGCACTGGTGGCATATCTGATGGCTGGAGATCCGGATATCGAAACATCCTATGAGGCGATGTGTGCGCTGCGCGACAACGGGGCTGACATCATTGAGCTCGGTGCCCCTTTCACCGATCCAATGGCCGACGGACCTGCAATTCAAATGGCAGGACAGCGGAGCTTGAAGGCTGGCACGCAGCTGCAGGACGTCTTCAAGCTCGCTGAACGTTTCCGCAAAGAGGACGCTGACACCCCACTTATCTTGATGGGCTACGCTAACCCGGTCCACTACATTGGATTTGAGACGTTTGCTGAGATTGCGGCGGCAGCCGGGATCGACGGCACCATCATTGTAGACCTCCCCCCAGAGGAAGATCGGCCCCTAAGAGACGCATATGCCAGCCGCGATCTGGCTGTTATTCGGCTTGCGACGCCAACCACAAGCGAGGCCCGCATGGCCGCGATTGCCGATGGAGCATCGGGATTCCTCTATTTTGTGGCGGTCACAGGTGTCACGGGAGCAGGGTCTGCCAATCCTGTCGATATCACCAAAAGTGTTGAAATGGCACGCCGCGCCTCCAATTTACCCGTTTGCGTGGGATTCGGCGTAAAAACCGGCGCGCAGGCTGCTGCCATGGCTGAAATTGCCGATGGGGTTGTCGTAGGGTCCGCTTTCGTAGACCATGCACGAAAATCAGTTGAGTCGGATGCTGCGTACTGCGCGGCTGAAGGGATGGGTAAATTGGCAAAAGAACTCATCACCGCCATCGCGGCCGTAAAGCGCTGATCGGGCGCATGTCGAAAGGACTATAGGCATGAACTGGCTGTCCAATATTCGCCCTCCGGGATTGAAGAGCCTTCTTGGTAAGCGCGACACCCCAGATAATTTGTGGATCAAATGTCCAAAATCCGGCGAACTCGTTTACAAGTCCGACCTTGAGGCAGCCTGGTGGGTGACGCCCGCAGGTGCCCATCTGCGGATCTCCCCGCGTAACCGGTTTCGCCTCTTGTTCGATGATGAAAGATGGGAAGCTATTTCGCTACCGCCGGCACCGCGAGACCCCCTTAAATTCAAGGACAGCAAAGCCTATCCGGTTAAACTGAGAGCTGACAAAGCGAAAATTGACTCCCGCGACAAAACCGAGTCCGAGCTAGGCGGCGATACCGTTCGGCAGGATGACTGCATGTCGGCCGCTTTCGGAAAAATCGGTGGTGTGCCCGCTGTGATCCTTGTTCAGGATTTCGCTTTTATGGGTGGTTCGCTGGGCATGGCAGCGGGCGAGGCATTTATCGCGGCAGCTCAGATGGCGGTGGCGAAGAAAGCGGCATTTATTGTAGCGACGGCCTCTGGTGGCGCGCGAATGCAAGAAGGGACCTTGTCTCTTATGCAGATGCCGCGGACAACGCTGGCGATTCAGGAGGTGCGGGAAGCGAACTTGCCTTATATCGTGATCCTGACAGATCCAACCTCAGGCGGCGTATCGGCTTCCTACGCAATGCTCGGCGATATTCATATCGCAGAGCCAGAGGCTATGATCGCGTTCTCAGGTCCGCGGGTGATTGAGCAAACCATCCGCGAGAAACTCCCCGATGGATTCCAGCGCTCTGAATTCCTCCGTGAGAAGGGCGTTGTCGACATCGTCGTGGAACGCGGCAAACTCAAAGATACTTTGGCGCGCGTGATTGGGCATCTAATGCCGAAGCGTCGTCGCAAGTCTGACGCACCGCTCGGAAACGTAAAGCAACCTGCAGCTGACGCAACGCCCCCAGCAGACGGGGCCAAGGAAGGGGCGGGTTGAACTCCTCCACCAACGAGCTTGACGCTCTCCTCGCACGGTTTGATCGCAACGCCCATCGTGGCGGCGATATTTCTCTGGAACCCATTCAAACGCTTTTGGAACGCCTCGAGCATCCTCAAGATAGGTTTCCCCCAGTTATTCATATAGCGGGTACCAACGGAAAAGGGTCGACAGCTGCCTTTATCCGGTCAATGGCCGAGGCTGCAGGGTTGCGTGTGCACATATCAACGTCACCCCACCTGGTTCGGGTGAACGAGCGCATAAGACTGGCAGGCCACCTAATAGATGATGCGTATTTGCTCGACTGCTGCCAGCGTGCCGCCGAAGCGTCCGAAGGTGTTACGACATCCTATTTTGAGCTGACCTTTGCGGCAGCGGCGCTGGCATTTTCTGAGATATCCGCAGAATTGCTCGTTCTTGAGGTGGGCCTCGGCGGTTTGCTGGACGCGACCAACATTGTCGAAGCGCCAGCTGTCAGCGTTATCACCCCAATCGCGCTCGACCATCGGGCCATTCTTGGAAACACTGTTGCGCAGATTGCGTATAAAAAGGCAGGCATAATCAAATCCCGAAGACCTGTCGTGTCAGCAAGGCAGGCAAGTGACGCCGCCGGTGTGATTTCTGAGGAAGCGTTTGCCAAATCGGCACCTCTGTATGTTCTGTCCCCGGAGGACTTGGAAGCCGTTTCCGGACCTATTGGCCTTATTGGCTCACATCAGCGGGAGAATGCCGCCCTGGCAGCCAAGGCTCTGAAAGTATGGGATTCCGGAGCAATTGATCAGGCATCTGTCCGCGCTGGATTGAAGGATGTGTACTGGCCCGCTCGGATGCAAAAACTCGCAGCTGGTCCGCTAACGGAGCAATTTCAACCTTTGGAGATTTGGCTCGATGGTGGGCACAATGCACACGGCGCACAAGCGATAGCGAGTATCATTTCCGACCTGCCCGGGCGCACAGCATTGATTGTCTCAATGCTTGAGACCAAGGATGCGTCTGCTTATTTCGAGGCGCTCGCGCCAACCGGCGCAACCATTTTAGCTTGTCCGCTAGCCACAAGCCAAGCCAGCTATCAGCCTGCTCACTTAGCCGATTTGGCGCGTGCCGCAGGACTTCCAGCCACTGCTGAGCGCAGCTTTGAAGTCGCACTTTCTGAAGCACAGATCAAAGGCTTTGATCGGGCTGTTATCTGCGGTTCCCTCTACACGGCGGGCGCAGTCCTGCAGTCTAACAATGAAGCACCTAGCTGATCGAGAAAGACGGTTGGCGTGAAATCCGTCAAATTTATTGTTTCGAATCAACCGTACTAGAAAGATTTTTTGCTAGCCAACCCGAGCGAGAAAACGCTTCAAGAGGGGAGGCTGTTCGGTGAACATACTTAAAGATGTGCGCGGTGGTACCGCCATCCTTTGGGCGACGGCACTGTTGCCGCTTCTCGTCTGCGCGGGAGCAGCGCTCGATTTTTCCCGCAATCGCGCGATGTCCGTGGAGATACAGGCAGCAACTGATCACACGGCGCTCGCTGTGGCGAGGTTTGCGCTCAACAATGAAGATGCAAGCGACGCTGATATAGACCAGTTTGCCCAGAGACACTTCGATACCAATGACATCGAGATGAGTGGCTATACCATTGGCAATATCCAGGTTCAGCGCTCAGGCGATAGATTTGATCTAACTGTCGAAGGAGTTGGTCCGACAACGATGCTTGGAGTCGCCGGAATCACCGAGCTCCCCGTATTCGCTGAAGCCGCTGCTGAGGTCTCACCCAACCAGAGCCCGCTGGAAATTGCTTTGGTCCTGGACACGTCCGCCTCAATGCAGGGGTCCAAGATCACGACATTGAGATCGTCTGCTTCAGACATGATCAACGAACTCGTGGAGGAAGACGGCAATGTTCAGATGGGTATCGTACCATTCAACCTTGCCGTGAACATTGGGGAGAGCAATCGCGGCGCATCGTGGCTCGATGTGAACGATGAGCGCACCGTCGATGAGAACGTTTGCGCCACAGATGCCGACGCCTCGATTGCAGCGGGTTGCTCATTCAACTCCTGCGGTGGCCGAAACGCCGAAACCGGAAACTGTTTTGGTACATGGTCGTGCCCAAGCGGAGTGAGCAGAGTCACAAACTGTTCCTCCGAACCAAGAACGTATTCATGGGAAGGCTGCGTCCGATCACGCACGCCCCCTTACAATGTCGACGACGGTGGCTTCGGTGCCAATCCGGTGCTGAGCTGGTCTCTCATAGACAATGATAACTGCCCAAATGGTAATCGAATTCGTCCATTGTCGGATGATCCGAGCGAGCTGGTGAACGCCATCAATCAGCTTGATGCAACCTGGCCAACCTACATCCCAGCCGGTTTGACATGGGGCCGCCGGGTTCTCTCTCAGGCTGAGCCATTCACTGAGTCCGTATTCGATGGTGACAGCGATACGACGATGGCTGGAGGGCGAAGCGCTCAGGCCATTGTTCTTATGAGTGACGGCGCAAACACCGGATCACTTCAGTCCAGCGGCACCCATTGGGGCGGTGATGTTTCGGCGACAAATCAACTAACATCCGACCTCTGCGAAGCAATCAAGGATGACGGAACGGAGATGTTTGTCGTCGCGTTCGAAGTCACCGACGCGCCAACCACTGATCTCCTGGAAGACTGCGCATCGAGCGAAGGGCATTTCTACGAAGCAAACTCGGAGCTTCAGCTGTCGGCAAGTTTCGCCGGCATTGCCGGGGAGTTTTCCCGCCGTCGCGAACTCGCACTCGTGAGATAATTCGGTCAGACTGTGGGTCGCCAATCCACCGGGGCGAGTTCGAAACCGGAGAACTCAAACCCGGGCGCAACAATACAGCTGACAAGCGTCCATGCTCCGAGGCTTTCTGCGGTTTGCCAATAACCACTTGGCACAACGCGCTGTGGCTGTTCGCCGGCCCTGAGGTCGGCCCCGATGCGAGTATTCTGAGCGCCCTGTCCATCGGGTGGCGAAATCGTCAAGGATAACGGCCCGCCAGCATGCCAAAGCCAGATCTCATCTGCGTCGACACGATGCCAGGCGGACACTTCGTCCGCTTGCAGAAGATAATATATGGCGGTGGAACTTGCTCGCCCCTCATTGGCCGAATTTGCTCGATGTGTTTCGACAAAATGTCCACCTTCCGGGTGAGGGGACATATCTAGCATGCGTATGATTTCACTCGGGGTTAGATCACCGGACAGGCTAGGGCGCACATGAACCTCCCTGGGTTTAATAGTGGTCGCCGAACACAGGACGTCGCCATGCTAGAACTGATCCTTCCTGCCGCGCAGTTCTGCAAACGTTGCGTTGGCATCGCCAGGATGGCCCATCAATGTTTGAATGTCTGGATCATCTGCACGTAGGAAGGGGTTCGTCCTTAATTCTTTCTCCAGCACTGTAGGTACCGTGAACTCACCACGGCTTCTCTTCTCCGAGACATCGTTGGCATAGGCAAGGAGTTCGGCGTTGTCTGGATCAACGCTGACTGCGAACTTCGCATTTCCAGCCGTATATTCGTGTGCACAATAGAGTGCAGTCTCCGAGGGAAGCCGCCTGACTTCGAGCATACTGTTCCACATCATCTCGGGAGTGCCTTCGAAGATTCGGCCGCAACCAAGCGCAAAAACACTATCTCCGACAAAGGCGATTCCATCATCAGCAAGGTGAAAGGCAACGTGTCCGATAGTGTGTCCCGGCACATCCAGAACAGCCGCTGTTTTGCCACCCAGCCGAACCGTATCCCCACCGGTTATAGTCTGATCGATCCCCGGAATTTTGTCGGCTTCGTCCCGCGGTCCAATGATATGGCAACCCGTGGCGTCTTTGATGCGAAGGTTCCCACCTGTGTGATCCGGATGCCAGTGAGTGTTCCAAATGGTCGTAATCTGCCACCCTTTGGCGGCAGCTTCCCGAAGATAAATGTCGCCGTCTGGCGTATCGATACAAGCCGTTTCGCCGGAGACAGGTTCGTGGACAAGAAAGCCATAATTATCGGAAAGGCAGGGAAATTGGTGTACGTGCAGCATGTTGGTAGGCAGCCCTCTATTTGGAGATTGCTGCGCTGACTAGCATATAGGGTCCCATGCGTCAGGATGTTGCCTCCCTCGAGACTTTTTATTCATCGCGACTCGGCGCGAAGGTGCGTGAAGTACTGGCCTCTCGTATTCATGATTTGTGGGGTGACTTGAGCAGCGAGACGCTGCTCGGAGTCGGATTTGCAACGCCCTTGATCACGCCACTCGGAAAGGCTGCTGAGACAAGCATAGCCGTAATGCCCGCAGCTCAGGGGGGCTTAACCTGGGCAGGTACGGAGCGCGGCATATCTACGGTTCTGGCAGAAGAAGGCGACCTGCCGTTCAAAGACGGCTCCTTCAGTCGCATTGTCATAATGCACGCTCTTGAAGAATCGCCGGCGCCCTTTGCACTGTTAAGAGAGGTATGGCGGGTCTTGGCCCCAGAGGGTCGGCTCATTGTGATCGCCGCCAACCGCCTCGGGCTTTGGGCACGGGCTGAGTCCACCCCTTTCGGTCACGGCAGACCGTGGACGCGCGGGCAACTCGCCCGTCTTCTGGACGAAACCATGTATCAAACCGCCGCGTGGACCTATAGTTTGTACATGCCACCTAGCCAGTGGAAGCCTATCCTTGCGATGGCCGATGGTATGGAGAAAATGGGCGAAACACTTAGTCGGGTCGTGGGAGGAGTCGTACTCATCGAAGCGGTCAAGCGCTTGTACGCTGATACTGGCGGGCAAAAACTGCAGTTTGCTCCCCTTCGGCCTGTTCGCACGCGCAAAGGCTTGGCGCGGCTGCCTAGAGATTGAGCAAACACATCGCGCAATCGGGCGGCCCCTCTGAGACTATTGATTTTTTTCGCACCACCATCTTAAATTTGTATCGGAAAAGCTGGGAAGAAAGATATGAAGCTTGTAACCGCAATTTTTAAGCCGAGCCGGTTGGACGCCGTCATTGACGCGATTGGTACAGTCGGCGCTTCTGGCCTGACGGTATCCGAAGTGCGGGGATACGGCCGCCAGCAGGGAAAAACGGAAGTTTACCGCGGAGCTGAGTACGAAGTTCGGCTATTGCCAAAAGTGCAGGTGGACGTGGCGTGCACCGACGATACCGCTGATCGCGTTGCTGAAGCGATTATGGAAGCGGCCAATACCGGCACTATTGGAGACGGCAAGATATTCATACGCGGTCTAGACACGGTCATTCGTATTCGGACCGGTGAGAGAGACGAAAACGCCATCGCCACCTGACCAAGGTTGTGAAAATTCAATCCAGAATAGGAAAAGGTTTATATCGCTCGTTGAGCCGTTAAGCCTTCGCTCCGAAATCAACGTCTGACGTTACGAAATCCTAGTGCATTTTTCCTAGAATTAAGCGCGTACGGTCTATGTGTGGCTGTATCTGGGTGGCGTAATGGAAATGGATTGGTACTTCCAACTTCTCAATCCGCTTGTTTTCCTAATTTTTGCAGGTGGGTTTGTGTGCATCGACCGCATGCGTGAAAGTCGTGCAGCGCTGGTGTTTGCATCCAGTTACGTTGTTGGAAGCCTCGCTTTCGTAGCCGACATGGTCTTTCAGGCGAGCGAGGACATAATCGTTCGAACCGCCGTCGCGGCTCTGTATGCTATCACATCGCTCCTCCTGGTATGTGGTATCTGGCGACACTATCGAGGGCCCGCGCCTTGGCGTCTTCTGGTTGGTATACTGATCTGTCATCTCGGCATTTATGCCTCGCTTCTCGCTGCCGATTGGCCCTGGATGCGGTCTCTCAGTGCCAATTTCGGCTGCGGAGTCATCCTATGTTTTGGCATCGCTGCCATGCGAGGCTATCGGAAACGGTTCTTAGATACGCTCCTATTTTCCGTACATTTGACGAGCTGTGTGCTTTGCTTCGCCCGGCCCATAGTGCTTGCAGTCTTGGTGGGAGGGGAACTCACAGCTGAAACTCACAGCGAAGAGCTACTCCTCGTATCGCTTCATCTCGTTGTCGCAGCTGCTGCCGTAACAACAGGGATGGTGCTGCTCGTTGTTTTAAGTCGCGACATATTCGAAGATTTGCAGGAACGCTCCCTAACCGATCCGCTGACAGGGCTCCTGAACCGCCGTGGATTAGAGGTTGCTGGCCAACGCTTAATGCGCGCGCCCAGCGATCTGCCCACCGCGCTAATTGTCGCTGACATCGACCACTTCAAAGCGATCAATGACTCTCACGGCCACGCGGTTGGAGACGAGGTGATTGCATCAACTGCTAGGCAAATGAGTGCGATCGTCGGTCGCTCGGCAACTGTGAGCAGGATCGGAGGTGAAGAATTTGTAGTTCTATTGCCTGGTACCGATCTTCTGGAAGCCGCCGAACTCGCCGAGCGCATTCGGTGTGCCGTATCTGCTAGCATCATTTCTAGCGCGAAGGGTGAAGCGCGCTGGACCGCTTGCTTTGGAGTTGCCGAACTCCGCCGCGACGATGATCTGAGCAGCGCAATCATGCGTGCTGATCATGCGCTTTATCTCGCAAAGAGCTCTGGGCGAAATGCCGTCAAAACAGAAATGGATCTGGCGGTCAGGGAACTCGGCAAGTTCAGTCAGACGTCACCTAAAGAAGAAAATCCCGGGAAGGCCGAAGCGTCCCGGGATCACTTGGAAAGTCTGTAGCTTGGCTTCGCGAGCGAAGGTTACGCCGCCTGATAGCCAAGCACGGCTTTGACTTCCAGAAACTCCTCTAGACCGAATTCGCCCCATTCTCGACCATTCCCTGATTGGCGATAACCGCCGAAAGGTGCAGCGAAATCTGGACCGGCTCCGTTCACATGAACGTTGCCAGTCCGAAGTTGATTGGCGACTTTGCGTGCGCGTTCAATGTCGCCAGACTGAACGTATCCTGACAATCCGTAGACTGTGTCATTGGCCATCTCAATGGCGTCTTCTTCGGTGTCATAAGGGATCATGCAAAGCACAGGTCCAAATATTTCTTCCCGGGCGATTGTCATATCATTGCGGACATCGGCGAAGACAGTCGGTCGCGCAAAATATCCCTTATTAAAGCCTTCAGGCCGTCCTGGCCCGCCAGCCACCAACGTGGCACCTTCCTCAATGCCCTTTTGGATAAGGTCTTGGATTTTTTGATACTGGTTGCCATTTGATATCGGCCCAATCGCCCCTTTTGGCGCGTCTGCCGGCATTGTAACCTGGACACTCTCAGCGGCAGCTCGCGCGATCTCGATCGCCTCAGCCTGCTGATCCTTTTGGACAAACATGCGGGACGGGGCGTTACACGACTGACCGGAATTGGTCATCATCTGCATCACGCCACCCCCAACAGCTTTCTGCAGGTCAGCATCGGGCAGCACGATATTGGCCGACTTCCCACCAAGCTCTTGAGCGACGCGCTTAACGGTCGGGGCGGCTGCTTGAGCGACGAGCACACCGGCCCGTGTCGATCCTGTGAAACTCATCATATCGACGTCTGGATGGGCCGACATGTATGAGCCCACGCCCGGGCCGTCACCGTTCACCAGGTTGAAGACACCAGGAGGAACCCCCGCCTCATGGATAATCTCAGCGAGCAACATCGCGTCGAGTGGCGCAATTTCCGACGGCTTTAAAACCATGGTGCATCCAGCCGCAATGGCAGGGGCAACTTTGCAGGCCACCTGATTGGCAGGCCAATTCCAGGGAGTAATAAACCCGCAAACCCCAATGGGTTCTTTTCGGAGCATCGTTGAGCCTTTTAGCTCCTCGAACTCGTAATTGCGGAGAACTTGTGCGGTATTTGCGTAGTGACCCAACCCGGCTGGTGCCTGAGCCGCATTTGCGAGCCACATCGGTGCGCCCATCTGATTGGATATAGCCCCGGCGATCTCCCCAAGACGCGCTTGAAAACCTGCCGTAATCTTGTCTAGCAGTTCAGCCCGGTATTCGACACTCGTTTCAGCGAATGCGGGGAAAGCCGCCTTCGCCGCGGCAACGGCCTTGTCGACATCTGCTGCTGATCCGATCGAGATGCGAGCGAAGGGCTCCTCTGTTGCCGGGTTCTCGATGTCCAGCGTGCGGGGCTCTACGGGATCGACCCACTCACCATTGATATAGAATTGTAGATAGTCTTGCATCTCGGAACTCCCTGATCTTGTGTCGTTCTGCGCTTGAGACGGTTATACCGCAGGATGCGCAAGTGCGAAGACCTTTCCCAAGGGAAATCGACACCCAGCCGCTCACTATCTGGTCACCAGCATTTTGTGATGTGGTGATTAGCGAATGCGAGCCCAGATATGAAGCGTGATGCAATCGATGAGTTTTTCAGAATCAGAGGTTGAGGTGATTGAGGTCATCTCTGTCGAAGATTTGATTAAGAGCTGGCAAAGCGATTTCAGCGTTGAGACACGGCATCTGTTTGGTAGCCTCAAGACCATACGTATGTTGAGGCATCGGCAAAGCGGCATCATCTTTTTTGATCTACCTGTGCTTGGCGATGCCGCGTTCTACAAAACACTACGACACTTCAAATGGTATCATCCTTCGACGAAAGAAGAATACCGAGCAGCTGCCGATTGGGCGCGCGCCGATCAAATGGTTCTGGATGTTGGGGCTGGCCTGGCGGGGTTTGCTGACCATGTTCCCAAAGATCGCTATATCGGTTTGGAAACGGATTCCGAGGCGGTGAAAGACTGCCGAGCCCGTGGCCTCACAGTGCACAACATGGATATGGCCACTTATCGCGCGCAGTCTGACGTCATATCCGCAGGCCTCGTTACGGCGTTTCAAGTACTTGAGCACGTTGACGATCCTGATGGCTTCATCGAGCAAATGGGAAGTTTGACCCAGCAGGGTGGCAGGGTCGCCGTTGGCGTCCCGGACGCCGACTCTTACGTGTCCGATCTGCCGGACTTTATGCTGAACGCACCACCGCATCATATAACATGGTGGACCGAAGCATCACTCCTGGCCCTTATGGAACGTCAGGGGTTAAGGCCACTGGAGGTGAAGCGATTTCCGGTGGAACCGTGGGAACGACAGCTCTGGTGGATGGCAAAGGTTGCGCGTATTGGACGGCGGGAGGGCGGTTCGCAGTTTGGACGCAACCTGCGCGCCCGAAAAGTTGTTGCGTATCTGGTTTCGTACGCCCTGCAACTGCTCCCGCTACCGTCGGACGCGATGGGCTCAACTCTGTTCATCATCGCTGAGAAGGAATAGGTGCTGTCAAAGAAAAGGGCCGCACTTGGCGGCCCTTGTCCTCTGATTGATGTGGGTCTGCTTAGGACGCGACAGCATACTTTTGACGCTTACGGCCTGCTTCCTCATGCGTGCGAAGCCAGATCGGAGTACGTCCGCGTCCGGACCATGTGTTGCCGGTCTTCGGATCGCGGAACTTGATCGGCGCTTTGCCGATAGGTTTGCGCTTGGTCGACTTCGTCTTCTTAGCCTTGCTTGCCTTTGGTGTTTCGACCAGCTTTAGCTTCGGCTTTGCGACTTTGCGCGGCTTGCGACGCTTTGTGGTCGTCGCGCGTGTCTTCTTTGCAGTAGATGCCGCAGGCTTCGGTGTGTGCGTTGCCGAGAAGGCTTTCAATTCCTGAATGCGTTTCTCCAGTTCAGCAACTTCAGCGGCAGCTTTCGCCGCGATCTCTCGATCGACTTGGCCGCGAAGGCGTATAAGTTGGTCTACGGATTTTTTTGAAAGTGCGATTTTGTTGGACATTGGTGGCTCCCGAGCTTGAATGTTCGTATACGTAATAGGCGGAACTGTTTACCGAGAAGCGAATAGTTTCTTATTTCCGGGTAAATATTCAAACTTTTTCAGTCTGGACATATTCAGCGCGTTGCTTCACCTCGCTCATCTATGTCGAGCCGGTTTATTGCCTTCCGCCATCTTTCATACCGGCGCTATTTTGCGTCGCGGTTCGCGACGGCATTTGCGGTACAAATTGTTTCGGTCGCCGTTGGTTGGCAGATATACGACCAAACGCAGAATGCAGCACTTCTTGGCTGGATCGGCCTTGTTCAATTTCTGCCGGCTCTTTTGCTGGTCGTCGTGACGGGCGTTACGGCAGACCGGGTCGGACGGCGGCTCGTTATGGGATGCGCAATACTGCTCGAAATGATCTGCGCCGCGGCAATACTGATTTTGGCGTCAATCCAGCAATTCAATCCTGTCTGGGTCCTGATCATACTGACCATATTCGGAATTGCCCGAGCGTTTCTTGCCCCCGCATCAGCTTCGCTTGCCGTAAACATCGTTCCGAAGGAGGATTTTGCCAACGCCGTCGGTTGGACCGCATCCTCCTGGCAGATGGCGTCTATCATGGGGCCCGTCGCCGGCGGCCTTTTATACGGACTGTCACCGCTGGTCGCATATTCCACGGCGGTTTTGACGCTTTTCGTCTCAGCCGCGTTGATCTTTTCCATTCCGAAACCGAACCAGAGGATGTCGGGAGAGCCAACCACGCTCTCAACTCTCCTTGGGGGATTTTCCTACGTATGGAAGGGGAAGGTTGTATTCGGGGCAATTTCTCTGGATTTATTCGCAGTCCTTCTCGGTGGTGCAGTCGCGCTTCTGCCGATATATGCGCGAGATATATTGGAACTCGGCCCAACAGGTTTAGGTTTACTTCGTGCCGCACCGGGAATTGGTGCGATAACTATGCTCGCCATCATAACAGCATTTCCAATTCGCGATCATGCCGGAATTATTCTGTTTGTGAGCGTTGCGCTGTTTGGACTTGCGACGATGGTGTTTGGCGCATCGACAATCGCTTGGGTATCAATCGTGGCGCTAATGCTTGTGGGCGGTTTCGACATGATCTCGGTTCTCATCCGGGAGGTGCTCTTGCAGTTGTGGACACCAGACGACGTGAGGGGGCGGGTTAATGCCGTGAACTCGATATTCTTAGGTGCCTCAAATGAGTTGGGAGAAGCCAGAGCAGGATTTATGGCCGCCAAGCTCGGCGCGGTATTTACCGTAGTTGCCGGGGGAGCCGCCGCCATGGGCGTAGCGGCGGTCTGGTCCGCCATGTTCCCAGGGCTGAGAAAAGCCCGTCACCTGAATTCTCGAACTTAACGTCGCCGCCCGCCCAAAATACCTCTCAACACATAACGTGTGACATCCCGGGCAATCGTCCTTGTGACCGTCTTTACGGCAGCTTCGGTCGGTGTCTGTCGCGATGAACGTCGGCGCGTTCGGGATTTGCGTTCCTTTACCTTTTCTGCGTCCCGCTTTGCGCGTTCTTCTTCTTCCGCAAGACGTTCAGCGGCTTCTGCCGCATCCTCTTCACGCTTTTCCAGGATTTCATAGGCAGACTCTCGATCGATGGCCTCGTCATACTGTCCACGAACTGGACTCTCTGACATTGCCGCTTCGCGTTCGGACTCTGTCGCGGGCCCAAGCCGCGACGATGGTGGCCGTATCAGTGTTCTCTGGACAACCCCGGGCCGGCCCTTTTCGTCGAGGGTTGAGACCAGCGCTTCGCCCACACCCAACTCTGTGATGACCTCTTCCGTGTCGAAGTCGGGATTCTCGCGGAAACTCTCTGCCGCAGCTCGCACGCCCTTTCGCTCCGCGGGCGTATAAGCCCGTAAAGCGTGCTGGATGCGGTTGCCGAGTTGAGCCAGCACACTTTCGGGAAGGTCTCGGGGGTTTTGAGTGACGAAGAAGACGCCAACACCCTTTGAGCGAATTAGTCGAACGACTTGCTCAATTTTTTCCAGCAGCGCTCGCGGCGCATCGTTAAAGAGAAGATGGGCTTCGTCGAAAAAGAAAACGAGCTTAGGTTTCTTCGGGTCACCAACTTCCGGCAGCTGATCAAAGAGTTCGGACAGCAACCAAAGAAGGAAGGTCGAATAGAGGCGAGGTGAGTTTATGAGCTTGGTGGAATCCAGAACATTCACATAACCGCGTCCGTCGCGGGTCGTACGCATCAGATCCTCCAGGCGAAGCGCTGGCTCGCCAAAGAATTGCTCTGCACCTTCGCGCTCGAGCACCAGAAGGTTTCTCTGGATAGCCCCAATCGATGCTTTGGCGACATTCCCATATTCGGACGAGATCTCTGCAGCGACTTCTTTGTCGCTCATATGGATCAGCAGTTTCCGGAGATCCTTCAGGTCGAGAAGGAGCATGTCATTGTCATCGGCATATTCAAACGCGATGGTAAGCACGCCTTCTTGTGTATCCGTCAGATCCATCAGCCGGGAAAGAAGGAGTGGCCCCATTTCTGATATTGTCGTGCGAACGGGGTGGCCTTTTTCGCCAAAAACGTCCCAAAAAACGGTCGGGCTCTCACTATATCCATAGTCTTCGAAACCAATGGTTTCAGCGCGAGAAACCAGTTTCTCATGAAGCTTGTGTTCATGACTGCCGGCGACCGTTATGCCCGACAGATCTCCCTTAACGTCAGCACAGAACACCGGAACGCCCTGGTCTGAAAATCCTTCGGCGAGGATCTGCAGTGTGACCGTCTTGCCGGTTCCAGTAGCTCCAGCCACAAGTCCGTGACGATTGGCTCTGTCCAGAAGCAAAACTTGTGCCTCGTTCTGCGCTTCACCAGCGCCTCCGATGAAAATTGAGTCGGTCATTAGCCGCTGAACCCCTTTTAGAATCGCTGCTCAAGCTACCGCCAAACTTTTCGTGAGCAAGAGGGAGGGGCATTTGACCCCGTGTGATCAGCGAAAGCGCTATATCTTTTGCAAGCAAGGTCGTTGCTGCGAAGCGACGCGGAAGAACTCAGCAGGATAGGTCACAGGGGAACTGACAATGGGAAAAATAGTCCAGCCACCAAAGGTATATGACCGAAAGCCCGTAAAACTGCTTCTCTATCGCTGGGGAGGCAAATGGGGCCCTTTCAAAGTGAAGATCCCCTGCGGAGAATGCTCTCTTACCCAAGATGTTATCAAGGACACGCTGGAGAACGAACTCGCCAATGCTGAGGTGAAATACGAAGTCAAAGACTGGCTGAGCCACATGCTGGAAGCCACCTTCAAGGGCGCACGTCATGCACCCTGTATTCTGGTCAATGACAAAGTGATTGCTCAAGGCGGTGCCCTAAACCGCGGCCTTCTGGCTGAGGCCGTGATGAACGAACATGTCCAACACTTTCCTCTCGAAGGAACCCATATCTTCGGCAAGGAGAGCTGCCCGTTCTGCATCCGCGCCAAGGCAGATATGGATAAGCTCGGAATTGCATACACTTACCATGACGTCGTCAAAAACCCGGGCGCAATGTACGAAATGATCGCGCGAGTGAAACCTATTGTTGGGCCAAAGACGCCTGTGACCCTGCCACAAATCTGGGTCGACGGTGAATATATCGGCGGGTCTGATGAGCTGCGTGCGAAGTACGGGATCGAAGAAGCTCCCGCCGCCCAAGAAGCAATGGCGGACAAAGCTACCCCTCGTTCCGGCAAAGGCTATTGGGGGAAGGCCGCCGCCTAAGCATCTGCTTCAGCAAGTTGACGCCTCAAGCGAGGCGAACCAGTTTGGCCCTTCCCGGTGCGGGGAGGGCCTTTACTCATGGATCGATCAACAAAAGTCGGTATCTGGATCATCGCGACCGGCGTGATTGTCAGCTTCCTGTATCTTGGCAGGGCGTTGCTGGCACCGTTCGCCATGGCGGTTTTTCTTTTTCTGATCATGGAAGGCTTTGCCGGCGCAATCGATAACAGGTCGAAGCTCATAAAGCGCGGAACAGCACGGCTGATTTCGATACTGGTCGTGACATTTGGTTTCGGGCTTTACATGGCACTCTTGGCGAGAGGTGTGGCGCAGTTCGGAGGGCAGGCTGCTCTCTACGAAAACCGGATCAATGCGCTCATATCGGACTTGTACTCCGCCGTTCAGCTAACAAATGCGCCAACACTTTCGGATTTGCTGTTCGGTGAGCCAGGACGTCGTCTGCTTGCAACACTCGGCTCTACGACGGGCGAGCTGAGCGAAGACCTGATACTTATATTCCTGTATGTCGGTTTTCTATTTCTTGCCCAGTCCAACTGGCCCGTGAAGCTCGACCTCATTTTTCGCGATGGTCATCAACGCGAACAGGTGCGCCAGGTCGGCGACGCAGCGTTGCGAGGCATAGAAACCTACCTCTGGACGCAAACTGTCATCTCCGTTCTGACGACCGTTTTGACGTATATGACGCTCGTGTTCCTAGGGGCGGAGAACGCGTTGTTTCTCGCGGCGCTAATCTTTGTTCTGAATTACATACCAACAATTGGTTCGATCGTCGCGGCAGTCGTCCCCCTATTATTTGTTCTCGTTCAGCCGACAATTCCGGACTGGGTACCCGGCTCAGCACCGGAGAACAGTTATATCTATGCGGCGATTGTCTTTGCAGCCGTCAGTTTCTGGCAGTTCTTCTTCGGCAATTTTGTCCAGCCGCGAATGATGGGTGACTCGCTGAACCTGTCCGCCCTTATCGTCCTGATTGCGTTAGCGGTGTGGGGCGCGATCTGGGGCATCCCTGGAATGTTTCTTTCGGCACCCCTGACGGTGCTGATGATGATTCTCTTCGCCCAGTCAGATTCTACCAGATGGATCGCAATCCTTCTCTCAGCGGATGGGAAGCCCAACAAATATCAACCTTAGGGCTAGCGCGATCATGAATTTGAGTACATAAACTGAAGTTTGCTCTTGGCGTATGAACGATAAGTGTCATATTCAGCGTTAGTCATGCTGTTATCAGCACTGGAATTTGGCGGCGCTCTGAAGGCATCGCCGAGTACAGTCGGGCCTCCGCGTGCGTCCCCCCACCCAGCCTGCGGATGAGGCTCGGTAGGACCCGCTGAACATGTCCCCGTTCAGCGGGTCCGCTTTATCTCGCGATAGGGCAACCAAGCAATCCCTTAATCGTGACATCGTTCTTAATTGAATTCGGCTTACTGGCGACGTACATCTGACCGCTCTATTGGGGACAGGTAAGAAGCCATGGCAGACACGCTCAATCCTTCTGAAAACCAGACTGGCTTAGAGGCCGTACTTGCACACATGCGAGACACGCGTGGGCCGGATAACGGCGAGTCTCTGACAGACGCGAACCTGAAAACGCTCGCTTCGGATTTGTGGGCTTGGTCCGAAGATCTCAAGAAGAATGAGCGTGGTGCGCGCTTACGCGTTCTCGACGGAAAGAACGCGCCATCTACCAAACCGATCCTGCTCGAAGTCGTCGGTCCCGATATTCCGTTTCTTGTCGATTCGCTTTTAGCGATCTGCACAGACTTTGGTGGGCAGGTGGACGCTATTTTCCACCCCGTTCTCATCGCGAAGAAAGGTCCCGGACGGTCTCTGATACAGATTCACATTCTGGGTCTGGCTAAAACAGAGGCTGACCGACTTCTGGCCGATGCCAAGACCATGTTGGAAGATCTCCATCAGATCGTCGCGGACCATCTCGGCATGCGCAAGCGGATGGAAGACGAGCGCGATCGCCTGAAAGCCCTTGATCACCTCGATCCGGGTGAGCGAGACGAGGCCGTCGCTTTTCTGGACTGGTTGTCTCGAGAGCACTTCGTTTTCCTAGGTGCTCGAACATACTCCTTCGAGATCAATGCCAAGGGCGACTTTGTGCGTGAAGAGCCGACCATGATCGACGGCTCAAATCTTGGTCTGTTGAAGAACGAAGCCCTTAACGTTCTCAGCCGCGGTGCCGAGCCCACAGTGCTCACAAGCGCAGCTCAGGAATTCCTTCAGATGACTGAGCCGCTGATCATCGCGAAGTCGACCCTCATCTCGCCTATCCATCGCCGCGTTCGCGCTGACTATGTTGGCGTCAAACACTATGATGAGGCAGGCAGGGTGAGCGGGGAAACGCGGTTTCTCGGTCTGTTTACAGCCGAAGCCTATGAGGAAACGGCGCGATCGGTTCCGGTCATACGCAGGCGCGTCGCGCAAATTCCGAAAGTGCTCGGCCTTCCAGAAAAAGGGCATGCGTCCAAGGCAGTTTCCAACGTTCTGGAAAACTGGCCGCGAGACGAACTCTTCCAAACTGACGTCGATACGCTTCTGCCAATGGTTCAGGGCGTTCTCCATCTTTACGAACGTCCGAGAACGAGACTGTTTGTTCGCAAGGACAGGTTTGGCCGATTTGTTTCTGCAATCGTCTACGTCCCTCGCGACGCCTATGACTCCGAGCTTCGCCAGCGCATGGTGACCCTGCTGGAGGATGCTTACGGTGCCACGCTCCTGAATTTCGAGCCACGCTTCAGCCAGCAAAGCCTTGTGCGCGTTCTGTTTCAACTAGAGCTTCCAAGCGCACCTAAAACCCCTGTCCTCGATGATCTTCAGCGTCGCATGGCGTCATTGGCCGTGAGTTGGGGGGATGCCTATCGTGAGGCCCTTCTTACAGCGGAGCTGTCAGAAAAGGCACGCGATGGTGCGCTATGTTTTCGAACTGCCTTCAATGCTGGATATGAGGAAGCGTTTTCGCCGGGCGAGGCGCTTCGCGACGTTGCTGAGTTCGCCGAGCTGTCTGCGAGTCAGCCAGTACGTATGCGGACTTATCGCAATGCGACCGACGAAGAGAATCAGATTCGGGCGAAAGTATACTCGCGTGGCAAACCGCTGGCGCTCTCTGAATCTGTTCCCGTCTTTGAGAATATGGGATTGTTCGTCGATTTCGAGACGGGATATCCTGTTCGGCCCGCCAGACGGATGAATGATGATGCGCCGGATATCTACTGGGTCCATGATGTGCGTATGCGGACCGAGAGTGGACGGGCGATCGATCTGGAAACAGCCGGCCCACTATTGGAGGCCGGCTTTGTCGCGGTTTGGATGGGCAGCGCTGAGAATGACGGCTTCAATCGTCTGATTCTTGCCGCGTCAGCGAGTTGGCGCGAAGCGGTCCTTATGAGGGGGCTCTCTGCTTATCGTCGGCAAAGTGGACTTGATCCGGCGAAATCTATCCAGATACGAGCCTTTACGACGTATCCGGATATCACGATCGAGCTTCTCACCCTCTTCCGCGTGCTATTCGACACCGCGTCGGACGCATCAAAGGAAGCTAGGCAAGCTGAGGCTGAGGATGTGAAAGCTCGCATTCAAGCGCTGCTTATGAACGTTCCGTCTCTCGAAGATGACCGAGTGCTTCGCCGCACATGCGATCTGATCCTGGCAATTCAGCGCACAAACTTCTTCCAATCTGATCATGCCGCTCCGCTGGCATTCAAGGTGGCCAGCCGCGATCTTGAAGACTTGCCAAAACCAAAACCGTTCCGGGAGATATTCGTTTCGAGTCCTTTGCTGGATGGCATTCATTTGCGGTTTGGCCCAGTTGCTCGCGGCGGTCTGCGGTGGTCGGATCGACCAAACGATTTTCGCACCGAAGTGCTGGGTCTGGTGAAGGCGCAACAGGTCAAAAATGCGGTGATTGTTCCGGTCGGATCGAAAGGCGGGTTCTTCCCTAAGAAGCTGCCGGTTGGCGGAAGTCGTGAAGAGGTGCGCAATGCCGGTATTGAAGCTTATCGAGCTTTTATCTCTTCTCTGCTCAGCATCACCGACAATATGATCGACGGGGAGGTTCATCACCCCGATGACGTTGTCGTTCACGATGGACCCGATCCATACCTCGTCGTTGCCGCTGACAAAGGCACGGCAACATTCTCCGACATAGCGAATGAGATCAGCGAGTCCCTTGGCTTTTGGCTCGGCGATGCGTTCGCGTCAGGTGGATCCGTTGGATACGATCACAAGGAAATGGGGATCACGGCCCGTGGCGGCTGGGAGGCGGTAAAACGTCACTTCTACGAATTGGGCACGGACATTCAGGCCGAGCCGTTCACTGTGCTCGGTGTAGGAGACATGTCCGGCGATGTGTTCGGCAATGGGATGCTTTTGTCAAAGCAGATCCGGCTGACAGCCGCCTTCAACCACTTGCACATCTTCGTCGATCCGGACCCGGAGGATCTTGAGCGGCTTTGGCAAGAACGGAAGCGACTTTTCGAATTGCCCCGTTCCAGTTGGTCTGATTATGACGCATCGCTGATCTCGAAAGGTGGTGGAATCTTCGACCGGTCAGCGAAATCGATCGATCTCAGCGATGAGATGAAAGCGATGAGCGGTCTATCCGCTGACAGCGTGACGCCGGACGAGTTCATCCATGCCCTCCTAAAATCCCCAACAGATCTGATATGGTTCGGCGGCATCGGTACTTATGTGAAGGCGACTGACGAAAGCGATGCCGATGTCGGCGACAGATCGAATGATCTTATCAGAGTCGATGCCACACAACTGAAAGCCAAGGTCATTGGTGAGGGGGCGAACCTTGGACTGACGCAAGCTGGAAGAATTGAATTCGCCTCACGGGGTGGACGGATAAATACGGATGCGATCGATAACTCCGCTGGCGTCGATAGTTCCGACCACGAAGTAAACATCAAGATCCTACTCTCAGAGGCTATCCGCCAGGGGGCGCTTCCGCGCGGCGAGCGCAATACGCTGCTGGCGTCTATGACAGACGACGTCGCCGAGCATGTGTTGGCGCACAATATCAGCCAGACCGGTGCGCTGACTCTGGCAAGTGAAACTGCGGCCACAAATCACGAAGCTTATGAGCGGTTGATGGTCTGGCTGGAGGAACGCGGCGTATTGGATCGCGTTGTTGAAGGACTGCCATCGAGCGAGGAGATGGCAGTTAGGGCGAGCGAGAAGAGCTGGCTGACTCGGCCTGAACTGGCGGTCCTTCTCGCCTGGTCTAAGATCGTGCTTTTCGACGATATCGTCGCATCTGATCTGCCTGACGATCCTTATTTCAAGCCGGTGCTCGAAGGCTACTTCCCTGACGCCTTGCTTAAATACTCGGACGTCATGGACGATCACCGGCTGAAGCGAGAGATCATCGCGACGGTCGTTGCAAACCGCGTCTTCGATATCGGCGGTATCGACATTATTCAGTTCATACGAGAGGGCGAGGAAGCTGGCGGCGCAGACAGTGTTCGTGCCTTTGAGATCGCCCGCGCAGCATCGGTTTCGCTCGATATCCCGGCTAAGCTGGCTGAATTGGGGCGTGCCATCCCCGCAAAAGCGGAAACCGCGCTTCTGGTAGAATATGTAACATTCTTGCGTCGCATGGCTGCGTATATCGCCAGCACCGGAATGGAAGGAGCGACATCCGAGATTGTCGATCGATACCGAACTGATTTCGACGCCATGTTGAAGAAGGCGACCCAGCTTGCCTCTCCGTTTGCAAATCAGCGCGCCGAGCGGCTTGCAAAGCGCCTCTCCAATTTGGGCGCGTCAAAAGATCTGGCGAAATCAGCGGCTGCCCTCAATCTGGTTCTTCTTGCGCCTAGATTCAGCGATATTGCAAAGGACACCGATTCCGACGCGGTCGAAGCTGCTGAGCTCTTCGGCAAGATTGCTCGCCAGGTTCAGTTTGATCGCTTGAGCGCTGGTGCCGCCGATGCCTTGGGGCAGATGTCCCAGTGGGATCGCCGTGCGACCCAGAGCCAGATCGAAAGCCTCGTCGATGCTCAGCTCGGTGTTGTTCGTGACCTTATGGAGAAGAAGCAAACGGTCGATGCGTTTCTATCGGATCGGTCCAGCCGTTCGGCCAATCTGACGGCCAGCCTGAAGTCTCTCGCGCTTGGCAAACAATGGTCGTTCTCCAAGTTCTCGCTCGCTGCCGATATGGTCCGAAAGTTCCTTGGCTAGCCGAAAAGGGCCGACGGCGTGGTGTGACCTTGGAAGCGCAAGCGTCCAAAATATGACGGCGGTCATCAAACGATGATTGCATCATCCCGCTAAAAGCCTATCAACGCGGGTCCGGATGAGGCCCATGCAAAAACCACTAGATCATCCAATCGAGACTGGTTTGCCGAAAGTCGAATTTGTCGTCCTCATCGCGTCGATGATGGCGCTGAATGCGCTTGCCATAGACATTATGGTGCCCGCGCTGAACGACATTGGCGATGCCTTTCGGTTGGAAACGGCAAATGACCAGCAACTTGTTGTGTTCGCCTATGTGCTCGGTTTCGGTGTCCCACAACTCGTCTGGGGTCCTATATCTGATCGGTTCGGGCGGCGATCTCTACTTCTCCTATCACTCCTTGGATATGCCTTGTGCGGCCTTGTCTGTGTCTTCGCGAGAAGCTTCGAAGGCCTTTTGACCGCGCGCTTCATCATGGGCGTCTTCGCGTCAGCCGGCAGGGTCGTCGCTGTCTCGGTAGTTCGAGATGTTTATGCCGGCCGCGGGATGGCCGAAATCATGAGCCTCGTGATGACGGTGTTTATGGTTGTGCCCATACTAGCACCCGCAATCGGGCAGGGGATACTTGTCGTAGCTCCCTGGCCATGGGTCTTTTACGTATTGGTCATCTACTCTGTTGCGGTGTGCATCTGGTCGAGCTTTCGCTTGCCCGAAACGCTCCCTGTGGACAGACGCAGACCACTAAGCTTCGAAAAAGCCTTCTCAGCCTATTGGACTGTCATACGGACTCGGGTGGCATTCGGATATGTGCTCGCGAGCGGCGTGCTTTTCGGTGGACTTTTTGCCTTCATCTTCTCCATCGAGCAGGTCATGCGCGAAGTCTTCAATGAAGACGCGCGGCTTGGTCTCTGGTTTGCCATCGTTTCGATTGGGCTTGCCGCCTCGAACTTCGTCAACGCAGTTTTGGTGAAGCGCTACGGCATGCGTCGATTATCACACATCGCCGTAGTGGTTTTCGTCAGCCTGTCAGCGATCAATCTGTTTTTGATGTCTCAGATCGGTCCGGTCTTCGCTGTTTGGATGCCGTTGATGTTTGTGACGTTCGGCACCATCGGGATGATCGGATCCAACTTCAATGCCATTGCGATGGAGCCTTTAGGAGACATCGCTGGCACAGCGAGTGCGGCGCTTGGCTTTGCCACCACAACGCTCTCCGGCCTCCTGGGCTTTCTCATTTCCAGTCAATTCGATGGCACTGTCATGCCGCTGCTCACTGGTTTCACGGCGTTGGGCGCAACAGCTTTGATAATTCTGTTCGTCACGGAAAAGGGAAAGCTGTTCTGACTACTCAGCAGGTGTCAGCCAGGCCGTCTCAACGATATCAACCACGTCGCCCATGATATCCGTGATCATATAGTCTTTCGGCGTATAAACCCGGCGAACACCCATTTGTTTTAAAGCCATCTCGTCTTCCCGGGGGATAATGCCGCCGACAACAAGCGGTATGTTGTCGAGACCGGCCTTACGCATCTCGGCGATGGTCTCCCGAACGAGATCAAGATGCGATCCAGATAGAATCGACAGCGCGAGTACGTGGGCATCTGCCTCTTTCGCCTGGGCGACAATATCTTCCGGCGTGAAGCGAATGCCTTCATAGATAACGCTCATACCACAGGCGCGTGCACGGCTTGCGATCTGTTCGGCACCGTTCGAATGACCGTCGAGTCCAGGCTTACCGAGGACATATGTCAGCTGCCGGCCGAGCGCGTCGGAAAGTGTCTCCACGCGTTTTCTGACTGCCGCAACATCTTCATCGTCACCCGGTTCAATGGTAAGGGCGACGCCCGTAGGACCGCGATACTCATCGAAGATTTCGCGGAGCGCACCGCCCCATTCGCCTGTCGTGACACCCGCCTTCGCAGCGGTGATCGACGGCTCCATGATATTCTCTCCGCTGCGCGCTGCGGCCTGCAGATTTGCCAGCGCAGTACGGATGGCATCCTGATCCCGGGCTGCGCGCCAAGCGTTGAGGGCTTTGATCTGTTGGCTCTCAACCAGCGGATCTACGGTCTGGATAGCTTCTTCACCAGCACTGAGCGGGCTTTCTTCCGTGCTGTTGTAGCGGTTCACGCCAACCACGACTTGATCACCGGATTCTATCCCTTTGATGCGCTCGATATGCGCATCGACAAGGCTTTCCTTCATCATCGCGACTGACGCCATCGCGCCGCCTTCAGCGTCGACGCGGGCGAGCATGTCTCGCGCCTTGGTTTTCAGCTCTTCTGTTTTCGCCTCTACGACTTGGCTGCCATCGAACAGATCTTCGAATTCAAGCAGATCCGTTTCGAAAGCGAGGATTTGCTGCAGGCGAAGCGACCATTGCTGATCCCAGGGGCGGGGAAGACCAAGCGCTTCGTTCCATGCCGGAAGCTGCAGCGCCCGGCAGCGGGCACGCTTTGACAAAGTTACAGCTAAGGCTTCGATCAGTATGCGGTAGACATTGTTCTCCGGTTGCGGCTCGGTCAGACCGAGAGAGTTCACCTGAACACCATATCTGAAGCGAAGGGCTTTTTCATTCGTGACGCCGTAGCGCTCTTTGCCAATCTCTTCCCATAGATCCACGAATGCGCGCATCTTGCAAAGCTCGGTGACGAAGCGAACGCCAGCATTCACGAAGAAGGAGATCCTTCCGAATACGATTGGGAACTCGTCATCGGGAACGGCGTCGCCGGCTTTTACGCTGTCGAGGACGGCACATGCTGTTGCCAGCGCGTAAGCAAGCTCCTGTTCCGGCGTCGCGCCTGCTTCCTGCAAATGGTAGGAGCAGACATTCATCGGGTTCCACTTTGGAACTTCCGTATAGCACCAGGTGACCATGTCGGTGATCAATCGGAGTGAGGGTTCCGGCGGGAAGACATAGGTTCCCCGGGAGAGGTACTCCTTGATGATGTCGTTCTGCGTGGTGCCGCGCAGCTTCTTCCGATCATCGCCGCGCTCATCGGCCAGCGCCACATAAAGCGCGAGAAGCCATGCAGCCGGTGCATTGATCGTCATCGATGTATTCATCTCTTCGAGGGGGAGGTTCTCGAAAAGCGTTCGCATATCGCCCAGGTGCGAGACGGGCACACCAACTTTTCCAACCTCGCCCTTGGCCAGAATATGGTCGGAATCGTAGGCGGTCTGGGTTGGCAGATCGAAGGCAATAGAGAGGCCAGTCTGGCCCTTTGCGAGATTGGTCCGGTAGAGCTCGTTCGATTTTTCAGCCGTGGAGTGGCCAGCATAGGTACGGAAAATCCATGGCCGGTCAGGTGCGTGCTGATAGTCGGTCATGCCTATCTCCTCCAAAGGCTCTTTTATTGCGCTGCAACATGCAGGGTCCACGCCAAGTTGGCAAGGAATCGCCTGCGTCAGGCGGGCAGAACCCAGGGAGCAGCGAGCGCTATATTTGCACCGATATATTCGTAATAAAGCCGCTGCACAGTCCGCGTGACAGGCCCGGGCTTGCCGTCGCCGATGGGATCACCGTCGAGATGGGTCAATGGCAGCACCGTAACGCCCGTTGACGTGGTGAAGGCTTCCGGCGCGCTCTGGACCTCTTCCAGGGTGAAAGGCCGCTCCTCCACCGCATGACCATGCTCCCGCAATAGGCTGATGACACGGTTCCTTGTAATCCCGGGGAGGAGGGCCGGGGATAAATCCCGCGTTATCAATGTGCCGTCTTCCTTGATAATCCACGCATTCGCCGAGGCGGCTTCCGTTACGAAGCCATGCTCATGCATCAGGGCCGTAAAGGATCCGGCTCTGCGTGCAGCGCGGTAGGCGAGCGATTGGGACAGGAGCTGCGTTGTTTTCAGATCTCGCCGTTTCCATCGCGTGTCCTCAACCGAAATCGCGGTGACGCCATTCTGGGCCTTGTCGCTAATCAGCGGCTTTGCCGTTGAGAACATGAAGAGGTTCGGTTCCAGCGTCTCAGGGCCGTAGAAGTCCCGTGGTCCCTGATTTCCTGCGGACACTTGAACATAGACAAGGCCTTCATCTGTCCCGTTCCGCGCCACCAATTCCTGATGCAGGGCATCTAGATCCTTATCAATCCACTCGATTTCGACAGCTTCCAAAGTTCGTTTCAGCCGCGCCAAATGAAGATCCAGGTCGACGAATTGCCCGTTATAGACTGCGGTTACTTCATAGGCGGCGTGCGCAAACAGGAAACCGCGATCGAAGGGAGATATGCTGGCAGTATCGGCCTCGACAAAGCTGTCTCCACAAAAGACCCAACGTCCAAGTCCCATCGCTGTCACACCTCACATTTTGCAACATCCAGGATTAAGCATGTTGCACTGCAACAAATTTCTTGCCCCCGACAGCTCGCTGGTCCAAATATCTCCGCAAGCGGCATCAAAGCTGCACGTTAAGAACAAGAAAGCCGGGGAGGCCAGTAACATGTCCGCATCGTATGAACGAGTAAAAAAGGATATTTATGAGCTGGGAGAAATCCCGCCAGAATTCCACGTTCCAAAGAAAATGCATGCCTGGGCGATCCGCAGAGAGCGCCATGGTCGACCGGCAACGGCAATGCAAGTCGAGCAGGTTCCCGTTCCAGAGATCGATTCCGACGAAGTACTTGTCCTCGTTATGGCTGCGGGTGTGAACTATAATGGGATTTGGGCAGCGCTTGGCGAACCGATTTCCCCGTTTGATGGCCACAAGCAGGACTATCACATTGCTGGCTCCGATGCGTCCGGCATTGTCTGGGCCGTCGGAAAGAAAGTCACTCGCGTGAAGCCGGGCGATGAAGTCGTTATTCACTGTAACCAGGACGACGGCGACGACGAGGAATGCAATGGCGGCGATCCAATGTTTTCGCCATCCCAGCGGATCTGGGGCTATGAAACGCCAGATGGCTCCTTCGCTCAGTTCTGCCGGGTTCAGGCACGCCAGTGCATGCCGCGTCCGAAGCACCTGACCTGGGAAGAAAGCGCCTGTTATACGCTGACATTGGCGACAGCATATCGGATGCTTTTTGGCCATCGTCCGCACATCGTCAAGCCCGGTCAGAATGTTCTGGTCTGGGGCGCGTCGGGAGGCCTTGGCTGTTTTGCCACCCAGCTTTGCGCCGTTACCGGAGCTCATGCGATCGGTGTCGTTTCTTCCGACGATAAGCGCGACTACGTCATGTCCATGGGCGCAAAAGGCGTTCTCAACCGGAAAGACTTCAATTGCTGGGGGCAGTTGCCGACTGTAAACGGACCGGAATTCAACGATTACATGAAAGAATGCCGGAAGTTCGGTAAAGCGATCTGGGAAGTGACTGGCCGGAAAGACGTCGACATCGTCTTCGAACATCCGGGCGAAGCGACCATGCCGGTCTCCGTGTTTGTTGTGAAACGCGGCGGAATGGTGGTGATCTGCGCCGGGACAACAGGTTTCAATCTCACTATGGATGCGCGCTTTCTCTGGATGCGACAGAAGCGGGTGCAGGGCTCCCACTTCGCCCACTTGAAACAGGCTGCGGCAGCGAACCAGCTGGTGATCGATCGCCGGATCGATCCCGGTATGTCAGAGGTTCTTCCGTGGGCGGATATTCCCGCGGCGCATGAAAAGATGCTCGACAATAAGCACTTGCCCGGAAACATGGCTGTGCTCGTCACGTCTCCGCGGCCGGGCCTTCGCACGGTTGAAGACGTCCTCGAAGCTGGTCCTGTCATGGCTTGAAAACGGGGATAGCTTAGGAACTATCCCAGTGTTTCAGCGCGTCGCGCAGCTGATGGGTAAGCCCGCCGTGTAGCAGTCCGACCTCCGGGGAGAGCCCGGTAGGCACGGTGGCCGGCATCAGAAGCGGTTTCGGTTCACCGGATTTGCGAAGCTTTGAGAGGTGCCGCGCGAGGCGTTTGGCGTGGGCCTCCGGCGCATCGAGTACCTTCTGCAGCGCGACGATTCGGCGGCTGAAACGCCTTGCCGCGATGAGGGTGGGCGTCGTGTTTCGCGGCAGATGCGAGAGGTCAGGACGTTCTGAAAAGTCCATCAACTGAGGCACCAGCGATAAGCTCACGCTGCGCACCCGTGGGAACTCGACAAGCTCGACGCCGTCTAAGGCTTCAGGTTCCGGCACCTTGGCTGGTTTGGTGGGCGCGGGACGCGGCGTCGCTCGATCAAGATCGAGCTGGAGCGCCATAAACAGGATCAGCCGCCGGACCAATGTTTCGAGCGCCCTCAGCCGCGTGCTCGCTTTTCTCAAGCGCCACTTCGAGGGGATGTGCTCGGCAATATGAACCCCGGTCCAGCCGATGAGATTGACCACCGCGAGACCGATCTGCTCGATGGCAATGGTGAAGATGGGATCGTCGGAACGCATGGGAAGAGTATGCGGCTACAGCGAATGGGGGCGAATTGATTTTGCTTGAGAGCTCTGATTATCTAGCCGCTGATAATCAGATCGACACCCACTTTTGGCGCGGTGGGGGTTTTAGGGGGATAGCTGGGTTGTTGGAATCTTAAGTCTGCTCTCGGCAGCATTGGAGATGTCGGGCCGCGACGGTCTCTCTGACCGTTGATCGCCAAAAACGGTCATCAAAGCGATTCTGATTTGTGTCCTTAATCGAGTGAAATTAGGCTTCCACTATGCCTCTTTTGGCGAATGACGACGCGGCGGAATAGCTTTGGCGAATTCACTATGCAAATGAGTGTCATTATTGCTATCAGAGTATGAGGCGCTAGGGTCGCCGGGATATGCTGTTCGGAGAGGGAGATGCAGTCCGCTCGTGCTTGGTTTGAGAAGGGTGAACGGCTCCGGGGTGAAGGCAATACTCCCGGAGCATTTGACGCATATCGTAAATCTCTCAAGCTCAATCCAAATGTTGCCGCGCCATGGGTGGGTCTTGCTCGACTTCTGGACGGCAATCAGCAGCCTAAAGAAGCGCTTGAATGCCTGAAGAGAGCGGCCGACGCCGAGCCACATAATCTCGTCGCGTCTATTAAACTTGCCCAGTCGTTTCTCGGTATTGGGCAGGTCGAAAACGCAAAACAAGAGTATAATCGAGCGCTTTCGATAGACGACCGATCTCCCGATGCATATTTCGGTCTTGGCCGACTGCACGAGGACGCCGGGGCCCCCGAGGAGGCCGCGGAGGCATACCGCGCGGCACTGAAGCTTAAGCCTTGTCATGCGGAAGCGCTCGCAAACCTGCTTGGTCTAGGTCGGTATGTCGACGTCAGCGATGAGCTTGCAGCGGCTCAGTCGAACATCAATGACATAGATGACCCGGCGGCTGCCTTGATAGGCTTCGGAATCGCCAAAGAGCTGGACCGGCGAGGGGAGTTCGACACGGCCGCCAAAGTGCTGATATCGGCTAACGGCGCGAGGCAACGCGAGGCTGGCCTTTTCAACCGGGAACATTTCGATCAGCGGATTCAAACCTTGATCGACGTTTTTTCGGAGAGTTTCTTCAAAGACCGTTTGGGTTGGGGACATAGCTCCAACATGCCTGTTTTCATCGTTGGTTTGCCGCGCTCGGGCACAACCTTGACTGAACAAATCATTGGATCGCATCCGACGTGTTTTGGTGCCGGCGAGCTAGGGGTGCTTGCCGATTTATCGACGGGAACTCCTGATCGTCTTGGACGAGCGGAACCTCCTTGGCCAAAAAGCGCTCCCGAGCTGTCAGAAAAACAAGTGTCTGATATTGGCCGGGAATATACTGATGAGTTGCGCAATATTGCTGACTCTTCGGTGAGGTATGTAGTCGACAAGCAGCCGCTCAATTTTTGGCAGCTCGGTCTTGTCGCGCTGGCGCTACCGAATGCGCGCATCATTCATTGCGTGAGAGATATCAGGGATACAGGGCTCTCCATATTCAGTCAGAACTTTCATGTAGATCAGCGGTGGTCTGCGGATATGGAAGACATTGGTTATTACTGGCGGGGATACCGGCGACTGATGCAGCATTGGACATTGGTCAGCAGACTGAAAATAATTGACGTTCACTACGAAGACACTGTGACTGACGTTGAGACACAAGCATGTAACCTCCTACAGTTTCTCGATTTGCCATGGGATGATCGGGTATTATTGTTCCACGAGAACGACAGAGCGGTACAAACGCCCAGCCGTTGGCAGGTCCGGCAACCGGTCTACTCAAGTTCAAAAGCGAAGTGGCGAAACTACGAAAGCTTGATCGAACCGCTGGCCGAACAGGCAGGGGTGACGGTATGACTGCCTCGAGTCTTAAGGACGCCAGCGTCATGGCGGTTCGAGTGATTTCTATCCTGGTGGGTGGTTACGCTTTGACGGGCGGCATTACAGCCCTCGGCGGCATCGGGCTTCACGCTGCTGGCTTGCCTTTGTCCGATTCCATGTTGCTGACCTCGATGCTGGGCTATCTCCTTTATGTCGGGATCGTGATTTGGGGCTTTGGAGCACCGCCAAAGTATCACCCGTCAGCGACGATAGTCGCGTCGGCAGTCGCCACGATGGGGCTTGCGGCAATACTATCAGTGGGAGTGATAAACGCATGACCAGGATGGATAACTTCCGCGCATCAATGAACTGGGTGCACACTTGGGCTGGGGTTGTCATCGGCGCATTGCTATTTGCTATGTTCTGGATGGGCTCGCTTTCTGTATTTGACAAAGAGATTGACAGGTGGATGCAGCCCGAGTCCCGCCTCGTTCTCCACGACCAAACAATCGACTACGATAAAGCCATTTTTAATCTCGTCAGCGGGGCGGGTGACGAAAAGCTCTTGTCGCTCAGTATTTCACCGCCGTCTGATCGTGTTCCGTTCATCACGGCCTATGCGTACTATGAAGGCAGCGGTTACAAACAATTGAGGCTGAATGCCGACACTGGAGACCGCATTCCAGAGCCGCAATCTCTTGCCGGATCGGGTTTCATCTTTCCGTTTCATTTTATGCTACATATACCGGCGGGCCTCGGATATTGGCTTGTTGGCTTTGCTGCCCTCGCGATGATGACGCTTTTGGTGACAGGAATTATCATTCATCGAAAGATATTCGTCGACTTCTTCACATTCCGACCGAAAAAGAAAATTCGTCGTTCGAGCCTCGATCTTCACAATGTGACGAGTGTTTTATTCCTTCCATTTTATTTTCTGATCTCGTTCTCCGGTCTCGTTATCTTCGCGGGTTGGTACGCTTCGCTTCCGTGGGGCATCGCTAATGATCTGACCGGAGATAATACGGAACAGCTTTACTGGGCTGCCGACGAATATGGTTATTTGGAGCGATCTGCGGCGGGCGAACCTGGTGCCGATTTAGTGTCTATTGCTCCACTCATCGCCGAAGCGGAGGCCATTTGGACTCAGCGCTATAATCAACCTGCAAAGATGGATCGGCTTCAGGTCGCTAACATCGGTGACGCAAATAGTTATATTAGTGTGTTCCGCACATTTCCAGGTCGGCGTGTCGAGATGGGCCGTGACGCGGTTTTCTTCGACGGGGCTACTGGCGAACTCATCAAAGATTTTGAGGCTTCACCCATTGTGGTCGCGCGCAAGTGGATTGAAGGGTTCCATTTCGTCCAATTCAGGCATTGGCCATTGCGCTGGCTGTACTTCGTGGCCGGTCTCACAGGCTGTATAATGATCGCGACAGGTTTTGTGTTCTGGACCGCGTCTCGTCGAAAGAAGGAGGGTGAAACCCAGCCGATTAAAGTCAGGGTGGTCGAAGCCATCACTATTGGCAGCGTTACGGGAATTATCATTTCCACCGGCGTCTTTTTGATCGCGAACCGCCTCATCCCGGTTGGAGAAACGGTACTTGGGCAGACACCGGAAATGCTCGAAGTTACGGCATTTTACCTCGCTTGGATCGCGACTTTTCTGCATGCGTCACTGCGTACAAATACTGCCTGGTTGGAGCAGAGTTGTGTGATCGCAATTTTGGCTCCTATCGCTGTCGCGCTCAACTGGCTGACGACGGGCGACCATATTTTTGCAACTCTATCGGAAGGGAAGCTGTCCATCTTTGGAATGGACCTCGTCCTGATTGCCGGAGGCGGTGTAGCATTGATGGCTGCGATGCGCCTGACAGAGAACAACAAACGTGCGGCAGACACTGCCCGGCAAATGCGCACTACAGTGCAAAAGGTTCCGGCCGAATAATCAACCGAGCCGCAGCTTCCTGATAGGGACTTGAACTCGAATGCATTGAAGAAAAAGGCCTCCGCGCCAATGCGCGGAGGCACCTATTCATCGCTTTATAATTCGATACCGACTTAGAATGTCGCGTAAATCGTGAATTGGAAGGACCTCGGATCACCGAATTGAAAGCCGCCAGAAGGCCGTCCACTGTTGCCGGTTTCCTCCAAGTACAGCTCATCAGTAATGTTGTTCACATTGACCTGTACACGCACGTTATCCCGCAACTGATAACTCGCGAACACGTCGAGTAGGGTGTAACCATCAAATTCAAGATCGGTTCCGACGGCCCCCGGCCTATCCGATAGGAAGCGGACACCGCCGCCAAGTTGAAGCGTGTCCAGCGTACCACTTTGGAAAGTGTAAGATGAAAATGCACTGAAAGTGTGTTCAGGTGCCTGAGTTGCCCGAAGTCCTTCGTTGCCGTCTAGATCCTCGGTGAACTCAGCATCGAGATAGCCATAGCTAATATTTGCGTCCCAGCCCGGCAGGATCTCTCCATTAATTCCTAGCTCAAATCCTCGATGACGCTGTTCACCGGCACCGACCACAAAATTCTCAGCGGGGCTGTTGGTCGGATCCCCATTTGCAACATTGTCACGGATCGTGTTGAACGCCGCTCCAGTCACGCCGAGACGGCCGTCAAAAAAGGTCATCTTTGTACCAATCTCGACGCTGCGAGCTGTTTCTGGGCCGACCGGGTCGCCGCCGCGGACCACACCGCTCTGGGGCACAAAGGACTCTGCAAAACTCACATAGACATTTGCCCATTCGGTTGCTTCGGCAGTTGCGCCAATGCGGAAGGTGACATCATCGGTGTCATCGACTGTGTCCTGAACATCGTCGTCCTCGGCGAGATCATCGCCGCCGGCAGTCGGGTCGATGATACGGTTCTCCAAATTATCGTAACGCACACCAGCCGGAATGGTCAGCCAATCGAACGGTCGCCAGACCACCTCACTGTAGACCGACCAGAGTGTGTCCTCGAAGACGAAGAATGGCGTTGGTTCAACTGTATTGACTGGTACAGGCAACGCGAAAAAGTCCGGATCGAGAACGTTCACTTCGCCGTTCACGAAGCTGTTGCTGAAACCGTTCGCGGGGAAATCCGGATTGATTTCGATTCCGAACGTCGAGAGGCCTTCGGTGCGTTGAAAAGTACCCCCAGCAACAATGTCCAATTTACCGAAGATGAAAGGGTTTTCAGTCCAGGCGAGTTGGGAGTCAAAGTAAGCAACCTGCTCATCGAATGTACCGGTAGACGCATAGAACAGTCCGACCGGATTACTCGGCGCGATACCGAACTGTCCTTCGTCAAAGTTATAGTTATAGAGCCCTTGCGTGTTCTGATAGTCGAGGTCCGTATCCTGATAGCTACCACGCAAGGTAAGTTTCAGACTGTCTAGGAAGTCATGTTGTATCTCGCCGTCGGCGAGAATGTCCTTGCCCTGAGCACCGACCCCATCCTGTGGGCCGAAGAAGATATCGTTGTCGAATGCCTCAGGAATGGTCCCGTCCTGGAAAATTGCAAACGGTAAACTCGGTACAGTGTCATTCTCTCTATATGCGAAACTAAACTGCGACCGTGTCGCCGGCGTCAGATCAATTTCGATGACGGGGCGGATGGCAAAGATCTCTCGGTTTTCAATAGGATTCACAAAATCGGAGTTCTCGTATCCAATTGATAGACGGGTACGAAAGATCTCCGAATTGAATAGATTACCGGAGTTTAGATCCAGTTCGGCTCTATATTGCCCAAAGCGGCCAGCACGAAGTTCCACATTTGCAAATGGGTCCGCTTGAGGTGACTTGGTGACGGTGTTGATGATCCCGCCGGGTAGGACAGGTCCAAGACTGATTGAGGCAGGTCCTTTTAGGACCTCATAACGTTCGACAAAGACATCGTCTCGACGACCAAACCCTCGGCTACCAGTTTCGGGTCTATTGTTTACGAGGATCGAAGCAGCAAAACCTCGAACAAGAAAATTCGGCGCACCTGAGGCAAATTCGTCTGATTGAATAACGACGTTTGGAATGGTCGTTAGAGCTTCCAGTGGACGAATAAATCCACGTTCCTCAATGAAAGATCGATCGATTATATCGAGTGAGAAGGGCAGTTCTTCAATGCCGATGGGCAAACGATTAACAAGCGAGTTCTGGAATTGAGTAGTGATCTCTATTTCATCAAGCTCCAGCTTTTCTTCAGTAACCGGCTGATCGTCATCCGCTGATTGCGCCGAGACAGATGCGCCATAGCCCGAAGCGGCCAGTAATACGAAAGCAGCAGCGCCCGATAGGTATCGGGCTCGGGTATCTGAGTTTTTCATGGGTCTTCCCTTCGACTGAGCAGACGCCCCTAACGAATGCTTATGACACTCATTCTTAACTGTTACTAAGAATGATTGTCAATTGCAGTTCAGGTTGGGTAATTTGCGGCTTTGTATCAATCGCCATTTAGACGCTTAGATGACCCAATGGGATTTGGTGTCGTAAACCCGTGAAGTGTCTACATTTCTTCGATACTCATTTAAGAGACGATGTCACCAAATGATTGTGTGGCTGTTTTCAGGTTCAAACTGCCCTTAGAAATTGCCTCATGCGAACGTCAAAGAAGGGCCAGAAAATGCCCACCAAGCGCTTAGACATTCAATTTGCACGGAGTTCTCCCCGTCGAATTCAGTCGATGGAATTAAAGGAGAAATCTGATGCAAACCAACTATGAAACTATCAGTAAGAACAGCAGCCCTGCAGAACGCCGGCATCCGCTCGGGAGACTCACCGGGCAGAAGCCTGCTCTAAAGATGAAAGAGGTTTGGGCCATCCGGACACGTCTTGAACTGGACGGAAGCGCGCGCGATTTGGCACTGTTCAACCTGGCAATCGATAGCAAATTGCGTGGGTGCGACTTGGTTAGCCTGAGAGTGGAGGATGTCGCCGCAGGCGGTGAGGTTAAATCACGAGGCGCGATCATACAGAAGAAAACAGGGTGCCCAGTGCAATTTGAGATCACTGAGAACACCCGCAAATCGATCCAGACCCTTCTCGGGCAGTCGGATGCCAGACCTGATGATTTTTTGTTCCGCAGTCGTGTGAGAGCGTCCGCCCATCTTTCCACACGACAATATGCGCGCATCGTAGGTGACTGGGTTCAATCAATCGGTCTCAATCCACAGACTTATGGAACGCACTCCCTGCGAAGAACCAAAGCGGCCGTGATCTACCGAAAGACAGGAAATCTTCGAGCCGTCCAATTGCTTCTCGGCCATAGCAAGCTGGAAAGTACGGTTCGCTATCTTGGCGTGGACGTCGATGATGCTCTCGATATCTCGTCGTCTATCGACCTCTAGTCTCAAGTTCGGCTGTAAGGGTTCTTGCAGTCGAGCAAGACCAGGCCATCAACGGCTGCGCGTCGCCAAAATTAGTCGTTCTGCTAATCGCGCTCAATGACTTACTTGGGGCGAGTTTAAACCTCTGGTTTGGCCGATAAGCGGAATGACGCGGTTGGCGCTATATATACTAGAGTGTTTGGCCATTCGCGTAGAGCGCAGGCTGAACTCCCGGGATGTCATCGACATGCTGGGCGAGTTGTTTGATGACGGACAAGGCGGACTGTTCCGAAATACCGGATAATTGAAGTCCATTTGGATCGTAACGGGTACTCTCTCCCGGATGCAGACCGTCCATGATCCCGTACCGGGCCTTGCATTTCAGATGGCGAGGTGCCCTATGAAAACGCTTATATCCACACTTTGCATTCTGGTCGTCGCAGGATTTACCGTTCCGGCGGTCCATGCCGAGGCTGACACATCAGCGGAGCTCGAACGCCCCTATGAATATGCTTCAGGCGAAGTAGATATATCTGCACTCGCTGAATTCCTGCTGGAAAGGCGAGACAAGCCGGACGATGATACCGTCGCCCTTTGCCAGCGCTGCATCACTGAGGCCAATGCTACCGGTAACACCGTAGCGGTGGCTCACTGCAACTATGCCCTCGGCGTCTATCATTACATCACCGAGAACGACACGGCCCAGCAGGAGCAGTATTACAAGGTCGCTTTGGACGCTTATCAGCTGGCCGAAGATCAGCTTGGCCAGGCTCGCGTGCTTACTGGCCTTGGAAAAGTTTCACGCGAGCGCGGCGACTATGCCGGCGGTATCGAGATTGGCCTTGAGGCGCTCGAGCATGCCATTGCAGCCGACGACTCCCATACCATCATGACAGCGCAGCAAAATCTTGCGCTTACCTATTTGCCCATGGGCGACCAGGAAAAAGCGATCGAAATCTACGCCGCCCTGCGAGAGGAAGCTATCGCAGCGCAAGATGAGAAATTCACCTTCATGGGGACGGTCGGCGTCGCCATGACTTACGGCCATATGGACGACCTCGATAAGGCTATCTCGACCTACAAGACGGCGTTCGCAGGGCCGCTGGACGAGGTGCCGCCAATGCAGGTGATGCAGTACTATGCCGATTATGCCGGGGTGCTGATGTATGCCGGTCGAAATCAGGACGCTTATGCTGAGTTTGACAATGCATTCCAGGTTGGCCGGGAGGCTGACCTCGAAGACTCCGCTGCATTTCAATTGATTATGGCTATATATGGGATCGCGAACTTGAACGACGGGCGCACCGATCAGGGACGCGCAATCCTCACGGATATTACTGCCGAACTCGCAGGCGATCCGTCCCACACGCGCCTGAACTCCCAGATTTATTCCCAATGGGCTGACTCCGAAGCTTCTATCGGCGCGTTCGAGGAAGCCTACATCAAGCTCGATAAATCCTATGAGTTGATGGGAGAGACCTACACCCAGAGCCGCGCCGCTGCGCAGACAATGGCGGAAGAAAAATTCGAAGCCGCTGAAAAGGCGCGACAGATCGAAAGACTGGAATCGGAGGCAGCGATTGATGCCCTCCGCATGAGCCAGCAGAGAAATCTGATATGGTCCGCCGCTATCATTACGGGTCTACTGTCCATTGTCGCTGCCCTTGCAATACAGAGCTATCGCCGCCAGCGAAAAATGACTGTTCAGTTGGTGACGCGGAATTCTGAAATCGAACGCCAGTCTAAAAAGATCGTCCAGACACTTGGCGAGAAGGAAGTCCTGCTGAAGGAAATAAATCACCGTACAATGAATAATTTGCAACTGATCGCCAGCATTCTGCGAACACAAGGTCGCCGACTTAGTCAGAGCGTAGCAGGACAGGCTGCGGGCGTGCTGCGTGATATGCAGGGGAGAATTGAAGCCCTCGCAATTATTCAACACCGCTTGTTTAAGGCTGAAAACGCACCATTCCTCCCAGCCCGGCAATTCGTATCCGAATTGGTCGAGCAAATGATTAGGTCATTTGGAACCAATGTTGATGCTGCAATTGAGGTTGATGACATAAATCTAGACGTATCGACCACCGAACCACTAGGGCTTATCATAAACGAGATGATCTCGAATGCTTTCGAGCACGGCTTCGGTCCGAGAAGTGAAAATGGTGCCCGCGATAAACTCTCCGTTATTCTCAATCGAAGAGGTTCCGAGCTTGTTCTGACGATCTCTGACAATGGTGTCGGACTTCCAGATGGTTTTGACATGGAGAGTACCGACTCGCTCGGGACATCTATTCTCCAGGCGCTCACCAGCCAGATTGATGGCGAACTTTCCGTATCAAGATTACACTCAGGCACCCAGTGGACATTGGTATTTCCATCCCAGGAGTTTTTAAGCGCACGGGGAACATCGGATGTGATTACTGGCGGCGATGCAATCCCGGCATATTCTTGAGGCTCGGCGCTTGTCAGTAATCTAGACATTGTCCAAACGGACATTGTCACGGGAAACGGGTCTTGAGGTCATCAACCGCCCGGCTTAGCCTCGATTTATGGCAAAAAATCCGTTTCGCTACTTCAAGAGGTCACCCGAGATAATCCAGTTGGCGGTAATGATGTACGTGCGATTTCCGCTTTCTCTTCGGAATGTCGAAGACGTTCTCCATGAGCGCGGCATCGATATTTGCCATTAGAGTGAGCGGCTATGGATAGATCGGTTCGGGACGCACTTCGCTGGTAAGATCCGTAGGCAGAGAGCCAGCTATATGAGGCAGATTACCCAATTGCAGTGGCACATCGACGAGATGTTCGTGAGCCGAAGGCAGGCGAAGCCAACATAAGAGGCGAGACCCATTATCTCTGGCGCGCAGTTGATCATGAAGGGGAGGTGCTTGAGAGCTATGTCACTAGGACGAGGGATAAAGCTTCTGCATTGAAATTCCTGAGAAAAGCCATGAAGCGATACGGCAATCCGCAAGTAATTGTCACAGATCGCCTTCGTTCATATGGCGCGGCGATGAAGGAGATAGGGAACAGCGACCGTAGCGACCGCATTTTCAATGCTTCTGTATCTGCAAGCCACCCGTTTCTTGCGATCAGGCAAAAAGCAGCGTGATGGCTCTAGCGTCTGATTTTGGGCGTTCTGCGACATTGGTCGCTTTGATATCGACCGGCAGAGATGGGCCAAAATCTGACCCTGAGTTTGAGATCGCCTTGGTCTGTGTGTCACCTAAAGCAGACATAGCACAGCTCCTGCTGGATCATTCTCCGCCTTGTTCGGGAAATCCCATCTCATGCGATTTCTTGCCCCACAAATTTGATCCTCGATCAATTGCTCGCTATCGCGACCGGCCTCGAATGACCAAGAACAGATATTTGGCAACTGACGACCGGCGGCTGTTCAGCTATCGCGGATTCTGGTCGACCTTTGTGATAGGAGTAAACTCAACACGATTGGCCGAAGCACAGGGGGAGGGCACATCGGTGCTGCTCTTGAAAGGACTGATAGGGAGCCTCTTCCAGGTCGGCTTTGTGGGAGCCACACTATTGGTTCCTGCAATGGTGCTGCGCGATGGTGATTGGTATTGGCCAAGGGCATTGGCACTACTCGCGGCCTGGCTGCTGCTCGTACAGATCGCACTTGTTGTGATGTATTTGAAGTCCCCGGAGAGCCTTGCTGTTCGCCTGCAGAGCCCGGTCGGCAAACGCGAAAGACAGCCCCTCGCGGATACAATCGTGACGAGCTTTTTGATCCTCTATCTGGTCGGATGGATGATATTCATTCCCGTAGACGTTTTTTATCTCGAGATCTTTCCGACACCGAGCTGGAGCGTTGCGCTGATTGGCGGGGCCCTGTTCGTTATCGGTTATTGCATGAGCGTGGTCGTGCTGATCCAGAATCAATTCGCCGCGCCCACAGTTGAGCATCAAACCGATCACAAGGTCATCGACAGCGGTTTCTACGCACTGGTGCGTCACCCCTTTTACACCGCCCTGATCCTCATGTTTTCCGGCATGGCGCTATGGCTGGAATCGTGGGCTGCGCTAATTGGCATCGCTGGATTGGTCATTGTACTGATCGCGAGGATCCGCGTGGAAGAGGCGGAATTGTGATCGACCTTGTCAGGATACGCCGCTTATTGTGAGCGCGTGAGGAACAGACTGATCCCGTTCATCGTCTAGCTCTGCGTATACGGTTCACCACTCCAGAATGATTTTGCCCACATGACCGCCCTTGGCCATGAGGGCTTGAGCAGCATCGGCTTCGGCAGCCGGGAAGGCGGTGTCGAGGATGGGTTTGATGTCGCCAGTGGCCACGGCGGGCCAGAAGTCTTTTTCGACGGCCGCGCGGATGCGGGCTTTCTCTTCTACGGGCCGGGCGCGGAGCGTGGTGCCGGTTAGGATCAGCCGCTTCAGCATCAGCGGCATCAGGTTCAGCTCGACCTTTGGCCCGTTCATATAGGCGATATTGACGATGCGGCCGTTCACCCTGGCGATGGAAATATTCTTCTGAATATAATCTGCGCCCACCATGTCGAGCGTGACATCGACACCGCCAGCACCGCTGACGACCGCCTCGAAGTCTTCGGTCTTGTAATTGATCGCGCGGGTGGCACCGAGATCGGTTGCCGTCGCGCACTTTTCATCAGACCCCGCAGTGGTGAAAATCTCGCTCGCGCCCCAGACCCGCGCCATCTGGATCGCCATCACGCCGATACCACTCGTACCACCATGCACGAGGAACGCTTCGCCAGGCTGGAAGGCGCAGCGGTCGTAAACGTTGGCCCAGACCGTCATCATCGCCTCCGGCAGGCAGGCCGCATGCGTGAAGCTCAGACCTTCAGGGATTGGGAGCAGCGATCCGGCATCGACGGCCGTGTACTCTGCATAGCCTCCGCCTGCGAGGAGCGCGCAGACCCGGTCGCCCACCGACCAGCCGGAAACCCCTTCGCCGAGCGCGGCGATCTCGCCAGCACATTCGAGGCCCATAATGTCCGACGCGCCGGGTGGGGGTGGGTACATGCCTCTGCGCTGCAGAAGATCCGCCCGGTTCAGACCCGAGGCCGCGACTTTGATCAGCACTTCGCCAGGGGCGGGGTCTGGTCGCAGCACATCACCCAGTGACAATGGTGCATCACCTGAAACGCAAACGGCCTTCATTGTCTCCGCCATGCCGGATTCCTTCTTTCGTGACTTGATTTTGGCCGCTGAAACCGGCTCCATGGCGGTCCTAGTTGATTACACGGGTTGGGACAATGAGCGAAGACGAACCGGAAATCACGTCACCGGCGAAACTCGATCTTGAGCTTCTCTCAGAAGACGAATTAACGGCGCGAATTGCGGATCTTGAAGCCGAAATTGAGGCCTGCAAGGCAGAGCTTGCAAAGAAGCAGGCCCATAAATCAGCTGCGAGTGCGCTTTTCGGCGGCGATTAACGGATCGACAAGGCCCTTTGCGTTAACCCTAACAGTTCTTTGACCCAGGAATTCTTCATGGTTCCCAATAAACCTGCACCAAATCAGACGGCTCTCTTCCGCGCCTTTGCCGGCGGCAAGGTGTTCGAGCGTGTGTTCACAGAAGGCATGGCTCTCGTTGAGGAGACCGCAAGCTATCTGGATGGTCCGGGTCGTGCGATGTCCAAGGACCTGCCCCGCGAAGCCCGGTTGACCTATACGAGCTGGTCGATGGAGCTGACGACGCGGCTCATGCAGGCTGCGAGCTGGCTGGTTATGCAGAAAGCTGTGCGCGATGGCGATATGCGCCATGACGAGGCGCTCGCCCCGAAATACCGGCTCCGCCGCGATGGTCCGGCCCTTCTCGCCGATGAGCAGCGCGGCCTAGGGCTACCGGATGACTTTCTGGATCTCGTTGCGAACACTGAAGCGCTTTTCGAGCGCATCGCGCGCCTCGATGACACACTCTATGGCGGCCAGACACCTGAAGCTCAAAATCCGGTGACGGATCAGATCGCCGCTTTGCAGCAAGCCGCCGAAACCGGGGCCTTCGACCCGCTGGCGATCTGGACAAAGGCGAAGTAGGGCGCGCGAGAGTCTGATTTGGACTGAATGCTAAAGCTCTTTTTTTCTGCTGACACCCAATGCGGATAACAGCCACGATGGGTCTCGATTCAATCAAAACGTGAACATTGTTCAAACAATATTAGCTGCGACGACCTAAGCGAAAGCAAAGGGAGGTTTGTTTGCGCATCTTGATTGTGAACCCGCCGCATCCAGCCATCGGAAGTCGCATCCCCGACGATCATTTACCGCCATTGGGGCTGTTGAGCATCGGTGGGCCACTCCTGGATGACGGCCACGACGTATCACTTTTTGACGCTGAGTTTGGACCGGCAAGCCTGCAAGAAATCACAGCAGTTGTCCGAGCTAAGGTGCCTGACCTTTTGCTAATTGGACATTCTGGTTCCACTTCGGCCCATCCGATTGCATCTGCGATTGCGAAGCAGGCGAAACTCAGCTTACCTGGGCTTCGGGTTATCTATGGCGGCGTGTTTCCAACCTATCATTGGCGAGACGTTCTTAAGGAGCATCCCGAGTTTGATTTCATTGTTCGCGGCGAAGGTGAGAAGACCTGTCAGCAACTCGTCAAGTCGATCGCGTCGAACGAAAGTTTAGATCAGGTCGGCGGTATAGCCTTTCGTCGCGCAGGATTACCAGTCTCGACAGCCCCGAGTGAGATGATTGGCGATCTGGATCAATACCGAATTGGCTGGGAGTTAATCGACTTTGATCGCTATTCATATTGGGGAGGAAAGCGCGCTGTTGTTGTTCAGTTTTCTCGCGGTTGCCCTCATCCTTGTAATTACTGCGGTCAACGAGGGTTTTGGACCAAATGGCGTCATCGCAATCCCGAACGCTTCGCCGCAGAAATTGCCCATCTTCATCGGGTGTATGGTGTGGAGGTTTTCAACTTCGCAGATGAGAACCCAACCTCATCGAAGAAGATGTGGAAACGCTTCCTAGAGGCGCTGATTGCAGAAGACGTGGACGTTACGCTGGTTGGCTCCACTAGGGCTGACGATATTGTCCGTGATCGAGACCATCTACACTTATACAAAAGAGCGGGTGTTGAACGATTTTTGATGGGGATGGAGAACACCGATGAGACTGTCCTGAAGAAAATCAAAAAGGGTGGGTCAGTCAGCACTGACAGAGAAGCGATCAAATTGATGCGCCAGCACGGGATGCTATCAATGGCGACATGGGTCGTAGGTTTCGAGGAAGAAACCGATGCTGATTATTGGCGGGTGCTAAGGCAACTAATCTCATATGATCCAGATCAAATTCAATCGGTCTACGTTACACCACATCGTTGGACGCCCTTTTTTGAAGAGGCCGCAGACAGAGAAGTCATTCAATCGGATCAAACCAAGTGGGACTACAAACACCAAGTGCTGGCCACCCGTCATGTCCCGCCTTGGCGTGTGTTTTTATGGGTCAAGTTTATTGAGCTTGTGGTTCAGTCACGACCACGTGCGCTATTGAGATTATTGACTCTCAAAGATCCGAAAATTCGTCATGCGCAACGTTGGTACTACAAAATGGGACGCCGTGTTTGGTTCCACGAAGTCTTCGGGTTTTTGTTTCGCGATAAGCGCACCAAGTACGGGCCGTCGGTTAGGGAGTTCTGGGGTGAAAGTCTCGCACATGAGGAAGAAGCATTATCACGATCGACGGCGAGCAAGCGTACGATCTTGCCCATAGGTTCGCTTAAGAAACCTGAGTCCAAGCGGCAAGCAATGTGATCATGGCACCGAGCGCGTAGAGACCTAGAGTTATGACAAATCGTGCACCACGTTTGCCTGATTTGGGCGCTATCTGAATATTATGATGACCTTGCTGTTTCAGAGAGTTCTCAATCGCCTCTAAGCAATCTTCATATTGACCTTCCAGCCTCCTCAGTCGGTCCGCCACAAATCCCATAAGAATGGTCACAGCACCCGCTAACGCTAATCCTATTGGCAAAGGAATTATCGCCGAGTTGTTCGAAACCGCAAAGAAACCAATCAGCAGGGCAAACAGGAACGCGACAGACTGCCAATACAGGCGACCAAAGTGTAAGCGTTGTTCAGATAACACTTTGTATTGCACCAAAATCGGATCGGACATGACGCTCGCCTTAAGCTTGTAGAGAGTACTAGATAATTGAAGAACGCGTTGCAATCGTAACAACAGCGCACCAAAAAGTGCTTTCACCATAAAATGGCGAGAACGGACTTATTTCGGGTATTTTTTGCCGTCCAACTCAGCGGCTATTCTGGGGCGTTTTTGAAACGATCGCCGAATTCCGCTCTCCCGCTGAGAGCAGACGAAACAACTGAAAGACCTTTCGGCGGCGCAACACTGCTTCAGAACCGCTGAGTGATGCCTCAAACCTGAAACAGCGTCCGTTCGACCTCTGAGTGCCAGTGCCAGGCGCTTTCCACCACATCGGTCAGCGTGCGGGTCGGTTTCCAGCCGAGAACATCGCGCGCTTTGGAATTGTCAGCGACGAGGGAAGGAGGGTCGCCAGCACGGCGGTCAACTTCGGCGACATCGAACGGTTTTCCTGAAACGTCAGAGATTGTGTCCACGAGTTCCCGCACAGACGAGCCTGTTCCGGTACCGAGATTGAATACATCGCCCTTGTTTCCGGCAAGCAGATATTCAATTGCGCGGACATGGGCGTCCGCGAGATCGAGGACGTGGATATAGTCCCGGATCGCTGTACCGTCCGGCGTATCGTAGTCGGTGCCCATGATCTTGAAGCCAGCCCGGCGGCCCTGGGCGGCGTAAATCGCCAACGGAATGGCATGCGTCTCTGGGTCGTGCTTCTCGCCAATGCCGGACTCCCAGTGGGACCCGGAAGCATTGAAGTAACGAAGAGAGATCGCCGGGAAGGCATGGTGCTCGCGCAAGTCTTCCAGCACCTGTTCGACCATCATCTTCGTGCGGCCATAGGGGCTGATCGGTCCGAAAGGATGGGTCTCATCAAGCGGCAGGCGCTTCGGCGGCCCGTAAACGGCGCAGGTCGAGGAAAACACGAACGCCTCGACGCCCGACTCCTGGGCGGTTCGGATCAGATTGATCGCTCCGCCGACATTGTTGTCATAGTAGTTGGCAGTATCCGTGATGGACGTCGCCACTTCAATGAGGGCAGCACAATGGATGACGCCTTTCGGCTTATGGGCGTCGAATGCCGCGCGGAGCGCTTCAGCGTCTCGGATATCACCTTCGACGGCCTCTCCGAATTTCGCGAAGATCCTGTGTCCGTTGGAGAAATTGTCATAGACGACAACCTTAAAGCCGGCATTTGCCACCGCTTCGCAGATATGAGAGCCGACATAACCGGCGCCACCGGTCACAAGAATTGTCCCCTTGTCGGACATCGATATCTCCTTTTAGGCGAGTTGCGCGCTGCTCACTAGCGGAAACGCAAGCCCCGCGCCAGTTCCGTCGCTGGGCCCGCCGCAGCATCAGCCTTCACATCTGACACGAAACCCTTAAGGTCCGTCGCATTGTGTAGGCAGAGGGCAAGGGCTCGGCATGGAAGCGTTTTACGGCTTTATCGACAATCTCAGCGGGTTCATTTGGGGAGGGTCCTGGGGGGACTCGCAAATACTGCCATTCGCGCCGCTCGCAGTCTTCCTACTGGGATCTGGCCTCTATTTCATGATCCGGCTCGGATTTCGGCCCCTTCGTCGCTTCGGGCCGGCCCTTTCGGAGCTCTGGGCAGGTCGCAAAGGTGACGGCGACCCGAATACGATCACAGCCTGGCAGGCATTGTCGACAGCGCTTTCAGGACAAGTAGGGACAGGTAATCTCGCTGGTGTGGCCACGGCCATTACGCTTGGTGGACCTGGCGCGATCTTCTGGATGTGGCTGACGGCGCTTTTCGGTATGGCGCTCGCTTTTGCGGAGAGCTCTCTCGCCATCAAATACCGCGAGCGTGACGTCAATGGCCGGATCAATGGTGGTCCGATGTACTACATCAAGAATGCTCTCGGTAAGAACTGGATGTGGCTAGCAGTCTTCTTCTGTATCGGCACCATGTTCTCGGCGACAGCAACGGGCGGCATGGTCCAGGCGAACTCGATCACGCAGACGGTCTTACGGACAGGGGAAACACTGGGCGTCAGCATCCCGAGCTGGAGCGTCGGCCTCGTGCTTGCTGGTCTGACCTTCGCTGTCATTATCGGCGGTATCCAGTCGATCGGCACGGTTGCGGGTCGCGTGGTGCCGTTCATGGCACTGTTCTATGTCGGCGCGGCTTTCGTCGTCTTGATGATGAATGTCACTGAGATCCCCGCCGCGCTCAGCCTGATCGTTGCATCTGCCTTCGGACTTGAGCAGGCGGCTGGCGGTCTGGCCGGATACGGCATGGCGGCGGCAGTGCGAGCCGGTGTGGCGAGAGGGCTGTTCTCCAATGAAGCCGGGCAGGGCTCGGCACCGATCGCCCATGCGGCTGCTCAGACCCGGAACCCGATCAAGCAGGGCGAGATCGCCATGATCGGTGTGTTCATCGATACGCTCGTAATCTGCACCATGACGGCGCTCGTGATCCTGACGACAACCGGAACGTGGGTCACTGCCGATGGCGGCGAAACCGAGTACATCTGGCTGGCTGCCGACCTTGAAGCATCCGCCATTACCAATGCCGCCTATGAAGCAGCGTTCACTGGAGGCGGCTGGATCGTCACCATCTGTCTGGCGCTCTTCGCTTTCACCACAATTATTGGCTGGTCGTACTATGCTGAGCAGGCCATTACGTTCCTGGTGGGCGAGTGGGCAACAAAACCGTTCCGCTACGTGTGGGTCGTCGTGATCTTCGTCGGGGCCATGGCCGAGGTGACATTCGTCTGGAAATTCGGCGATCTCGCCAATGCTTCCATGGCCTTCCCGAACCTCATCGCGATATTGGCGCTGTCCGCCACTGTGGTCGCCATGCACAAAGCCAATGGTGATCCTGACACCGAGGATGGCAACTCCGTGATGTTGCCCGGTTCAGGTGTGGATCAGACCCAGCCGGCAGAGTAACTGCACATCCCCGCATATCGGGGGTTTGAGGAAGATCGCAAGCAAGGTTAATCTGTTCCCTCAGTAGATGAGGGGACAGTCATGCTGCTGCGAACTTTTGCAATCGCTTTCTCGACAATTTTTGTTGCGGTAGTGTCGTGGGCCATGCCTGGCGCGGCGGTCCAGACAAATGAGCCGCGCGTCGCGCTGATCATCGGAAATTCGTCTTATGAGCAGACAGGATGGGCGCTCGCCAACCCGGTGCGCGATGCCGAGCTTATGGCTGGAACACTCTCTGGGCTCGGTTTTGATGTTCAACTGATTATCGACGCCACAGAAGAAGAGATGGAGGACGCTTTTGCGATCTACGGCGAGCGGCTTTCGGCGGCCGGGCCGGATGCCGTCGGACTGCTCTATTATGCCGGGCATGGAGTGCAGTCCCAGGGCGCGAACTATCTGATCCCTGTCGATGCGCGCCCGCAAACGGAACAGGATGTCTGGCGACAGGCACCACGCCTGGGCGAAGCGCTCCAATATATCGAAGCGGCAGGAAACGCTGTGAATTTCATCATTCTCGATGCCTGTCGGAACAATCCATTGCCGTCTGCGACCCGGCAGGCGGGTGGCACGGGTCTCGCCGCTATGCCGCGGTCACAAGGACTGCTGATCGCCTATGCGACTGAGCCCGGCTACACCGCGTCCGACGGTGTGGGCAGCCAGAACAGCCCGTTCACCGAAGCGCTTGCCGAGGTCTTACCGCAGTCGGGCCTCGTCGCTGAGCTTGCATTCAAACGTGTGGCGGATCGGGTGAAGACCGCCACGGGCGGTGCACAAAACCCATTCTACAATTCGGGGCTGACGGGTGCGGACTTCTACTTTGCGGGCGGTGCAGCGGATGCCTTCCCGCCGGAACCACCTCAGCAACAAATGGCACTTCCGGAGCAGCAAGAGATATCGCTTGCCGGCCCGGAGATTGTTTTCAATGCTGATGCCGCTGCATTGTTGGCGGTTCGAGCGCTCACCCTTGGTCAGGCTCCCGAAGATCGAATTTTTCGCGACTGTACCGACTGCCCGGAAATGGTCGTCGTGCCCGCGGGTACAGTTGTGATGGGCTCTCCGGAGGATGAGAAAGGTCATCAGCCGGAGGAGCGTCAGTCCGGTGAGATCGACATCGCCATGTTTGCTGTTGGCGCGAGCGAAGTGACCTGGAATGACTGGGAGCTCTGCGTTCTGGATGGGGCGTGCGAGGATGTGTCCGAGCGCCGCCGGGGAACGTCGGCGCGATGGCCAAAAGGGCGTCGCCCCGTAACCCATGTCTCCTATGACGATGCTTTGGCTTATATTGCCTGGCTGAATGGTTTCGTGCCGGAAGGGCGCGGCAAGTATCGCCTGCCGTCCGAAGCCGAATGGGAATATGCGGCGCGGGCCGGGACAACGACGCCCTTCAGCACCGGTGAGACGATCTCCGGGATTTACGCGAACTATAATGCTGAGCGCGTCTATGGCGACGAACCGAAAGGCCGCTATGAGGCGAAACCTATGCCAACCGGGAGCTACGAGGCGAACGATTTCGGACTTTACGATGTTCACGGCAATGTCGAGGAATGGGTCGCCGACTGCTACACATCTGATTTGATGGAACGGCCGGAGGATGGGTCACCTCAGATCTGGAACGATTGCCGCAATCAGACCGTGCGCGGCGGTGGGTGGAACAAGGTACCGTCCTATGTGCGTTCGGCTGTCCGGGATGCAGAAGGTCGCACGAATTGGGGGGACATCACCGGCTTCCGGTTGGCCAGAGATGTGACTGCGCCCTAGGCATATCTGTTCTGTAGCATTCGAAATTCGATCAAGTCAGGCTATAAGACTGCCATGAAGTATTTGATATCTGCGTTTATGCTCGTTGGCCTCGCCGCCTGCGCCACTGGCCCGACACCCTATGAGCCCGCCCGATCATCACTGGCTCTTGGCTACACCGATCAGGCAATTGAGCTTCACCGTTATCGCGTCACGTTCCGTGGGAGAAATGCTACCGAAGCCCGCTCGCTCGCCTTGCGCCGCGCCGCTGAACTAACCCTTCAGGATGGTCGGGACTGGTTCCAGGTAGTCGATTCCTACACCGAGGGCTTCGGGGGAGGGGGCGGCGGCTCAGGGATTACGATCGGAGGGGCGACGGGTGGTCGAAACTCTTCCGTGGGGATTGGCGTCGGCTTTCCGATCGGCGGCACAAGCCGTGGACCATCCGAGGTTGAAGTTGGCCTCGAAATCTTCACGGGTGAAGGGGAAAAGCCAGACGATCCAAACGCTTACAGCGCAGCTTCAATCATCGAGATCGCTGCCACAGCACCAGTTCAGTAGAGTTTCCGGCGCAGCGTATATATCGTGAAGCGCCGCGTGTCGGGCCCGCTACTGCTATGATGTTGCTTACATAACAGACGCCAACCTTTTTCCCGAAGAGAGAGCAGCCTGCGTGCGCTCTCTCGCCGATACTTGCGCGCCTTCCACCAGCTGGAGTTGCCAGTGACGAGGCGGATGTCTTTGGTTTCCATCGCGCTTAGGCCGGTATTTCAGTGCCCTGCCAGTCGAAGACTTTGCCCGTATCTGCAGCGGAGAGACCGTCCAGCACATCGATCAGATAGCCGGCCGATTGCTCCGGCGTGAAGATCTCGTGGTTCACGCCCCCGCTAAATTTTGCGGAAAGATTGGTCGCCACAGTTCCGGGATGAAGACCCACGCAGATGGCCTCCGAGTTTCGTCTGCCCAGTTCTATAGAGAGATTTTTTATCAACATATTCAGTGCGGTCTTAGATGCGCGATACGCGTGCCAACCGCCGAGGCCATTGTCCGAGATTGATCCGACCCGCGCTGATAAGGCTGCGAACACTGCCCGTTTTTTGCGCGGCAGAAGCGGCAGGAAATGCTTTGCCACAAGGGCCGGGCCGAACGTATTGGTACGAAAGACGCGCTCGAAGGCGTCCATGTCGAGATCGCGCCAGCTCTTCTCCGGCTTCAGGACGTCGCCGTCGGAGAGAATTCCGCTGGCGACGATCACCCAATCGACTTCGCCAACGTGTTTGGCGGCATCTACAACGCTGCTTTCATTGGTAATATCAATTCCCAAAGGCTGGACTTTATCCCTTTCAAACTCGATTTTGGATCGCGACAGCGCGAACACATCGGTTACGTCATCCCGGGCCGCCAACCCGTTCACGAAAGCGCCTCCAATCCCGCCGCTCGCACCGACAATCGCAACTCGCATGACCTAAATCCTATACCTGACCCCCGATGTGGGGCAGGTCGGTCAGACGGCAAGTAATGGCGGTTCAAACACCAAGAATGACGCCCACTTTTGGCGCGGTGGGCGTCTTACGGGGATAGATTGTCGATTTGGGCTAACCGATCACCCGGGCAACCAGCACGATCACGGTCGCGCCTACTGTCGCTTCTGCAATGTCTGCGACGATCGGCATACCGAACTCTGGCAGTGAGAACCCGAAAAATTCGAGCACAACAGGCCCGAGAAATGACCCCAGAATACCGGCGATGACATAGCGGATTATGCCGCCTTTGCCGCCGACGATCTGGCTGGCGAGCCACCCCGCTACGACGCCAATGCCGCTGCAAACTAGAATTTCCTGCTGTGTCACTTCCACGCCCAGGCCATCAAGAATGCTCTGAAATCCCTGCTGAATACTCGTAAAATCCATGGCGTCCGCTCCCGATCGTTAACCATAGCGGAGTTTATGCGATGACGCCGGGCCACGCCAGAGGCGAGTGCTGTCGCCGCTATTTCCGGTGGGCAAGGGGCGCAAGCCCGTGTATGTGCGCCGCAACATCAGAATTGACCCTAAAATTCGTGGAATACCCCCATGTCTGCACCGACATCTCTTCGAAACATCGCGATCATCGCCCACGTAGACCACGGCAAGACGACACTGGTCGATTGTCTGCTGAAACAATCCGGCTTGTTCCGCGAAAATGAGCAGACCGGCGAACGGATGATGGACTCCAATGATCTGGAGCGGGAGCGCGGGATCACGATCCTTGCCAAGACCACATCCGTCGAGTGGGGCGACACGCGCATTAACATTGTTGATACGCCCGGCCACGCGGATTTCGGCGGCGAGGTGGAACGGATCTTAGGCATGGTAGATGGCGCTATTGTGCTGGTTGATGCTGCCGAGGGGCCAATGCCGCAGACGAAATTCGTGGTCGGCAAAGCGCTGAAAGTCGGTCTTCGCCCAATTGTCGCGGTGAACAAGATCGACAAACCGGAGCGTCGGCCTGATGCGGTGATTGATGAGGTGTTTGATCTGTTCGCCGATCTCGGCGCGACGGACGAACAGCTTGATTTCCCGATCCTCTACGGCTCTGCAAAGGAAGGCTGGATGTCGGCCCAGTATGAAGAGTCAAAGTCAGACATGGCTGAACTGTTTGATCTGGTGGTGAGTCACGTTCCGGAGCCGGAAGTGGAAGAGGGGCCGTTTCGTTTTCTGGCGACGACGATTTCTGCGGACAATTTCTTAGGGCGTATTTTAACGGGTCGCATCACCTCCGGTGCCGTGAAGCCCAATCAGAGCTTTAAGGCCATTGATCGGGAGGGGAACCTGATTGAGCAGGGTCGCGTGTCGAAAGTGCTCGCGTTTCGAGGGCTCGAACGCTCGCCTATCGATGAGGCCGTGGCGGGTGATATCGTCTCGCTCGCTGGTATGACGAAGGCGACCGTGGCGGACACGCTTTGTGATGCGTCAGTCAAGGAGCCGCTTGAGGCACAACCCATCGATCCACCGACACTCTCCATGACGTTCCGGGTCAATGACTCACCGCTCGCCGGAACCGAAGGCTCGAAGGTCACATCTCGCATGATCTGGGACCGGCTGGAGAAAGAGGCAGAGGGCAATGTCGCCCTGAAGGCGGCGCGCTCGACAGAGGCTGAAGCGTTCACAGTGTCAGGGCGCGGAGAGCTACAACTCGCTGTCCTAATCGAGACGATGCGCCGGGAAGGCTTTGAGCTTGGCGTCTCGCGGCCGCAGGTCGTGATGCAGGAAGGGCCAAGCGGCGAGAAACTGGAGCCGATTGAGGAAGTTGTCATTGATGTAGATGACGAACACTCTGGCGTCGTCGTGCAGAAGCTCGCCGAGCGGAAAGCCGAGATGTTGGAGATGAAGCCGTCAGGGGCGGGGCGGACCCGGCTTGTCTTCCATGCACCAACGCGCGGGCTAATCGGTTATCAGGGCGAACTGCTTTCAGACACGCGGGGCACGGCGATCATGAATCGGGTCTTCCATGAATACGCCCCGCATAAGGGTAAGATTCAGGGTCGTCATACGGGCGTTCTGATCGCCATGGATAAAGGTGAGGCCGTGGCCTACGCGCTATGGAATCTCGAAGACCGCGGCCCGATGATGATCCACCCCGGAGACAAGGTCTATCAGGGCATGATCATCGGCGAGCACAATCGCGACAATGATCTGGAAGTGAATGTGCTGAAGGGCAAGAAGCTCACCAATGTGCGGGCGTCTGGATCCGATGAAGCGGTGCGTCTAACCCCGCCGCTGAAGATGACGCTGGAACGGTCACTGGCCTATATAGCGGACGACGAGCTCGTAGAAGTGACGCCTGAATCGATCCGCCTGCGGAAAGTCTACCTCGACCCCCACGAGCGGAAGCGTGCAGCGAAAGCCGCCGCGGCTTAATCAGCTTGTCGCGATGACGGGGCTCGTTTGCTCTTTGTCGACGAGTTTTTCGACTTGCCGTTGGCCTTGCCGCTATAAGACGGCGTTTCGCCTGAAAGCTTATCTGCATACGTCCAGAGAAACGAGAATTCTTCGTGCATTGCTTCATAATAGAAGCTCTCTCGCCGAGCGTAGATGTAGGGGCTTCGAAGCGTGTCTCTGGACGTTAGATAAGGTATAATAATCGCTTCCTTTTCAGACATGAAAATCTGGTAGGACACGTTTCTCGTATTATTGATGCGGATATCTGGATCGATATCCGGAATATTGGCAAACAAGTTTATCCAGCCGTTTCGAGCGCTTATGGCTGACTGGCGCGCTGTTGCATGGACATCATCATCTTTCATAGACGGGCCGAGAGTTGGGTTGTCCGGTCCGATGATCATGACCCGGATGTCTTTTCGTAGCCCGGCACCGACCCGTGCCATAGCGTTGGCGAAGTCCTGATTCATCGTCCAGCCATTTAGCGTGTAACCCGACATCCAGATGAAATGCTCGGCATTGTCCACCAGGTGTATCGTATCGTCTTCTGCATCGGATGCCCGGCTGTAAATCGCTTGCATGGGATCGCCGAGTGGCGCGAGATCCGGTGCGAAAGGAACAGTCGGTCGACCTCGGCGTCCTTCTAGAGCACGAATGGCGAGCTGCAGCTGTTTTACATACGTTTTGTCGAATATTCTCTGAGGGTCGAAGTCATAATATATGATCCGCTGATCTTTGATATCGAACGGAGCCTCGTAGCCCTTTTCAAGCAGCAATATTACGGGCTTTGCGGCAGACTGCGCAATTGCAAGCTCATAGTATACATTTGGATTGCTTTCAGTAAGGACCGCAATGATGAGGTCCGAAGCCATTATGTCTTCATAAATCTGGTCGGTTATCTTTCCCGGTGCCGCTTTGTGGTCTCCGCGCTCGCACTCGAAGTAGGTCGATGTTTCGTCTCCATCGCCGGTGCAGGCTGGTTTGATTATACACTCGAAAACGGTGTCTGCATGCCTGCGGGTTTCGCTATTTTCCGCCCCAATGGGACTAATAACGAAGCACTTCTTCGCCGCTCGATAGATGCCGTCACTGCTCATAACTTCTCCCACAATCCCCGCGACAATAGGGTAACTGGTGGCCTGTGGGCAATGGGTAGGTCGATTAGGCGTGGCTGCGCCAGCGCATCACATGGGCCAGGGCCAAGGCACTGGCACCGACTACGGTCAATAAAGTCTCGTAGTCATGCAAAGGTTCAAGGAAAGCCGCCGCCAGAAGCAGTGCCATGCCCAGAGCTGCCAAGCTGATAAAGCTCGCGCTCTTTCGACCGGAGCGCCCAGCGACCATCACTGACAGGGAAACGATTGAGGCCGCCACCGCCAACACCCCGTGCACCCATTCTTCGCTTGCCAAAGCAAAGACAGGAGAGAAGGAAACGACCATTGGCAAAGCGAGGCAATGTAGCAGACAAAGTCCGGATAGCCCTACCGCCATGGCATCAGTCGATCGGCTGCTCATTCAGTGACCTCTGTTATAAAGTAATGTTCGCGTATCGAGTCTGAGCGCTTAAGACAAGTCCGAAATACCGGAGCGATCACATCAATTCGATCGCTGCACAAACAGGCTGAATCGTAATTGTATCACGCTGAGCACTTGCGGTACGGCACGTTCAGATGCTGCCTGAAGCAGCACGCGGCAAATGACTTTGCCGACCTCCCGAACTTGTAGAATAGGGTTTTCATAATGAAACGAATTCTTGTTGCCGCCAGCCTGTTGATTGGCGGCACCGCCAGTGCCCATGAAGTGATCCACGCCGATCATACAGACGTCCATTCAGCGACAGACGGGCACATAACGATCAATCATGATGGACATGTAGATCATCTCCATGACGGCCACCTTCATCACGTGCATGGAGACCATATCGACGAGCATGTCATTGCCGTGAGCGCCGTCAATCCTGTGGCAGAAGAGATTGTCAGCACGGTGGATCTTGATGGCCATGTCCACAGCGCGGATGACGACGCCCATCCACGAATCCAGCACGGCGATCATTTCGACTACTTACACGATGGCCGCCTGCACTTCGTACATGGCGATCACGTCGAGGATCATGGCGCAATCGAGATTGTCTCAGCCGCATCGTAATCGAGACAATTATGATCGAACCAGAAGGGGCGTCAGCTTTTGACTGACGCCCCTTTTGAGCGCATCTACGGCTTGATGCCTTGGGTTGCCATCGCTGCCGCAATGCCAGCGTCATCGCTCATGCGGTCATAGAACCGTTGAGTATTTGGCCAGTCGCAAAGATCCAGTGAGGTTGCGAACTTGACCCACCGCAGCATGGGCACGGCGTAGGCATCAATGATGGTTTTCGAACTGCCCACAAACCAGTCCGTGCCATCAAGTTGCGCTTCGATCTGGGCCAACCCGTTCGCAACCAGATTTTCTGCTGATGCCTTTACTGAAGCGAGCGAGTCCGCCTCGTGGTTCAGTGTGTACCTTTGAGGGACAAAAACCGGAAAGAATGCAGGGTGAAAATCACCTGTAAAGAAGGACTCCCACTGCGAGACTTCCGCGCGTTGCCGGAGATCCTCACCCCCTAGAAGATCGGGTCGATCCGCGACTTCTGCGAGATAGACCATAATCGCTCCGGCTTGGGTCAGGATGTCCCCAGGTGCGATTTCGAGTGCGGGCACCGCACCAGACGGATTTATGGCCTTGAAGCTGTCGTCGCGGGGAGCGTTTACCGCTTCGTGTTCAAGCCCCAACCAATGAAGTACCGTTTGAGGAGCAAGCGCACACGTTCCGGGCCGGAAGTAGATTTTCATTAGTTCACCGATCGAGTAGCTATAAAGAAGGCTTCCCAGTACCCGCTTTACATTGGCACTTTTTGTTTCCGGCTTGAAGCCGTGACGGGAAAATTGCGGGTAACCGGCATCAGATAGGTAAGCGGGTGCTCGCCTCGACTTGAGCAGCAGGTGTTATGGACACCTAGCCTCGCGGTTATACCCGCGCATGCACAAGGCTCGGCGCAAGCTTGTTTTTAATCGGTCCAATTACGGACAGAATACTGTAGAGCCGCATCGCGTGCGGATAGGGCTTTGCGTAAGTCTGAATGGTGACAGGCTCCATATTGGGAATAGAGCTGATGAAGCCTGGAAGATTTTTGATCGAGATGCCCCATGGCATTTTGGGCGTCCGGTAGCTCTCGGTGAGATCAAACCCTTCCATCGTCTTCTTCGACATCCAGGATGGGATGGCATCGAAAAATATCTCTGCGCCCGGGAACCGCTGAGATATGGATGTCAGTAGGCTGACGATCTGATCTTTCTTGAAATACATCAACAGCCCCATCATGGAGATAAAGGGTGTCAGCCCTTCCGGTATCTCATCCATCCAGGCGGTATCGAGCGCCGAATTGGCAAGAGGCGTGATTGACTTGCCTTCGGGCAGCAAAGATGTCCGGACGTCGATTGCCTCCGGCACGTCAACGCTGAACCATGGCACGTTGGGTTCGCCAAGTCGCCAGTATTGGGTTTCTAGTCCTTCGCCAAGCGCAACGACACAGGCAGACTCCCCATGTCGCCTGAGAAAGTCTGACACAAGATCATCGCCCACCCGAGACCGGATACCGTGCCCGCGATTAGGTTCTTTGAAGCTGGCGGCAAAGTCGTATTCGATGTCGTCAACAAGTTGAATGGACCATGGATCCTCGATCAGTCGATCGTTTCGCTTCGCCTCAAAAGCACGGTTCCAAAGCGGCCAAAGCATTGTTTCAGGGACACCGTCTAGAGCAACTTTTACCATCTATGTGCGCTCCTTTGTTCGCGTTCAGCCCCAACCTGAACACGACAAACTTATCGCAAAGGAGACAAAGTTGCAAATGATTATCAAGTGCAAATTGGGCGATGAGCTCTACAGCGCCGTCAAAGCGTTGGAATGCGAGGTGTTTAGCCTGCGCGCTCGAACACGAGAGATACGTTCACAGGCACAACAGGCGTTATCGAGTTGAGACCAGCAAGTGCTTGGAGCTCACCCAGGCCGTCCAGGAGATTGAAGTCGTCCGGATAGAGAATGAGGGGGGCCGTATTATCGACCGACACCCTGTTGGCACCCAGGCGGGTAACCTTGGCGTCAATGTCATAGCCCGCCGTTTCGCCATGCAGAGCAAGGTCAAACCGCACAACAACATCGGCGCTCTCACCAATCTCAAGGTCTGCGAACGTGCCCAAATCGAGCGTCGTGGATGCTGTGGCTGTTGGATAGGCGTCTGTTTCGAAAAAGACGTTCCGCATGCGCTCATTGCGAATGTCGACATTGGTGTTGACGCTGTCGAGGTCGATCGAGATCTCGGCTGATCCGTCTTCTCCAACCGAGCCATTTAATGTGCCGAATGTGTTTACCTCAGCAACATTGCCGCTTTTGATGGACAGATAGGTGAGGGCCGACGCGTCGGAAGCGAGTGTCCACGGACTAGCCAATTCGACTTCCGTAGCTCGCGGCGCGTCTGATGGGTCCGCTGCGTCAGTGCATGCGGAGACCGCAGTGACACAAGCTAAAGCGAGGCTGAGTGCCAACGAATTAAGACGTCTTGTCATTTTGGTCTCCTGCCATCTGTCTGAGCCAATATCTGACTCCGTAATTGGAGCAGTGCCGCTCAATTTCAATTGACGCAAATCAAACCTTCTCGATTTCCACCACATGCGGGAACGGGATGGATATACCGCCGCTGTCGAAGCCCTCTTTGACGGAGCGCAGAAGATCGAAACGCACATCCCAGTAGTGTTCTGGATCGCACCACACCCGCAACTGGATATCGACCGAACTATCATTAAGACAGCTGACGCGCGTCCAGGGGTCTCGGCCATCGCCTTTGACGACGAGCCCATGTCCACTCGCTTCGCGTTTTATGATCTCCATGGCCTTCGCGATATCGTCGCCATAATCGATGCCGAAATCGATATCGCATCGCCGGATACCTGAGGAGGAATAATTCCGTATCGTCGCGGCCCTGACGTCATTATTTGTCAGAATGACTTTGATATTGTCGAGCGTGCGCAGCGTCGTCTGGAATATATTCAAATCCTCGACATGGCCTTCCTCACCGTTCAGCTCGACATAATCGCCAATCTTGTAGGGCCGTAGGATGATCAGAAGGAGTCCGGCTGCGACGTTGCTCATCGATCCTTGAAGGGCAAGACCGATGGCGAGCGTCATAGCCGAGAAGACGACAAATATTGAGGCGATCTCCACCCCAAGAACGGAAACGGCAAACAGGAAGACGCCGCCAATAATGATGTACCGAACGGCATTCGAGATAAACGCGCCGAGCGTCGTATCAATACTCTCAATCGCATCTGTTCGGTTGCGAACAGCCCGGTAAACCCGCCCTGCGATCCAGGACCCCACAAACAGTATGAGCCCGGCAAGGATGAGGCGAGGGGCGAATGTTATTGAGGAGTCGACCGCAGCTTCGATATAATATGAAGCGGTGTCTGTAAGACCCTGCTCTGTCAGCTCGAAGGGCGGGGGACCGTCTCCCACAATGACGTCGATATCGTCTTCAGGCATGGACCGTTCTCTTGACAATCGTATTGTGTTCGTAAGGGATCTCAACACCGGCAGCGTCAAAGGCTTTTTTTACACGCTCGGAGATATCCATCTGAATTTTTCGGTAATCGTCAGCGTCGCACCAAAGCCGAAGCTGAAGAACCACGGCGCTGTCTCCCAACTCAACCACCATTGCGGATGGGGCTGGTGTGCTCTGTATACGATCATCCCCGTCAGCCACGCCTATAAGGGCTTTGAGAGCCGCTCCAATATCGGCGTCATAGGCGATGCCGAAATCCATATCGAGGCGGCGGTCACCGAAGGCGTAGTAGTTCTTGATCGTGTTTCCGAGGGCATCGGAATTGGAGATGACAAGCTCGATGTTGTCGCGCGTGACAAGGCGGGTCGCGAAAAGACCGAGATCAGTGACAACTCCTTTTTCGCCGTTCAACTGGACCTCGTCGCCCACCTTATAGGGACGGAAAACAGCCAGCACGATCCCGCTCGCGACGTCGCCCAGCGTGTCCTGCAGGGCAAACCCCAAAGCTATGAAGAGCGACGCGACGATGGTCGCTAGGAAGGCGAGGTTTATGTTGAGGGCCGAAAGCGCTGCAATAATAACGGCAAGTGTTCCGGCGAAGAGAACGACCGACCCGAAGAACCGGGCGAGTGTCTCATCAATGGTTTTGACGCGCGACGAGGCTTTGACCGTGGCCCGAGACAGACTGTTCACGATCGCTCGCCCAATGAGCAGAATAGCGAGGGCCAGCACTACACTGGGCGCGAATTCGATGATCATATTCGGCAGGCCTTCAAGCCTCGCCATGAGGACTTCAAATTGTTCCAACGCGACGTCCTTCCTGACCAGCGGTCAATTCGCAATGTCTCTTCAGTGTGAGGAGAATCTTGAGCCCAGGTCAAGCGACCCGTCGAACGCGTGAACTATTGATAAGTTATCAGCGGACTTGCCGACGGTATTTTCCAGGCGTGATGCCAAGCTTGTCGGCAAATACCGTTGTCATATGAGATTGGCTCGAAAATCCGCACTCATAAGCGATTTCGGCAATCGACAGCCTCGTGTTTGTCAAAAGATCTCTTGCTTTCTCTATTCGGCGCTGAATCAGATACTGATGCGGTGTTGTGCCGATAACGTACCTGAAGCTTCTCAAAAGTTGAGAGGTCGGCACATTTGCAAGGTCCGCGAGATCGTCCAGCGAGACAGATTCCTGAATATTGTCGTTAAGGTAGTCGAGTGCTGGCTGCAGGTCGGACTTCCCCATTCTGATTGGCCTGGTCAGGGCTTTGACGGTGGGATCTGACAGGTTCGAGTAAGTCCGCAGCATATGCACAGCAATGACGTGTTGTAGGTGCTCAATCATCAGGCTGGATAGAGCAGATGGGCTTTGTATCTCTCGCAGAATTTTGCCGGCGATACCGGCCATGAAGGGATCATTCAGATCCAAACCATCAGATATGGAGACGTCCGTCGCCGTCTTCCCTGTGACTGTCTCAGCAATCTTCCGCAACGCTTCGTCACACAAGTAGATATGAAGGACTTCAACACGTTGATCGCTTTGCCAGCCAGCATCGCGCATAGCGGGCATTATGCTGATCTTGCCGACATGCTCAGCTGTTCCGCTTAAGCGGTCGTCATAGAAGCGGAAGACAGATGTAGGTTGGCATACAGGAAAGACGATTGTGTGGTCACGCCCCCCTTCAACGAGAACGTAATCACCGCAGAAATTATGGGATATTAGAGCAGCCTGAAGCTGGTCGCTTTCCAGGCGGGTGGGAGATGAACTGCGCCCGAGCACAGAAGTGCTTAGACCCGAGCGCGTGACTTGCTCGTGAAAAGTCGGCCGACGCTGCACTGTCAGCTCATGGCCATCTTGCGGTATCTTCCCGGCGTAATACCAAGCTTGTCAGAGAAGACGGTAGTCATATGAGACTGGCTGGCAAAGCCACATTCATAGGCAATTTCCGCGAGCGACTTGGAACTCGATGTCAGGAGAGCACGGGCGTGTTCGATCCGTCTGAGCAGCACATAGCGATATGGGGTTTCTCCCGTCGTGGCTTTAAAGGCCCGCGCCATCTGCAACGGACTTCGATCAAGCACTGTTGCAAGTTCGGAAAGAGAGAAATTGCTGGATAGCTTATTGTCGATGAAGTCGTTGAGGGCCCGCAGCTCCCCATCGCCAAGGCTTGCCGCCGTGCTTTGACCTTTATGAACGTTCGAAAACGTCATCAGGATCTCAAGAGCAATGCGAAGATTGTTCGCTTCCGAGAGCACCTTCCAGCCGACGTCGCCTGATGACTGAATGCGGTATTGTTCTTCCACCATGCGCGCGAGGCGTGGCCGACAAATGTTGCTCATGGGCTGAACACTGTGGATGCTTGGAAGGGTGGGATCGAGTTCGACGACTCTGTCAAATATCGACGTTTCCACCAGAAGCAGTGTACTTTCTAACCATCCCGTGAAGCCATATTCCTGTTCCACCGATGGGGGACAAATCGAAATGTTTCCTGGTATCAAGCTCGTATGATATTTTTCTCCGTTGTAATCGGCTTGCAGATCTCCTGCGCAGTTCCGCTGTAAATTTATGCTAACAAAATCATTCTTGGGAATACGGGTATTATGACACCCAACGATCCCATGCATGACAACCACGGCACCGTCATCGCCTAATGATTCGGTCCTGTCCTCAGCGTCCTCAGCAACCTGGCCTTCAAAGTACATCCAGTCCTCAGAGACCACCTTATGCTTCATGTCTGCAGTCAATTAATCATTTACTGGCTCGCAGCCCAATATCGATTGAGCCTGCTACCAATACTCCTCGCGGGAGGGTGACCGTGTCACTCTCTCTTCCCTCATACTAATGAAAGTAACACATTTGTGAGCATGTGACTTTCAGTTGCGAAAATTTTTTTCAAATTCCTGCCAGTAGGCAGCTAACCTTATGCAAGATAAGCATATTTTTCCGCGAATTTTCGAAGAATTTTGCGCTCGAGCGGGAAATCTAAGCTCGAATTCGCCAAAGATGGAGGGTTTTTCATGTGCGGTCGTGTGTCTTGCTCACATGGTTCGTCCATCAGATACCGCAGTTTCATCGCTTGGTTTTTCGAAGCTTCGGACCGCCGTTAAGATGCGATCGATCCGGTAAATAGACGGCGGAGCTCAGCGCGAATTACGTAGCAATGTTTCAAAGACGGTCAGAATGTTGTCAGCGCTTTGGTTTGCGGGATTGCGAGACAACTCAAGCGCGGCACCCGTTAGCGCTCCGTACAGGAGCACGGTGAGAGGCTTGCGATTCTTGGGGTCCACGAAACCCTGGCTCTCCAAGAGTCTGAGGCCGCCACCGATGTTACGGAGCCCCATGGCCGCATCCCGCCGCGACCATTCAGCCACGCCGAGCACAACAGGACCGTCGATATTCACGATCTGCTGGAATTTTGGATCAGAGGCGTAGTCCAGGAAGACGCGGCAGCCAGCAATAAAACCGGCATACGGATCATCGGTAAATTCGCTAACGCGCATTGCCTCATGTGCGGCTGCTCGATCCATAGTGGTCTGCAGGTCCATCCAGATTTCCGTAAAGAGAGTTTCCTTGGAATCGAAATGGTGAAAGAGCGCCCCCTTTGTGACGCCGGCTTCTTTGCAGATATCGGCAAGCGTCGTGTGGGAGTACCCCGTCGTTTCGAACAATTTCTTGGCGCACGACAGTATCGCTCTTCGGGTTTCTTCAGTGCCCTCCCGTGTGCTGCGCGCCATCTGCTGTATCAGCCTTGATCTTTAAACATACCAGCGGTATGTATCATATATGCAGTGTAGAAATCAAAATTTGCACGGATAAACGTTAATATATTCAATCTCTTGCTGGGTAGGGACGCGCGCGGAGATGACAAACTGTTGAAGGTCGGTGTAAGACACCGGCCTATTTTTTTGTTGGGAAGACATTATGGCAAATCGGTCGGTACTGATCACTGGAGCGTCTGCTGGAATTGGCGCGGAGTTCGCCCGCCAGTATGCAGCTCTCGGTTGGAATGTTGCGCTGACCGCCCGCCGGATCGATCGATTGGAAGGGCTGGCGTCCGAGCTGGAAGCGACCCACGGGATCAAGACGCTGACCATTAGCGCCGATCTTGCTGAACCGGGCGCGGTGGATCGCATAATCTCGGACTCAAATGCAGCAGGTTGGCAGATCGATGGTCTGGTGAACAATGCGGGCTATGGCTTGCCAGGCACGTTCGCAAATACGAGCTGGGAAGATCAGGCAGCCTTCATTCAAGTGCTATACACAGCACCCTGCGAACTCACGCATAAGCTGCTACCGGGGATGATCGAGAGAAAGTTCGGTCGGATCATCAATGTCGCATCTCTCGCCGGATATATGTCCGGCTCAAACGGCCATACACTCTATGCGTCTGTGAAAGCAGGCATGATCAAATTCTCTGAAAGCATACAGGCAGAATCCGAAGCGGGCGGATGGGGCGTGAACTGCTCCGCGCTGTGTCCGGGTTTCACCTGGTCCGAATTTCACGATGTGAACGGGACGCGCGACCAGACCAATCAGATGCCGCAATGGATGTGGATGGAAGCTCGCCCAGTCGTACGGGCTGGCATCGAAGCAGCGGAGAAGGGTGCCCCCGTGCGGGTGGCCGGCGGTGTAAACAAGTTTCTGGCGGCGCTTTCCAGGGCGCTCCCAGAGCCCGTCTCCCGAGCTATGGTGCAGGGGCAGTCGAGACAATTTCGGCGGACGGAGTAGACGGCGCATCACACCACGAGTCTCGTTCGCCGTCCCGGACCGCCTGACCAGTTGCCAACAGATACTCGCCAAGATCCGTACCGTCGATTGTGCCAATGTTTGCGACGACCCGGCCGGCATACTTTCCGAGTCTCACATCGGTCAGAAACAATTCATCGCCCACTAGCGCGGCCACCGCGTCTTTGGCGGCGTCTGCCTTGATCCGCTCCGCACGACACTCCGGGCGGTTGATCTCCGGCGTATCTACCCCGGCAAGACGAACGGACACTTCGACACTTTGGTTTACCCAGATATGCGCGCGCACTTTGACGGTATCGCCGTCAATCACGCGAACGACGTCTGCGGGGATCGGCCCGGGCAATGTGTCAGCCTCGGCCGTTAGAGCAGTTATGAATCCAAGCAGCACAAGAAACGCAATTCTCGACATACTTAATACATAGGACATTTATCCTATAATGCTACCCAGAAATTAAATTTGCAACCAAAAGTATAAGTTCTGATGGGTGAGGCCTGCACGACGGGCTCACAGCACATTCTGATCCTGGCCAGCGGTACCAATTTTCACTGTAGTCTTAGGTCGATTTCAGCGTTCCCGGCGCTGCTTCGGTTCAGGCATCTTCAAGAGCCGTCTTGCGGCGCGACGATGATGTTCCTGCACTTGTGCCCCAACGATTCCGAGCGCCGTTGCCAGCACTGTGGCGTCATCGGTAAAACCGAGACCTGCAACGATGTCGGGCACCATATCCGTGGGAAGAACGAAATAGGCGAGGGCGGCGAAGAGTACGCCTTTCGCTTTCATCGGGGTCTCTGGGTCGATCGCGCAGTAGTATGACGCAGCAAGATCGTCGGCGAAGGGAATTTTACCTGCCACTTTCATGATCTTGGGCAGCAGTTTTGCGCGCGTCCGGCGTTCATTACGCTCAACGACAAGCGGCAACATGGCTTTCTCCGGATCTCCGGCTGTTTTCGCAATTGCCCTTGCGTCAGTCATTGGCGTCTCCCATAGCCTCCTATAGATCAGCGGTCAGCACTCGAGATTCAAGGGAGATCCATCACATGCAACTCAATGATTCCGTCTCAGCGGTTGTCACCGGCGGGGCGTCAGGCCTTGGGGCCGCCACAGCAAGACTGCTCGCGAGCCATGGCGTGAAGGTCAGCATATTCGACCTCAATGAGGAAAAAGGCGAGGCGATGGCCTCTGAAATCGGCGGTGTGTTTTGCAACGTCAACGTCACCTCCGATGAGAGTGTTGATGCCGGATTTGAGAAGTCCCGGGCCGCCATCGGTCAAGAACGCATCCTGATAAATTGCGCTGGAACCGGTAATGCCGTGAAAACGGCAAGTCGCGACAAGCAGACGGGTGAGATCAAGCATTTCCCGCTCGATAAGTTCGACTTGATCATCCAGATCAACCTCGTCGGCACGTTTCGGTGCATTGCCAAATCCGCAGCCGGGATGATGACACTCGACCCGGTCGATGGCGAGCGCGGCGCAATCGTGAATACGGCGTCGGTCGCCGCCGAAGACGGCCAGATCGGTCAGGCCTCGTACTCAGCGTCGAAGGGCGGTGTCGTCGGCATGACGCTGCCAATCGCGCGAGACCTCAGCCGAGAGTTCATCCGTGTGAACACCATTCTGCCTGGTATCTTCGACACGCCGCTGCTCCAGGGCGCGCCGGACAATGTAAAACAGGCGCTCGGTGCGCAGGTGCCGAACCCGGCCCGCCTCGGCAATCCAGACGAGTATGCCTCATTGGCAGTCGAGATGTGCCGCAATGGCTATTTCAACGGCGAAGATGTTCGTCTTGACGGTGCCATCCGCATGGCACCCCGCTAGATCGTAAGACTGCACCACCAATTGCGGCCCGCTGGAACTAAGGTTCCGGCGGGCCGTTTTGTATGCGCCATTGCAAAGCAAGATAGACGAGTTCTGCCGCCATGAAACCAACCGGAACAAGGATAAGATCACTGATGCTAACGCCCAGTCCGGTGAAATAGCCGAACAGATTGATCGCAGCCCCGAAGGCGAGCCCGATGGCTCCGGCAACCAGCGTTTGACGCTGTATGGGCTGGGTCGTGATCTTGCCAAGGCTTAGCGCGATGGTCAGCGCGCCTGCTGCAAGAAGCGCAATTGCGCTGATCACAAGAACGGTTTGCGGGTGGACTGCATTGAATGGTTCAACAAGCCGGCGATAGTCGTCATTCCGAGGCAGAAAAACGAGTACGAATACGTAGACTGGAATCGTCACTGCGAGGCGCAGCCCGTTCGCGCCTGGCCTCCCGAAGTCTTCGGCCGCGATGGCGCTGGCATTTTCGGCCCGCCGTTGCTGGATCAGGCGGGTAATGCCCAGATAGACGATCTCGCTGACGACAAAGGCTGTTGTTACAATGATCGCGAAGTTCAATGTGATGGCGCGGCCCGTCGTGCCGTCAAAGAGGTTATAGACGCCCGCAAATGCGAGACCGACGGCCCCCTGATTGATCACGCGGACAGGCGCGGTCGGAACGATTTGGCGCTTGGATGCAAAGAACAGCCAACCACCTCCAATAGCGAGAAGAAGCGCCGACAACAAAAGCGCCTGCTGCTGCGGAATACGGGCGATGTCTCTGAACAGAGGTTGGACCGGTGGCCACTGGGACAACCAGCCCACAAGCAGAAGATAAACAGGAATGACAATGAGAAGACGGCCCATCACCCGGTCATGGGCGAGCATCCCCTCGAATGCAACCGGTCCATCGGAGTGCTATGCCGAGAATGTGTACGGAGGCGACTTCAATGCGTGATCGAATTGGATAAGCTAATGGGCGGCATTGATTGGGGGGACGCGTTCCATGGGTCAGACACAGACGCCGAACACGCTTAGGGTCTTCATTTCGTACTCTCGCAAAGATCTCTCAATAGCGGAAGGCCTGCGGGAGGGCCTAGTTGATCGGGGGATCGAGGCGTTCCTTGATGTGCACGATATCGCTCCTGGCGAGGATTGGAAGGATCGCCTGAGAGGGTTGATTGGATCGGCGGAAAAGGTCGCGCTTCTTGTATCACCTGACTCCGTGGCGTCCGAGATCTGCGCTTGGGAAGTTGATGAAGCGGAGCGTCAGGCAAAGCCGGTGTTTCCGGTATTGGTCCGAGATACAGAAGCCGAAGAAGTTCCAGGACGGCTCGCTCGGTTGAACTACACCTTCTACCGCACCGAGGATGAGCGAGCGGCAAATCTTGACCGGCTGGCCGAAGCCCTCAGGACAGACCTGCTTTGGGAGCGCGAAAAAACCAAGCTCAATGATCAGGCCGAAGCCTGGCAAACCGCCGGTCGCCCGAGGCGACTACTGATCACGCGAGACGATGCCATTCGTCATGCTGAGACCTGGCGCGATGGCGCGCCCGAAAACGCACAGCCCCCCACCGAGGTACAGCGGGACTTTATCCGAGAGAGCCGCGCTCATCTGGGACGCCGGCAGCGAAGAACACGGTTCGGACTGTCTGGAGTTGCGGTACTGACGTCAGCCGTAGCGGTATACGCTGTGTTCCAGCAGCAGATTGCCCAGAGAAATCTGGAGGAGGCAGAAACCGTTACGGCCTTCATCGACGATGCCTTCGCGTCCGTGAACCCTTCAGAGCGGGGTAAGGACATTCTGTTTGTCGAGGTTATGGATGCAGCGGCGGAGCGACTCGAAACGGGCAATGCCGATTTAAGCTCCACCGCTGAAGCGCGCCTGCGCGACACAATCGGCTGGAGCTATCTGCAGCTTGGCTCTTATGACGAGGCCGACCGACATCTGACTTTTGCGAGCGATACCAGACGGAACGAATTGGGCGAAGGCAGCGAAGCGTATGCCACATCTCTTTATCGCAAGACCCTCAATGACTGGTACCTCAACCGGACGGACGGCTTGGAAGAGAGATTTCGGAATGTCCTGGCAACGCAAAGATCAGTCTATGGAGAGACAGATCACCGGGTTGCTATAACGGAAAAAGACCTTGGCTGGTGGCTCATGCTCGAAGGACGGCATGAAGAGGCAACTGAATTCTACGAGTCGTCCTTGGCAATCTTTGAAGCCCGTGAAGATCTCGACGATCTCGCCAACGAATACGCGCTCATTATCAACAATTACGCGTCCTTGAAACAGGCCATAGCCAGGCGTGCGCTGGAAGAGGGCGACCTCGTCGCAGGACGAACATACTTCGCGGCAGCAGAGGAGGACTTTCGCCAGGCAATCGACGTGCACATCGATGCGTATGGTCCGGATTCGGCCGGCCTTGGAACGTTATATGGTAATCTGGCGGGCCTGTTTTCCGAGACATGGCGAGCGGCAGAAGCCGAAGAGTTCCACCGCAAAGGGGTCGAGCTGTCATCGCGCACACTCGGAGATGATCATTATACGACCCTTCTTGCCCGATCGGGCCTTGCTGGTTTATTTGACCGCGAATGTCGTTACGAAGAGGCGCGTGAAATCTACGAAGCGACAGTCCCGGGTTGGGCAGCGATTGATGGTGAAGATCAACCTCTTGGCCTCGATGTCAGGCAAGGCTTCGTTAACATCTATTTTCAGCTTGGCGAGCATGAGAAAGCGGCGACTGAGCTAGAAGAATTATACGACATACATCGCCGGGTGAACGGAGATGCGGCGGACGAAACCTTGAATACGCTGAACTTCCTCGTCGTGGCGTATTCATGGGTCGACAATCATCAGCGCTCGCTCGAAGTCGCCGAGCAGCACTACCAAAGACTATTAGACGAGTACGGACATGTCCATCTCGCAACATCACGTGCGCGATGGATATTGGCAGACTATCTTTTAGTTCAGGAAGACTACGACACCGTGCGGGCGATGATGGAAGAGCAAGTCGAAAGTCTGTCTAATGTTGAGAATGACCCGGACAATCAGTTCGCCAAAGCTGCAGACGAGTGGCGCATTTTTCTTGCGCGAATAGATATTCGCGAGAGGAAATATGATGAGGCTGCTGAGCGTCTAGGTGAAATTCTTCGGGGTAATGATGAGAGATACGGAATACATAACGAAATCTCTATCAAGGCCTTACATCGATTGTCCATTGCCTATGGTCGGCAAAATCAGCCTGAGCGTTCGATTGAATTTCGGGAAGACCGCCTTTCACGCCTTTTGGAGAAATGGGGAGAGGGGGCACCTGCCGTTTGGGAGGAGAGAGATCGACTGGCACGCTTATATTTAAGAACGGATCAATTGGATCGGGCACAAGAGATGATTGGTCATTTTATGCAGCGCGGGCCACATCCCTGCGATCCGTCGGGACTGTCCACCTCTCAAGAGTTCCTAGTGAGAGATCTCATTGAAGCGGGAAGGTACGACGCCGCCGCAGATCTGGCCGCGTACATTTTTCAAGTGCATGACGATCCCACCGGTGACCCAAACAAGTTTGTATTGAGGGCGCTGCGCAGGGGTGCGAAAGCCCGCATGGAGCAGGGGCGATTTGACGATGCAGAGGCGCTTGTCGCCCTTTGGAAAGACAGGCTGGAACGTGCGGTAGACCCAAGCGCGGGCGATAATATGGTCGCAGCAGATGCGGCTTTGGCGGAGATAGCTCGTCGCCGCGCGATTTCAGCAGAAGTATCGCCGGGCTGAGAAACGAAACCGCGAAACTTTGTCGGCTGATGCTGGTTGCGATCGTGACGCCCTCTGAAGGACAAATGCCAGGACTTGATAATTTGATTGTATAAACGCTGAATACGGATCCAAGGGAGGTCAGTCATATGAAACGAGACCAGGATCAGGCGCTTCGCCTGCGGGCAGAAACGGTACTGCCAAATGGTGTCTACGGTCACGAGGCGACAACCCTCCTGCCGGACGGCTACCCCCAATTCTTCGAGAAAGCGGAGGGGGCCTATGTCTGGGATGTGGATGGCAACAAGTATCTCGATTTCATGTGCGCCTATGGCCCGAACATTTTAGGGTATGGTGACAAGCGTGTGAATGATGCAGCGATGGCACAGCTGGCCAAAGGCGACGCGATGACGGGGCCAACGGCCCTGATGGTAGAACTCGCCGAAACCATGGTCGACATGATCAGCCATGCCGATTGGGCGATGTTCTGCAAGAACGGAACAGATGCGACGACCATGGCGAAAACCGTGGCGCGCGCCCAAACCGGCAAACGAGTGATCCTCGTTGCCAGTGGATCTTATCATGGGGCGGTACCCTGGTGCACGCCGGTACCGTCCGGCGTCATCCCCGAGGATCGAGCCTTTATTAAGACGTACGATTATAATAGCGCCGAAAGCCTTGAAGCCGCCGCGGCAGAGGCAGGCGACGATCTTGCCGGAATATTCGCAACACCATTCAAGCATGATGCGTTCACGGATCAAATGTTACCCGATCCCGCCTATGCGAAACGCGCGCGGGAGATTTGCGACGAGAATGGAGCATTGCTAATCGTCGATGATATTCGCGCCGGTTTTCGATTGGCGAGGGATTGCAGCTGGGAGCTGATTGGCGTTCGGCCCGATCTCAGCACTTGGGGGAAAAGCTTCGCCAACGGACATCCAATTTCCGCACTGCTCGGATCGAACAGCGCACGGGCAGGGGCGTCGTCTATTTTTGCGACCGGGTCGTTCTGGTTCGCGGCCGTACCCATGGCCGCCGCGCTTAAAACCCTCAAGATTCTACGGGAGTCAGATTATCTCGAACACACAGTCGGACTGGGTGGATATCTGCGGGACGGGCTGAACGCGGCGGCGGAAGATGCTGGATTGGTTTTGCGGCAGACCGGACCGGTTCAGATGCCATTATTCTTGTTTGACGACGACCCGGACTTCCGGATGGGATTTGCCTGGGGCGAGGCCATGTTGGAACGAGGGATCTATGTCCACCCCTGGCACAACATGTTCCTTTGCCACGCGATGACCAAAGCGGACATGGATCTCACGATTGAAGCGGCAAAAGCGTCATTTCAAACTGTCTGCGAGAAACGCGACACCCTGCAGCCGCATCCAATCATAGCCATGATGCTGCACCAAACGGCTGCCGAATGAGGGCTCTTCTTAAGCTGCTGGAAGAACGATCTGGCCGGAGAGATTGATCAACACGTCCTCGGCGTCGAAGAATTCCGCACCATCTGGCTCGTCACCGCTATACATGATGATCTCGGCTGTGGCTTCGTAGCTCACCCGCTCCTGAAACGAGGTGGGCCCGCCGAAGAATGGATCGTGAAATCCGCCAAAGGTGCCGAACCTTGGACCGTAGAAGCCGCGTCCATGAAACCCGCCAAAGCGAGAGAAGCCACGGCCTCGAAATCCTGTACCGTAGAAACCCGGATGTGCGCCAAAGCCGTAAAAATTATAATAGAACGGGGATGAGAAGCCCGTAGCAATGAACCGAGATTCCACATCCGTGTCGCGGCTGACAATCTGGAAGTAGTCGAAGCCATTCTGCGACGTGAGTTCCGCAGCGCGATAGAGAAGGTAGGTCTCCACCGTTTTACGATCCGTCAGCGTGTTACCGGCGAAGGAAATCGCCCACCGATTGGTTTCAATCTGCTGATCGATATACCCGCCATTGGAGTTTACCTGTGGCTGGTAAGGCGTTGCTGTCGCGCATGCGCCCAGCAACAAAAGGGCAGCTAGGGCTGTTTTTGCGTAGGTTTTCATCACCGTCATTCCTTGTCGAAAGCGCATCCAAAGACGCACCTCTGCACCACACCACCTATATAGTGACTACCACTTGCAACATGAACGCCAAAGTAACACTGCCTGCGAGCGCTATCCTGAAGGGCTAGATTTTCTATCAATAAGAGAATTCAGAGGTAAAATTTCCCCTATTTGGTGAAAATCAGTCGCTTCCGCTGTCTGGATCCGGGACACCAACCGCATGGAAGCCCGCATCCACATGGATAATCTCGCCAGCTATAGACCGCCCAAGAGGGGAAAGTAGGTAAAGAGCGCAGCCGGCAACGCCTTCCATTGAGGTGTCCTCTCTCAGGAGAGACCAATCCCGCCCAGTACCCATGAGGGACTTACCGCCGCGAATGCCTGCGAGGGAGAGTGTCTTCATTGCGCCGGCGGAAATAGAATTCACGCGGATGCCCTGGGGACCAAGGTCGCGTGCGGCATAGCGGGTTGATGCTTCGAGCGCAGCTTTCGCAACGCCCATCACATTATAGGAGGGGACCGTACGTTCCGCGCCGAGATATGTCATGCAGAGGATAGCCCCGCCATTCGGCATCAGCTCAGACGCGCGACGCGACGCATCGATGAAAGAGTAGACCGAGATGTCCATGGCGCGGGTAAAGCCTTCCCGCGTTGTGTTTGCGACCATGGACCCCTGAAGCTCATCCTTTCCAGCAAAAGCGATGGAGTGCACCAGAAAGTCGATCGTGCCCCAACGCTCTTTAACGGCTGCAAAGGCGCGATCCATCTCGGCATCGTCGGTCACGTCCGCTGAGATCATGAAGTCCTGACCGATGCCTTCAACAAGGGGACGGACACGTCGCTCCAGTTTTTCACCCTGATAAGTGAAGGCAAGCTCCGCTCCTTGCGCCACAAGCTGTTTCGAGATGCCCCAAGCGATCGAGTTCTGATTAGCGACGCCCATAACAATGCCGCGTTTGCCTTTCATCAGGTCACCGGTAGGGAAGTCCCAGTCATCTGCCATGGTTAATGCCTCTTCTGCTCACCGTGTCTGTTTCCTCACAGCGCTAGGGGCGGCGAAGGTTAACGTCAAGCATCGAAGACTGGCCTGAATCTTGAACTCCTCAACCGTCGCGCATTTGCGTCACGCTAGAATGGGGGATGTCAGTCATGCCAAACAGAAGCCTGCCAAATTTCCAGGAGTCCGAGTACAGCGTTGGCTTGCGGCGCAAGGATGTGCCCGAGGAGCGTAAGCTTCCCGTCATCGTGCTGGTTATCATCGGTGTCTACATTGGCTTCCTCTCTTATTATCTGGTCGTAGAGGACGCGCTCGGCCTTGCACCGACGAGTGATCGTCCGGTTGAGGTGAGCGTGCCGGCAGCGCCGACCTTGGAAGCTTCATTGTACGCTCCGTCCTGATAGGGGGCGAAAAGGGAGTGCGCGAAGACCAGAAGCCATCTCTGTTGAAGGCTTTTGCAGCTGGTGCCGCCGCATTGGTGGGGGCGCTTGCAGGGCTGCCAGACGCGAAGGCCGACATTGTCCATCAGGTGTCTTTTGAAATTCAGCCGGTCATAGTGGTTTGGGGAACACGGCCTCCTGACAGGACCGCTTCGCTCGCAACGATTGGTGGCCGGAACCGTAGCGAACAGAATATTCGCATCACTCCAGAAACAGTTTACGGCAACGGGTCAATCCTTGCTGCTCAGCCCGGCGATCTGCAGAGCTTAGACAGTAGCAATAGCGCGGCACCTTACTTTCACGTCGCATCTAACGCGCCATTCCAAATCGACGCTCAGCTAGCAGCCGGGCAGTCACTCGACCTCGGTCAGATGGCTGATCTTCGGCTTAGCCTTCGGGCACAGCTGACATCGAAAACAGGTCCGTATTTCGGTCGAAACGCCCAATGGCCCCATAGCGGCGGTCCGGAGGCGGGTTTCGCAGCGACGAAACCAGCACTGTCGGATCTCGCAACGCCAAAGACTGTTTTCATTGGCAATCGGAAGACGGCTGCTCGTCGTGGCTCTATCGCTGCTCAGTCGGTTCGCTTTGTTGTGGGTGTGTCCAGTACGGCGAACGAACAACTCGAAGGACGGCTGGTACCCGACATCGTTTTCACGGTGTACTCACTCTAGCTACACAGCAGCGTCATCACTTTTTCCGAATAGATTAAAGGTTCTCAAACGTCTTTGTGGTCTCTTCTACCGTTGAAGAATGGCGGCAAATAGAGTGGCGTTGGGCGTGACAGGCAAAATCAGATCGGTTCTGCTCAGTGTAGCAGTGTGCGCCGCGCCGCTCGTGGGGCATGCGAGTATACTCGACAATCCGGCCTTCAATGTCGAAGGTTTGGTTATTGTATGGAGTGCTCCGACCGATGGAACGACCACACCGATCGTAAACGATTTTGTCATCGGCACCGGCGCGCCGGGCGGGACAGACCTGATCTCCGACGATGCGTTTACGGTCGTCACGGGATCGTTGCTGACAACTCAGGATACATCTGGAGCCTTCGGCGGCATTCCTTATGTCATCTCAGGCACGGCAACAGGAGACGTCGATACCGATTCTAATGGGGACGGTAACATCACCGCCGATGACACGATTGATGCTTTCGTCTTTAACCCGCTAATTGATACGCGTGTTGACGCTGTGGACACACGGACGAGTTTCTATGTGGCCTCGAATACAGCCTTCGACATTGTTGGTGATGTCACGGCATCGGACTCGTCAGGCCTTGCTGTCGATCTGTCAGACTTCATCGTTCTGGACATGAACGTCACCGTCTCTGGCGAGGATGACGGCCTAGCTTTTGGTGACGCGGCTCAATCGCCTAACTCCGGCGGTCCAACGGCAGGATTTACACAGAACCCACGCATTCTTTCAGATCTGGAAGGGGGCATCACGGTTTTCCAGGGAGATCGCGCAACCGCCGTCTCGCCCGGTTCGATTGTCGAGCAGTCGGTTCGGTTCGATCAGGTCTACTCAATTGGGTTCACTGGATACGATTTGGCCTTCGGGACATTCGATTTCTCAGCGACCGTGGTTTACACGATATTTGTACCCTAGAGGCGTCGGCCTGAAGGGCTTTCGCTCGTACCGCTCAATCAATCAGGTTTGGCTTTTCCAGTCCTTTCAATGGGTTGTGTGAGTGCCGGCTTGTCGCACTGACAAGAACCGCCATTTCTTAAGAATTCCACACAAATCATTAACCATTCGCGGGCTTACTCCTCGTCCAAGGAAGGATGGTGTGCCCATGCGTATGAAGATGTTCGCTGCCGAAAGTGCTGACGCCGCAAGAGCTTTGGTCTTTGCCGAAATGGGCGAGGGCGCGGTCATACTTTCGGAACGCGAAGTCGACGGACGCTTCGAAGTCCGCGCCGCTACCGATGGCGGCAAGCGTAAAGCTGATAAGCCGCTATTCCTAAGGGGCTCGGATCGAGATGAAGCTCCGTCTACGGTACTATCCTATCGACTAAGAGACACATTAACCTGGCACGGTGCACCGCGCCGCTTCGTTGACCGTATCATTGGCGGAGTTGATACCGAGCTAAGTGATCCATCTGAGGCGCTTGCGTCCGGGCTAGAAGGCATCCTGAAGTGCGACCCACTGACTGCGCGGCCTGAAAAAGACATTCTTCTTGTCGGTCCTCCGGGGCACGGTCGGACCTCGACTGTCGCAAAATTGACCCGCCGCGCAGCGGTCGCTGAAACCGAGATTCTGCCCGTTGCCGCAGACTTTGACGCGACAGCCGGGGGAGAGCAGCTTTCAGCATACCTTGAAATGGAACGGGCGCAGGTTCGCATTGCACCGGAACCGGATGCCTTATTTGCCCTCCTCGAAGAGGCGCGCCGACACGATCAACGATGCATTATAGATTTACCGGCTATTATTCCTTTCGATCAGGAGGATTTAGCCCGCTTGAAGGATCTTGTTGCCGTAATTGATGCAGAGCCTGTGCTCGTTATGTCTGCTGAGGGTCATCCCGAAGATCAGGCTGAGGCAGCAAAAGCTTATGCCGGCGCAGGCATCCGTCGAGCCATCCTGACCAAACTGGATGTCGCGCGACGAAGGGGAGGCGCGATTGCGGCGCTTGCTGGTGCGCGAATGTCCCTGTCTCACCTTGCGGTGACACCATTTATTGGCGGTGGTCTCGTGCCGGCCGCGTCGTCTCGCCTCGCGGCCCTCCTAATGGAAGACTCTGCTGGCGAAGACGCACTGAGAGGAGCTGCATAATGAGCTTCATGATGCGAAAATCCGTTGAAACCCCAACCGCAATGCCGCGGACAAGGGTTCAACCTGCCTCAATCGTCGCGGTTGCATCTGGCAAAGGCGGTGTCGGCAAGACATTCATGGCGATCACCCTCGCCAGCGCTTTCGCAAAGGCAGGCAAACGAACACTGCTCGTTGATGGCGACCTGGGCCTCGCCAATGTGGACGTGCAGCTCGGTATTGCTCCGGAAACGGATCTTGCGGCGGTCGTGTCCGGTTGGGTCGAACTTGATGATGCTGTTACGCCTGTCGACGGCGGCGCTGCAGAAGGTGGTTTTGACGTTCTTCCCGGTCGATCGGGATCTGGTGCCCTGGCGGAACTACCTCAAGAGGAAGTCGCACGCCTGGCTGCTGGCCTGTCTGCGCTTGCCCTTCAATATGACCAGGTCGTAGTCGATCTCGGCGCGGGCATTGAGGCCAATTGCATGCGTTTGGCGCGCGCCGCGGATAAGGCGGTGATGGTCATTACAGATGAGCCGACATCCATGACCGATGCCTATGCTTTCATCAAAGTGCTCCGTGGCTACGCGCCGAAGGTTGAGCCGGTGATAGCGATCAATCAGGCAGAAACGCGGTCCGCTGGGCAACGTACATTTGAAGCGATTGCCAGGGCTTGCGAAACATTCCTCGGATTCAGGCCGCGGCTAGCCGGTACCGTCATGCGCGACGACAAGGTGCGTGAAGCGATCCGTCGCCAACAGACGCTGATTTCGACGGACCCAAATGCGCAACCGATCCAGGATGCACTTGCGATCGCTCAGGGTTTGCTCGGCGAGCCTGCGCAGCAGGAACAGCCGATGGTGTCGTAAGACAAGCACTTGATTTCGCGGTCGGACAGGATCAGACCGTCCGCCGATGTTCGAAAACCTGATCTTCTGGAGCGTTGCGGCGTTTGCCGTCCTCATAACCGGAGTGTCCAAAGGCGGCTTCGGCGGACTGGCTTTGTTTGCTGTGCCACTGATGGCACTGATCATGTCGCCGATACGTGCCGCAGGCATCATGCTGCCGATCCTCATTCTGATGGATTGGATCAGCGTCTGGGCTTACCGGAAAACCTGGGATCGAAAAGTCCTATGGCTGACGTTGCCCGGCGCAATCGTTGGCATCGCCCTTGGCGGACTGCTTGCCGGATACGTCAATGAGGTTTTTGTTCTTTTGTGCGTTGGCCTCATCGCAATTGCGTTTCCGATCTACTCGGTTCTGAAGCCGGAGACGGGCGGCACCTTCATCATCGGCAATAGACCGCTTGGGGCATTGGCCGGCACCGTCGCTGGGTTCACGAGCTTTCTGGCCCATGCCGGTGGGCCACCATTTCAAGCCTATGCGATCCCTCAGAATCTCGAAAAACGGACATATGCCGGAACATCGGTGATGTTCTTTTTCGTGGTCAACGCAGTGAAACTCATTCCATACGCCATGCTCGGCCAGTTCAGTTCGGAAAACCTGACGACATCCCTCATTCTTATGCCGCTGGCACCAGTAGGGGTTCTAACCGGCGTTTGGCTCGTCGGCCGGATCGACCAGACCCTTTTCTACAGGATCATCTACGCTTTGATTTTCTTGGTTGGCATAAAGCTACTTTGGGATGTTGCATCCGCATTGATTTAAGCCTCTTCCCAAAACCGCTCCCCTCTGCCATTAGGCGCGTTTCAAACCGCCAGTGGTGTGTCCGAGCCTCCCACCGGCAGAGAAGACCAGAGATACAAGATGGCGCGCAATCGCAAACGCAAGGGCGATCCTGTTCACGGGTGGCTTTGCCTCGACAAACCCCTTGAGATGACGTCCACGCAGGCGGTGAGCGCGCTGAAAAGGCTCTTCAACGCCCAAAAGGTCGGCCATGGCGGAACACTCGATCCGCTGGCCACCGGCATTCTGCCCATCGCTTTCGGGAATGCGACGAAAACGGTCGCGTGGGCTATGGACGCGGATAAAGACTATGTGTTCACCGTCACCTGGGGTGTGTCGACGGCGTCATATGATGCCGAAGGCGTAGAGATCGCCCGATCCGATGTGCGCCCGGAGAAGAGTGCGATTGAAGCGGCGCTTCCGGCATTTCTGGGTAACATTGAGCAGGTTCCTCCGAAGTTTTCCGCCATTAAGGTCGACGGTCAGAGAGCTTACGATCTTGCCCGTGACGGCGAAGACTTTGAACTTGAGGCGCGTCCCGTAACTGTCCACGACGCGAAAATCGTGTCGGTAGAGGAGGGCGTATCAGCGACATTTAATGTGCGCTCCGGCAAAGGTTTCTATGTGCGTGCGATGGCGCGGGACATTGCGCACGCGCTTGGCACCGAAGGGCATATTACTCATCTTCGCCGTACCCGCGTCGGCGTGTTCGATGAAAACAACGCGGTAAAACTATCGGAGCTCGAGGCGCTGCACGAGGCAGGGGACAAGGATGGTTTGATGGCGATGCTCGCGCCTATCGAAACAGCTCTGAGCGATATTCCTCTCGTTGACATAAGCGCCCATGACGCGGGCCAGATTTTCAACGGGCAAGGTGTGTTGCTGATGCCCCATGTCGTTGAGCACTGGAAAGAAAACCGCGCATCCAATCCTGAGGATGATCGGCTGGCCGTGGCCATGGATGGCGACCGCGCTATTGCCTTGGGCGAGGTGCGGGCCGGACGTTTCCAGCCGGTCAGGGTATTTGGCGGCTAGCGCCGCTCATTGGCCTGATAGACAGCTGTATATCCCACTGTGGCGCGGCGGCGATAATCCAGTTCGGTCATAATTTCATGGACCTCGGTGACCTGAAACGGATCATCCACCGATGGTAGGTCTTCCACCAGAACAATCCGTGGCCTGAACGTCGTCCAGTCATTGGACTTCAGAACATCGATGTCCAGTCCTTCACAATCCACCGACAGGAGGTCGAAGGTCTCCGGCACATTTTGCTCCCTCAGGATCTCAGCCAGTGGCCGGACCGGTATGCGGGTCGAACCCGTAAGCTTGCCATTGTTACCAACGGCACGATCACGCGCATCCCGATCGAACGTATTGAAGTCCGGGTTGGTGAAGCGGAAGTACTCAAGCTCGTTCGCTCGTGTAGCTATGCCGAGTTCCATGAATGTGTCGTCAGGCCGGACAATCCGATGCAGGCGACCATGGTCCGGATTAGGATCAATCGTCAGACCCTGCCAGCCGCGACGGTAGAGCAGAAATGTGTTGGAACCGAAATAGGGATGGCCTGCGCCAATATCTACGTACGTTCCCTGCTTTGGCAGGTAGCATTCATTGATAAGGAACACGTCCTCGCCGCATTGGGAGTAGGAGTGGACGCCGCGACCCATAAGGTCTGCCCGCAGGCGCGTAGCAAGCCCTGCACCTTGCTTGATAACGTTGGAGCGTCCCTGCGCCATACCTCACCTCGCTCTGATGTGCAGGTATAGCAAGGAATATGCCCAATGGGGTAGGTCGGTTGATATCAGGGGTCTGCGCTGCCCCCAGGTGTCGCAAAAGGCCGCCTCGGGATATGGACGAGTACAAGCCAGACAAGCGTTGCCAATAGTGGCGCAAACGCCAGGGCAAAGGGCCATGCTGTGGCGTTGAAGCCATCCGGGAAGACTTGTGGCTGGCCTAGAAAGAGCGAACCCGAAGCAATGAACATGGAGAAACACATCCGCCAGAGATGGCGGGCGATGCGGGCTGCTCCCACAAGCTTTTTGCGCACGATGACATGCAGCTCTCCAGCGGCAGCGAAGACCCCGGCAATCATGAAAAGAATAAACGCTTGGGGTGGTGAACCATCTACGGTGCCAGTTGGGCTTGCTGCGCCCATGCGCATAAAAACAAAGCCCAAAGTCGCTATAATAGCCGCCACCAGAAAACCAATATAATGCTGTGCGCTAGCTGTGATGGCCCCCCGCTGGCGTACGGTAAGAAGGGCCGTAATAAGAAGATAGAGCGCCATAACTCCTGCAACAAGGTTGGGACGCTGCCCCTCTGTAAGGAAGGGAGCTACGCCAGCCCCAATCGCATACGTTATCAGCATAGAGACGAAAAACACTTTGCCAGCGGCACGATGGATACGTTTCCCTTTCCGGGCACCAATGGCGACTGCACCTGAAATTAGTCCGATGGTGCCGCACTCGATGTGCAGATACAGCAGAATCCACGCACCCATGTGTGCGATGAGGGGGGCTTCGGCAGGAACTTCGAGACGCGTTGCGTGTGCCAACCCCCCTGCCGTGAGCGTTACCAGCGCGCAGACGATACAAATCCTGAAGCTCTGCTGCAGTGGAGTTGTTGATCGCCAGTTTTTGGTCATGAGCTTTTTGCTGCGTGGTTTATCGACTGAGGGTAGGCTATTGCCGATAAACGATGCGGCACAATGATCGACGGTTCTAATCACATGCCTTTTGGTAACAACGCTCAGCAGAGGATACGCTCAGGATCGGTGTCTGCCGCCTATGCGGGCGGGCTTATTACCTACGCAGAGTCGAGGGGCGTCGTCGTAGCTGATCTAATGTCTGCGGCGGGGCTGGCACCGTCCGACCTTGAGAATCGGGACGCGCGCATTCCGTTTGCTGGCTATGTCGATCTGATGAGGGCCGCGAAAACCCTTGTCGGGGATCCTGCTTTGCCACTTCGTTTCGCTGAGTTCGAGGACCTATCCGAGCTGTCGATTACGGGGTTGCTTGCGAACGCATCTGAGACGATGGCAGAGGCACTCGTCCATTTGAATCGCTACGGTCAATTGGTGATGGAAGTCGACACGGGCGATGATGAGCGCTTCCGCTCCGTGCCCGAAAAGGATAGTATCTGGGTGGTCGATACGAGACTGAATCCGAACGATTTTTACGAACTGACAGAATCCACGTTCACCCGTCTCATCACCGGACCCAGGCGCTTTCTGCCTCGCCCCCATGTGCTCGCTGCCGAAGTCACCCACTCGGCACCTGAGCATCGCAGAGTATATGAAGAGATCTGGCAGTGCCCGGTGACCTTCAACGCGACCCGCAATGCTCTCCGCATTGACCATGAGTTGACAACGCATCGCGTGCGGCTTCAACCCGAATATGTCTTTGGTGTCCTTACAGCCCATGCCGATGAAATGCTTAAAAGCATAGAGGCATCAAGAACGGTTCGGGGACGGCTGGAAGCTCTTTTGATGCCACGGCTGCATACGGGCGATGTCCGAATGGCCGATATCTGCACGAAGCTCGGTGTCAGTCGTCAGACCCTTTATCGCCGCTTGAAGGAAGAGGGGACGAGCTATGACAAGGTTCTGGACGAGTTACGGGAAGCTCTGGCCATGGACTATCTGACGTCTCGAAAAGTCTCGGTGAACGAGACCGCATATCTGCTCGGCTTTGCCGACCCAAGCGCCTTTTCGAGGGCTTTCAAAAGGTGGACCGGTAAGTCGCCTGTGGACGTCTTGAAGCATTAACCGAAGCGGGCTTTTTACCCCTTCCCAAACACGCCCAAATGCGCCATAAGCCGCGCCAGTGGGATAGCCCCTCAAATCCTAACCATTCGCTGGCCGACAACCCGGCATTTGGCTTTTGGCATTAAGGCCCCACAAACCGCCCAAAACAGGGGCTCGTTTCAACCCGCCGCAAGGCGACAGAAGGATACGTTGTCGATGTCTATTACGGCTGAGAAAAAAGCAGAACTCATCAAGAAATTTGCCCGTACAGAGGGCGATACCGGGTCTCCGGAAGTGCAGGTTGCGATCCTGACCGAACGGATCACGACGCTGACCGAGCACTTCAAGACCAACAAGAAAGATAATCATTCTCGGCGCGGCCTCCTGAAGATGGTGGCCAATCGCCGGAAACTCCTCGACTATGTGAAGAGGAAAGATGAAGGGCGATATCAATCGCTCATCAAAGAGCTGGGGATACGCCGCTAGTGCCGCCCCAAAACAGCCCGCGAGCATTCGGCTTCGCGGGCTTTTCGTATGTGAAAGAAAGCAAAACGTATGTTCGATAAGCAAACCGTGTCGCTGGAATGGGCCGGCCGCACGCTGACAATTGAAACAGGGCGCATGGCGCGCCAGGCAGACGGGGCCGTCCTCGTCACCTATGGCGACACGACCGTGCTCGCCACGGCGGTGTTCGCAAAATCCGCCAAGCCGGGGCAGGACTTCTTCCCGCTCACGGTAAACTACATGGAAAAATACTACGCGTCTGGACGCATTCCCGGTGGTTTCTTCAAGCGCGAAGGTCGCCCGACCGAGAAGGAGACGCTGACCTCGCGTCTGATCGACCGTCCGATCCGGCCGCTGTTCGTCAATGGCTTCAAACATGAAGTGCAGGTTGTCCTTACGGCGATCTCCTATGACCTCGAAAACGATCCGGATATCCTCGGCATGGTCGGCGCATCCGCTGCGCTCGTCCTCTCCGGTGCTCCGTTCATGGGCCCGATCGGTGCTGCCCGCGTTGGCTGTAAGGACGGCGAGTACATCATCAACCCGACTGTTGATGACCTCGAAGAGTCCGAACTTGATCTCGTCGTCGCCGGTACGGAAGACGCCGTGATGATGGTGGAGTCCGAAGCGAAAGAACTCTCCGAAGACGTCATGCTCGGCGCGGTTATGGCTGGGCACGAAGCGATGCAGCCTGTGATCAATGCGATCATCGATCTCGCCGAGAAAGCCGCGAAAGAGCCGTTCGAGTTCGAAGCTGAGGACCACTCTGCTGAGCTGAAGCAGATTCAGGACCTGGTCGGTTCCGATCTCTCTTCCGCCTATCAAATCACCGAGAAGCTCGCCCGCCAGGAAGCGGTCGGCGAAGCCCGGACAAAAGCCGCCGAAGCGCTTGTCTCCACCGAAGAGGAAGAGAAGGCGATGAGCGGCGAGGCGTTCAAGTCCGCCTTCAAGGAAGCCGAAGCAGCCGTTGTCCGCGGCGACATCCTGAAGACCGGCAAGCGCATCGACGGCCGGGCCCTCGATCAGGTGCGTCCGATCCTCGCTGAAGCGAGCGTCCTTCCGCGCACCCATGGCTCGTCGCTCTTCACCCGCGGTGAAACGCAGGCGCTCTGCGTCGCGACGCTCGGAACCTCCGATGACGAACAATTCATCGACGGCCTCGGCGGTACAACCAAAGCTAAGTTCATGTTGCACTACAATTTCCCGCCATACTCGGTCGGGGAAGCCGGGCGCATGGGCGGCACATCCCGCCGGGAAACGGGCCACGGCAAGCTCGCCTGGCGCGCGCTTCAGGCGGTCCTGCCTGAGCCAGAGGAATTTCCGTACACGATCCGTCTCGTTTCCGAGATCACCGAGTCCAATGGCTCGTCCTCAATGGCGACGGTCTGCGGTTGCTCTCTCGCCATGATGGATGCCGGTGTACCGGTGACCCGTCCGGTGTCTGGCATCGCCATGGGCCTCATCAAGGAAGATGACGGCGTGGCGGTTCTCTCCGATATCCTCGGCGACGAGGACCACCTCGGCGATATGGACTTCAAGGTTGCGGGCACCACCGAAGGCCTCACCAGCCTCCAGATGGACATCAAGATCGCTGGCATCACCAAGGACATCATGCAGACCGCGCTCGATCAGGCGAAAGCCGGGCGGATGCACATCCTTGATGAGATGGGCAAAGCCCTAGGCGAGTCCCGCGATGAGCTCTCCGACAATGCGCCTCAGATGGAGATCGTGAAGATCCCTGTCGACAAGATCCGCGATGTCATCGGCTCCGGCGGCAAGACGATCCGCGATATTGTCGACACCACCGGCGCGAAGCTGAACGTTGATGATGATGGCACGATCCAGATCTCGGCGCTGGATAAGGACTCCATCGAAGCGGCCAAGAAGCGCATCCACGAACTAACGGCGGAAGCCGAGGTCGGCGGCATCTACCAGGGCAAGGTTGTTGCCATCAAGGACTTCGGAGCCTTCGTGAACTTCTTCGGTCCGAAGGACGGCCTCGTCCACGTTTCGCAAATGGCGACCGAGCGCGTCGGCCACCCGAAAGACGTCGTGTCCGAAGGACAGGAAGTCTGGGTGAAGCTGATGGGCTTCGACGACCGCGGCAAGGTCCGCCTGTCCATGAAGGTCGTCGACCAGGAAACTGGCGCTGACCTCGAAGGCGCAAAAGAAGAAAGCGAAGACGCGTAAAGCGCGCTTTTCTTTCTAGTGAGTTCAAAGCACCCCCGGTCGAAAGTCTGGGGGTGTCTCTATATTTGCCTCCGTATCGCGCCTCCGGCGCTCACATGAGGCGGGCTCAAGGCTGCAGGCATGCGAAATAGTCTCACGACCTTTTAAGTCTGAGGTTTGGAAGCTTGGACGGTGCGGAGAGATACACCGAATGACTGCCTTCCTTTCGGAGAGGCTTTAGGTGCATGTCGCGCACCGTCCCGGGCCTTTTTGCAATCTGCAAGGCACTTACA
>JBCCBQ010000003.1:0-387914 GCA_039033955.1 Pseudomonadota bacterium
AAAAAGCCCGTGGTATTACCATTTCCACGGCTCACGTTGAGTATGAGACGGCTAACCGTCACTACGCCCACGTGGATTGCCCGGGCCATGCCGACTATGTGAAGAACATGATCACCGGTGCGGCCCAGATGGACGGTGCTATCCTGGTGGTAAACGCGGCTGACGGCCCGATGCCGCAGACCCGTGAGCACATTCTGCTCGCCCGTCAGGTTGGCGTGCCGGCGCTTGTCGTGTTCATGAACAAGGTTGACCAGGTCGACGACGAAGAGCTGCTTGAGCTCGTCGAAATGGAAATCCGTGAGCTGCTCTCTTCTTACGACTTCCCGGGCGACGACATTCCGATCATTGCCGGCTCTGCGCTTGCTGCTGTGGAAGGCCGCGACGATGCGATCGGTAAGGACAAGGTTCTGGAACTGATGGCCCAGGTCGACGAGTACATCCCGACGCCGGATCGCCCAGTTGATCAGCCCTTCCTGATGCCGGTTGAGGACGTGTTCTCGATCTCTGGCCGCGGAACGGTTGTGACTGGCCGGGTTGAGACCGGTGTGATCCATGTCGGTGACGAGATCGAAATCGTTGGTATCCGTGACACCACGAAGACGACCTGTACGGGCGTTGAGATGTTCCGCAAGCTGCTCGACCAGGGCCAGGCTGGCGACAATATCGGCGCGCTCTTGCGCGGTGTTGAGCGGGACGGTGTCGAACGCGGTCAGGTGCTTTGTGCGCCGGGTTCGATCACGCCGCACACAAACTTCGAGGCTGAAGCCTACATCCTCACCAAGGAAGAGGGTGGCCGCCACACGCCATTCTTCACCAATTACCGTCCGCAGTTCTACTTCCGGACGACGGATGTGACGGGTGTTGTGACGCTGCCAGCGGACAAGGAAATGGTTCTGCCGGGTGACAATCTGAAGTTCGACGTTGAGCTGATCCAGCCCATCGCGATGGACCAGGGTCTCCGCTTCGCCATCCGCGAAGGCGGCCGTACCGTCGGTGCCGGCGTCGTCTCGGCGATCAAGAAATAAACTCTGGTCCGCATAGCGGAGCAATCGGTCCGGCGGACCGATTGCAGGACTTTATTGCCCCGGCAGGGGCGAGCCACTACAAAACCAAATTCAAAACGCCGCTCCAATCGGGGCGGCGTTTTTCTATGTTGCGCGTGAATTGGCTTTCGGGCACAACAACTTTTCCGCCTGAAGGGGTATAGCTCAGTTGGTAGAGCATCGGTCTCCAAAACCGAGGGTCGCGGGTTCAAGTCCTGCTGCCCCTGCCAGGCGGGGAAATTCTCAACCTGACATGCTGGTGATAGGCTTGGCTCTCGGCAGCCTTGATCGCGCTCCATCGCGAAGCGGAGAGCGAGCAGGCAATCATCCATCGCGAAAATCGGCCCACCAGACCGATTTCCGGTCGAGCACAGCCTTGAGCAGGTTTCATGTGAGCAGCGATGCTGCGATACGGAAACGATCGGAAAGTCATTTTGCGCCGGATTTGATCCGGCGGATCAAATCCAGATGGCGAAATGGTGCCGGCTGAGGGACTCGAACCCCCGACCCCGAGATTACAAATCACGTGCTCTACCAGCTGAGCTAAGCCGGCACCCGAACGCGCGGATGTATTCCGGTTCAGAGCTTAACGCAAGATGTGATTGTCAGGCTTGCGGTGGTCGCCGTTCCAGTATTCGGTGTTTGAAGGTTTTGAAGCGATGCGAAGGACGATCTTGGATGTATGACCTACAGGCCATGGAGGCCATCAAACAGCTGAAATATCGATATGTCAGATCGCTAGACAGTGCGGATCAGGATGGGTTGAGGCACTGTTTCACCGAGGACGCCCATATCTGTTTCAAGGGCGGCGTATATACGGTCGAGTTCACTGGTCGGGAAAACATTCTTGAGTTTCTGGCGACAAGCTTTCACTCCAGGGCCGCAGCATCTCATCAGGTTCATCATCCGGTTATCGACGTGGTCTCCGATACGGAAGCCAAGGGTCAATGGAGCCTCCAGGACGTTTATCACGACCTGAACGCACGCGTGATTATCTCGGGCGCATCGGATTATGTGGACACGTATGTCAAGCAGGCTGACGGTATCTGGCGTATCTCAGACAGTGGTTACACACGCCTGTTCGAGATGACGCAGCCGATGCCGGAGCAAATGGTGTGCACTTATCACAAACTCGCAGAAACAGGGCGAGATCTCGGTCTTGCTCCAGCGGATGCGAGCTGATCACATCAGATCATCAGGCGCACCGGGAAGCATCTTCATAAAGCGTCCTGCAGCTGAACCTCCATCAATTGCGATTTCAGCGCCGGTGATGAAAGATGAGTCATCGCTTGCTAGAAACAGCATGAGGTCTGCGACTTCAGCGGTGCTGCCCATGCGGGCCAGGGGAAAATAGCTGAAGACCGGCTTCATAATATCAGGATCTGCGTCCATGGGGTTGGAAACTTTGGTGTCTATCGCTCCGGGATGAATGGAGTTCACCCGAATGCCGCGACGTCCGAGTTCGATCGCCGCAATCTTCGTGAAGCCGCGGAGGCCCCACTTCGAGGCCGCGTAAGCCCCGAGGCCATTCGCGGCATCCATACCCTCGGTGGATGACATATTGACGATGGAACCGCCGCCAGCGGCCTCCATATGGGGTAGCACGTGACGATGCCCGATTGCGGCCCCGATGAGGTTTACACCTATGACTTCTTGCCAGACGTTGAAGTCTTCCTGCTCAATCGTTCCGATGCGTACGATGCCTGCGTTGTTTACGAGTATGTCGAGGCCGCCAAAGTGCTCAACGGTCGCCGCAACGACCCGCGTCCAATCTTCATCTTTGCTGACGTCGTGTTTCAGGAACAGGCAGTTGTCGCCAAGTTCGCGTGCCTTTTCCTGACCCTCTTCTTCAAGGATATCGGTGATAACGACCTTCGCGCCTTCTTCAACAAAGCGCCGTGCACCCGCTTCGCCTATTCCCCGGTATCGACCAGCGCCCGTGATCAGTGCGACTTTACCGTCTAGTTTGCCCATTAGTTTACCCTGCTTGCTGTTTTGAAAATACGGTATCGCCGAAGGCCAACATGTTCGCTGAAGCTTCATCATCCATTGCGGCGGCGGACGGGTCCTTGAAGCGCATCAGATGCATGTATGCACCGCTTCTGCCTGCAACATCGTCGGAGCAGGCAAAATGAATGACCGGCTGCGCGGCTTTGGCGGGACCAGGAAAGAATGTCTGCATCATACCATTCGCCAGAGGGCGAATGAATGCCGGCGCATCGCGTGCAATGTTAGAGGCAACCGGCCCCGGACACATGTGAAATATGTCGATTTCCGGAGTGCCATTGGCAGCCCTGTACCTTTTTGCCAGCCCTCGGATCATCAAACTGAGAGCGAGTTTGGAATGACCATACTGCTTCATAGCCCCCGAGGTTGTGTGAGGGACCAGTTGTCCAAGCTGTTCGAAATCTATGGGCGAGGCTGAACGATGTGATTCCGAGGACACGGCAATAATGCGTGGCCGCGTAGGTTCCGTCGTACGGGCAATTACACCGAGTTCGATCAGTCGTGTGGCGAGGCGCTGATTGGCGAGGAAATGGACTGCGAGCATTTTCTCGAAACCTTGAGCCGATGGTTCCGCTTTCGGGGCCATAAGACCGGCATTAAGGATCAACCGGTCAAGCTTCATGTCCGCGGCAGCCAGACGGTCGCATAGATCATCGATAGAGTTCAGGTCGAGGAGATCGACATACTCCATGGTGATGTTCTCATTGCCGGAAACAAGCTTGAGGTCTTCGGCGGTCTCCGGAATATCTGAACGGCAGGCCAAGACGAGCGTCGCACCGCGGCGGGCTAGATCTTCGGCGATGGCATAACCAAGGCCGCTATTTGCGCCGGTTATGAGGCATGTCTTTCCAGTCATGGACACGTGCTCCGGGACAGGATCGATTAGTCCATCGGTGTCGCGGATATCGCGGATGGCGGTCATGATTGCTCGAAGGGGACTGTCCATGCGGCGCGGGTTTGGGGATGCCATCAGTTAGCGGTCTCCGCGGATGTGTCTGGTGTTTCAAATCTGTCTGGAAAGGCTGCGCGAACATCCTCAGCTCGTAAGCCGAAGTCAGCGAGTGCATAAGCGTGTCGCTTCTTCACATCTGATCTCGGTGCTTTTGCCGTCTGTATGGCAGCATCGGCTCCGGCTTGATCAAGTGGTTTGCCATGGGCGTCGTAGATTTTTTGGATACTCGTCGCGGGATCCTCCATGAGTTCATCATACTGAATATCCACGAAAGTTCGGTCTGGGCGCGCAGCGCGCGCTGCGGCCATGTTCTCCGCCATCCGCTTTGATTTCCTCAACCAGTGGCGCGCGATCGCCGCCGGATCAGGGGTGTCGCATGACAGGCTGTGGGCGTGCACCATTAGCGATGAGCAAGAGGCGACGGTTTTCATGGGGTCGCGATGGGTCTGTACTACCGTAGCATTCGGAAACACGTCCAAAGCCACATCAAGGTATTCTGCGTGGTGCGGCGATTTCAATACCCAATGCGTCGCCTTTGGATCGCCGGGACGCATCCACATTAGTGTTTTCAGAACATCGCGGAAATATTCATAGACGGGACGGTGATCCTGTAACTCCAACCAAGCTGAGTAGGACGGGACGTAAGTCACCGCTTCTGCTGTTTGCGACATCATGGTGAGATCAAGAAGAAGAATATCTTCTTCTGGTGCATCATGGGAGACGGGGTGAACCGTTTGAAAATCCGGTGCGAGCCATTTCATGAGTTTCGTTGTTTGTTTCGCGCTCTTCTCCCGCTTGTGGCTCTCAGCCATCTCCTCGCCCGGCACCGGTGCGGGGCATAGGGCCTCCCAAGAGGGAAGGGCGCGCGCATGGGGGTCGGAGGCGAGAGAGCGCTGGAGTAGGGTTGTGCCTGTCCGCGCTAGACCAGCAATCAGAAGAATTTGGGGATCTGGCTCGTCACGGATTTCTGGGTGGCGGCGCATGATGTCATCGAGGCGCAGACGATTGATGAGAAGTCCCATGAGCCGTTCGCGTTGCACAATTCTACCGAAAGGCGACAGGCGGGCTTCTGTGTTTAGCGCAGTGCAAAGACGCTCCAGCGGTTCCATTAAAGGTGCATCGGATAGCTCAGTGAGTTCTGTCTTAGCTTTCGCGGTGCTGAGAAGCTGCTCCGCATGGAATCCGCGGGGGGCACCGGGACCGCCCAACGCGTTGAATGCCTTTATCGGCCAAGGCCGATAAGGTTCAGCGTAATTCGTTCTGGTGGTCTCGTCTGACGTCATTGGCCGATCGCGCTCGCCAGATCGTCGAATTTAACGACGCGCGTTTTTGGGACAGGTTTCTCAGATGCCTGCACCCAACGCCAGCACATCGTGCCGAGTTCATGGCCCACCGTGCTAATCCAGTTAGTCTCAGGAATGGCCGGATTCTGGTGAGCAACAATCACAACCACCGAACCATCAGGCTTGTAAGTGGCAAGGTGCTTGTTCGTATGAATCGTGTGGCGAGTGTAATCGAGGGATTCAAGCCAGTAATTATTGAGCTGGAAATTCCAGTGCTCGCACTGAGGCGGCATCGCTTCGATCAGCAAGGCTTCGTCGGGTGCCAGGGCCCAATGGCTATGATAGTAGGCGATATTGGGATCGCCGCCGGCACGGTTGGAGACTTCATCGGAGAATTGCGGCAGCTGGTTGGAGTGCTTCTGAAAATCACGGGCCCATTTGGCGAACAGGATTGGCGCACCCGCGACGAACGTTCCTGCTGAGCGGAGTCCGGAGACGAGTTTTTCGGGAGAGAACTCTCCTTCATTGTGAGCTTCGGCATCCAGACATTCTATTGTGAGATCAGCAATCGTCTCTGTTTCACGATCGAGATGGGTCTGGCGCACCATGAAAAGGCAATACCCTTCTGGTAGTTGAAGCCAATTCCCAGGTTGCTTCTCCCGGCTCAAGATCATCTCAAACGTACCGTCGGCATTGAATTCCATTTCACTCGCGTCGATCTCGCCCACGGGTGGCATGGCTCCGCCTTCGCCATAGTGGCCGGATTTCGTTGCGAAGCTTAGGTAAGGAATTGTTCCGCGAGTGCCGCTGACGCGATAGGTATATTGGCCGTCGAGATTGCAACTCTGGTAGTAATTGTCGGGATTATCCGCCCCGAGCTTTATGGTCTCATGACATAGCCGATGGAGTTCTGGGGTGCGCGTGTCTCCGTGCTCAATAAACGCTTCGAGTGCCGCTCTGGTGAGCCGAGAGAGGTATCGATAGCCTTCTGCTTGACTAAACGGGTCTTGAGGTGTTGCGGGGAACTGGAGTGCACCTCCGGCGCTTTTCAGGGTATCGCAAAACTCCTCCCAGGCTTTTCCTGAAACGGTTTTCTCGGCAAACTCATCGGCTTCAGAGTGTCCACGGAGTTTCCGCCAACCGAGCTTAGCGCGTCGGAAGGTGTCCAGCGATCCGATTAGTAGTCCGCGCATATTCTACCCTTCGAGCGAGGAATCTGAGTGGTGAGGGCTGACACCTCCGCGGCGATTTGTAAACCATGTCGGCAGTCATTGCTCCACCCCCTGAATCTGTCGCATAAGACACATATGAGTGAGACCGACGATACCGGGCCCGATACCGCGACATACTCCATGTTTGGCGATGCCGAGATGGGCGTGGAAAAAGCCGGGTATGAGGTTCTGGCGCGCAAATACCGACCGAGACTGTTCTCAGATCTTATTGGTCAGGAGGCTATGGTTCGGACGCTGTCCAATGCCTTTGAAACCGGCCGTATCGCCCATGCATTTATGCTTACTGGTGTCCGCGGTGTGGGTAAGACAACAACCGCCCGTCTTCTGGCTCGCGGGCTGAACTATAAGACAGAAGACCATGACGGACCGTCCATTTCCCTAGATCCCGCGGGAGAGCATTGTCAGGCGATTATGGAAAGCCGGCATCCTGATGTGCTCGAGCTCGACGCAGCGTCCCGGACTGGTGTCGCGGATATGCGGGAACTCCTAGATGGCGTGCGTTACTCACCGGTCTCTGCGCGATTCAAGGTTTACATCATAGATGAGGTCCACATGCTTTCGACGGCGGCCTTCAACGCGCTGCTGAAAACACTCGAGGAGCCGCCCGAGCACGTAAAGTTCGTTTTTGCGACGACGGAGATCCGTAAAGTTCCTGTCACTGTCCTGTCTAGATGTCAGCGTTTTGATCTGAAGCGTTTGGATTCCGTGGGGCTTGCGGCGCATCTCGGCCGCGTTGCTGAGGCTGAGAATGCTAAGGTTTCGGAGGAAGGCCTCGCACTGATTGCTCGCGCAGCGGAAGGATCGGTGCGAGACGGGTTGTCCATCCTCGATCAGGCGCTCGTACAAACGACCGAGAGCGAGGAAGTATCGGCCGTCGCAATAAGGGATATGCTCGGTCTAGCGGACAGAGCCCGACTGCTCGACCTTTTTGACAAGGCGATTTCGGGCGATGCAAAGGCCACAATAGAAGAGGTGACCGGCCAGATTCATGATGGTGCGGACCCTCTCGTGATTATAAAGGATCTGATCGGCATTGCAGCTGATGTGTCGACGGCCAAGGCCCTCGGTGATGAATACGATCCGGGTGGCCCCTCTGATTGGATTGAACGCACCAAGGCTTTAGGCCAAAAGCTGACGCCAGCTCAGGCATCGCGCTACTGGCAGCTGCTTTTGAGCGGATATAGCGATGCACAGAATGCGCCTGACATCGCCACGGCTGCACGGATGGTTGTTTTGCGCCTGGTGGCTGCTGCGGGTTTACCGTCGCCAGAGGAGGCGGCCCGGCTTGTTGCAGCAGGCAATGGGCAAGGTGGCGCAGGGCAGGGCAAGGCCCCTGCCCCATCTGGCGACGGTCCGACAAATTTTGATGAGATCGTCGCACTCATGGACGCTCATAAGGAGGCCATTCTTTCGAGCGAAGTTGGTCAGTATGTCAGGCCCGTCGGGTGTTGTTCAGGCGAACTCATTTGCGACGTAAAAGACGGAGCTCCAGGCAATTTGTTGAAGCGAATGGCTCAGTTTCTTGACGATGCTACTGGGTCATCCTGGTCAGTGGTTCGCAGCGAAGCAGCGTCCGACACGGAAACTTTGAGAGAGCGTCACGAACGTGTGCGGTCAGAGAAGATAAAGTCGGCGTCGGAACATCCCAGTGTTCGGGAGGCACTCAGCTTGTTTCCCGGAGCAGAAATTACCGATGTGCTTGTGGAAGCTCCAATGGGCGCGCAGGCCGTTGAGGAAGATACCAACATTGTTCCGCTTGATGAGCGCAGGGCAGCGAAAGGATAAGATATGAAGAACATGGCCGATATCATGCGCCAAGCCCAAGAAATGCAGGCCAAAATGGCTGAGGCTCAACAGAAGGTCGAAGAGGTGGAGGCTGAGGGTGTGGCTGGTGCGGGGCTTGTTAAAGTGACGCTCAAGGGCAAGGGCGATATGATTGCTCTCTCGATTGATCCGTCTCTTATGGGTGATGACGCGGAGATTCTGGAGGACCTTGTAAAGGCCGCTCATAATGAAGCGCGCCGAAGCCTCGAGGAGGCAACCACTAAGGCCATGAAAGATGCGACGGCTGGACTTTCCGGCATGCTACCTGGCTTCAAGATGCCATTTTAGCGGCTGAGCGAATTAATTTAATGGCAGAACGCATCGCTGGCCCCGAAATTCTCAAAATGATCGAGTTGATCGGCAAGCTGCCAGGGCTTGGGCCCCGGTCGGCGAGGCGTGTGGCTTTGCACCTTCTGAAGCGTCAAGATGCGCTTTTGAAACCGCTGGCGGAAGCCCTGGCAGAAGCAGCAAGCAGCATCGAGAGATGTAATGTCTGCGGCAACTACGACACGATGCAGCCGTGTGCGGTCTGTCGTGCGCCGGGGCGCGACGACGGGCTTCTATGCATCGTTGCCGATGTGCCGGATTTGTGGGCGCTCGAACGGGCTGGAGCATTCCGAGGGCGCTATCATGTTTTGGGGGGAGTGCTCAGTGCGATCGACGGGATTGGTCCAGATGAGCTGAATATCGCACAATTGATGACCCGGATTGAGGCAGGAGATATTCGAGAGGTGATTATCGCGCTCGGCGCGACTGTCGATGGGCAGACCACCGCTCACTATCTCGCTGATAAACTTGCTGGCCACGTCGTGCATGTTACGCGTCTCGCTCATGGTGTGCCCGTGGGAGGTGAACTTGATCATCTGGACGATGGCACACTTGCCACAGCGCTCAGGTCACGGCGAGAGCTCTAAGCGTGGCAGATTTGTTCTCGCTGCTTTGTTGGATGAGCGCCCGCGATAGACCCCGTAGTGGCCAATGAAGCGTGTTTTCAGCATCTTTGCGGGTCTGCTCGTCCTTGCATTGCTGGTGCTTTATCTCAGGCCTGCTCCCGCGCCTGCCTCGCACATCTTCTTCGGTGCGCCGGATGATTACGGCCCAGATATTATTGCCCATGGCGGTGGATTGGGACACGGACCGCCGAATACGCTCTTTGCATTGGATAAGGCCGATGAGATGGGCGCGGATGTCCTCGAAGGTGATGTCCAACAGACAAAGGATGGCGTGCTGATCCTGCGTCACGACGATACGCTTGATCGTACGACCAATCTGACCGGCCTGATTGCGGAGATGAACTGGGCGGATATCAAGCAGGCAGATGCCGGCGCGCACACAGTTTTAGATGGGGTGACGTTAGCGGGGCAGGGCATCTCAATTCCGACTGTTGAGAGCGCCCTCGCCGCCTTTCCTGATGCTCGCTGGAACTTAGAAATCAAAAATGATACGCGCGCTGCGGCCTATGCTCTATGCCAGTCAATCGTCGATGCTGGAGTACAGGACAGAGTTTTAGTCGCGTCGTTCCATGATGGTGCGATGGATCATTTCCGCGAGTCTTGTCCGGATGTGGCAACGTCCATGTCATCTGGCGAAGTTGCTCGTTTCGTTATCGCGGCACGGCTTGGGTTCTCTCGCTGGATCAAGACGCCAGCGGTGGCTCTCCAAGTGCCAGTGTCTTTCGAGGGCATAGATCTCACCCATCCGCGTATTCTCGCCGCCGCGAGGGCGCGAGGGTTTCAGATGCACTACTGGACGATCAATGGTGAAGACGAAATCGAGGCTCTTCTGGTGGCTGGCGCTGACGGCATAATCACCGATTACGTTGACAGGGGGCTCGCTGTACGGGACTCGATCTCGGCCATTGGGAACCGGTCACCGGACAAATAGTTAGGCGTGGCCTGCGCCTGAGTTGAGGTGAAGCGGCGTAATGCCAATGCCGTCTAAAGCGCGCCGCCATTTTTCATCGTGACCGCGCGCGAAAACAAGATCAGAGTCCATGTCAGACACGAGCCAGGCATTTTCGGCGATTTCCTGCTCAAGTTGCCCAGGGCCCCAGCCAGAGTAACCCAGTGCCAGCACCGCATGCTCTGGTGGTTCTTCGGACGCGATGGCGTGCAATGCGTCCCGTGTCGCTGTTAGGCAAATGTCCGTGCCAACGTCCATGGTTGCGCTGTCACATGAAAAATCCGAGCTGTGCAGCACAAACCCTCTGTCACGGCCGACGGGACCGCCATCAAGGACCTGATAGTCTGGCAGTGCGATCGTCATGGGAATATCGAGCTGATCGAGCAGTGTGGGCAGCGTCAGGCCTTCAACCGGCTTGTTGAGGATCAGGCCCATAGCGAAGTCCTCCGCATGAGCACAGACCAGAATAATAGATTGCCTAAAGCGGTCGTCGCCAATCTCTGGCATGGCGATCAAGACTTTGCCGGTCAGATCCATTGCTTGGGTATCCACCATAGGTTCATGCTTGCGCAGCGCGTCACATGACGCAACCCTTCAAAAGAAAGTTGATCCGCATGTCAGGATCGTTAGGTTGCCGACAAATCAATCGGAGTGAAATCGATGTCGATCCAAATAGGTGACAAGTTGCCAGATGTTACATTCATGGAGGCAACTGAAAACGGTCCTGAGCCTCGCAGGACAGAGGATGTATTCGCAGGTAAGACTGTTGCTCTTTTCGCGGTGCCGGGCGCCTACACGCCGACATGTTCGGCAAAGCATTTACCGAGCTTCGTTGACCATGCTGCTGAGCTCAAAGCCAAGGGTGTTGACGACATTGTCTGTACGGCGGTGAATGATGCTTTCGTCATGGGGGAATGGGCGAAGTCTGAAAGTGCAGACGGGATACGTATGCTGGCTGATGGCAACGGTGAATTCGCCAAAGCCATTGGCCTGGAGCTTGATGTATCGGGGTTTGGTATGGGGTCGCGTTCACAGCGTTACTCGATGCTGGTCCAGGATGGTGAAATCAAACAGCTGAATGTGGAGCAGGGCCCAGCCTTTGAGGTTTCGTCCGGAGACTATTTATTGACCCAGCTCTGACAGGGAAAATCAGAATAAACAAAGTATTAAGCGATGCGGCGCACTCTCACAGTGTGCCGTTCGTGTTTCTGCGGCTTATTGAAAAACAGTAAATACTTACTACGTCTGTATTACAGAAGAATAGGGGACTTAAAACTATGGATGGCGCAATTACAATATTTATACTGTTCGCTGTGGCGGTGATAATACTGTTGCAGTCAGTAAAATTTGTTCCGCAAGGATTCAACTATACTGTCGAAACATTTGGGCGTTACAGTAAGACGTTAGGGCCGGGGCCTCACATCATTATTCCGATCTACCAGAGTGTCGGCCGCAAAATGAATATGATGGAGACAGTCCTCGACGTTCCACAGCAGGAAGTCATTACCAAAGACAATGCGATGGTTTCGTGCGATGCTGTCGTCTTTATTCAGATTATTGATGCCGTTGCAGCAGCCTATGAGGTGAATGACCTACAGCGAGCGATAACCAACCTCGCGCTCACGAATATCAGGACCGTGGTTGGCTCCATGGATCTGGATGAGGTTTTATCCAATCGGGACGACATCAACGCCCGGCTATTGTCGGTGATTGATGCGGCGACGAATCCGTGGGGCGTAAAAGTCACTCGGATTGAGATTGCCGACCTGACACCGCCAGCAGACATTACCGAAGCTATGGCGCGACAAATGAAAGCTGAGCGTCTGAAGCGTGCGGAAGTCCTGACTGCTGAGGGTGAGAAGCAGTCGGCGATCCTGAAAGCTGAGGGGCAAAAGCAATCTCAAATCCTCGAGGCTGAGGGCCGCCGTGAGGCCGCATTCCGGGATGCTGAAGCGCGGGAGCGCGAAGCGGAAGCCGAAGCCAAAGCAACCGCTATGGTTTCTCAAGCTATCGCCAAAGGAGACGTGAACGCGATCAACTACTTCCTTGGTCAGCAATATGTCTCGGCTTTTGAGAAACTCGCCGTCTCGAACCAGCAGAAGACGGTTATTATACCAGCCGAGTTCTCGTCCATTCTCGGAACCATAGAAGGCGTGAAGGGGCTTGCGGATGCCGCACGGGATCGCAGAGCCGAGCCATCGGATATCGGCACAGCCGTGCCGCCGGCTGGCCGCAGAGACTAAGGACCCACGACAAGGAGCATTGTTATGGACGCGTTGATCACGACTTTAGGCCAGTTGGAGGCTTGGCACTGGATTGCCCTTGGGCTGGTTTTGATCGGCATTGAGGTCGCCGCCGGAACATTCGACTTGCTGTTCGTTGGTATTGCCGCTTTTGCGACCGCGCTTTTCACTGCAGTCGCTCCAGGGAGTCTCGCAGACTGGCAGGGCCAGATGTTCTTCTTTGCTGGAACGGCCATCGCCCTGATTGTTTTGAGCCGCACTGTGTTTGCGGACATGCGGAAGCAGAGCCACGACAAGCCGGGCCTGAACCAGCGGATGGTCGGTATGATCGGTTCCCGGGGAATTGTCTCTCAAGGGTTCGCTGCAGGTTCGGGGAGGGTAAAAATCGGCGATACCGAATGGTCTGCCGAGACAGAAGATGGAAGTGACATCGACGAAGGAATTGCTGTCGTTGTTGAGGGCGCTGAACTCACAGTCCTGAAAGTGAAGCCTGTCTGATCAGAACAAGCTGCCTTGATCTGTCTTAGAAGCGCCTGGCTTTTGGTGCTTCGATTTTTTGGGTGCCTCGGCTTTTGAGTCAGATTGATCGATTTGTGCGCCCACGTCTCCATCTGCGAACGAGACCTGCACGGCCTCATGTTTGCGCGCCGCAGATGCGCTGCGAATGATTGAGCCGTCTGAGGTTCGGACCACCGTAAATCCACGTTTGAGGGTTGCCTGATATGAGAGCGTTTCCAGCAGCTTTCCCTGAGCGCCCAGGCGATCTGCCAGCCTCGCGTGGAGTCTCAATAATGCGGGCCGTGCCCGAATGGCGATCTCTCTAAGCCGTTCTTTCCGACGCCTCAGATCCTGCGGGAGAGCCTCAGGCCTTAGTCGGGTCGATATGCGTGTGAGCTCCAATGACTTACGATCAATGGCCGTTTGCAATGCACGCTTGAGACCGGCCTCGGCAAAATCAAAGCGTTGCCGTTTTGGCGTGAGGATAGCGTCCGCTCGCGGCAGGCGTGCGGCGCGCAGACGATCTTTCAGGTTGGCAACGCGCGCCAGCAGTGATCGGCGTAAGCGACTGCCATACTCATCCACGGACGCCAGAAGCTCTGAACGCACCGGAACAGCGATCTCCGCCGCCCCTGTAGGCGTCGGTGCGCGCGCGTCGGAAACGTAGTCGATTAGCGTCGTATCGGTCTCGTGGCCCACGGCGGATATCAGTGGGATGTCACTTGCGAAGGCGGCTCGAACGACGTTCTCTTCATTAAACGGCCACAGGTCTTCGATTGATCCGCCGCCGCGTCCGACGATCAGAACGTCGGGCCTGTTCGCCCCCGTCATTTCGTTGAAGCCGTTTATAGCGGCGGTGATCTGTTCAGCGGCGAAGTCGCCCTGCACAAGGGCTGGCCACAAAATAACGCGCACAGGATAGCGGTCTTCAACGCGGTGAAGAATGTCCCGGATAACGGCTCCCGTCGGGCTAGTGACGACCCCAATTGTTGTGGGAAGAAATGGCAGAAACTTCTTGTGTTCGGGGCTGAAAAGGCCCTCAGCCGTAAACTTTTTCTTACGTTCTTCCAGGAGTGCCATAAGCGCTCCAGCTCCAGCCGGACGCATAGATGACGCGATCAATTGGTAGTTTGATCGTCCCGCATAGATCGATAGCTTGCCCTCTGCAACGACCTCCAAACCTTCCTCCGGACGAAAGGAGAGGGCGTTGACCTGGCCTTTCCACATCACCGAATTCAAGACGGCTTTCTCGTCTTTGATATCAGCATACATGTGGCCGGAACGTGCGACGGTGACCCGGCCAAGTTCACCTCGGACGCGGACATGATCGAAGTTCGTCTCGATGGTTCGCTTCAGGCTCGCAGCGAGTTCGGAGACGGTCAAATCCGGTAGGTTGGTGGTGCTGGGTTCGGTCATGGACAACGGTGATAGCGGCAAAGTATCGGCGCGTCACATATTGGTTTCATCATGAGTCGCATAATCAACATTATGGGAAATTACGGATTAACCAAGAACGCTGTTCAGTCATAAGGAATTTCGAGGCTTAGGCTGTCGAACCCTGGCTCGACACCGTCCGGCAACGTTTCTAACAGTGTCTTATAGTCCAGATCGACGTGCATATTCGTTAAGATGGTTCGTCTCGGTTTTAACTGCGCCACCCAGGCCAATGCCTGATCGAGATTCGCGTGGGATGGGTGTTCTGTGTAGCGCAGAGCGTCGATAATGAATGTGTCGATGCCCTCCAGAAGCGACAGGGATCGTTCGGGTAGCCGATTTAGATCGTTGCAGTACGCCAGATCCCCTATTCGGAACCCAAGCGAACGAATGTGACCATGCTTCTGATCCAGCGGCATGATAGTCACCGGGCCGGCATGTCCCCTGACGGTGAAAGGTTCGTAGGCTTCGATCAGTGGTTGGGGGTCCAGAATGGCGGGATAACCTCCTACCCCTTCAAAGCAGTATGCGAAACGCGTTCGAAGTGCGTCATTAGTAGCGGCGTCGAGAAAAACTGGCATCCGGGCGCGTTGGCGTAGCACGAGCACTCGGACATCGTCCAACCCCCCGACCTGATCTGCATGCTCGTGGGTAAAGACGATTGCATCCAGTCGATCGACATTCTCCCTCAATAGCTGCTCGCGCATATCAGGCGACGTATCTATCAGGATACGGGTGGGCTCATCGCTCTCGCTGGAAAAGACCTCAGCGAGTGCCGAGCATCTGGAGCGACGATTCTTTGGTTCATCAGGATCGCAGACTCCCCAGTCGTTTCCTATACGAGGTACGCCGCCGGACGACCCCGTACCGAGGAGCGTAAAGCGAAGCGTTCCCGTCATTGCGAGATCTTTGAAAAAAGCCGCAAGGCGTTCTCTTCCGTCATGGCGGCGACATCGCTTGTGGGTTTCCCGATAAGGCTCGCATATGCTTCACAGACGTGGACCAGGTATGCTGGTTCGTTGCGGCGGCCGCGATATGGCGCCGGGGTTAGATATGGGCAGTCTGTCTCCAGGATAACGCGATCCTGAGGCAGCGTTCGAACAACTTCATGCACATCGGTGGCGTTTTTGAACGAAGCGATGCCCGAGACCGAAAAGTATGCGCCAAGGCCGGCTGCGCGCGCGGCAAGCCGTTGGCCGCCGGTGTAGCAGTGCAACAAGGGAACGAATGGCGATTTTGCCATCTCTTCTTCGAGAATATCGCCCATAAGATTGTCCGCTTCGCGGGTATGCAGGATAAGCGGCAAGTCTGTCGCGCGCGCTGCGTCTATGTGCTTCCTAAGCGACGATGTCTGAGCCTCTTCAGAACTATACCCGTAGTGAAAATCGAGCCCTGTCTCACCGATCGCAACGACATTTGGATCAGCAGCTGACTGTACAAGCTCGTCCACTGTGAGATTGCAGAAGTCCTTGCTGTGGTGCGGGTGTACGCCGACTGAGCACCACATGTCGTCGTTTGCAGATGCAATTGAGCTTACGGCTTCGAAATTGTCGAAGCGATCGCATATGGCGAGAAACCTGCGAACGCCTGCCGCTCGTGCACGCGCGAGGACATCTGCGAGATCGTCGGCATATGTCTCTCCGTGTAGATTTACGTGGGTATCGAACATTGGAGGTGACTAGCGCGCTTTGAGGCCGTTCTGAAGCGTCGCAGCGAGTTTTGCGGCAGCCTGGCCGTAATCCATGTTGAGTTCTCGAACGTCTGCCAGCAGTCTGGAGCAATCTAACCAAATGGACGAAACCTCTGGCGCGCCATCCGTTTTGGTTTCTAGCCAGTCCAGTATGGCGTAACTCATCGCTTCGAACGCCATCTGGTCGCTACCGCCTCGAGCGATCACTTCAGCAAGCGCGGTATCTGACGGTCTTGGCAGACCGCGTAGGTAGTTTTTCGTGGCATTGAGTGCTGCCAGCCCCGATGAGCTCGCCAGTTGCATACCCCTACCTGGGCGGCCGCCGGCAAGGTCGGCCGCTGCTGGATCGATTTCTTGCTCGTCTGAAATCTGTTTCAACACGGATTGGGTCTGGTCCTTGTCCAGAGGTCGCAGCCTTAGGAGCCGACAACGCGAGCGTATTGTTGGCAGCACAGGTTTTGTATTGTGAGAGATCAGTACGATCAGGCACTTAGCGGGCGGTTCTTCCAGCGTCTTCAGTAGAGCGTTTGCGCCGGAAGCATTTAGCTCGTCGAGAGAATCTATGACACCAACGCGCCAACCGCCAAGGGCCGGTTTCAAGGCAAAGAAGTGATTGAGTTCCCTGATGGTGTCGACGGGTATGTCCTGCTTTACTTTCCCTTTTTCATCAGCTCTACGACTGACCCATCGAAAGTCCGGATGACCATCCGCGAGTATTTTCTGCACGACCGGATCCGACGTCGTCGTATCCAGAGACTTACCTTCTGTCGCCGCACCCAAAACTCTTGCGGCCATGCGTTTTGCGAGCAAGGACTTTCCAATACCGGAAGGCCCCTCGAGGAGCCAGCCATGGTGCATCCGATCGCTCTGGAGCGCGTCGACAAATACCTTTTCGGATTCGCTATGACCGATTAGCGGCCAAGCGGCATCGGCAGTCATGCCCGGCCAGCTCCAGATAGACACCGAGCCTCAATGGCTGCCCAGGCCTCTTCCAGAAGGCGCCCGGGGGCTTGTTCAGCGTCAAGGATGACGCAGCGATCAGGGTTGCGTTGCGCAATTTGAAGGAACGCGTTTCGAACCGCCCGATGGAAGCCGATCGGTCGCGTTTCAAAACAGTCGTCCGTGGCGTCTCGAGTTTTTCTTCGCTTCAACAGCGCTTCCGGCGGTGCGTCGAGGATGAGCGTCAGATCGGGCCGCGACCATTCCAGGACAGAAGCTTCAATCGTTAGTAATGTCGACATCGATACGCCGCCACCCGCGCTCTGATAGGCGATGGTCGAATCCGAAAAGCGGTCGCAGAGGACCCATTGGCCTCGCTCAAGTGCTGGCCTGATGAGCTTCTCCAGATGATCAGTTCTTGCAGCGTTCATTAGAAGCGCTTCGGCGAGTGGCGACCAGACTTCTTCTTTAGGAGGTTTCAGCGCGAGGTTGCGAATGACCTCAGCGAGCGGTGTTCCACCCGGCTCTCGGGTGACCTCGGCTGAAATGCCGTGTTCTTTTGCCCGAGCAGCGAGGCTGGATATCAGAGTCGACTTTCCAGAGCCTTCGCCACCTTCAAGTGTAACGAAGCGGCCTTGAAGCGGGTCGCTCATTCGCCGTCGCCCGATGTCAGCAAACGGTTCAAACCTTCCGCAGCGCGTCCCAAGAAACCAAGCTTCGATACATTTCGTGTTGCTATGACGGTCGCTTGGACGGGTTCCTGTCCAGGGAGTGTGATGACGAGTTCACCTATTTCATCACCGGCGGATACTGGTGCGTTTAACGGGCCGTCCAAGATCAATTCAGTTTTCGCATTTTCGAATGCCCGCTTATGGCCGCTGATATCAAGTGGTTCCTGCAAGCCAACCGGGACATTACGTTCAACCCCAAGCCAAACGTCGATCTCGGCAAGTGGACCATCCTCTGGTTCAAGAGTCTTTGTTTCGAAAGCGGTGAATGCCAAACGCATCATTCGCTCCGCCTCCTGAGCGCGGCGAGCATCGCTTTCCATCCCGTTGATAACGACTATACGACGCTCGCCATTTTGGTCGGCGGATGCAGTCAGTCCGTATCCGGAAACTGAAAGATGCCCAGTCTTGAGACCGTCAACGCCGTCAACACGGCCGAGTAGCGGATTCCGATTTGGCTGCGAGATGTTTCGCCATTCATAAGATCGCTCATTGTAGAACGCATAATAGTCGGGAAACTGCGCAATTTGCATCTGAGCTAGTTTTGCAAGGTCCACGGCCGAAATGCGGTGGCCTTCGGCATCTAGCCCGGTTGAATTCTTGAAGGCTGCGCTGCTCAGGCCCAGGCTTTGGGCGAGGGCGGTCATTTCCGCCGCAAATGCTTCCTCCGAGCCCGATAGTCCTTCAGCGAGCACAATACATGCGTCGTTTCCAGACAATACGATGACGCCGCGTAGTAGTTCCTCGACTGTTGGGTCATCGCCGATCTGCAGGCCCATAGTTGAACCACCAGATGCCCAGCCACCCTCTCTCCAAGCGCGCTCGCTCGTAACCAAGCGATCCGAGAGGGAGATTTCTTCTCGCGCGAGTCGGTCGAACACAACTTGTGCCGTCATCATCTTCGTCATTGATGCGGGGATCATCGGTTCATGACCGTTCTTCTCGAACAGAACGGTGCCGGTGTCGTGGTCAATTATGGCTGCGTGGGTGGCGTCCGTCTGTATCAGCGGCACCTGCGATGCGGCAGTGAGTTTTACAACAATTGCGGCGAGCAGCAGGAAAGCGGTTCGCATGGTTGGGAAATGTCCTCGTTCGTGTGGTCGGCCGTTTAGCCAACCCGCCCCTGCCAAGCAAAAAAGGCGAGTTTGCTTTTCAGGTCAACGGACGGGACACTTAATTTTCAGCACTTATAACAACGCCATCGGCCACGCCATCTTCGGCCAAACGATCCCGCGTGACAGCCGCTGTGGACCGGTCGCCGAATGGTCCCGCAAGGACGCGGAAGAAGTCGCTGCCACGCACGTTCACGGGAACAACTTTGACCTGAGTTCTTCCACTGACTGACCGATGGAGGCGCTCTGCGTTGGAGATATCCGAGAACGATCCGAGCTGAACGAAAAATGCTCCGATCTGCTGTTGTGCCGGGAGTTCGATCGTTGCTTTCGGCACCGGCTGGAGCGGTGACTGTTTCTGTGTTGGTGTCGCTTCGGCCGGTAGTTCAGAAGCGACTGGTGCTGGTCCGAGGTAGCGGACCCGCACCCTGCCCTCAGCCGGCGGATTAATTCCGAGAACATGTGCGGCGCGGTCCGATAACTCTATCAATCCACCACCTGCGATAGGTCCTCGATCATTCACACGGACGACCGTTTCCCGTCCAGTTTGCGTATTTGTAATGTGTACGAGGCTTGGAAGAGGTAATGTTGGGTGCGCGGCGGACAGCGCGCCACGGTCATAGATCTCGCCATTGGCTGTCGGTTTGCCTTCCAGATCCGCGGCGATAAGTGTTGCGGCCCCTACCCGATCATACTCAGCGTTCCCAGCCGGGTGAAAGACAGTGCCTGACACAGGTCGGCTTGTTGGCGCGCTGGCAGTGACTGCTGTGCGATGAATATTCGCCTGGCGCTCAGATTGAACGCGCGCGGCGGCCGCTCGGGCATTAAACCCCCCGGCTGTGATGGCTGGATCGTTGGAAATCCTTGGTGTCGCGTTGTGAGTTGCTGGCGCAGCTGAAGCATATTCTCTTGCTGCGGCAGGCAAAATGGCTGCTTTGTCAGACGAAAACATCATCGGGGTCGCCGATTGGGCGCGACGTGCACCCCCTGCCCCGTATACAGTATCTGGCTGATCGGGATAACGATATTCGAGTCTGCGATCACTATTTTCGGTTTGTGTGGTCGTCGACGTGACTCGGCTCCTCGGTACTTCGGTTCGTGCGTCAAGCGTTGCAAATGTAATTGGTGCGGGTGAGCGTCTCTCGGCTGATGCAGCGCTTGTGCTCAGGACGACAATCCCTGCGCATGCTGACACAAAAAGCTTCGCTTTATTGATCTTCGGACTAGCCGTTGTCATCGTCGCCACCTCATTCTGCGGTCAGTTCCCCAGCATTGTGCTGGTGCGATGCGGACACGCTTCGTCGTCCACGAGCATATAGTTATCAAACTCTGATGCAGGTTTGGTGAATGGGACCATGCGTATTCGGCGATTGCTGCAACGTTTCGTTAAGCAAAGGTCGATGCCAATTTCGGCACAATAATGACATTCACTGCAGCTATTGCACTTGCATTTGTGCGGCGACTATCAGATGTGTCACGCGATCCACCGGGCAGGTGGCAGAGTGGTTGAATGCGGCGGTCTTGAAAACCGTTGAGCGTGCGAGCGTTCCGGGGGTTCGAATCCCTCCCTGCCCGCCAGCTTTACTTTAGTAGGTCCTGCGCTGTCTCTCGCAGCATTGCGGCGAGTGCACTGAATTTGTTGGAAAGAGGTGATTGCCGCCGCCAGATCAATGAAATGGTGCGTCTGGCCATGTCATCTGAAATTGGGCGAACTGTGATGTCTTTGTCTCGTTGAGCTTCAAGTTTGACGTAAAGACTTGGGAGAACAGCAACACCGGACCCCATAACGGCCATCTGTCGTGTCGCATCCAAACTCGTGCCTTGATATTCGCCGCCGACGCGTCCCCCTGCTTCTCGTGCCAATTCAGCAATCAATTGACTAAGACGATGGCCCGGCCCGAGTGACAAAAGAGGCAACCCTTGCAGAGATGACAGCGGAATAGGGTCTTTGGATTGCGACAATGCGTGATCAGGAGCGGCGCAGATCCATAGCTTCTCTTCGAATAGCGGCTCGGACACATGAACCGAGTGGTCCTCGGGCGTTGAAATGATGATGTCGAATGCGCCGTTCGTAAGATGCGTTTCGAGATCTTCTGTTTTCTCTTCACTTACAAGCAATCGCAACTCTGGAAATTCCGTGTGCAATCGCTTGGTTGCCGTTGGCAATAGATATGGTCCGACCGAGGGCAACACGCCAAGTCGCAACCGCCCAGCGAGCCCCAGAGCCGTCTCTCGGGTCACGGCCTTCATGTCCTCGACTTCACTTAGAATTCGCCGCGCTCGCCTTACAACCTCTTCGCCCACCGGCGTGAGAAAGGTGCGCGCGCGTCCTCTTTCTAACAATGCGCAGTCCAGTTCAGCTTCCATTTCAGCGATTTGGGTCGACAAGCTCGGCTGACTCACATGCAATCGTTTCGCAGCGTCGCTGAACCGGCCGGTATCTGCGATGGCGATGAGATATTGAAGTTGGCGCAGCGTAGGTCTCATATATAGCTAAAAACTATCACAAACCACATGTAATTCAATTTGAATTATTGAACGTGTCGCGCCATTTCTCCTCCGAAGTTTGAACTTACTCAATCATGAGGAGAAATTGACAACAGGCACTTGGTCAAACCCAGCATGGCCACGAAGTGTCATAGATTTTACTGCGTGTGAATCCTTCCCTAGCACGTAGGAATGCGCCGTCAGAGTATACTCTGCACCCTTCTAGCTCTGACGGCGCATTCACTATCTTTTTCAATTTTCGACTTATATCAAATTCAATGATGGATAATCCCGACTCTAACTCGCCTAGATTGTCGCTGATGAAGTTCTTCCGGACCTTCTTCCGCATTCTCTCACCCGAGAGAAACTTTTACTGGCTGGCTGTGATTTACGGAATAGGGATCAGTCTGCTGTCTCTGGCAACGCCGATCTCAGTTCAGATGTTGATCAATACGGTCGCCAATACTGCGCTTACAACACCGCTCATTGTTTTGTCGGCGACGTTATTCGCGCTGCTGGCTGTATCTGGGCTCCTGAATGCCTTGCGTGTCCATCTGATGGAGCTCTTTGGCCGCCGTTTCTACGCGCGGATGGTCGCTGAAATGACGGTTCGGTCGATTTATGCGCAGAATCCATTTTTTGATGACAGTTCGCGAGCTGCACTGTTCAATCGCTACTTTGACATTGTTGTTGTTCAAAAAGCGGTGCCTGTACTCTTTATCGGCGGTTTCACTGTGATCTTGCAGGCAGGCGTCGGCTTTGTGCTCGTTTCCCTCTACCATCCCCTATTCTTACTTTTTAATCTCATACTCGTGGGACTGATCTGGGCGATCTGGGGCATCTGGGGCGCAAGTGCGATCCGTTCAGCTGTTGATCTATCTCACGCTAAACACCAGACAGCAGCTTGGCTTGAGGCAATTGGTGCCTCGAACGGCTTCTTTAAATCCGAGCGCCGCATCGCCTACGCTATGGACACAACCGACGAATATACCGGTGCCTACATTGGTGAGCACAAACGGCACTTTCGCCGCCACTTCGCCCAAACGCTGTCATTCCTCTTCATATATGCCGGTGCCAGTGCCGTATTACTTGGGCTTGGTGGGTGGTTGGTTATTCAAAGTCAGCTCACGCTGGGCCAGCTTGTGGCGGCTGAGTTGGTCCTGTCAGCTGCCTTTTTTGGCGTATCGCAGTTAGGAACCTACCTCGTCTACTTTTACGATCTCTGTGCCGCGATTGACGAACTATCGCTCTTCCATGACGTTGAGCAGGAGCAGCCAATCGACGAAGAACCTGTCCGCGTAAAAGGAAATGCACTTGAGTTCAGTGGTTTGAGGGGCGAGGCTCGAGGTCGTCCGGCTGTTTTGCATCTCGAGATACCAAGCGGTGGTTCGGTGTTGGCTTCTGCAAGCAATCACGGTGTCCAAAGGCTCTTTACTGACATTATTGAACGACACGCTCTTCCGGAGGGTGGTTTTGCAACACTGGGTGGCATCGATCTGATGGACCTGGATGTCTATCATTTGCGTCAGAGCATTCTTGTGCTGGACAGGTCGAGCTTTGTCAGCATGACCATTCGCGAATATCTGCGTATGTCTTGTTCCGACAGTGCTGCGGAACGAATGGTGGCTGCACTTGAGACCGTTGGCCTGTCAGCGTCTATTGCCAGCCTGCCCGAGGGGCTGGATACGAAGATCGCGATGACCGGTTGGCCGCTGTCGACGAGTGAGACGCTCCGTCTGAAGCTGGCAAGTGCTTTGATCGCGCGTCCACGTATTTTGGTGCTCAATCAGCTCTTCGATTTGCTAGAACAAGAACATCTGGCTTCGGCAATAGAAGAATTGCGGGATCGGTCTGATACGACTGTGATCTATTTCTCCAATCGTCGTGTCGATCTCGGCTTCGATGCATTCCTTTATATGGAGAATAGTCGGCAGCGTTTCTTCGATACGTTTGAAGATTTCTGCCTTGCCGCCCACGGAACACATCCGCAGCGCCCTGCTTCGCCTCGGCTTCTGGGTCAGCAGCAAATCAATCTTATTGGTGAGAACTGATATGCCGTTCCGCGACAAGCACATCGCTCACTTTAAGACACTCTCCGCGATGAAAACGCCGCGTATAATGCGCGCTGTGTCGGTATTGCTTACTGTGGCGATCATCGGAGTGGTATGTTTTCTTATCTATGCACCTTGGGTGCAAACAACGGCGGGTTCCGGCGTCGTCACTGCGCTCAACCCGAATGACCGCCAACAGGATATCAATGCTTTTGTCTCGGGACGGATTGAAGAGTGGTTTGTCCGTGATGGCAGTGTGGTAAGCCAAGGGGACTCTATTGTCCGTATCGTGGACAACGATCCTCAACTCATTGAACGACTGGAGGCTGAGCGTGAACAGGTTGGTGTGCAGCTGCGAGCCGCTCGGACGGGTCTTGCAACAGCTGAAATCGACCTTGATCGTATGAGAGAACTCTTTGAAAGCGGGTTAGCTGCGCGTCGAGATTACGAGCAAGCACAGATCCGCGTAGAAGAGTTTCGAGGGCGAGTTGCAGAGGCTGCGGCAAATCTAAATCGCGTCGATGTGAACTTGTCTCGTCAATCCGTTCAACTCGTCACCGCACCCCGTGATGGTGTGATACTCAGTGTGAACGCTGGTGATGCTGCCACCTATGTCAACGCTGGGGACATACTCGCAACGTTTGTCCCAGAAGCACCTGAGCGTGTTGTCGAAATATTTGTCGACGGACGAGATATAGCGCTTGTGCAGATGGGGGCGAAGGCGCGCATTCAATTTGAAGGCTGGCCAGCGGTTCAGTTTAGCGGATGGCCGTCGGTTGCGGTCGGTACTTTTGGTGGGATCGTGACAGCTGTTGATCCGTCCGCGCAACCTGGCGGCAGATTTCGTGTTCTGATTTCCGAGGACACAGACGACGTCAACCCTTGGCCTGAAGAGCGCTATGTTCGATTTGGAGCGACCGTTCGGGCCTGGGTTCTTTTAGAAACGGTTCCCGTGGGGTATGAGCTGTGGCGGCAACTCAATAACTTCCCACCTGAGTTGTCACAGCAAGTCGCTGCGACTGACGGAGCCAACAATAGATGAGATGTCTGCCTTTGGCGTTGCTAGCACTGTTCAAAGCAGCGCTGTTCTTGCCAGCGCTCGCTCAGTCTGACGGTGTCATCTCGGGGACGGAAGTTGCGGTTCCTCTGTTACCAGACGAGGTACTTCAAAGTTCGGCCACCAGTTTTCCAGATATTCTTGAAAGCTTGGCTAGAGAGGCTGCTGCGCGCGGTGATCAGCTGGCGGCTGAGGGTGCTTTTGACCTTGTTTTCAATGCAGATGGTTTTGACCGCGTAACCGGGTTCTGGACAGGTGGCGTGGTCAATACGGAATTACGTCAGAACCTGCGCCCACTCGGTGCGCAGGTCTATGGTGGATATCGAATATCTGACGGGACGTTTCCAATCTATGAGGATATCAACTTCACCAACACTGGTGGTGAGTTCAAAGTTGGCGCTCTCTTCTCATTGCTACGCAATCGCTCAATCGATCAGAGGCGGTTTCGTGTTGAAGACGCAAGGCTCGCTTCAGCGCAGGCAAACCTCGAAGTAACTTTGACGCAGGTGGGTGTTCAGCAGCAGGTATTGAATGCGTATTGGCGGTGGTTTGCTTTTGGAAACGAGTTACGGATCTATCGTGATCTGCTGAAGATTGCGCAAGATCGTGCGGAGGGCCTGGAAGAACAGGTCCGGCGCGGTGCGCAACCCGATATCGCGGTGACCGAGAACTTGCAGAACATCATACGACGCGAGATTTTGGTAACTGAAGCGGAGCGAAATTTCACTGTTGCCAGCAACGCCCTCTCATTTTTTCTTCGAGATCCGTCGGGCAATTTGATTGTCCCCGGACTAGAGCGCCTTCCGTCGCCGGAGCAATTAGGGTCACTGGATGATCTGGCGACGATCGTAGAAACGGATACGAGCGACGTGCTCGACTCCCGACCAGAGCTGCGCAGCCTCCGCGTAGCGATGGAGCGGGCACGAAACAAGGTTCAATTGGGCGAGAATGATCTGCGCCCCAATCTCGATCTGAATGTCGAAGTGTCTCGTGACGTTGGTGCTATCGCAGAAGGTGGAGAGTCACGGGACTCGACCGACACCATAATTGGTTTTCGGTTCTCCGTTCCTCTGCAAAGGCGCGATGCTCGAGGAAGACTGCAACGGGCAGAGGCAGAGTTGCGCGCCGCTCAACTGCGTGAAAGGCGTACTGAGGATCAAATTACGGTAGAGCTTGGAAATATCCTCACAAATCTGGATGCCGCTTTGAAATTGGCGAACCTCGCAAGTGGGGAGGTGTCGCAAGCGGAAATTATGGTTGAGGCTGAGCGGCGGCGTTTTGGTTTGGGGGCCAGTGACTTTTTCCTTGTAAACGTCCGTGAAGAACGCGCCGCAGATGCACGTATACGGGCAATCCGCGCCGAGCTTAACGGTCGTTTGGCCGCGGCCAGCTACAATGCGGCAACGATGAACCTCTCGGAGCTTGGCCTCTAAAAGGCCCTTCCGAAGTGCAGGAACAATGAGAACTCTCCATCATCACTGAAACCTGTTCCCAGAAACGCTGGTCCCAGTATCGTCTCAGCGCCTAAGTACAAGGATGCGGAGAAGAAATCCTCGTTCTGCCCTTGTTCGAAAATATCAAACTCAGCATTCGCGTACTCGAATGTGCCACCCACATATATCGGAAAGCTTATGATCGCTTCCGTGCCTGTCAGTCTATGGAACGCTTCTGCCGTTGCTAGAATGTACTCATTGTTGGGCAATGAGCTTTCGGTGAAGGCTGAGAGTCGTCTGAAGCCCCCTAGATCGAGTATTTCCACTGGTTCATCGTCGATTTGTTGAACGCTTTCGAATTGCGCGCGGAGCTGTATGCCTATGGGACCCAGCTCGAAAGCTGTCGTGCCGAACAAGTTGAATTTTTCGGTATCGTCGCCGCCATCGAAATCGAAGAGAGTCTCGACAGACGTTAAAAGCCTATAACCGCTTGTGGGCCAGGCGGACCTGTTAAGAGTGTCTGCACCAAAAAACACACCAAGGCCGCCCTGCTCGAAATTGTTTGCAACAAATACATCAGGAGCAATCGATATCTGCGGTTCAATACGGCCAACTGTTACGACGCTCTCAATTGAAATAATGCCCCAGTCACCGAGTTCACGTCCGAGGCGTAGTCGAAAGTCTCCTCGCTGCTCAAAGAACTCCGCAAGACGCGTATCGCCTAGATCAAAGAGAATCTCTTCACCGCGATAGGATAAAACCGGTATGGCGAAGAAACGACCGCTACCGCCGAACGGTTGGTAGTACTGAGCCGTAAGGCCAAAGTCCGTCCCGACTTCTACCGAGAGACTTGCCTCTCCACCGAACTGATTGATCGGCCTTCTCGATATTCGACCTAGCAAAGCATACTGTGCGTCGCCGTCGAATGTTGTGGATGCACGCAGGCCTGCCTGTAGAAGATTTCGCCCGAGTGATCGTGGCGACACCCGAAGAAGCGGTCCGTTTTGGCTTCTAGAGAGGTCAACTTCACCGAATGCTCCGAAAGATCCAAGATTGCGAAGGCGTGCATCAATTGTTTCGTCCTGATCAATATCGCCAGGTTTATAATCAAGCCGGTCGAGAATAATCCCGTCACCAACTGGCGACGCATTCACGAGAACAAGATCATCTCCCGTTTTGAAAGGCCGGTCAGGGTTCAATGTTCTTTCGCTTGGCGCAGCAGCCTTTGCCTTGATGGCGAGAAGCTCTTCGCGGAATGCTTCAGCAGCGTCACGGCCCGACTGTAGTCCCACGTCTGTTCGATTGAAACTTGCAGTCGTCAGTCCATCCAGGCTCGGCTGGATCAAAAGATCCTCGTCGGTCAGATGTGCGACGTCATCCAGCCAGTTTCGGTAAACGGTGATACGGATGATTTGCTGCGATGTTGATGCAATAGACTGTGAGCCAGTGAGTTCCGGTGGGGCGACAGTTGTGTCCAGGGCGATGACAATATCTGCCCCCATTTCTTTGGCCAGACGCACGGGGAGTTGCGAAGCCATTCCACCGTCCACGTACAATCGGCCATCTATCGCTCGCGGCGGAAAGACACCCGGAACGGCCATGCTCGCGAGTATGGTTTGGACCAGATCGCCGTCCATGAATGCTTTTGCGTCTCCAGTCGATAGATCCATAGCCACCGCACGGTACGGTACTCGAAGTGCGGTCGTGAAATCGATATCGTTCGGTAAATGTGAGAAAATGCTGCGGAACTCGGCCTGCAGTCCACTCATGTCGCCAAAGCCGCCGGGCAGCTTCACCCCTTCTGCACCCAATCCTGCGACATAGTCGGAGAAGTATTGGTCTTCGTTCTCTTTCTGAAGATACGGCTTTTCATCCCGGCGCGTACCGCCGCGGAAAATGGCCGCCCAGTCGCGGTTTTTGTATATCTCTGCGATATCTGCGGCACTGTAGCCGCTGACATACATAGCCCCAGTAACGCTACCCATGCTCGTTCCAAGTACGCAGTGGATAGGTATACCAAGTTCCTCTATGAGGGTCATCGCGCCGACCTGAGTGCTTGTGAATGCCCCTCCCCCGCTGAGAACCAGCGCAACGTCTAATCCGTCTTCGTCGTTGTCATCACATGCCGAGGCTGTGAATGGCATAAAAGCCAACAAGCAAGCGCAGAGATAGAAACGTAGATAATTCATATTAGTCAGCCAGTTTGACGCTGGTTATGGGTTCAGCCTTTTCAAGAGACTGTGGTTTCGGGTTCGTATTATCGATAAACCGCATTCAGACCAACGGTGTATTGATTGTTACCTTGGCGATGGTGCTTGAACTAGTGAAATAGCAACCGTGCGCTAGCGAGAATTGACTCCCTAAAACCCATTTGTGATGGTCTAATCTCGAAGGGCTGCGCTAATGGTGAGTGAACGTCGTTTGGAGTTGAGTGGCGCTCCAGGGTCGCCCTACACTCGCAAGATGATCGGTGTCCTTCGATATCGGCATATTCCATTCTCAGTCTATTGGGGCGCAGATAGTGTTCCGGACGAATATCCGGATCCTAAGGTTCGTCTACTTCCCACGTTCTATTTTCCTGACGAGAATGGGGAGCTTAAGGCCGTCACCGACTCGACACCGATTATCCGTCGATTGGAAGATGACTATGATGGTCGGAAGATTATTCCCGACGACCCCCTCTTGCGATTTTTGAATGAGCTTATCGAAGACTACGCTGATGAATGGCTCACCAAAGCGATGTTTCACTTTCGGTGGGCGCACGAGGCGGACTGGAGGAATGCCGCTCCGCTTCTCGTGTACTGGAATACAAACACGGCTTCACAAACATCCGCCAAACAGTTCGCCGACTATTTCGCGAAGCGACAGATAGAGCGACTTTATGTTGTTGGCTCAAATCCAACAACGGCTCAGACGATCGAGACATCATATGCGCGCTTAGTAGGTATTCTAGATACTCTAATCTCCCAACGAGGGTTTGTCCTTGGTGCTCGCCCCTCCTCGGCTGACTTCGCCTTATACGGTCAGCTAACCCAGCTTGCTGTCGTGGAACCGACATCTGCGAAGTTGACCAGTGAAACATCGATGCGCGTTCGGGCGTGGGTCGACCTGATGGAAGATCTTTCGGGTCTCAAACCAAACACAGCGGACTGGTTTTCTGTAGGTGAGGCGACGAATGCACTGTCGCCGCTGTTAAGTGAGATCGGTCGCACCTATGCGCCGGCAATGATAGCGAATGCGCAGGCTGTTTTGACTGGTGAGGACACGTTTGAAACAGAGATTGATGGCCGATCCTGGACGCAACCTGTTTTCAAGTATCAAGCTAAATGCCTTGGATGGCTCCGAGACCATCATTCAGCGCTGTCAAGCCATATTCGTGGACAGGTGCAAGCGATCCTTTCTGGGACCGGGTGTGAAGCGCTGTTTAAGTGATTTGCGCTTAATGCCTCTAAGGGAGCTGCTTTATTGCCTGCGAGCGTCAATCAAGCTCGAAGGCGCATTAAGTGGCGCGAGTGACGGGGCTCGAACCCGCGACCTCCGGCGTGACAGGCCGGCACTCTAACCAGCTGAGCTACACCCGCGCATAAATCTTGGTGATCAAGATAGCCTGCTCGTCTAATCAAGCGCGAAGAGCGGGTCAAGCGCCACGGGGACACAAAATCACCTTCAAGTGATATTCATATGGACGCCGCTAATGCTAGGGATGTTTGAACACAAAGCGAGGATCGAGAATGCGTCGCCTGCTCATCTTACTGCCCGCTGTCTTTCTGCTCGCCATCATCGTGGCCGTGGCCGTCGCTCTATTGACCCCAAAGTCGGTTTATCGAGGTCAGATCCAGAGCGCCGCGGAAAGCGCGCTTGGCCGGGAGGTTACACTGGAAGGCCCCATTGGATTGTCGTTCTTTCCTCGCATTGCTGCGAGCGTTTCAGACGTCACGGTGGCAAACCCTGAAGGATTCGATCGCCAACATATGATTGAGGCGGGGGAGCTGCGCGCATCTGTAAAGTGGGTACCGTTGCTGACCGGGCGTGTGCAGGTGCAGGAGCTCGCCCTTGTGGACGCTGATATAGCGTTGCAACGCCTCGAGGACGGCCGGACAAACTGGGTGTTTGCCAATCCTGATGCTGTTCCTGAGACCGAGCCGGGTGCCCCTGCTCCTGAAGGCGGAGAGATCAATGCGGGGTTCGATCAGGCGCGCGTCGTAAATACGACGCTGACCTTCAAAGATGCGGTTTCCGGTGAAGCGTTCGAGATCACGGATTTCAATCTGGAAGCGCGGGCAGAGTCGTTTTCCAGTCGGCTGGAGCTGAAATCCAGCGGTCTGTTTGACGGTGACCTTTTCGGCATCAATCTCGATCTGACAACGCCTAATGCCTTGATTTCGGGGGAAGCGGCTGAGGCGGCTTTAGTGTTCACAACTGATTACGCCGACATTGCCTATGATGGTAGTGTCACACTGGGCGAGGCGCAGACGGCTGAGGGTGATTTCAGTGTTTCGGTTCCCGATCTGACGGCGCTGGCGGTGAACGCCGGCCTGGATCCAGCGACTTTGCCGGTACCGCTTGATGTTATCGGTGGCCTTCAGGCGGCGGGAAGCCTGTCGGGAGCCTTGAGCGCTTTGGCGATCCGGTTCGATGAGCTTGCAACGGATAGCGACGATCTCCGCGTGAGTTTTGCAGGCGATGTTGGTCTTGGCGGCGACGGCGCGGTCGACGGCGACCTGTCGATCACGAGCGATGATTTGAGAGCGCTTCTTACGGCGCTCACCGTGGAACTGACGCCTGGAGATACCCTGCGCAACTTCAGTCTGAGCGGCCGTACCACTGGCACTTTCCAGAACGTCTCGATAGAGGATTTCAGTCTTGCCTTTGATGACACAACAGCTGATGGGCGGATCGGAGCCGACCTTTCTGGCGCTCGCCCGAAACTAACAGGAACATTGGCGACATCTTCGCTAGACCTAACGCCCTTTATGGGCCCTGCCCCGGAAAATCAGCCGCCGGGATGGAGCAAAACCCCTTTGGCGCTTGATAGTTTGACGGCGGCGGATGCCGACATCTCCATTACCAGCCCGTCGATAAAGATCGATAAGGTCACGCTTCAGGATGCGGACATTCGCGCACAACTGAACAACGGGCAGCTGACCGCCGACATCGCACAGCTCACGACATTTGGCGGTAGATGGTCCGGCACGCTCGGCGTAAATGCTGCGCGCACGGTGCCCAGCCTGTCAATGGCGCTGACGGGCGATAGCATCTTAATGGAAGAACTGATGCAAACGCTCGCCGGGCTTGATCGCTTGTCCGGCAACGGTCAGTTCTCGCTTGATATCACGAGCGCTGGGGCCAGCATTTACGACATCATGAACGATCTTGATGGCGAGCTATCAGCCAATTTGGCAGATGGAGCGCTGAAAGGGTTCAATCTCGGCCAATTGTTCAGAACGACTGGCAACCTTCGGGAGACGCTTGCCTCAGGCAATCTTAGTCTCGGTATTTCTCCATCTGATCAGACGGACTTTGCGTCGTTCGACACGCTGCTGAGCATACGCGATGGTGTCGCGGATATCCGCGCCTTGGACCTGATCAATTCGGCTGTCAGCGCAAGTGGTGATGGTATCATAAATCTCGGTGAGCAGACCCTGAATATGGGTCTGCAGTTCGCAGCGGACACATCTGGAGCCGGACAATTGTCTGACATTCAGCTGAATGGCTTGCCGATTCCGCTGCGTGTGTCCGGCAGTTGGACAAGCCCATCGATCGTTCCAGACACGCGGGCTCTAACGCAGGCGTTGGCAGGCCAACAAATTGATCGCCTTACGGATTCTCTAGGCGGCGAGGTCGGCGGAGCGCTGTCCGGCATTCTGGGTGGGTCAAATCGCGGTGACGATTCCGACAATGATGATGAAGATGAAGACACTCAGGCTAGCCCGGAGGAGAGAATCGAAGACGCTGTCGAGGATGCGGCGCGCGAAGCCCTTGGCGGGCTCTTCCGGCGCGACAATTAGATGAGTTTTGACCCTCAATTTTTGGCGTTTTGACACCCACTTTTGGCGCGGTGGGTGTTTCGCGGGGATAGATCGAACTCGTTATGACGAAGTCCCTTGCCGATCCTCCCGCACTGGTGCCGGAACTCTACGTCACGGACTTGAACAGATCGCTCGGTTTTTACGGGGATATCCTCGGTTTCAATGTTCTGTTTCGGCGGGAGGCTGAGGGCTTTGCATATCTTGAGCGCGAAAGCGCGCACCTCATGCTGGAGGAGCTAGATAGCGCCAGCCGAAAGTTTATGACGGCCGAGATGTCCCCACCTTTTGGTCGCGGTGTAAATCTTCAAATACGTGTCGCCGATATCGACGAACTGTATCAGCGGGTGATTTCTGCAGGGTTCGAATTCGTCGTTGATCTAGAGGATCGGTGGTATCTCCAACTCGAGTTCGAACCCGGCAACAGACAATTCGTCGTCGCGGATCCCGACGGATATCTATTACGGTTTTACTCGGACCTCGGAACGCGGGCGAGCAATGCGGTCACTGAGTGATGCTGTCTGACGCTTTTCTTTGAACAAACAGGTTCCCCGAGGCATACGATCTCAGCGCGCTAATCGTAGGGAATTCGCGGTATAAATGGCGACTCAATATTCGTGATGTAGAGAAAGCCATCGCCTGGCAACACAGCGCCAGTTGTTTCAGGAAAACGTCCCTCTTCATCTTGCCAACTGTCTATTATTTCGCCCTGTTCCGTGAACTGGATAATAAATCCATACCCCTTGGCGGCGTCACCAGAACGTTGAATTTCAGGTAACCGCGAGGCTATCTTTCGGATCAGCGGCCACTCTGCATACTGATCGAGTGCCGGAATTCGAAGCGCTGCCAAACCCATATAATAGGTAGGTGTTCCATCAGGCAGGATCGGCCCCCGATCAACGTTGTCTGGAAATCCAGGGAGGCCCGTAACGACATCCTCCAAGGTGCCTTTAAGGGGGCCGTCGATATAAATCCGCACGACCCGATACTCGCCGGTTTCTGCAACGAGGATAGACTGACCGTCATGGGCGGTTGCGACTCCGTTGGGAAAAGACAACTCGTCAAAAAATACCTGCGTGGACCGTGTTTCGGGATTGTATGCCAATATCCGCCCTGTGCGACCGTGCTCCAAGATTTCTAGCGCCGCTCCATCAGAATGTTCGAAGCGTTCATCATCGCCAAATTTAACAGTTGCATCCGAAAAATAGATGGTGCCGTCCGCCCCGAAATCCATATCGTCGGCGAAATGTATAGGCTGACCATCGACCGTATTTGTAAGGACGCTTACATCACCTTCAGGTGACACCGACAGCAACCCAAACGAGGAATCACCCACAATGAGATTGCCTTGAGCATCAAATGCCAAACCTAGAGGGTTTCCCCCCGTTTCAGCAAACTGTCTCACATCTTGCGTAGCTGGATTTATCTCAAGGATGAAGCCTTCTCTGGTCGATGCGTAAAGCATCAATTCTCCGTCTTTCTCGAGGTACGCAATATCCTCCGGTCCCCGCACGTCGCCGAGATCAATCAACTCAGCGTCCGCAAGCGCATTATTTGGAGCAAGAGCGCCGTCAAGAGGTCTTGCCGGGGTCGGTGACCAAGCTACGGGCTGAATGGTGGAGGGCCAGAAAACCAGATATACCAGCAAGGCAAGGATCAGCCCAACACCAATAATTACAAAATTTCTCATGCGGTTAGCCTTCATAACCTCAAACTGACGGCAAGTAGCATCCTACTCAGAACGTCATCTAATGCCAGCGTTGCGGCTTCACCCCATATCCAGCGGATAGTGTCTTCGAGATCACCAGAAAGAAGATATGGCGGGGTTGCTGCCGACGTATTCTACAACCGCAGTTGCTCGCTGGCGCGATTGGCTTCGAATTCCATATGCGGCCCTGAAAAGCACCGCTTACAGGCTTTACTGCGTCAGCGCATTTTCCCTGTCGATGGCCACCTTCACAGCAGCCCAGAAGTCATCCCGTTTCTCGAACTCGCCATCGTCGCGACCGATTGGGCTCGTCCAGCTGCTGTTCGATGCGATCACCAGGTTTCGGTTTGGATCAACGAAGATCGCCTGGCCGAATACGCCATCGGCTGTGAATGAGCCGTCTGCGAAGGTCCACCACTGATAACCGTAGCCCCAGTCGGGCTCCCCTGTATCTTCGATCAGCTGGGCACCGGCGGTGTCAAACCAGCCTTCGGGTATTTCCCCTGATGGGTTGCCAGTCATTTCGTCGAGCACGAACAGGCCAAAGCGGGCGAAGTCTCTCGGGGTCGCCTGAATGCAGCAACCGGCGAGTTCAGCGCCGTCCGGGTCGATCATCCAGGTGGCCTTTTGTTGCATGCCGTAGGGACGCCAAATGGTCTCGGAGAGATAGTCCGCCAGGGGGCGATCAACGGCGCGGCTGACGATGAGGCCAATAAGGCCTGTCTCCGAGCTATTGTAGTAAAACTGCTCTCCGGGCTCAGCGCGCCGGCCGAGCTTGCTTAGATAGCTTATGAGTTGAGGCACTCCGTCTTCCGGCACATGGTCGTTTAACGATCGAACATCGGAGTCTGGATCGCCGTAGTCTTCATCCCAATCGACGCCCGAGGTCATCTTCAGAATATGCTCCACGGTGGGGCCGTCATAGGCCGTACCGATGAACTCCGGGACGTATTTGGTGACCGGGTCATCGAGGCTTTCTATGTAGCCATCGTGAAGTGCGGCACCGGCGAGCGTTGAGGTTAGGGATTTGCCGACGGAAAAGCTGGTCCAGCGTTTGTTCGGGCGGAAGTCGAGCCCGTACTTTTCGTATCGGATTTTGCCGTTATGGATTACGATCAAGGCTGAAGCACGCTGCTCCTCAAAGTAGGCGTCCATATCGAGATCGATTTGCAGAGGCTCGCCTTCCGGCAACTCCTTTACGTCACCACCGGCAGGAATATCGCGGGCGCGCATGATCCATGGAGCTGCATCGAGCATTCGGAAGGCTATGTCGCGCTGGCTGAGTGTGAAGGCGAAGACGTCGCCGCCCTCGGGCATATCACGAAGCGCAGCTCGATAATCGGGGCCAATCGCCCACCAGATTAAAGCCAGGAGTGCGACTAGGCCGGCTGCGCCATATCCGAAATACTTCAAAACCGGATACCCCTCTTGGTTGACGAGAACTCCAGCCGCATCATCGGTTTAACGTGATGATGCGGCTTGGCGGAGTGTTATCGGCTTAAACTACTCGGCTGCGAGAGCGTGCGTTGGATAGTGCGCGTCGCGGTGTTTCTTGAACTCCTGACGGGCGATCGAGCGGCAGTGCACTTCGTCCGGACCATCGGCAAAGCGCAGTGTGCGGATGCTGGCATAGGCGCGGGCAAGACCAAAGTCGCTTGTTACGCCCGCTCCGCCATGGGCCTGCATGGCGTCGTCAATGATGTCGAGGGCCATGGTCGGCGCAGCCACTTTGATCATGGCGATCTCGTTGCGCGCTTCCTTGTTGCCAACAGTATCCATCATGTGGGCGGCTTTCAGGGTAAGCAGGCGGGTCATCTCAATATTTGTGCGCGCCCAGCCAATACGCTGTTCCCATACGGAGTGTTCACCGATCTTCTTGCCGAAGGCTTCACGACTCAGCAGGCGCTTGCACATCTTCTCAAGCGCAACCTCAGCAGCGCCGATCGTCCGCATGCAGTGGTGAATGCGGCCCGGCCCGAGGCGGCCTTGAGCGATTTCAAAGCCCCTGCCCTCACCGAGCAGCATGTTTGAAGCCGGTACGCGGACATTCTCAAGAAGCACTTCGGCGTGGCCGTGTGGGGCGTCGTCGTATCCGAATACGGGCAGCATGCGCAGTATCTTGATACCTGGCGTGTCGAGCGGAACCAGGATCTGGCTCTGCTGTTTATGGCGTTCTGCATCTGGATCGGTTTTGCCCATGACGATAGCGACTTCGCAGCGCGGATCGCCGACGCCTGACGACCACCATTTGCGGCCATTGATGACATACTCGTCGCCGTCGCGCTCAATACGCGTCTGAACGTTCGTCGCGTCCGAGGATGCAACGAGTGGCTCGGTCATGAGGAAAGCGGAGCGGATTTTTCCCTCAAGAAGAGGTTTCATCCAACGCTCTTTTTGCTCCGGCGTGCCGTAGCGGTGGAAGACTTCCATATTGCCTGTGTCAGGCGCAGAGCAGTTGAAGACCTCAGAGGCCCAGCCTACGCGGCCCATGATCTCTGCCAGGGGGGCGTACTCGGCATTATTGAGACCAGCTCCCTGGTAAATGCCATCATCATGGTCAGCGTTTGGGGGTAGGAACATGTTCCAAAGCCCCTCAGCTTTCGCCTTCTCTTTCAGCTCTTCAATGATCGGCGGGATGGTCCAGCGGTCTTCAGCTTCTTCGTGCTGACGATCATAGGTCTCCACATTCGGATAGACATACTCGTCCATAAAGGCTGAAACGCGGTCGATCCATTCCTGCGTCTTGGCGGTGTACTCGAAATTCATGGCGGCTCTCCCTGCTCAGCGGCATATTTTGTCAAAATGTACTGTAGAATACTGATTGCAGGCCGTGAAGGCAGAATCCGGTGCGACGTAGCGTCAATCGGCCAGAAGATGTTCAGCGATTTTGCGCGGCACTTGGCCCTCAGCAGCCTTATCGATGGCTGCGAAAACCATTAGATGTGTGAAGGCGTCCGTGATTTCCCCGGAGCGAATACGTTTCAGGAGTTCAGAGAATGGTACGCGTTCTACGGCCAGCGCTTCGCTCGGTTCGGGAGCGGCGTCTCCTGGCGTTAGATCCCAAGCAAGATATCCGTAGGCGACCTCATCGGTTACTGAGTTGGAGAGCTGCCATTGCCCGAGTGGCAGGTAGTTCTCAGCGATCAGGCCCGTTTCCTCCTTAAGCTCGCGCGCAGCGGAGATTTGCGGATCAACACCCTTTTCTCCACCGCCCTCTGGTAGCTCCCAGCTGTAGGAATCGAAGGCAAAGCGATGCTGCCCGACGAGCCATGTATGTCCTTCGTCGTCGATGGGGAGAACGCCTGTCGCGAGATTGGCCAGCCGAACAACGCCATAAATGCCGGGAGAGCCGTCGGGATGGGTGACGTCGCTCGTTTCCACTCTGAGCCATGGATTTTCGTGATCGGTTCGGGTGCTGTGGACCTCCCACGGCCCGATAGTCTTTTTTGTCATTGGGATGCTCTATAGCGCGCCATCGGCAAAATCGAGAGTTTCAAGCGAGACTCAGTCTAACAGACGCATCATGAGCTTTGTCACAGGCCTTCTGATCATCGCAACCACCCTCGCCTCGTCCTTCATTTCTGGCATATTCGGGATGGCAGGCGGCATGATCCTGATGGGGGTTCTGGTCGCGCTTGTTCCGGTTGCGACAGCCATGATCACTCATGGTGCGATCATGATGGTCGCAAATGGCTGGCGAGCTTATCTACTTCGCGCCGACATCGATTGGCGTGTGTTCTGGCGTTATATGTTGGGAGCTGTCATTGGGGTCTCGCTGCTGTTTCTAATTGTCTGGCGTCCGGACAAGCTGGCGGTCTACTTCATCCTTGGTCTTGTGCCGATCGCTGTCTGGATGCCGCGGCGTTGGCTGGACCTCGATATTCAGAGACCCATGCAGGCAGAACTCACGGGTGTCATCGTGCAGGCCATGAATACGCTTGCAGGTGTGGCGGGGCCGCTGCTCGATATTTTCTTCGTGCGGACGGAGATGACACGTCAACAGATCGTGGCGACGAAGTCATCCACGCAGGCTGTGTCTCATATTATCAAGATTATCTTCTGGAGCGCACCACTGATCATGGTATCTAGAGGTGCAGAGGTTCTGTTTCCGCCAGTTTGGTTGCTTGGTATCGCGATACCAATGGCGATGACGGGCACCGCCCTTGGCAAGGGCATTCTCGACAGAATGAAGGATGACGGCTTCCGCAGCTGGGTAAAGGGGCTCGTGACCGTGATTGGTATTATTTATTTTGTGAGAGCTGCCATCGGATATGGCTGGATATGACTAGCCCCGCCGGCTTGCAAAAAACTCGCGTAGCATTCTACTCGCTTCGTCTGCGTTGGCAGTGTCCTGCTCGACATCCGGACGCCAGTGGCACGTCGGCTGCTCGAAGAATCTGGGCCCGTGAATGATGGCACCTCCTTTCTTGTCGCTGGCCGCAAAAATGACTTTGGAGATACGTGCCATGCTGATTGCACCTGCGCACATCACGCAAGGTTCGAGTGTCACGTAGAGGTGCGTTCCCATAAGCCGATAATTCTGGCGATGTAAGGCGGCGGCCCGTATCGCAACGATCTCGGCATGGGCAGTTGGGTCGTGCTCGGAAATGGGTTGATTGGCACCTTCCCCAATAATGGTTTCGGTTTCCGGGTCGACAACAACCGCTCCAACAGGGACCTCCCCGGCAACAGCAGCTTCTCGCGCCAGCTGCATAGCCCGTTGCATGGGAGATGGTTTTTCGATTGTCTCGGGCGGGGCGGCGGTCACTTTGGGGGTTCCATTCCGTTTATTGAGTGCTAGGCGAGCGTTCATGCGGATCGTAGGCGGAAAATTCAAGGGTCGTCGCATAGCGACGCCGACGGGTCGGAATACTCGCCCAACGTCTGATCGCGCTCGCGAAGCGATATTTAACATACTGTCACATGCAGATTGGGCTCCGGATCTTGCTGGCGCGCGTGTGATCGATGCGTTCGCAGGGTCGGGAGCGCTTGGCCTTGAGGCTTTATCTCGAGGCGCATCTTTTTGTCTCTTTATAGAGATGGCCAATTCGGCACGGCGCGTTATCCGAAGTAATGCGACAGACATGGGCCTAGAAGAACCGGTGCTGGTGCAGAAGCGAATGGCTGATGCTCTTGGCGATAGGCCGGACGATCGCGACCCGTTTGATATCATCTTTATAGATCCGCCCTATGAAAAGGGTTTGGTCGGGCCGACGCTTGAGGGATTACGGAGTGGCGGCTGGTTGACGCTCGAAGCCGCGCTGATAATCGAGACCGCGCAGGGTGAGGATATCGATTTAGATGGTTGGGTTTTGCTGGACGAACGTAACTATGGTGCAGCCTGCGTACGGTTTATCCGCCAGTCAGTTGATGCGTGACGACCAGGCCAATCAGCGGCCAGGTAATCAGCAAGACGAAGGCCATTAACAGCCCTGCCCGCTTCAGCCGATCTACGATTATTGCCATGTCCTCTCGTGCCACACCGTAGTTAATTGCCCTTTTGACAAATGTGGCGTGAACAAGGCGAATGTGACCTGAATCTCTCGCTGAGACCAGATGTATAAGGCAGCCAAATTATTAAAAATGACTCATTCTAAATCGATTATTCCTGCCGTTGGTGTGGTCTGCTTTCGCGGTGAAGACGTGCTCCTTATACGAAGAGGCCAACCACCAATGTCCGGCGCGTGGTCGCTGCCGGGTGGGCGCATTGAGTTCGGTGAGCGAGCAGAGGATGCAGCTCTTCGAGAGTTGAAGGAGGAAACCGGTATTAATGCCGAGCTCTGTGGGCTTGTTGATGTGGTCGACGGTATATTTACGTCACGGCGTTCGGGGGACGTAACGCGTCACTACCTGCTTTGCGATTATGCAGCGCGCTGGAGTTCCGGAGAGCCGGTGGCTGGTGATGATGCTGCTGACGCGGTCTTTGTGCCCATGAGCCGGTTGGGTGAACTCGACCTATGGGAGGAAACTCGGCGCATAATTGACGCCGCCCGCGCGCTCGTCTAACCGCCGACCGGACGTAAGGAGCTGAACTAAATGCCTGATACGACGAACCGCAAGGCAGAACTTCTCAGCCAGCCGGTGGAACATATCGATATTGCGAGCTTTGACGGGCGCAGTCTAATCGATGCCTGGGAGAAGATGAGTTTTACATCGAGAGATGCCGCTCGGGCAGCGCGCATTCTAAGCGCCGCGATCGAGGACACTGACTGCGCGATCATACTGACGCTTGCCGGGTCGACATCTGCTGGGGGTTGTATGCATGTGTGGAGGGATATGGTCCGTCACAATATGGTCGATGCAATCGTCGCCACTGGCGCTTCCATCGTAGATATGGACTTCTTTGAAGCGCTAGGTTTTCGCCATTATCGGGCTCTAGAGGTGCCAGATGATCGGACACTGAGAGATCTGTACGTCGATCGTATCTACGACACTTATATCGACGAGGAAGACCTTCAGGCGACGGATCAGGCGCTGTTCGAGATTGCCGGCGGGTTAGAAGCAAAGGCTTATTCGTCACGCGCATTTATTCGCGAGATGGGGCGTTGGCTCTCTGACGGACATGCGAAGAAAGATGGATCGCTCGTGCAGGAGTGCTTTGAGCGAGATGTGCCCATCTTCTGCCCTGCCTTCTCGGATTCCTCTGCCGGCTTCGGGCTTGTGAAGCACCAGGTTGAAAGAATGAAGGCGGGCAAACCTTATCTAACAATCGACAGCGTTGCCGATTTCCGAGAGCTGACCGAAATAAAAATCCAGGCGGGGGCAACAGGCCTCTTTATGGTGGGCGGCGGCGTGCCGAAGAACTTTGCGCAGGATACTGTGGTTTGTGCGGAAATTCTCGGCCACGACGATGTGGAGATGCACAAATACGCTGTTCAGGTAACGGTAGCGGATGTTCGTGACGGTGCGTGCTCATCCTCGACGCTGAAAGAAGCGTGTTCCTGGGGCAAGGTAGATGTGACGCTGGAGCAAATGGTATTTGCTGAGGCGTCATCAGTTGTACCGGTGATGGTCTCCGATGCCTATCATCGAGGCGAGTGGAAAAAGCGGCAACCAAGACGCTATGGCGCTATATGGGATAAGGACAAGGCAAGATGAGCCGACCGGCCGATTTAGAAAAGTCCTCAGAGCTCGAGACGCTTATCGAGATTATGCGTCGGTTGAGAGATCCCGCCACGGGCTGCCCGTGGGACGTGGAACAGGATTTCTCGACTATCGCCCCCTACACGATTGAAGAGGCGTACGAGGTTCTGGATGCGATCCAGAAAGGCGACATGGAAGAGCTGCGAGAGGAGCTCGGTGATCTGCTGCTGCAAGTTGTGTTTCATAGCCAGATGGCGACGGAAGCCGGGCACTTTTCGGTGCACGATGTTGCAAGGACCATCAACGACAAGATGATCAGGCGTCATCCTCATGTCTTCGAGGGTAGTGACGGACGCGATAGCGATGCGCAGACCATAGCTTGGGAAGAGCAAAAAGCTGAAGAACGAGCCGCAAAGCGAACGTCTAGCGATACGACTAGTGCCTTAGATGGCGTCGCACTTGCCCTGCCCGCTCTTCTCCGCGCCGAAAAGCTTCAGAAACGGGCCGCTAGAACTGGCTTTGACTGGGCAACGCCGGAGCCCATATTCGAAAAACTGGAAGAAGAAGTGGCCGAGCTGAAAACGGCCATGGCCGAGGGTGATGCCGACAGCATCGAAGACGAATTGGGAGATATCCTCTTCGTGTGTGCGAACCTCGCACGACGGCTAGACGTTGACCCAGAGGCGGCTCTTCGCAGAACCAATCAAAAGTTTGATCGGCGGTTTCGGAGTATGGAAGCCTTGGCAGAAAAGGAAGGCAAAGACTTCTCCGCGCTCAGTCTGGATGAGCAAGAAAGCTATTGGCAATCTGTCAAACGAGACGAACGAGACGATTGAGTATCCGTTAGTCCTTGCTTGCATAAATGGTTGTTGTCTGCCCCGCTGTATCGGAGGTTGGTAAGAGAGGGACATATTGCTTCGCAGCCCAACTCTCCGCCATATTATCCCAGTACTGCGAATAGGCGTTGCCAGAAATTCCCGGTGCGAATGACATGATCGAATTTTTGGGACTGGAAAGATCCGCAACAAGCCGGTAGGTGCCGCCGCTGCCCTGAATAAATTCGAGCTCAGAAAGCATATCATCTGGCCTGGATGACCGGTCTGCTGCCGCTTGGTTGAGAGTGTTGTCGCCTCCCGGCGTTATGATCCGGGTCCGTGTCAAATCATCCAAGACCGGTACATAAGACCAGGAGAAGAAGGCTGGAAACTCGGCGACATGCTCGTCTTTCCATGCCCAGTTCTCCATGTTTGATCCGTGTTCTCTTTCGAGTGCATCAAGCGCGAGTTCAACGGCGATGTTCACGATGTCTGCGCAGGTTTCTGTTTCATCAGTCGAGGCACGATCGCACCAGTCAGATTCATTCTCGAGAGCATTCGCGATTCGGAACACATTTGGGTATGTGCCCGCTGCCGGTCCTGCATTCGGATTCACGATTTCCTGCTGGAGAGCCAATTCAATCGTCGAGTAGATCAGCGGTTCGGCTTGTTCCGGAGACATTTCGTAGTCCCAGGCCGCCAGCAGTTCCAAAGCCGACCTTGCGCGGTCTGTGCGCATGGGAAATTTTGATAGCCGCTGCAGAAGATACTCAGCCTGTGCGGATTGAGTGTCTGTCTGAATGCTGGCGATCGAAGACATGTCATGCTGGTCTTCGGCTTCCAACATCTCATAGGATCGGACGACTCTCCACGGTGGGGAGTAATTGTCGGAAACTCTGAAGGGAATGGATGCGTCGGCCGCTCTACTGTTGGAGTCGGCTATCCAGCCATTGTCCGGATTGAATATGTAAGGAAGGTCGTCGAACGGTATGTAACCCGCCCACTCGCCCTCACCCAACCAACCCCGCGCGAGGCGTTGTCCATCCCAGTCATTCACCTTCTTCCGATCTGGGAGCCTCGCCGCCATTTGCACGCCGATATTGCCCTCAATATCCGCGAAGACGACGTTATTGGTCCACTCGTAGTCTCTGAGCGCGTCGCGGAATTCATCCCATGAATGGGCGCGGCTCATTTTTACAATTGACTGCATGGTCGTTTGACCAACTTCGACGGCCACGTGTTTGCGCACGACTACATGACCCGGGCCGAACTTCTCTTCGATCAGCGCAAACTCTTCAGACAGACCTATCGAGTCCGGTGATACATTGTCACCAATTGGATCACTGACGACAATGCCGTTGTGCGTGCTTCGGATGGTAATAATTTCGTCGGCGGCATCTTTTACGGGGATAGAGACTTCTTCTATTTCGAAGGGAACCGAGCCATCAGTTGTGAGGTAGTTGTCCGGTTTCTCCGGATCGATCCGCTCCACGATATAATCAAAAGTGTCAGCATACAGATGGGTCATGCCCCATGCGATGTGGCTGTTCTGACCGAACGGAATGGATGGCGACCCAACCCATGCCGCACCAGCGATAAAATCATCCGGGAGCGTAATCGTTAGAGGGTATACTGGTGCTGGGGCGTGTGTGGGTAAATGCGGGTCTACTGCCAGTATTGGCATGCCGGTGTTCGTCCTTGTCGGCCCAACGACAAAGAAATTTGTTCCGTCTGTTTTCTCCGCTTCAGGCACACCTACCGGTGATGCTTCCTCGGATGTCTCCTCAGGTTCCGGGCGAAAATCTCGATATAGTGTCGGGAATTCGGGCGGTAGTTCGCGCAATACAAGTTTGGCGGATGTTTCAGACAACTCGTTTTGGATTTCCATCAAGAAGAGTTCGTTACCGCCATCGGTCGCGGTCTCCGAGTTGATTGTCATGAAATTGTTCGAGTCGCTGGCAGTCCAAGGCTCAGTCGGCACGCCCAACAATGACCATTCAGGAGAAGACGTTGCTTCACCAGTTTCGATCGCCAGGTTTACGCCGTCTGCAAAGGCCTGGAATATCATCTGAATATCTGGATCGATCCGTGGGATCGTCTTCGCAGCGACCTTTGGCAAGGCAGAGTGAACCCTATAGGCAAGGTCTGTGCTCAGCAGATCTTTCCCCATGACCTCAGCTGTCCGTCCATTGACGGCCCGACGCATCATTTCCATTTGCCAGAGACGGTCCTGCGCCTGGACATAGCCCATCGCGAAAGCTGCATCCTCAAATGTGGTTGCGGTAATGTGGGGCACGCCGTGTTCATCGCGAACGATTGTCACATCGTGTCCGAGGTTCTCGCTTCGCAGTGTCTTTTCGTAGTCAGGCAGAGTGCTCTGCAGCCAAAAAAATAGCCCCGCGCTGAGCAGAACAAGGACAGCAACGATACCGACCAAGGCATATCTAATGATATTGTTCATCCGATCCCCTCCAAACATCCGAACTTCACCGGACACAATTTGCCATGTTCAAGATTGGAGTTCTGCTACGGTGCTACAGCGTACACAACAGTTATTTGAGGATCTTTAGATTGGCAGACGAGAAGGTTCTCTAGTTTTGGCGCTCTCGTTCTGCGACGTCCGGAAACGAGGCTTCAAATTGACCGCGCCTGTCAGCAGGAAGTCGAATATTGAGGGTTGCGGTCCCCAATTGCTCGCAGACGGATTCTTGTTGGACCTCGCCATTGGCATACAACCAGGCACGCGCGGCACCGTCTTCCGGTCGTAACTGGACTTCAATGTCGTGGGACGCGCGGCGAAGGTGGGTCTGGATGGTTTCGATCAGCTCATCGATGCCGTCTCCCGTTAGGGCTGATACCACCACAGACGGCATTTCGCGCGCATCTCTCGTTTGTGCGCGAAGTCTGGCAATGTGATCTGGTGCCAGCTGATCTGATTTGTTCCAGACCTCGATCATTGGCGGTAGTTCCTGCCCGAAACCTGCCTGTAATTGATCCAAAACCCTCTCAACATCAGCTTTCTGGGATCCGTCGACAGGACTTGAACGATCTCGAACATGTATGAGGACATCGGCTTCCATCGCCTCTTCCAACGTCGCCTGGAAAGACTCTATGAGGTGCGTCGGTAGATCGGAGATGAAACCAACGGTATCCGTCAACGCGATGTCGCCAATATCCGGAAGACTGACGCGGCGGGTTGTGGGGTCGAGTGTCGCAAATGGCATGTCCTTGGCCAGCACATCAGCTCCGGAAAGACGATTAAACAAGGTTGATTTGCCCGCATTGGTGTAGCCCACGAGTGCCACCACCGGGATGCCCGATCGTATACGGGACCTGCGTTGCTGATAGCGGGTTCGGCGGACATCCTCGAGGTCTTCTCGAAGGCGACGTATCTTCGTGTCGAGCATCCGTTTGTCAGCTTCGAGCTGTGTTTCCCCAGGTCCAGACAGGAAGCCGTTTCCGCCCCGCTGGCGTTCAAGGTGGGTCCACGTCCGAACAAGGCGTGAGCGTTCATATAGTTGCCGTGCGAGTTCGACCTGGAGCTGCCCAGCTTTTGTTCGAGCTCGAAGACCGAAGATTTCGAGGATAAGTCCGGTTCTATCTATGACTTTGACGCCAAGCCGCTTTTCAAGATTGCGCTGCTGAACGGGTGTCAGGGCTCCATCCAGTACGAAGAGGCTTGCCTCGGCAGCTTCCAGATCCTCTTTTATCCGGTTGAGGACGCCTCCAGTCAGCAGGTGTGAAGGTGATGCTTTGCGAACTTGCTCTGTTGTTACAAAGCTAAGCTCGCAGCCTAACGCTTCTGCGAGGCCAGATGTTTCCTCGACCCTGGCTTCCGTCGGCCGATCGATTGGAGAAAACCAAGGTATAGAAATGCCGGCGCGTTCGACCGGCGGTCGTCTATCGATCAGAGAGTTGTTCAACCGGTTTCGGCAGCAGCGGCCGACTCCTCATCGAACAATTGTACCGGTGCATTGGGTGCTATGGTCGAGATCGCGTGTTTGTAAACTAATTGCGGGGCGCGGCCCTCGCTGCGCAACAGGACACAAAAATTGTCAAACCAGCTGACGGAGCCCTGCAATTTTACCCCATTGGTGGTGTACACGGTTAAAGGCGTCCGAGCCTTGCGCACCGCATTCAGAAAAGTGTCTTGTAAGTTCTGCTTCTTTTCGGCAGCCATTTTTAACTCCTGACCGTGCTTGTGCGATTTATTATCGTTTGCACACAAGCGCTTCTCGCTACAAGCCCCGCATTTAGGTTAATACGAGAAAGAAATACAGGCTATTTTCGCCAAAAAGCTGGGGACAAGGCTGGTAGAAGCGCAATGACCTCTAATCTGCCAAGGATCATGGCACCGATGAGTACAAAATGCTCGGTTATCGTGGCGGTAGGTAGAACGGAAATAATCCAGCCAGAATTAGAGATAGCCCCGACTGCATTGGTGAAGGCGGCGGTGAAATCATCACCCTGGAGGCTCAACATAATGAATATTGCGGTAGCTGCTCCGAGATAAGCGATCAGATAGACCCAAACGCCGAGTACAGCGCGCTCCTTCTGGTGACGGTTTCTGTATCGTAAAGCTACGATGGAGCGTTGATATCCAAGGCGGGCGAATTCCTGTCCGGCGCGCCGTACGAGAATGATGATGCGCGCGAGTTTTATGCCGCCCGCAGTCGAAAGCGCAGCGCCTCCTATCATCGTTGGAAGGATAATCAGTGCTATGGGGACTGTTGCCAGCGCTGTCGGTCGATCAACCCAGATCGGCACTCCCGATGTTGAAAGAGCGGAGAGTGCCCAGCCGACACTTCCAAACAAGGTCAATCCTGCAACATATGCAAGAATAGCGATGAAGACTATGAGTGCGCCGAGCGCCGTTAGTTCTGGATCGAATGTTATGTTTCGAATTCGGGACGGCGTAAGATCCATCATCACGTACATTCCCGCCGTTGCGAAAAAAAGCCCGACGAACATTATCAATGATTGCAGCCACCCTGGCGCAAGGCCAGCGCTTTGCCTTGGGTCGACCAAGCCTGTGGACGCAATACTAATCGCGCGCTCGAGAGCTTGAACACCCGTCATCCCGGCTATCACCAGCAGCGAAAAGAGTATCAGAATGAGGCCCGCGCTGAAGGCTGCTACAAGTCTTGCCACTCTGGGCGTGGACTCGAAGAAGCTTGCATCTGGAATCGTGAATAGAACTGAGCGGTGAACGCCGGGGCCAGCAGAACCGATTGCTGCGAAGACGGATGCCGTTGTTACCAAGCTGAACATCAACCCAAAGAGGTGTAGAACGCCCCGCCAAACAAGCAGAGACGCCGGCCAGCCAGAATCGCCCAAATTGATGACACTATGCCCAGTTGTCGTAAGGCAGGACGCTGCTTCGTGAATAGCAACAACAAAGCTTGTCTCGGGCGTGCCGATAAAAAAAGGAATTGCGGCAGGTATAGGCGCAAGAAGACACCACATAATTACGACGGCCAGGGCGTCGTTTACTCTCGCCGGTGATTTTGGCTTATCTGTCCAAGCAAAAATAGCGCTGGAGATTGCTGCTGTGATCAATGCGCCAGCAACAAATGCAATAGCTTGCGCACCTTCCCCGTTTGCTAGAGCAACTAGCACCATCAGGAACATTGCAGCGCTTAGGCATATGCCGAGGAACGCCGTGAACCGTATGACGGACAGATGATTCATGACCAGCGCAGATTTGGCCTAGAAAAATTCCGGTCGAATCCGGAAGTATTGCTCCACTTTCCGGGTCATATGACGTTCGTAGAACAAAATGACGCGATCGTCTGACGTGATGCTTGTGGATCCGTTCGGGAAAATGACCTCATCTCCACGCACGTAAGCGGCTGCGGTAATTCCTTCCGGCAAATCATCATACCCAAGCGCATTCCCGATCAGGTTCGAGCTATCCAGAACAACGCCCTCTACCGCTTCGGCCTTTCCGTCCTCAATCGAATGTAATTTCAGAATGCGGCCGCGCCGTATCTCCTGAAGGATTTGGGACACTGTCAGCGCTCTCGGATCAAGCACCATGTCAACGCGCAAGTCACCGCTGAGAGCCGCAAGGTTTACGTCGTTCACGAGCGCAAGCGCGTTCGCCGCCCCGGCGCGCTTGGCCAGATTGCAAATTAGGAGATTAGTCTTGTCGTCACTTGTCAGCGCAACAACGAAGTCCGCTCCCTTAATGCCTGCTTCCTCAAGAATTTCTGTATCTAGGCCGTCCCCTTGAATAACAATTGTTCGCTTGAGTTGCATCACGGCAGCTTCGGCGCGTTGTGGATTGGCTTCTACCAGCCGAACACGTATCGAGGTTTCTTTCTCGATTTTCTTGGCGAGGTAGGCTCCGATATTTCCTCCACCGATGATGACGAGGTGTCGTAGCTCTTTATTGTTGTGGGTGAAAACTTCCGTCAGTTTCGCAGCTTCGTCTTCCCGGACCGCGAGGTATGCACGGTCTTCGACCTGGAGGCGATCATTGGAACGCGGTGAGAATACAACGTCCCCTCGCCCGATACCGACAACGCGTGCTTCGACATCTGGAAATAGCCCATCGATCTGATCAAGTGCTGTGCCCATAAATGGACTGTCAGGTTCTACGTCAAAGCCGAGAAGTTTTAGTCGATCTCTGGCGAAACTTGCGCTTGTCAGAGCACCTGGCGACTTGATGCGTTGAAGAATGGCATCACCAACGGCAACCTCCGGTGAGATCACAACGTCGATCGGTAGGCCGCCACGCGAGAACAGATCCCCGGCGCTCTTTTTCAGATATGATTGGGCGCGAACCCGGGCGATCTTGGTGCCGACGCTGAATAGTGTGTGAGCGATCTGGCAGATGACCATGTTGACTTCGTCGTGGGCCGTAACGGCAATGATCATCTCGCATTCTTCTACACCGGCTGATCTAAGTGTATCCGGATAAGCTGCATGGCCGACCACGCCCCGCACATCGAGATCAGTTGATATGATATCCACAAGCTCGGGGTTCGCATCAACAATAGTGATGCTGTGCTTCTCTTCTGCAAGACGGCGGGCGATGCCTTGGCCAACTCGGCCGGCTCCACATATCAGAACGCGCATTAGTGTCGTTTCCTCTGCCCAACAGGGGGCGAATCAGCCGCCTTGACGAACTTGGGAAGACTGTAAGCCAAGAGCCTTTAATTTTCTGTGCAAGGCAGACCTCTCCATCCCGATGAACTCAGCCGTCCGAGATATATTGCCATTAAATCGAGTGATTTGAAGGGCTAAGTACTCTCGCTCGAACTGCTCGCGGGCGTCCCGAAGCGACAGGCCGACCAGTTCTGCAGAACCAGATGAGTTCGCCGTCCTTGAGAGTGCATCGCGCTCCTTGGGCAGTTCATCGACGCTCACAGGTCTTGGATTATCTGACGGTGACAGGATCATAATCCGTTCTACGATGTTTCGAAGCTGGCGAATGTTCCCCGGCCACTCCATAGACTGGAGAAACGCGATCGCTTCGCTGGAAAATGGTCTCGGCTGCAAACCGGAAGAGTCTCCAATATTTTCTGAGAAATATTCAACTAATTCAGTGATATCACCCCGCCTTTGAGCAAGAGAGGGAACCTGTAGCGGTACGACGTTCAGGCGATAGTAAAGATCTTCTCGAAAGCGTCCCGCTTCTATTTCTCGCTCAAGATCCTTCGTCGTTGCTGAAATCACCCTCACATCAACAACGACGTCTGACTGTCCGCCAACCCGCTGAAACCGTTGATCTGTTAGCACACGAAGAATTTTGTTCTGTGTGCCGCGCGGCATATCGGCAATTTCGTCGAGAAGTAGTGTCCCTCCGTGAGCCTTCTCGAAAAGCCCAATACGTTTCGGTGTACCGTCCGCGGTTTCTTCACCGAACAGAGCGTGCTCCATTTGATCTGGAGAGATGCTTGCCGCGTTTACTGCCAGGAACGGTCCATCAGATCTTGCCGAGCTTTCATGAATAAGCTTCGCCGCGAGTTCCTTTCCTGCACCGGCCGGACCCGTGATCAAAACGCGGGAATTGGTCGGCGCAACTTTCTCAATGGCGTTTCGTAGGCCTTGGGCTGGCGCGCTTGATCCGATCCATTGCTCGTTCAGTCCTGCTTTGGACTTTAGAGCGGCGTTTTCTCTCTTTAATCTTGTCGCCTCAAGTGCGCGTTCGATCAAAAGGATCAGCTTGTCGCTCTTGAATGGTTTTTCGATGAAGTCGTAGGCCCCACGGCGAATAGCGGCGACTGCCGTTTCGATGTTCCCGTGACCGCTGATTACGATGACTGGAAGCAAGGGATCGATCGATTTCAGGTACTGAAGAACTGCCAAACCATCCATCCCGCTCCCCTGGAGCCAGACGTCTAGAATGACGAGTGAGGGAGCGCGGTTCCGGACCTCGACAAGGGCGGCCTCGGCTGTAGCGGCCATGCGAGTTTTATAACCATCATCCTCCAGCACTCCGCCGATCAGTTCGCGGATATCAGGCTCGTCATCAACGATGAGAATGTCGCCAGGCATTATGCAAGCTCCCTACTGGTCGTTCGTTCGTCTTTCGCTGTGCTTCCGCTCGACTCGTCGTCGCGGTCGACTATGGGCAGCACGATGCGCACGCACCCCCCCTTCAGCCCGTCGTTTCGATCATGGAGTGAGATCGAGCCGCCATGATCCATCATCACCCGACTTACAATTGCGAGCCCTAAGCCCGATCCTCTTTCACGCGTCGTCATATATGGTTCCAGGAATCGGTCCCGATCCTCTATCGGAAAGCCGGGGCCGTTGTCCTGAATCTCAATTTCGATCTTTTCACCGATTTGTTTCAGGCCGATATCAATCTGCCCCTGGATTTCCGTTTCCTCCGGCACGGCAAGTATCGCTTCTGCCGCATTTTTAAGAAGATTGCCGATGGCCTGATCCAACAGGCGCTCATCGCCGAGATAGTGCACGTCGTTCTCCGGTCCGTGGACATTTATAGAAATGTCAGGTGTGACCATTCCCCTTGCGAAGGCTGTCTCTTTCAGCATCTCGGACAGATTGAATTGCTCGATTTGAGGTTTTGGCATTTTGGCGAAGTTGGAGAACGACTCCACCATGCGACCGATATCAGCGACTTGTCGCGTGATCGTTTCCAGGCTTCGCTCGAAAACGTCATCTTGTTCGCCGAGAGCTTTGCCGTAGCGTCTACTGAGGCGCTCTGCTGCCAATTGGATGGGCGTCAGCGGGTTTTTAATTTCGTGGGCGATCCGGCGCGCTACATCGCGCCAAGCCATATGACGTTGGGCGGTCACAATGCGCGTTGCATCGTCAAAGGTAAGAACGCAGCCGCCATCATCATCAGCGACGCTGCGCAGCCGTATATATCGAATGCTTCCCCCAAGACTGAGCTCTAACGACGCGTCATCGGTTCCGCCGTCACGAACCGCCTTGTGGGCGTGGGGGCGAAACTCGGGCACAGCTTCATGCAGCGTGCGTCCCTGCAAATCACCCTTTCCGATAAGGGCTTCTGCAGAGGGATTCGCAAGAACGATGGTCATGCTGGCGTCTGTTCGAATGACGCCGGCGCTTACCTCGGCTAGCAGCGTTTCAAGGAACTGTCGGCGATCTTCGGACTCGGTACGCGCTGTTTCAAGCGCCTCTCTCTGTGAGCCTAGCTGCGCCGTCATGGTATTGAATGAGTTGGTCAGGGCATCAATCTCATCGTCATTTCGAGGAGGTGCGACACGTGTTGTAAAGTCGCCATCACTTACGGCTCGGGCAGCATTCGCGAGGCGACCGATGGGACGTGCAATCTGGTTGCCGGCCTCGAGGCCGAGACGTCCGAAAAGCAATACGGCCAATGCGATGATCTGCGCGTATCCGATCACAAAAAACGTCTGAAGGCGGCCACTGACGGTTTCCGCCTGCCTATACTGCGTGAGCGCTGATTCCGCAGTTCTCAGGCGGCTAAGCGTGTCTGGATTAACCTCTGTGAGCAGATGAAGATAAGTCCCCGGCATGTTTTCCAGACTTATGGTCGCGGAGATAAGGCCGAGGCCTTCATAAAGTGTTTGACCGACAAGCCCTTGATCTGCCTCGGTCCTCGCAGCTTCGGTTGGCGGAACAAACTCAAGCGGCTGCTCCACTTTGGCGGTGAGCGTCGCGTCGCCCTGGCTACTTACGATAAAGGCCGCCCGAAAGCCCCAAACCAACGCTTCAAGTCCAAGCGCCTCGGCGAACAGCGCCGGATTATTGCGGAGCCCCAAAGCAGTATCGGGAAAATCAATAACGCCTGATACCGACCTCGCTCTCGCGGCTATCTCGGCGCTTGCGGCGTCCAACCCGTCCCGCGACAATTCAGCGGTTTCTTCGACAATGGTCCCGATCCTGTTGCTGAACCACGTATCAAGCCCTTTGGTGATGGTGGCTCCTAGTACGATTGCGACGATTGTAGCGGGTAGAACCGAAGACAATCCGAAGAGCAGCATGAAACGGCGAACCAGTCGGTTGCCTTCCTCAATCGTTCGATCCCGCTGCAGGTTCAAATATCGCCGAACGAGTAGGACGGCCAGAGCGGCTATCAAGATGAAGTTGACGCCTATCAGCCAAGGCATCAAACCCGAGAAAGGCTGCGTTGGATCAACGCTGAAAATTGTATAAAAAGTGAGAAAAAGCGCGATAAGCGCAGCAACGACAAAGACGACCTGAAACAGGCTGTAATTGGATCTCGACGCCGCTATTCCGTCAAAATAAGGCAAATCTACACTCGCGAACACCTACGGATGTAGCCAAAAAGCCACAGGTGCGGACTTTGGGACACACTTTTCGTGTGGTCAATTAGTCTTCTGCAAAACCTAGTGCATTTATTTTTGCGCGAAGCGTGTTGCGGTTCAGCCCCAGTATACTGGCCGCCTTAACTTTGTTGCCAGACGTGATCGATAAAGCGAGCGTTATCAGTGGGCGTTCGACCTGTTCCAGGACGGCGTGGTAAATCCTATTCTGGTCGTCTGGGTCAGCTGCCATGAGGTCTGGCATGACAAAGCGTTTCAGGACTTGTTCGATCTCCGGTTCCAAGCCCTCTGATGCCGGGGCTGCTCGCGTCATGTCGTGACGCATGGCGGCTTCGACGTCCTTTGCGGAGATCGCTGTATCAGGGCTCAGTGCGGATAGTCGAAGTATTACATTCTCTAGTTCGCGAACGTTGCCAGGCCACTCATAAGCCGCCATCAGGTCTAGCGCCGCTTGGTCAAACCTTTTCGCAGGCAATCCCTGGTCTCTTGCTCTGACAAGAAACGCTTGAGCGAGGTCTGGCAGGTCCTCGCGCCGATCGCGCAGTGGTGGAAGCGTCAATCGAATGACGTTTAATCGATAGAACAGGTCCCTTCGAAACGATCCCTCCAGCACCAATGCGTCAAGGTCCTGACTGGTCGAGACGATTAATCTTGCATGGCCCGGCCGCCGCAACAGACGAACCAAGCGGGCTTGGGCGTCGGATGATAGTCCTGCGACTTCATCAATATAAATTGTAACTCCAGCATCTTCCCTTATCGAAGCGAACGCGTCGGCCATCTCATCGGTACTTAGGCCATCGAGGTCGAGAAGCATGAAGGAGGCCTGATTGTTCTGGCCAAGATCGTGAATGGCACGCGCAGTCAATTCTTTGCCGACACCCGCCTCTCCCTCGATGAGTACGGTGAGGTTGGTATTCATCACGCGCGAAACCACACGATAAACTTCCTGCATCGCCTCAGAGCGCCCGATCAGCGGGAGAACAGCGTCCTGTTCTGCTTGTCGAGTCTGGCGATCGATGCGTTTGCCGCTCACCTGTTTTTTCAAAGCTCGCGCAACAAGGTTCGATAGAGCCTCGATATCGAATGGCTTTGGCAGGTAATCAAAAGCGCCGTGTTCTGCTGCGGATGCTGCGGTCAGAATGGTGTTCTGACCACTCATTACGATGATCGGCAGCTCAGGCCGTTCAAGTCGCATTGATGGCATCAAATCGAAGATTGGATCGTCGTCCAGATAAACGTCCGTTACGACAACATCCCCTTCCCCGTTCCTTATCCAACGTTGAAGAGCTTCCGGAGAACTTGTTGTTCGCACGGCGTATCCCTCGCCCGTGAGGGTCTGGTTTATGATCGTACGAATGCTAGCGTCATCTTCAGCGACAAGAACAGTCGGTTTCGACATAAGGTATCACCCCGCAATAGGAAGATAGATGGAAAAGCGTGTGCGTCCGGGCATGCTATCGAGCTCAATCGATCCGTCGTGCGCCGCAATGACCTGGCTAGCAACAGTGAGCCCCAAACCGCTGCCGTTTGGTTTTGTTGTATGGAACATATTGAAGATCTTTTCCGTCGCCCGCTCCGGAATGCCCGGACCATTATCCTCAATGACGATTTTCATCATTCGTCCGCTTTGACCGGCTTTTGGACGCTTGATCCTGCGATCGATCGCAAACCGTGTAAGCACCCGTATCTGGCCCGCTCGTCCTGACCCAGTGATGGCCTGGCCTGCATTTCGAATCAAATTCTGCAGCGCCTCATGGAGATGGTCGGCATCGGCGAAAAGTTCCGGCAATGATGGGTCGAACACGCGACGTATTGTGACGTTTGACCCAAGTGCCAGTTCCTCGGCCTTTATGACTCTATCCAGCACGGCATGAACATTGGTGACCTCACAACGAGGAGCCGAGAACAACTCAAATGCTGACAGTTCGTTGATCAGACGTTCTATCCGGCGGCTTTCGGTCAAGACCATATCCAGAAGCTCTGTCTGATCTTCCCGTGCACTTCGGATAAGGAGCTGTGTCGCCCCGCTAATGCCTGCAAGTGGGTTTTTGACCTCATGCCCCAGAATGCGACCAAAGGTTGCCAACCCTGGAGCATCGGGCACGGCGGGTCCGGCCTCCGATCCAGCGATAAGTGCAATTGCAAACTGTTGATCTGATGAATACTCGACAATCACTGTCCGGTTCTTCGCAGATACGCCAGGACCATCGAGACGAAGTCCTGCCGAAGTAACACGACCCCCGGTTTCTTCCGCTCGGTCAATTAGCGCGAACAAATCGCAATCGTGGTACAAGAGGTCTGTGAGAGATCGTCCGCGAAGCGCTTCCCTCGATACTTGGAGTAAGGACTCAGCCTCGGAGTTGACAGCTTGCACGCGCCGCCTGTGATCGAGTTGCATAAGCGCCGTTGGAAACATGTCGGCATCGAGAGCATTTGAAAGCGTGTTTGTAATTGCCATGATCAGGCGGCCCTCCTTTCCATCGGCTGGTCGTCAAAAAGAGGTTCGAGCGCGTCGATGACGTCTGTAATCTCGTCCAGTCGGCAGATCGCACTTTGCGCTGTACGCTTTTCTTCATCTGAGAGGAGAAGCGGTGCTGCGGTTATCGACGCTGCGATGTGTTTGCGGGTCACGCGGACGCCGAGACGCTCACCATACAAATCTGCCGCGTCGCGAAGATGTTCGACTAAGGACGCCAGACGGGCACGCCGAGCAGGTTCGGTATAAGGCTCGCCATTTAGCTCCGATGAGATTTGAGCAGGCAGCCACGGCCTCCCCATTGCAGCCCGCCCAATCATCACGCCATATGCACCGGATTGATCGAGCGCGTGTCTGGCATCTTCCGTCGTTGCGATATCACCATTTGCGATAACGGGTACTGATACGGCATCAACTGTTTCGCGGATGCGCGCCCAGTCCGCCGTGCCTTTGTAGAACTGGCAACGCGTTCGACCGTGAACCGTCAGCATCATAACACCTAGCGTTTCAGCCGATGTCGCGATCTCCGGGGCGTTCATCAGCGTGTGATCCCATCCCAAGCGCATCTTCAGAGATACGGGTACGCTGCCTGCTCCACTCAGTGTGGCAGCAATGATCTCTTTTGCTAGCTTAGGGTGTCGCATTAGGGCTGAGCCCGATAGACCACCGGTCACCTTGCGAGCAGGACATCCCATATTGATGTCGATTTGATCTACGCCGGAGCGCGCAAGCAGCGCTGCACCGGCTTCCATATGTTTTGGATCGCGTCCAGCAAGCTGCACAATCCATGGGCAACCTTCATCATGTCGGCAGGCGCGGCGCACCACATCTGGTCTGGCTTGGACGAGTTGTTCACTTGCAGTCATCTCAGAAACAACCGCTTCGGCACCAAAACGCACAGCTTGGCGGCGGAAAGGCGCATCCGTCGCCCCAGACATAGGCGCCAGCCAAACACGTGGCGTTTCCGAGAATGCAATTCCAGCCATCTTGCCTATCTGTTATGTTGCGATGCACAATTTATGACCGTTGAAATGAAAATGCGAACTCTTTCAACACGGCTGGTATAATTCGATCGCACCTCGTAAGTAAGCGGCATGATGCAGGCAGGTGCTGTAATAGTCGCGGCGGGACAGGGATCTCGCATGGGTGCAGGTGTTGAAAAACAATACCGTCGACTGCTCGGTAGGCATGTCATTTCGTGGAGCGTTGAGGCCTTTTTACAACACGATCGGATTGCCGAAATCGTAGTTGTCGCCCCAAAAGACAGCCTGGGACACATGCGCGAGCTAATCGGAGAGCAGGCTCATGTCGTACCGGGAGGTGAAACGCGGACTGAATCTGTGCAGGCCGGACTTCGAGCTTTGCGTATTTCAGAAGACAATCCAGTGCTGATCCACGACGCGGCTCGGCCTGGACTTCAACACGCAACTATCAACAGCCTTCTAGATGCGCTCGATGAGGCCGATGCAGCAGCACCAGCTTTAGCAGTCTCTGATGCCCTCAAAAGGGTCTCCGATACCGGATCTCTTCAGACAGTCGATAGAGCGCGCCTGCATAGCATTCAGACACCTCAGGCGTTTCGCCTTGGGCGTATCCGTGATGCGCTCGAAGGACAAACCGACCTCGTGGACGATCTTGCTGCTGTGGAGGCGATCGGCGCAAAGATTCGTCTGGTCGATGGTGATCCGCGCCTCGCCAAGCTTACCTATGAGAGCGATTTCGACATGCTAAACCGTCAGTTATCCCCTACCCCAAGCATTCCTCGCATCGGCACCGGCTATGATGTTCATAAGTTTGGTCCGGGCGACCATGTGGTGCTTTGCGGCGTAAAAGTGCCTCACGACAACGGGCTTGTCGGCCATTCAGATGCAGACATTGGCTGGCACGCGCTGACGGATGCTGTGCTCGGTGCAGTCGCGCTTGGTGATATTGGTGCCCACTTTCCCCCGTCAGATCCGAAGTGGAAAGACGCTGAGAGCGGTCAGTTTCTATTACACGCACAGAGCCTCGCAAAAGACGCGGGTTACGTGATTTCCAACGTAGACATCACGCTGATTTGCGAGGTTCCGAAGATAAAGCCGCATCGCGCGGCCATGCGTAAACGCACCGCAGAGCTTCTGAAGCTTCCAATTGAGGATGTCAGCGTAAAGGCAACGACATCCGAGGGGCTTGGATTCACGGGTCGTCAGGAAGGGATCGCTGGTCAAGCTGTTGCCGTTTTGACGCCCATCGCAAAGGTGGACTAATCTCGCTCCATGTTTTCCGAACGCCTTATAAATCTCGCCTTGCTCGTGTCAGATGACGCCCGTCAGAAACGTCTCCGCATTGCAACAGCGGAAAGTTGTACTGGAGGTCTGCTTGCGGGCCTTTTCACCGAACTTGCCGGATCATCTGACGTCTTTGAACGAGGGTTTGTTACGTACTCGAACAGAGCGAAGCAGGAAGTGCTGAACGTTCCCGGTGACCTTCTGGCAGATGTCGGAGCTGTATCGGAAGCTGTTGCCCGATTGATGGCGGAAGGTGCGCTAGAGGAAAGTCGAGCTAATTTGAGCGTCGCGATAACCGGTATAGCTGGCCCTGGCGGCGGCACGCCCATGAAGCCTGTTGGCACTGTGCATATCGCTTGCGCCCGTGAAAACCATGCGATTATGCACGAGCTTTATCAATTCGGTGATGTCGGACGATCAGAGGTTCGTATCGCGACTCTCGAAGCCGCGTTGAACATGCTGCAGGAACAAATTAGCCGGTAGGTGGTTTTTCTCTGCTTTGGGGTTCCGCGTCCTCCACCGGCGGCGAGCCATCAATCTGTTCGTTTGTGGAACTATAACGCCGCGCCGCCTCATCGACGAATGCGTCCATGATTTTTCGAACGGCGACTTCTTTGTTGGCCGAGGCCAGCGCACTTAAAATTGGATTGCTGAATTGGTAGTCAATTCGAAAGGTGATCCGTGTACTGTTATTTTCAAATTCACCAAAGTGCCAATCGTTCTCAAGCTTTCGGAACGGGCCACGAACAAGGCGCGCCTTGACGGTCATTGCTGATCTGTCCGTTTGTACTGTTGTTGCGAATTGCTCAGTGAACCCTTTGAACCCAACGACGGCCTCTCCAATACAGTGATGCACATCACCTTCGTCTCTCGGGCGACTTTTGCGTAGTGCTTTCACCCATTTGATAAAACGCGGATAGGTTTCTATGTCCGACACCAAGTTGAGCATCTGTGCTGGCGTGTAGGGTACAATTAGCTCTTCGATATGGGCTGTCATGTCGAAGATATCCCAGTATTTGTGGTGTCCGACCATGGGGCCAATTGATTAGCTGATGCCGTTATTTGCGGATGTCCGTGATTGATCAGTGGGGCCATAGCTCGCAAAATGAGTAGTGAATCACCATCTATCAAGCGTAGTCGTGACTTGGTAAACAGACTAGAGCCAAGGCGAAATAACAGAAATGAGGCGTTCCGATGAGCGAGGTAGCCGTCCTTCAGCCAAAGATTTACAATCCAAAAGCGTCCCATATGGGACTGTTTTCGGGACTCTTGAAAGCGAAGAGAGAATTTGGCGGTGGCTCGATAGCTGTCGTCGATGGCGATGAGCGAAAGCTCTCCTATAGTGAGATTGTCCGGGCCGCATTTGCTCTCGGTTCCGCGCTGAAGAAAGGTACGCAACGCGGCGAAAATGTTGGCATTCTTCTGCCTACGGGTGCGGGAGCCATCATCGCTTTCTACGCTGTTCTCGCGACCGGCCGAGTACCTGCGATGCTGAACTTCACCGCCGGTGCCCGGAACATAAAGTCGGCGCTTAAGGCCGCTGAAGTCAATCGCATCATTACTGCTCATAAGTTTATCGAGCTTGGTGGTCTTGAGCCTCTGATGGAGGAACTTAAGGACGCTGCCGAGATCGTTCATCTTGAAGATGTTCGTGAGCAACTGACACTGAAGGACAAGATCGCAGGTGCGCTTGGCCCCTATCTGCCTAGCTTCTTTCACCGGTCACCCCATCATCAAAAACCAGGAGTGATTCTGTTTACGTCGGGCACGGAGGGTGAGCCGAAGGGCGTTGTTCTCAGCCACGAAAACATCTTGGCGAATGTTGAACAGGTGCGTGCTCACATCGGCCTTAGTGACGAAACCGACTCCGTTTTCAATCCACTTCCGACTTTTCATTGCTTCGGTCTGACCATGGGCGCGGTCTTGCCCTTAACGGCAGGCGTCAAAGCCATATGCCATCCTAGCCCATTGCAGCCAAAAGAGATCGCAAAACGCATACGGAAGTCAGGGTCTACGATCTTGCTGGCGACGGACACATTTATTTCTCAGTACACGCGGGCGGGCTCAGAGGGCGACCTCGATAGTGTGCGTCTGGCGGTATGTGGTGCAGAGCGCGTACGCGATGAGACGCGGCAGCTTGTGCGCAAGAAATTCAACATCGAAATTCTCGAAGGGTATGGTGCGACCGAAGCGGCACCGGTGGTTGCAGCAAACAAGCTGGAAGCGAACAAGCCGGGGACGGTGGGCATCCTGATGTCTGACATGGAAAGTGAGCTCGTGCCCGTCGAAGGTATAGATGAGGGCGGTCGACTAAAAGTTCGTGGACCAAATGTCATGGTCGGCTATTTGCGACCATCTAATCCCGGGGTGATCGAAAAGCCGCAGGAAGGCTGGCACGATACCGGAGACATTGTGGCCATCGACGATGAGGGCTTCATTCGAATTATGGGGCGGGTGAAACGGTTCGCTAAAATTGGTGGAGAGATGGTGTCGCTTGCCGTTGTCGAAAATTGTGCGAGTGCGATTTGGCCTGACAATATGCACGCTGCAGCGACCCTTCCCGATCCACGAAAAGGCGAGCAGATTATTCTATTGTCTGACTCAAAAGACGCCAACCGCGATGATATTCTGGCGTGGTGCCAAAACCACGGGACTCCGGAGCTTGCTGTTCCAAAGAAGGTGATTACCGTCGATGAGATCCCAGTTCTGGGGACGGGCAAACTTGACTATGGCGCGGTTCAAAAAATGGCACAGCAACTGACCGAAGCTTAGCTCTAGACGCCTTTTAGATATGTAACGCGCGGCCCTCTGCATCGAGCACGGCTTCATGCATCATCTCTGACAAGGTCGGATGCGGGAAGATCGTGTGCATTAGATCTTCTTCTGTGAGTTCCCCTTCCCGCGCTATGACATACCCCTGAATGAGTTCGGTGACTTCTGCACCAATCATGTGTGCGCCTAGTAACTCCCCCGTCTTTTTGTCGAAGATCGTTTTTACTAGACCGTCGCCAGCACCAAGCGCGATGGATTTTCCATTCCCAACGAATGGGAAGCGTCCGACTTTAATGTCGTATCCAGCATCTTTCGCCGCGGCCTCGGTGAGTCCGACACTTGCAATCTGCGGATGAGAATATGTGCATCCCGGCACATTCGAAGCGTCGAACGGGTGCGCTTCGTTCTTACCGTGGATGCCTTCAACACAGAGCACGCCCTCGTGGGAGGCTTTATGTGCGAGCCATGGTGGACCAGTGATGTCGCCAATGGCGTAAAGGCCCGGCACGCCGGTGCGCCCGAATGCATCCACGGTCACATGCGTTCTGTCGATTTTGACGCCCAAATCTTCTAGGCCGAGGCCTTCGATATTCCCGACAATGCCAATGGCCAGAATGACGCGATCCGCGGTTACGGTTTCGGTTTTTCCATTGCCGAGATCGACCTCTGCTTTGACACTGGTTTTGCCCTTGGTGAGGCCCTTCACCTGAGCGCCGGTATGGATCTTGATGCCTTGCTTTTCAAATTGCTTACGGGCGAGGCCTGAGATCTCTTCATCCTCGACAGGCAGGATTCGGTCTACCGCTTCGACAACGGTTACGTCTGAGCCCATCTCATTATAGAAGCTTGCGAATTCGATACCGATGGCTCCAGACCCGATAACCAGCAACTTCTTCGGCATCACGTCCGGCACCATCGCTTCCCGATAGGTCCAGATAAATTTGCCGTCGGGCTCCAAGCCAGCTTGTGGAATGCTGCGCGCGCGGGCACCTGTGGCGACGATCACATGCTCGGCCGTATACGGCGCATCTTTGTCCGTCTTGTCCTTTACGATCACTTTCGGAGCCGGCGTGCCTTTTTCCAACCGGGCATCGCCCTCGATCACCGTAATCTTGTTCTTCTTCATGAGGAACTTCACGCCGCCAGAGAGTTGAGCGGCAACGCCTCGCGACCGCTTTACCACTGCTTCGAGATCAACCTCCGGCTTCAGCTCCTTCAAGCCGAAGTCTGTGGCATGTTTGGCCAGGTGCATGACTTCTGCGGATCGGAGCAGCGCTTTAGTGGGGATGCAGCCCCAGTTCAGACATACACCGCCGAGTTCCGCGCGCTCAACAACCGCCGTCTTCATGCCGAGCTGGCTCGCCCGGATCGCGGTCACGTATCCTCCGGGTCCGGAGCCGATGACTATGAGGTCAAATTTCGATTCAGCCATGAGTTACCTTTCCAAGCATTTGCTTTGGTAAGTTGCCGATTCTCTAAAGTTATCTTCGTCAGGCCCAAAACTTGATGTTGTGATTATGACTCCAGAGGCTACGAGCCCTATAACCGCGTGCGAAACCTGATTAAACGCCAGTGGTTCACCTTTTATGTCTCGCCAGCCGAGTTGTATTATTACACGCAATGCATAGTAACCGAGTAGTAGAACGCCGACGAATTTTATGAGCGAGCTCAACGTTACTGTTGAAATAATCTCGGAGCATGAGAACCCGTTGAACTGTTCCTGACTAACTTGTTGCCAGTCCATCCATAGCGAAAAAAATGCAGCTGGAACGCCGAGAACAAGACACGTTCCCGCCAGCAGTGGGTAGTCCCTGTTCTCGAAGGTTTCCGTCAAAGTAACATGCTCTCCGGCATCTCGACATAACGTTTGAATGCTGCGAGCCATTTCGCCCCTTCTGCACCGCCGATAACGCGGTGGTCGCAGGTCAGCGTGACGCTCATAATGGTGGCTACCGTCAGCTCATCCCCTTCACCGACAATCGGTTTCTTCTCTCCGGCACCAACGGACAGGATCATGCCTTCCGGTGGATTGATGATCGAGGCGAAATTCTTGATGCCGAACATACCGAGGTTAGAGAGGCTGAAGGTGCCGCCCATATATTCCTGTGGTTTGAGTTTCCGTTCGCGCGCTCGTGTTGCGAGGTCTTTCATCTCATGGGAAATCTCGGCGAGGCCCTTAAGATGCGCGTTACGGACAACAGGCGTGATCAGACCACCATCTATTGCGACAGCAACGGAGATATGCGCGCCGCGATGATACGCGATGCCATCATCCGTATAGGATGCATTACAGTCCGGTTCGTCCATAAGTGCCAGCGCGGCGGCCTTGATGATCATGTCGTTGACGGAGACTTTGATGCCTTCCGGCGCTGCAGCATTGACGTTCTTCCGTGCCGAGAGAAGCTTGTCGAGTTTCAGGTCCATTGTCAGCGGGAAATGCGGCACCTGCATGAAGCTCTGGGTCAGGCGCTTCGCCACCGTCTTCCGCATGCCATCCAATGGGACCAACTCATAGCTTTCAGGGTCGTACACGCGGTCATCGAGAACCTGTGGCAGTATCAAACCATCCGGGCTTGCCGGAGCGCTTGCGCCTGTCGTTGCTAGCGCGCGCGACGGTTCGAAATTCTCGACATCTTTCTTAACGATGCGGCCGTGGGGTCCGGAGCCTTTTCCGGCGAGGGCGGAAAGATCGATGCCTTTCAAACCTGCAATGCGCCTGGCGAGCGGACTTGCCTTGATGCGGTCGCCCGACAAAGACGTTGATGCAAGTTTACCAGACGCTGGAAACGGCACTTCACCGCCAGCAGTCTCGACCTGTTCCTCCTGAGGAAGCGGAACCTCGCCGCCGCCCTCTGGTTCAGCCTCATCCGCATTTTGCGGCAACGGCACTTCGCCACCACCTTGCGGCGCGGCTTCCACGGCGCTTGCGTCTTCACCCTCTTCGGCAATCACGGCGATGATCTCATTGACCTTCACACCTTCAGTGCCTTCCGGGATCAGGATCTTGGCGAGCACGCCTTCGTCCACAGCTTCGACTTCCATAGTCGCCTTGTCTGTCTCGATCTCGGCGATGAGATCACCGGATTGAATTTCATCCCCTTCCGCCTTCAGCCATTTAGCAAGCGTGCCCTCTTCCATGGTGGGCGATAGTGCAGGCATGGTGATGTTAATTGGCATAAGCGATACTTAACCTAATATTCTTTGAAGTTCGGAGTCGATGGTTTCTATTTCACGCCGCAAAATTGCCTCGGAAACGTTGGTTTTAGCCCTCGTGACCCTTTGACCGTAGGCATCCAGAATTCCAAATCGTGTGTGTTCTTCCGCTCTGTATGCTTGAGACAACAGAACTACCCCGGCACCTCCAACGTCACGTGTGAGCCTTGGTTCTTTGCGAGGATAAACAGCTACAACATCTTGTCCCTGCTTCGTTTGAATTCCAATTTCCGGTTCGATATGAACAGAGAAGTTTCCTCCAGGTGATTTCCACACACCTCGGTTGGGTGCGAAAAGTTCGCCATTTTGCTTGTCCACCCAATTCGCAACATGGTCAAAAATCTCTAGATTGTGTTCAACGCCATTTTCTGAAGCGGTCTGCTTTATGTCACTCGCGACGCCGATTCTAGTTCGACCGTGAGCGCAATAGTGAACAACTCCATCTCTAGAAGATCTGTAAAAGTCGAAGCCCCCCGGGCTCGCATATCGCTCTAGATCTCTAATTTTGTCAGCGGTTGATTGAGTGAGCAGCTTAAGAAATGTAGAAAAATGCATGACGACAGGTATAAAGGAACTCCTTTCAAATGTTCCTAACCTGTTCTCAATAAAATTGGAATATGATAAACTTATCATAGATAGCAGACAGCTTTCGCGGCAGAGATAATATCCTCCGCGCCCGGAAGGGATAGCGCTTCGAGATTTCCTGCATAGGGCAGCGGTACGTCGGCCTGGGTCACGCGCGTCGGCGGTGCATCGAGATAGTCGAAGGCGTCTTTCGTCACGGTCGCGCAAAGCTCCGCGCCGACGCCCATAAAACGCCATCCCTCCTCGGCGGTGACGAGGCGGTTGGTCTTCATCACGCTCTCTACGACAGTCTGGGTATCCATCGGGCGGATCGTGCGGAGGTCGATCACTTCGGCAGAAACCCCCTCCGCTGCCAGAGCCTCGGCCGCCTCAAGCGCAAAGCCCACCATGCGAGAATAGCCTACGATTGTAACGTCCGTCCCTTCCCGCTTCACTGCCGCTTTTCCGATGGGCAGGACATAGTCGTCTAGATCCGGTACATCGAAGCTCTCGCCGTAGACAAGCTCATGCTCCAGAAACACGACCGGGTTCGGGTCGCGGATCGCCGCCTTGAGAAGCCCCTTTGCCGATGCGGCATCATAGGGCGCGATGACCTTCAGGCCCGGCACATGGCCATACCAGGCTGCATAGTCCTGCGAATGTTGCGCGCCAACGCGCGAGGCCGCTGCATTCGGCCCCCGGAACACGATCGGGCAACCCATCTGGCCCCCGGACATGTAAAGCGTCTTCGCCGCCGAATTGATGATGTGGTCAATGGCTTGCATAGCGAAGTTGAACGTCATGAACTCGACGATTGGCCGAAGCCCACCAAATGCCGCGCCAACTCCCAAGCCTGCGAAGCCATGCTCAGTAATTGGTGTATCAACAACGCGGCGCTCGCCAAATTCTTGCAGGAGTTCGCGGGTAACTTTGTACGCGCCCTGATATTCGGCGACCTCTTCCCCCATCACGAAGACGGTCTCGTCCCGGCGCATTTCTTCGGCCATGGCATCGCGCAAAGCGTCGCGAACAGTAGTATCTGTGAAGCTCGTACCGGCAGGGACGTCGGGATCAACCAAAGCGGATGAATTGTGGCCGATGGGAGCTGCGGGCTCCATCGTTCTAGGATTTGGATCGGCAACTGCAGTTTCGGGCTTTGGTGAGGATGGTTCGTCGGGTGCTGGTGCTGTGTTCCCCGATGGTTCGACGCTGCTGGCATCCTCCCCGTCTTCGGCGAGCACAGCGATAATGGCATTGACCTTTACCCCTTCGGTGCCCTCAGGGATCAGGATCTTGGCTAAGACACCTTCATCGACAGCTTCGACCTCCATTGTCGCCTTGTCGGTTTCGATTTCAGCGATGACGTCACCGGATGACACCTCGTCACCTTCGGCTTTTAGCCATTTGGCGAGCGTGCCCTCCTCCATGGTGGGTGACAGAGCGGGCATGAGGATATCAACAGCCATTTACGCGGCTCCCGAGAATGGAAGAACTTGAAGAAATATAATGATGATCCCGGCCAATGCGGCGAACCATGCAAGTGTACGGACGACTGGAATGCCGAACCAATAGGTTGGCGCATATGCGACACGGCTCCAGAAGAAGATCGCCGATCCCAGCGCCGTCATGTCATTCGTACGATCCCCGATGACTGCGATGACCACCAAGGGCGCGAACATGATCAGAGATTCGAGGGTGTTCTGCGTTGCTCGTTTAGCGCGCGCGACTGCGGTGTTTGGCGGTTCAATTCCGTCTCGAGCGCCGAGCAGTTCTTTCGTATTGTACTGAAGGTTTCCAGTGATGACTTCAGCCAGCAACATCACGAAAAAAAGTGCAACGCTCGCTGACAGATAAGACAGTTCTACAGGCATCATGCACAATCCTTTTTCGGGAAGTTCGGCTTAATAGGCGCGCCATCTTCGTTGAACGGGATATCGAAGGTGAAAGCTTCCGGGGACGGACCGTTGGCTTTGAGGTGTTCAAGGCGATCCCGCGCTTCGTCTAATGTCGGAATATGTCCCTCGGGCACGTACCAAAGGACGAGATAGTGATCGGAAAATGGCTCGAACCAATCCTCGCGATCTCGCATCACCGTGGCATGGGCGGTTTTGTAGACATAGTGGAACAGACTATCGATGTCGCGCCACACAGACATGTTCACCAGAGTATCTTCCGCCCCCGGGAGACGCAGGTCGAGAGCGCCGTCAGTGTCGCTATCATCCACCAATCGCCAAATAAATCCGTCAGAACGATCAGCGATTTCGTTTACGATCTCTATCCTGCCGGTGAAGCCAATCATCCGGGGATCATCGACGGGATACCTTGTAATACCAATATTGAGTTGCGCTATCGGCATCGTCTAACCCTCCACTAGGACGTCCGTCCACAGCTCACTGGGATCAGGTTCGGGGCTCGATAGTGAGAAGTCTGCTGCTTCCTTGACGATGGCACGGATCTCTTTGTCGATGGCTTTCAATTCATCTTCGTCGGCATGCCTTGCGTCTATGATTTGACCTTTCAGTCCTTCAATAGGGTCGCGGTGGGACCGGACGTCGTCGACTTCCTCGCGTTTTCTGTACTTGGCGGGGTCTGACATGGAGTGGCCGCGGTACCGGTATGTACTCATTTCCAAGATATACGGCCCTTTGCCCGAGCGAGCGTATTTCACCGCTTTCTCTGCTGCCTTTCTAACGGCGAAGACGTCCATTCCGTCGATCTCTTCACCTTCGATTTCGAAACTTATGCCGCGTTTGTAGAGTTCGGTTTCTGCAGATGCCCGCGCTACGCTTGTACCCATGGCATACTGATTGTTCTCGATGATGTAGACGACAGGCAAATCCCAAAGCGATGCCATGTTGAATGCTTCGTAAACCTGCCCCTGATTGGTTGCCCCATCGCCGAAATACGCCACAGCGATATTGTCCTTACCGAGATATTTGTTTGCGAAGGCCAATCCGGTTCCGATGGGAACTTGAGCTCCGACAATACCATGACCCCCGAAGAAGTTCTTCTCGCGGCTAAACATGTGCATTGAGCCGCCTTTGCCCCGTGAATAGCCACCTTCCCTGCCTGTCAGCTCGGCCATCACGCCATTTGGCTCCATGCCGCAAGCAAGCATGTGGCCGTGGTCACGATAGCCGGTGATGACCTGGTCACCTTCCTTTAGCGCGGCCTGTACGCCGGTAACGACAGCTTCCTGACCTATGTAGAGGTGACAGAAACCGGCAATTTCACCCATTCCATAAAGTTGACCTGCTTTCTCCTCGAACCGTCGGATTAGCAGCATATCCCGATAATATTGGAGCATGTCAGCTTTGCTCCCGGGGGCCTTTTTCTTGCTCGTCTTGGTATTTGTCGCCATGCTCAAGCTCTCCGCAGGGTAGAGCTTCTTTACTGCGACAAGCTGTCAGCAAGGTCCAGTCAGTTCGCCTATGCAGGAATGCATGATTTGACCACTATTGCGTGATCACGATCTCGTCTGGACGCACGAAGGCGAGTTTTTCACGTGCCAGCGCCTCTATGTAGTCGGGGTCGAGACTGCCAGGTGTAAGGCGTTTGATATCGCGCTCAAGGGCAACGATTTCCCGCTGAAGGATGGAAAGTTCCGCCTGGAGTTCTTCAGCTTGGACTTGACGGTCTGACCAGGCACTCAATCCCTGTTCACCGGCAAAGGTGTGGATGGCGAAATACAAGATGATGGCGGATAGAACTCCGCCGGCCAGTTTGGACGTCATGATTTAGCTCACTGTGCCGCAAGATTCGCACAAGCAAGGTAAACAAACCCTTTTCAGACGGCGTATTGGTCGAGAAGATACTTACGGATGCGTTTGGGACCGAGGACGTCCTTTCCGGTGTTCGGGTCATGGAGTTTGGGGCGCTTGGCAACTGGATGCCATATGTATTCAAGCTCCATGGCGCTTAACCGCTCCTTGACCAGACGCCCTCCTGGATCGAGTTCTGATCCGACGTACTGAAGTGGTTTTTTGGGTTCTGTAGAAGGAACAACGGACCCTCCACTATAGAATCTCAGAAGGTTTGAGTAGAACGAGAGTATCTTGTTGAATGGGCCTAGCCAGTGCACCAGTGGCCTTTGTCGTTGGGCGAGAGCCTCGGCTTGCCGAGCGATATCTGCGCTCTCATACCGCCCCTCTCCGGTGTCAGTGTTAACGAGGTACGGAAACTGTGCTTTCCCGCCGAGCATTGTTACGTCCGGCCTGAAGCGCAAACCACGCTTTGGACAAGGCTTCACATGCGTCGCGAGACCAGCCTCACTTATGGATTCGCGGGCAATACGGCAAAATGGACAAGCCTCGAACTCGTACAGCACGGGCATTGGGCTGTGCTCGGTTACAACTGAAGGCGACCGGCCGGCCCCGAGCCTTAGAAGTGACGCAAGTGCAGATAGGAGCCAGTTCAATCCGTAGATCATTTGGACTAGCCAGCGTTGATGAAGTCGCGACCAGCATAAACTGCCTGCACACCGAGTTCTTCTTCGATGCGAAGGAGCTGGTTGTATTTTGCTAGCCTGTCTGAACGGGACAAAGAGCCGGTTTTGATTTGCCCGCAATTCGTGGCGACGGCGAGGTCGGCGATCGTCGTATCTTCGGTTTCACCGGAGCGGTGGGACATAACGGCAGTGTAGGAATGCCGGTGGGCCAGATCGACCGCGTCCAACGTCTCGGACAGGGTTCCAATCTGATTGACTTTTATAAGAATTGAGTTCGCCGCACCCTTATCTAGCCCCGTGGCAAGACGCGACGGATTCGTCACGAACAAATCATCACCGACGAGCTGACATTTGGCTCCAATCGCCTCTGTCACAGCAATCCAGCCATCCCAGTCATCCTCGGCCATGCCATCTTCAATGGACACGATTGGGTACCTTTCGACGAGGTCCGCAAGATACGCTGCCATACCCGCGCTATCCAACGTCTTGTTCTCACCGGCCAGCACATATTTGCCGTCCTTATAGAATTCCGTTGACGCGGCATCGAGCGCCAGCACGATATCGTCACCTGGCGTGTAGCCTGCTGTCTCAATGGCTTTCATGATGAAGCCGATGGCCTCGTTGGTTGATGAGAGGTTTGGTGCAAATCCGCCCTCGTCCCCAACATTGGTATTGTGATCTGCAGCGCTGAGTCCCTTTTTCAGAGCGTGAAAAACTTCTGCTCCCATGCGCAGGCCATCAGCGAATGTATCCGCTTTGACCGGCATGATCATGAATTCCTGAATATCAATTGGGTTGTCGGCGTGTTCGCCGCCATTGATGATGTTCATCATTGGCGTTGGCAAAACTCGAGCGTTTGAGCCGCCGACGTATCTGAATAGCGGCAGCGAGCAGCTCTCTGCAGCGGCTTTGGCGACGGCCATTGAAACACCGAGCAATGCGTTTGCCCCAAGCCGAGACTTGTTTTCTGTACCATCGACTTCGATCAACAATTCATCGATGAGACGCTGCTCAGTTGCGTCGAGGCCGACGAGTTCGTTAGCGATTTCGCCATTCACAGCTCCAACCGCTTTCAGCACACCCTTGCCACCATAGCGCTCGTCGCCGTCGCGTAGTTCATGGGCTTCATAGGCACCCGTGGATGCTCCCGAAGGAACGGCGGCTCGCCCGACCGCTCCATCAGATAGTGTGACTTCAGCCTCAACGGTCGGATTGCCCCGGCTGTCGAGTATCTCCCGGGCAAAGACGTCAATAATTTCGCTCATGGAATCGGGCTCCGATCAGAATTTTCGCTGCTCCATACGAAAAACGCCCCCGGCTGGCGAGGGCGCTTTTCAAGAATGTTGGCTAAGCCAGCTCTAGAAGTCGTCTTTTGGCTCCAAGATCTGCTTACCGCGATACATACCGCTTTTGAGGTCGATATGATGCGGACGGCGGAGTTCGCCTGACTCCGCGTCTTCAATATATGTATTGCCCTTCAGGCGGTCGTGGGACCGGCGCATACCGCGGCGCGAAGGCGTAATCTTACTCTTAGGGACAGCCATGGTGCTTTTCCAATATGACAATGGGCAGCCTAGGCCACCCTCGTAAATCCGAAGACGCGGTTCATAACGGCGTGGTTCTATGAATGCAAGCGCTCAAACAAGGCGCGACTGAACTTTTGCTGCTTCAATGAAGCTCGCAAATAATGGGTGCGGCTCGAATGGGCGAGATTTCAGCTCGGGGTGATACTGCACGCCAACGAACCAGGGATGCTCGTCTAACTCGAAAATCTCAGGGAGTTTTCCATCCGGTGACATACCTGAGAAAATCACCCCCTTCTCCGACAGACGATCCAGGTAGTCCGCATTAACCTCATAGCGATGTCTGTGGCGTTCGGATATCTCGGTCGATCCGTAAATACGGGAAACAAGACTGCCCTCCTTCAGGATGGCTGGGTAGGCTCCAAGGCGCATGGTGCCGCCCTTGTCTGTGTCTGCCGACCGAACTTCCTTTTCGTTGCCACGTGTCCACTCTTCCATGAGGCCCACAATAGGTTCTTCAGTTGGGCCAAACTCGGTTGTTGACGCTTTTTCGATTCCGGCGAGTGACCGAGCCGCTTCGACGACAGACAGCTGCATTCCATAACAGATGCCAAAACAGGGAATTCTTCGATTTCTGGCGAATTTTGCGGCCCGCATTTTGCCACGGGCACCGCGCTCTCCGAAACCACCCGGCAGGATAATGCCATGGACACCCTCAAGTGCTTCCAGCGGCGTCGATCCATCATCGAAAGCTTCTGAATCGATAAGTCGTATGTCCACTTTCACCTTGTTGGCGAGGCCGCCATGGTCGAGCGCTTCCATAACCGACTTATAGGCGTCCGGGACATCGGTGTATTTGCCCACGAGGCCGACGCAGACGCTCCCATCCGGATTGTGAATGGTTTCGGCAATGGAGTTCCACCGCGATAGATCCGGGGTTGTGGCATCGTCGATTCTGAAGTGCCGCATGACCTCGCTATCAAGGCCCTCATGGTGATATTTAGACGGAACATCGTAAATATGCGCAACATCGCTTGCTTCGATCACGCTTGATGGCCGCACATTACAGAAACTCGCGATTTTCTTTTTTTCTGTTTCGGGAATGGGCCGGTCACAGCGGCAAAGCAAAATGTCCGGTTGGATACCGATCGAGCGGAGCTCTTTCACCGAGTGCTGGGTCGGCTTCGTCTTCATTTCTCCCGCTGCCGGAATGTAGGGAAGCAGCGTTAAGTGGACGAATACAGCCCTTTCAGGCCCCAATTCCTGGCCGAGTTGCCGAATGGCCTCGAAGAATGGCAGGCCTTCGATATCTCCTACTGTTCCGCCAATTTCGCAGAGAACGAAATCTACGCCCTCTCCCGGATCTGACAGAACGAATTCCTTAATAGCGTCGGTAACGTGCGGGATGACCTGGATTGTTGCGCCGAGATAGTCTCCTCTACGCTCTTTTTCCAGGATCTTTCGGTAAATCTGGCCGGTCGTAATGTTATCCGACTTGCGGGCGGAAACACCGGTGAAACGCTCATAATGGCCGAGGTCCAGATCAGTCTCTGCACCGTCGTCGGTCACGAACACCTCGCCATGTTGACGAGGACTCATCGTTCCGGGGTCCACATTTAGGTACGGATCCAGCTTTCGCAGGCGAACGCCGTAACCGCGAGCCTGAAGGAGCGCGCCGAGGGCAGCTGATGCGATACCTTTTCCAAGGGAGGACACCACGCCGCCGGTAATGAAGATATAGCGGATCATGGGAGTCTTTTGTGGCGTGATTCGGCTTGGAGTCTCGACTGGCTCCGTGGCTTACCCATCCTATTCGTTGGGATTATCCACAGGTTGTTCGTCTTGTGGCGGATCAACCGGCACAGCATTCTCAACAGGCGCCTCTAGGACAGAGCCGAGTGGTGTTTCGGTTTCCACAGACTGTTCTAGGAGCGGTGTCGAAGAATCAAATATGTCGATGGTTTCGGCTGGTTCGACCGGGCCTTCGTCTTCGATTACCCGCTCCAGCTCTGAACGTGTGTCACTGGTCCTGTTCGCCAATGTCGTAAGGCCAAGGCTGGTTAGGAAGAATATTCCGCCGAAGAACATGGTTGTGCGAACCAACGCCCCAGCGGCCCCGCGGCTTGTCATGAGGCCGCCACCGCCACCGCCAATGCCGAGCGCACCTCCCTCAGACTTCTGCAGCATGATGACCGCCGTCATCACAATGCATGCGAGGATATGAACAACTAGAATAACGTTTTGCATGGGGTCGAATGCTTGCCTTGAATCCGAAACGGGGGGCATAGGCTGAATAAGGCCGTACGCCAACCCCGAAAGATGCCATTACTATAATGCCGCCTCATAAATAGCGAGGAAGTCGGCCGCTTTAAGACTTGCTCCCCCGATAAGTCCGCCATTCACATCTTCTACAGCCAGTATCTCGGCCGCATTACCAGGTTTCATCGATCCACCGTAAAGAATGGGTGCTGACTTACCTGCCTCGCCAAATCGGGTCGCCAATGCACCTCGAATAGCTTTGTGAACCTCGCCGATTTGGTCAGGTGTGGCTGTATGGCCAGTGCCGATGGCCCAAATCGGTTCATAGGCAACAACGAAGGACTTATCAGCGGCCTCCCTAGGGAGCGAGGCTTCCAGCTGCCCCAACACCACTTTTTCTGTGAGTCCAGCTTCGCGGTCGGACAGGCTTTCGCCTATGCACACGATCGGTGTTAGTCCTGCGTCAAAGACGGCCAAAACACGATCTTTGATCTCGGCACTCAACTCGCCATGATCCGTGCGCCTCTCCGAGTGTCCGAGAATAATATGGCTGGCACCGGCATCTTTCAGCATGGCAGCTGATACATCGCCGGTGTGGGCTCCACTCATTCCGGCATGACAATTCTGCCCTCCGATTTGAAGAGCGGAACCAGAAGCGAGATCCACCGCCGCCGCTATCAGCGTGGCTGGCGGACAGATAAGGGCATCGACTTCAGCTTTGCCTTCTCCGATCCCATCGACCATCGCCTGGATTTCGACGAGCGAGGCTTTCAAGCCGTTCATCTTCCAATTTCCAGCGATCAGCGTGCGCAACGCGGCTTCTCCTGTCTTGCCTATCCAATCGCCCCCGCGTAGCAAGCACTGTTCAAAGACTCAAGCAGACCAAACCGGTAGCACTGCCATGGAATTCTTCAGATCACTCGTTTCGAACAAAATTGTCGGGACACTTCTGCTCGGCCTGATCATTCTGGGAATGGCAGTTTGGGGCACCGAAAACATATTTTCGGGTAACTTCGGATCGGGGATTATCTCAATTGGTGATCGGAGTATATCGCGGCAAGAGCTCGACCGGAATTTTGAGAGGACACTACGCCTTCTCAGGCAGCAAGATGAAGCAAACAGAACACTAACACGCCAGCAGGCAGTCGAATTCGGTTTGCTTGACAGAGAAATCAGTCAGCAAACATCGCAACTTCTCTTCTTGGGATATGCGCGCGAAATCGGAACTGATGCCAGCTCACAGGCGCTAGCAGAAACTATTCGATCGGACGAGAACTTCAAAAATCAGGTGACCGGAGAATTTGATCTGGAGGCCTACAGGCGGGTTCTTGCGAATAGTAGCCTCATCCAGCAGGACTACGAACAGGACCTGAAAGATGGATTGACAATCAGCTACATCGAGGAAGCAATCTCGGCAGCCATCGTGTCTCCTTCGGACCTGTCCAGGATTCAGGCAATTTATGGCGCGGAGGAGCGCCGTATCGCTTGGATTCCACTTCGAGAAGGGGCGCTACCGGACGTCGCAGAGCCGACAGATGATGAGGTGCGGGAATTCTATGAATCGCAGCAAGCCGCGTTTACTGAGCCGGAGCGGAGACAAATCAGTCTTTTAGCTGTCTCAGCTGAAGATTTCATGCATCTGGGCGAGTTCATAGACGAAGAGATAGAGACCTACTACGAGGCCACTAAGACACGACGTCTCGCAACGCCGGAAGCCCGCACATTTGTCGAAGCAGTTTTCGCTGATGAGCAAACCGCTCTCAATGCTTTTGGGACATTGGCCGGTGGCGGTGATCTAGACGGGCTATCAGCCACTTCAGTCGAAACGCGATCTGGCGTTGAAGATGACATTGCGATACCCGAATTCCAGATCGCAATATTTAGTCCTGGTGCAACTGAGGGCTCCGTCGTAGGTCCGTTCGAGACTTCCGCGGGTTGGCTAATCGGTCAGGTTGTCAGCATAGAGCCTGGCGAGCCCAAGGAGCTTGAGGAGGTGCGCGGCGAGCTTGAGCAAGAGCTTTCAGCGGAACAAGCAGAGACCGAATACTACAACGCGTTTAATCGCTTTGATGACCTTATCGGCCAAGGCCTGACAATTGGAGAAATCGGGCTTGATCTTGGCGTTCCCGTTCTCTCCATGCTGGCAGTCGATCGTCAGGGTTTCGCTGCTGACGGCACACCAATGCCGGTATTGCAACAGGCGCGTGAGGGCCTCGCGGAGGCGTTTGAACTTCCGGTCAATGTTGTCAGTGACCGGATTGACGATGCCGACAGCGTTTATGTTGTGTCGGTCGACAGCATAGAGCCATCGCGCGTTCCCGAGTTCGAGGAGATCCGCGAGACGGTACGAGGCCGGTTGATGGCCACTCGAGAGTCAGAAGCCCTGGATACGGTTGCTAGTGCTGTGAAATCAACGCTTGAAAGCGGTGTCAGCACGATAGAGGAACAAGCAGATCTCTACGGCAGTGCAGTTGTTCGGCCGGATATCGGCGTGCGTTCCAATCCCGGCGACCAAACGATCCCAAGACAGTTACAACAGGTCGCGCTTTCGCTGAACGAGGTCGGGCAGGTAGCGATCGCACAAGGACAGTTGCCCGGAGAGGTCTTTGTCGTTCAGCTCGAGGCCCTGAATCGCCCTTCAGCGGAGGAGCTCGATACGCTTGCCATAATATATGGAGCCCAATTGGCTCAGCTTTTGGGGCAAGACCTTCAACAGGCGTTTCAGGCTGAATTGCAGAATGTACTCGATATTGAGATCGATACGGCCGCGATCGCCGCCTACCGTTCAGCAATAGTGGACGATCAGTAGTGACCGACAAACTTATTGTTAGGCGGCGGATCGGCGATATCGAGACGCCAGTCGGTGCAATGCTCAAGCTCGGGCCTGATGCTCCTGGCTCGTTTTTGTTTGAGTCGATTGTCGGAGGTGAGCGCCTAGGTCGATATTCCTTTATTGGGCTCATGCCAAAGGTCTGGTTTCGCATACAGGATGGTGTGGGAGAAACGGCGAGCACGGATGATTTTGCTGACGCACGTCTTCTGAGTTCCGACCCAATAGCGGCGCTTCGTATCTTTACTCAACAGGCGCGCGCCGAGGCAGCTGAAGATCTGCCGCCGATGGCTTCGGGCGCTTTCGGATATGTCGGCTATGACTGTATTGCGCACGTTGAGCCGGTGATTATCCAAGCTCGGAAACACCTTGCTATGTCGGACGCCCTGTTAGTGATTCCAGAGGTCGTTATAATCTTCGATCATCTTTATCAGGAAGTTTTATTAGTCGCCCGGGCGTTTGACGGCGATGAGAGAGCCGCCGAGGCACGCCTCAATGAGGTTGAACATAGCCTTGCCGCTCCCCCACCGCTAACGCCATCGGGAGATGCTGGTTCGAGCGAAGACGAGCTTGAGTTCAAGTCGAATACCGAATTTGACCAGTATCTGGGCATGGTAGAGACGGCTCGGAACTACATCAAAGCTGGCGACATCTTTCAGGTTGTGCCGAGCCAACGCTTCACGGCGGCTTACGAGCGAAAATCAATTAGTCTATACCGCGCCCTGCGCCGCCTGAACCCATCTGCTTTCATGTTTCATATGAGCTTTGGTGATTTGCGCCTTGTGGGCTCGAGCCCTGAAATTCTGGTCCGTGTTCGGGATGGGCGGGTTGCTATTCGCCCTATTGCGGGCACTCGTCCGCGTTCTGGAGATGTAGCCGAAGATGCACGCCGAGCTGACGATCTGCTCAATGATCAGAAGGAGATGGCGGAGCATTTGATGCTGCTCGATCTTGGCCGAAATGATGTTGGCCGAGTTGCCGCCTATGGCTCTGTCGAAGTGACTGAGAGTTTCGTCATTGAACGGTATTCGCACGTTATGCATATCGTCTCTCACGTCGAAGGAGATCTCCGCGAAGGTTTGGATGCCGTCGACGCTCTTTTTGCTGGCTTCCCGGCGGGAACCGTCTCCGGTGCCCCAAAAATCCGCGCAATGCAGATCATCGATGAACTCGAAATGTCCCGCCGCGGAGTGTATGGCGGAGCAATTGGATACTTTGGCTGGCAGGGTGACCTCGACACCTGCATAGCTCTTCGTACAGCCGTTATCACTGGAAATGATCTCCATATCCAGGCTGGCGGGGGCGTCGTACTCGACTCTGATCCGCAATATGAGTTCGATGAAACGGTCCACAAAGCGAACGCCTTGAAGCGTGCAGCAAGGCTTGCAGCCGCTTACGAGTTTGACCAATGAGCGATGCTAAACCTGATATTCTCGTTGTGGACAACTATGACAGTTTCACCTGGAACCTGGTCCACTTTCTCCATGATATCGGAGCGACGACCGAAGTGATCCGCAACGATGACATGACCGCCGAAGAGGCGTTGTCTAAGCGGCCCGACGGAGTTGTACTGTCTCCCGGCCCCTGCACTCCGAACGAAGCGGGCATGTGCATGGATCTGGTAAAGGCCGCACCGGAAGACCTCCCGATACTCGGAGTTTGCCTTGGGCATCAGTCAATTGGACAAGCGTTCGGTGGAAAAGTGATCACGGCAAAAGAGACCCGCCACGGCAAACGCTCTGATATTCACCACTCTGGCGGACCGTTGTTCGAGGGACTGCCGGGGTCATATAATGTTGTCCGCTATCACTCCCTCGCCTTGCGTGAGGAGGATTTGCCTCCATGCCTTATCGCTGATGCCTTCACCGAAGACGGTGAGATTATGGCTCTACGTCACGAGTCCCGCCCGGTATTCGGAGTGCAGTTTCATCCGGAGAGTATTCTAACCGAGCACGGGCACGCTTTGCTCGAAAACTGGTTGAAGCAGCTCTAATACTTTCGGGTCTCAGGCCTTCAATATCTCTACCCAATAACCGTCGGGATCGCGTATGAAAGCGAGACCTTTCATGGCCCCTTCGTCTGGTCTCTTCACAAAGTCAATGCCCGCGGCGTCAAAGCGCGCGCAGGCGGCTTTTACGTCCGGGACCGAAATACCGATGTGTCCAAAACCGCGCGGATCATCATTGCCGGAGTGGTAGACCACACCGCCTTCGTCTTCCGTTCCCCAATTGTGGGTTAGTTCCAGGAGGCCGCGCTGGCGAAACGCGAAAGCGACACGCTCGGCTGAGTCCTCCGGGATCGGACCATCGCTATCTCGGACATACCCCAGAAAGTAGAGCGAGAATTTCGCGGGTGGGAAATCGAGCCTTTTGACCAAAGTCATGCCCAGGAGATCGCGATAGAATGCCAGTGACTTTGTCGGATCCTTAACACGCAGCATTGTGTGGTTCAGTACGAAATCAGCCGTCTCCGGCTGTGAGTTAATTTGACCTTCGTCGGCTGAGACGTCTTCCGGTGCCATGGTGCCGTTCCTTCCAGCATGTCTATGTTCAGCGCGTTTTTGCAGCAAAACTCAGGCTGAACAATTGCCTCCTCCGAGAACGCAAAATTCTGCGCACCATCTATGGTTCAAAGAAACAGCGGTTTCTGTCGCCTCTTTAAGTGTATTACCCATGACGAAACGGTCGTCATAGGCCAGCAGCGTACAGGGCATCAAAACAGCTCTTTCATCTTTCTTACGTCGAACGAGCATCCTTTGACTTGCACACATCATATCAGCTGGATCGACGTTCAGGATTGACCAGCATTCGGTCGTGATTTCCGGTGGTGTTTTGTCGGAGGTCATCTCCGGGAAAAGTACCAACTGCCCAGGATTCCCATGGTCGATATCCAATCCGATGAGTGAGATTAGTTGACCGTAGGATGCCCGCGCGCTGTCTTCGTCTTCTGTCAGAACATGCCGACCTGCAATGGCAGTCTTGAAGCTGTTCTCGGCCAACCAGGTCAAACCTCTAAGCGCTTGGGAGAAAGCTCCTTGTCCACGCTCTGCATCGTGAAGATCCGCGCTGTGATGATCCATAGAGACCCGAAGGGTCATGCGGTCACCAAATGTGCTTCTCAATTCGAGAAGACCATCCTGGATTCTTCTTCGCATCATTGGTTGCATCGCATTTGTCAGCACAAGCAGCCTGTGGCCCCGCTCCAGTACGGATGTCATGATCTTCAAGATGTCTGGGCACATAAAGGGTTCTCCGCCGGTAATACCGACTTCCTTGGGTTCACCCTGTAGCGCGTCCATTTCATCAAGAATTGGAACAACATCATCGATTGACAGATACACTAAGCGATCATTGCGAGGTGAGCTCTCGATATAACAATTCTGGCAAGCGATGTTGCAGAGCGTGCCAGTGTTCAGCCAAAGCGTGGACAACCTTCTCCACTCTACCTTGGCTCTGGTCTTTCCCTCTGCGGTAAGATCAGGATCTTCGAACGGGCGTGGCGTAACGAACTGCATGATTGCAGTTTTCAATAACACTCCGTGTGGAGCAATCGAAAGCTGCTGTGACTAGCGCATCTGTGATCTTGAAAGCCCATAATTTAAGATGGCAGAAAATTCTCGGCCGAAGCGGATTTGCCCGCTTCAATCAATAAATGTAAGAGCGGCGGCCATGACTGATACAGCTATAAATATCGCGATCAAAGCCGTGGCCCGCCGCGAGGAGTTGGACGCGCTGGTTCTGGAGCAGGCGTTCAGTTCCATTCTCGACGGTGAAGCGGCTGCTGAAGAGATCGGTGCATTACTGACGGGTCTGGCGGTTCGCGGAGAGACCAGCTCAGAACTGATTGCGGGCGCACGCGCTATGCGGGCGGCAGGACGTCGTCATGTGGTCGATGGGCCGCTTCTCGACACATGCGGCACCGGCGGACTGACGTGGACTAGCCTCAACACATCGACAGCGGCTGCCATCGTCATCGCAGGGGCTGGCGGTCATGTGGCCAAGCACGGAAACAGATCGGTTCCACCGAAGACAGGGTCGGCTGATGTTCTCGAAACTCTCGGCGTCAATATTGATATTGATGATCAGACTTTCCGGAACTGCCTTGATGAGGTCGGCGTTGCTTTCATGTTTGCGCCATCTCACCACAACGCAATGCGCCATGTCGCCCCTATCCGAAAAAAACTTGGGATACGGACAATTTTTAATCTGCTGGGTCCTCTGACAAATCCAGCCGGTGCGCAGCATCAGATTATTGGTGTTTTTGCGAGTGAGTGGGTTCGCCCGATGGCGGAAGCACTCCGCGCTCTTGGAACGATGCATGCGCTCATTGTCCACGGTGTAGATGGTATCGACGAGATTTCTGTTTCAGGCGACACCCTGGTCGCTGAAATTGGCCATGGGGAAATCAATGAGTACACCTTGACGCCCGGCATGATGGGATTGCGTCCGTCGCCACTGTCTGCCCTGACGGGCAGATCGCCTGAGCACAACGCTGAGGCAATCCGGGCACTTCTTGGCGGTGAAGAAGGTCCTTTCAAAGATATCGTCTGCGCAAATGCCGGTGCCGGCCTTTATGTGCTTAGGGAAGCAGAGAGCATTGCTTCTGGTGTAACGCTCGCTAATGAGGCCATTGCCAGCGGACGTGCTGCACAGACGCTTGAGCGGCTTATCGCTGTCTCAAATGGTGAGGCCGTCGAATGAGCAATGCCCTGACCCGAATCCTCGACTACAAGGTGGAGGAAGTCGCCGCCCTGAAAGCGACAACAAGCTTCGCGGAGTTAAGCCGTAGATCCGAGGACGTGGAAGCACCTCGAGGGTTTGCGAAAGCCCTCACAGCCACGGTTAGCTCTGGCCGCAACGGCCTGATCTGTGAACTGAAACGGAAGAGCCCATCGGCTGGCGATATTCTCTCGGGTGCTGATCCTGTTAAAATTGCCAAAGACTATGAGGCCGGAGGGGCATCGTGCCTCTCTATTCTAACAGATGATCCGAGCTTTGGAGGCTCACTCTCTGATCTTGAGCTCGTCAGACAGAATGTGTCACTTCCCCTGCTGCGCAAGGATTTTCTGATCGACCCCATTCAGGTTGCGGAAGCCCGCGCGAATGGAGCTGATGCCATTCTGATCATCATGGCTGCGGTGAACGATGATCTGGCGCGAGAATTGGAAGATGCAGCTACCTCTTTTGGAATGGATGTGTTGGTCGAGACCCACAACGAGATAGAGCTTATGCGAGCCCTTAACCTCTCTAGCCCGCTTATTGGCATCAACAATCGTGACCTAACACGCATGGAAACAGATCTCGCTGTGACAGCGCAATTGGCGACAGAGCTTCCCCCTGATCGTGAGCTTGTTTCTGAGAGTGGGATCAAGGCACCCGCCGACATCATTCAATTGCGATCATGTGGCGCGCGGCGGTTCCTCATCGGTGAGAGTCTGATGAAAGAAAATGACAGAAAATCAGCCGTTGAGGCGCTTGTTTCAGCCGGAATTTGAATTGACGGCTAGGAAGAACACATATAGAACATAACAAATACAGATTCGGGAGGCTTCTGAGCTGCCATGCTGACCAAAAAGCAGAAAGAACTACTGATCTTCATCCATAAACACATCAAGGAGACGGGTGTTTCCCCGTCTTTTGATGAGATGAAAGATGCGCTCAATTTGGCGTCTAAGTCTGGAATCCACAGACTGATCACGGCGTTAGAAGAGCGTGGTTTTATTCGCCGCCTGGCCCACCGCGCGCGTGCGCTCGAAGTGCTGAAACTACCTGAGTCAGCAACGACCGCTGCTCCACCAAGAGGGCGTCAGCAATTCAGACCGAGTATCGTCAGTGATCAACCGGATGCGACCGGCTTCCGCCCGCAATCTATTCCTGTACTGGGGCGGATCGCGGCAGGCGTGCCCATTGAAGCGATCCAGGAAGAGACAAATCGGGTGAATTCCCCGGTAGATTTGCCTATGGGCGAGGATTATTTCGCGCTCGAAGTTCGCGGCGACTCGATGATTGATGCCGGTATCTTTGAGGACGATCTCGTTATCTTGCGACGCACTGACAGCGCAACCTCGGGAGACATAGTCGTTGCGCTCGTTGATGAGAAAGAGGCAACGCTAAAGAAGCTTCGAAAGAAGGGAAAATCGATTGCCCTTGAAGCTGCAAATCCGGCTTATGAAACGCGGATTTTCGGTCCCGACCGCGTTCGTGTTCAGGGGAAGCTGGTAGCGTTGATACGTCGATATTCCTAGGACACTTTGCGTGTTCTTGTCCTGCACACTTCGATTAGACTAGGCTGCCAAGCATTGGTTGGTAGGACCCATCCATTAGTCACCTAATATTGGCCTTTAATCCGTGTATAGTTGCACGATTTTAAGCTTCTGAGATCTCTCCAAAGCTCCTAAATGCGCTACAGGTCTATCTGCCTATCTTGACAGTGAGCGATCATTCACTTATCTGGGTATCTGCGCTAGGCAAGGCGTATGTTTTGATGGAAGGTTTGAGATGTCAGGTTCTGATACTGATACAAAGCGACCGAGGGCGAGAAACGCGCGGCCCAAGATAGAGCGCGCGGCCTTGCAACTCTTTATAAGTGAGGGCGTGGATGCGGCGACGACCCGGGATATTGCAGATCATGCCGGGGTCTCTGAGGGGGCATTGTATCGGCACTACAAGGGCAAGGATGAACTCGCCCATTCTCTCTTTATGGAAACGCACAATCGGCTCGGCGAACTGGTCTTAAAAGCAGCGACGGTTGAAGGTGATCTGGAAACTCGGGTTCGCTCAATAGTCACAGCTTACTGCAACCTTGCAGACGAGGATTGGCTGCTCTTTTCATTTCACTTGGTGTCGCTACACAAGTTTATTCCGCAAGACACGCGGAGGCCAGACGATCCGGTATCCATTACTGAGGGTATCGTCGAACAACTGATGGCTTCCGGTGACATTCCGAAAGGCAATCCAGCGGTGCTTGCCGCCATGGCTCTTGGTGTTGTCCTACAGGCCGGAGAGCACAAAGCTTATAGTCGCCTGCCCGGTCCGTTTAGTGCGCACATTGATGCTTTCACGCGCGCAATTGTAGCGATTTTGCTTCAAAAATAGTCCGTTTAGGGAGGTAGATATGAGATCGCTTTTGTTCACCATCGCCTATTGGGCGCTTTCAGTAGGTTACGTTCTTGCGGCGCTTCCTTTGTTGATCCTGCCGACAGGACGACCACTGACTATCTGGATACGGTCATACACACGCGCCATGCGTAAAGCGCTTCATTGGCTTGCCGGCGTGCGAACGATTGCTCTTGGTAAGGACCGATTGCCGTCGGAGGGCGCTTACATCGTGGCTGCAAAGCACCAAAGCTGGGGCGACGGGTTTATGGTGTATTCTGAAGTTGACGACCTTGTATTCGTTACGGGCGACCACCTCGAGCGGCTACCTCTGCTCGGCGGGATACTTAAGAAGCTTGGCGCTATTGTCATAGACACATGCGGTGGCGGTGAGCGAAAGGCCGCCTCTCTTTCTGAAGGCATGGCGCTGGCCAAAGCAAACAACAAACGTGTTCTCATCTATCCTGAGGGTCATCTTGCCCCGGTGGATTACAAGATGCGGTACAAGGCTGGCGTCTGGCACATGTACAACGAGATGAATGTCCCCGTTGTTCCCGTTGCGACAAACCTTGGCGTGTTCTGGGCTCAAGAGAGTTTCCAGAAGACGCCTGGAACGGCAAGCATCGAGTTCCTAGAGCCTATTGCTCCAGGTCTTCCAAAGGAGGAGTTTTTAGAGCTCCTGGAAACGCGTATTGAAGGGCGTACAGCGGAGCTCGTTTCTGACGCTACCGGACGCAGCCCCGTTGTGGCAGAACAGTTGCCTGAACCCCCGAAAGGAACACCCGTTCGCGCACCGGAAAGGGTCGAAAAGCTTCTTAAAACAGCCGGATGAGCTGTATACGGATGTAGTTTTTTAGTCTGTTCTGTAGTCTTCACTAACCGCTATTTTAAAATAAAATCAGAGTGATAAACGAGATCTTTAAACTGTTCTGTAAGCGGATTTGTGTGTTAAGACGGTTGTTTTTTGTGACAGTTTAGTGACATGCCGTCATATATCTGTCATAAAAGATATATGAACAAACGACTGATTGCCGCTACAGCACTGGCCGCCTGTGTTATGCCGACGGGCTTTGCTGAGAACGACACTCCTGAGGAAGGCGTGCCATATACGATAACAATTGACGGTGCTCGCTATCCAGCAGGTCTTTCCAACATTGAGTATCCGTACTCGGCTGGACGTCTCGGATTGTCAGGTGAGTGCCAGCTCAATGTTCACGTAGATTCCAGCGACCACATCGCAGCGATTTCGATAGCGTCGTGCACCGATGAACGGTTCCGCGATGCTAGCGAGCGTTTCATTAATAGCCAGACTTTCGTCGGCTCGACGGCGTCAGATCTGACCTCTCATTCTTTATCTATCAGTTGGGAACTCGATCCTCAGCCGACTGAGATCATCATCGCTTCAAACTGAGTAATCGAGATATCCGTTTCAATGGCCCTGCCCAAGTGGCGGGGCCATTTGCTTAGGATTCGACTGCCGGAATAATGGTGACGCTCTCGCCGCAGCCGCAGGCGTCGGTCTGGTTCGGATTTCGGAAGACGAATTTCTCGTGCAGCGGAGTCATCTCGTAGTCCACTGTTGATCCGAGCAGAAAAAGGACAGCTTTTGAATCGATGACGATTTGGACGCCGTTATCATCGATCAATTCATCCAAGGGTTCGCGTGCGTCGACATAGTCCATAATGTATTCCATGCCGGCGCAACCGCCGTTTTTGACGCCTACGCGAAGGAACCCTGCTCCCTTCTCCTCCATTATCTCCCGCACACGATCTGCGGCAGATGTGGTGAGCGATACGATCTTTGGTCTCGGGCGTCTGGCCATGGTCGATATGTAAGTCTGTTCCGATCTGAATTCAATTAGAGCATATTTAGCGCCAAACGCGCCTCATCTGACATGCGAGACGGATCCCAGGGAGGGTCAAAGGTCAGTCTCACTTCGACATCCTCTATTCCGGAGACGGTCCTTGCCGCTGACTCAATCCAGCCTGGCATATCGCCTGCCACGGGACACCCGGGGGCCGTCAGCGTCATATCAATATCGACCTTGCGATTGTCATCGATATCGACACGGTAGATCAAGCCAAGCTCATAAATGTCGACCGGGATCTCCGGATCATAGACGGTCTTGAAGGCGGTAATCAGGTCATCGGTAATGCGATTGAGCTCGGATTGCGGAATGGCCGAGACTTCGCTGACATCAGCGTCGGCGCTTTGTGGTGGTGACGGGTTCAAATCATCGGCCATATTGTTGATATGGCCTATCCTGGCTGCGATTCCAACAACAGTTCGGAATTATCAAAGAAGCATTCCCCTCGCCTTTTCCAAGGCATCGACGAATGCGTCGACCTCCTCAAGGGTATTGTAGATGCCGAAACTAGCACGGGCAGTCGCACTTACCCCAAGATGCTCCATCAGTGGCTGGGCGCAGTGGTGGCCGGCGCGAATGGCGATTCCGTAACGATCGACGAGTTGGGCGATATCATGTGGGTGTGCGCCTTCAATGCTGAAGGAAAGGACCGCTCCCTTATGAGGTGTTGTGCCGTGGATTTTGAGACCATTTACGCCGGCAAGAGCTTCAGCGGCCCGAGCGTAGAGCGCCCGCTCGTGAGTTTCGATGTCTTCTAGGTTGAATGCTTCGAACCAGCGGATCGCTGCGCCGAGTGCGACAGCTTCAAGGATAGGCGGTGTTCCGGCTTCAAACTTATGGGGCGGTTTATTGTAGGTGATGCGGTCGTGGGCGACGGTTTCGATCATTTCGCCACCACCCTGATACGGCCGCAGGGCTTCTAGCGCTTCCGCGGTTCCATAAAGAACACCTATACCTGAGGGACCATAAAGTTTGTGGCCTGAGAAGGTGTAGAAGTCGCAACCGAGGTCTTGGACGTCGACATCGAGATGGATCGCGGCTTGGCATCCATCGAAGAGTACTTGTGCACCGGCGGCGTGGGCGAGCGCGACGATACGTCTGGCATCTGTCACCGTGCCGAGAACATTGGACATATGAGTCAGCGCGACCATGCGCGTTTTCGGACCGATAGCCGATTCCAGCTGATCCATATCCAGCGCGCCATCTTCGGTGACATCAATCCATTTCAGCGCGGCACCGTGGCGCTCCCGGAGGAAATGCCATGGAACGATGTTCGAATGGTGCTCCATGATTGAGAGGACGATTTCATCGCCCGGCTCGATTGTCGGAGCGATGCCACTGGCGACGAGATTGATCGCCTCGGTGGCACCCTTGGTGAAGACGATGTTTTCCGTCGACGACGCGTTCAGAAAGCGGCGCACATCCTCGCGCGCACCCTCATATGCTTCGGTGGTCTCATTCGCGAGCGTGTGTAGCCCGCGGTGGACATTAGCATAAGCCGTACGCGCCTGATTAGCCATGGCATCGATCACCGCATTGGGCTTCTGGGCACTCGCCGCGCTATCGAGATAGACGAGCGGTTTGCCGTTTACCTCGCGACCAAGGATTGGAAACTCAGCTCTTATTGCGTCGATATCGAAAGCACGTTTGGTCATGGCCGGGATATGGGCGGGATCAGCTGATTTGTCGATGCGTCAGGCCGCCATAGCGCCATACTGCTGCAGTTCTTTCAGCAAATCGCGCACCGCTCCCATACGCTTCTCTGGGGTCGCCCACGTGCCAGAGAAGACGAGCTTTGAGTCCGGTCGTAAGCGCAGTTGGTTCGGACGAGAGCGCACGAGCAGCATAAGTTGAGCCGGATCGAGTGGTGTGTCGTCCCTGAACGCGAAGACGGCACCTTTCGGTCCGGCGTCGAGCTTGGAAATGCCGAGGGATTTGCAGATCGCCTTGATGCCCGTGATGTCGAGCAGCTGCTGGGTTTCTTCCGGCAGCGGTCCGAACCGGTCGATGAGTTCGGCAGCAAAGGCTTCGCGCTCCGTTTCCGCTTCGATATCGGCGAGCCGGCGATAGAGCGACAGGCGGACGGTGAGATCCTCGACATAGTCTTCCGGGATTAGCACAGCCACACCCAGATTAATCTGCGGGGACCAATCATCCGCCACGGCCTCGTCACCCCCCTCTTTCAGCGCTGCGACGGCGTCCTCAAGCATTTGTTGGTAGAGTTCGACGCCAACTTCGCGGATATGGCCGGACTGCTGGTCGCCAAGAAGGTTGCCCCCGCCACGCATATCGAGGTCGTGGCTCGCAAGCTGGAAACCCGCGCCGAGGCTGTCGAGGGATTGCAACACGCGTAGGCGCTTCTCGGCAGCAGTCGTCATGATCTTGTCGCTTGGCGTCGTGAAATAAGCGTAGGCACGAAGTTTAGAGCGCCCTACCCGACCGCGGAGCTGATAGAGCTGGGCGAGGCCAAACATGTCCGCCCGGTGGATAATCAGCGTGTTGGCACGGGGAATATCGAGGCCGGATTCCACAATCGTGGTCGAGAGAAGCACGTCATATTTGCCCTCATAAAAGGCGGTCATAATGTCTTCGAGCTCGGTCGCCCCCATCTGGCCGTGCGCAACAACAAAGCTGACCTCCGGCACATTTTCCTTCAGGAAGGTCTCAAGCCGGTCGAGGTCCGAGATGCGAGGCGCGACGAAGAAGGCCTGTCCACCACGATACTTCTCCCGCAATAACGCCTCACGCAAGGTTACCGTATCGAACTCGGTGATATAGGTGCGCACTGAAAGCCGATCGACTGGCGGCGTCGCGATGATTGAGAGGTCGCGTATGCCAGTGAGCGCCATTTGAAGTGTTCTCGGGATCGGAGTTGCAGAAAGTGTAAGCACATGAACGTCAGCCTTTAGCTCCTTTAGGCGCTCCTTATGCTTCACGCCGAAGCGTTGCTCCTCATCGACAACAAGCAATCCTAACCGCTTCATCTCAATAGATTTGGAAAGTAGTGCGTGCGTGCCAATGACCACGTCCACTGTGCCATCCTTGAGGCCGGCGCGGGTAGCGCTCGCATCTTTACCGGAAACAAGGCGCGACAGGTGACCAACTTTTAGCGGCCAACCAGAGAACCGCTCCAGAAAGGTCTGGTAGTGCTGGCGCGCGAGCAATGTCGTCGGTGCTATGATCGCGACCTGGTGGCCAGCCATTGCGGCCAGGAAAGCCCCTCTTAAGGCAACTTCTGTTTTGCCAAAACCAACATCGCCGCAAACAAGACGGTCCATCGGTTTGCCGGAGGCAAGATCTCCCACCACGTCAGCGATGGCGTGAAGCTGATCGTCTGTTTCTTCGTAGGGAAACCGGACAGCAAACTCCTCGTACAGTCCCTGTCCAGGCTCGATCGCGTCGGCCTTCCGAAGTTCCCGTTTTGCAGCTATTTCCATTAGCTCGGCTGCCATTTCAAGGATGCGTTTCTTGGCTTTGGCTTTCCGCGTTTGCCAGCCTGCGCCACCGAGGCGATCGATGGCGCTGTCGGTACCCTCGGAACCATATCGGCTGATCAGATCGATGTTTTCCACGGGGAGAAAGATCTTGTCGCCTCCGGCATATTCCAGCTGGAGGCAGTCGTGGGGTGCACCCGTCACATCGAGGGTCTTAAGCCCGATATAGCGCCCAACGCCATGATCCGAATGGACGACGAGGTCGCCCTGGGTAAGCGCAGATGCTTCGGCAATGAAGTTTGCACTCTTTCGTTTTCGGCGCGGGCTGGCGAGCTTGTCGCCCAGCACATCCTGTTCGGCGATGACGCAGAGCGTATCGGTTTCATAGCCCGCCTCAACGGGGAGCTCAGCGACACTCAGGCCAGCTTTTTCGGCAGCTTCGAGAGAGTAAATCCGAGGTAACGCATCGAGACCGTGGTCGGTCATGACGGACGTTAACCGCTCCGCGGACCCATCCGTCCAGGCGGCGAAAACGACCGTTTTTCCGTCTCTTCGCTTCGATTTCGCATGCTCGGCCGAGATTTCGAAGACATTAGCATCGGACTGGAGACGTTCAGGTGCAAAGCTTCGACCCGATGAACCACCGAGGCTCAAACCCTCTCCGGCACCCGGCACGAAACGAGCGATGCCGCGCGAGGATAAAGCCGCTTCCAACTCATCCGGTTTCAGGTAAAGCGCTCCTGGAGCCAGAACGCGGGCGGCCCTCGCCTCACCAGCGGCTTCCTCCCTTGCGCTGAAATAGTCTTCGGCCTGGCCGAGTCGTTCTGCAGACGCTTCAGGCGCAAGTGCCCCTAACCCAATCAGTGCGTCAGGTCCGATATAGTCGAACAGAGTATCGAGCCGATCGTGGAAGAGCGGCAACCACATTTCGAGGCCTTGGCGGCGGATTTTCGCTCGCGCGGCTTCATACATGGGATCGCCATCCGGCGCGCCGAAGGCTTCCAAATATCGTGTCCGGAAGTCCGATAGCACGTCGTCTGAAAACAGGATCTCGCTAACAGGGGCAAATCCCGTGCGCTTGAGTGGACCAATCGTGCGCTGGGTCTCGGGATCAAAGCCGCGAAGTGAATCGACGGTGGTTCCGAAGAAATCGAGGCGAACAGGTGCCTCAGCTGTTGGCGGGAAAAGGTCGATCAAACCACCGCGAATGGCGAATTCGCCACGTTCGCGCACGGTCGATGCACGGACATATCCATTCACCGTGAGATAATCAGTCAGCTCATTCTGATCGACATCATCGCCTTCGGCGACGAAGAAGCTCGATTTCTTGAGCGTCTCTATGGGCGGGACGCGCTGCACAAGAGATGATGCTGTTGTAATAACAAGCAGCGGCCCGCCAGTCCCCTGTGCAAGCCGAGCTAGACCTGCGCACCGCCGCGCTGCAAGCCCTGCCGTTGGACTGACCCGATCATAGGGCAAGGTGTCCCATCCGGGCAGGAAAACAGTCTCCAGCGAGGGTGCACAAAACTCTGCGAGCTTTCGCGCTGCCGATGCTGTTCGATCATCTCGAGCAACATAAAGGGCTGTCGAGTTGGCGGCTTCAGCGGCACGGCATAAAGCTTCGATGTCGACACCGAACGGTGCCGAATAGATCTGCGTCGGCGCAGACAAGCCTTTTAGGATTTCGTGCGCAGTCATTTAGAACCGCTATTTGGGATTGTTGGACGGTGTGTCCCTAAGTCCCGGAGAACTCAAAAGCAATAAGCTGATCCAATACCGGCCCAGCGTGGTTCTGCGGAACCGGCTTCTGACCAATGATCCAAGCATAAACTTCCCAATCGGGGATCGACAAAAGCCGCTCGAATTCCGCAAGCTCATTTTCGTCTAGTTTTTCGATATGCGCATCTGCAAAGGAGCCCATGAGAAGGTCCATCTCGCGGAAGCCCCGCCGCCAGGCGCGAAAACGAAGCTTACGACGGTGCTCATCCATTGCCTTACCCTTTGTAATGCTCATCGGGATTTAGCGTCATCCCCTGACAATGAACAGAGATATCAAAAAGAAGTAGCGGGCAAGACGACATATCTTGCCCGCTATATATTCATTGTGACGAGTGTTTCGTTACTCGTTGTTCTCGGCGAGTGCGACTTCACCTGCGAAACGTCCTGTCCGCGCCGTATAATAGCTTGAGAGTTCCGATGAACCGATCGCTGAAACGGCAAGCTCCATAAATTCCACGTGGCAAGCTCTCTCAGCTTTGGTTCGGGAAAATTCGAGTTCTGGGCTGCCTTCCAAGCGACATGCGCGACGTGCTTCCCGACGAAGTTCCCGGTAAGTGATCTCGGCGGGCGCTGCTCGGTCAAAAGTGAACAGCACTTCGTATGTTTCCAGATTCGTTTGAGCGGTGGTGGGAGGAATACTCAGCAAACTTGCGATGAGCGCGGATGCGAGGGCGACTAGCTTATTCATGGTCTTTGCCTTTTCTATTCGTGATGCAGGGGTGCGCCGCTGCTTCGAGATCTAGAATTCGCTAAAACCGACTGCTCTTCTCCGCGATAATGAAAACGCGCAGCTATTTTCAGTAATTGAGAAGAGGTTTTCAGTATCGAACAGTATCAATGTCCGATCTAACCTACATCTCATATTTTTAGTATTAATTCAATGCTCTAACAGAAATCGATAAGCATTCTTCAAATTTGAGAAGGATCAAAAATATCAACGATAGCACTGGTCTCGTTGCCTCCAGCCTCCAAGGCCCCGCCAATAACATAGATCTTTGCGTCGAGGGCCACAGCCCCAAGCCCATGACGAGGATTCGGCATATCAGGTAGTCGCAGCCAGGCGTCTTTGGATGCATCATATACCCAACTGTCCGGGTAAACTCCGCCGCCATTATTGAAGTACTCGCCGCCAAATACATAAAGCTTCTGGCCGATAGCAGCGGCTGCAAGTCCACCTTGAGCATTGGGCATAGGGGCAGCGGTTCGCCAGCGGTCTTCGCTATGATCGTACACCTCGTGAGTCACAACATTACCGCCACCAACGGTGCGTCCGCCGACAACATGGAGATTGCCATCAATAACATCACCAGCCGCAGAGTTGCGTTTGGACAGACACGGCGCAGCAGTTTCCCATTCACCGTTCAGGTCGATCAGAACGAAATGATGATCGGTATCGGTGTGATCATCCCAATTGGCATTTGCCGCGCCTTTTGGCGTTCGGCCGCCTGCGAGATGAAGCGAGCCATCACCAGTAATGCCCACAACCGCCTCACCACAGGGAGCCGGCAGTTCAGGTGCGTCGACCCAGGCCGGTTCAACCGTGATCGCGGGCCCGTCGGGTGGGAAAACATGACCGAGAAGCCGGAAACCGGTGGACTGCATAACCCAGATAGCGTCGCTGGAGTGGGCCTCGAATCCTGCGAATGAGAAGAGGTTTCCCTGCCAGCTCACCAGCTGTGGATGGTGGCGGGCTGTGGGAAGTGACACCGCCTCAGTCCAGCTGTCACTGCCCGGCTGAAAGGCCCTATGCTCTGGTGTTGGTCCCGTGATCTGTCCGCTATCCGCAACAAATCCACCGGCAAGATGTATCGCGCCACTATGCGCGCAAGGATATATCTCTTGAGCTGCCCTAGGGAGAGGTATTCCAGAAGACCAACGACCCGGTGGGTTCTCCACTGTGCCCCCCTCAGATGAGCTTAAAAGTCTATTGTTTTCAGCGCATGATGCAGCGACAGCAGCACCTGCGATAGCCATTACGCGACGACGGGAAACCATATTTGTCATATGCAGCATGCTACGCGCGAAATGGCACTGATAAAACCCTAGAAAAACGGGCGAATCTGCTTTGTTACGGGCTGACGAAGGTGCTAGTTATTCTGAAATGAAAACGGGGCGATTCTTACGCCCCAATTGTAATCACAACAGCCTCTAAGAGATACGACACGTGAGCGATAACGACACGCCCGAAGACGACAATCTGCAGCCGGGCGCACCCAGCCTAGACGGCGTAGATCCCGTCAATATCGAGGATGAGCTGAAGCGCTCCTATCTCGACTATGCGATGAGCGTGATCGTATCGCGCGCCCTGCCCGATGTGCGTGATGGTTTGAAACCCGTCCACCGCCGAATTCTCTACGCGATGCAAGTTGGCGGTTACACGCCCGACAAGGCGTATCGTAAATCGGCTGCTATCGTCGGCGACGTGATGGGTAAATATCACCCCCATGGCGATAGTGCGATTTACGACGCGCTAGTGCGCCTCGCCCAACCTTTCTCAATGTCGCTTATGTTGGTCGACGGCCAGGGCAATTTTGGCTCTCAGGATAATGATCCTCCAGCTGCCATGCGGTATACGGAAAGCCGGATGTCTAAAGCTGCGCCTTATATGCTGGCTGACATCAACAAGAACACCGTCGATTTCCAGGGAAATTATGACGACTCCGTTCAGGAGCCGACGGTCCTTCCAGCTCAGTTCCCTAACCTTCTCGTCAATGGCGGGGCCGGCATTGCCGTGGGCATGGCCACCAACATCCCACCCCACAATCTGGGAGAGGTCTGCGACGCAACTCTCTCCATGATCGATAATCCAGCGATAACCGACGATGAGTTGCTGGAAATTGTACCAGGGCCTGACTTCCCGACAGGCGGCCTGATCATGGGGTACTCCGGTTCGCGGAAGGGTCTGATGGAAGGTCGAGGCTCGGTAATCATGCGAGCGAAGACTGATATCGAAACGGCCAAGTCCGGCAAGGAGATGATCGTTGTCACCGAGATCCCATATCAGGTGAACAAGGCGGCCATGGTTTCCAAAATTGCCGACCTTGTGCGTGAGAAGAGAATTGAGGGTATTTCGGATCTTCGGGACGAAAGTGACCGCCACGGGATACGTGTTGTCATTGAAGTTAAGAAAGACGCGAGTGCCGATGTCGTCCTGAACCAGCTTTTCCGGTTCAGCCAGATGCAAACTTCTTTCGGCGTTAATATGCTCGCGCTGAACGGTGGCGTCCCTGAGCTAATGAACCTTCGCTCGGTGCTGCAAGCCTTTATAGCATTCCGGGAAGAAGTCGTTGCGCGGCGTACGAAGTTCGATCTCGCCAAAGCTCGCGACCGGGCCCACAATCTCGTTGGGCTCGCTCTTGCTGTCGCTAATATTGACGAGGTAATCCGTATCATCCGGCACTCGCCAGACCCGAATGTCGCTCGCGAACGCCTGCTTGAGCGGGCTTGGCCCGCTTCCGATATGCGCGCGATGATTGAGCTGATTGCAGATCGCCGAACAGTTTTCGATGAGGAAGGCTCCATCCGCCTTTCGGATGAACAGGCTCGCCAAATTTTAGCCCTTAGACTGCAACAACTTACGGCGCTTGGCCGTGATGAGATTGGTGACGAAGCGAAGGGCCTCGCCGAAAAAATCACCGACTATCTTGATATTCTAGGGTCACGCCCTCGCGTCCTCGACATCATCAAGGGTGAATTGTCTGAAGTGAAGGACAAGTTTGCCGTACCCCGCCGCTCCGAGTTCGTTATGGGCGGCCTCGACATGGAGGATGAAGACCTTATCGAGCGGGAAGATATGGTCGTCACCTTCACCCATGGCGGCTACGCCAAGCGGGTGCCCCTCACCACCTACCGCACTCAGCATCGAGGCGGCAAAGGCCGCTCTGGCATGTCGATGAAGGACGAGGATTTCGTCACGCGACTTTTCTCCGCGAACACCCATACCGAGATGCTGTTCTTTTCCTCCGCCGGCATGGTCTACAAAGAGAAAGTCTGGCGATTGCCCGTTGGATCTCCCCAGTCCCGCGGCAAGGCACTCGTCAATATGTTCCCGTTGGAAAAAGATGAGCGGATTACCTCCGTTCTTCCGCTCCCGGAGACCGACGAAGAGCGGGACAGTATGGATATTGTGTTCGCTACGAAAAGTGGCGGTATCCGACGCAACAAGCTCTCTGATTTCGTTCGCGTGAACCGGAACGGAAAGATTGCGATGAAGCCTGATGAAGGTGATGGCATCGTCGCGGTAGAAGTTTGCTCCGAGAAAGACGACATTCTTCTCACAACGGCCATGGCTCAATGCATCCGATTCCGTGTGACCGATGTGCGTGTGTTTTCTGGAAGAACCTCAAGCGGGGTGAGAGGCATTCGCCTCGGTGACGGTGATGAGGTGATCTCCATGGCAATCCTCCGCCATGTCGATGTGACATCGCCCGAAGCAAGAGCGTATCTCAAGCATTCCGCCGCGATGCGAAGAGCCGCCGAGGACAGTGGTGAAGACATTGAGGACGATATTGTATCCGATGATGATATCGACGTCGAAGAAGAAGCGGCCTTGTCACCTGAACGGATCGCTGAGCTGGGAGCGGCTGAGCAGCTTATCCTGACGGTTACTTCGAAAGGAATGGGTAAACGGGCCTCCGCCTACGATTACCGCGTTTCGGGCCGCGGAGGGAAAGGCCTAATCGCGCATCGCATCAACGATGATCAAAAGATCGCTGCGTCATTTCCGGTCGATGAGGCTGATGAGATCATGCTGGTCACCGATGCCGGTCAGCTAATTCGGACACCGGTAGATCAAATCCGACAGGCTGGAAGGTCTACAGCAGGCGTCTGGGTTTTGCGCACAGCTGACGGCGAGAGCGTTGTTTCTGTTGAAAGACTTGTGGAACAGGATGAGGACGACATAGAAGATAATGAAGATCCGGCATCAGTACCGCCGGAAACGGGCTAGACCGCATAAACACTAAGGAGAAGTGGGTTGGAACGCATTGGGCTTTATCCGGGTACGTTTGACCCGCTCACTCTTGGTCATGCAGATATCATCGCGAGAGCGCTCAAACTCTACGACAAGCTGATCATTGGTGTTGCGGCGAATGACGCTAAACGCCCGCTTTTTTCTTTGGAAGAGCGTGTCGCCATGGCCGAGAGAGAGGGTGCGCGGCATGCAGGACCGGGCATGGCGACGATCGAAGTTAGGCCTTTCAGTGGCCTACTCATGCATTTTGCGGAAGAATGCGGAGCGTCATCGATCGTTCGCGGCCTTCGGGCTGTGTCGGATTTCGAATACGAGTTCCAAATGGCCAGTATGAATGAGCAACTGAATCCAGACATTGAAACTGTCTTTCTGATGGCCGATGTTCGGCATCAGGCGGTTGCATCGCGGCTCGTCAAGGAAATTGCAAAACTTGGGGGGGACATTACGGCGTTTGTGACACCGGATGTTCAACAAGAATTGCTGGAGAAGTATCGTTGATCCCAACAAAATTTACATTCGCATCGGCAAGCCTGCTCTTGCTATCGATGCAGCCTGCCCTCGCGCAAGAGGACGAAACCGTCGTGAATGACGCCGTTTCTGTTGAGGAAGTTCAAGCAGACGAAAAGAATTGGCGGTCAATTGATCCTGAAAACCTGATCATTTTTGAGACGACTAAAGGACGGATCCTGATCGAGGCCTTCCCTGCGATCGCTCCGAAGCACGTCACCCAATTCAGAGCAATTGTTCGCTCTGGAGACTATGATGGGACGAGTTTTCATCGAGTGATCGACGGATTTATGGCTCAGGGCGGTGATGTCGAGGCACATCTCGGTCGTCCAACGGGCCTACCGAACATTGAGGCGGAATTCACATTCCGAAGGGTTCCTGCAGAGTTTCCGCTCGATTTGATTGGCGACGAGAACAGCTCTCTCCAAGGATACTATAAGGGGCTGCCGGTCCGCACCCAGTCTAAATTTCTTGCAGAACTTTCAAACGACGGCCGAGTGAAAAGTTATGTCCCCCATTGCCCCGGGATCGTATCCACGGCGCGCCTTGGCAACGACGTTAATAGCGGTAATGCGCAATTCTTCCTGATGCGGGAAACATCCAGTTTTCTTGACGAGGAGTATTCACCCTGGGGACGGATCGTTGACGGTCTGGACACAGTCTTAAACCTCAAAAACGGTGAACCTGTTCAAAACCCAGATATCCTAATCAGAGCGACAGTCGCTCAGGATCTTCCTGAAGACGAACGGCCAAACGTTTGGGTGAAGAAGACAGATGGTCCAGAATTCCGGGAGTATCTAAAAGGTATCGAAGACGAAGCTGTGTGTGATCTGCCACCCGTCCCTGCCGTCGTCCAAGGTTGATAAGCCCTATTGGATCTCGAACCCTTTGATTTTGAGCTACCAGAAGCCCAGATAGCTTTGCGGCCAGTGGAGCCGAGAGATGCATCTCGGTTGCTGGTTGTCCGCGAAGATGGGCGGCTAAACGATTGTACTTTCAGCGACTTACCGGGCCTTCTGGCTCCGAGTGACACGCTTGTTTTCAACGACACCCGGGTGTTGCCTGCAGCGCTCAGGGGGATACGGCTTGCGCGAAATGAGGCTGGCCGAGATGTTGACGTTGATATCAATCTGGTTGAGGCGATAAGCGAAGTTACATGGCGCACGCTCGCCCGTCCGGGTCGCCGATTGAAAGCGGGTGATATCGTTGAGATCGCTGACGGCTTCACTGCCAAAATACTCTCCAAACATGACAGCGGATATCTGGATCTGAAGTTCGACTGCGGCGATCAGACATTGCGAGAGGCACTCGAGGCTTATGGAAGTATGCCCTTACCGCCATATATCGCTCGTCGGCGGGCGGCTGATGGACGTGACCTGATTGATTATCAGACGCGGTTTGCGGGTGATGCAGCAGCATCTGTAGCAGCACCGACGGCAGGTCTACACTTCACAGCAGATCTGCTATCCCGCCTAGAAACCCAGCCCCAAGAAACTGTTCGTCTTCATGTTGGACTCGGAACATTCGCTCCGCTCACGGAAGACCACTGGCATTCGGGTACGCTTCACGAGGAGTGGCGAGAAATAACGGAGAGCACTGCCGGAAATCTAAACGCTGTTCGCGCCGCAGGCGGACGCATCGTGCCCGTAGGTACGACCTCTATGCGCTCGCTTGAGAGCGCCTGGGATGAAGGAAGGATACAGTCCGTCAAAGGCCCAACAGATATCTTTATCCGCCCTGGCGACCCTATTCATGTCACAGGTGGCCTGATCACAAACTTCCACCTGCCCAAATCGAGCTTGTTTATGCTGGTCTGCGCTTTGATGGGGACTGACACTATGCAAAAGGCTTACGCCCACGCTATTCGCGAAGGGTATCGCTTTTACTCCTATGGTGATGCCTGCCTACTTCTGCCCTGAGCCTCAAGAAATCAATTGCTCAAAGCAAGGTCCCTTACCGTCATCAAAAGGGAATTTCGTCGTCCAGTTCCTGACTGAAGTCTTGTGCAGGGCCTTCCATAGCCCGCGCACCGCCCTGGCCTTGATTGCCATAGGCCACTGAGTCCTGATTGTAGCCGCCGCCCATGCGCCCGCCTTCGCTATTGCGACTGTCGAGCATCGTCAGCTGGCCACTATAATTCCTAAGAACGACCTCGGTTGTGTAACGGTCTTGGCCGTTCTGATCCTGCCATTTGCGTGTCTCTAATTGGCCCTCAATGTAAAGCTTCGAGCCCTTCTTTACGTAGGATTGGATTACGCGGATCAGACCTTCATTGAAAACGGCTACGCGGTGCCATTCGGTCTTTTCCCTACGTTCACCAGTATTTTTGTCTTTCCAGTTTTCAGACGTCGCAATCGACAGATTACAAACCTGCCCGCCATTCTGGAACTGTCTCACTTCCGGGTCCTGGCCGACATTGCCCACCAGAATGACCTTGTTTACTGATCCCGCCATGGCTTTGCTCCTTCTTTACCTTCCGGGCACAATTCAAACTCTACTCAGCTTCAGAGCTGCTTAACCTCGCTTAGGCCGTTTGTCGGCCCGGGCACGTCAACTTCTCCACAGACAACAGCTAACCTGCTGCGATTTGTGTCGACAGCCTCTTATGTTCACATTATGTTCTTGTGGTCAAGCTGGACTCAAATCACAGATTAACGTTCAACATCTCGAGCCCTAGGCGGCCAAAAGGCGACCAGACGAATGACTGAACTCACCACGATTCGCGTGCGCGGCGCGAAGGAACACAATCTGAAGAATATCGATGTGGACATCCCGCGAGGTGAGCTTGTGGTGATGACGGGGCTTTCCGGTTCGGGGAAATCGTCCCTCGCCTTCGACACCATCTATGCTGAGGGTCAACGCCGCTATGTCGAAAGTCTATCTGCCTATGCGCGCCAGTTCTTAGAGCTGATGCAAAAGCCGGATGTGGAGTCCATTGAAGGCCTCTCCCCTGCAATTTCAATCGAGCAGAAAACAACGAGCAAAAACCCTCGTTCCACGGTCGGCACCGTAACCGAAATCTACGATTATATGAGACTGCTCTGGGCGCGCGTCGGCACGCCCTATTCCCCCGCTACTGGACTTCCGATCGAGAGTCAGACCGTCAGCCAGATGGTCGATCGGACGATGGATTTGCCGGAGAAAAGCCGTCTCTATCTCCTCGCGCCTATCGTTCGCGGGCGCAAAGGCGAGTACAAACGCGAATTCGCAGAACTCCTGAAAAATGGCTTTCAGCGCGTGAAGGTGAATGGCGAGTTCTACGATCTCGAAAGCCCGCCCACCCTCGACAAGAAATACAAGCATGACATCGACGTCGTTGTGGACCGCGTCGTCGTTCGCGAAGGAATGGAACAGCGCCTCGCGGAGAGCTTCGAAACTGCGCTTCAGCTCGCAAATGGCATTGCGGTCGCAGAGTTTGCCAAACCTGAAGAGGGCGAGACGGAGCCTCGACGCATCGTCTACAGCGCCAATTTCGCTTGCCCTGTCTCCGGCTTCACCATCCCTGAAATCGAGCCGCGCCTCTTCTCATTCAACAATCCCTTTGGGGCTTGCCCAAGCTGCGACGGCCTCGGCTCCCAGCTGAAAATCGACCCTGATCTCGTGGTTCCAGATCGTGACCTCACGCTCCTCGACGGTGCCATCTCCGCATGGGCGAAATCCGCATCGCCCTATCAAACGCAAACCCTGCAAGCCCTCTCGGCTCATTATCGTTTTGACCTAAAGAAACCCTGGAACAAACTACCCAAGAAAACCCAGGACATCGTCCTATTCGGGACCGGGGAAGAAGAGGTCGACTTCATTTATGATGACGGCATGCGTCGCTATGAAGTGACGAAGACGTTTGAAGGTGTCATCCCCAATCTAGAACGTCGCTTTCGCGAAACAGACAGCGCCTGGATGCGCGAAGAAATCGGCAAATACCAGTCCTCTCAGCCCTGCCCGGCCTGTGGCGGCAAACGTCTGAAGCCAGAAGCCCTCGCCGTCAAAATCGCGGGCAAGGACATTTCCGACTGCGCAGAGTTCTCCATCCGCGATGCGGGTGCCTGGTTCGCCGAGGCACATACTCACCTCGATAAACAGAAGAACGAAATCGCGTCTCGCATCCTCAAAGAGATCAATGACCGGCTGAAATTCCTGAATGATGTGGGCCTCGAATACCTATCCCTCAGCCGCTCTTCGGGCACCCTCTCCGGCGGCGAAAGCCAACGTATCCGCCTCGCCTCGCAAATCGGCTCCGGCCTTACCGGCGTGCTCTACGTATTAGACGAGCCAAGCATCGGCCTGCACCAGCGCGACAATGAACGCCTGCTCGAGACCCTTAAGCGGCTCCGCGACCTTGGTAATTCCGTAATCGTCGTCGAGCATGACGAAGACGCGATCCTAACGGCCGACCATGTCATCGATATGGGCCCCGCCGCCGGCGTGCATGGCGGCCAGGTCGTTGCCGCGGGCACACCGGACGAGCTGATCAAAGACGATAACAGCCTGACCGCTGCCTATCTAAACGGCGCAGAGGAAATCGAAATTCCGCGCAATCGCCGGCCATGGAAAAAAACGAAATCCATCACCCTGAAAGGCGCGACCGGCAACAATCTGCAGAATGTCGACGCGACCATCCCCCTCGGCGTGATGACTTGCGTCACTGGCGTCTCCGGCGGTGGCAAGTCCACCCTGATCATCGAGACGCTCTACAAAGCCCTCGCCCGCCGCCTCAACAAGGCGACGAAGCCCCCGGCTCCCTATGAAGCACTGGAAGGCCTGCAACACCTCGACAAGGTCATCGATATTGACCAGTCGCCTATCGGTCGGACACCGCGTTCGAACCCCGCAACCTACACAGGAGCGTTCGGCCCTATCCGCGATTGGTTCGCCGGTTTGCCGGAATCAAAAACGCGCGGCTATAAGCCTGGGCGTTTCTCCTTTAATGTCAAAGGTGGGCGCTGCGAGGCCTGCCAGGGCGACGGTGTCATCAAGATCGAAATGCACTTCCTGCCCGATGTGTACGTTACCTGCGAGCAGTGCAACGGCAAACGCTACAACCGCGAAACCCTTGAAGTCCTCTATAAAGGCAAATCCATCGCCGATGTCCTCGACATGACCGTAGAGGAAGCCGAGGGCTTTTTCTCCGCCGTACCAGCGATTAAATCGAAGATGGAAACGCTGAACCGTGTTGGCCTCTCATACATCAAAGTCGGCCAGCAAGCGACGACCCTCTCCGGCGGTGAAGCCCAGCGCGTAAAGCTCGCAAAGGAGCTATCCAAACGCGCGACAGGCCGCACGCTCTATATTCTCGATGAGCCAACAACAGGCTTACACTTCCACGATGTCCGCAAGCTCCTCGATGTGCTTCACCAACTCGTCGATGCGGGAAACACGGTCCTTGTAATTGAGCACAATCTCGATGTGGTGAAGACGGCTGACTGGGTCCTTGACCTCGGCCCAGAGGGCGGCTACGGCGGCGGCCAAATTGTCGTGTCTGGCACACCGGAAGATGTGGCGAGCCACAAGACAAGTTGGACTGGCAAACACCTCGCCGAAACCTTCCGCCGTCAGGATGAGCGACGTGCGGCGCAGCGTGCCAGATCAGCAAAAAGGGCCGCTCCCAAGTCTGCTAAACCAAAAGCGACGAAGGCGAAGACCACGAAAGCCAAACCGAAAGTCAAAGCTGCAGCATCATCCGCGAAACCAAAGCGCAAAACAGCCAAGGCAGCTGGCTAGTACTCGATCTATCCCCATTAAACGCCCACCGCGCCAAAAGTGGGTGTCGATCTTGGTGTCATTTACGTGCGCAGCACCAGAAGTATTTACTGAAAAGCTGCTGCTGGATTGTCCATACTTGCGCGTTCCGGATCTGTACGCGCGGCCAAAGCTGCCGGGCCTGCCCATACGAAAACGAACCATCCATATGCGAAGAAACAGCAGAGATACAGCAATCCAAAGCTGATAAGCATTCCTGGACTACCGAAAACACCAAGACTTCCATTGGGGTTGTCAGATGCCGCTAATCCGGCAGCTAACAGGCTCGAGTATAAGAGCCCGAAAGCGACTGTAAGCAGCAAGTAGAACAGAAAAACTGCGACCACTAAAACAAGATAACTCCCAAATAGCGTCCAGAACCGACCTCGGGTCACGCGCCAGGCGCTGCGGAAGCGAATTGCGCGGTCGCGCACGGTCAAAGCCCCTGCAGGGGCGAACCGTACAGCGAGGAACACCCACACGGCGCTGAAGGCGATAATCAACAGACCGACCACTGGGCCGGCGTTGCGACCAGCTTCAAAACTCGGCCCCTCGCCCCCTGAAAATGCGGCCGCTATGATCGCTATGAGCATGTAGTAGCCGATCATGAACGCAAGCCAGATGATGTAAACGACGAACAATCGCCATTCGTCGCCCCCAAGCCGCAGTCTGAAGCCATCGCCACGGAGATATCTTCGCTGGCAGGCCGCTTCGAAAACGGCATTGAACAGCAATATTATCGGGAAAACCAATAATGGCGCTAAGGCAAAGAAGCCTGAGCTGCCTACTAACGGATTCGGTTCTGCAGATTGTCCTAATAGCGCGAATGCAGCTCCTCCTAACAAAAATGTATAGGCAATGAGTAACGCGACCAGTGTGAAGCCGTAGCTCAAGACGTATTTCCATACGAAACCGCTGGGTCCGTCTGTTCGGCTGAAATGCATGAAGGCATTGCTGAAATTGAAATCGCGCATCGCGGCCCCTTATCGCCTTCAAATCTATTGACGGGGTTTATGCGGATCCACACCGTCGTCCTTCACCAAGCGCGTGTAGACCGTCGTGATAAAGCCGACAAATAGCAATGCGCCAAAACATGTCGCGACATGTTTCAAAAACGCTGCACCTATTAGGGGTATCGGTAGCGCCGCTACTCCATAACGGGCAGTAGCGATAAATGTAGCTCCAACGCCGATGGTTAGAATACCTCCCAGGATCAGAGCGATATCATGGTAGCGGGTCCAGGACGCTGCCTGCAACACTACAAACCGCTTTTGATCGATCGTCGCAGCAGCGAACGGGAGTAGTCTCAGCACCAGCCAAACGAGAAAGAAAACGGCTGTCGCAAGTATTGCTCCGCCAGCGATGGCAACAAACGTCCCTGCCCCTCCGCTTGATAAGAATTCGCTGAACGCTTGCGGCGACGCGAAGAGGTCAGCCTCTGCGATGTCCTCACCGTTTAAGGCCCCCGCACCCGCCGCTGTGACAATCATAATGAGAAGAAATACACCGAAGCCTAGCAGAGACAGAACGATCGCGAGCACGAATAGGAAGCCGAGCATAGATGCTCCGAGCCGAATTTCATCCAAACCCAAGGACAGCCCGAAAACGCCCTTGCGCGGCAGTTGAAGCCCTTGGCGAAGTGACATGGCGAACCAAACAACGGCCATGAGACAGAATATCAATGCAGCCGCCAAACCACTGCGCTCACCAAAGACTTGTTCGTGGCGTATGATGTCACCCACCGACGATGTCAGCGCGTAGATAAACGTGCCTGTGAGAGCTGGGAGAGCCGCCGCTCGCATATAAGCATAGCTACCCCTAACGATATCAGATGTTGAGATAGGCCGTGGTCTTCGCATGCTTCTCAGCTAGTCCCTCGATCTCCATTCGGCAATCATCACTTGACCTCTATTTTGTCGCGGCGCATCTGAGCCACGATGACGATTAAGCCAATCCATATTATCGGCGGTGGCATGGCAGGCTCCGAGGCCGCCTGGCAAGCCGCACAAGCGGGTGTTCCGGTGATCCTGCATGAAATGCGCGGTGTGCGGGGTACGGATGCTCACGAGACCGATGCTCTTGCCGAGCTCGTGTGTTCGAACTCATTTCGCTCGGATGATCATGAGACCAACGCTGTTGGGGTCCTGCACGAAGAAATGCGTCGCGCGAATGGTTTGATCATCACAACGGCGGACAAGCATCAGGTTCCGGCGGGAAGCGCACTTGCTGTTGATCGCGTAGGCTTCTCAAACGCCGTAACGGAAGCGCTCGAGAACCATCCCCTCATTACTGTGATCCGCGAAGAGATCACCGAATTGCCACCCGAAGACTGGGACAATGTGATCATTGCAACGGGACCACTGACATCTCCAGATCTTGCTGATGCAATCCGAGATCATACGGGCGAAGCGGATCTTGCTTTCTTCGATGCGATTGCCCCGATCGTCCATTTTGAGTCCATCAATATGGATATCGCCTGGCGGCAGTCTCGTTATGACAAACCCGGCCCGGGCGGAGACACTGCCGCTTACATCAACTGCCCAATGGATGAAGCGCAATACAACTCATTCATAGACGCATTAATTGGTGGTGAGAAAACAGAATTTAAGGAGTGGGAGAAGAGCACACCCTACTTCGAGGGCTGTTTGCCGATTGAAGTCATGGCTGAGAGAGGCCGAGAAACGCTTCGCTACGGCCCGATGAAACCGATTGGACTGACCAATCCGCGCAATCCCGATGTGAAGCCGCATGCCATCGTTCAACTTCGGCAGGACAACGCGCTTGGAACGCTTTGGAATATGGTTGGTTTTCAGACCAAGCTGAAATACGGGGCGCAAACAGACGTCTTTCGAATGATACCGGGGCTCGAAAGTGCCGTATTTGCTCGCCTCGGCGGTATTCACCGCAATACCTTTCTGAATTCTCCTGCACTTCTCGACAATCAGCTGCGCTTGAAGTCGCTGCCCCGCATACGCTTCGCAGGACAGGTGATCGGTGTTGAGGGATATGTGGAAAGCTCAGCGATGGGTCTCCTCGCTGGACGTTTTGCTGCAGCTGAACGGACAAATGCTACGGTTCTTCCTCCACCGCTCACGACAGCTTTGGGCGCGCTCATTGGGCACGTTACGGGTGGACATCTCGCTTCTGGAAAGACCTTCCAGCCAATGAATGTGAACTTCGGTCTCTTCCCGCCAGCAAATCCAGATGAAATGGCAATGCTGGCACCAGAAGGAAAGCGTCTGCGCGGCAAAGAAAAGGGGCGTCTGAAGAAGCGGGCTCAAGCTTTTCGAGCGCTTAAAGACATCAACGCATGGCTAGCTGCTCAGGAACCCGTTCTTGCTGCCGAATGAGCGTCGACTGAGCTGTTTTCTTGTCAATTTAGACGACTCTGGTCTATGTGCACCGCACAAGAATGTTTCCGGGCGTTGAACTTGCCCGGCGGTCGTTAACGAGGACGACACCCGAGCAGTCATAGATAAACGTAATACGGAAAGACTACTTTGACCGAGCAAAACGACGACGCGCCCAAGGTAACGTTCACGGACCTGGGGTTAGGCCCGAAAGTACTCCAAGCAGTCGAGGATGCCGGCTATATACACCCTACACCTATCCAGGAGCAGGCGATCCCCCACGTTCTGGTAGGCGGTGACGTTACCGGTATTGCCCAGACCGGCACCGGCAAGACAGCGGCATTTGTGCTGCCAATGATCCATCGTCTGGCTCGGGGACGCGCGCGGGCTCGCATGCCGCGCACGCTCATTCTGGCCCCCACAAGGGAACTCGCTGATCAAGTCGCCGAAAATTTCACCAAGTACGGCAAATACTTGAAGCTCTCCATGGCGCTTTTGATTGGTGGTGTAAGTTTTAAGGAACAAGAACGCCTACTTATGCAGGGCGTCGACGTGCTTATTGCCACGCCTGGTCGTCTAAAGGATCAATTCGAACGAGGCAAAATTCTACTAACTGGTGTTGAGACGCTGATCATCGACGAAGCTGACCGAATGCTGGATATGGGCTTCATCGACGACATAGAGGCGATCTGTAACCTTCTACCTAAGAAGCGCCAAACTCTCCTGTTCTCCGCAACGTTTGCCAAAGAGATCGAGAAACTCGCAAAGAAGTTTCAGAACAACCCTATTCGCATTGAAGTCGCTCGCCCTGCCCAAACAGCAGAGACGATCTCCCAACACGTTGTGAAGATCCAGACCAACGATATGAAAGCCCGGCGGCACGCCCTTCGAGCCGTTCTTAAACAATGCGAGATCGAAAGCGGTATTGTCTTCTGCAATCGCAAGAAGGAAGCCGATATTGTTGCAAAATCTTTGTCGGTACATGGCTTCGATGCGGCGGCAATTCACGGAGACTTGCCGCAAGCGTACCGGATGCAGACACTCGAGCGCTTTCGAACTGGAGAATTGAGACTGTTGGTCGCGTCGGATGTTGCTGCCAGAGGGTTGGACATCCCGGATGTGTCACATGTGTTCAACTTCGCCCCTCCTCCGAAGGATGAAGACTACGTACACCGCATCGGCCGTACAGGTCGAGCTGGTCGCCAAGGTACAAGCTACACAATCGTTGGACCTGAGGACGAAAAGTCATGGGGCTATGTTCTCAAGATGATTGGGAAAGCAGTGACCGAGGCTGAGATAGAGGGTCTCGCTGACGAACTGGCGGACCTGCCTCCAGATCGTGGAAACCGAGATCGAGGGCGCGGTGGGCGTGAGCGTGGTGGTCGGCGTCGTGGCCGTGATAGAGAGCGTTCCCGAAATAGATCAGATGGCACTTCGGCGGAGAAATCCAAGCCAAGCTCAGAGGTAGAAAATAAGCCGGCGGAAACTTCACCGGACTCACAGACGACTAGGTCCAATAAGGAAGACCGCAAACCTAGGCGGGAGAGAAACCGCCGCGGTCGTGAACGATCTTCTGAAGGTGATCGAGATCTGTCACCGGCGGAAGATGGTATGAGAGGCTTTGGCGATGACGTCCCCGGATTCCTCAAACGCTAGTCGCACCGACTTTTGTCGAACCGACGTATGTCGCTGCCGTCAATTTTGGATATCTCTGCATTGAGTTGATCATCAGACCGACTGTAGGAGATGATCTGAGGATAATCGTGCGTTGGGTTCACAAAACGAAAAAGTTCATCACCTGCACCCTCTCGTTCGAAACGTACAGTGTCGCTTTCGCGTCCCCCTGTGACGACCAAAACATCCGTTTCTCCCTCCATTCGCTCTAGACGCATGTGCTCGAAGAAACGCACCGCTCCATCCGGCGAACGATCTAACGCGTACCCCATTAGCCAGCCGGAGGGGTCTTCTAACCAGACTTCGCGGGAAAGCCCATTTGGACTCTCCCAACACCCGATAAAAGGGTGAGCCGATTGTTCCGCCGCTCTTTCCGTTCCAATCGCATGACAACCTGACCAAAGGAGAAGTGGTAAGACGGCAGCGAACCTCATGGCTGAATTCTTAGCGCTTAATCCGGCCCTGAATGGTATTGCGAAACTTCTGGCCATAGGGCGGGCGAAACAGCGCAAGCAGTTCGGATCCTGTTTGTGTGTATACAGATTTTTTATGACTGAATTCACGGAAACCATCTACGCCGTGATATGACCCCATGCCCGACGGACCAATGCCACCAAACGGAAGGTCTTCTTGAGCAACATGAAAGATCACGTCGTTCACGGTCACACCGCCGGACGTCGTACTGTTCAAGACCGCGTCTTTCTCAGCGGCATCTTCGCCAAAGTAGTAAAGTCCCAATGGTCGGTCGTGGCTGTTTATGTAGACGACGGCATCGCTGACATCGCCATACTCTTTCACGGGCAGGATCGGCCCGAAGATCTCATCCCTCATGACGTCCATATCGTCGCTTGGGTTCAAGACAAGGGTCGGTGGTATCTTGCGATGGGGTTGCTGTGTGAAATTCTCGTTCTGCGGATTTATCTCGACCAGCTCTGCGCCCTTCGCTTTTGCATCATCGAGATAACCTTGTAGCCGGTCATAGTGTCTCTGATTTACGACCGACGTGTAGTCATCGTTTTCCTTTAGGCCTTCCGGGAACATCTTTTCCACGGCGCTTGTCGCATAGGATACAAACTCTCCGGTTTTTTCCTTAGGCACAAAAGCGTAATCTGGTGCCAGACATATTTGCCCCGCATTGAGCGTCTTGCCGTTCATGATCCGGGCGGCTGCCTTTTCCATATCTGCGGATCGACCGAGAACGACTGGCGATTTTCCGCCGAGCTCCAATGTCAGAGGGACGAGATTATCGGCGGCGGCCCGCATGACATGATACGCGATCGAGGTAGCGCCAGTGAAAACAAGGTGATCGAACGGTAATCCGCTGAATGCTGCACCCACATCTGGTCCACCTGTGATAACAGCGACTTCTTCCTCGGAATAAGCTTGTTTGAACATCCTTTCCATCAACTCAGACGTTCTCTCGGTGAATTCGGAGGGCTTGATCATTGCCCGGTTCCCGGCTGCGAAAACGCCAGCCAGGGGCGCGAAAGTTAGATTAACCGGGAAGTTCCAGGGACTGATGATACCGATTGTCCCTTTTGGCTGAAACTGAATCTCCGAGCGGGCACCCAGAAACCCTAGGGGGAATTCCGTCGCCCGGCGTTCTGGGCGCATCCATTTTGCCACGTTCTTCTTGGCAAATTTCAGAGCACCAATAGAGGACGCCACATCGGTAAATCGTGTTGCGTCTTTAGAGCGATGGCCGAAGTCTTCAGCAATGGCATCTTCAATTTCGCTTTGAAAATCAACAAGAAGACCGATAGCTCGGTCGAGCCGGTCAATGCGGACATCTACCGACGGCGAGCCGTCTCTGATATGCGCTTTTTTCTGTCTTTCCAGAATTGCCGACATCTCAGTCGCTGCACCACCACCTTCTAGAGCCATGGCAAACACCTCCCTATCTGTGTCATCTTTGCAATACTGCACCAAAATTCGCGTATGGCGCAACCAGTCTCTTGGTTCCCCGACGTCACGCTTTAATGAGGCTTTGACCCGAGTTACCATAGGGCCAAACAGAACTCGGAGAGATTCCATGGGCTTCGAAAAAATTACTTATGAGGTCGCCGACAACATCGCGACCATCACCTTCAACGATCCTGCAACGATGAACGCCGCCGGCATCGATACTGTTGAAGAGCTTCTTCAAGCGTTCGAGCAAGCCGGAGATGAAGCGCGGTGCACGATCTTGACTGGAACTGGCCGGGGTTTCTGTTCCGGAGCCAATCTCTCCGCCGGTGGTATGAAGTCAAACGCCGGAACCACCAAGTTTGATGCTGGCAAAGCCCTTGATAGCCATTATCATCCACTGATCATGGCCATGAAAGAGCACCCACACCCCATCATCACTGCGGTGAACGGTGCCGCGGCAGGTGTGGGATGCTCGATCGCTTTGATGGGCGACCTCGTTATTGCCTCCCAGGACGCGTATTTCTTGCAAGCATTTCGTCGAATTGGTCTCGTGCCGGACGGTGGGTCAACATATCTTCTACCTCGGCTTGTGGGTCGTGCCCGAGCCATGGAGATGGCATTGATGGGCGACAAGATCAAAGCGCCCCAGGCGCTGGACTGGGGCCTTGTGAACGAGGTGACCACCGACAATGAGCTTCTGCAAGTTGCGAATGAAAAAGCAAAGAAACTGGCAAGCGGGCCAACGCAAGCTCTCTCTATGATACGCGATCTGATCTGGGATTCGGCTGATCGAAATTTTCAAGATCAAATTCATGCGGAGCGGATCGCTCAGCGAACTGCGGGCCGAACGGATGATTTTCGCGAGGGTGTTTTGGCCTTCCTTGAAAAACGAGATGCAAATTTCACCGGAAAGTAGTCAGCTTTTATGACTGCGTTTTGCTTTTGACGCCTTCAAGCCAACATCCAACGCCTTTCGAGCCCAAAGTTCTGCTTCATCTGGATCATCGAGAGCCGTAGTTGGTAGTGAGACATACTGCATCTCATTGACTGCGCCGGTTTTCGGATTCGTCCAAACAAACACTTCGCCGCCCTCTGACTCGAGTGCTGCACGTAACTCCGCATCAGCTTTGAGGTAGATCACATCATCGGCGAGAATTGCGAAGATCTGATCACCTGACCAAACGCCGGCACCCCCAAACATCCGCTTAATTTTCAGTGGCTCCAGAGGTTCGAATAGTTCCGCCACAAAATCATGGAAGGAGTCCGCCAATTGCTCACTCTTTCTTTTCGTATAATGACACGTGCATCTTGCTGTCAGCTGTGAACGTCTCTCTTTGCCATCCTCCCCAACGATTGACCAAAGAAAGGCCAGCAAGTTGTGCCATCAAATCAATCTCAGACGGCCACGCATAACGCATGAGCAACGGCGCAATCCTCATTCCATCAGGTGTGTATCTGATCCTTTGAAAGTTCAATCTCTGCCGAACCGGATCATGAACAACAGCTTCCAGCCAGACGCTGTCCGCATTGAGCCTGGAAACTGCAACGTCCTTATGGTCTCTGAACCTCCTTTGGTCAGGGACGAATGTCTCAACTAGAAACTGACCGCCAGGGCGAAGGCACTTTGCGATAGATTCAAAACAACTGATCTGCGCTTTCTGGCTCGTTAGGTTGAACAACGTGTTAAACACCAAAAATGCAAAATCAAAGGTGCTCTCTGTTTTGAAACTCGCCATGTCTCCAATAATGACAGGGATGGTATCTCCGCCTGGCTTTTCGCGGAGCTTTGTCACCATCTCTGATGAGGCTTCAATGCCCTGAATATCAAAACCGCGGCTCAATAAAGGCAGCGCTACGCGCCCCGTTCCAATAGCAAGTTCAAATAGTTTTCCACCTAGAGCCAATTCGGCGATGAGATCGACAGAAAGGTCTGTTGTCCCCGGATTGTGCAGATCGTCATATTCATCCGCATAAAGAGCACCAAAACGTGCAGGGTCGAATTCCATCATGACTTGCTTACGCTTCTCCGGTGACATCGGACAAAGCAATATCGTAGTGCCTGGAGCAAAACTGGCAGTCGATGCCAAGTGTACCGTCGTCCTCTGCCATATCGATGAGTTCCTGATCCGGCATCCGAAGAAGAGTTGCGATCAATCTCTCCTCATTACACGTACAGACATCTCGGACCGGGAATGCGTCTTCCATCCGGACACCGCTTTCGTGAAACAAGCGATATAGGAGCTGTTCAGCGCTTAGATCTGGGTCGGCCAATTCCCCGTCGGTTATGGTCCCGAACAATGCTCTGGCCTCATCCCATATATCTTGGGTGTCGCCCCGGGCCTGGTCGGCAGCAATCCGTTGGAGCAGCATACCGCCAGCGCGCCATTCAGGTGCCTGTCCTGATACCGTCAATTCAGCAACTGATAGAGCAACCTGAGTTGGCACCTGCTCGGATTGAGCAAAGTAGTCCTCTGCACATTCAGCAAGAGTGGCTTTCTCAAGCGGAACAACACCTTGATAGGGCTGAACGTTCGGATCGTCCTGAATAATGATTAATGCGAGGGCACCGGTTCCGAACAGCTGAGGCATGTGAGGGCGGCCACCACGGTTGATCCGCTCAAGATTATCCCAGGCTGATTTGTCATATCGAGCATATCCCCGAAGGCTACCGTCAGTCGAATACTCGCCGACGAGTAGTGATACAGGCCCATCACCCTCCGCCTGAACCAAAAGCTTACCGTTGAATTTGAGCGATGACCCAACAAGCGCAGCAAGGGTTGCGGCCTCGCCTAGCAATCTCGCCAATTCAACCGGGTAGTCGTGCCTCGCTAAAATTGGCCCAAGGCTAAGAGATCCGAGGCGAGTCACGCGACCGCGTAGCGGCCGGTTCTCCACTTGGAAGTTCGCGACCATATCATCGCTGGGTTGAGCTGCTACGAAAGTAGACACCATTTTAGTATCGCTTTCTGGGCGTGGAGCCTGTTCTCCGCCTCGTCGAAGACCACAGAGTTTGGCCCATCAATGACTTCTGCGGCAACCTCTTCGCCTCTGTGTGCAGGCAAGCAGTGAAGAAACAGTGCTTTCGGATTGGCGGCATCCATAATTGATTGCGTGACAGCGAACGACTTTAGATCACGCAGGCGTTTGTCTCTGTCAGCGTCGCCCATAGAGACGAACGTGTCCGTTATCACCACGTCCGCGCCAGAAACGGCGGCGGAGGCGTTATCGTATAGTGCGATATCTGCTCCAAGCTGCGTGGCTAGCCCGATATCTTCATCGCTTGGATGGTAGCCTTCAGGTATCCCAATTGACAGCTGGAAGCCGAACTTGGCTGCAGCGTGAATGAAGCTCGCGCAGACATTATTTCCATCACCAGCCCATGCAATCTTAGCGGAGCTGAGATCAACACCCTTTTCCTCCAGTGTCATAAGATCCGCTACGATTTGACAGGGATGCGACCGGTCCGTCAGCCCGTTGATGACAGGCACACCAGACGCCTCGGCGAACGTCACTACGTCGGCATGACTGTTGGCGCGGATCATAATAGCATCCACAAAACGCGACAGGACTCGCGAGGTGTCTTCGAGAGTTTCGCCTAAACCCAACTGCATATCGCCGGCCGAAGACACGATTGTGTCTCCGCCCAGCTGCTTCATCGCCATGACAAAACTGAACCGTGTGCGTGTGGAGTTCTTTTCGAAGATCATCGCGAGAGTGTGCCCAGACAGCGGTGCGTCGGCATCTACACGTCCTTTGGGCCAACCTGACCGCGCGCGTTTCATTCGATGCGCGTCATCCAGGATGGCTCGTAGTTCGGCTGTTTCCAGTTGCCAAAGATCTAGAAAGTGTCGTGGCATTTTCAGCGACACTTAACTATCGCCAAGTGCTTGATCGAGAATTCCGACTGCCTCGCGGACATGCTCGTCAGTAATGATGAGTGGCGGGGCTAGGCGCAGCACGTTGTTTCCCGCGACACCCACAAGGAGCCGCTTGTCCCGTGCCTTTGCCTGAAGCGGTTTAGGGGCTTCTTTCAAGCGCAATCCACAAAGCAAACCTTTACCCGTGTAATCGTCAACTTTATCCGGATGGCTGTCGGCAACTGACTTGAGTCCCTGTGTCAAAGTTCCGGAAACCCGCCGCACCTGTTCAAGGAATGCTTCATCCGAAACAATATCCCAGACGGCATTCCCTACGGCCATGGCCAGCGGGTTGCCGCCATAGGTCGAACCATGAGACCCAGGTTGCATAACCTCACCAACAGCCTCGGTCATCAGGCAAGCTCCAAATGGGAACCCGGCTCCAACGCCCTTAGCGACACACATAATATCCGGTGCCGCGTTGTCGGCCCATTCGTGAGCGAACAGTTTGCCAGTGCGGCCCATGCCGCACTGCACTTCGTCATAAATTAGCAGCGCGCCACGTTCGTCGCACAGTTCGCGAATTCGGCGTAGGTCTTCTTCGGGAAGTGCTCTCACCCCCCCCTCGCCCTGAACTGGTTCGATCGCGACTGCTGCAGTGTTTTCACCGACAGCCGCTTCGAGCGCGTCCATGTCGCCAAACTCGATCTGGTTAAATCCCTCCATTCGAGGGCCGAAACCCTCCAGATATTTTGGGTTGCCACCTGCGTTGATGGCTCCGAAAGAACGCCCATGGAACGCTCCGGTGAACGTCACGAACTCTATGCGGTTCGGCGAGTTATTGGCCCAATGAAACTTCCTCGCGGCTTTCAAAGCACATTCGAGCGCCTCTGTTCCCGAGTTCGTAAAGAAAACGCGATCTGCGAATGTTCGCGCACACATCTTTTCGGCAAGTTCCTCGCCAGCCGGAACCCGAAACATATTTGAGGTATGCCATAGCTTCCCGGCCTGATCCTGAAGCACTTCAACGAGCGCAGGATGAGAATGCCCAAGGGCCGTAACAGCAATTCCAGAGATAAAGTCCAGGTAAGCAATGTTTGTATCGGTGAAGAGATGAACGCCTTCACCGCGCACGAAAACCTCAGGAGGCGGAGCATAGACTGGCATCATATGCTGACGGGAATCGGTCATGTCTTATCCATAGTACAAGCGTGTTGGTCGGAAGACTGCGCAAGTTGGACAGTCGACGCTCGAAGTCAACACCACACATGGCCAAACCGTCTTGGGCGTAACGGCGTTTCTCACCCTTACCGAAATGTTACACTTTGAATCAAGATAAATACTTGACGATAAACAATAAGCACTTATTGTTTATCAGTAAGTCAGATTGGTTGTCGCGGTGCCCTCTCGAGCCCCCAACACACACCCTGAGCCACCAGGCAATCAGTCTGACGACTGCTTATAGAGTCGCAAAGTCTAGAAGTCGTTGGATAAAAAAAGCGCGCCCCAAAAGGGACGCGCTAGTCATTGGCTAGTTTCCTCCCAGAAACTTGCATCACTATGAGTGCCAAATTGTCGCTTTGAGTCAAGCATGTTGCTACATTTTGGCCATAAAATTTTCAAAGAGCGTTGAGCTCTTCTGGAAGACTTGTTCCGGTCTTAAAACGCTTACGGGTCCATAACCTGCTTCCGTCAACCCTTGCGCGTGAGCTGCAATATCGCCGGGTGGGCACTCAATCAGCCGCTGGCCATGACGAATTAGCGCTCGTCCGGCAATTTCCGCGTCCGGCACATCAATTGATGTTTGCAGTAGCGCCACCTCTCCAGCTTTGCCTCGCGCGTCGACCGACGACAGCAAAGACTGTAGCGTCGCAAGTGTTTCCTCGTTCCAGGGCGCAAAAAGTGAACCACATAGTGATGCCTGGCTGCGAAGCATAACGCCATCATCCAGAACTTTGAGGCCATTCGCCTCCAGAGTTGCACCTGTTGTGGTTATATCAACAATGAGTTCGGCTGAACCGGAAGCCGGAGCTGCCTCCGTGGCACCCGCACTGTACACGAGCCGATAGTCTCCCACGGACTGCGCAGCGAAGAACCGCCGGGTCAGTCGCATGTATTTCGTGGCCACCTTCATGCGACGATCATGGCGTTCGCGGAAGAGCGCGCCAGCTGCTGCGAGATCTGCCATCGTGGAAACATCGAGCCACGCTTTTGGCACTGCAACCACTACGTCCGCATAACCGAAACCCAAGCGTTTGATGACGCGTGCATCTTCTCCTGGTGTCTCCGAAAGGTCGTGCAGGAGGTCCTCACCTGTCACGCCGATATGAAATGCGCCATCAATTAGTCCCTGGGCTATCTCTCTCGCCGACAGCAGAGTTACGGAGACATTGGTCAGCCCTTTGAGGGTCGCACGATACCCTCGATCTCCGCCGTCCTGTTTCAACGTGAAGCCACAATCGGCGAAGAAGGCCTCGCTTTTTTCTTTCAATCGTCCCTTAGACGGTATGGCAATTGTTAGCTCAGTCATGGCGCTCTCATATCCGGCGATAGGCGATCCGGACGCACCACGCCCCCAATAGCTGGCTCGTCAACACTCCCATTAGACAGTTTTGACAAAAGCTGATCGTATCTTCCGCCTGCCCCAAACGGCCTCTCTGGGCTGTCTTCAGGATCGGCAATCTCGAAGACGAATCCATCATAGTATGTGAAGCGTCGTCCGAACGTCACGGAAAACCGTGCGCCATCAACTCGTCCGGACACTGTCTCCTTGATGCGATCGAAACGAACCGCAAGTGCATCTAAAGCATCGTCGACACCATTGAGCGCCGCGGTCTTTGCCAGAGCTGATAAAGTGTCGATTGCGAGATCATAAGTGGTATCAACCTCAACCAACTTCGTGAGAATTCGCTGAGCATCATCGGGAATTCTATCGACGCTGCCGTCACTGGCCTGTTCCAACAGGCGCGTCACAATCTCGTCGAGGCTACGTTGCCCAATGAGTTCGACGCCAGCCATATCGATCATCTCACTCACCAGCGCTTCGGCATCCGATCTCGGCACGTCTTTCAAGCGACTCAAAAGCGGATTTGTCTCACGCCGCGAACTACCAATGATGGCGCTAATACCGCCGTCTTCACGAAACGCGCGGCGTAGCGCTTGCTCTACAGATTTTGGCAAGCCGAGCGCGCCAACGAATGCATCGAAAACGGCCAGATCACCGAAGCGTGTGAGGCCTGTTTTGGCCCCTCCCGCCAAAGACGCGTCAACAACTGCACCATAAATGGCGGCATCAGTATCCGGTCCCGATATTCCGCCGTAGAGCTCGCATCCGACTTGAACAAATTCGTATGGGTCTTCTGGCGATACTGGCAGGCGAAATGCTCGCGCAGAGTAACGGGAAGCGTGCTGACCCGATCGTCCGGATTTTCGCGCCGCAACTTCCTTGACCGCGAGTGGCAGAGTTAGGTCTGGTCGAAGTGCTACGTCACGGTTTTGGTTGTCCGTGAAGATACAAAGTCGAGATCGTACAGCTTCGCCCGATAACTCTAACGGCAGTGCGGCAGGCATAACGATTGGTGGGTCCTCGAGTGTGCCACCTAACCGTTCAAAAACAGCCTCGATTGCGGCAATCAATCGTCTGCCTCCAGAATGCTACGAAGACTCGCCACCATTTCGCTGCGCAACACTTCAACCTGACCAGGACGACTCTCGCGCCACTCCTTATTGGACTTAATCGCCGCTGCTTTCGCCGCACCAACCTTCAGATCCTTGATTGTCACGGTTCCCTTCGCCAACTCATCTTCGCCGACAATGACAACGGCGGGCGATCCGCGCCTGTCGGCGTATTTCATCTGCGGACGCATGCCCGAGGAACCCACATACATCTCCGCGCGAAGTCCGGCATTTCTGAGTTCAGACGTTATCTGAAGGCCGGCAGCTGGGTCTTCCTTGTTCAGGTTGAGAACAACAATAGCGCCGGTTAGTCCTTGCGTCGCGCCTGTCATAGAGAGGGCCGCAGCAAGGCGTGATATGCCAACAGAAAATCCGGTTGCAGGAATGCGCTCGCCGGTAAATCTAGCGACAAGATCATCATATCGACCGCCGCCACCGACCGAACCAATGCGCACCATCTGGCCGCTTTCGTCGACGGTCTCTTTCAAAAGCTCGGCCTCGAAAACACATCCAGTATAGTATTCCAGGCCTCGCACGATTGAAGGATCGAACGCGACATCATCAGCGGAAACACCCAAAGCTGTGAGCGCGTTTTCTATTCCAGTCAGTTCCGCCAACCCCGCTTTCGCATCCTCGCTTGAGCCAGCTGCCGCGCCGAGCGCTTCTATTGTCGCCTCTCGCGTGTCCCGCCCTGAGTTCGCAAACGCCAGGACCCTCTCAATATCATTCGGTTCGAGACCAGCACCCTTAGTGAAATCACCTGACTCGTCGAGGCGGCCTTTACCGAGCAAATCGGTTACGCCTTCCGCGCCGAGCCGATCAAGCTTGTCCAGTGCGCGTAGGATGGTGAGTTTCTTCTCATCATCATTGGCACCAACGTCTTCAAGGACACCATTGAGAAGACGTCTGGTATTCACGCGTATCTGAAAGTCGCCGCGATCAACTCCAGCTGCAATCATCGCAGCGGCGGCCATCGCAATCATCTCGGCGTCTGCGTGAACACCGCCCGCTCCAACTGTATCAGCATCGCACTGCAGGAATTCCCGGAACCGACCGGGGCCTGGCTTCTCATTGCGCCAAACAGGACCGGCAGCATAGCGACGAAACGGTTTTGGTAGTGTTTGCCAGTTTTCAGCGGCGAAGCGGGCCAGAGGTGCCGTTAGATCGTAGCGAAGCGCGAGCCAAGCCTCGTCGTCATCCTGCAGCGCAAATACGCCCTCATTCGGACGATCAGCATCCGGCAGGAACTTTCCTAGACTATCAGCATACTCAAATGATCCCGTATCGAGCGCCTCAAACCCCCATTGGCGGTAAACGTCGGTGACCCGCCGGATCATGTCTTGCTCGGCGTAAATTAGCCCTTCGCGTTTGTCGGGAAATCCACGGGGGCTTCTCGCCAAGTCCTTTCGAGCCTTTGTGTTATCAGTCATATTTTATTCCGAACGCGATAAGGTTTGCCGCAGCCCTAGAGCACGATGTGGCTAAGTTGAAAAGACTTCGGGAGATCGCTTCGGTTTCTTCAGGCGTTACCACGGCGGCGCTACCAAGGAAGCTTCTGACCCAAAATGGTCTCCAAGGCTCGATTGTGCGGCTCTAACGTTTCCTGCAGAAACATAGTATCAGCGTCTGAAACCTGCATCTCAAGCAATGACTGAACCTTATTTGGGATGATCCTGTTTATCGCCCTGGCAAACTGCTGACCGCGATACTTCTCGCGAAGTATAGGTATGCGATTTAGATAGCTCATGGCGGCATCCCCCCTAGGATTGAACCGCCTGCTCATATTGGGGAGATCGCTCATCTGCTCGACTTCGAGATGGTCACAAACGCGATTGACCGTTGAGAGCTTCCCAATGTCCGGAAGAATGTCGACCTCATAAAATAATATGCAGAAACGACTTAAGTCGAAGTGCCGCAACCAAGCTTCCAGCTGAAGATCATAGCGGCTCATTGATAGAATCCCGAAGTGATCCTTCATGTCCCGGAGGTTTTTGGTAAGCGGGATTCGACCACGCGTTCGATTATGATGAAAAGCCGAGATCGCTCGATCAACGGGATTCCTGAAGCTGACCAGCAGCTTTATGTCGGGCAGCAGTGCATGAACCTTTTCGGGCACATCATAGTGACGGGTTGGATCAATTGCCTCCGGTTCGGAGTGGTGGGTCCACATATAGTCCGGTGTCAGCTCGCCCACCTGGGTTTCGCTCTCAACTCCGTCGAATTGGGAGAGATACCAATTCACCCCTTTTGAGTAGTGGGCTTTCAAGTCAAAGAAGTGGATTTCCTTTGCATCCGGAACAAAAATATCCGGATGCGCCTTCAGCATGGAGTGCAGCCAAGTTGTTCCCGATTTCTGCACACCAATCAGAAGGAACGTAATGATGTCGGCGGGCCTCATAGTTCGACCCTCTGCCAGAGTTTCAGCCTGCTAGTACTTTACTGAGCAACCGTAAGGGCGGGTCTGCTGCGTTGTTGGAACTCCGCCAGCGGATACTGCCTCCAGAGCAGAAGTTACATAATTCTCAGCTTCCGGAATGTCTTTAGTTCTGGTCGATTTGATGGAGTCTATAGCGCCCTGATAGGCTAGCACTCCACCCTCATTTACGACGTACATATGGGGTGTGGTTTGTGCCGCGTACAGTCTACCAATATCCCCGCTTTCATCCAATACGACGGCGGTCGGAGCGGCTCCTCTGGATGTCGTGAGAGCGTTGGCTTCTTCAGGCGTAACGTGACCTTGCTTTCCCGGCGCAGACGAAATCACCGAGATCCAAATAATATCATCTTCCGCAGCCGCCGACTGCAGCTCCTGCATATTACGATAGCTCTCGTCATAGTGTTTCTGGACAAAGGGGCAGCCGTGATTGGTCCATTCAAGGACTACAGTCTTACCAGCAAAGTCGCTCAAGGAGATTTCATCCCCAGCCGATGTGAGACCTGAAAAATCCGGTGCAGCTTGATCGACTATGACGTCGGCATTAGCAGGCCGCGTTGACGCAATAAGCGCCCCCGCCGTTAGTGCGACGGCCGTGGCCATGCCGAGGGCAAGGCTAATATGTCTGCGGGTAATCACCATTCTTTCGCTCCTTTAGCCGATCTTCAGACGGCTCCAATTTCCCGAAGGATCAGATCCCTACTCAGAATCTGGGGGAGAATTTTCGGTTCGGCACTCCCCGGCAGATAAAGAAGATACATCGGAACGCCCGGTCTGCCACGCTTTTTCAACTCAGCAGCGATCAAATCATCTCCGTTTGTGAAGTCAGCCACCATAAAGACAATATTGTTGGCGGACAGAGCACTCTGAATCTCTTCTGTTTGAAGCGTGGTAATCTTATTGAGTTGGCAAGTGGCGCACCAACTGGCGGTAAAATCCACCAATGCGCCCCTACCCTCAAGCATCAATTCGTCAAGGCGCTGCGGTGACCATTTCTCAGCCGCGTCCCTTCTATCGGATACGAGTACGGCTCGGTCTGAAAAGTCTTTAGAGAGACCTGCACGCAGCGGCAACGCCACTCCTGCCAGCAAGGCAATTGCGGCAATGCCGCGAATAATAATGTTGCTTCGGCCAGACGCCTTATTCAGCAACCATAGTCCGAAAGCGATTGTGGCGGCACCCGTGGTCGTCCATACAACCGCGCCGACACCTGCTTGGTCGCCCAAAACCGATAGTAACCAAATTGCCGTAAGGAACATCGGAAACGCGAATAACTGCTTCAACGTATCCATCCATGCCCCCGGCTTCGGCAAAAACCGCTGTAGATCGGGAAGAAAACTCAAAATCAAAAATGGCAGCGCCAAGCCGAAACCGACCAATCCAAAAACAAGAAATACAATGACGGCGGGCTCAGAAATGACAGCTCCAAGCGCAACGCCAAGAAACGGTCCAATACACGGCGCGCCAACCATCGCAGCCAATACGCCCGTAAAGAATGCTCCGACTGACCCGTCTCGATTGGCAAGGCCAGATCCAACACCTTGAACGGATGTGCCCAACTCAAAAACTCCCAACAACCACAGGCCAATGGCGAACATCAAAAGCGCGAGTGCCGCGACACCTAATGGATATTGCAGTTGGAACCCTATGCTGAGGAACTCCCCGCTTGCTCGCAAGATCACAAAGGTCGCGGCGATACCCAGAAACGAGAGCACGACGCCTAAAGAGTAAAACAAGCCGTGCTTGCGGAGTTCAGAAGCGTTACCGGCTGCTGCTGCATGCACAAAGCCTACGGCTTTGATTGCCAACACTGGCAGGACGCAAGGCATCAGATTGAGCACGAGACCCCCAAGCAGAGCCAAGCCAATGATTGGGAGCAGAGACACACGCGTCAGGTCTGCTACTACGGGCGCTACTACACCTGATGTGTTCGGCAACGCTGGCCCCGCGGTCGCGGTAATCTCATATCCTCGCCTGTCACCTTGCAATGTTTCCGAAACGATAACGCCTTTAATCTGAGCGGGGAAAGATTCGCCCGCAAAGGGGGTTAGCGCCAGAGAGGCTCCATCGTCACCAAAGCTAAGCCGTTGCTCGGCCGAATGAACAATCTCTTCTCCGTAAGGAAAAAACCGCAAGTCACGATCGATAAGTGTAAGCTCAGGAGCCGCCAGGCTTAGAGTCCACGTGTCACCAATTTCGGTAAGCCGAGCGCTGCCATTCAGTGGTTCGGCTGTCTTCGCTATCCAACTCGCGATCAGCGCGCCGTTCGTTTCCTCAATTCTGGCCTCTGATGCGACGGGCAGCGCAAGACGAAAATCTGCTGTCTCCTGGATGCAGACGTCTTCGCAGATCAAATACGCAAGTGTGCCGCTTAATGACACTAGACCCGCAGCATCTTCAGGTACGGTCACCGGGAAGGGGAGAATAAGGCGCTCCTTAAAGCCGTAGTCCATAATTTTTCCAGGTACGACAGGAAGCTCGTGCGGGATTGGCCAAATGAAGTCACCGGCCATTGCTTCGCCGGTCAGCCATTGATCAACAGCCGGCGGCAGGCCTACGTCTCCAGGGTTCCGCCAATACACATGCCAGCCGTCGACCATTTGCATGTCAAAAGCCGCGAAGAACGTTTCTCCGGGTTGAACTGCTTTGCGTTCAGCAATCAGTTCGACGGTTGCTCGGCGTTCGATTGAAGGCTGAGAAACAGCGAATTGGGTGCCGAGTAACATCAGCAGGAACAGAACGATTGCTCGCATACTCGCCGCGTACTCCATTCGATTTATTGGCTTTCTAGGGTAATTCTCTTAGCAATGCATCAATGCTCGCCACGTTGTGATCACAAGGACAATAACCAAAAAGGGCGGTCCTTGACGGACCGCCCTTTGCAAAGTGGTTTGTCTATTTCAATCAAGCGTTACCTTCGGCCGGTGTCCGGAGAGCCCTCTGGATAAGGGTCGGCCAATTGAGAAGACCGACGAGATGAGCGTAGATCGCACCCAGAGCGCCAGCGGTTCGTAGCTCCATGAACGCATCGGTTTCGAGCTTACTCATACGTTCCTCTGAAACCGCCCAATAATCGGCGATTTTCTGTGGATCGCCCATTTCGCGGCCATCATTATCTCTCGGCTGAAAACTGATTGATTTCTCTTCAAAAAGATCATACTTCTTCAGCAGCTGTGTGAATTGGACCGTCGCGAGCCTTTGACGCTCAAACTCTTTGCAGAATTCGATCGCGTCTTGCGTGAACTGAGATGGCTGCTCGCCCTCGAAAAATGGCACCTCCGGCTGATCGGTTACCATGGGTGCCCCACGATCGACACAGAGTAGCAGCTGGTCGTTTGCGTTGTCGTTTGCGAACACAAATGGATATCGGCGAACAAAGGCTGGAACATAGTAATCCGGCTCAGTCCGGCCATCGTCATTGACGTACAGATTCTGCCCTTGACGAACGCCCATGACTGCAATCGGCGTAAAATCATCGCCGACAAAAATAATGGGATAGCTAGTCGCCGCCATGCCGAATTCCGTCACTGTGATTGGGACGGCGTGAGCATCGCGCAAAAATCCGAATGGCTGGGCTATCTGCTTGACGCCCAAATTTCCGTGCGCAGCATGGGACAGCGGTTCTGGCTGACGATAGAACAGCACATTTCCAGTTACCTGACCCTCAGCAGACGGTCCGCCTTGTGGTGTGTCCACGTTATAAACTCCTAATTAGCTTTGGCGGGTGATTATCCGATAAAGAATTCTGCGACAACCGGATGCCACACCGCCTTGGACAAGAAAATTTCACCGTCTAGCATATGCAAATGATACACCAGAACAAACGACGTATGATTGGCGCGATCATCGTGATCCTACTCTTTAGCGCGTGCGACGTTCAGGTGCCTCAGTCTAGTGAGCAGAATACGGCGGTAATCCGTCAAACAAGAGAGTTGCTGGAAGAGATCACCGAACAGGAGCTTCGGCGGGCACCTGAGCTTGCTTCCCGGATCGGAATTTCTGTGAACTCGGCGGGATTCGACTACGCGGCTGTTGTTGATGACCGTTCTCAAGCAGCATTCGAACGAGCTCGGCTAGAGCGGATAGAGACCCTAGAGCGTTTGCATAGACTGCCGCAGGGCCGTCTTACGGAGCAGCTTCTCAAGGACAAAGAGATTGTCGTCGAAACGCTGCAGGATGCCGTGGACATGGCGAGCTTCGGGCATGGGCAGATCTCATTTAGCTATGCACGTCCTTTCGTCGCAGATCACCTTTCCGGTGGGTATATCGACCTGCAAGATGTTCTTCTGTTCCGGCAGTTTTTTAGCGAAAGCGAGGGTGCCAAGGCTTATCTATCCCGCTTATCGGCGATGGCTGATGTTTTGGATGATGATCGCAGGCGTTTGATGGCTGACGCCAATTCAGGCGTTGTTCCGCCAGACTTCATCCTGGCGAGGATGGCTGCTCAGGCAGAAACACTCGCTGCCCCGCTGGACGAAGTCCAGCATCCCTTGATCGAAACGTTCCAACGGAGGCTTGGCGCGGTCTCCGATCTTGATCCAGAAGAGAAGTCGGCGCTCGTTTCCGAGGCTAGCGAAATATTTGAGACAAGTGTTCGGCCCGCCTATCAGCGGTTCATACAAACAGTGACAGAGTTACAGGCATCCGCACCTTCGGAGCCCGGCATCTGGCAAGCGCCGAACGGATCTGAATACTACGCAGAGGCGCTTAAACTCTACACAGGCAAAGCGATGAATGCCGACGAACTTCATCGCGAAGGCTTATCAATTGTTGCGAGCATAGAAGAAGCGCTCGACGCTAAACTCGCGGAAATTGAGCTGATTGAGGGACCGATCGGTGATCGGCTGTATGAGCTGTCACAGCAGGAAGGCCAGCTTTATACGAATGATGAAGATGGACGGTTTGCGCTTCTGACTCGTTTGAACGAGTTATATCAGACGGCGAATACAAGACTGGATGACATTGTGGCGGAGGGGCAGCGCAGCTCGCTCTTGATCGCTCCGGTGCCCGATGCGCTCTTAACCTCGACCCCCGCAGCTTATTATGTGGCGGCACCGGCAAATGGCTCGACGCCGGCGAGCTTTCACGTGAACCTATCGGACACCGCCAACTGGCCAGATTTCACTTTGCCCGCATTGGTCTTTCACGAGACTGTTCCGGGACACCATCTGGAAAGCTCTTACCCGGAGGGGGCCGGTCGGTTGTCCCTTATCCGGCAGATGATCTGGCCTGTCGCCTATGGCGAAGGCTGGGCTTTGTATGCCGAAGATGTTGCATTTGAACTTGGATTATATACGGATCAGCCTTTTGCTGAGATTGGCTACCTTCAATCCCTACTCTTCCGGGCTGCAAGATTAGTTACTGATACTGGTATTCATCATCAGAGATGGTCGCGCCGGGAAGCGGTCGACTACCTTGTTACAACGACTGGGCTGCCCGAAAGTGTCATGGAGGCAGAAGTCGACCGGTATACTGTCTGGCCAGGACAAGCCGCTGCTTACATGATTGGCAGAAATGAGATCGTTCGTCTTAGAACCCGCGCTGAGGAAGTGCTCGGCTCAAATTTCGACCTCCCCAGATTCCATCATGCAATCTTATCAGGCGGACCCAGGCCTTTTGAATTTGTCGAGGCAGATATTGATGCCTGGGTCGCCGAGGAATTGTCTCGCTAGGCAGCGACCGCCAGCTCAATTGGTTCCTGCTGGCTGACGAGCGGATTAAACCCTGATTGCAGATCGGAGATGATATCGCAGCGAGCGTCTCCATTTGCTTCAGCACAATAGAAGACGGCGCTTGCTCCGTAACGCTCAGCTTCGCGTAAGGCCCAAAGTGGGCGAACATCATGGGTGCGACCGGTCAACTGACTGATCCCAATAATCCGCCACCCGAATGTGTCTGGCGCGGCAAATACAGCAACACCGGCATTCCGGGCCCACGGCGAATTCACCTCAACTCGATTGAAAGCGTATTGCCGACCAGATGCGCCGTTGAAGTTGATGCGATTTGCCATGTTCACTCTCCGTTCTTTTCTCTGTTATTCCTGTTTTGTTCTCATCTGGCAAGAACTTTTTGGTTAACGCGGAGATTTGCGGGGATAGCTTACGAACTATCCCAGCTTTTCAGCGCATCCCGCAGCTGATGGGCGAGCCCGCCATGGAGCAACCCAATTTCCGGTGACAAGCCGGCAGGCACTGCGGCTGGCGTCATAAGCGGTTTCGGTTCGCCGGATTTCCTGAGTTTTGTAAGATGCCGCGCGAGACGCTTGGCGTGGGCCTCCGGCGCATCGAGGACACGCTTCAAGGCTATGATGCGGCGGCTGAAACGCTTCGCTGCGATGTAGCTCGGAGTTGTTTTTCTAGGCAGATTGGAGAGGTCCGGGCGCTCACCGAAGTCCATCAACTGCGGCACCATAGATAAGCTCGCGCTGCGAGCAGTTGGGAACTCCACAAGCTCGACGCCGTCTATGATGTCCGGGGTGGTTGTGTCTTCAGATTTTGCGGAAGCTGGACGCGGCTTCGCTGGCTCAAGGTCGAGTTGGAGCGCCATAAACAGGATCAGCCGACGGACCAGCGTTTCTAGGGCTTTGAGGCGAGTACTCGCTTTTCTCAAGCGCCATTTGGAGGGGATGTGCTCGGCGATATGCACGCCGGTCCAGCCGATGAGGCTCGTCACAGCCAGACCAATCTGCTCGATCGCAATGGGAAAGATGGGATCGCCTGAGCGCATGAGAGAAGTATGCAGCGGGTGCGAGGTGGGTCGGATAGATTTCGCAATCGGTCGCGTCGCGATCATTTGATCCGGGGGATCAAATGAAGATGGAGAAAGCCCCGGCAGGGGCGATGAAATGTTTCCTCCCGGCGTCAGACCCGCAATTCACAGCGATGAGTCTTCCTCGACCGCGAAGCGGTCAGAGGATCCATCTCTGAACCTCTCCAAATGCCGGTCTTTTCCGAGATGGGCCCTCAGACAGCCTGCGGCTGTCGAGGGTGACGCAAGTCGCGAATTGACAACTTGAGGGCTGCTCTCGGCGGCATTGCAGACATTACAAAATGGTGGATACCGACCGACTTGATTGCAACCCAAATCTAAAAAGGCTCAAACGTGTAGAGGACGGGCTCTGACGGGTCTGGGCCTTTAATAACCCTGTAGTGGAGTGTTCTTCCATTCAGCATATCTAAGCCGAGTATCACTCCCCCAATCTCCACTTCTTCCGGAAAATCCTCCGTTCTGGGGAGTTGTACGGCGGCATTTCTTGCAGCCACATCCGTCATCTTCTCGGATGAGTTCTTGTCAGCACGATACACGATTGGAACGATCCGCAACCTCCCTCGACCAAAAGGATTACCCTCATAGTGAACAGCAAACTTTTTAGTGGGTAGTTGGTCGGTTATCGCGCTCGAATACGAAATTGGAGGTATTTCGTAGAATTGGGTGAATCGTCCTCCAAATCCGTAGCCATCGCCCAATCCCCAAATATGCCAAGCTCTGTCGAAATAACCATCGTCGTTCTCGTCTGAAAAACAGGCCTGCCGATCCAAGTTATCGCCGAACAAACTTCTGTTTCTGAACCGAATCTCCAGAGTACAGTACGATTTGGCCGGAAGGGATGATCCAACTATCGGGTAGAGAAGGTCACCTGCCTCAACTTCGATAACTGATTCATAGGTATCACTGACGCTTTGAGTAAGTGCTTCGTTCAACTCGGCTACATGTTCTGGCCGCAGTGTAATCTCAACGAGGGAGTCGCCCGGATTGGCCGTCAAGTTCAGCCCTTCTTCGCCGAGCGGGACAGCGTAGCCTGGTGGATAAACTTGTATGTTCACAGCATTTGGGGATGCACAGGACGCTAGGAGGACAAACAAGACCCACGGAACAAAAAACAAATGCTGTTGCAAATGGGCCTCCCAACCAATAACTTTATCAACCTGCGATTTTAGATCCAATGTCAAGACTAGGACCACTAGATTGCTCGATTTGATCTCACCCTGACCAAATGCAGACCAAACAGAACGCCCCAGTAATTTCGTGGTGCTCTCCGGTTTCCACGTCGCGGGGAATGGGGACCCGGCAAAATGCCCTTCCCGCAGCGTCACGCTTGCCCTTGAGAGCCGTGAAGCTATTGTCCCTTTCAACACCCCAATAGGAGATCCTCCCATGCGCTTTGAAGGCACCGAAAACTACGTCGCGACCGACGATCTCCGCGTGGCCGTGAATGCCGCCATCACGCTGGAGCGTCCGCTTCTCGTAAAAGGTGAACCGGGCACGGGCAAAACTGTGCTTGCTGTGGAAGTTGCCAAAGCGCTCGGTGTGCCGCTGATCGAATGGCACATCAAGTCGACCACCAAAGCGGCCCAGGGGCTCTACGAGTACGACGCGGTCTCTCGCCTCCGCGACGGCCAGATGGGCGAAGAGCGGGCGAAGGACGTCAAGAACTACATCAAGAAGGGCAAGCTCTGGGAGGCGTTTACGTCGGAAGAGCGCCCTATCCTGCTGATCGACGAAATCGATAAGGCCGATATCGAGTTTCCGAACGACCTCCTTCAGGAGCTCGATCGGATGGAGTTTTATGTCTACGAGACCGATGAAACGATCAGCGCGAAACAGCGACCGATTGTGATCATCACCTCGAATAATGAGAAGGAGCTGCCGGACGCATTTCTCCGCCGGTGCTTCTTCCACTACATCAAGTTCCCGGATGAGCAGGTGATGAAGGAAATCGTCGACGTCCACTATCCGGGCATCAAGAAGAAGCTCGTAGGCGATGCGTTAACGACATTCTATTCCATGCGCGAAGTGCCGGGCATGAAGAAGAAGCCATCAACGTCGGAACTGCTGGATTGGCTGAAGCTTCTCATGAATGAGGATGTGGATCTGGAGACGTTGCGCGAGAAGGACCCGACGAAGCTGACTCCGCCACTACACGGCGCGCTTCTTAAAAACGAGCAAGATGTTGCTCTGTTTGAGCGGCTAGCGTTTTTGGCGCGCCGGGAAAGCGGCGGCGGCCCAAGGGGCCCGGCGGGGTAACTGCTCTACAGGTCTTATGGACAGACAGACCGTTAATCGCGGAACGCCTTTGGAGAAGAGTATCGGCTTCTCGAGGGCAACCCGAGTAGGCGATTGGATCGCTGTTTCTGGCACTGCTGCAATAGATGACGACGGCAGCACCATCGGGCTGGGTGACGTCTATAAACAAACCCGCTTTTGTCTAGAGCGAAGCATCGAAGCGATTGAAGCACTCGGAGGCTCGGCGGACGGCGTGCTGCGAACACGAATCATGCTGACCGACATCAGCCAGTGGGAAGCAGCTGCAAAAGCCCATGGAGAGATATTCGCCGCCGTTCAGCCAGCATGCACATTTGTGGAAATCAAAGGGTTCATCTCACCTGAATGGCTGGTGGAAACGGAAGTGGACGCCGTTTGTTCGGCTGGATCCACAACGAACTGATCTGTTACTGCCGCAGGGACGGTGATGATCCGAGAGTCCCGGCCTGAGAACATTTCACTTTCGGCTACTGGTAGTACATCAGTTCTGCATCGCCGCTTCGCAGATCGACAGAGTAGATGCGCTTAAGCGGCCCCATGCCCTTCTGGCGGTCAAAAATGTCATTACCATCGCTGGCGATCGCGACGCGGTAACCATCCAACCCAATAATATACATATTCGGCATACCTTCATTTCCCGGATCAAACAGATCGCTGAGGCCGGGGAACTCCTGATAGCCTATTTCGTAAAGGTCGTCGTAGCTGCCATTTGGGGCTATCTGACCGATAAAAGCTCTCATCGAAAATTTCGTCCCTGAGACGAGGAAGCGGTCATTAGTAGCATCGTAGAAGAGACTATTGGGACGTGTGCGGTCCGTGGAGCTGAAACTGCTCCAGTTTCCTGTTTCCAGGTCGAGCGCCAGAATATCGGACGCCGCGGCACCAGCCTGGAAAGCAACCAGTAGCCGGCTCCTTTTTTCGTCGAGCACCAATGCGGAGAAATGGCCAACGTTGAATATGTCGCTTGGCTTGCCTAGCGACTGTATGACTTGATTGGTTTCGGTGTTGAAGACGCGGACACCCTCAGGGGTCCACTCGTATCCACGTGGTTGATTGGCGGCGAAATCGCGGGTGTTCTTTCGCACGAGCTGGCTGTTGTCCACGACCTCGCCGTTCATACGGAAACTGCCCGTCTGCCCACCGATCACGCCTTGTATGATAAGCGGATCATCTTCGCGCATTGCCTTCTGTATATTCGCGAGATAGTCAGGATCCAGCTCGGCGATATTGGGTTGTGGACCCGTCACTGCAAAGCCATAGAGCGGAGCTTCGTAGCTTCCCTGAAAACTGTCGATACGATCGAAACCGAAACCAAGAGGTAATGCTTCGGCGATGTGCCTGAAATCACGCCCTTCTCTATCATAAGGTGCCTGAACCATCCTTTGGCGAACAACGTCGCCCCGAAGTGCTTCGTTCACAAAGGCGCTTGATTTATCGGCGCGGTGTCCAATCAGAATGATCTGCTCGATGCGTGTCGAGCGCGTTTTGCTAACCCGCCACTCAATGGGATCGTAAGCACCAAGAACCAGAGTGACCGCGCGTCCAGGGCGGTCCAGTTCGATAGGAATAACCGCCTGAATGTCGCGGCGGGGAACCGAAGCGGGGTGAACACAGCTTTTCAAGCAGTCGGCAGGACCAACGGCAGGCGCGCGTCGGCATTCATACTGACAAGCGCTATAGTCTGCCCCGACCTGATCGAACCCCTCATAGACACTGACCACATGGAGTTCGCGATCACTCGAGGAACCAGCACGATTCGTGGAATCTTGGCCTGAACAGGCTGCGAATAGCGCAAACGCCAATAATTGAAATCGCATGTCGTCCCCTCGTTTTTGCGAAGCTTATAGGTCAACAAGATTAACTATGTGACGCAGCCTTTGGCGAAATTTGGTCTAAATCGCGTAAGAGACGAGCGGACGCGGCAGGTCTGCGGTGGAGACCGCTCGCAGAACTCCTCGCCAAGGTTTGAACTCATTGATCAAGGGCTCGCTTCGCGAGCTGTTGCGAGTTTCCAAACCCAATCTTACTCGGCACGATCGGCAGGTCGGCCATCGTGGCGATACCGGGCTTTGCGGCGACTACCGCCGGGATGGCGTTTACGGCGTGCATGGCCGTGGCGACGCTGGCGGCGGTGACGTGTTCGGCAAACGGGACGTCGCGGGTGAAGCTCGCGAGGTTCAGGAAATGCACGCGCTGGGACGGGTCACCCTCGAGCGTCATCGTCCAGCCCATGTCCGGGGTCGGCCAGTGATCGGGATACCATCCGCCGACGGTCCAGTAGGTCTCGATTTCGATGAGGGATCTGCCGCCCCTCTTGCCGGACCACAGCCAGCGCTGGGCACCTGCGGTTCCAGCTTTCAGCTCGCGGTCAAAGATCATCGCGTCGCGTGGCGCGGGCAGGACTTCCACCTCGGCTGTGACCTCTTCGAGACCTGCGTTCAGCCGATCCCCCAGTAGCCAGATCATCTCCTTGAAGATGCCTGAGTTGAAGCGGATGAAGTCGTTTGCTTCCTCGGACACATTCTCGAGGGGGCCGCCGAAACACATATTGTCGAAGGTGATGTGGGTGGATTCGTAGAAGCTCCAATCGGCGCGCTCCTGGAGGCGGATATGCTCGAGAGAGCGAGAAAGGCCAGACATGGTGAGCGGCAGAACCGCTGAGATCCAGCCGGGATTGAGCCCTGCTCCGTGGATGGTGGTCTGTCCTTTCTCGCAGGCGGCTTCAAGGCGTTTCAGATCTGCCTCTGGCATGACCTTGGGATAGAACAGGAAGGCTGTGGTCACGACATTCTTGCCGGACTCCAATAGCGCGCAGACTTCATCGAGAGATGTATTTCGCGGCATGTAGGCGACGCAGTCAGCGTCCATATCGAGAATGGCTTGGATATCCGTGGTTGCTTTGACACCGCAAGCCTGACGGCCCGCTAGTTCGGCGGCATCTGCGCCCTCTTTTTGAGTGTAGAAACACTTGCAGCCAACAAGATCATAGTCCGGCGTATCAAGGATCGCGCGAATGGACTCGGTGCCCTGGGCACCCGTCGCCCACTGGATAATCTTGAGGGGCTTTTCGGGATCTGATGCCATATTGTGGTCTCCACATCTGTCACATCCATGGACATGAAATCGCCGCGTCAAACAACCGGCTTCTGCCCCCTTTATGTTATGAACTGATTAGAACAGACGATTCGGAGGGGACGGATGATGAAATATTATCTTTCAGCAGCGGTGCTCTTATGCGCCGCGTGCGGCCAGGGCGAGCCCCTGACGGAAACCTCCCCATCGGAAACCAATGAGACCGCAACCAGCGACGGTATCATTGATATCACCGATACGGGTGGCACGATTGATCGTCCGTCGGATGATCCCAATAGCGCGCTGAATCCCTTCGAAGGATATGACGACAATTGGTACATTTCTTTCGGGTGGCCGGGAGAGTATCCACCAGGCTTCGCCATTGTCGCGGATGGAGTGACCGCCTTGGGTCGAGAAGCCATGGCGCTGGATGCGCGGCTTGACCAATCCTGCCCGCTTGAGAAGAACGCAGTCTATCAGCAATGGAACCAGCGTCGCGCTGAGGCGGACGATTTGGATTTCCGAACCGCGTCCAAAATCACAGAAGTGATCTTTCCCTCCGGGGGAACCATCGCCGTGATACCGGAAGCAGATGAGAGCTTCGTTCCGCAACAGATTACTCTCAATGTGCCGGTGAATGGATCAATCGGCTATTTGCGCTACGTGGCCGAGGGCTTTTTCCTTATGGAGTTTGATGGCGAAGAATATCAGACGCTCGAAAATGAACTTCCCGAAGACGCGTTGTTCAACAATGAGAGCACTGAAGACGACCTTTGGCTGCAAACAAATTGCACCGATGGGAGCCGTGTCTGGCTAACACTTTCTGATGCTCTGAAAACGGACGGAATTAATGAGTGGGAAATTCAGGGCTATGGTGAAGCCTCGGACCTTCGGCCTTAGTCATCGCGAAACCTGTTGGTGATGGGGTAGCGGCGGTCACGGCCAAAGTTCTTTGATCCGACTTTCACACCCGGTGGCGCTTGGCGTCGTTTGTATTCGGCGATGTATAGCAGGTGCTCGATGCGGCGAACGGTGCTCTCCTCATGGCCACGCTGCAAAAGCACATCGATATCGACTTCATAGTCCACAAGCCCGCGAAGAATATCGTCGAGCACCTCATAGGGTGGAAGGCTGTCTTCGTCCTTCTGATCTTCACGAAGTTCAGCGCTTGGAGGTTTGGTGATGATTCGATCCGGGATCACCTCACCGCCCGGCCCTAGCGCTCCCGTCGGAACCCTCGTGTTTCGCCACTTCGCCAGTTCAAAGACCTCGGTTTTGTAGAAGTCTTTCAGAGCGTTGTAGCCGCCGCACATATCGCCATAGAGGGTCGCGTACCCAACGGCCATTTCAGACTTATTGCCTGTAGTCAGGACCATGTGTCCGAATTTGTTCGACAAGGCCATCAGGGTGAGCCCACGCAGTCGGGACTGTATATTCTCTTCCGTCGTGTCGGGCTGAGTTTCGGCGAACTGATCGGACAACATTTCATCGAGTGCGGAGACGCCCGGAGCAATGCCAACGGAATCGTAGCGAACACCCAAAGCTTCCGCGCAGGCTTTGGCGTCTTCTAGACTTTCATCGCTGGTATATTTTGACGGCATCATCACACACCAGACACGTTCCGGACCCAGAGCATCGACAGCAATGGCCGCCGTCAGTGCACTGTCGATTCCGCCAGACATTCCGAGGACGACCCCGGGAAACTTGTTCTTGTTGACGTAATCACCGAGGGCGAGCGTGGCTGCGCGATACTCCGCTTCCCATCCGTGACTGTCTGGTGCGCATCCGCTACCTAATCCGACGAACGATCTCTTTTCTTTGTCGAATTCAACGAGTGCATTGCCCGTTTCGAACTGGCCAATCAGACCGCATCTCGCACAATGGGTGGAGTTGGTTGCATATGATGCGCCGTCGAAAACCAGCTCATCCTGCCCTCCCACCTGATTTACGAATAGATACGGCAGATCCAAATGCGCCCAACGATCGAATGCGCCTGCACGTTCTGCCTGGATAGAACGTCGCCAAGGCGACGCATTTGGCGCGACCATAAGATCTGCGCCCGCTTTCTTGATTGCTATCGGCACATCCTCAAACCAGAGATCTTCGCAAATTGCGATGCCGACGTTCACACCCTTTAGCGTGTAGACCTCGTGCGGCCCCTCGCCAACGTCAAAGAGACGTTTCTCATCGAACACGCCATAGTTTGGTAAGTGCCGCTTGTCGTATCGCGCCCGTATGCTTCCTGCTTCTAGGAGTACCGCCGAATTGTAGAGCTTCCTATTTTCCGCCCAGGGCGTGCCTAGAATGATGGCCGGGCCGTCTTTAGTTACCGCAGCAAGCTCGTTCACAGCCTGCATACAGTGGTCTACAGCGCTCGGCTTCAGAACAAGGTCTTCAGCCGGATAGCCAAGCATAAAAAACTCGCTCAGAGCCACGAGGTCAGCGCCCTTTTCAAGCCCTTCACTTAGAGCATGGCGCGCAAGTTCTAGGTTCCCACGCACATCACCCACGACCGGGTTCAACTGCGCAGCCAGTATTTTGAGCGTATCCGTCATAACCGGCACTTAGGAACTTTTGCAGCGGGTGACAATCGCTAGCCTCGTCGATCCTTACGCCCTGTTATCCCTGAAGATCAGCAGGCAGGACCCGCCCAGCCATGGCGTCTACGAAGGCCTGGCGACTGTCGAGCGTATTGATGAGAGCCATAAGGCCTTCTGCGTCTGCACCCACCGGATTGCAGACAGGCGTCTCCTCCGTTGCGCATTCAAATATCTTGTCCGCAACTAGCTGAGGATCTTGTGGCTCACCCGCCAGAGCTACCGATGCAAAATGTTCACGTAGCTTCTCCGAATGAGCTTTTAGCTGGCCCTCACCGTCACCGACACGGCTTTCCACGTTGTCCATGAACGCTGTTGTTGGGAAAGCTCCGGGAGCGACGGTTTTAATATCTATGCCAAGTGGTCTGTATTCGTGCGCTATAGATTCGGAGAGGCCCTCAACGGCGTACTTTGATGACGCGTACACGCTATTGCCGGGGAGCCCTATCAACCCGGCCATTGATGTAACATTGATTACGCGGCCAGAGCCCTTCGCTCGCATATGAGGTAGGACCGCTCGCATGGTGTTCATCACGCCGAAGACATTGGTTTCATAAATCGCTCGAATGCTGTCGTTTGAGGACTGTTCGAACAGCGCGTTTGTGCCGAAGCCAGCATTGTTCACCAGCACATCAATGCCACCGAATGTCTCTAAGGCGGTTTTGACGGCCGTTTCGATGCTTTGCGGGCTGGTGACATCTAGTTGGGCAACGAGCATGCGGTCGCCTGTTTTCAGCTCTGTTTCTTTCTCCGGGCTGCGCATCGTTGCGACCACATTCCATCCTTTGTCGTGAAATGTTCTCGCAGCGAGCTTGCCGAAACCGGTTGAGCATCCGGTGATCAGAACGGTGGATGTCGTCATTGTTTACTCCCCTATGTTTTGAGGGAGTTTGATAAAGCGGCGGCCTGTTTGGCAAGCCCCCTCCTTAATCAACGAGGTTCAGCAATGTCTGGCAGACGCGAAGAACCTGTTCCTCAGAGAGATAGGGATGCATCGGCAGGGACAGCACCTCAGCAGCTGCCTGTTCACAGTTTGGAAGACCGCCCGCTGGTGAAAAATGCTCGAAAGCCGGCATACGGTGTAGCGGCGTGTCGTAATAGACTGACGTCGGAACGCCCGCTTTCGACAGACGGGCTTTTACCCGATCACGATCCTTTACGCTTACTGTGAAAAGACCAAAGGCAGATATCTCACCATTTACCGCGGTTTGGCTGGAAATCCGTGATCCTATCTCGCGCGTATAGATATCGGCGATCATTCTCCGACGTGCGCGCTCCTCTTCGAAGATCGAGAGTTTCTCGCACACGACCGCGCATTGGATAGAGTCGCACCGGCCATTTAATCCCACCCGCAGGGAGTCCTTGCGATCGTCACCTGTGCCGTGCCAGCGGATCGATCGCATGGTGTCTCCAAGACTCTTATCCGTTGTCAGGATGGCTCCGGCATCTCCATAGGCACCCAAGGTTTTGGTCGGATAGAAACTTGTTGCCGTAATCGTGGCCAGTGTCCCGACCTGCTTGTTGCCGAGCTGACCGCCAAAGGACTGGGCGGCATCGGCGATGACTTGGAGGCCGTATTCGTCAGCCACACGATTGATGGCCTCATAATTTGCCGGCAGTCCGTAGAGATCGACTGGCATAACAGCTCTCGGTCGCAGATTACGCAGGGCTGCGATCTGCTTTATGCGGCGTTCCAGATCTACCGGGCAGATATTGAATGTGTCTGGATCGATATCAACAAAGACGGGGGTCGCGCCGGCGAGCAAAACGGCGTTCGCCGTCGCGTTGTATGTAAAGCCCGGAATGAATACGGCGTCCCCGTAGCCGAGCCCAAGAGCGAGCATTGGCATTATGAGCGCCTGCGTTCCGGACCCCACAGCCACAGCATCGGCGCAACCCGTCATCTCGCAGAGCTTTTCTTCAAGCTCGGCGACTTCCGGGCCATTGATGTAGCGGCCATGGTCAAGGACATCCGACCAGCGACGCTCAAGCGCCGGGCGGATGGCAGCCTGCTGGGACTTTAGATCGAAGAACTGGATCGGTGCGTCTTTCGGCAACTCGACCAGCTTACCTGCAAAGTGCTCCGTGTCAGCCATGGACTGCTCCTAGTTCGGTAGTTGCCATTTGCTCGATTCGCTCTGCGGTGGCGACAGCACTGGCGGCGTCCCGACCTGGTACGATACAGCGAACGTTCCCAAGACAAGCTTCGATAAAAGCATAATCGGCTGTACCAAGTGGATCTGGAAGAAACCGAGAGAGATCGCTGTCCAGTGAATACTTTGTCGAATTCCGGACAGTGCGGTCGATAAAATCAACGAATATCTCACCGCTCTCATATTCAAGGGTTAGATGGCGACGACGCTGCTCGGCGGAGCGGCTTGCGACAAAACGCGTTCGACATCCATTCATCAACACATCCGCCGAACACTGATCTAGGGTCTCATACTGACCGACGATACCGGCTGCGGATAATACCTCGCGACCTGATCCCGTGAGAGTGTGGGCCAAATCCAAATCGTGGATCATAAGATCCCATACAACGCTAACATCGAGATTGCGTTCCCCTTGGGGCGGGGGCGCTTCGCGTACTGCGAACAGTCTCGAGGGGACTTCCTCGATGTCGAGAAGCCCCATCGTCTGGCAAACCAATCTCTCCTGATGACCGACTTGAAGGATGCGCTTTTTCGCTGCGGCAATATCAACGAGCTCGATCGCGTCGTTTGCGGACAGAGCCAATGGTTTTTCCACCAGTACGTGGCAATTTGCGAGAAGCGCCTGCTTAGCGAGCTGATAATGCGTTTTGGCAGGTGTTGCGATGATGACGGCGTCTGTTGTTCGCAGCAGTTCATCGATACTTGGAACGGTTTGGCAGTTGTTCTCAGATGCCAGTTCCGCCGCGCGATTTGCATCAGCGTCAAAAATACCCGCGAACTTAACGAAATTATTCTCCGCGATTTTGCTCGCGTGATATCCCCCAAAAACTCCTGCGCCTATCAAACCGACGCGTAAAGACGCTGACACTGGCACATACCTGCCGTTTACCTTGTTTCATTTCACATTCCAGGCAGCGGCGCGCAAGTATGGGGCGCATGAGCTTCAATCACTCATAATTGCCAAATCTTACAGCTTGCCACTCCAACAACCATCCAATAGCTCTGGACAGCAGATAACTGATATCAAGATGGAGGACCTCAGATATGGGAACATTGACATCCCGCGATTGGGCACTGGCCGAACGCCCGGTTGGTGAACCGAAACCAAGCGACTTTCAGATAAAGACCGAAGAGGTACCTGCACCGCAAGATGGCCAGATTCAGGTTCGGAACGACTGGATGTCGGTCGACCCATATATGCGCGGGCGAATGATGGACCGGGAGAGCTACGTCCCTCCTTTCCAGATCGGCGAAACAATGCAGGGTGGCGCGGTTGGGCGTGTCACGGCTTCAGCGCACCCCGATTACAATCAAGGTGATCTGGTGAACTCCATGGCGGGTTGGCGTGAGGCATGGACCGCCACGCCCGAAGAGGTGATGGCGAACAAGCTGCCTGAAACGCCGATCCCGGACTCCGCTTTCCTTGGTGTTGTCGGCATGCCGGGCCTAACGGCATATGCTGGTCTACTTGAAATTGGCCAACCGAAGGAAGGGGAAACGGTCTTCGTGTCAGGTGCCGCTGGCGCAGTCGGGGCCACGGTTTGCCAGATCGCGAAGATCAAGGGGTGCCGGGTCGTTGGATCTGCTGGCGGCGCTGAGAAAGGCGCATTTCTCAAGGAGATCGGTGTCGATGAAGTGATCGACTATCGGCAGCACGGCGATGCGGACTCGCTGACCAAAGCACTCGCCGACGCTGCTCCCAAAGGTATCGACGTATATTTTGACAATGTGGGCGGCGACCACCTTCAAGCGGCCCTGCACGTGGCGAACCCCATGGGTAGGTTTGCCCTCTGCGGTGCTATTTCTCAGTACAATGATACGACCCCCCGTCCAGGGCCCAACAATCTGATTATGTGCGTTGGGAAATCGCTTCTCCTACAGGGCTTTATTGTTACGAATTACGCATCGCTGCAGCCGCAGTTTGTTGCGGATATGTCTGAGTGGATTCCGTCAGGCAAGATGCAGTTCCGCGAAACGGTAATGGAAGGCATTGAAGAGGCTCCAAACGCCTTCATGGGTCTCTTTAAGGGCTCTAACCTTGGCAAGATGCTGGTGAAATTGACCTGAGACAATGTTCAGCCACGTTACCCTCGGCACGAATGACTGGGATAAAGCCAAGCCGTTCTGGAACGCGGTCATGAGCGCGCTGGATATACCTGTTCTGTTTTCAACGGAGAATGGAGCAGCCTACGGCACGCCAAATGGTCCGAAGGTGTTCGTGGGTCCGGCCTATGATGGCATGACTGCTACAAACGGGAACGGTACGCATGTGGCTTTTTTGGCCACATCAAGGAACGTGGTCGATGCTTTCTATAACGCTGCGCTGGAAACCGGGGGCTCGGATGAAGGTCCCCCGGGGCTACGAACACACTACCACCCGAACTATTACGGCGCATATGTTCGCGACCCTGACGGCAATAAGCTTCAAGCTGTTTGCCATTCGTCAAAAGGATAGTCATGCCAAGGCTCTTTGATGCCTACATTATGGTGGACTGGAGCGCCGCGACAAAGCCAGTCACGGGGCCCAATTCGATATGGATCGGGATATTGGCGAAGGATGCGCGCTTACGCATGGTATTCCAAGCTGTTAATCCCGAAACGCGGTTGAAGGCCCGTAAGTTCCTAGAGGACATCATCGGGAAGCTTCAGCGCCGCGGAGACCGGATACTCCTCGGTTTTGATTTTTCACTCGGGTATCCTGATGGAACGGCAGAGGCGGTGGGCTTAGACATTGCCGACACCCCTCCCTGGCGGGCTATTCACTCTCATATTGCTTCGAAAATGAAGGAGCGTGAGGACAACTCCAATCCCCGCTTCGCCGTTGCAGCGGGCATGAACTACGCGATCAGCAAAGGACCGTTCCCCTTCTGGGGTGCACCAAAGCGAGAGCAGGTCAGTACGCTTGCGGGAACCAAGGGAGACTTTGGGGCGGGCTCGCTCGCGGAATTTCGCCTGACAGAAAGCTGGCTTAAAGAGCAAAAACTTGGCCAGCCTAAATCGTGCTGGCAACTTGCTTATACGGGCAGTGTTGGAAGTCAGAGCCTAACAGGCATTCCCCATGTCAAACATCTAAGAGACAGTATTCCCGGTACGAGAATTTGGCCGTTCGAAACGGGGCTTCAGCCGCTCGACGACGATGCGCTGCAGGATGTGAAATTGCTTATCTGCGAGGTCTACCCATCAGCTGTCCCAGTGACGCAGGAGTCCGGAGAAGTGCTCGACCGCGCCCAGGTGCGCACAATCGCCCATCACTATTGCGATCTCGATATCAAGGGTCGCCTTGGTGGCTATTTCGGCGCTCCAGACTCGCTTGATGAGGGAAAAGTCCCTGTTGTTGAGGGCGAAGAAGGGTGGATTCTGGCCAAATAGCCTGCAAATACTGGCTTTTTGCATATCGACACCACCCGAATCGTGTCTGTAGTCTCGCCCCAACGGCTCCCTTGCCGTCAATCATGGAGGAAAACATGAATAAAGGGGATTTGACCAAGGCCGTAGCTGCTGCTGCGGATCTGTCCAACTCAGATGCTGGGGCTGCAGTAGACGCCGTGTTTGACGCAATTGCCGCTTCAGTAAAGAAACGCGATAAGGTCGCTATCGCTGGGTTTGGGACTTTCGAAGCCAAAACGCGCGGTGCGCGTGAAGGCCGGAACCCAGCCACTGGCGAGAAGATCCAGATTCCAGAAAAAACCTCAGCGGCTTTCAAGCCAGCAACGGCACTAAAAGACCTCTAGGCTTTCTCTGATCAAAATAGTTGATGGCGCGTTTCTTCATTGGAGCGCGCCATTTTCATTTCCAGCAATGCCCACTGCAGCAGTCCGGCGACACCAACGCCAATCACCACAGCTTCCATCATTCCAACAGCGCCGCGATCAAGAATAATACCCAGCCAGTATCCGGCAGGCAGCATGATCGCAAAGAACGACCCGATATGTATGGCGGTGGGCAGCCAGATCACGTTCTGAGCACGCAGCGCCATTGCAGCTGTCGCCTGCAGTCCGTCAAAGGTCGTTCCTATCGCGGCATAAATCAGTAGTGCAGCTATAGCGGGCGCAAGGAATACACCGTCGACTTGCGCATCGTTGCTTACAAGTCCGAGCGCGACTGCATCATCGAAAAGCCAAACGACCACACCCATTACGAAACCGCTGAAGAATGTAGCAGCCACGCCAAGTCGAGACGCGTCCCGAACACCGGCCAGGTCCCCCCGCCCGAAGTTTTCTGCAACACGGACGCTGGTTGCTGTCCCAATGCCGAGGAACACCATGAAGCAGACGCCCATGACCTGGACGGTGTACCCATATATCGAGTTCACAGCGAGGCTGATGAAGGCCGCGATGACGTAGGTCGCATTGAAAGCTCCCCATTCGGCGATGTTGCTTATGGCCGTGCCGATACCGACTTTGAGTTGCCGGAAGGCCTCATCGGAAGGGGCCGGAGATGACGGCTTGAAGGCTGGTGTTCTCCAGATGATAACCACAAGCAATGCGAAGCTGAGCATCCAGCGCGTTCCTGTCGTCGCCCACGCAACGCCTTCTGCACCCAATTGCGGCATGCCCCACCAGCCGAGGACGAAGGCGGCATCAAGGACGGCGTTAAAAGCGACGGCAACGTAGGAGAGCACAGTCACAATCAGCGGCATGCGAAGAGCTTCGAGATAGAAGCTGAATGCAATCGAAAGCATGAAACCACCGAGGCTAAGCGATAGTATCCTGGTGACCGAAGCGACTTCTGACGCAATCTCATCTGGTGACAGGCTGGCGCTAATGTCGCCATTGGGGCTGATGTCCACGAATATCCAGTGAAAGAGAGCATCGGCGGATAGATAGATGATACCCGTTGAGGCGATACCGAGCGTCAACGCCCATACAGCAGCGCGGCGAAGGATTCGCCCACTGTCGGCCTCCAAGCCCTGGCCCATCAGCTCGGACGTCAGAACTTGTACGCCCAGCAAAATCCCAATGCCAAAGCCGAGAGCAATCCCAATCGGGAGATACGAGTTAAGAATAAACGACAGCTCGCCGGGAGCGACCTGACCCAGGACAATGGCATCCGTCAACGACATCAGCATCATCGACAACCGCGATATGGCAATCGGGGTCGATAGCCTCAGGAGATCGAATATTTCTGAGCCCCGTAACCAAGCGGGGCGGCCCCGCCTGGACATGGATCGTTCCTTTTTCGCTATTCAGCCGCGGTGAGCGTTTCGTTCGCCGCTTTCACGTCGGCCAGCTTCTCGGCTACGAGGAAAGCAAGTTCAAGAGCCTGCTCGCCATTGAGGCGAGGATCACAATGGGTGTGATATCTTGATGACAGGTCATCTTCCGAGATGGCTTGCGCACCGCCAAGGCATTCGGTCACGTCCTGCCCCGTCATCTCGAAGTGAACACCGCCAGGATAACATCCTTCCGCCGAAACAATATCGATGAAGTCTCTCACTTCGGAGAGCACGCTTTCAACGCGCCGGGTCTTGTAACCATTGCCCGTCTTCTCTGTGTTTCCATGCATAGGATCACACGACCAGACAACTGTCCGCCCACTTCGCTTTACCGCCCGCACAAGAGCCGGCAGGTCATTTTTCACCTGGTCTGCGCCATAGCGCGCAATGAGTGTCATCCGGCCGGGCTCGTCGGCCGGGTTCAGGACATCAATGGCACGGAGGAGCTCATCGGGATCCAATCCCGGGCCGCACTTCAACCCGATTGGGTTTTTTACGCCCCGAAGGAACTCAACATGGGCGTGATCCAGCTGGCGGGTCCTGTGGCCAATCCACAGCATGTGGGCGGCCGTGTCATACCAGTCGCCAGTCGTGGAATCGATGCGGGTCATCGCTTCTTCGAAGCCGAGCAGAAGCGCCTCATGGGACGTGTAGACGTCTACTTTCGATAATTGTGGAACCGTGGTGGATGTCACGCCGCAAGCTTCCATAAAGGCCAATGCTTCGCTGATCCGATCGGCTAACGCCTGGTATCGTTCGCCTTGCGAGGAACGATCAACAAAACCCAGCATCCAAGAATGAACGTTGCGAATGTCCGCATAACCGCCTTGGGTGAAAGCCCGTACGAGGTTCAGGGTAGAGGATGACTGGGCATAGGCACGGATCAGTCGCTCAGGGTCCGGTATCCGATCCGCCTCCGTAAACCGCATAGCGTTGATATTGTCGCCCCGATAGGATGGCAGCGTTACGCCATCGATGGTTTCCGTTGGGGATGAGCGAGGCTTGCCGAACTGCCCTGCCAAGCGCCCGACTTTCACGACGGGTTTGGTGGCAGCAAAAGTCAGCACGACCGCCATTTGCAGCATCACCCGCAACGTGTCGCGGATATTGTCTGCGCTGAACTCCTTGAAGCTTTCAGCGCAATCCCCGCCTTGCAACAGGAAAGCGTTGCCAGCTGCGACATCCCCGAGTTTTGCTTTGAGCGCGCGCGCTTCGCCGGCAAATACCAAAGGTGGAAACGCCTTCAAACGGGCCTCCACATCCGCCAGATGCGCGGTGTCCGGGTAGTCTTCCGGAATATGCTTTGCGGGCTTCTCACGCCATGATGCGGGTGACCAGGTCATCGATTGCACTCCAATTCAAGCGCTGCTTACAACCACAAGCGCCCAGCCAATACAATGAAAATGGGCTTCAAGCGGCAATTTGCACCAGATTTGGCGGATGATACCTGGCGAATCTCCCTAAGTCTGGACAGGTCTCATTTTTGCCCTCAAACGCAGAAATAAGACTCGTGTCCAGACTGTAAGCTGAGCGGAAAATCCTCCCCCATGTCCCATGCTTTCATTGCCCATGCTGAGGACCAGCTGGATGCCTTACTTGAGGTGAGTGAACATCTGCGCCGCGTTGGGATTCCATCGCGCTACGTGCCGCATGATGAACCCAACCGGGCGACCTCTGATAAGGCTATTGACGATGCGAGCTTCATGATCGTGCTCGTATCGTTCGAGGCTATGAAGTCGAAGACGGTCAGGAACGATATCGCGCGGGCACGTCTGAACGGGCTGACGATCTTGCCCGTACGCGCTGATCGCAGCCGGGTTGGTGGATTCGTCAAATCCGAGCTTGGCAAGGACCTCGTCCTCTCAACTGGTGATATGGACGGCCTGATTGAAGCGGCGCAGCAGGCTTACCGCGCCGGATGCCCTGTCGTCGCGGTCATGAACATGAAAGGCGGCGTTGGAAAGACGACGGTCACGGCCCAGGTCGCTGCGGCCTATCAGAAGTCTGGCGGGGGCCGCGTACTGCTTATTGATCTGGACCCCCAGTACAATCTCTCACAGCTTTTCTTTCCGTCCGGCGAGGCTGACGAAGCGGCCGCAAAGGATGCAAGCGTCATTTCCCTTTTCGAGAAGAGCCAGCTGCATGAGCCGCATCGCGGGTCGCCAGCTGATCAATGGAGCCGCTTGTCCGTAGAACCGTTCACAGCCGCACCACGCGACGCCATTACGCATCCAATCATCGCGAAAGGTGCAAATCGCGGACGACTCGACGTTATTTTTGGACAGTTCGAGATCTCTAAATACGCATTCTCAACAGATCGCGAAGGGCTGAAGACGGTCCGGGAGCACTTCCTACGAACGCTCGATTACTATCGGAGCCAATACGACCTGATATTCCTCGACACCAATCCCAATGCGACCTTCCTAACACGCTGCGCGCTTCAAGCCGCCGACCGCGTGCTGGCACCCATGCATACCGATGTTTACTCACTCAGAGGCATCAAGCTTTTGAACCGGGTTATCACCGACCAGACGGAGACCGATCATCGACCGGACTTGTCTGTACTGTTCAATGCGGTTGAGCGACGTGAACAAAGCAATTTTGAAGCAGATACACGAAATGGCGCTTTCGACGAGCAAGTCGGCTTCAAACTATCCAGTACAATCATGACGGCTGTTCTGCCCCGAAGCAGGCACTTCCAAGTTCGCGTTTCTGAAGACGATCCACCGGCGAAACGTTTGCTGGTGCATCATGGGCGTGGCGGAGGTCTGCGGCATGTTCGTCAAGCTCTGACGACTGTCGCCGCAGAGCTTGGAACGATCTTGAAAAGCTGATGGCCTAAAGGCGTAGTGTGCATTCCTCATTGAGGCTCGGGCGCGAGATTGTCAGGCGAGTAAGCCCTGGGAATTTGGGTTTCAGGCGATCCGCTATCCACATGGCTATGACCTCAAATGTTGGCGCGCTCAGTCCATCGATTTCATTTAGCAATTGATGGTCGAGCTCATCAGCAATGCTTTGAAGCGCGGCGCTTAAGGTTCCCAGGTCTTCGACCCATTTCTCGCCAGGCTGTACTTTGCCTGCAACGACCGCTTCGACCTTAAAGCTATGGCCATGAATACGGCCATATGGATCGCCTGCACCGCGCCCGGGCAAACGGTGTGCGGCCTCGAACGTTACGGATTTCGCGATTTCAAACGTCTGCCCTTCGGGTGTTAGGGCAATCCGATCATTTTGTGTGTTTGTAAGCTCAGTCGCCATTTCGGATTCTTCATACAATACTGTGCTGCGGCTTCTACGTTCTGTGCAATCTCTGGTCCATCCATCGGTTGCAAGAAAAAGTGTTCAAATTCCATGTCGGCAAAACGATCAGGCATTGCAAGAGACTGCGGGTATACAAGCTTTATCTCGTTGCCTGAGGTCTGGACCAATTCCGCATTTGCCTTTGGGCTGACGCAGATCCAATCGAGACCGTAAGGAGCATTCACCGTTCCGTTGGTCTCGACGCCAATCTCGAAGCCATGGCGGTGTAATTCAGCAATCAGTAGATCGTCGAGTTGGAGAAGTGGTTCACCCCCAGTGCAAATAACATACGGTACGCCCCCGGTCGCGTTGGCATTCCAAATGTTCTGCACGTGCTCGGCGACTGTTTGCGGAGTTTTGAACTTGCCACCACCCTCTCCGTCGACACCAACGAAATCAGTATCGCAAAACTGACAGATGGCTTTGTGCCTGTCCCGTTCGAGGCCTGTCCAAAGATTGCATCCTGCGAAGCGCAGAAAAACAGCGGCACGCCCCGTTTGAGCGCCTTCGCCTTGAAGTGTGTAATAGGCCTCTTTGACCGAGTAGACGCTCATACCGCAATCTCGCTACACCACGATTGCCAGCCTTTTGCGCGCAGTTCGCAGGCCGGGCATTTCCCACACCCATACCCCCATTCATGCCGAATGCTTCGATCGCCCAAGTAGCAGGTGTGGGTTTCTTCCACGATCAAGTCTACCAGCGCATCGCCGCCAAGGTCCTTTGCGAGCGCCCACGTTGCAGCCTTGTCGATATACATGAGCGGGGTTTCAATTTTCACAGTCTTCTCGAGCCCGAGGCGAAGCGCTGTTTCCTGGGCGTCGAGTGTTTCCCGCCTGCAATCCGGGTAGCCTGAGAAGTCTGTTTCGCACATGCCCCCAACAAGGGCGCTTGCCCCTCTACGCCAGGCCAACGCAGCGGCAAGATTCAGGAAGATAAGATTTCGCCCGGGCACGAATGTAGACGGAAGGCCGGTTTCGGCGATTTCGATTTCCGTATCTCTTGTGAGTGACGTTTCGCTTATCTCGCCCAAGACAGGAATATTGAGGACGTGGTCTTCTCCGAGACTTTTCGCGAGCATCGGGAGCGCGCGCCGAAGAGCACCTAGCACACCCAACCGGCATTCAAGCTCCACTCGGTGCCTCTGCCCGTAATCGAATCCCACAGTTTCTACGCTAGAATAACGCGACAATGCCCATGCCAGACACACGGTAGAATCTTGTCCGCCTGAAAAAAGGACGATGGCTTTTTGGTCACACTTAGACATCGCTGGCAGATCCTGAAAACAAAGTACGCGGTCGGCTGCGGCTGAATACACTGGGATTTTGTAGTAAACCAGTCGAATTCGCTTACACACCTTCCGTAGTGTGAAGTTGACAGCCGCCGATGTTTGTCAATGATCTATTTTGCAGATTTCTGTCACAGAAACAGAGACTCAAAAAATCAATGAAGGCGTTCGTACATAAATAAGGAACGCCTCGGGAGGAAGAAACCATGCGATTCAAATTACGCCACCAATCCGTCTTACTCGGGTCCGTAGCCGCAATGGCGCTATCAGCTGCGCCAGCCGTTGCTCAGGATGACGCTCCTGTGGAGTCCGACGACGCCGCACGCCGTCTCGGCGAGATCACCGTGACCGCGACGCGTCGTGAAGCGTCCATCCAAGACGTTCCGATTGCGGTATCTGCGTTCAATCCAGAGACGCTCGATCGGCAAGGTGTCTTTGATGTCACCAATCTTGAGTCGGTGACGCCGAGCTTCAACATAAATAGCTCGGACACCGCCACTGGTGGAACGACCCTTCGTATACGCGGGGTCGGTACGACTGGGAACAATATTGGTCTCGAAAGTTCTGTTGCCGTATTCCTAGACGGCGTTTATCTGTCGCGACCTGGCATCGCGTTGGGCGAACTTGTCGACCTTGAACAACTGGAACTTTTACGCGGTCCACAAGGCACATTGTTCGGACGCAATACATCTGCCGGGGCGCTGAATATCACGACGCGCAAACCAAATCTCGACAGCTTTGATGCCTTTGCGAATGCTACTTATGGCAATTTCGATTTTGCCAATGTGCAGGCAGGGTTCAGCGCGCCAATCATTGAAGATGTTCTAGGTGTTAGACTTTCCGGTGCCTACTCTCGTCGAGACGGCTTCCTCGCAAGCCTGAATGGCCCTTCTAGTAATGATAGTAACGACAGAGATCGATACACCATTCGTGGACAAGCTCTTCTTGATCTCGACCAATTCGGCACAATCCGGTTGATTGGCGATTATGCTGAAGCAAATGAGCAATGTTGCTTTGCCGTCTTTTTCTCTGAGACACCAGGCGTAGGTGCCTTTGCAGCGGCTGGTCTCGACCCAACAGGCGGCGCACCGTTCCAGGAACCGGACGCGCGTAACGACCTGCAATCAAACTCTGACAACTTTTCGAACCCCTTCCAACAATGGGGTATTTCCGGCGAGTACAATGTGAGCCTCGGTGACTTCGCCGACCTGACTTATATCGGTGCGTATCGTGACTTCAGCGACGAGTCCTTCAGAAACACAGATTATGTTGGTCTGAACATTTTCACCGTGGGTGCGTCGCCTGAGGCACAGGCGCTCCCCGGACAGCAGTTCGACCCAAACAATAACGCCTCAACAATTGAAACGCAGACTCACGAGCTACGACTAAACGGCTCCGTATTTGACGATCGTCTCGACTGGCTGCTTGGCTTCTACTACTCCGACGAGTCGATAGATGCCGCTGGATCGCTCACGCTCCTCGACGAATATCAGGCTGGTGTGAGTGCCGGCACATTCGGATCACCGGACAATCTACTGTTGGCGTTTGCAGGCGGTGTGGACGCCACTGGCGACTTCGCCATCAATGCGTTTACGCAAGAGGGAGAGTCATTCTCAGTATTCACCCACAATGTTTTCGCGATCACCGACAAACTCGATTTCACGGTCGGTCTTCGATATGTTGACGAAACCAAGGATGGCACATTCACGCAGACGGGAGGAGAACACGACGCCTGTCTCGGAACACTTGGCAATGCGGCTAATATACCCGGGGCTCTTGTAGCACCGGCTGTTGCTTTAAACTGCTTCGTGTTCACTGCACCCACACTCACCAGTCTCGCGACGATAGCGCCGGAGCAGTTGATGAACCCATTGGCTCTGGGTCTGTTGCCGCAAGAATTCGATGATACGTTCAAAGATGATGAGCTCGTTTACACATTGAAAGCGAGCTACGCGCTTACTCCCGACGTTAATTTGTTTGGGGGATTCACTCACGGCTTCAAATCTGGTGGCTTTAATCTCGATGCGTCCGCAGCGGTGGCAGGCGGTGATCCAAGGTTTGACTCAGAGGAGGTCGACTCCTGGGAGTTCGGCATCAAGTCTACGCTCTTCGACGGTCGGGCGAGAGCAAATCTCACCGTCTTCCACCAAGACATCTCAGACTTTCAGGTTCTTGAATTTACGGGTGTTCAGTTTCAGACATTTAATGTCGAAAGAGCTTTAGCTACAGGCTTTGAACTGGAAACACTGGCGCAAATCACAGACAATCTGTCAGCAAACGTCGATCTAACGTACTCTGATGCGCGTTATCCAGAAGATTGCTCCATTCTTGATCCGACCGATCCCGAGTTTAATCTAAACGCGGCAAATCTCTGCGGGGGAGATCTTACTAACGCTCCGGAGTTCGTAGGTGTGTTCGGTCTTACCTATGAACAACCAGTTTTTGACGGCAGATTTAACATCTTTGGCAACGCCAACGTCCGTTTTGAAACTGAACGTCGTACGAGTACACAGCCCTCCGTGCTTGACCTCGCTGACGACACCCCGCTGCCTGGCGACAGTCAGGATGAAAACGCGAAGCTGAACTTGCGCGCAGGTTTTGGTTCCGCCGACGGTCGTTGGCAAATCGAGGTCTGGGGACGCAACGTGACCGATCAAATTACAAGAAATGTGGCTTTCACCATCCCGCTTCGAGGGACTGCGAGAGGACAATTCTTGCAGGATCCACGAACTTACGGGGTTACAATACGGACCCGTTTCTAGAACCAGAGTTCAGCTTTACACGAACAAGATCGGCCCGCTGTTTCCAGGCGGGCCGTTTTTCTGTTATCGACTCGACAAACGTCGACAGAAGTGGAGACATCCCCATGAATAAACCCGCCCTCTTACTACCTAGTTTTGCCGCACTGGTCCTCGCTGGTTGTACGGGAGAAACCTCCAGCGGTGCGGAGTCGGCTGAAGCGATTCCTGCCTCTGCTCCGGATGAAGCCGTAGACACCGCCGGACAATACAAACTCACCGCTATTGCCGAAGGATTTGATCAACCGTGGGGTATTCTGGGGATGCCTGATGATGATCAGAGCTTCCTCATTTCAGAGCGAGACGGCCGTATAAACCGCGTTGGGCTTGATGGGACAGTCACCCCAATTAGCGGCGGACCTGAAGCTTTCGTTGCAAATCAGGGCGGCTATTTTGGCCTGGTTGCTGACCCGGACTTTGCCAATAATCGAACCATCTATTTGTCATACGCAAAGGGTGACGACGACGCGAATGCAACCGCGATTTTCAAAGCTGAGCTTAGCGAGGACGGAACGGCCCTGCTAAATGGCGAAGATATCTATCAAGCAGACCTTCGCGACACTGCCTACCATTTTGGCGGACGTCTCCAGTTTCTTCCCGATGGCACACTTGTGGCGGGTCTGGGAGACGGATTCAGATATATGCAAGACGCTCAGAGTACGGACAACACCCACGGCACCCTGATCCGCATCAACTCGGATGGAAGCATACCCGCTGACAATCCTCTTGTTGGCGTCGAGGGCGCAGCTGAAGAAGTTTACAGCTGGGGACACCGAAATATTCAGGGCCTGCTATTTGATTCTGAGACAGGAGCGTTGTTCGCCCACGAGCACGGTCCCAAAGGTGGTGACGAACTCAACGTCATAGAAGCGGGAAAGAACTACGGTTGGCCGACCATCACTTATGGCGTCAATTATGATGGCACCGTGATTACGGAGCTCACTGCTGCCGAGGGTCTAGAGCAACCGGCAACCAAATGGGTGCCATCCATCGCACCGTCCGGCATGATGCGATATACCGGCGACAAGTACCCGGACTGGACTGGTGATCTCTTAATTGGGGCGATGAACGGACCGGCAGGACAAAAACTTGTCAGCCTCGATATGGACGGCACTTCGGTTGTCTCTGAAACTCACTACCTGACCGACGTCGCGCTTCCGATCCGGGACCTTGTGCAAGGACCGGATGGCTTCGTCTATGTCATCACCCAAGAGTATGGTGGTGGCCTGTTCCGGGTTGATCCGGCTTAAGTCTGCGCGTTCAAAAACTCCAAGGCGGCGACGCGATCCATAGCGCGCGCGAAGGCGAACCCTTGCACGAAGTCAAAGCCCAGCGTCCGTAATTTTGCTACCATGGCTTTGTCTTCAACGCCTTCAGCTGTTGCCAACATATCGAGACGTCTCGCCAACAAGGTGATGGCCTCGAGGATGTGATCGGCCCTTGGATCCCCTACCCGGCGTGTCAGATCAGCGTCGATCTTCAGGGCGTCAGCGGGCATATCGGCTAGCCATGCAAAGCTGGAATGACCAGAGCCGAAATCATCGAGCACCAACGCAGCGCCCGCCGCTTTTATAGCCTTTACGGCTTCGAGAGCTCGCGCTGGATCTCGCAGTGCTGCTTGTTCGGTAAGTTCTATCTTCAGACTACCGGCGGGCAAATGATATCCTTGGCGTAGAGTCTCAATGAGCCGCGCAACTTCTTCGTCTTGCGCCAGGTCCCGACCGGTCAAATTCACCTGGACAAAAAGTGTCTTATCGCCGGTTTCGTTACGCCAGAAGCTCAAAGACTCGGCGGCATGGATAAGCATATTGGTTGCAAGCGCGGGGTCCTCAAAGGTTGCATCGGATATGCCCTCGGACCCCTCCCAGCGTGCCAACGCTTCAAAACCGGCCGTTCGCCCTGTGCGCAGTGAAATGATCGGCTGATAAGCTGGAGCCAGTTCCGGGCCGGGACCGACCCCGACCATGGAGTTTCCAGCTGATACAAGCTCTCCCTCAGCGGTACCATCATCAGAGAATTGTCCAATCAGCCGAATGCGGCGACCGTCGGAGAGGCCGAGCGCACAGGAGATCTCAACGCCAGTTGCCTCAAAGGCCCGTCTCAGACGCGCTCGGGACAGGCCGTCCAGCAACAGACTGAATGCGTCCAGTGACCAGACACCGGCGAGATGGCTGAGAACGTCATCTGACCGGGTTTTGACCGTTAGCTCTCCCCCGTCAGGAGCCCACCCCCAGCGACCATGCTGTTCGTTCACACCTGCAATATTGGCATCTTCGCTCATTTGTGCGGCTTGTCCTCCAATTGGTCGCCCGCCAACCTTGCATAGAGTACATGGTCACGCCGTTGGCCTGCAATCTCAAGATATTGGCGCGCCAAACCTTCTCGCTGAAAACCACATCGCTCAAGAACGCTCTGGGACTTCTCATTCTCAGGCAGCGTGCCAGCTTCGATACGCGAAAGCCTCAGCACGCCGAAAGCCCATTCGGCAACAAGATTGACCGCCTCGGTCATGTACCCCAAACCGATATAATCCTGTCCAAGCCAGTAGCCGAGCATGGCACTGTTGGCCGGCCCTCCCTTAATGCCTGTCAGGCCAACGCTGCCGACGAATTCGTTGCTTGCGCGATTGAATATAAAGAAAGCTGCTCCAGTGCCGCGTTGCCACGCCGAACGCCATCCATGATATCTCCCGCGCCAATCACTTCTGCTGTTCGCAAACGCCGGCCACGAAGGCTCCCAACGCTCAAGATGGCTTTGATCACGTGTGCGTAGGTCCGACCAAGCCCTGAAGTCCGATCGCTGGGGCGGCCGCAAGGTCACGGCTTCCCCTTCGAGTTTTATCCTGCGGTACTCAAAAGCACTCATCAGGACCGAGAAATGCAAGTGCGGATCCACTCACGAACCGCCTGATCCTCTGCGGCGAGCACTGTGAATACTTCCGGCCTGTCTGCGACGTCACTGCAACGCGTGGGAAGCGGAGCATCGCGTCCGGTCGCAGCTTTGACGGTTTCGGGAAACTTTGCCGGATGGGCCGTTGCAAGCACGACAATCGTGCAGGCGTCCGTTGCCCGCAAGCACCGCGACACCGATGTTCCTACGGCGGTGTGTGGACAAACCAGTTCTCCAGTCTCCGCGAGCAATTTTCCCATCTCCTGGACCGTCGCTTTGTTGGATACGGGGCGTGCGGACAGGAGCATGTTTTCAAACTCCACCATGGCGTCCTCTGGCAAAGTCGCCTTCTGGCTTTGGGCATATTGATCGTACATCTGCCGCACCGACGCAGCGTCATGGTGCGAAGCGTCAAAAATAAGCCTCTCGAAGTTGCTCGGAACCGAGATATCCATGGCCGGGCTCGGTGTTTCGACAGCCGGCGTTCGTGTCATCTCTCCCGTCTCGAGCATAGTCGCGAGGGTCTTGTTCTCGTTGACCGCACATATGAGATCAAAACCGGCGAGTAATCCGCACTTATAGGCCACATACCCAGCGAAGGCATTTCCCATGTTCCCGCTTGGAACGACAAAGCGTAGAGGCCGGTCAGGGCCAAGGGCGGCTTGGACATAAGCATAGTAGACAGTTTGCGCCGCGATCCTCGCCCAGTTGATAGAGTTCACTCCGGACAAATGAACTTCATCTGCAAAATCACCGTCGGCGAACAGACGCTTTACGATTCCCTGACAGTCGTCGAAATCACCCTCGAGGGCCGCGTTTAAGACATTCCCGGCACCCGTGGAGGTCATGAACTTTCGTTGGATAGGAGATATTCGTTCGTTTGGATGAAGAATGACGAGGTTCACTCGTTCTGAGCCGGCAAAAGCCGCCGCTGCGGCCCCGCCCGTATCCCCGCTCGTTGCACAGATAACTGTCATGTGCTCGTCGCGTTCGGTCAAAACGTGATCGTAGAACTTCCCGATGAACTGCATCGCCACGTCCTTGAAGGCGAGCGTCGGGCCATGAAACAGTTCCAGCATCCACCGATTGGGTGAGGTTTGCCGTACCGGGGCCACGCTGCGATGGGCAAATGTCGAGTAAGCCTGCTCGCATATGTCAGCCAGACTGTCTTCTGAGATGGCATCCCCTGCAAACGCAGACAGGATGCGAATGGCCAAATCCGTGTAACTTTCGCCCGCACGCGCAGGTTCGATTTGCGGCCACTCTTCAGGCACGTAAAGGCCACCATCCGGAGCAAGTCCGGCGAGGCAGGCTTCTACGAAATCGACGGGTTCGGCCCGTCCGCGTGTGGAGATATACTTCATTGGCGTGCCTCCTCCGTCAGGCAGCCTGCTTCAGCGTCAAACGACCCGACTGAAGATGGAAAACGAAATAGATAGCGATCAAACCAACCCCTATCCCCCACCAGGTGAGCGCATATCCAAGATGCCGCGCCGGTGGAAGAGGATCTGCCAGTGCCGGATTTGCCCAGGGGTTTTCAAGTGTTTCTCGCAGTTCACCTGCAATTCGATCAATATGTCGAGGCTCGAAAACCTCGTCCGACAGCCGTGCCGCCAGTTCTTCCGGCAACCGCGATCGGATGCCCGCAACGTCATAGGCATAAAAAGTCGCGCCATCGGGGTCCGGGGCCCATCTGGTAGGTGGCGAAGGCTGGACGAAAACACCCTCCTGGGCCTCAAAACTGGCGCTGTCGTCGAAATCAATCAGGGGCGGTACAATGCCGATGAAAAGTTCAGTGGATGCTAGGTGTGCACTCTCGTCGCTCTCAATGACTTTCACGAGGCGCCAGGCTGGATCTCCGTCGAGCAGCGTTGACACGAAGAACGGCTCCGAGTGGGCAATTTCACCACCGAATCTCTGCCACTCAATCTCATCTGTCTGGGCAGCAAGCTTTTCTCCATAGCGTTGCCACTGCCAGCTGCCCAGCAGGCATAAGACGGCCAGCGCCGGGAGGACGCAGGCCGTCATAATCGGGAGCGGGCGAAAACGCATCACTTCGCCTTCGGTTGTCGACCGTATGTTACCCTAGCCTAGTGGCCCAGGATCAGATGCGGCGCAACATACACGAAAGCAAACAGGAACAGCCAGACTACATCGACAAAATGCCAATACCAGGCGGCGGCCTCGAACCCGAAATGCTTTTGCGGTGTAAAACCACCACCCATTAGTCGGAATAGGCACACGATAAGGAAGATTGTACCGATCAGAACATGTGCGCCGTGGAAGCCAGTCGCCATGAAGAAGGCTGATCCGTAAAGCGTTCCGTCATATGTGAAGCCAGCCTCGGCGTACTCAATGACCTGCACACATGTGAACAGCGCGCCAAGTACGATTGTCAGGATCAAACCATTACGGCAGCCTTTTCGGTCACCGTGCTGTAGTGCGTGGTGTGCCCACGTTACGGTTGTGCCCGACAATAGCAGTATGACTGTGTTCATGAGTGGAAGGTGAAATGGGTCGAACGTCTCCACTCCGGGAGGTGGCCAGGAGCCCCATGCCTGAAGCTGTTCATAAAGAATATTCTCGCCATCGAACGTCCCGCCAGCGCGGGCACCGTGAAAGATAACAAGTTCGAAGAACGACCAGAACCAGGCCACGAAGAACATCACCTCGGAGGCGATGAACATCAGCATGCCATAGCGCAGGCCGATCTGGACAACCGGTGTGTGATCGCCACCAACGCTTTCCTTGATGACTTCGCGCCACCAGAAGAACATCACCATGGCGACAAGCGCGAAGCCTGTGTACATAAGCCAGGTTGTTCCCTCCGGCATGCCGAAGAGCCCCTTCATGTAGGTCACACCGCCCAGGGCCAGCGTCGTTACTGCCAAAGAGCCAATGAGTGGCCAAGGGGAAGGATTTACAAGGTGATAGTCATGTCTGACGTCGCCGTGGGCCATAATCTTGTTTCCTAAGTCGTTCCGAAATCTTGCCTAAATTACATTGAGCCGTCAGGGCAGCGCAACTGCGCTTCGCCCCTCAGGTGAACTCGCCACATCGGGAAGAGGCGCATTATCCATTGAATAAAATGTATACGACAGCGTGATAGTCGAAACTGAATCCATCAGCTGCTCGTCGTCCATCGCCGGGTCGATAAAGAAGACGACAGGCAGAGTTTTTGTCTCACCTGCCCCAATGATCCGTTCTTCGAAGCAAAAACATTCCAGCTTGTTGAAAAAACGACCAGCTGTATGGGGCGTAACATTGTATCCCGCCATGACGGATACAGGCTCATTCGCGGTGTTTGTTACTTCGTAAAACGCCAGTCCATGCTCACCAAGCGCGATCTCGTGACGGCCTTCGACAGGTCGAAACTTCAGCGGTGCATCGTTTACGTTGGCATCAAAACGAACAGTAACGATGCGATCGAGCACCTCGCTTGGTGCTTCTGTCGCAATACGTGTGGTCCCGCCGAACCCTGTTACTCGACAAAACGTGTCGTAAAGCGGCTTCGACGCAAAGGCTAACCCGGTCATGCAAATCACGACCGCAGCGGCAACAAATGCAATCTTTCCGTTAGACCAAGCCATTACCCAGCCCCAGACGCCCGTTGGATGTTCTCAGCCAACCTGATCGCGGAGACCATGCCCACGAGGATCACAAAGCCGAACAAAGCAACCGCTAACCAGACATTGCGTTTCTTTTGAGCGGCAAGACGATCGACTTCCGCCTGGTCTGTCAACGAACCATTATCAACCATGACCAATCACCGGAAAATGTAAGCCAGTGCCGTACTCAAACAGCAAAGCCCCAAAAACGATGAAGAGATAAAAGATCGAGAAAACGAAAAGGTTTCTAGCTGCCTTATGGTCTGGGCCATCTGCGGTGTCTTCGCCTGCTTTGCTCTTCAACACTGCGAGCGCGAGCCAAACAAACACCATCGCTGTAGCGGCAGCAACAAGTGCATAGATCCATCCGCCAAGCCCTGTAAAAGCCGGCGCGAGCGAAACGGGAACAAGCAAAAGTGTATATAAAAACACCTGCTTGCGCGTGCTGCCAGCGCCATGCGTCACCGGTAGCATAGGAACGCCAGCCTTGGCGTATTCCTTGTGCGCCAATAATGACAGCGCCCAAAAGTGTGGTGGTGTCCAGAAGAAGATAATCGCAAACAAAATCCACGGATCAAGCGGCGTCGTTCCAGTAACCGCCGCCCAACCAATGACAGGTGGAAATGCGCCAGCCGCTCCGCCGATAACGATGTTCTGTGGCGTTCGGCGCTTTAGGACCATCGTGTAGAACCAGCTATAATACGCGATTGAAAGGGCAAGAAGTGTCGCCGCAAACAGGTTTGACGCAAGCCACATCATGAGAACTGCAACGCCTGACACAACAAGACCAAGTGCCAGAGCCTCTTCGCGTGGTACTGCTCCCGAGGGTATGGGGCGCGTAGAGGTACGCTTCATTACGGCGTCGATATCCGCGTCGTACCACATGTTCAGGGCTCCAGCGGCACCGGACCCAAGTGCGATCGCAAGTACGGCTACGATCGCCATGACCAGGTTCATGTATCCAGGGGCGGCCACAAGACCAGCTACCCCCGTGAAGACCACCAGGCCCATGATACGTGGCTTCATAAGCTGCAAGTAGTCATTCGCTGTCGCGTACTGCTGACCGTATTGGGATGGTGTTGTATCGCTCATTTATGTCAGCCCGTAAGCACTGAGAAGACCGAACTCTCTGTTTCGGCAGTCGATATGACAGATTAAGACAAGTCCGTCTCTGTGACATCTTGTTGGACAACGCCGCCCACAAATTTATGGGCGGCACGCTACTTGGTTTAAACGCTCGGCCTGATCAATGGTGATCGTCAGCCTTGAACTGAGGCAATGTCGAGTACTGGTGGAATGGCGGTGGAGATGAAAGCGTCCATTCCAGTGTCGTGGCCCCTTCTCCCCAAGGGTTTGCTTCAGCCTTGCGGCGACGAATCATGGCCTCAACAAGGCCAACGAAGAAGACCAATGTTGCCACGAGACTGATTGCGTAGCCGACTGATGATACCGCGTGCCAAAGCTCGTAGGCTGGCGCGTAATCGATGTAGCGGCGTGGCATTCCGTTCAGTCCGAGGAAATGCTGTGGGAAGAAAATCACGTTTGACCCGATGAACATCAGCCAGAAATGGATGCCGCCGAGCATCGCATTGTACTTCACGCCGAACATCTTCTCGAACCAGTAGTACCAACCTGCAAACAGCGCAAAGACCGCTCCGAGCGACAATACGTAGTGGAAGTGCGCCACCACGTAGTAGGTGTCATGCAGGGCATGGTCGACGCCCGCATTCGCGAGCACAACGCCTGTTACACCCCCAAGTGTGAACAGGAAGATGAAACCGATCGCCCACTGCATCGGGATCGTGAAACTGATCGATCCGCCCCACATGGTCGCGATCCAAGAGAAGATCTTGATCCCCGTCGGAACGGCGATCACCATCGTTGCTGCAACGAAGTACGCTTTCATGTCGACCGGCATACCGACCGTGTACATGTGGTGCGCCCACACGATGAAGCCGATCACGCCAATTGCCACCATAGCATAGGCCATGCCGAGATAGCCAAAGATGGGCTTCTTCGAGAATGTCGAGATGATGTGGCTCACAATACCGAAGCCAGGAAGGATCATAATGTAGACTTCAGGGTGACCGAAGAACCAGAAAAGATGCTGGAACATGATCGGGTCGCCGCCACCTTCCGGGACAAAGAACTGGGACCCAAAGTTGCGGTCCGTGAGCAACATCGTCAGCGCGCCGGCGAGGACGGGAAGCGCGAGCAACAGCAGCGCCGCTGTCACTAGGATCGACCAGGCAAACAGAGGCATTTTGTGAAGGGTCATGCCCGGTGCCCGCATGTTGAGGATCGTCACAATGAAATTGATCGCACCAAGAATCGACGCGATGCCTGCCGTGTGAAGCGACAAGATCACAAGGTCCATTGCCGGGCCGGAGTGACCTTTAAGCCCCGAAAGCGGCGGATAAAGCACCCAGCCTCCCCCAAACCCGTTTCCGCCATTTCCACTCGGAACGAACATTGATGTTACAAGCAGCATGAACGCCGCTACCGTCAGCCAGAACGAAATATTGTTCATGCGCGGGAAGGCCATATCCGGTGCACCGATCATGAGCGGCACGAACCAGTTGCCGAACCCACCAATCAGCGCTGGCATAACCATGAAGAAGATCATGATCAGGCCGTGATAGGTGATCACGGTGTTATAGAACTGCTTCGCCTGCTCGCGAGCAGCATCACCCTCAAGTCCGTAAAACACTTCCATCAGGCCCATGAGAGGACCAATGCCTGGCTGCGCCAGCTCCCACCGGATCAGGCCTGACAGACCGTATCCGACGATGCCCGCAATGAGCGCGAACACCAAATACAGCGTACCTATGTCCTTATGGTTCGTGGAATAGAACCAACGGACAAAGAAACCAGGCTTATGGTCATCGTCGTGACCGTGAGCAGTGTCAGCCGCATGCGGCTTATCGATTACAATTTCGTCCATAGGCATGGACTGGCTCTCCCTTAATTCGCGACCGACGCCAGGCGGGTTGGCGTGTTGATCACTGAAACATATTCGGCGGCAGCATCGGCGTCGCCGGTCATCATAATGCGCAGCCACTCATCATACTGAGCCTGGGGCACAACGCGTATCTCAATCGGCATGAACGCGTGGTCCTTGCCGCACAATTCAGAACACTGGCCGTAATAAACGCCGGGCTGGTCTACTTTGAACCAACCTTCGTTAAGGCGGCCCGGCACAGCGTCTGTTTTGATCCCAAAGCTCGGCATCGCAAATGAGTGGATCACATCGGCGGCAGCCGTGTAATATCGCACGTAGCGACCTGCGGGTACGACCATAGGCAAATCGACCGCCAAATTTACGGGTTGCTCATCAAACGGGACGGATTTGCCTAGCAGGTCATAGCGTTCGCGGTCGAGCTCTGGCTGGCCTGTGTGGACCGGGCTTGATGTGAATTCCAGCGGGAAACCGCTTTCGTCCAGTTCATCGGGGTAAGAATACGTCCAATTCCACTGATTACCCTGTGCTTTGACCGTGACCCAACCTTGCGCAGCGGCGGCTTGATCCTCGACGGATGCTGTCACCTCGCCAGAGGCAATGGCGTCCAGATCAGGTTCCTTGTCGAAGTAGTACAATAGCGGAAACGAAACGACTGCGATGGCAACCAGTATAAGTACCGGGATTACCGTCCAGACAACTTCGATCAACGTATTATGGGTGGTCTTTGACGGTACGGGGTTCGATTTTGAGTTGTAGCGGATCATCACCCACACAAGCAGGAAAAGCACGAAAAGCGTGATGATAACGCACATCCAAAGCAGGAAATTATCGTGGAATGAGAACCCGCGGCGGGCAAGCTCCGTCACTGGCTCCTGAAAGCCCAAAGCGCCATCTGTTGGCTGTCCCTGCGCCATAGCGACACCGCCGGCCATCATCGCCGCTAAAACAGAAATTATTGAACGCACTCGCGACTCCCGGACCTAGCCCTTTCAGCATACTTATACCGAGCTGATTGCAATACCCACCACCATTTCCGCTCAATATTGTCGCAGTCTGAAATACCTTGGACAGCGGATGCCAAATGTACCGAGTTGTGTTAATCTGTAGCAAACAGCAGGAGTCCATTATGGTTCGGAAACTACTTTTCGGTGCCGCAGCCACCTTGATAGTCGGCGGAGCAGCTCAGTCACAAGTCGTTGTTTTAGGCAGTAGCCTGGGCAAAGATTGCTATGTCACTGTTCTTTCCAACCCTATGCCTTCCCTCACGCATGAACGTGTTTGTGACGAGGCGATCAATTCCGGCACCTTGCAGGGGCGCGATCTGACCGCAACGCATATCAATCGCGGCATTCTGCGGATGCGGATGAATAAGGTTGATGAAGCACTCGACGATCTCGGCGTTGCGAAGAAACGGCGGCCTAGTATGGGAGCGATCTACCTTAACGAAGGTGCAGCTTTCATAACGATGGGGGATCATGCGAGCGCGATAGCGTCCCTGGAGCGGTCTCTGGAACTCGACACGCAAGACCCTCATTACGCGCATTTTAACCTAGGTCTTGCTCACGAAATGGCTGGAGATCCTGCTGAAGCCTATTACAGCTTCAACAAAGCTCTCGAAATCAGCCCGGACTGGGAGCGCCCAAAGATTGAGCTGGAGCGCTTCACGGTTGTTGAAGGGGAGTCCTAACTCGCTTTAAGCGCTAACGTCATTGGAATAAGTAGGAAGAGCCGGACTCGTTGAGACCGGCTCTTTTCGTTTGGGTTAGAGATTCAGCTTAGCAGACCCACCTAGCTCAATCGGTACTTATTCAGCTGGTTTTTGGGCCCCGTGATCGGCAACTCCAAGCTCGGATGCATAAGCTTCAGCCAGCGTTTCATCATCTTTGAGCGTATCGAGGTGCATTAGTTTTCGAATGAATGGCGAGACGATCATGACCAATATCCCGAAACCGATCGCCCAGAGACCGATCGTCTGATAAACATTGAGCACCAATTCTTTTGCTGCGCCCTCGCCTGAGGCCCGCTCGGAGCCTGTAGCCGCTGCAATCAAACCGGCAACGAAATTGCCCGTTGCGGACGCGAAGAACCAGGTGCCCATAATAAGTGACGCAAGATGCGCTGGGGCTAACCGGTTCATGGCGGAGAGGCCGACGGGCGACAGGCAGAGTTCGCCGGTTGTATGGAGCAGATAGATTAGAAAAATGAATAGGACGGGTGTCGCGTTGTCCATTCCAACAGCCTCTGCGCCCCATTTCAGCACGAGAAATCCAAGTCCCAGCTGCAGCATGGCCAGACCAAACTTCACTGGCGCAGATGGCTCCATGCCGCGCTGACCGAGGAAGGTCCAGATGATCGCAAAGATGGGTGCCAAAAGGACGATGTAGATGGCGTTGATGGACTGGAATACGGATGCCGGTACGCCGCCGCGATCCACATATCGATCAGTATAGAGGTTAAGAGAGGAGCCAGCCTGCTCGAACAGCGCCCAGAACATGATTGACCCGAAGATCAAAAACATAGCCGCGAAGATCCGGTCGCGTGCCTCAGAATCCAGTTTTGTGACTGACGTAAAGACAATGTAGGCGACGAGAATAAGTCCGCTAATTCCCAAAAACAGTCCTACAATGTCCTGGTTCTGCACGAGCCACCACACAACCGCTACGGCGATGAACCCTGAGAGATACAGAAGCCACTCGAGGGGCATACCAAATTTTACTTCCTTAAGCAGAGCTGGATTCGCTGGCTCACCCCGCCCCACCAGAAGTGGTTTACCAAGCGCGAATACAATCAATCCCAGCAGCATACCGAAACCGGCGGCACCGAAACCGTAGCTCCAGCCGTATGTCTGGCCCAACCAACCGCAAAGCAATGCTCCGGACGCCGCGCCCAGATTGATGCCCATGTAAAAGATCGTATAGGCGCTGTCTCGACGGATATCGGTCCGCGGATATAGCTGCCCAACGATCACGGAGATGTTTGCCTTCAGAAAGCCAGACCCAACGATAATGAAAGCGAGCGCGGCCCAAAATGCGTTGAGGCTTGCTGCATCCTGGCCACCATCGCCCTCAAAGCCCATCAGGAAGTGGCCGAATGTCAGTAGCACGGCACCAAACAAAACGGCTTTCCGTTGCCCGAGATACTTGTCGGCTAGATAGCCACCGAGGACTGGTGTGATGTAAACGAGTGCCGTGTAGGCCCCGTAAATGATGCCGGATTCCCCATCAGAGAAGAGCCAGTGCTGTGTCAGATAGAAGATAAGTAGGGCGCGCATCCCATAGTAGGAAAAGCGCTCCCACATTTCAGCAAAGAAGAGTACGAAGAGGCCAAGAGGGTGGCCTAGGAAGGTTCCCTTAGAATCGCCACTTGGAAGTGTAGTGTCCGTCATAACTGGGAATCCCCGGAATTGTTACGTGTCATTTACTTGTTTGCGGCGCACTATGACCAGCCACCGGCCATGTCTCAAGCGGGAATTACCGGATAATGACAGATATGGGGCAAACTCTGCCCTAATATGCCCTGGCTTTGAAAACCGGATCGACGCTTTGCCCCCACTCCGTGTGGTAGCGTTCGAGGAGCTGTTCTGCCGGTGTCACACCGCTTTCTGCGATTTCGTGAAGTTCGTGCAGGAACCCGGTTTCATCATCGCCTGACGTGCTCAACGCGCCTCTTCGACGTAATCCGCCAGATGCGATGCGAACTGCGTCTTTCGCGATATCCTGCAGGTGTCGGCCACATGGGGCCGCCGCTTTTAGACCGAGAACTGGTGCAACGCGCCGCATGGCTTCTCGGTGGCCCGTAGTCCAGTCCTTCACGAGCTCCCAGGCTTCATCTAGCGCTTGATCATCGTAAAGCAGACCGACCCAAAACGCCGGCATGGCGCAAAGTGAGTCCCACGGCCCTGAGTCCGATCCTCGCATCTCCAGAAATCGTTTCAAGCGGACTTCGGGAAAAATGGTCGACAAATGGTCTTCCCAATCTTCAATGGTCGGCCGCTCACCAGGCAGCGTCTCCAGCTTACCATCCATGAAGTCGCGAAATGAAAGCCCTGCGCAATCGACATATGTTCCCCGGCGGCGAGCGAAATACATCGGCACATCGAGGGCATAGTCGACATAGGACTCAAATCCCGCTCCATCTTCGAACATGAACGGCAACATGCCGGTACGGTCCGGGTCAGTGTCGGACCAGACGTGGGCCCGATAGGACAAAAAGCCGTTCGTTCTCCCCTCCGCAAACGGAGAATTGGCGAAAAGCGCTGTCCCTACTGGCTGTAAGGCCAGCGCCACCCGCATTTTTTTCACCATGTCGGCTTCGGAAGAGAAATCGAGGTTCACCTGCACAGTGCAAGAGCGGAACATCATTTGGTGTCCCAATCGGCCCACTCGCTGCATGTAACGCTTCATGATCCCGTAGCGCCCCTTAGGCATAATGGGCGTTTCTTTTAGGGACCATTTCGGTGAAAATCCGAGGCCGAGGAAACCAATCTCCAGTGGATCGGCGATAGCGCGGACCTCGCTCAAATGTCCGCGCACTTCATTGCAAGTCTGATGGATGTGTTCGAGCGGTGCACCGGACAATTCGAACTGCCCGCCGGGCTCAAGCGACACACTGGCTCCGTTCCGCTTCAGGCCAATGATATTGTCGTTTTCGTATATGCCCTGCCAATCATGGTGGTCTCGAAGGCCTTGGAGTAAGGCGCTGACAGACTGCGCACCTTCATATGGGACGGGCCGGAGCCCCTTTTTCAGAAATCCGAATTTTTCGTGCTCTGTTCCAATCCGCCAATCGGATTTTGGCTTGCAACCGGCCTCCATCCATTCAACGAGTTCGGTTTTGCCAGCAATACGCGGAGCGGATTCGTCAATATCAGCGGTGGGTGTGGTCAAGGTTTTACCCCCCAGTCAGCGGTACAGCCGGACATAAGAAGTTTAACGCCAATCGCCAAGACATAACTGCCAAATTGTAAGTGCCGATACGATGGCGGTTTCGGCTCGCAAAATTCGAGGGCCCAAGGATACGGCATGAACAAATTCGCAAGACCTGAGACTATCCCGTTCCTCGCTTGAGAACCCGCCCTCGGGCCCAATCAAGACGCCTCCCCGCCCATCATTCAGTTCCCGGAGTCGGTTCGACATAATCGGTGCGCGGCCACCCTCGCCCCCCCACGGCAACGCTGGGTCGTCCCCAGCTTCATCACAATAAATGAGCGGCGATGCAGGATCCCAAGCCTGAAGTACGGTTTCCAGTGACATCAACTCGCGCACATCCGGGACATCCAAGCGTTCTGTTTGCTCGGCTGCTTCCTGGGCGAGCGCCTGAAGTCGCTCGGTCTTAACGCGGTGGGTTTGTGTGCGCTCGGTTAGAACGGGTTGGACGATTGACACACCAAGCTCGGTCGCTTTCTCGACCGCAAAATCCGTCCGGGTCTTCTTCAAGGGCGCGAACATTAGATGAGGTGCCGCTGTCGCTTGAGGCTGCGCCCGTAATTGCTCTATCGGCCGCGCCTCTATAACGCGGCCAGAAATGGTCAACTCGGCTTGCCACTCGCCATCTCTGCCGTTGAAAACCCGGATTGCGTCACCACTACCGAGCCGCATCACCTTCGATATATAATGTGACTGTCCGTCAGCCAGCCGGAAAGCGGTGTCAGCATCAAGATCGTTTCCGACAAATATTCGCGGTGAACTGCTCATTCGAGATGGCTATAACGAGCGTTGGCGCGACTTCAAAGGTCATGCTAAGCGGCCAGACACATCAACAACTATTGGATGATCAACATGATCCTCGTTCACCATCTACGTATCGGTCGTTCTATCTTCACTGTCTGGCTGCTTGAAGAGCTTGGTTTGGACTACGAACTCAAAACCTACGATCGAAACGAGATTGGACGGGCACCGCCCGAGCTTAAAGAGGCACACCCTCTCGGCAAATCACCTGTCATCGAGATCGACGGTATGACATTGGCAGAGAGCGTAGCTATCGCGAGCTATCTTTGCGATTATCATGACCCTCAGGGGATGCTCGCGCCGGCCAAAGACGACAATGCTGCGCGCGCGAAATGGCTGCAGTGGCTGATGTACTCGGAAGCATCGGCCTTCGCGCCGCTGCTGATCAAGATGCTTCTCATGCGAGATCAGGACAACGCTCCGCCGCTTCTATCGATGTTTTCCGAAGGCGAGGTGGCTTTGCAGCTCGGTTATATGCAGGAGTCCCTCGGCGATCAGACGTTCATTCTGGGCGACAGAATTCAGGCTCCAGACTTCGGCTTTACTTATATTTGTCAGATGGCAGAGCGGCTAGGCGCAATAGAGCCCTATCCCAAGCTCAAAGCATATCTCGATCGCAATATGGCTCGTCCAGCGTTTGAACGGGCTCTGGAGCGCACAGGCGGCTAGAAGATTGCATGGCAATTATCCATGACTGATCCGATAGATGAAAAGCCCGTCGTGGACGTGGAATATCAAAAGCCACTTCCCGTAGAGCGGCGACAGAGGCGTCCCGCAGACGCTATTCGATTGCCAGGCTGGGATGAGCTTCCTGACAGGGCAAGACCATACTTGTCCCTTTCCCGTATCGATCGGCCAGTTGGAATTTGGCTGCTGGCTCTTCCCTGCTGGATTGGTCTTGCCTTCGCTCGCATACCGGACGGCCTTCAGTGGATTGATCTATGGTGGGCCATTTTGTTCGGGGTCGGTTCAGTGGCGATGCGGGGTGCTGGATGCACCTGGAATGATATTACGGACAAAGACCTTGATGCCGGTGTTGCACGGACGGCTGGGCGCCCGCTGCCGGCCGGCGAGATCGGCATGCGCCAAGCCTATGTCTGGCTTGTGATACAGCTTGCTGTTGGGTTTCTTGTCTGGTTGTGCCTTCCGGGAGCTGCGAAGCTCGTATCCCTTGCAGCGCTTCCCCTCGTTATCGCTTATCCTTTCATGAAGCGCATCACATGGTGGCCGCAGGCCTGGCTTGGTCTGACGTTCAATTGGGGAGTGCTGGTTGCTGCCGCGACCGTTGGTGTTTTTGGGTTTGCGACGCTTGTTCTTTACGCCTCGCTTGCGCTTTGGACGATCGCCTACGACACGATTTACGCTCTGGAAGATCAGGAAGACGACGCACTCGTCGGCGTCAGATCAACGGCGCGTCTGTTTGGCGACAGAGCCATCACTGCCGCGTTCGGATTTCATCTGGCTGCGACCACACATATGGCATTCGCCACCTACCTTTTTGGTGCCGGCCGAATTGGGGCCATTACGGCCCTCGCGTTTCTCGGGCACGGTGTCTGGCAGTCGACACGGCTGAAATCGAGCCGCAACAGCGACGCACTCCTTGTCTTCAAATCCAATGTCTGGGCAGGGCTGATCATTCTGATTGGGTGCGTTCTTATGGCAAGTCTCTGACCGCGAGGCACGAGATTTTGATTTCTCAGAAATGCCTGACGGCTTGGCGTCCGCAGGGGAAACACTGTATCTATATGCTATGCCTGCAGCTCACCGCATAAAACCACTGGATCTCTTCACGAAAGAAGAGTGGACGCATGTCAGCCGCCGAAGTCCTTGGATGGGCGTTTGGCTGATTGTCCACTGTTGGGCTGTGATCTTTGGCGCAATGGCGCTTGCCGTCTGGCAACCATGGCTAATTCCGGTAGCTATAATGATTATTGGGACACGTCAGCTTGGTCTTGCGGTGCTTGAACACGAAGCGGCCCACGGCGGACTTCACCCGGATCAGAAGACAAACGATTTGCTATCGAACCTGTTCTGCGGACCTGCAATCGGTGGCTCTCTGAAGAGCTACAGGCCCTATCACCTCACCCATCATAAACATGCACAACAGCCTGAGGACCCGGACCTCATTCTGTCTAAGCCGTTTCCCATAACGGGGGCGTCTCTTAAGCGAAAAATTATTCGCGATCTGACGGGTCAGACATTCTTCAAGCAACGCAGCAACCAAATCGGCAATGCTTTTGGTTTGGGGCTTCGACCGGGACCGGGTGCGGAGAACCGCTCGCAAAACGCTCGAGAGGCTGTTTTTCCGTTCCTGACGTTTAACGCTATCCTTCTAATAGGCATCGCGTTGATCGGGTATTGGTGGGCCTATTTCGTGCTGTGGCTTTTGCCGATGGCGACGTGGTTTCCAATGATCACGCGGTTACGCAACATTGCCGAGCATGCGGTCGTTCCGGACAATGAGGATCCTATGCGCCACGCGCGTACGACACATGCCAGCCTGTTGGAGCGAGCATTCATCGCGCCCTATTGGGTCAATTACCATTGTGAGCATCACATGTTCATGCATCTACCCTGCTACCGGCTGGCCGAGGCTCACCGACTGCTCCAATCCAAAGGCGTCGCCGAACGGATGGAAGTTCAACCCAATTATTTCGCTGTGCTGAAACAGGCCGCATCCAAGGCTCCGACCTCGAAGGAGAGCCTCCCGGCATGACCGAGACAATTGCTATCGAAATGGTCTCCGATCTGGTCTGCCCATGGTGCTGGCTCGGTTTGCGCAGATTAAAAACCGCCGTCGACATGGTGCCGGAAGTGACGACTGAAGTTTACTTCCGCCCCTATCAACTAGACCCAACGGTGCCCGAAGACGGCATGGAATATAAAGCATATATGAGGGCAAAATTTGGCCCGGAGGCCCATGAGGGCTCTGAACATGACGAGAGCAAGAACCGCTGGAAGATGATGCGCCAGGCACTGGAAGATTACGGCGCAGCCGAAGGCATCCCCTTTGATTTCGACAATATCCCAAAGCGTCCCAATACAACGAACGCGCATCGCCTGGTCCACTGGGCACAAGGTCAAGGACTCGGCCTGGAAGCAAAAGAAGCGATTTTCCATGCCTACTTTGCGGAGCATCGAGATATTGGTGACAAGGGTGTGCTTACGGACATTGCCGAACAAATTGGCCTCGACCGATCGATTGTATCCGACCTCCTCGCAGGTGACGGTGACAAAGATACCATCGCGAACGAAGCGAACCTTTTTATGCAGATGGGTGTCCGCGGCGTACCCTGCTTTATCGGCAATCGATCGATAGCTGTTCAGGGGGCCGAAACCCCTGAGAAGATTGCCAAGCTTATTCGTGCAACCGCAGCGCAAAAACCGGAGGAGCGCGGAAGAGCTGCGCCGGTTTAATAGCTGCTATCCAAGCCCTGCCTTAACAAGTCGGGCATAGGCCCCACCCGCTCCCTTAAGTGCACCGTGACTGCCCTCCTCAACGACGCGGCCATTTTCAATGACAATCACTCGATCCGCCCACTGAACAGTTGAGAGTCTATGCGCAATGACCAGAACAGTTCGATCCTTCGCGAAATCGCGGAGCGCTCTGCCAACCAGCTGCTCTGTTTCAGCATCAAGCGCGCTTGTCGCCTCGTCGAGAAGCAGGATTGGGGCATCGCGCAATATGGCACGCGCGAGGGCGATGCGCTGTCGTTGACCACCGGATAATCTGCTCCCGCGTTCCCCAACCTCGGTATCAAGTCCATCCGGAAGTTGACTTACAAACTCGTCAGCAGACGCCGCTTTTAGAGCGGCTTCAATGTCCGTCCGACTTGCTCCAGGCCGTCCCAGCGCGATATTTGCGGCGACGGTGTCATCGAACAAAGCAGGTTCCTGTTCCACGAGCGCCATAGATGCGCGCAGGTTCGATATTCGGAGCGTCCGAATGTCCTGAGCGTCCACTCGCACAGCGCCGCTCGACACGTCGTAGAGCCGTAGCAGTAGGTTGAAGAGCGTTGACTTGCCCGCACCCGATGGTCCGACGATCGCAACGGTTTCGCCTGCTTTGATCGAAAGAGACAGGCCACTCATGGTTTCGCCGCCGTCATCGTATGAGAAGTGCACATCTTCAAAGGAGATATCACCGCGCACATCAATCAAAGGTCGGGCGTCAGGTTTATCCATGATGGACTGCTCGGCATCGACGAGTGCATAAACTCGCTGGACTGCCGCTCGCCCTTCCTGCGCTGCTGCGCTGATCGAGCCAAGCGATCGCAGCTCGGGAGCTGCAATACCAATCAGCGCGATAAAGCCCAGAAAATCACCAATCGTAGATGCGCCGCCAGTTATTCGCCAAGCGGAGAAGGCCAGGACACCTGCTATGGCGACGCCCCCCGCCACCTCAAGGATGGGATCAACCGCAGCTTTGTTGGACAGGATCTTCAGGAAAAGACGCGCGCGCTCTCCGAATCCGGCACTGGCGCGCTGCTTCTGATAATCCTCAAGGCCGTATGCCGTCACACCGCGGGCAGACTGAAATCCCTCAGAGAGAAAGGCCGTTACTTCACCAGCCTGCTCCTGTGATTGTTTGGCGCGCGTTCGCACACGGTTGCCTAAGGCGATGACCGGCGCAAAGGCAACGGGATAGGCCACGAGGAGAACAAGCGCGAGCTGCCAGTCCATCCAGACCATCGCGGCCAATGCGCCAATAACCGTCACCACGTTTTTGGGGGCGTTATTGGCAAGGCGCAAAGCGACGTCGCGAAGTGTGTTTATGTCGTGGATAAAGCGCGAGACGAATCCACCAGACGCTTCGCGCGATAGACGCGCATGGTCGCCATCTATCAGAGCCGCATATTGTCGGTTCGAAACATCAACGAGGGCCCGCTGTAGGCCGGTGTTGTTGGCTATGGTCATGACGTAAAGAGCGCCTGCACGAATGCATGCGGCAATTACGATGAGCACTGGCAGCAACCATATTGCCTGCACCACCGATGTGCCCTCTGCCGCCGCCTGCAGGCGATCTCCCAGCAGCTTGATCAAGAACCCGTAGGAAACTGCGGCGGCGGAGGTGACTATCGCTCCAAGAGTTCCGATTGCGAACCACCGCCAATGGGGCGCGAAATGTTCGCGCGCCAAGCGCCTAAGTGATCCCGGAGGCCCAGTGGTTGTCATGTGACAAGTCTATGCGCGGCGAAGAACGAAGTCGAACTATCAGCGCACGGCCTCATACGTTGTGGTGGGTCCCCGTTTCGGGATCGAGGAGCTTGTGGGCGTGCAGGATAAAATATCTCATCTCGGCATTGTCCACCGTCCGTTGCGCGGCATTCTTCCAGGCATCATAAGCTTCAGCGTAGTTTGGGTAGGCACCGACAAAGTCGACACGGCTGAGATCTTCAAATTGCACATCGCTGACGTCTTCGAGCTCGCCACCGATAACAATGTGTAGAAGCTGTTTCTGTGGCTTTGGTTCGCTGGGCATATCTCTATCTCAAATCACATAATTCAACGTTGTGGGGTCGAGCCGGCATTTGGATCCGGCAATCTTACTCCCTTTATGCGCCGCACTAGCAGAGGATGAAGCGCCTTTCCAGCCGCAACCATACTGCGTTGTGCCGGGACAGATCGATTGAATTCGAACACCTCACCGGTATGGGTGGTCGCGACACCACCAGCTTCTTCCACCAGCAAAGCGCCAGCCGCCAGATCCCAGTCTGACTTTCTAAATAAAGCCAGGGTCGCATCCCAGCGTCCACTTGCCACAAGTGCCATTCGGTACAGGGTTGCGTTTGGTTTTGGGTCTGAAACGGTCAGATTGGGCCAGGGCTCGGTCCAATCAGGATGCTGAACAAGCGAGCGGTTGGTGATCAATCGCATTCCCTGCTCCCTACGCTGATCGCTGACGGTGAGCGGTTTTTGATTCATATAGGCCCCATTTCCGGCCTGCGCTTCAAAAAGCTCGCCAAAGGCCGGTGCGTAAATGGTGGAAGCGATCGTTCTTCCACCCTCTACCAGAGCGATCGCTACGCACCAGTTTGGATCGTTACGCATAAAGGCGCGGGTGCCATCTATCGGATCGACAACCCACACGCGGGCGCGCGAACGTCCCGGAACATCGTCGACAGTCTCTTCGGATAACCACCCATAATCTGGCCTCGCTGACTGTAAACGTTCAGCAAGCAAAGTGTTCACGGCTATGTCGGCTTCGGTTACCGGGTGGTCCGGTGCCTTATTCCAAGTCTCGACTTCTGACCGCCCGAAATACTCTAAGGCCAGCTTGCCAGCATCCAAAGCCGCTTTTCGCATTGTCTTCAAGTCAATGCTGGTATCGGCTTCCGATTGGTTCAATCTGATGGCTCTCCGTGAAAAGTGTGGTCACCCAGCTTCATCGACTAGGTCAGCGAAAACCAGACTAACGCTCCGGCAAATCCAAACAATGCTGTCCAGGTGAACACAGTGCCGAGCTGGCGCGCAATGAGCGGACCCGCCATACCGATCGGGTGGATCAACCGGCCAAATGTGAAAAGACCTCCAAGCGCGTGCAGCAACCAGACGGGGGCTCCAAGCTGTGTTAATGCGATGAGCGCGATCATGGCAATCGGAATGTATTCAGTGGCGTTGGCCTGCGATCTGACACGAACTTCCATATCCTTGTCACCGCCCGTTCCGAGAGAGATCTTCTTCGAGAAACGACGGCCAACGACTCTAACAGACAGGATAACGATGATTAGGACGTTCAGGCTGATATACAGCCCGGCGACATCAATTGGTTCCATTCTTCTTTTCTCCCAAAATGAAAGCCGCCGGACAGACGGTCTGGCGGCTTCAACTTTTATCCAGTTAGAGGATCAGATGTCCTGACGCGCATCGGGCAGGCGATCATTTATGTCGTCCCGAATGTCCAGCAGTGTTACGATCAGGCCGCAGATGAGGCTGGCAATAATCCACCCACCGACTAAGCCGATCAGCACATCCAAGGCTGGTGCGATGCCCATGTCGACCGTAATAAATGGTAGCGTTCCCGAAATCTGCCCCTGATTGTAGAAGCCGGTCCAGATGCCATAACCAATGATCGCAAAATAAGCGACGTACACCATTGATCGAAAACTGTTGATGATAAGGAATTTCATGCGCGCCCTCCACTTTCTGCAGGCTCAGTTCGCCATCTAATTCGTACCGCGCTCCGTATCATTCGATCAAGGTGCTGACCGCAGATTTGCTCGTAGAAGGCGATATTGCTTCAGTTGAAATTCGCGTCGCACTTGGTGCCAACAGACAGCGCAAAACCGGCCAGTTGCTGGATCTCCTCGACCCCAAGATCGCTGTTCAAGAGAGCAAGGTCGCTATCACCTGAACTCACAGCCTCAACGACCTTTGCAAACAAGTCTTCGTCGAGGCTCTCCTCAGCAGCTGTCGCGACACACGTGCAGTTTTCACGAGTTTCGCCCTCGTCCATACAAGCATCAATAAGCACTTGCTTGCCGCCGCCCCCGCCGCATGCGGTCAAAATCGATATCAAGCCAGCGGCCATTACAATGCGAGTCTTCATGCTCGTCCTCCCTAAGTCAGCTCAGTGTTTCACAGATAGGGCTCAGGAGCCAAGTTATTGTCTTTACTCTCGACCTAAAAGTCGGTCGAGCTCAAGCGTTCTTCCTTGTTTTTTCAGGAAATTCGCTTTTACTTGTATCCGATCGTAGTCTGTTCTCACCCAGTGACGAAACTGGTCTGGCGAATCCGCGCCGGCATCGATCGCCGCCTGAAAAAACGCATCGAGCATGCCGGTCTTGCCCTGTTTGACATGCAGATACTTGAGTGAAAGCTGTTCTATCGATGTGGAAACGGAATGCCCCTGCACAAATATGCTGTAGAGCGTTGCCATAAGCCCAGCTCTGTCAGCGCCAGATTTGCAGTGCATCAGTACCGGGTATTCGATATTTCTAAACAGATCTTCAGCCCCTAGAACCGCCGCACTTGTTGGCGTATCCCGCGAAAAAACCTGGAAATCGATAAGCGTGACGTTTGCGGCTGAGCAGGCTTCCTTCTCAAGCAGATAGTACCCTTTGGTGCTTTCACCGCGCAGGTTGATAATTGTGCGTATGCCTCTGTCATCAACGTGCGCGCGTATCTGGCTCGGCGAAGGCTGATTCGACCTCCAAACCCCCTGAAAGATCTCATGCAGGTTTGAGAAGCGAGTTCTCAAAAAGCCGTGGTCGCTCCAAATGAGTTCCGAATGTGCGCGATTTCGACCTGCTGCACTCGTCAAATCAGCCGGAATATGGGGCTTTCGCTTGCGTTTCGTGGACGCCATGCATGTGCGGGTAATGCAGCCTCAAGTCCGTTGCAAGCAACCAAAGTGTAAACGGATAGGTAACGCTCTTTCGGGCATATGCGTGGGAAATGCTCAAGTGAGGGATTCCCGACCATGCTCAAACGCCTGACTCAAATTGTCTTGGCTTCGATCGCCTTCATAGGCCTGCCGCAGTCTGCCAGCGCCTTTGGCATTGGGCTCCAACCGACAACCGTAGAAATTACGGTGGAGCCGGGAGACACCAACCGGCAGATCGTTAACATCGCAAACGTTCACCAGGAAAAGACGATTTCGCTCACGCTTGGTCTAGCTGATTGGGACCTCGACGAGACCGGCCAAATACGTCTCTCACCTCCCGGCGAAAGCGGTAAGTCTGCCGCGACTTGGACGCGGTTTAGCCCAGCGTTTCTGACACTGAAGCCTGGAGAGACTGAGCAGGTTATCGTCGACATGGCGACCCCAACTCGTCTTAGCAGATCAGGTGACTTCCGCTTTGCACTTCTCGCTTCGACAATTCTACCCGAAGAACGGACGGGCCAATCAGGTGTCTGGAAGAAATACCAAATCGCTTCCCTATTCTATCTGACGGCCGGTAACGCCAGCAGCACACCCGTGATTCAAAATTCCGAGGTTATCATTGATGAAGCGAGCGGTAATCGCGTTCTCAATATGGAGATCACGAATGATGGAAACTCGCATGCGCGCCTGACTGGAACCATAGAAATCAATGGTGATGGCGGGAAGACATCTCTCGACGTTGGTAATCTTGTGGTCCTCGATGAGGCCAAGCGCTCGTATTCGACGGTGTTGCCAGAGGGTACGACGGGTAATGCCGTGATCAATGTTTACTTGAATAATACTCACGCGCCACAATCCCCCGGTGCCAAAGAAGTTCTACCACCGCATAGCGTGGTGACGGCTTCAAAACGCGCCGCTCTTGATGTGGAGCCACAGCCATAGCTGGCCGCCGCCTGTTCTTGTCCTTCTTGACGTTGGCGGCCGGATGGTCGTCACCAGCGGCCGGGCAGTCATTTTTGGACTCTGACTTCTTTTGCCGCGTTAAGGGCTGCGTCGTCGTCCATGACGGGTTCACATTCGACGTCTATGACGCCCACATTTTCGCAAACAACGGAACAGTTCCGCCAGGCGGCCAGCTGATCCCCTGGACCGGTAATCCGTTTGAAGGGTCCGGAGAGGTCAACCCCGTCTTCACCGGAACCAGGACCGAGGGGTTCCATGTCGTTCACGATTTGGATGAGGGCGTGCCCTTTGTCATTTCGTCAGGCGGACAACAAAGTTCGACAGACTTAAACGGAACCGGCATCCTTGACGCAGACGACGTGCTCAACTCTTTCAGCCTGGGCCCGACAACGTCAGTCGGTTTGCTAGAGACTGCTATTCAGCGGAGTTTTTATCTCTCTTCTAGAACGATAGGCTTCCAGATCAGAGCCCAAGCCGATCTGAGGGGAACCAGCGATGCGTTTAACTCGGCGGGCAACCTTGAGCGCGTCTTCTTTGATTATGGAATCACATTGAGCGGTGAGGACGACGGCATGTCGTTTGGCGGTGCCGCTCGAGCTGCCGGTTTCACGCGCCTCGGCGACATTTCGGACCTTGGGTCGCTTATCGGCCCCGGGCAATTTATCGCTGAGTTTCCTCAAGCAATACGTCTTGGAAACAATGCGAGCCAGGCTGCGCAATCTCTTCGGTTCGATTACGTCTACGGTTTCGAGAACTATGATCTGTCCCTTGGCGCTGGCGAACTTAGCTATCAAATCGAGTTCGATTTCTTCCGCAATTGAACACCATTGATGCAGAGCTATGCTTCACCAATAACTTCTGAGTCATAGTCTATCGTCGCTGGTGACCCCGGACCTGTTATGCCATTCGCTGCCGGTATCGCTAGCGGTTGCTGCACGAACAACTCCTCGTCGGTCAGCTCAAGTGACCGCGAATAGACGATCCCGCCATGATTGATGCTCAGTTCGTAGGTTCCCGGAGAGAGATTCTCGAAACTGTACTGGCCGAAGCTTGCGGATAGTGTTGTTTGTTCTTCATCGTCACTCACCACTCCATCTTCCGCGGTTTTCTTGAGCGTTAGAAAATGACCTTCAATGCGATCCTCGCCCGGATCGACTTCACCACTTCCGTTCTCGTCGATAAACACCGTGCCCCGCACCTGCCCTGAAGCGATGATCGGTATCTCAATATCAGTGAAACGGTCTTCGGCAATCGTAACCCGAGCAGCGCTTTCCTCGGGGACGAGCAGCCCTAACGGTAGGGATCGCCGGTCCAGTCCCAGCCCGTAAAGACCGGGACGCATGTTCTGAATTGTGAAGTTGCCGTCTCGGTCCACGTTCAAGCTGAGGCGGGTTCCCGTCACCTTGACTCGAACGCCTGGAATGCCGGGCTCATCATTCTGACGGACACCATCCCGATTCCGATCAAAGAACACTTTGCCTCTGAGGACACCCCGACCTTCCACCGGACGGCTGTGACGGCGCGGATCGTTGAACCTGACACGGCCACGTAGGCCAACGGTGAAGTCTTGCTGGCCGTTGAAGTCATCAAAGTAGCTCGCAGACAATGCAAGGTTTCTCGTGATGTCGTAGTTCGCAACAAGGTTTGCAAAGAGGCCTGTTTGAGAGTTCTCTGGATCTACAGATTGAAGAGCCGAGAACTGTCCTTGCAGGTTAAATTTGCGGCCCAACAGCTGACCAGAATTTGCCGAGATCGTTGCCCCAACGCGTGCAAAAGCGCTTTCAGGTGTCCAAACGGCTGAGAGACTTGGCCCGGCAGCGACAGTGGCGTTTCTGGCAAACCGTTTGCGGAGCGGTGTAACCTGAAGAGAACCGACCAGCGTTTGAGGGTCGTTGTCATCTTCAAGGAATGTCTTGTTGTAGTTGAGGCGTGCCGCTCCCCATTTGAACCGCTTGAAAGCTCGAATGTTCACGGTCGACGTAGAGGACTTTTCACCGGCCACTTCCGACGCGCTGTGAGCGATATCAGCAGATAGTTCAATGCCGCTATTGATGATCTGCGTATTCGCCGAACCCGAGATCGAAACCGTTTGCGCGACCACCTGCCCCTTTGCTCTGGAGTAGTTAGCCTGAGCGCCAAAGCCAACACGGCTTAAAGGTCCCCAGTTTTTCACCGAACGCCAGTCACCCGATACACTGCCAACAAATCGGGACGCAGCGGTATCGTTAAGGACGCCCTCGAAATCTGGAACGCCCGTCTCGTTGTCTTGTATGGGATCCGCCCTGCCGAACTCCTTGCCGTCGTAGCTCAAATTGACCTGTGTCCCCAGCTGCGAAGTCAGGTTGTACCGCGCAGTTGCACGTGCACGCGCATCGGCCTTCGCCCTTCCAGGACCATCGAAAATGCCGAGATCACCGGACACGAACAGATTGGTCAGACCTCTATCTTTGTTTCCTCGGTTCTGTTGGGACTGCGCGCTGAAAACCAGTCTATCAGTCTGCCCCGTTTCCCCGACGGAGCCGGAGAACCCAAACTCCATATTCCGATCGGCGGAGATAACACGGGCACCGGCTGCAAAACCGCCAAAGGTAGGCCTTGCAGCTGTCGGAGAGATTTGCTCAGCGCCGTTGGCTACTGTGCCGGCGGTTACCGCGAGAAGCCTACCAGTTTTCGGAATCACGCGCCTGAATGATGCGCCGCGCACCCGGCTCAAGTCGGTCCCGCCTAACTCCCGGAACCGCGCATTGGAATCGCCAATCGAGCCGACCCAGCCATCGATAGACTGGACCTCAAGCGTGACACGGCTTGGAATGAGCTCGTCGGCATCAGTGACTCCACCGGCACTCTCATATTGAAGCTGGCTGTTAAGGCCGCGGATACGGGAGTCAAATTGGGCAAATAGCGGACCGCGATCGCTTACGCTGAATTCGAGAGACTCTGGCGTAAACCCTGTCGCGGCAACTTCATCCACGACACGTTCGCCGGGTAGTGCGCTTCCTGCTAAGCGGTCATCAAGCTCGACGACAATTCGGTCTGTGCCCGGCTCAAGCGTGACGTGTGTGCCAGTCAGCGTCTCAATAGCGGTAAACGGCAGAAGCAGTGTATCGGGGTCAGCAAATGCGATGTTCGGCGTTACCCCGCGAGGCACACCCCGTACCGAGACGAGGCCTGTCGACAGGTCGAGCGTGAAGGTTGCACCATCCTGAATTCTTGTGACAGAGATGACGTTGTCGTCGGTCCGCTCGAGCGTGTGCCCCAACTCTTCAACGATTGGTCCGAGCGGCACGAGAAGCACAGGCCCAATTGTCCGGGGTTCAGCTTCAAAGACGTTGACCTGAATGCCGTTCACGAACAGGTCGAGGTCAAATTTAGGGCGGAGGCGATCGTCCAATGTGAACGTCCATCCGCCGGTGCCGTTGGGGCTGGCGACTGTGCCCGTCAGCACCGAAATGGCATTCACGGACAGCCAAGTATCGGCTGCTTCCTTAGTTTCAAAGTCTGGTAATGCCCCTAGGACGACATCGTTCGCGCGCACTTTACCATCTGAAAAGTCTAGCGTTATCAACGCTCCATCCTGGAAACGATTATAAGAAAGGACGGTGCCCTCGATCGTTGCTTCACTTCTCAAGTGGGCAAAGATCGGTGAGGCCTCGATGAGGACACCGTCAGTAGCCGTGCGCTGCAGTCGCACGGAAAGGGGTTTGTTTTCGACTGTGATATCGACGTGCTCAATGGCGTCGGCGATGGCGGGGGCAGGCTCGGGTGAAAGGTCTTTTGCCTCGCTACCCTGCGGAGCTGAAACGTCCGATACGACAACAGGCGCACCGGCATCTGCGTCCGACCCCAGCTGGGCGAAAGCAGGTGCAGCGCACCCTAATGCGATCATCATCGTGACCGCGCGTATGGCGGTCGAGCAACTCATGAAAGGTGTCTGAGGTCCTTAAGGGCCTTCAGATCAGCAGACTGGATTATCCAGGAGAGCTCGACAGTTGGATGCCGACTGACAGTCGTGCTCCAACGTCACGGGAAAACTCTGCGGACCACCACGATTGGCAGACTCGACCGTGAGGGTTGGCCCGCCGACACGCGTGTCCAGAGTGAACATCTGATCCAACACAAGCCGCGAACGACCAATCCAAACAAGCTCGACAGTGTGTGACTGCCAAACTTCACCGGAGTTCGAGACCGGAGCAAGTGGTTTCAGACAACTGCCCGTCAACCAAGCTTCCCCAGTTATTTCGTCGATTAGGAGACCATCCACGCCATTTTCTGTAACAGCCCAGAGGTTTGCGTCCTCCGGTCCTGCACTGGCGGGGCTGGCTATGGCCGCAGCTATCGCTGCTGTGCCAATAAGCACCCGTTTCATCATTTTTTCGCCCACTCTGATATGTTTTATGGAACTATCAGTATGCGAACAAGGTTAATATATACCTTATACGAACAAACTCGTATCACAATTCAAGTCGCAATCTCGGCGTACTTGCTGTTCTGAACAAAATGATGTTTTTCAATGTAGTAAGACCCCGCTCTTGAACAAGATTTATAATTGATGCTGACTTTCAAGATCGAGGCGCACAGCTTTGACTTTACTCAACTTTCTAGATTTCCTCATATCTGAGCGTTTGAATTGGAGAAGCTTAGCAAACCGCAGCGCAATCTTAATAACTCAGTATACGATCTTTTTTGAAAACCACTGCGGGCGGGGACGCCGACCACGTATATGCGGGATCAACTCACCGGATACCCCATCACTCTCGGCGGAGCGTGCGTCTTTGCGGTCCAAATTCGCTGTTCAAGGCGTTTTCTGCAGTTCAGAAACGCCTTTCGACACTTAATAGAATCCCGAACTCAGCGAATTCTCCCCCAAACTCTTGTCGGATACCGAAACCTACATCTGTTGGACCAAAGCGACGTACAAGAGTGGACTCCACCTTTGCCGACTGAGCAAGGCCGCCGCCCCTGTCATAAAAAATTTTGTTAACAGACAACCATTTTGGATAGAACTCGTACCCATATCCCGTCTCAAAGCGTTGGCGGCGACAATTTCCGTGTTCTCGGACAGCGGCGTCGGCAAAGAAAAACCAGCTGCGCTGTTCTTCCCCTCGTGTCCCCGCACCTCCGAAGGAAAGGCGTGCCTCACCGCCGGGGCTATCGCAGCCGCCAACAAGACCACCAATAGCTTCCCCACCGACTAGGCCGCCTTCGAGGGCGAGCATTAGTGAACCGCTTTGCCAGAATCGGCGACGACCGGTCAGGCGGTAAGCATACTGATCAAAACCGGCTAGGTCAGGAAATGTCACTCCTTCGATCTGGCCGGTAATCGTCCATCGTGACGTCAAACCATACTCGGCATACGTTTCGAGGCGAACGGCCTCTTCGCCGTCTATGTTCTGGCCCAATATGGCAGCCTGTACGTACCAATCGCCCGATTTCTGAGTCCACGGTGCCGCTTGGGCCGACCCAGAAACCAATGCTACCAGACATGCTGCGTAATTCGCCGTCCCCATTGAGCGAGGATCAGCATAAGAGTAAATATTTCAAACAACCCCAGAGGGAAAGTGTGACTTTTCGGACGAACTAGGCTTCGTAGCCAGGCATCTCGCGATCCAACTTTCTTAGAAGGCCGGGCCAAGCCAACATATCAGCCAAGATTTTCATGCCTGCCGGATTACTTTGGCCTTTAACGACCTCCTGAAGGTCGTCAGTGCACTCGATCAGATTCTCGCGACCCGCAGACAGTGCACGCACTTGCATGGCGCACGCGCGCTCGAGGAAGAACATACGCATAAATGTCTGACCCGCGCTCTCACCGCAGGTCAAAGTGCCATGATTGCGGAGGATCAGAAGCGATTTTTCGCCCATATCGGCGACAATTCGCTCCCGCTCGTCATGATCAAGCGCGACACCTTCATAGTCGTGGTATGCAACGTCAGACATGGCGATCATGCCAGTTTGAGAGATCGGTAGGAGCCCGTGCGATTGGGCAGAAACAGCAACGCCGTCGTCGGTGTGAACATGCATCACGCACTTAGCGTCCTCTCGCGCCATATGAACGGCGGAATGGATTGTGAATCCCGCGGGATTGACGAGCGCCTCGGTCTCGTTAACGACATTGCCGTCAAGGTCGACCTTGACGAGAGAAGATGCTGTGATTTCCTCAAAGAACATGCCGTAAGGGTTGATGAGGAAGTGATGTTCCGGCCCAGGCACACGCATCGAAATGTGTGTAAAGATCATGTCGTCCCAGCCATGTAAGGCGGTCAGTCTGTAAAGGGCCGCGAGATCGACGCGTGCCTTCCACTCTTCGTCACTCACGGAACTGCGCACGTCAACGGAGCCTACGCCATCTGCCATTTTCTTCTCCCAAAGCAGGTATTATGCCGATTTTGCGAATACTATAGCGGCACCAAGCGAGCCTGACCATGCCACGTGTCGGCGCGCAAATTGCTTGACCGGTAAGGCAAGTCTCTACACCACAGCAATATGACCGTTTCGATCTCATTCTTCGCCAGTCGGCGCCCCGAAGCTTTAGAGGCGTTTGATGCCATGGTCGCGCGCTATGGCAATGTACCCGCAGAGCAGGCCGATGTGGTTGTTGCGCTTGGTGGCGACGGCGCCGCGCTTGATGCCCTGCGTCACCGCTTTGAAGATCGAAAGCCCGTATATGGCATGCACCGCGGGACGGTCGGCTTTCTGATGAATGAGTACGACGAGGATAACCTGCAGGAGCGCCTTGCGGCAGCAGAGCGCGCGACGCTTGTTCCTCTACGGATGATCGCCACGGACATTCACGGGAATGAGCATCATGAGCTGGCGATCAATGAGGTCTCGCTACTGCGCCAAACCGCACAAGCCGCCAAGATTCGTATTCTTGTCGATGGCCGAGAGCGCATGGTGTCCCTCAGCTGCGACGGAATTATGGTGGCAACACCAGCGGGATCAACGGCGTATAACCTATCAGCACATGGGCCTATTCTTCCAATTGGCGCAAACCTCCTGGCTTTGACCCCAGTAAGCGCATACAGACCAAGGCGTTGGCGGGGTGCCCTTCTCAGACATGACGCAAAGGTGCACCTGGAAGCCCTCGAAGCCGAGCGAAGGTCGATCTCTGCGACCGCGGATAATGTTGAAGTACGTGACATTCGAAGCGTGGAGATCATGGAGGATCGGTCGAAGTCGCTGGTTATGTTGTTCGATCCTGGTCACGCGTTGGACGAGCGGATCTTGCGAGAGCAATTCGTTGTCTAAAAAGCCTGTTTTGTTAACGGTTGGGACCCAAAAGTCAGCGCCTTGTTAAGTATGTTCGCGTACTAAAGCGTTCATGATTACGAAGCTGATAAACCGCATTAAGCGGCTGAGTGACGGAGCGTCGACGAACGAAGATCAAACCGTCGACATAGGTAGAGTGCTGCCCGGGTATACACCTCCTATCGATCGCGATGAGGATGAGATCGAAGCAGACGCCGTTCAAGCAACAGCAGAAGAAACGACTAGCGATGCACCGCTCGTGCTCACGGACGCCGTCGTTGCGGCAGATATCTCTGATGATGAAGATCAGAATACAGAGTGGCTGCATCGAGACCTGAAGCGGCTATATGCGACATGGGAAGACGCGAAGGATACGCCTGAGAAGATGTCATTTTTCGAGCGTGCTAATCACGACTTGAAAGGTATGGCGGGCACATACGGATATCCATCGATCGAACGACTGACCACGTCGCTTGACCGCCTATTAAACAGCAACTGCGCCGGCTCAAATCCGGCTCTGATCAATCTTCATGTTGAAGCATGCCGCGCTGCATTCGCTCAAGGCATGAAGGGAGATGCTAGTGACGCGGTTGCGGATTCGGTCTGCAGCGCGCTTGAAGCTCAGGTCGCTCGCGCGGTCACCTAGAGACTGGATCAGACCTTCACGCGCTCCAGGAGTTCGAGCGTTTGTCCGTATCCTGGCACCTCCGGGATATGCAGACATGGTGCGCCGTCAGGTGACTTTCCGACTTCGGGCAGGACAGTAACAATTGGCTCGACCGAGAACTGAGAAACGCTTTCAGATACATTGTTAGCCGTGCCGAGCTTCCGTAGGTTCATTCGTGTTGGGAAGATTATGTTCGCGTCTCCAGCGGCTTCCATATCTAATGCTGTGTTTGGATTTAGCCACATTGTGTCGGTTGTTTCCCGTCCATCGTGACTAGCCAGTTGGGCCGGTGGCGCTGGAGCCAAATAAAAATGAGTGTCGAAACGTTTCGGCATCATTGTGGGTGTGATCCAGTGGCCAAAATGGATCAGGGTATCGAGAGCGAGTACCAAGCCGTTGTCGCGAATGAGTTCTAGAAAACTGATCTCGCCTTTGTCCACAGCCGCTCGATTCGGAGCGAGCTTCTCCGCTATATCCGCTCCGACCAACGGTGCCTCAGGACCCCTGTCGTTTATATTGCGCGCGAGCAAAATGCCGGATTCTTCAAAGGCTTCGCGTACTGCAGCTATACGAGCAATACGTTGATCATCATCGGCGCTGCCATCAATCAGGTCTTTCCAGCCATCTCGGGCGTCATCGTCTGCTGCTTTGCCACCTGGAAACACTAGGGCACCAGACGCGAAATCAATCTGGTAGTGACGACGAACCATCAAGACCTCCAGATTGTCCCGATCACGCACCAGAAGAACAGTGGCAGAAAGTTTCGGCTCGGGCGCTTGTGTTGTTTCCATATTTCGTTTTCCTCCGAAACCGATGAAATTTGCACTAAATCCGGTGATCGATCCTCGCCGGATATTCAATTTAGCCTGCTACATCTAATGGCCAGCAAGATCAGAATGGTCGAGTAGAGATGCAGAATTTTCATGTTTCCGCAAAGAGAAATCAAGCGCCTGAATCTGGCAATAGGGTCCGATTTCACCCCGCTGTGCACTTGAACACGGGGGATCTTGTGGGGGCATTTGTCGACCTACCTTTTTCTTTTGAAGATCGTCCGAACTTCAACCTTCTTGATACCCAGCCTTCTGTTGTCGAGTGGATCGCAGATCTTGTTTCGGACTTGTGTCGCTCAGCAGTTACAGAAAGTATGCATGAACGACCTATTGTGCTTCCCATCCCAGCCGCAAGTCTCGGTCAGGCCAACCTTGTGGCCGCATGCATGGATGCCGTGATGGGGTCTCGGCTCTGTCCGCAGGAAATCTGCTTCGAACTAACTGATGCCGCATTAGCGGCAAGCCCTTGCGATGTGACAACATTCTTCCGGAACTTTCGTCAACGGGGATTTCGGATCGCTGTCGATGCCCGCTCAAGCTGGCAAGCCGACCTCCGCGCCTCAACATGGCTTTTGGTAGATACATTGCGCGTAGGCTTCGACGATGGCGAACCTAGCAGTGACTTGATGGCGACGGTAGATCTGGCCAGCTCAGCCGGCGTCGCGATTATCGCAGAACGCGCACACTGGCGCGATGGTGAATATCTGGCGAGCTTAGGTATCGAGTACGGACTTCATCCTCTTACTGATGCCTAGCGCAGATTGAAGGACAACTATTCCGCATCAGGACATACAGCAGCTGATACCTTGAATGCAGCTGCGGAGTAAGTTGAGACGCTGTAGGGTACGCAATAAGTCAGAACAAGTTTCCAAATCGGCGGCAACTGACCTGCCAATATAACATCTATCTGATTGATCAGAACAAGGATGGTTCCAACGATTGCCGCAACCCGAAGCGCCCTGATCACTATATCTTTCTGAACAGCTGCCCGCCAGAACGCCCCTTTGCCGCATAGTTCGGCAAAAGAGTGTTTCATCGGGGGTTGTGGGGCCGAGTCCTGAACACTTGCCATTATTTAGTCCCCTATTCCGATGTGATTTCGAGCACAGATGTAAAAGGCGCGTTGCGCATGCAAGAGCCATCACGCTTTTGGGAACTGTATTGTGACCCGGATCAGTAGCTCTTTGGAAGCCCCAATACGCGTTCGGATATGTAGTTGAGGATCATTTCCCGGCTTACCGGGGCAATGCGAGCCAACATCGCTTCGCGCATGTAACGCTCAACATGGTACTCCTTGGCATACCCCATACCGCCGTGGGCAAGCACCGCGGCCTCACAGGCCCGGAAACCTGCTTCGGCACCCAGATACTTCGCTGCATTGGCTTCCGCACCACACTCTTCACCTTCGTCGAACAAGCTGGCGGCTTTGTACGCAAGAAGTTCGGCAGCGCTCAATTCAGCCCACGCTTTGGCGAGTGGATGGGCGACACCCTGGTTCTGACCAATAGGCCGGCCAAAGACGACGCGCTCATTCGCATACTGAGCGGCACGTTCAAGGGCAGCAAAACCGAGACCAATTGATTCAACAGCGAAGAGAACACGCTCCGGGTTCAGCCCTTGGAGAAGGTACTTAAAACCAGCGCCCTCCTCTCCAATCAAATGCTCTTTTGGAACGTCGAGGCCATCGATGAAGAGCGTATTACACTCTACAGCCTTACGGCCCATTTTCGGTATGGGATTAGCTTCGATGCGATCCCGGTTGAAATCCGTGTAAAATAGCGACAGACCCAGATAGGGCTTTGCGCACTGATCCTTTGGCGTCGTGCGAGCGATAATCAGGATTTTGTCGGCGCGCTGGGCACCGGTGGTCCAGATCTTTCTCCCATCGATCGTGTAACCTGAGTTTGTACGCTCAGCCTTGGTTTCGAGAGACGACGTATCAAGCCCAGAGTTCGGTTCGGTGACGGCGAAGCACATTTTCTCTTCACCAGAGATGATCTTCGGAAGATTTTCCTGCTTCTGTTCTTCTGTGCCAAACTTCTCCAGCGGCTTGGGTCCAAAGATATTCAGGTGAATCGCTGATGCTCCGGAATAACCAGCTCCCGACCGGGTAACAGTCTGCATAACGAGCGCAGCTTCGGTTAGCCCGAGCCCGGCTCCGCCATATTCCTCGGGCATGGCAACACCCAGCCAGCCCCCATCTGCCATAGACTTCGTGAAAGCCTCCGGCCACTCACCTGTTTCGTCGGTTGTGGACCAGTATTCATCGTCGAACTGGGTGCATGTTCGAGCAACGGCGTCGCGAATGGCCAGTTGATCTTCGGTCATGGCGGAGATCTGATGCATAAAAAGCTCCTTATTGCTCCGAGACTTATGCCGAAGGCAGGCGGGCGTCCAGCGTCAGTCGGCCGGAGCAAACCGATCTGGTGAAAACGCCGCAGCCAGATCTGATGTGCGACCCTCTAAGATCATATCGGCCATGATGCGGGCGGTGATGGGGGCGAGGAGTATACCGTTGCGGTAGTGGCCTGTCGCGACATAGTGGGATCCGTTCTCGGCACTCATTATGGGGGCTCTGTCGTCCGTCGCCGGCCGTATGCCGGCCCAGCGTTCCAAAATATCAGCTTCAGCGAGAGCCGGTACGATCGAAACAGCGCGGCGTAGAAGTGTATCCGTAGCAGAAATGTCGACTGCGTTGTCGGAAAGGCCAGGTTCGCTCGTCGCGCCGATTACTATGCGATCGGCTTTCGGGACAATGTAGAGGTCGCGGTCATTCAAAACGTGCCGTGGACCTCCCGTAGTGGGCAAAAGAGACATGAGCTGGCCCTTCACAGGACGACTGTCGCTAGCCTGCCAGCCGATCGTTTCGAGTGTAGCGGCACCGTCAGGTGTTGGCTGCGACGCCAACTTTACGCCAACTTTCTCGCAAGCTTTGATAAGGGCGTTCATAACAGCTCGGTTATCGATCTGACCGTCTATGTCGTATCGGAGTCCGCCGACAATTGTTGGCCCGAGAGATGGTTCCAGGGATCTAGCTTCGGCCTCGGTCAGCAGCTTATGCGGTATATTACGGCGAGTCAGAGCGACGCTGGCAGCTTCGAACGAAGCGAGGCGATCTGCACTCGTAGCGATCGTGAGGGATGGACCGGAACGGTATCCAAGGTCGATGCCACTTGCCGTCTCGAGATCAGCGGCGAAATTTGGCCATAGGGCTGCGCTCTCCATACAGAGATCGAAAAGGCACTCATGACCGCCAATTTCAGTCGCTGCCTCAGAGACAGGAGCAAGCATTCCGGCAGCAGCCCAGCTGGCACCTCTCGGTGGCCAACGCTTCTCAAATATTGAGACTTTTGCGCCTCGCTTAGCCAATTCCCAGGCACAGGACAGACCAATTATCCCGGCACCGATCACCGTGATATCGGTTTTGTCAGAAGGGTTGGCTTGGCCCATAGCGCATGCTTTAGCAGGGCCACAGGACCAATCAATCTAACGATCTATTTTCGCCTTCGGTATGCTTCCTGACTAATTGCCGTTCAGGCGGACGCGTACCCTTCCCAGATACTCATGAACTTCGTAGCACCCTGACTGTCTGAAAATGTGAGAACTTTCAGAATCGCATCAGCAGCAAGCTGCGTGCGTACCATGATGTCAGGAAGATCGCTTTCAACCGCCACACTTTGGCTCATAGCGCATGGCTGATTCCGCTCCCGCCACAGAGCAAATTCTTCTATTGCTCCAGCGAGCGCCTCTTCTGCGCGTTCATCAGTAATCTCAAGTCTTATCGTATTGTTATCGGCCATAGCCCAGCGTCCCAGATCACCACCTAATTGTACAAAGTTACTGCTTGAAAGCAGCAACTGCCCCTACTTGCGCGTTAGAATGCAATTTTCGGGCTCAAATTCCAGACCAAAATCGCATAAGGGGAATCCCCGCGTTGCGATTCATTCGCAGGCATGATTTATGACTTGCTTTTGGAGAGGTGCGCATGCGCGGATTTTTAGCCATTCTGGGCTGTAGTCTGACCCTGACAGCCTGCGGCGGCGGCGAGACAGAAACACGATCGGAACCCACCGGGACGATCAACGTCTACAGTGCTCGGCACTATGATTCCGACCGGCAGATGTATGATATGTTCGAAGATGAAACAGGCATCCGCGTGCGTTTCCGAGAAGTGTCGTCAAACCAACTCTTCGAAACCATGAAAGCCGAAGGCGATGCCAGTCCAGCTGACGTTGTCATCGCAGCAGATGCGGGAACACTCTGGAAGTTCCAGGATGCTGGTCTGCTTAGACCCGTGGAATCTGAGGTACTCAGCGCGGCCATTCCTGAGAAATTTCGCGAGCCTGATGGTCATTGGTTCGGCCTGGCCAAACGAGCGCGCATCATAGTCTACGACCCCGAACGTCTCTCGAAAGAACAGGTTGGTGAGTACGGCTCACTCGCAGACGGCAGTTTAGACGGCGAACTTTGTATGCGGTCGAGTTCCAATATCTATAACCTCTCGCTGATGTCTGAACTCATTGAGCGTTGGGGTGAAGATGAAGCGGGCGAATGGGCCAAGAACGTGAAAGCAAACTTTTCGCGTGACCCCCGTGGCGGAGACACAACGCAGATAGAATCTATCGCTGCTGGCGAGTGCGCAGCAGCTTTGATCAATCACTATTATTGGGTTCGAATGGCAACAAGCAGATCGGAAGACCGTCGAGCGCTTGCGGAAGCCACAGCTCTGGCTTTCCCGGAAACCGGTGACGGGACGCACGTAAACATCACAGGAGCTGGCATCGCTGCAAATGCACCCAACGTCGAGGCCGCCATGGCCTTTCTAGAATTTCTGGTGACCCAGGATGGACAGGAACTACTCGTTTCGGAAACCAAGGAATTTCCCATGGTTGAGGGCGTTCCACTGCCTGACGGACTAGACGAGTTGCCGGACTTTATCGAGAGCGCGGTTGCCCTGACAAAGCTCGGGGAGAATCAGGCCACAGCTCAAACACTCTATGATCGTGCCGACTGGAACTGACATCTCGACGACAAACACCGCGGAACTTCACAGGCGACGACTACTGGCTTCGCTAAAAGTTGGGGACGTCCCGGTGCTCGTGGCAACAGCCTTGGTCGGACTACCCCTCATTACCACGGTTTTGACGGGAATCTTCGTCGGTGGTGGACCTGTTTGGGAGCACATTACCGAGACATTTTTCTGGACTTATCTATCCGGCAGTTTGACCGTCCTTATTGGCGTTGCGGTTATGATATTGGCCACGGCGGTACCAACCGCCTGGCTTGTCACCGTTTATGATTTCCCGGGTCGTGCGTGGTTCAGCTGGCTTCTTATCCTACCACTCGCCGCCCCTGGTTATGTCGTTGCTTTCTCCTATGCCGATCTTCTTGGCGTCGTCGGCCCTATACAAACAGCCATTCGTGACGCCACCGGTCTCGCGGCGCGAGATTACTGGTTTCCCGATATTCGAAGCGGCTGGGGATGTGCGTTCGTGCTCGCTGCGGCGCTGTATCCATATGTCTATCTGAGCGCCCGGGCTGCATTCACTACTCAATCTATCTGCACGCTTGAAGCGGCCCAATCTCTCGGTGCGTCGTCCTGGCAAAGGTTCACCCGGGTCGCGTTGCCCGGTGCTCGTCCCGCTATCGCGGCTGGGCTGGCACTCGCCCTTATGGAGGCGGCCGCAGACTACGGTGCCGCAGACTTTCTAGGCGTTCAGACGCTCACCGTTGGCGTGTTTCGCGCATGGTCGAGCTTCAGTGATCCTGCAGCTGGAGCGAGGCTTGCTCTCATTTTGGTGGCCCTCGCACTGACGCTCTTATGGATCGAGCGTACAAGGCGAGGTGAAGCGGGTTATCAGGCAAGTTCGATCCGGTGGCGCGTGCTAAGGCGCGAACGACTGACTGGACGGAGAGCGCTCGCCGCTGCTGGGTTTTGTGGTCTTGTTTTTACCTGGGGTTTCGCGGCTCCGGTGCTGCGACTCATTTGGTTGGCTGTAGAGGCGCGGGCTTCGACCCCTCCGCTGATAGAGCCGCTGGTGAACTCCTTTCTGCTGGCATCCTTGGGAGCCACGGCAGCGTTTGTAACTGCCCTCGCCTTCGCTGTTGGCGCTCATAGGAAGCGGCCTATTGCGACGCTGGCGACATGGATCGCTGCAGGTGGTTATGCAACACCCGGTGCGGTATTGGCTTTGGGTGGACTCTACGCACTCGAAATTCTTCCTTTTGCCTTGACGGGCGTTGTCGCCCTTTTCGTACTCGTGCTGGTCTATGTCAGCCGTTTTACAGCAGCAGGAACAGGCCCAATGGAAGCCGCTCTTGAACGCGCGCCGCCATCCTTGAACGCTGCCGCCAGAAGCCTAGGGGCTGCACCAATGCGTCGACTTCGAGACGTTGATCTGCCGATTATTCTTCCAGGGGCAGCAGCAGCGGCGCTCGTGCTCTTTGTAGAGACTTTGAAGGAGCTCCCGGCGACCCTAATGCTACGTCCGTCGAACTTCGACACGCTAGCGGTGCGCGCGTACGCCTACGCCTCTGATGAAAGACTGGAAACTGCCGCGCTGCCGTCGTTGGTGATTGTACTTTGTGGCTTGCTGCCAGTAATCCTGCTGTCGTGGCGGCTATCCACCGGCCGCGTCGGCGGAGGCAGCGAGTGACGGAAGCAATCATCGCTAAAGGTTTGGTTCGGCGGTATGGCGACATATCGGTGGTCGACGGTGTTGATCTCGAGCTTGAGCCGGGAACCGTGACCGCACTGCTAGGCCCCTCCGGAGCTGGTAAGTCGACCCTTCTTCGATTGATCGCCGGATTGGAGACATCGGACGCCGGATCTGTTCAGCGTGGTGACGCGGTGTTGTCCGGACCAGGACAGATGATCCCGGCTGAGCGGCGTCGTATAGGTCTGATTTTTCAAGACTTCGCTCTGTTCCCGCATTTGAGCGCCCTTGAGAATGTGCGCTTCGGTCTATCGGATATTGCTCGGGCCGAGGGCGACGCTCTTGCCGCCGACTGGCTTGTTCGAGTGGGGCTCGCGGATCGGCTTCAATCCTACCCGCATCAATTATCCGGCGGCGAACAGCAGCGCGTTGCTATTGCCAGGGCCCTAGCCCCGCAACCCGTTGCCATTCTGATGGATGAGCCCTTTTCAGGGCTTGATCCGTCCCTTCGTCAAGATGTGCGTGAGGCGGCCATGGGCGCTATTCGCGGGGTAGGTATTCCTGCGCTAATCGTGTCGCACGATGCGGTCGAAGCGATGATGGTGGCTGACAAGATCGCCATTATGCACAACGGGAAGATCATCCAGGCCGGATCTCCAGAGGCGCTATACACCGCCCCAACAAGCGCGCTTGCAGCGGCGGCGCTCGGCCCTGTGAGCGAGACACACGGAAAGCTCAACGGGCGGGGACTCGTAGAAACACCATTTGGGGCATTATCGCCGCCGACCACTTCGAGCAGCAATGTGTATCGCATCATTGTTCGACCGGAGGCCGTAGAAATCTCCGACGCCAATGGAACTTCCGCGACCCTTCGATCGGTGCGGAGTCTCGGACATGTCTATCAGTTTGTTGTCGAGGCGGACGGCACAAGAATCACGGGTTGGGCTGGTCACCCTGTAACGGCGACGCCCGGAGACGCTGTCTCAGTGCGCCTGGATGAGACTGGGTGCTTTGTTTTTCCTGCGGAATAACCCATTCTGACATTTCAGTTACATTCGCGACTTGTTCTCGCCAAAATGGGGCGAGCAAAGTAGTGTTTGGGATATTACTCTTTGGAAAGGGGTGAAATGCCTCGTTTGTTCAATCGCTTTATCGCCCTGATGCTTGCAGGATTGATGGCTGTCCTGCCAGCGCAGGCGCAATTCCTGCGCGATGCCGAGATTGAAGCGATCCTTCGCGAGTATACTGACCCGTTGTTAGAGGCGGCAGGGCTCGTGCCAGAGGACGTATCCATTTACGTCGTCAATGATCTTTCACTCAACGCTTTCGTGGCTGGTGGACAGAACATCTTTATCAATTCGGGCTTGATCATCGAAGCAGATCACCCCGGACAGTTGAAAGGTGTAATCGCGCATGAGGCTGGTCATATCGCTGGCGCTCACGGAGCCCGGCGGGCCCAAGATTTCGCAAAAGCGGCCAGACCCGGTTACATATCGATCGGACTGGGTATCATCGCAATCGCGGCGGGAGCTCCCGAAGCAGGTGCTGCGCTGATCGCCAACGCGCAGCAGCTGACAGCGCTGCAGTTTTTCACGTTCACCAGAGCGCAGGAGTCTTCTGCTGATCAGGCTGCCCTCACCTATCTAGAGCGTACTGGGCAGTCGCCTGCAGGCCTCGTCGAGTTCTTCGAAGAGTTTCGCTACCAGGAAGTGTTCTCACAGGCGCGGCGGTTCGAGTATTTCCGAACACACCCTCTAGCATCTGACCGTATTCTCGCACTTCGGCAACGCGCGGAGGAGACCGGTCTTATGGACGCGCCTCATTCGGAGCGCTCCTTGCGTCAAATGGATATGATGCACGCCAAGCTTATCGGATATTTGGAGCATCCGAATAAGGTCTATCAGCGTTACCCACCAGAAGATGAGAGCATGCCTGCTCGTTACGCTCGGGCGCACCTGGCCATGCGCAGTCTTGATTTCAATCTCGCACTTGAGGAGACCGAGTATCTGCTCGAAGCGGAACCCGACAACCCGTATTTTCATGAGCTGAAGGGTTTCATCATGTTTGAGAAGGGTGACATCGAGGCCTCAATTGAGCCGTACAAGAACGCTGTCGATCTTTCGGACGGCAACCCGCTCCTTCTGGTCAGTTACGCCCGATCGATGATTGCTCGCGGCGATCCGGGCGATGTTGAAGAGGGTGAAACGGCCTTGCGGCGCTCGATTATTGCCGAGCCGGATAATGCATTTGCCTGGGCCGAGCTCGCTGTCGCTCTAGACAAGCAAGGGCGGCGTGGGGAAGCCGAACTCGCGACGGCCGAACGTTCATTTCATGTCGGCGACTATGTCGGTGCTCAAGTGTTTTCCGGCCGGGCGATGAAGAACCTCGAAACTGGTACACCTCTGCATCGCCGTGCCCAGGACATTCACACGGTTACGGACCCTCGACTTGAAGAAAATCGGCGATATTTCAGGAGACGCTGATATTGCGTAGGCCAAACGAACCCGCATATTCCTTTCACAATCTCATAAACTTCTGTCGGCCATATCGGGCCAGGAGGCCCTGATCTATGTATCGAAACGTTTTTCTCGCTCTTCCCCTCTCAGCATTGCTCCTGTCGTCAGCTTGCGCTCAGGATTCAAGTGGGCCCGCCGATCGAGAGGTCACAGAGCAAATTGTTCGAGAGTACCTTCTGGAAAATCCCGAAGTGATCGAAGAGGCACTCATTGCATTGCAAGAGAAGCGGGAGGCCGAAGAAGCTGAGAAGTCACGCATCGCGATTGCGGAGTTTTCCGATGCGCTCATTAATCTCGCCAGTGACTATTCAATTGGGCCAGAAGATGCACCCGTTACGGTGGTAGAGTTCTTCGATTATCGTTGCGGCCCTTGTCGAGCGTCCATGGAAACGGTCAATGCTCTGCCGGAGCGATATGATGGCAAAGTCCGTGTTGTGTTCAAGGAGTTCCCGATTCTCTCACCTGAGAGCCGCAAGGCTGCCGTGGCTGCGCTCGCAGCCGGGCGTCAGGGCAAATACGTTGAAATGCACCAGGCGCTTATGCGCTCGCCAAGCGAGTTTACGGATGATGACCTTGCTGACATTGCAGACACGGTTGGCTTGGACCTCGATCAATGGCGAGAGGACATAGAAGACGAAGACTTTCGGGAACAGATCAACGCGACCTACACGCTTGCTGAAACCATCGGAGCGAATGCGACACCTACATTCGTCGTAGGCGGTGAGTTGTTTTCCGGCTTGCGCCTGCCAAAGCTTGACGGCCTGATTGCTGAAGGAATAGCCGAAGCAGGCTGATCCCGCGCGCTTGTGCGCCGACCCGTGGCGCCGCTATTCTCTTCTGAAAAGCCATCGGGCTCAGAGGGAGATCACACGATGTCGAACACATTGAACAGGCTCGCCAGTCTGTCAGTTTCTACCGCAGCTTTCATTGCCTTTTCGGCAACGGCGCAGGAATACACCCACGGGAACGGTGCTCTTGAGCTCTTTGATTCGGAGGGTATTGCGAATAGCCCGACCTGGGTAAGGATCTGGATCATCTTCATGCTAGCGAGTTTCGCTGCGGGGCTACTTTTTGTCAGGAGGCGGATTGAGGCCCGGATGGTAGTCGGCGGTTTTGTTCTCGGTATGCTGGCTCTAATGGTCCTGCAGGGAGCATTCGGATTACCACCGATTTCCGGTTTTATAGCGCTCATTCATCTTATTGCCTGGACGCCGGGACTAATTGTTCTTTTACGCCGCCGAACCTTCTTGAAAGAGCGCTCACTCTATGGCGCATGGACTGGATTGATTACAGCGGTCATCCTTTTCTCATTTGTCTTCGATATTCGGGATGCGGCCATTTATTTGGATCATATTGCTGGTGTCGGCCTTTTTAGCTGAGCTCTCTTGCGTGTACCGTGCCGCTGCCTAGGCACTTTGACTTCTGGCAGGTATCACGAGCTTCCGGTTAACGGCCCAATTTGCGATTGCGGCGAGGTTTATAAAAAAGCCGGCGAAGGGTCCGGCAATCGTGCAGTAAGCGACTACGGCTGTGATGAGGCCGATCACGACATCTATGCGCGAAGTCCATATCGCACTCCTGGTGTGGGCACGCTCTAAATGGTTCAGTTGGAGCACGTCCGACTTGTGTAAGGCGTGCGCATACATTTGCGCCTGGATGACGTTAAGGACCGCATAGATCACGCCAAAATAGGCGATGATCTCACCAGCCTGCCGGTAACTCTGAACGCCAATCCGGTTCATTGCTTCAAGGTAACCGAATAACGTCAGAATCCATGCAAAAAGACTCTCGAATATGAACCGCATTGGGAGCGCAATCGATAGAACTGTCAGCAGGAGAAGCGCGTTGAGCCAGACAATGCGATTGTCCGCCAGACCGTATCGTCTGAAGAATAGAAAGTGCCGATTCCAGGTCCCGAGCATGAATGCGAACGCGACAGAAATAGGTGCCAGGCTGACCAGGTGCGTCTTGATGCCATCGAAGGTGAACGGAGTGTTTGACGCCGTTACCATCATGCTGAAGGCCAAGGCAAATACGATATCCGACAAGTTCTCAATGCGCGTGACCTGCGCACCCCGCCATTGAAAATCGGGATCGTGATCGAGTTGTTCGGTAAATTGTTGCCGAAGCATCCTGTCCCCTAAATCAGCCCCGCTAACGGCGATGACGGATCAGCATAGCGCTTCTTTCCCATTCGACCAGCCAGATACGCCTGGCGGCCCGCTATCACGGCGTGCTTCATTGCGCGAGCCATACCGATAGGATCACGCGCTTCTGCGATTGCTGTGTTCATCAAAACCCCATCGCATCCAAGCTCCATAGCGATCGCTGCATCCGACGCCGTACCAACACCAGCGTCGACAATAACCGGCACGCGTGATTGTTCTACTATCAAACGGATATTGACAGGGTTCTGAATTCCCAACCCGGAGCCAATCAAGCTACCGAGGGGCATTATGGCACTACACCCCACCTCCTCTAACCGACGGGCATAAACAGGATCATCCGAACAGTAGACCATTACTTGAAAACCATCTGCGATCAGCGCTTCTGCGGCTTTCAATGTTTCTGGCATATCGGGATACAGCGTCTTCTGATCAGCGAGAACTTCGAGCTTTACCAAATCCCACCCACCTGCTTCTCGGGCGAGCTTTAGTGTCCGAACAGCGTCTTCCGCTGTAAAGCATCCCGCCGTGTTCGGCAGATAAGTATATGCGGCAGGTGAAAGGTGATCCGTTAGCCTGTCCTCATCCGGGTTCGAGAGATTCACTCTTCTCAAAGCAACAGTGACAATCTCCGCACTAGCTGCTTCGGCGGCTTCAGCGTTTTCAGCATAAGATTCGTATTTCCCCGTTCCGATTATCAATCGGGACGTGAAGTTGCGTCCGGCTATAGTGAGCGTATCGTCGCTCAGCTGGGGAGCTACGGCGGTATCGTTTGGCATGTGTCCTTCCTACGCTGGCATTACCCAGACAGGTTCAACGGGTATAATCTCAGCCTAGACTTCAAGGCACCCCGGCACACCGACAGTAGAATGACGATTTTCGGTGTCAACCGGCGGGATTGAGCCCCTAGCCACCGCCGACGAACTGCACGACCTCGAGACGATCGCCATCTTCGAGCACGGTTGTCGCGTGCTCAGACTTCGGAACGATTTCGAGATTTCGCTCAATGGCGATACCCCTTGGGTCTGATCCCAACGTCTGGACAAGGACATCAAGTGTCATACCGTCGTTTATTGTGCGGGGTTCACCATTAATGTGAATTTGCATTGCTTCGATGTCCTCGCTGGCTCGGGCTTGCCTTTGCCTCTGTTAAGGAGCAAGACGGCGTCCATTATGGCAAAGCCGATTCACGTCCTCAATGGTCCTAACCTTAACCTGCTGGGAACGCGGGAGCCAGATATCTATGGCGCGGAAACGCTCACCGATATCGAAGCGCGGCTCAACGAGCGCTATTCGACTGTCGATCAGGTGTTCCGGCAGACGAATCATGAGGGCGAACTTGTCGACTGGATTCAAGACGCCTCTCGAAGCGCTGCCGTTCTTCTTTTGAACGCGGGTGCCTACACACACACATCTGTCGCAGTGCACGATGCTCTACGGGCATGCGATTGCCCGGTTATCGAGGTGCACCTCTCGAATCCGGCGGCACGAGAAGCGTTCCGACACCAAAGCTATGTTGCTCCGGTTGCCCATGGAACAATTGCGGGGTTCGGAGCACACGGCTATGAATTGGCTATGGACGCTGCACTACGCCTTATAGAAACACACAGCGGGGAATTATGAGCAACGCCAAATCAAAACTGGATACCGGGCTCGTTCGAGAGCTGGCGTCAATATTGCGAGATGCCGATCTCGGTGAGATTGAGATCGAGCATGAGGGGCTGAGGGTTCGGGTTTCGAAACCATCTGTCGCCGTCGCAGCCACTGTTGCCCCGGCTCCTGCACCTGTGGCCGTACCTATACCTGCGGCGGCCCCGGCCCCTACTCCGGGCGCGATGACAACCGAGACAGCGCCAGCCGCTGGAAACGATGCTGCCCCTCCCGCAAATGCCGTTACCTCTCCCATGGTCGGCACGGTTTATCTGTCGCCAGAGCCCGGTTCGAAGGTCTTCGTATCCGTCGGCAGCAAAGTTAAGGCGGGCGAAACGCTGATGCTGGTGGAAGCTATGAAGACCTTCAACCCAGTGGACTCACCTCGTGACGGGACGGTGACAGCGATACTGGTCGAAGATTCACAGCCTGTGGAGTTCGGCGAAGCGCTTATCGTCATAGAATAAGGATCAGGACCCATGTTCGAGAAGGTCCTCATAGCAAACAGAGGCGAGATCGCCCTGCGTATTCACCGCGCCTGCAAAGAAATGGGCATCGCGACAGTCGTTGTGCATTCCGAGGCCGACCACGATTCCATGGCCGTGCGTCTGGCAGACGAGAGCGTTTGCATAGGCCCTCCCCCATCGTCAGATTCTTATCTGAAGAAGTCCGCCATTTTGACCGCTGCTGAGATTACCGGGGCAGACGCTATTCATCCCGGATATGGCTTCCTCTCCGAGAATGCACAGTTCGCAGAGATGGTTGAGGCCCATGGTGTCACCTTCATCGGTCCGAAGGCAGAACACATTCGAACAATGGGGGACAAGATCGCAGCCAAGCAGGCGATGATTGAGGCCGGCGTACCCGTGGTCCCGGGATCCGACGGCGGGATATCGTCACTGTCCGAAGCGAAGAAAGTTGCCAAGAAGTGCGGATTTCCGGTGTTGGTGAAAGCGGCTGCCGGTGGCGGCGGGCGAGGCATGAAAGTCGCTGAAACCGAAAAGGAGCTCGATACAGCAATCAAGACAGCCAAAACCGAGGCGAAAGCCGCCTTTGGCGATGACGCTGTTTACATCGAAAAATATCTCAAGAAACCGCGTCATATCGAGATCCAAGTCATCGCAGATAGCCACGGCTCGGTTTGTCATCTCTGGGAGCGAGACTGCTCCCTGCAGCGCCGTCATCAAAAGGTTTTCGAAGAGGCCCCGTCGCCAGCGCTGAATCAGGCCCAACGCGAAGACATTGGCATGATTGTCGCCCGCGCCGTTAAGAAATTCGGGTATCTCGGTGCCGGAACGATGGAGTTTCTTTATGAGGACGGCCAATTCTATTTCATTGAGATGAATACGAGAATCCAGGTCGAGCACCCCGTAACGGAGATGATCACCGGGATCGACCTCATCCGGGAACAGATACGCATTGCGGCGGGATCAAAACTGTCCTTCTCTCAGGAAGACGTTTTGCTAGTGGGCCACTCCATTGAATGCCGCCTCAATGCTGAACACCCAGAGACGTTCATGCCTTCGCCCGGAACTATAACCGACTTTCACGCCCCAGGCGGGCCTGGCGTCCGCCTCGACAGTGCTGCCTACGCCGGCTACCGAATTCCTCCACATTACGACAGCATGATCGGTAAGCTCATCGTCCATGGCCGCACCCGCAAGGAGTGCGTGCTGCGCCTGAAGCGTGCACTCGACGAAACAGTAATCGGCGGCATCTATACGACGCTCGACTTACACAGACGGCTTGTCGAAGCAGAAGATGTCATAGAAGGTAAGTATGATATCCATTGGTTAGAAAGGTTCCTCAAAAAAGAGGATGCCGCTGACGAGTAAGACCGGACCGCGTGTCCTTTGACGTGAAAGATCATGTCATCTGAGTTTGGAATAAGAGAACTGCTGAACGCGTATCGGCGCGGCGTGTTTCCGATGGCGGACTCGCGCGACGATCCTTATTTATTTCTCATAGACCCAGACGAGCGTGGAGTGCTCCCACTTCGAGGATTTCATATACCCGCCCGACTTGCTCGCACGGTTCGGCAGGACAGGTATCGGGTCAGCGTAGACGAGGCGTTCTCCAGGGTGATGGAAGGTTGCGCGGAAGTTGCCGACGGCAGAGATACCACCTGGATCAACTCAGCAATCGTGAACCTTTACGGATCACTGCACCGGCGAGGATTTGCCCATAGTGTTGAGTGCTGGGATGGCGACGACCTCGTTGGTGGACTTTATGGCGTCTCAATCGGCGCGGTTTTCTTTGGAGAGAGCATGTTCTCTCGTTCACGAGACGCGTCCAAAGTGGCCCTCGTCCACCTCGTGTCACGCCTTATCGCCGGTGGATACGAGTTGCTGGATGCCCAGTTTCATAATCCTCACCTTGAGCAATTTGGGCTTCAATGCTTGCGGCGCGACGAATTCAAATCACTGCTTGATGACGCAATTGATAAGGACGCGGCGTTCTATTCAGACGAGGCCCCGCTTACAGGTGCAGCGGCTGTGCAGTTGATTACCCAAACGTCATAAACCGGATGCTCTAACGCGCTGAGACCTGGCGATGACGCAAACATCCATCCGGAAAAAAGCTGCGGATTCTCATCGCCGACTGTATCCACTTCGGATGCAGCTATGGAATCGCTCATCGATTCTACTTGAACAGCTTGAGTCGAATGTATGGAGAGGAAAGCTGCAGATTCCGGGGGCAATTCTGGTGGCGTTTGGAAACAAGCCTTTAACTCGACCCGTAATGAACCGAAGACCTCCGGCATGCCCGCTCGTACGTCTATATCGGTCGAACGACCTGTAATTTTGTCGAGCGCGCGGAGCGTCGCCGTCTCGTACTCCTGATAGTAGACTTTCGGCTGACTGAGGTCCTCTTCCTCTTCGATGTCGAGGCTTGCTTCCTCTGCTATCGAACGGCCTCGGGGCTCGTCACCGCTTTCCGAAAAGTCGAGATCGTCGAGTATATCGTCGCTTTGACCGGTCGCAGTCGGAAGCATCAAAGCCGCAATGGCCAGCGCAAAGAGGTGTTTTTTCATGGGTCAATGCCCCCGTCTTCGGTGGAGTCTCCGCCCAGCGACGAAGCGAATGAGCCCACCAAGGTCAACAAATCTACACTACCACGGGTGTAGAGGATCTCACCTGATCCATCCTTGGCAATGAGATCAAATCCTCCACCAGGCTCCAGCGCAACATAAGCTCCACCAAGCAGTCCGTCGGAAGAGATACGAGCATCGCTGTCATCAGGCAGATCAACTGCCCCATCGATGGAGAGCCGAACGTCAGCTTCATAGGTGTCGGGATTCAGCTGCATTTCCTCTACAACACCAATCTTCAATCCAGCGAGGCGAACATCTGATCCCCGATTGATGCCGGATACATTATTAAACTTTGCAGACACCACGTATCTGGGCCCGTTTGTCGCTGCATCGCCGCCACGATCCATAGCAAACCACATGAATGTGGCTGCCGCAGCCAGCACGAGGGCTCCGATAAGGGTTTCAAAAACCGATTCACGCATGGAACGCTCCTAATCGACACGTCTTGATCCAAAGATCCGCAACAGCGTCGCTTTCATCCAACTACCCATGGCTTTGACGACAATGTGGCTTTTCCTTGGGCATAAATCAGGGGAGCTACTGGCACAATACGAGGCAAGCATAGAGCCCCAGTTCAAAGTGGTGGTTGAAGGGACCGACCAATCACGTCACCCTACATCAATAAATGGAAAATCGAATCGGTACGGTCATGCCAACCTCACCTCCCCTCGACAGCCTCGTCTCGGGCGAAACGCTCGAAACACTCACTGAAGCCCAAAACGTTGGACGAATATCATCCGTTGTAGCCCTTAGCGAGCTAACGCCGCTTAGTTTGATGCGACCTGCTAAGGCGACACCGGGCATGGTGGCGACTCTGACCCGGCGAATTAGTGAACGTCATTTGGAAACTGCGGGCCAACTGGCTCTCGCTGAAATGTTAGCGCGGCTTGGGACGTCGCCTCTCAATCAGGATTTAGCCGAAGCAATGAGTCTCGGTCTACCCGAAGAGATTGCCGAAGAAGCTCTTCGCCAGCCTGGAGGACCAGAGGCTGCGGCCACTTTGCTGCGCGACAAAGCGATTACAGGTCTGAAAATACCCGTCCCAGCAGTTGATATCGATGGGATAGAAGAGGCTTTAACCGTCTGCGGTCCAATACTGGACGAAGGTGGAGCGGTGACGCTTGGTGATGCGTCATCTTTGCCGGGATACGGCCTCGCCAGCTGCCTCGATATTGGAGCATTTATCACTCGGGAAGGACTAGACGCGGTCAGTCTAAGCGCTGTGCTTGTTGCGCTCCAGAGCATTTTGACCAATGGAACTCTAGTGCTTACGGGTCTCGGGGCCGCTCTTATGGCCCTTGGCGAAGACTACGCGTCGGAAAATGCCGCCGCCGTTGCTGAAGCGCTGATAGGCTTTGTGAAAGCGAAACTCACAGGAAACTCTCTTAGCGCGGCGAAGGCCAAGCGAATTGGGCTATCTGCCCTGAAGGCCGATACCAAACACGATATCGCCATCGCGATTATCCCAGTTGACGAGGCTGCTTTTGGAAATATGCGACCGGAAAGCCAGGGGCTCGCTCCCCTATCAGAGATGGTCGCGGATACCGATACTGATGGCGACATTGCCCGCGCTGTTCGCCTTGGCATCACCCGGCGCAAACCCAACGCGCTGGGTGCGCTGATCGACGACAACACAATAGAGGCTGACCAAGGAGACATCCCGGGTCTCGATTTGGATCGTCTGAAAGATCGCGGATTCACATCGGAAGTTGTTGAGAAGGTTAGCGGCGCTATCGCTGAGGGGCTGCCTTTGGGAGCAGCATTTTCTCGATGGGTTCTCGGCGACTCGTTCATTCAGGATCAGCTGCATCTCTCCCCAGAAAACTATGACACTGACGGGTTGGCGTTGCTCTCGGCCATAGGGCTCTCAAAAAAGGAGATATCAGCCGCGGAGTCAGCAATCGAGGCACAAAGCGCCAACCGTTTGACTGATGCACTGATTGATGCCGGTTTCACGGTGGATGTGCCGTTGTCCGCTCAGTTCGATATTGGTCAGCGTATTTCCGCCCTGCTTTCGATTCCTCCAGTTGTCGAGCTGCAGGCAAAACAGGCTGCTGACCTTCCATTGGAGATCAACAATGAGGGTGTCGTTGTTCTGTTGCGGGGTGAGCGCGCGCCCCTAGCGACGGAACTTCGGGAGCGACTCAGACAAGCCGTTGATCTTACATATGAGATGGCAGACGAAGAAACGGTTTCGGTCGAACCCACTCAGTCTTTAAACTCGGACGAACCGATTTCCGCGCAAAAGTCAGACAGTTCTAACACACGAACACGCCTGCCAGACCGGCGAAAAGGCTATATCCAAAAGGCGACTGTCGGCGGTCATAAGGTCTACCTGCATACAGGGGAATTCGACGACGGCGCGCTCGGTGAGATCTTCATCGATATGCATAAGGAAGGTGCTGCTTTTCGGTCGCTGATGAATAATTTTGCGATCTCAGTATCCCTTGGCCTGCAATACGGAGTTCCGCTCGACGAGTATGTGGACGCATTTGTATTCACGCGTTTTGAACCTGCAGGCGATGTGACCGGGAATGACAGGATTACAAAAGCCACGTCGATCCTAGACTATATTTTTCGCGAGCTGGCGGTTTCGTATCTCGGTCGAAAGGACCTCGCCGAAATTGACGATACGATCAGCCACGATGGTCTGGGCCGGGGAACGGGTGATGGGACACGAGACGCATCCGCAGGACTGACTGGGGAAGCCGCAAAGGTCATTTCACGAGGATTCTCGCGAGGTGAACTTCCCGACAACATCGTCATTCTGAACCGCCGAAGAACTGAATCTGAGTCAGAGAACAGCGCTTCAGACTCTACGGATGTTACAGATCACGATGAAACATCAATGCCCGACTATCTTGGTGAGCCCTGCCCTAATTGTGGCAGCTTCACACTATACCAAACTGATTCCGATGAGCACGAAGTGGTCTGTGATGCATGCGGGAAATCGTCCAGCGTGATGCATTGATTAGACACGTTATTAGGAATTCACCCACTTTTGGGGACTAACATCCTAATTTGTGGTGAGAATTTGCAACACCTTGGCCGCGAAAATCAGTCATTACAGGAACTTCAGTTTATGACACGACGGATGCCAGCTAGCTAATCGCTATGTTGTTTCGATTGGTTATTCTTTTTTGCCTGCTGGTCGGCGCTACCCTTTCGGTATCCGCGCAGACAGAAACTGGCAAACGGGTAACTTGGGCACCGTCTTATTCGGGGTCCTGCCAGGACTGTAATCTGGTGAGCCTAAAGATGACAGGCTGGGACATTCGAAACGTTCGCTATGACCGCTCGGATTTCTCTTATGCGTCTTTGTACGGCGCGAATGCCGTCGGTACCAACTTCACTGGTGTCACTGCCACGAAAACCGAGTTCAGTAAGGCAGATCTTCAGGACGCGAAATTTCCCGGTGCGGTTATGGAGGGAGCACGATTTTTTGCTGTGACAGCGAACGGTGCCAATTTCTCCGATGCCAACATTGACTATGGCGACTTGCGCGAAGCCAAGTTTATCGGTGGAAGCTTTGGTGGCACATCTATAACTTACGGCTTGTGTAGAGGTGCTGACTTTTCGGCGAGCACGGCTGTCGGTGCCATATTCGACTTTGCTATTCTTAACGGCGCGTCGTTTGACGGAGCACTTCTCAGCGGTGCTAGTTTTGTCGAGGCGGACGTCTCTGGAGCAAGCTTTCGCGGCGCGAGGCTGCAAGGTGCCAATCTCGCGCGCATGATCAACTCCGGGCTTGCTGATTTTTCGGGAGCCTGCCGGTCCGAAACGACGCTTCTGCCCCCCGGTCTTGTGTTGCCACTCTGCGAGGATGCAGGCAGAGGCCCTCGTCTGATAGACGCTCCATAACGTTTCGGAACCCCTCGTAACCCAACTGACACACCGAGCTGGTTGTCAAGATTTTATTTGTGGTGTGATCCTGACATTTAGCTCTTTGAGTTGCTCGTCGCGGACCGGACTTGGTGCTCCCATCATAAGATCACGCGCCTGCTGGTTCATTGGAAACATCGTCACGTCGCGGATGTTGTCTGTACCGGCAAGCAGCATGACAATCCGATCAACACCTGGAGCAATACCGCCATGGGGCGGTGCGCCGTACCGGAATGCGTTCAGCATGCCGCCAAATTCCTTCTCAACGACCTCCGGGCCGTGTCCGGCAATTTCAAAGGCTTTTAGCATAATGTCTGGTCTGTGATTCCGAATTGCCCCGGAGGACAACTCAACACCGTTGCAAACGATGTCGTACTGAAACGCCTTTAGATCGAGAATTTCTTGATCGGTGGATGCGCCTTCCAACGCCTCCAATCCACCTTGAGGCATCGAAAACGGGTTGTGAGAAAAGTCGATGGTCTTGTTGTCCTCGTCCCACTCATACATTGGAAAGTCGACGATCCAACAAAAACGGAAAACATCTTCCTCAACCAAGCCAAGCTCTTCACCCACTTTGATACGAGCCGCACCGGCAAGCTTGTAGGCGTCTGCAGGTTTGCCGGCAGAGAAGAAGATTCCATCCCCTGCACCAAGACCCACATGCTCCAAGAACGCTGCCAGGTGGTCAGCGTCGAAATTCTTCAAGACAGGATCCTGGCTATCAGTTCCTCCCCCGTCAGCGTCTTTCAAACGCGCATAGCCCAATCCAGGAGCCTGCATTTCCTTCTTCGCCCAACTGTCGAGGGAATCGAAGAATTTGCGAGACTTCTCCCCCGCCGACTTCGGTGCCGGGATAGCGATCACACGGCCGCCGCTCTTAATTATCTTGGCAAAGATGGAAAAGCCGGTTTTGGAATCGTCTTCGAAGAAGTCTGTGACATCCACAAGCTCGATCGGAATCCGCAGATCCGGTTTGTCGGACCCGTATTTTGCCATGGCCTCGGCATACGGAATGCGCGGGAACGGCTCAGACGGCATCGTCCGTGACTTCCCGTCCCAATCGACGAACTCTTCGAAGACACCCCGCATAACCGGCTCGATTGCCTGGAAAACGTCCTCTTGCGTGACGAAACTCATCTCGACGTCAAGTTGGTAGAACTCCCCAGGACTTCGGTCAGCCCTGGCATCTTCGTCACGGAAACATGGTGCAATCTGGAAATAGCGGTCGAAGCCGGACACCATAATCAGCTGTTTGAATTGCTGAGGAGCTTGGGGCAGAGCATAAAACTCGCCATGATGAATTCGGGACGGCACCAGAAAGTCGCGCGCGCCCTCCGGGCTCGACGCGGTAAGAATTGGCGTTTGAAACTCGGTGAAGCCCTGCTCGACCATGCGGCGACGGATCGAGGCGATAACGTCGGAACGTAGCGCAATGTTCTTGTGCAGAGTTTCGCGGCGGAGGTCGAGGTAACGGTGCGTCAGGCGTATATCTTCAGGATAGTCCGGCTCACCAAACACCGGAAGCGGGAGTTCAGCAGCCTCGGATTGGATCGACGCTTCCTTAACCCGAACTTCGACATGGCCGGTATCAAGGTTTTCGTTCACGAGTTCGTCGTCGCGGGCAACAACCTCGCCCTCAATCGTGATGACACTCTCTGCGCGCAGTCGCTCGACAACTGCAAAGGCGGGAAAGTCTGGATCAAAGACACACTGTGTCAGGCCATAATGATCGCGCAAGTCGATGAACATAACACCGCCATGGTCACGTCGGCGATGAAGCCAGCCGGACAATCTGACCGTCTGGCCGACATCGGTCTTGCGGAGGTCTCCGCAGGTATGGGTGCGGTAAGCGTGCATGGATTTTCGTGTCCTTCTAGCGGCACTGCAATTCGTGGCGGGCAAACGCGCAGCGCTTCTAGCCTTTGTCAAGGTGATCGGCTACCCGTCTGCGAATGTCTGATGCAGTTTTGACCCCGATCACGGACCAGGATGATCTTGAAGCCTTCTGCGAAGCGCTATCCGAGCACGATTTTATCTGTGTCGATACAGAGTTTCACAGGGAAACAACTTACTGGCCTCAACTGTGTCTGATCCAGGCCTCAGCGCCCGGTGTTGAAGGGTTGATTGATCCACTTAACGATAATCTGGACATCGGTCCGTTTCTGCAGCTGATCGCAGAGGAATCTCGGATCAAAGTGTTCCATGCCGCGCGTCAGGATCTTGAAATCTTCAATCGACTTATTGGTTATCCCCCCGGACCTATCTTCGATACCCAGATCGCTGCCATGGCCCTGGGACTAGGTGATTCGATATCATACGATAATCTGATCCAACGGATGCTCAGGGTCTCAATTGATAAATCGAGCCAATTCACCGATTGGACGCGCCGTCCATTGAGCGAAAAACAACTCAGATATGCGATGGGGGATGTTACCCATCTCAGAGATGCTTATCTGAAGATGCGTACGCAGTTGGAAAAGCTGGACCGAATGAGCTGGGTGCTCGAGGAAATGGCTGTTTTAGAAGACGCTCAGCTCTATGATACCTCACCGGAAAATGCCTGGCAGCGATTAAAAATCCGCAAGCCAAAGAAGGAGTATGCAGCTGTATTAGCCGCTGTAGCAGGATGGCGGGAAGCACGAGCGCAGGAGCTTGATCGTCCACGCCGACGGATACTGAAGGACGATGCAATTTACGAAATTGCGGAGCAGAAGCCGGACTCAACAGGAGCATTCGAACGCCTGCGCGCGGTACCAAAAGGTTTTGCGAATTCGCGCCATGCCGAGGGGTTGCTCGACGTTGTGAGAACCGCAATGGCTGATCCTGATGCGCACTCACCTTCTTTGCCCAAGCGGCAACAAAACGCACAGGTGCCCCCTGGCGCACCGGAAATGCTCAAAGTGCTGCTAAAACATGTAAGTGAAGAAGCCCAAGTGGTGCCCCGACTGATTGCAAATGCAGCAGACATCGAACGGATTGCTCGTGGTGAAGAAGACAACATTCCGGCCTTTCGTGGATGGCGAGAAGATGTCTTCGGCGAAAGAGCACGGGCGTTGCTGTCCGGAAAACTCGCTCTGTCTTTTGAGAATGGCCAGATCAGGCTTTTTGAGACTCGTCCAAGTTAATAACGATCGGCTCCAGATCGAGCAAATTTGCAGCGACAGACAGGCGTCGCTCAACAGCATTTGACACCATAGCCCTTTGCCCCGGCGCAACTTTCAAAGCGAGTTTCCCGTCGCCAATATCTAGACCGCAGGTTTCCAGCACTTCAGCAGACCGACCAGAGTAAACGGCCCCAAGCCGCATGACGGCTCCAAGCTGACGGGCAAGCTTTTCGTATGGCTTATCGAGAAGCGGCTGTAGAGATTTGCGGACGTCGAAACCGCGGGCATAGCGTGCACCTGTGGCGAAGGCTAGGAAGGCACGTTCGAGGTGCGTGATATTGGCGAACGGCCCCCGCAAGGCGTGCTCATAGGCCATCTCGGCCCTATGGTCAGGATGAAATCGTGAGCCTGAGTCCGCGAATAGACACGCGGCCGCAATAATACGTGTTTCAACAAGGCGAGAACCGAACAGGTCTTTCGGCGGGCGGATCGCCGGAAGAAGCCAATCGAAGAGCGTTTCGCCAAACCTGCGCTGGCGGGGATCGAGACCGAGATACAAGGCGATGGCGTCCAGTAAATGATCACGGTCGCGATCTACGCGTCCAAGCGCGTCGAAGATGATCCCCTCTCTCAACCCATGAGACGACACAACGACATCTTCAAAACCGCCGATCCGGAAAGTTTCTGAAAGTGCCAAGCCGGCATAGGGCAGCACTTCTAGCCGGCGCTGGCTAGCCTTTGCGAGGCGTTCGCGTACGACAGGGTCGCTGGACTGCGAGGCTTCATAGATCATAGTGACGGCACGTCCGTCCATCCGATAGGCATGGAGTTGTTGAAGTGGATAGTCCGTTAGGTCCATGTGCAGCTTGGCGAGCGCCCTCCAGGCACCTCCAACCAGATACAGGCGACCACCCCTGTCACGAAGGAGCTCCGACGATCTCAATGTGTCAGCGATACGCCCTCGGACCTTCTTGGGCGAACGTTCTTTGTTGCTAAAGACGAGCGGCCCAAGCAGGTGCGATTCCCCTGCAACCACCTCGCCAGATTTAATCTCCGCGAACTCAAGGCTGGATCCGCCCAGGTCCCCCACAAGCCCATCTGCTTGGTGGAGACCTTCTGCAACACCTTTTGCAGACAGCCGAGCTTCGTCCTTGCCGGATAGTATTTCGATTGTATCGCCTAGGGCTGTCGCAGCTTGTTCAAGAAAATCAGTTCCGTCCTCTGCCGTTCTAACCGCCGCCGTTGCCACCGCCCGAATTTGATCGATTGCCAGACCGTCGAGAATTGCGCCGAACCTGCGCAATGCCCTTAGTGCTTTTTCCCGGCCCTCCTTCGATAGTCTGCCCGTTTCAGAGATGCCGACGCCTAAACCGGCCATTACGCGTTCATTGTAATGTGGCAGAACGGCTCTGCCTGAGACACTGTAGATCACCAGACGCACAGAATTCGAACCAATATCAATAACGGCAATCTGCGACGACTTTGCTGCTGCCAGTGTCATTTCACTCTCAGCTTCCCGGGTTTTAGACGTGGCGGCTCGCTAAGCTCAAGCGCACTGCCGCGACCGGACAAGCTCGGGTGTTCCATGAAGTACTGGTGCGCTGAGAAGCCGTTCTCCGAGGGACCGGGGCTCACGCGGTGGTACTCTCCTTCGCTATCCAGCAACCATGTCTGCTCGTTATCATTCAGGTTTGAGACCATGATCTGATTCAGAACCTGGCGATGGACCGTCGGATTCTTGATCGGGATCATAGCTTCTACACGCCGCTTCAGATTACGCGGCATCAGGTCGGCAGACGACATAAACACTTTGGCCCGCGTGGACGGTAGATTATGGCCGTTTGCGAAAACCATAATGCGGGAGTGCTCAAGAAACCGGCCCACGATACTTCGCACTTCAATGGTTTCTGAAAAACCCTTGATCCCCGGACGGAGGCAGCAGATACCGCGCACGACAAGCCGAATAGGTACACCAGCTTGGCTTGCTCGATAGAGAGCATCAATTTGTTCACCATCAACAAGCGAATTCATCTTGGCCCAAATACCGGAGGGTTTCCCAGCCTTCGCATTCTTTCGCTCGTTGTCGATCATATCTAATAACGATGGAGCCAGCGTAACCGGGGACATGATGATTTTGTCCATCCCTGGGTCGCGGTCTGGAGGCTCTCGAAAAGCCGTTACGTAGTTGAACAGTCTGCCGGCGTCTCGCCCGAGCGCTGGATCTGCCGTGAACAAAGAAAGGTCCGTATAGATACGTGCTGTGATAGGGTGATAGTTGCCCGTTCCGAAATGTGTATACGAACGAAGCTCGCCCCCCTCCCGTCGTATGACGAGACTCACTTTTGCGTGGGTCTTGTAATCTATAAATCCGTATACGACCTGAACGCCTGCGCGCTCCAGATCCCGAGCCAGTCGAAGATTTGTTTCTTCGTCAAATCGCGCTTTTATTTCCACCAAAGCCGTGACGGCTTTTCCAGCTTCGGCTGCTTCAATTAGTGCATTGACGATCGGAGAGTTGACGACAGTGCGATAGAGCGTCTGCTTTATAGCAACGACGTTAGGGTCTTCCGCGGCTTGACGAAGAAACTCTGCGACAACGTCGAAGGACTCATAGGGGTGATGGACGAGAATGTCCTTCTTGCGGATGGCTGCAAAACAGTCACCGCCGTGCTCGCGGATCCGTTCAGGATATCTAGGCTCATAAACTGGAAACTGCAGGTCACGCCGCTCAGATGTGATCAACTCCTCTAATTGAGCTAATCCAATCATACCATCGATGGGGACCACATCGTTTGGTTCCGCTTCAATCTCTTTAAGTATAAATTCCTTAAGATCTTGCGGGGCGTCATCATTTATTTGAATGCGCACAATCCGTCCGCGCCGTCTTTGACGCAGGAGTATCTCGAACTCTCTGATGAGGTCTTCCGCTTCATCGTCTATTTCGATATCGGAGTCCCGGAGAATTCGGAACAGACACCGACCGACCTCTTTAAAACCCGGATAAAGCCGATCAAGGAATAGCGGGATTACCCGCTCAAGCGCGATATAGCGAATGATGCCCGGGGACTTGTCAGGTAGTCTGATAAAGCGCTTCGCGAAAGGCGGCAGCGAGATGAGCGCTGTCTCGGTTTCATTGTCGGTCTCGGACTTGAGGGCGAGCGCCAGCGCGAAACCTCGATTTGGCAAGAAAGGAAATGGGTGCGCAGGATCCACAGCCCACGGTGTTAAGATGGGTAAAATCGACTCATCGAATGTTGCTTCAAGCCAAGCCATGTCGGCCTTGCGCAGCTTATCCGGCTTGATGAGCTTTATGCCCGCTTCAGAAAGAGATTGGCGAATGGACTTAAGGCAAATCTGTTGCTCACGCATGAGCGCTTCGGCCAAGTCTTCAATTTTTTCAATCTGCTCTTCAGGCGATAGGCCATCCTGACTTTTGGTTTTGATGCCCGCCCGTTTCTGCTCCCGTAGCCCTGCATAGCGGACCATGTAGAACTCATCGAGATTGTTCGCGGAAATCGAAAGAAATCTGAGTCTTTCAAGTATCGGATGATCGGTGTTAGCAGCTTCCTCCAATACTCTTGCATTGAAGTTCAACCACGACAGTTCTCGATTGATGAAACGCTCAGGTGATTGGGAGAGGCCCTCAGTGTCCGTCATGGGTGTCCCAGCCCCTATGTATCGTCAAACAGTGTGCGCGTGTCAGCACCTTCTTCAAGCACACTCCTTGCCAAATGAACACTAGGAGGACGTCCAGATATCGCGACTGCTCTGTCGAGGCGGCGCACATAGTCCTCGATGGCGACATAGGACTTTTCGATACGGATCATAATGTAGTTCGCGTCTTCAGGCTTCAGGCGTATGAACCGCCGCCGACACGCTGCATCCAAACGCTTGAGCACCATCTCATCGTCCGGTGGCCCAATCTCAACCGCTGTCATGTTGCTCAACCGTGACCGCAAGTCAGGGGATTTGTGACTCCAGCTGGCAGGGTGGCTTCTGGCGGTCAACAGAAGTCGCTTATCCTCTGATGTTGCAAAATTGATAGCCGCCAACAGATTCGCCTCATTTGTTACGGCGTCGGCGAGGTCAATCGTGCCATTGCTCCACGTAAGTTGACTGATCGTATTCGTATCTGCGGAGTCCAGAGATGTGTGGTCAAATAGGACTGCCTCGCTATCGCTCGCCCAGGTGTTCGCAACCAATCCTAAGCCGCACATAGGTGGACCAAAAATACACAGCAGGTTGGACGGCCATTCCTGCCATGCGAACGCTGCGTCTATCGCCGCTACGTTTGCGTCCGTGACGATAAGATCGTCGCGCTTGACCGGACGCTCAGGAAACACAAGACGAAGCTGTTTTGGCTCGTCCATAGCGGACATTGTCCTCTACTAAACTAAATTCCTACAACGGTATAAAGCAACGTGCCCAGTTTGTGTTACCGAGCCGGCAACTCCAGTTGGCGAATTGCCGATACAGCCGACGTCATAACCCAGCCTTCGGCGGAGGCGTCGAGATCCACACCGCGCTGTCGCAAGTCGATCTGCAAACGATCCGTGTCCCCCGCAAATGCGAAATTTACCACTGCACCGTCGGAAGAGATGGCCTTGATCTGGAAATCGGAGACAAGCGGCGAGCGTGCGAGGGCGCTTCTCAGACTGTTCCACTCAGGCAACGAGGTATATAGTACCGTTGCTTCGGATAAGGTTCGCGCACCCGATCGAACAATGGATTGGCGTTTCCAGGTCTCATCGAGCAGAGCCGACGCCTCAGCAACAGCTGCCTCCATCGTCGCGACCCGTCGAGTGGTCCCGATCGGCACCGTTCCGCTTGCCGTTACCACGGAAATAGTAGCCGCAAAGGCACCTTCCGCGCCGCTCAGTTCAGCGATCAGGCCTCTTCGCGCCCGAGCGCTGCCAACCTCCCCCTGAATATCAGCCCATGTCGCGCCGCGCGCATATGGCAGTGTTGCTGTGACCCAAGGGGCCAAGGCACCATCATTGCGCTCACCCCAAGCGAGTTGCCACTGGCCGATGAGGCGATCACGGGCGACGGGGACCAGCAGGCCTGTGGGAGCCTGGGTGTCAATGAACGGGACATTCAGTTCACGCAGATGAGCGCGAACGGCTTGAGGGTTCAAAACAGCTGATAGGGTAGCGATGTAGCGTCCCCCGCCGCGTGTTTCCTCCTGCACATCAACCGCTGCTGACAATCGATCCGCTAGAGTTTGATCCACTGGGACACCGCCCTTCTCAAGCCGGTCCTCCTCCAGAGTGATTCGAGAAATCATTCGCTGTGTGCCCAAACGCCTCGCCACAGCGAACGCATTTTGCTGAGCTTCGATCACGTTCGACGCACTTTCATCCACAGATATATCTGTCACGGTGTACAGACTGCGCGTATCCGCATGGGCTGCTGAAACCGGTAAAACTGCAGCAAATATCAGTAATATCAGGCGTCGAATCATTGGTTGATCTCCAACTACTTGCCAAGGTTCTAGCAGGCCAACTTATTCGTCGAAACCACCTGACTGACTAGCCGGGCAAGTGATCCACATGTAAACGGCGTGCGATGAGTATTTCCAATCATAAGCCCCTCTCCTACCGCGATGCGGGTGTCGATATTGAGGCAGGAGATGCACTTGTTGATGCGATAAAGCCCTTGGCGGCGGCAACCGCTCGTAAAGGTGTGATGGGCGGGTTGGGTGGCTTCGGCGGACTTTTCGACCTGAAAGCCGAAGGATGGCAGGATCCTGTTCTGGTTTCCGGGACAGACGGCGTCGGTACCAAGCTCATGTTAGCCTTCGAACTGGGGAAGCATGACACAATCGGCATCGACCTGGTCGCCATGTGTGCGAATGATGTTCTCGCGCAGGGTGCCGAGCCGCTATTCTTCCTAGACTACTTCGCAACCGGGAAGCTCGAAGCTGGAACCGCTGAGGCCGTTATTGCCGGTATTGCCGAAGGCTGCAGGCAAGCCGGATGTGCTTTGACCGGAGGCGAAACGGCCGAAATGCCCGGCATGTATCTAGAGGGCCACTATGATCTTGCTGGGTTTGTGGTTGGTGCTGTGGAGCGTGATGCCATTCTGCCAGACCATCGCCGTATGCAAGCTGGCGATGCGCTTATCGGTCTTGCGTCATCTGGGCCGCACTCTAACGGATACTCGCTTATCCGTGCATGCGTGAACCGATCTCCTCTATCGCTTATTGATCCCGCGCCATTCTATCCGGACATTTCCTTAGGTGAATGTCTGCTAACTCCGACGCGGTTATACAGCCAGGCGTGCCTTCCCCTAATCCGGGAACAGCTCGTGACGGGGCTCGCCCATATTACTGGAGGTGGACTGGTCGAGAACGCGCCTCGAATGTGCCCGGAGGATCTTAGACCCGAGATTGATTATTCTAGCTGGCAGTCACCTGCTGTTTTCGAATGGATTCAGAATGTGGGCGGGGTCGAAACACACGAAATGCGGCGGACGTTCAATATGGGCATCGGAATGGTCTTGGCTGTCGCTCCGAGCAAAACAGAAGACGCGCTCGCTTTACTTGCGGAACAAGGTGAGACCGGCATGGTTATTGGTGAGCTTTCCAAGACGTGACGCGCCTTCGACTAGCGATTCTTATTTCTGGCCGCGGCTCCAATATGGAAGCGATCCTTAATGCCGCTAATATCGCCGGCTACCCTGCGCAGCCGGTTCTTGTCGTTTCGAACCGGCCTGATGCTGGGGGCCTCTGCATAGCTCGCAATCATGGCGTGGACACGGTTGCTATAGATCATCGTCCCTTTGGCGAAGATCGAGAAGCTTTCGAGCGGGAGCTGGACTGGGTATTGCGCAAGGGGGGAGTGGAAATCGTCGCTTTGGCGGGATTCATGCGAATTCTAACACCATGGTTTGTCGAGCGCTGGGTTGGGCGCATGGTCAATATCCATCCATCGCTTCTGCCTAAGTATCCGGGATTGAACACCCATGCTCGCGCGCTGGCTGCTGGCGATGTGGAGCACGGGTGCAGCGTTCATTGGGTGACGGCAGGTGTCGACGCTGGCGATGTTATTGATCAGACGAGTATTCAAGTATTGCCAGACGACACGCCTGAGAGGCTCGCATTAAGGCTGCTGGATGTCGAACATGCTTTGTATCCGAGAGCACTGGCAAAGGCCTGCCGCACGCTACTGCCAGTCTAAGCGGCTTGTACGTCCAGATCGCGGAATGCTGAAAAGAACGCTAGGAGAATAACTTTCATCTTTGGCGCATCGTCTAACGCGCCGCCTTTGGAAACGGCATCAGCAAACATTTTTAGATCGATGAACTGCCGCTTCTGGAGAGCGGTCAGTCCCTCAAAAGTGCAGCACGCCATTCTCCAAGACCCGAAGAGACGGGAACTTGCAGCGTCATCCATCAGCACGATCGAGCCCCCATGCCGCCTATCATCGCAAATTCGACCATAGCACGCCCGAACAGCTGCCTCTGGCCCCTCTAGCACCTGAAAGAAACATCCGTCGTGATAAATCAACATGCCCGTGATGTCGTCGCGCAGATTGTTGTGCCTTGCGTTCAGCAACAGCTTTTCCAGCTCTGCTGGGTCAAGCAGATTCTTCGCTGTACTGATGTAAACGAGACGACGCACTATCGACCGAGCCCTTAAGTATACCCTTCGAAGGGTATATCTATCTAAGGATGGCTAAGAAATGATTGAGGTGACCCGGAACATTTGCTCGTCAGGGTCGTGCTCAGCCAACGATATCAGCTTCAGAGAAGAATTGAGCGATTTCAATTGCAGCATTTTCAGGGCTATCTGAGCCGTGCGCCGAATTCTCTCCAATCGACTTCGCGTAGAGCTTGCGTATGGTTCCGTCTGCTGCTTCTTCGGGGTTTGTCGCTCCCATAACATCGCGGTACCGGACGACGGCGTCCTCACCCTCAAGCACCTGGACGACGACTGGTGCAGAGGTCATGAATTCCACGAGCTCTCCGAAGAATGGACGCTCCTTGTGGATATCGTAAAACCGCTCTGCTTGAGCCGTCGTCATGTGAATGCGCCGCTGAGCAACAATGCGCAGACCGCCATCCTCAATGACCTTGTTGATAGCGCCGGTAAGATTGCGGGCGGTGGCGTCGGGTTTGATGATTGAGAACGTGCGCTGGATGGCCATTTGTTCGTGTCCTGTTATATCTTGCGGGGTGAGCTTTGGCCGGGCCTATAGCGGGGTGACGTCCGATGGGCAACTCCGAATTCAGTTGCCAGCCTCTTTCCATCCGCCACGCCCCGTCTGCTGGAAATAACGCACGGTATGGCCGGCATCCTTCGCAGCCTTGAATTGCTGGCGCGCAAGATCGCGCGTGGCACCGTCGCCACCATCAAACATTACCATGCATCGCTCGAACATTGCGTCAGTCGGAACCTCCGCACCATCCATAAGAAGGCAAGCTGCCGCCTCGTTCAGATTGTCAGTTTTGTCCGAGATGAGCACCGGCTGGTCTGCAGGGTCTAGCCCCTCTGCCTCGACCCGGCCATGGGCTAAGAAGCTGCCGTCGGCGTAGGTCCACAAAGCCTCATCAAGCGCAGCACGTCGCTCGGGTCGCTCGCTCACAGCCAATACCCTCCAACCTCGCTCCAGACACTTTTCAAGCAACGGCCCGACTGCATGCTCGAGCGTTGTACGCTCGAGATGATAGAACCACCATTCGGGAGCGTTGTTCCTGGGCACTATGCGCACACCCAACATAGTATACCGAACTTCTCCCTCGCGCATAATTCGACAAAATCCAGCAATTCGTCATGCGCGCGAAGCAAGTACTCGCAATCTTCCTCCTTCCACGATCTGGGATAGACCTTCAAATCAGTCATTCGCCTATGCTCAAAACGACTTTCCAACTCTGCTCTATCAAACAACTGAAGCGCTGCCAGGATCGATACGACATCCTCGTGGTGAATATATGAGCATTCGTCAGGATCGACGGCCTTTGGTCTATGGCACGGCTCCCGAAGGCCAACGAAATTCAGAGGATTACCGTCGTTCGGCAAATTGTATTGGCTGTCAGATAGACCCGTGTACAAAAAATAGAGACCGGCCCAGGCCTTTCCCAGGTAATGGCACCTTCCCTCGTCCGTAAGCGATGCAGTTTTCCTAAATTCGACGAATTGTGGAACGCCTGGATCGTTAGAATCGGTTTGGCGACGAAATCCCTCGTCCTCTCGCCGCCAACAATGACCATCGAACGATTCCAGCCATTCAAAGGTCTGATCTAACAGCGTGTAGTATTGAACCTCAACGGACAAAGCCTAGCCTTCGTAGTTATCCGCTATCCATCGACTCAATAGGCGGGGGCCGAAGCCGGATGCCCAGCTTGGATCAGTGGCTTGTTTCTCACCGTTGACCCATGCGACGCCAGCAATATCAAGGTGTGTCCACGGCATATCGTCATTGACAAATCGTTTGAGGAACTGAGCGGCTGTGATCGACCCAGCCAGTCGCCCGCCGATGTTTCGCATGTCGGCAAATTTGGACTTCAGCATGCGGTCGTACTCAGGGCCCATAGGAAGCCGCCAAACACGTTCGCCTGAGGCTTGACCAGCGGTGCTTAGTTGCTCGGCCATCTCATCATCTGAGGAGAAGAGACCAGCATAAGTGTGACCAAGAGAAATCAGGATTGCGCCGGTCAATGTTGCCAGATCCACAATGCAGCGTGGATTTTCATGCTCCTGCACGTACCAAAGAACATCGGCAAGTACGAGGCGGCCTTCAGCGTCTGTGTTCTGTACCTCTATTGTCTGACCCGACGCAGAGTGAAGGATGTCGCCTGGGCGTATGGCATCGCCATCAGGCATATTTTCGACAAGACCAACCAGCCCAACAACGTTGGCTTTCGCTTTGCGAGTAGCAATGGCTTTCATAGTACCGGCGACAGCGGCCGCACCGCCCATGTCGCCGCGCATGTCTTCCATGCCTGCGCCAGGTTTAAGGGATATACCGCCTGTGTCGAAACAGACGCCCTTGCCCACCAGAGCAACTGGCTTTTCGTCAGCCTTGCCGCCTTTCCAGCGCATGATGCCGAGTTTCGATTCCTTCACAGACCCCTGCCCGACGCCGAGCAATGAACCCATGCCGAGCTTCTTCATCTCTTTCTCACCGAGAATTTCGACCTCAACTCCAAGGTCCTCAAGTGACTTCAGTTCTTCAGCAAAAGTCGCCGGATAGAGATGGCTTGGCGGCGCGTTAACTAGATCACGAGCGAAGTAAGTGCCGTCTACTTCGGCGCTAAGCGGTTTGAACGCAGCTTTGGCGTCTTTTGCATCGCCTGTGACGACGGTCAGTGTCGTCAAGCTTGGCTTCGCATCATCGGTTAGCTTGGTGAAGAACTCGTCATAGCGATACGCCGCAAGGCGTGCACCTGCAGCAGTATTCGCGGCCCCATCAGGTCCCTCAACATAAAGCGCGATCGTCTTGAAGCCGCTCATCGCCTGACTCTTCACTAACTCAGCGCCAAGACGTTGGTGCGCCAGTGCGTCTCGTGAATCGCCGCTCCCACCACCCAGAAGGACACATCGCTTGGCGGACGCATCAGCCGGTAATACCAAGGACACTTTCTGGGCCGACTTGCCGGAGAAGCGGCCACCTTTCATGGCCTCAGTCAAAAGCCCGCCTGACTCCTTGTCGAGGGTTTCCGCAGCAGCGGGGAGCTTGCCGTCGTCTTCAACGATAAATGCTGCGATATCCGCAGTTGCGGTGTCCGCGAACTTTATTTTCATGTTCTAACTCCAGTTTTCGGCAAACTAGCCCTGTCTTGGCTTTGCGCAACTCGCTAACAGCCGCTAGGGGAAAATGGAACCGGAATCGCGTGTTACAGGACGTTCATGAGTCAATTGCAGAGGTATATCTTCGGGGACAGCCTTAGAGCGCTGGTGATCATCGTGTCTGGTTTGATCATTATGGCTCTGTTGACCCAGGGCCTGAGCCAGAGCGACCTGATCCTTGAGAACGGTCAGTCTGCGGCTGTTTACTTGAAAGTTGTGCTGCTTGGGTCACCAAAAGTCTTCGGGCTGCTTGTTCCGCTGGGTTTGTTCGTTGCCTGCGCCTGGTCGCTGAACAGAATTCATAGAGATTCAGAAATTGTGGTGGCCCAAGCTTCGGGGATGACGACGTGGCAGGTCGCCTCACCTGTCCTTCGCCTTGCTGCCGTGGTGGCGATTGTCCAACTGGTCGTAAATCTTTGGGTTCAACCCGTCAGCCAACGTGAAATGCGAGAGACGTTGCACGAAGCTAAAGTTGATCTCGCGAGCACGCTGTTGCGACCGGGACAGTTTACCACCGCAGGACCAAATCTGACGATATATGCAAGGGATAATCTCGGCGGGATCCTAACTGGTCTGTTTATATCGGATCAGGGGCCAGAGCCTGCTGACTATCTCGCGACTACCGGGCGTGTGACGGAGATAGAGAACAAGCCTGTACTGATCATGCACGATGGGGAAATCCACCAAGTGGAAGAGACTGGGAGTCTCTCTATTCTGAAGTTTGATCGATATGTTTTTGACCTAGCACCCTTCGTCCAGGAAGATTCAGAAATCTATTATAAAGCATCGGATCGGTTCCTGTACGAATTGGTCAATATTGACAGTTCACATCACTATGAGGCCTCAAATGATCGCCGCTTCCTGGCAGAGGCCCATTACAGACTAACGACACCCATTTTGAGCTTTGCCATGGCGCTGCTCGCAATCTCCGCGGTCCTCGGTGGAGATTATCGGAAATCCGGGTACCTGAAGCGTATTGGCTTAATGGGGGTCTGCGCCCTCGGCGTTCTCTTTCTTCACCTTGTCGCGCATTCAATGTCTGTCGAAAGAGTAATAGCTAACGCTCTGCAGTGGCTGCTTCCGATTAGCGTGGTCGCCCTAATGGCGTGGGCTCATTTTGCGATTAGCCGCACCGATAGCGCTTCGCAGGAGCACACCCCTGCATGATTGGCTTCGGACGGATTGAGCGATACATTTTTCGCGAATGCACAGCGACTCTCCTGATCGTCTTGCTTGTTATTATGTCCGCCGTCGTTGTTGTGGATCTCATTGAACAATTGCGGACAGTTGGGACCCGGACGGATCTTGGTATCGTGGGAGCTTTGTATCTCTCCAGCCTTAAACTACCCGACCTGATCGAGCAGACCCTACCCTTTGCAATCCTTATCTCCACAATGCTGACATTTCGGCGGTTGAGTCGAAATGCGGAGCTTCCTGTTATTAGAGCAAGCGGTGTTTCTGCCTGGCGCTTCTTGATCCCTCCTGCTTTTCTTGCGGTTATTGTGGGGGTCCTCGCGACGACTTCGTTGTCGCCTCTGGGCGCTCGCGCAAAGGAAGCTTTTGAAACTCAACGAGCAGAACTCCTCAATCGCCAGAATCCAGATCTCACTGTATTTGAAACAGGAATTTGGCTGAGGCTCGGTGATGACGTCTCCGAGATGGTCATTCAAGCCGCCGAAGTCGACGAAACGGGGACGTCGTTCTCTGATGTGAAATTCATCGAACAGGAACGCGATTTTGAGCAAGATTCCGAGCCCATGGTCTTCCGACGGAGGATCGATGCCAAAAGTGCACGCCTGCGAGATGGATTCTGGCAGTTGGAGGAGCTGACGGAGAATGTTCCCGGCGAACCACCGCGCGAATTCGATACCCTAGCATTGCCAACAGACCTCGCTCAGGATGCCCTCATAAATCGATTTGCGGCTCCTCAAACAATCGACTTCTGGCATTTGCGCGAACATATTGAGCAGACGCGAGATGCAGGCCTGAACGTGTCTCGATACCTTGTGCGTTGGCACTCCCTTTTGGCAGCACCTGCTCTTTTCGTGGCCATGGCTCTGATTGGAGCGCTGGCCTGTCTGAGGCTTGCGCGCCTTGGCGGTACTGCACAACTGGTAGCGGTTGCTACGCTTGGGGCTCTCGGGCTTTTTCTGGCAAACCGTCTAGCTTCAGGGCTCGGTTCAATCGGCTTTGCGCCGCCTATTGTCGTTGCCTGGACCCCCCCACTCTTCGCGATATTCGCCTGCCTCGCGATTGTTGCTTACAGAGAAGATGGCTGATCGGTCGCTTGACAGCGCAGAACCGAGACACCAATTTCCCGCCGGCGAAAGGACCCTCCCATGAAAGTTGTCGTTGTTGAGTCACCTGCCAAAGCTAAAACGATCAACAAATATCTCGGCTCCGATTACAAGGTTCTGGCGTCCTACGGGCATATACGCGACCTGCCATCAAAAGATGGTTCAGTTGATCCGGAGAACGATTTTGCCATGGTCTGGCAAGCCGATTCAAAGTCGACTGCACGCATTCGCGAAATTGCCGAAGCGGTCAAAGGGGCTGAGAAACTTGTCCTCGCCACAGACCCCGATCGTGAGGGAGAAGCGATCTCTTGGCATCTGCTGGAAGCTCTGAAGAACCGCAGGGTCCTGAAAGATGTCGACATTGAGCGAGTCGTCTTCAACGCCATTACGAAGTCGGCTGTGACACAGGCGATGGAAGCTCCGCGAGATATCGATGCCGAGCTCGTTGATGCCTATCTTGCGCGCCGTGCACTTGATTATCTAGTCGGGTTTAATCTCTCGCCCGTTCTTTGGCGGAAACTCCCCGGCTCTCGTTCAGCTGGGAGAGTTCAGTCAGTGGCGTTACGTATCATCTGCCAGCGCGAACTGGAAATCGAAACGTTCAAACCAGAAGAGTACTGGACGATCAAAGCGAAACTGCGCGCGGCAGACGGCTCAGATTTCGAGACACGCCTCTATGCGCTAGATGGCAAGACCCTCAAGAAATTCGATCTACCGAACGAAGCTGCCGCCAGCGAGGCGCTAGCCGCTGTGAAGGTCGGCGGATACACCGTTTCGAGTGTTGAGGCGAAGCCGGTCAAGCGTCGTCCTCCACCTCCCTTCATCACATCGACCCTGCAGCAGGAAGCCTCGCGCAAGCTCGGCTTCATGGCCAAAAGGACGATGCAAGCGGCTCAGAAGCTCTACGAGGCAGGCCGCATCACTTACATGAGGACCGACGGCGTCAATATGGCCGAGGAGGCCTACTCTTCGGCACGTTCAGCGATACAATCGCTCTATGGCGCGCAGTATTTGCCGGAAAAAACCCGACGTTACTCATCGAAAGCGAAGAACGCCCAAGAGGCTCACGAAGCCATACGGCCAACGGATTTCTCTCTCAATCCTGACAAATATCACGAGAGCGACGGCGATCTGAAGAAGCTTTATACGCTTATATGGCGGCGCGCTGTTGCCTCCCAGATGGAAGACGCTCAGCTAGAGCGCACAACGGTTGATCTTCTATCAGGCGACAAACGCGCAACACTGAGAGCTACTGGTCAGGTCGTGACGTTTGACGGCTTCTTCCGTCTTTATACGGAAGGTCGCGACGACTCTGAGGACGAAAACGAAGAGGCGCGCCTGCCAAAGCTAGTTGAGGGCCAGCATAGCGATCTGATTGAAGCCAACAGCACCCAGCATTTCACTGAGCCGCCGCCACGCTATTCCGAAGCGTCGCTCGTGAAACGTCTGGAGGAACTCGGAATCGGCCGACCATCTACCTATGCGTCCACGCTTTCGACGCTTGAAGACCGGGAATATGTGCGGATCGACAAAAAGCGTCTGATACCCGAGGATAAAGGTCGCCTCGTCACTGCTTTCCTCGAGAATTTCTTCGCCCGATATGTCGAGTATGACTTCACCGCGGATCTCGAAGAGAAGCTGGATGTTATCTCCGACGGGAAACTTGATTGGAAAGCCTTCCTACGAGACTTTTGGAAACGCTTTGAGGCACATGTGGGTGAAACCAAGGACCTTCGGGTCAGCGAAGTGCTCGATGCGTTAAACGAAACGCTCGGCACATACGTTTTCCCGGCAGTGGATAGCGAGGGAAACAAGAAAGATAATCCACGATGCTGCCCTGCATGCGATGATGGAGAACTTTCATTAAAGCTCGGACGCGGCGGGGCCTTTGTTGGGTGCGGAAAGTATCCTGACTGCAAATTCACGCGGTCTTTCTCAGCTGGTGGCGACGATGAGAGCGTAATCAATCCTGACGGTGAGGAAATTGGCATCCACCCAGACGCTGGCGTTCCGATGTTCCTGAAGTCGGGTCGGTTTGGGCCGTATGTTGAGATGACGGAAGATGGCGAAGAAAAGCCGAAACGGTCATCTATACCTAAAGGAGTAGATCCAAAATCCGTTGGAGCGGAGCTGGCGGCGAAACTCCTGTCACTTCCACGCACCGTAGGTGCGCACCCGGAGGATGGTGAGCCTATTCTGGCCAACCTTGGACGCTACGGCCCCTATGTGCAGCACCAGAAGACCTACGCCAACCTCTCAGACTTCAACGAGCTGTTCGACGTGGGACTAAACCGCGCTGTAACACTGATTGCGGAGAAGCGAGCGAATCCTCGCGGACGCGGCGCGTCGTCCGCGAAGGTGCTGAAGGATCTTGGGGAGCATCCGAGTGAAGGCGGCCCAATCCAGGTCCTTGAAGGTCGCTATGGCCCTTATGTGAAACACGGGAAAATCAACGCTACGCTTCCAAAGGACTGGGACCCCGCAGACGTAAATGTCGATCAGGCACTTGAGCTGATTGCTGAAAAAGCCGCGAAAAAGGGCGGGAAAAAGAAAAAAGCACCGGCGAAGAAGAAGTCTGCAGCCAAGAAAAAAACCGCCGCGAAAGACTAGAGTGTGTTCAGGGGGAGTTGGTTCGCATTTATCGTTGCGGTTGGCGCGTTGCTTAGTGCTAACAGCGGCCCCCTCGCACACGCCCAAAATGTTGGTGGTGTCTTCGGGCCCGAGATCACACCCAATTCAAGAGCTGCCGAAGTTCGTTTTGCCTTCGCGCCTTCTAGCGACGGACGACCGGATAGGTTTACATCCAGGCTTCACTACCAGCAGACAATAACTGACAGTATCCGGCTCAGAGGCGTCGTTCAGGGAGCAGATACTAACACTTCGGATTTCGACTTCGATCTCGTTCAGTTCGAAGCACAATGGCAATTCATTGAGGACGAGGATCGCGGCTGGGACTCTGCTCTGCGGCTCGACATCCAGATCGCCGACGACCGACCGGACCTTATTGCGCTTAACTGGACAAGCGATGTGCCGCTGTCGGAGAAAGTATTTGTAAGGGGCATTGCCCAGGGCGGGTTTCAGGTAGGTGATAACCGTGCCGACGGCATCTTTTTGCAAAGCCGCTTTGGACTGAACTACAAAACCGAACCGGGCTACACGCTGCAGGTTCAGGTGTTCAATTTTTGGGGTACGACATCGGACTTTCAGGACCTAAATGACCAGAACCATTCCATCGGACCGGCAGTCTCCGGCCCGCTGGGCGACAAATGGAGTTTTGAAGCAAGCACACTCTTTGGTCTCACGGATGCAACCTCAGACGTAGATTTGAGGCTGTTTGTTGTTCGCAAGTTCTGAGTATTTCCAATCTGTAGCAGCCCCGTTAGAAGCGCTTCATGACTATCATAATTCGTTCTGCCAAGCTCGATGAGCTGCCAACGCTTCGGGCATTCGAACAGGGTATTATCGAAGCCGAACGGCCTATGGATCAGACGCTGAAACCGGATCCGATAAGCTATTATGATCTAGGCGAGCTGATCGAGTCCGAAGATGCCGAAGTCGCCGTTGCAGACCTCGATGGCGAACTCATTGCATCGGGATATGCACAGAAAAAAAGATCCAAACCTTATATCAGTCCGGACTATCAGGCCTACATCGGATTTCTATATGTTGCGCCGGAATATCGCGGCAAAGGCATCAACCAGCTCATCCTCGAACACTTGTTCGCCTGGGCAAAAGCAAATGATCTGCCCGAAGTGCGCTTGACGGTTTACCCATCAAATGACGCTGCTCTGCGCGCCTATGAGAAAGCTGGCTTCTCGCCCTATCTGACCGAGATGCGGCTCAATCTAGAAGAGTAGTCGAAAAATCGAAGCGCTGGTTGTTACGCATAAACTCCGAGCTTTTCGCTGCGAGTCTCCCTATATCCCGTTCCATGAGTTTTCCCGACAGACAAACGGTGCTCGATTTTCTCGATGAAAATCCGAACGCGACAACAAAGCAGGAAATTGCGCGCGGCCTGAAAGTGAAAGGCCGTGAGCGGCAAGCCCTGCGCGTCATACTGAAAGAACTGGAAAGCGAAGGTCGGTTACGCCGAACCGGTAAGCGCGCTTGGGCACAGACGGACAATCTGCCCCCGAAGGGCGTTATTCTCTTCGAAAAGATTGATGAGCATGGCGACCTCGTTGGCCGTATGTCGGGTCGCGAAGGCCCTTTTGGGCCGGACGTCGTTTACGTCGGTGTGCAGGGCAAACGCAGAGAACCGGAACCTGGCGTCGGTGACCGTGGTCTCTGCGCCATTTTCGAGACTGAGGATGGCTGGCGCGCAAAGCTGGTCAAAAAACTTGGGCGCGGTGAAACACGAACCGTCACCGGCCTCTTTTCGACAATGCGCGGCGGTGGCGGACGGATCGACCCCGCTGACAAGAAAGACCGCCGTGAAATCGTTATCAACTCGGGCGATACAGCGGGAGCCGATGATGGCGATCTTGTTGTCGCCAAGCTTAAGCCTGCAAATCGTGGCCGCACATATGGGCCGAAGCTCGCCGAGATTACCGAGGTCATCGGCAAGTCTTCAGACCCGAAAGCTGCAAGCCTCCTTGCTATCCACGCCCACGGCATCCCGACGGACTTTCTAGACGAAGTGATTAAGGCGGCTCAAACGGCGGTACCCCAAAAGGTCGACCGCGAAGATCTTACCCGCATACCTTTGATTACCATTGATCCCGCCGACGCGCGCGATCACGACGATGCAGTCTTTGCTGAGAAGCTCGACGATGGCTGGCGCGTCATCGTTGCTATTGCCGACGTTGCCGCTTTTGTCACCGAGGGTTCAGATCTTGATCGTGAGGCGATCAAGCGGGGCAACTCTACCTACTTTCCAGACAGAGTTGTTCCGATGTTGCCCGAGGAACTCTCGGCCGAAGCTTGTTCCCTGAGAGAGAAAGAACCGCGTGCTTGCTTCGCTGTAGAAATGGAATTCGATAAGGCAGGCACAAAACGTAGGCATCGCTTCTTTAGAGCGACGATGCGCTCCGCAGCGAAGCTTTCCTACACAGAGGCACAAACCGCAATTGATGGTGGCGGTGGGCCGGGTGAGGCCTTTCTTGAGAATGTCCTTCAGCCTATCTGGGGCGCTTATGCCGCCCTAACCGAGGCCCGCGAACGCCGCCAGCCGCTCGATCTCGACCTACCAGAAAAACGCGTTGAGCTCGGCGACGACGGCCGCGTAAAAGCGATCACGCAGCGCGAGCGGTTCGACGCCCATCGCCTCATCGAAGAGTTCATGATCCAAGCCAATGTCTGCGCAGCTGAAACGCTGGAGGCAAAGCGCACGCCGCTGATCTATCGCGTTCACGATCAGCCATCGGACGCTAAGCTCGCAGCACTTGCGGACTTTCTACAGACGCTCAACATCAAGTGGCCTCGAGGCGAGAAACCGCAAACCGTACGTTTCAACAAACTCCTTGGAGAAGCAGCGAGCGGCGACTCGAAAGACGTGATCACGGAGATGGTGCTGCGTAGTCAGGCACAGGCGGTCTACGCTCCTGAAAATATCGGCCACTTCGGCCTGCATTTGGCGAAGTACGCCCACTTCACGTCTCCGATTCGTCGCTACTCGGACCTCGTCGTCCACCGCGCCCTTATCCGAGCCCTGAAGCTTGGCCCAGACGGGCTTTCCGATACCGCGATCTCCCGTATGGAAGAAACCGCGGAACACCTTTCATCCACAGAACGCCGTTCCATGGCCGCCGAACGCGATGCAACAGACCGGTATCTCGCTCATTTCATGGCGGACCGTATCGGCGCTGAGTTCGAAGGCCGTATCACTGGTCTGAACAAGGCAGGCCTATTTGTTCGCCTGCATGAAACTGGTGCAGACGGTCTTGTACCCATGTCACGCCTTCCAGATGAATACTGGGTCCATGATGAGAAGGCGCAGGCTCTTGTCGCCAGAGGATCCGGGCGGAGGTATGTGATGGGTCAGGACGTCTCTGTGCGGCTGGAAGAGGCAACCCCTTTGACGGGCGGTCTGTTGCTTGAGATGCTGACGAAGCCCCTGAAGCGAGCGACGGGCCAAACGGCTCCAGCTGTCCGCAAGCCACGCAAGGGTGGCAAGTCAGCCAAGTTCAAGCGGAGGAAGGCCAACCGATGACTATCGAGGACTCGACCAACCTCCCCGGCTTTAAGTCCGCCTATGACAAGGAAGACGATGGAGACGTGATCCTCAAAGATCAACGCTCGCCGCGCCCCAAGGATGCTGCGACTTTGATCCTGGTCCGCACGGGTGACAAAGAGGTCGAAGTGCTTATGGGCAAGAGATCTCGGGGTCATGTCTTCATGCCGGACAAATATGTGTTCCCGGGCGGTAGAGTGGATCCACCCGACGGACGCGTCCCAGCCGCAACAGAACTGCATCCGCGCAGCGAAGAGCAACTCGTAAAGTATGCGCGCCGCAAGCCACGTGCCTTTGCATTAACCGCTATTCGGGAAACATTCGAGGAAACCGGTCTGATCGTCGGCAAGCCATGCTCAAGCAATCATAAAGTGCCGAGGGACTGGACTGAGTTCTTTCGCCAGAAGGCGCAACCCAGTCTTGCTGGTCTTCGGTTCGTGGGCCGCGCGGTCACTCCGCCCTACAGACCTAAACGCTTCGATGCACGCTTCTTTATGGCCGATGCACGCGACGCACTCGTTGATGATCGGCCGCCGGTCGATGGAGCGGAACTCACTGACCTACAATGGATTTCGCTTTCAGATGCCATGGATTTAGACCTGCCCTCAGTCACCCGTTTTATGATAGGCGAAGTCGGCGAACGGGTAGCCGACCCCAAAGCGCAGCCTAAACCACCCTTCCTACGTTGGACGAACAGTGGCCACAAAATGGAGCGGTTGTAACGCTCCAGCGTGGAAAATGCCTCGATCTAAGGCTGATCGATAAAATTTGACCCATCGCAGAGAGGGTATCGAAGCGTGTTTCTGCGATGATGGAGGATGCGCGGCACTTACGAACGTCTTGTCGATTACTTCGATAGGCACCCTGCTCTGGTGCCTCTGGCCGTTGCCCTGTCTGCCATTCTATTCGCGACGACGTTTGCAAGTACAGCGGTCTACTTCGATCTTCATCATGATGGTCGGCTTGTCATCTCGCTGGCGATCATAATTTCTGTCGCACTGTCGGCACCCGCCGCTTACATTCAATACTCTCGGGAGGCACGTATTCAAGCTCAGAAAGAAGCTTTGAATAGTTTGGCCTCAACGGATGCGCTCACCGGAACAATGAATCGCAGATCGTTCGGCAAGGCTGTCCGCGATGAACAGGCTCGAATGGCTCGATCCGGGGCCAATGCAGCGCTCATTCTGTTCGATCTGGACTGGTTCAAGAAGGTCAACGACACCTTTGGTCATGAGGCCGGTGATCGTGTCCTTGTCGCCGTATCTGAAGTTGCCTGGGCTGAACTTCGTAATCCTCTAGACTACCTTGCACGATGGGGCGGTGAGGAGTTCGCCATTTTCCTGAATGGCGTATCCGCAGATCGTGCCGAGGTCGCGGCTGAAAGGCTTCGCCAAGCGATTGAAGCACTGAACGTCGAAACTGACGGAACAGCTATCAAAGTGACAGCGAGTTTTGGCGTCGCGGAACTAACGTATTCGTGTACCATCGACGACGCTATTCGTAGAGCAGATCGAGCGCTGTATTACGCAAAACACTCGGGCCGTAACCGAACCATTTCTTATTCGAAGCTCGAGAGTGCTGACACATCCGGCGGGCAAGCCGCATAGCGCATCAATGACATGCGGTATCGAGCGCTTGACTTCCTGACAAAGCGTCGCCATTAAGCCTCGACTTTCATTGCAACTTCAGCGGAACTTTGTCATGGCCAAACCTGCCACCATTAAAATTCGCCTGAATTCGACGGCAGGCACCGGTTTTTTCTATGTCACCAAGAAAAACCCTCGGAACCTGACGGAAAAGCTGGTTATGCGGAAATACGATCCGATTGCCCGCAAGCATGTCGAGTTCAAAGAAGGCAAGATCAAGTAGGAAGCCGTCGGTAGGCCGTCGTGCAATAGCCTCTATGCTGCGAGGCTTTTGACCTGATTGCGACCTGACCTTTTCGCTTCATAGAGCGCATCATCAGCCCGGCGCAGAATGTCGTCTGCACTCATCTGACCCGTTGTATCCGTTGCAACGCCAGCGCTAACAGTTACGCTAATTTCAGCGCCATCATTGCCAAACACGAACTTGTCGGCCGCCACGCTTTGACGGACCCGCTCAGCTACCGCGCACGCGTGATCCACGGGGGTTTCGGGCATGATTACGATGAACTCTTCGCCGCCCTGTCGGCAAACGATATCTTTGGGGCGCACACTATGTTTCAATCGATCGGCAAACTCCACAAGAACACGATCGCCTGCCTCATGCCCCATTGTATCGTTCACCGACTTAAAGTGATCGATGTCTAAAACGACCACTGATGTTGGTTCATCTCCGTGAGCCGTTCGCTGAAGAAGCTGAAGAAGCTGGCTCATCATGTACCGCCGATTGTGCAGTCCGGTCAGTGGGTCGATAATCGAAAGTTCAATGCCTCGATCAACCCGGTGGCGGAGAACATCAATGTATCTCGTCCGACGCGTCTGTGTCAGAACTCGCGCTGTTAGTTCCTGAGGGTCAACGGGCGACTGGATGATGTCGCTGGCGCCGAGCTCGAGCGCTTTTGTCGCCATTTCTTCAGTCTGGTGATCACAAATCACGACAATCGCAATCGCGCGCGTGCGTTCGCTGATCTTGAACTGCGCACACAGACGCAATGGATCGAAACTCTGACCGGAAAGCGCCAGAACCATAACATCGGTTCCTTTGGCATTCGGTGGGCCGGCCTCATGTACCGTGACCGCCTTATGCCCAGCAGAGTTTAGGTAGCCGGCAAGCTTCGACGCCTTCTTTATGTTCTCATCGACGATGATAACACGCGGAGGACCAGCCAATTCTGGCGAATCCCTATCGATCTCGGAAAACTGCAAGCCTGCCCCGGCTTCGCGCTGACGAAGCTCGCTTGCAACGGCGTTGTATCGGGAAAGCGCGTTGATACGCGACATAAGCCCAAAATCGTCAAATGGCTTTGTGATGAAATCATCAGCACCAGCCTCAAGCCCTTGAAGTCGGTGTTCCTGCTGGCTAAGTGCCGTCACCATGACGACAGGTATATGGGACGTGAGCGGATCGGATTTAAGCCGTTTTGTAGCTTCGTAGCCATCCATTTCGGGCATCATGACGTCCATTAAAATGACGTCTGGCCGTTGTTTTCTTGCTAGATTGATCGCCTCTGGACCACTGGACGCCATAACGACCTCATAGTAGCGCGCTTCCAGCTTGGCCTGTAGCAGCCGCCGGTTCGCCAGGATATCATCTACGACAAGGATACGCGCGCTCATGCTGCGCTACGGCCTCCTATCAAGTCCTCGACGGCGCGAATGAAACTTGTGATCTGGATAGGTTTTGACAGGTAACCCTCACAGCCTGCTTCCCGGACGCGCTGTTCGTCTGTGCGCATCGCGAAGGCGGTCACCGCCAGGACAGGAATATGGGAGAGATCAGCATCGTCCTTAATCCATCTCGTGATATCCAGACCGGAGACTTCGGGCAGCTGAATGTCCATAATGATCAGATCGGGCTTTTCATCTCGAGCGAGATCAACAGCTTTTGCGCCATCACGGCATTGATGCGTTTCGTAGCCGTACGCTCCTAATAGATCGCAGAACAATCTCATGTTCAGATCATTATCCTCAACGACGAGGACGGATTTATTTGCATCGGTGGTCATGGCGCGCTCGAACGAATTACCGTGCTGATTCTCTACGTGTCTTAATACTAAGCCCCACTTCGTTAACGCTTGTTTACGCCTTCAGATGAAGATTGAGAGCTACAGCCCTTGATGGCACTGTGTTATTTATGGCGACGCTTTGTCGAGACTGCGCGAAATCAGCTCCGGACACAGCGGAGTCCTGCCCCCATTGCGGAGGACAGCGTCTACTTACGCACAATGCATTAGACACCTTATCTATTGCGCATATCGACTGCGACGCCTTCTACGCAGCGATAGAAAAACGAGACAATCCGGAGCTTGAAAACAAACCGGTTCTCGTGGGCGGAGGACGCCGCGGCGTTGTATCAACCTGCTGCTATATCGCCAGACTTTACGGTGTTCGCTCCGCAATGCCGATGTTCAAGGCGCTGAAAGCGTGCCCTGACGCCGTCGTCGTTCGTCCGGATTATAGCAAATACAGCGCAGCTGCGGCGGTGATTCGCGAGAAGATGCGCGCCCTGACACCGCTTGTACAGGTGGTATCAATAGACGAGGCCTATCTCGACCTAACCGGAACGGACCGACTGAATGGTGCACCTCCCGCTAGTATTCTTGCAAAACTGGCCCTCGATATCGAAAATGATGTGGGCATAACGATCTCAATCGGCCTGTCGGGGAACAAGTTCCTTGCCAAAACGGCAAGCGAATTCGACAAACCGCGAGGTTTTGCCGTTATTGATCCAGCGGACGCCCCTGCACTGCTTGCGCCCTACGGCCCCGATTTTCTTCATGGTGTTGGTCCGAAACTGGCGAAGAAACTCATTCGCGATGGATTTCGGACGATTGCAGATCTCCAGCATGCACCAGCCAAAGATCTTGTAGGTCGATACGGTGAAACAGGGCTGTGGCTCCACGAGCGGGCATTTGGCCATGATAACAGACCGGTTCGCGCTGAAAGCGAGCGCAAATCGGTTTCGTCGGAGACGACCTTTGAAAAAGACCTATCGGACCTGTCCGTTCTCGAAGACCAATTGTGGAAACTGTGTGTGAAAACGGCTGATCGTGCCAAAGCAGTGGGTGTCGAAGGAGCAGTAATCACGCTGAAACTCAAGACAGCGGACTTCACCACAATAACGCGCCGCACTTCGCTCCCGGTCGCCACGCAGCTTTCGCAAGCGATTTTCAGGGCGAGCAAACCCATGCTTGCCCGCGAGGCAAATGGGCGCCGCTTTCGCCTGATTGGCATCGGTATTTCGGGTCTGGAGCCCGCAAAAGCGGACGCGGTCGATCTCATTGACCCCAAAGTGGCCAAACGCGCAGCAGCTGAACGAGCAGCTGACAAGGCGCGCGAAAAGTTCGGTCGAGACGCCGTAAAGACGGGCCGCGGTGCCCGTATGGATCAGGAGTAGCAGCGGCAAATTCCTCCAGACTGCTACGAATGGGAGGCTCTGGCGGCGGTGGACAAAGGCGAAATGAGGTTCGACAATAGATCGGATGGTTCCCGAGCTTTTAGTTGGAGCAGCGAAGTGTACGCCCTGATGGCATCTTCGCTCGTGCGATTTGGCCTCGCTTTTCTGGCTTTTGGGCTTGGTTTTTCACCTGCTCTTTTCGCACAGAGCGCCCCAACAAATGAAAATGTTTCAGTTGCGGAAGAAGATTCGGGAGCTGTTGGAGCGAGCGACGCGCTGACTTCAGGCGCTGCAGATAGTGTTCCAGCGGAAGAGTCGCCGCAAAGTGCCGATACGCGCTTTAAAGACCGAGACCTAACGCGCAACTCCTCACAGAATGCAGAGCTGTTAGAGATGCTCGATGTCGTTGAAACGGTTCAAGAATTCGACAACAGACAAATACGTCTCACAGAACTGAGGCGCACAGATCGCGAAGGCGATACATTCTACTTTGTCATGCATGACGAAGAAGACGAAGCATTCGACGCGATGATCTGGGCGGTCGCAAATTTCGGTGGCACTGGCATTGCCATCGAAAATGGTGAGCAGCGACTTGTGGGAGGAAACGTCGACATAAACCGTCAGTTCGGTAGGGCGGACCGACCTGACCTGAACTACTTTTTCCGGTCGCATATTGAGAGTGCAGACGTCGTTATCGCACTCCATAACAATCTCGATCATCCACTAGGAAACATGCACCTCAACAACTCATCCTATTTCACGGAGATGTGCGACGCCGGAGACGATGTGGACGACATTCTCATCACCGGTGAGATCAGCAATGGAGATCCGGCGTTTTGTGAAAGACCCGAGATTGTTTCTATCACCGAAGGCGGGCTGAACGTTGCATGGGCTCGGTTTGCAGACAGGCGGAGCTTCGCTTTCAATTGCACTGGGCGATGTAACTTTCAGAGGTTTGTGATCTCCTATCTCGGGCAAACCTACTTCAATCTTGAAACCCAACACGACAATGGTAGCGACAAACAGAAGCGCCAGATTTGTGCGATCCTTGATCCTGAACGCAGCGGTGAGGCTTGCACTGGGATCGGCTGAGACCACACGCGATAAGCACTTCCAGATCAGTTTTTGCTTGCGCTTACCTTAGAGTTTTGAACACTTGAGTTTGGTGTGGACAATGTAGATCGGAGCCAAGATGAGCTTGCCAGAGACCCGCCTTGCCGCTATGGGCATCAAACTCCCAGCCCCAATGAAAGCCGTTGCAAATTATGTACCGTTTGTAAGAACCGGTAATCAGCTTTTTGTATCAGGGCAGGTTTCGAATGGCCCAGATGGCCTGGTAACAGGCCGCCTCGGCGAAAATATGGATCTTGAGGCTGGTCAGGAGGCTGCTCGCCTTTGCGGCATTAATCTCCTCGCCCAATGCGCCGCTGCGTTGGACGACCTTTCCCGAGTGAAGCGCGTGGTAAAGCTCGGGGGGTTCGTGAATGCCCATACCGACTTCACGGATATTCCTCAGGTCATCAACGGTTGTTCTGATTTGATGGTTGAAATCTTCGGAGATGTCGGACGCCATGCTCGCTCGGCTGTCGCCTGCCCTGTTCTGCCGCTAGGTGTTGCCGTGGAGATCGACGGCGTGTTTGAGGTGGACTAACCCGTGGCCGCTCCTTTTAGTCTCGGAGATTACATCTACGCACATCGCGGCCTCTGGTCTCCAGACGGACCGCCGGAAAACTCGCTAGCGGCTTTTCACACGGCAGCGAATGCAGGTTTCGGAATGGAGTTTGATGTGCGGCTCTCAGCTGACGGTATTCCCGTTTGCTTTCATGATACTAATCTTAAGCGCCTTGCAGGTCTCGAGGATGAAGTTGCGGATTGCACCGCCGACATGCTTACGCAGACAAAGCTCCTTGATACGAATGAGACAATTCCGACGCTCGACGAGCTCCTTGCTATTTGGCCACATAATCTGCCACTCCTTACCGAGATTAAGGCCCTCGACGTGCCTCCCGTACCGATCGCAGAAGCCGTGGCAGCTCGCTTATCAGCGTATACGGGACGAGCAGCTGCCATGAGTTTTTCCGAGGAAGCAGTTGCTGCGCTTCCGAAAACACTTCCTCGCGGTTTGCTGATAGACCGCATCGAAAAAACCGGTCGCTCAGCCTTTGACAGGAGCATCGACGTCGCAGTGGAATTGAAAGTTGACTATCTGTCGGTCTGGCACACGGATGCAGAAGACGCCGAGCGTGCTGCCAGGAGTCTCGGCTTCGGTCTGGTTGTTTGGACCGTCAAGTCGCCTGAGGAGTTTGCAGCAGCCGCGCCGTATGTCGACGCTCAGATCTTCGAAGGTTTTGATCCTGTTGCGGCGCTCGCCCAAACAAGCTGACGGACTAAGTTCCACACCATGGACGACACCGCCTATCATTTAAACATTGTCCAGAGTCTTGCAGAGATCGAGCGAGATCATTGGGACGCTGTGGCGAATCCGCCGGGCAGCCGCTACGATCCATTCTTGAGTTGGGATTTTCTCGAAGCCTTGGAAGCGACTCGGGCGGCATCACCTGATACAGGTTGGACGCCGTGCCATCTGACCATTCAGGGATTAGGGAGCAAGATACGCGGAGCATTGCCGCTTTACGCGAAAACGCATTCGCGAGGCGAATTTGTCTTTGACCACGCCTGGGCAGACGCGCTGGAACGCGGCGGCGGTTCCTACTATCCGAAGCTACTGTCTGCCGTACCCTTTACACCGGTCACCGGACGTCGCCGACTTGTTCCCGCTGGCCCGGACGCAGAGCGCCTAAAACTGGCCCTGCTTTCAGGGGCCCTTCAGATCGCATCCGAGAACAATTTTTCATCGGTTCACATCAACTTTGTTGAGAGCGAAGAGGCTGATGTGCTGAGCGAAAATGGCCTTCTTCACCGGACGGATCAACAGTTTCACTGGGTGAACAACGGCTATGAAGATTTCGATGCCTTTCTTGCTGCTCTATCCTCGGCAAAGCGCAAAAACCTTCGCAAGGAGCGACGGAAGGCCGCCGAAGGCCTGACGTTCGCTCACCTTACAGGAGACGATATTACAGAAGCCCATTGGGATGCATTTTTCCGCTTCTACATCGATACCGGGTCTCGCAAATGGGGTGCGCCGTATCTGAACCGGGATACATTCTCTCTGCTGGGTGAACGCATGTCGGATCGCATCCTTCTTGTGTTCGCAATGGACGACGGTGTTCCGATTGCGGGGGCGCTTAATCTGATCGGCTCAGATACGCTTTATGGCCGGTACTGGGGCTGCATCGCGCCCCGTCCAATGCTGCACTTCGAAGTCTGCTACTATCAGGCGATCGACTACGCTATTTCCAACGGGTTGAAGTATGTCGAGGCGGGCGCTCAAGGTGGTCACAAGCTCGCCCGGGGTTATGCACCGGTAACAACCCATTCGGCTCACTGGATTGCGCATCCCAGTTTCCGCGAAGCGATTGCAGACTATCTTGAACGGGAGCGGGATGCTGTGGCATCGGACCAGGACTATCTGCGGGAACGAACGCCGTTTAAGAAGGGCGAATGAGCAAAGCAGGAGAATACTCTGATGCCCCTCCACGCGCCTTATGATCCCGACAATATCTTCGCAAAAATTTTGCGCGGCGAGATGCCCGCAGTGAAGATCTTCGAGGACGATGTTGCCCTCGCCTTTATGGACATCTTTCCTCAGGCCGAGGGTCATACGCTTGTCATCCCTAAAGATGTCGAGGCGCGAAACTTGCTCGACATGCCGGGCCATAAGCTTGGTGCCTATATGGATCGGGTACAGAAGGTTGCACGCGCGGTTGAAAAAGCTCTGTCTCCGGATGGCATTGTTGTAACGCAATTCAACGGTAGCGTCGCTGGTCAAACCGTTTTCCACCTGCACTTTCACATTATTCCGCGCAAGGAGGGAGTTGCGCTGGGCCGGCATGGGTCAGGCGGGATGGCAGATCCAGAGGACCTCGCTCCCCTTGCCGACAAGATTAGGGCTGCCCTGTAAATTAAGGGCGAACGCCCATTACTCTCTGCGCTTGATAGCCCCCTGGATTGCAGTTTCGACGTCTTTGGCAGTACGTACCAACGCGTCTGCTCCAAGCTCGATCAAGAGGCTCCTATCTTCATAGACAGCACGACCGCCAACGGTGATTGCGATATTCTTGTTGGCCGAGGCCGCTCTTGCGAGTTCGACGGTGTTAGCAAGGCGACCCAAATTATCTGGTCTGCGGAACACACCGCTCATGGATATATCGAGGGCGGCATACCAGTGTTCTGACAGCATTTGTTCAAGATCCTGGTCTTGTTTAGGGAATTCGAGCGTTGGGTCCCAGCCATGCTGCCACAGCACTTCCGCATCCAGCACTGCTGGCAACATGTGAGACTCACCGGGTTGAGGGACAACGAGCACCTCGGGCAAGATGTTTTGGACACGCCAGATCGGCAGCGCACCGAAATTGACGGAGCGCAAGGCGCGGATCATATCCGATAGCGCTGTGTTTATCTCCAGGTCTGAACACAGATTGTCGAGCCACAGATCACCCAGACGGCGCTCACTCTGTTCGAGCAGAGATATCTGAATTGGTAGAGGATCCGTCTCTCGTCGACTCATTGACCGGAGAAAATGCTCAACGCGAGAGAAGTCGTTCTCCAGCAACAGAGTTGTCAAAGCTGATGCGGCGAGATCCCATTTTTCGCGATTTGCTTCCTCAGACCGATGTTCCAATCGCCTCTGAAGCTCGGTTTGAAAGGAGAGATGTTGCAAGCCCTCGTGCTGGACAATGACAGCTTGTTCGGCGGACTGCCTGTCTGCCTTATCTGCCACGTCGCGGAGCTTAGCCTGCGATGGTGCAGCATGACTACCGGACCCGGTGATCGAGCCCATTGGGAGCGAGACACCATTACCAGCTACGTCTCCGTCGGTGCCGCTGTCCGTTGCTAAGAGCATTGTCCAAGGCCCAAATAGCCGCTCAGCGATTGGGCCGCGTTCGAGTATCTGCAAATCGCGATGACGAGTATCCACCGCAATCCGTTCTATAAGCCGATCAACGGATTTGCGTGGCCCTTCAAGCCACTGATAGATGCGCTGGCGACCGATGACGATCACGCCCGTGACCTGCAGCTGGGCATTTTTGTTACGCGCTTGTTTAAGAAGCTCTTTGAGGTCGCGAGATGATAATTCGACCGCGGGCACGCTCCGATATGATAGCGCGACCAAGTCCTCTGACGTTATTTTCTCGCTATCGTTTTGGCCCGGTCTCTGGCCCGAACCGAGCGCTTCTTCGTCCAGCATGTTTATTGCCCCTCGGACGGGTGGGTCGTGCTACTCCACGATCATCCGCCACAAGCTTAATACGCTAGCACCCTTCAAATGGGATATATCGACAACGACATTTTCTGACAACTCTTTCAGCCGTGACATAAAGGAAAGTGCGCGGTGATTGCTCTAGAAAATGGCCTAGACCAATCAGAACGCCCGAGCGACGTTAGACATATGCCGCAAGGACTCCGTCGACGGCGCGTTCGAGATCTTTCAGGCTCGCTACCTCCTCAAGTACAGCGCAATGGGGTTTGTAGCGAGGAATGGCACTATCTCCTGTGCCCCAAAGCGATTGCGGTTCGGGGCATAACCATATTACGCGCTTTGCTCGCGCGGCCGCTTCCTTGAAGAGGTCAAGGCGGGGATCACCGTAATTAGACCGGCCATCGCCCAGCATTATGATCGTTGATCGGCGATCAATTGCATCCCAATGACCCACGCGAAGATCAGACAATGCCTGTCCATAATCAGTAGACGACATGCCTATCGTTTTGATGATGCGCTCCATACCCGCTTCAAAACCAAATTCCTCAAAGGTCTTATCCACATCTTCAAGACGGCCTGAGAAAGCAAATGTTCGAATATCAGGCACAGTCTCTCTGAAAGCGTAGAGCAGCATCAGAAGAAAGCGGACATATTGCGAGACAGAACCGGAGACATCGCATATCGCGATGATCTTTGGTCGGTCCCTATGCTTCTGCTTCCATGAGACATTGAACGGGACGCCATCGAGGCCAGCATTTGCCCGCAAAGTTCTGCGGACGTCGAGACGTCCTGTATTTTTCCGCCGACGTCGACGTGAATACTTCGTGGCGAGCCGTTTCGCGACCTTCTCGACGAGTGCCTGCATCCGTTCAAGATCTCGCCGTGTTAACTGGTCTAGAGACTTCCTTGTAAGGACGTCCTCGCGAAATTGTTCGGTTGCCCCGGCTCCAAAGACTTCAAATTGTTGCTCTACATGCTCTCGAGCCCGGACCATCATCTCCCGGCGAGCATCCATAAGCGAGCGTGCCTCAGCTTCGTCTGCAGGCGTATGCGCCTGGAGATAACCGACAAGCTTCTCCTGTAGTTGGTCTCCGCCCATCGCTCGAAGCATCTTCTGAACATAAAATGGCACCTGAGTAGAGAACCGAATATCGGCGAGTTCGGCCTCGTCTCCGGCCCTCTCAAGTGCCATTGCGATGGCGGTCTCATCTCTATCTTCTATGAGGGACTGAATATCAGGCTCAGACGCCTGATCATCGCTATCGCTCTTATCGTTTTCAGATGCCGACTGCGGCGACGCAGATGATCGATCTCTACGAAAGAACAGATCGAACAAGTGGTCATGAGTGGTTTTTTCTTCGGGCGACTTGGCGAGCGCTAGGCCAAGCGCGTCCTTCAGGCGTGTCCTGTTATCATAACCGATAAGCTTAACGGCCTCCGCGGCATCAATCGCTTCGCCGGTTGAAACGCGCACATCAGAAGCGCGGAGCGCCCGAATAAAGTCAGAGAGCGTTCGCGCACTCATCGCGTCTAGCTCGCTAACCGGGGTCCATCTACGGCGTCGCGGACCAGTTTACCGATATTCGGAGATACGCTCTCAAGATCGCTCTCATGTTTGAGCAGCACGTTCAGTGTGTCGCGCACCATGGCCTCATCCAGAACATCGGCGTGCATGAGCAACAGCGTTCGTGCCCAATCGACTGTTTCCGCAATCGATGGCTGTTTCCTGATGTCCTCGCTGCGCAGCCCTTGCACAAAGTCGACGAGTTGGCGGAGCAGATCGTAGTCGATGCCAGGCACGCGCGCGCTGACGATCTTCCGTTCGCGACCTACCTCCGGAAAATCAATGAACAGATGGAGACAGCGGCGTTTCAATGCATCGCCCAGCTCTCGGACATTATTGGATGTGAGAATTACGAGCGGTGGAGTCTTCGCCTTGATCGTTCCAATCTCTGGAACGGTCACCTGGTAATCAGACAGAACCTCGAGGAGAAAAGCTTCGAAAGCTTCATCTGACTTATCAACCTCGTCTATCAGAAGCACGGAACCACGATCCTGGCGCATTGCGGTCAGAAGCGGGCGTGGTTCCAGAAAGTCTTCGGAGAAAAAGAGGTCTTCAAAGCCCCCAAGCTTTTCATAGGACGCGTCCAGGGTTCCAGCACCTCCCATGACTTCGCCGAGCTTCTCCTTGAGAAGTTGGGTGTATAGAAGCTGCTTTCCGTATTTCCATTCGTAAAGCGCTTTGCCCTCATCGAGCCCTTCATAGCACTGCATGCGAACAAGAGGCAGATCGAGAAACTTGGCCGTCGAAGCTGCGAGGTCGGTCTTTCCAACGCCAGCTGGTCCCTCGATCAATACCGGTTTCCTCAAATGATGAGCGAGGTAAACGGCGGTAGAAATCTGCCGGGTAGAAATATACCCAACCGACCCAAGTCCTTCCGTTATGTCTTCGATGGAAGACAAGCGCTCGTACCCGGTTTCTTCTGTCGTCTCTGTCTCTGACATTCCCAATGGCTACCGGACGCTTACGTAAAGGGCAATCGTGCCCATGGGGAAAGCAGCTTTCTGCGATTGCAAAGAAAACGGGCTTCCGCCATATAGCGGGCGTCGGAGCGTGGCGCAGCCCGGTTAGCGCACCGGTCTGGGGGACCGGGGGTCGGAGGTTCGAATCCTCTCGCTCCGACCATTATTTCATTTGATAGGGCAGATCTAAGCAGCTTGTTGCGAACGCATAGCATCAAGGCGCAATTTGAGATCTGTGATTTCTGTGAGCACCGTGCGAAGACTTTCCGGAGATCCAACAGACTTCGTTTGCGATGCTGCCGCCAGCTTCATTGGGGCACCAAAGGCGCGGCTAACGGCCTGCTGAAGATTTCTCGCAGGACTTGCAACTGGGGCAGCGTCAGCAGAGCTGTCGGCAACCAGAAGCCTTGCTTCGCCCTTCAGGACGGTATCAACTCCCTGCTCTCTCAGAAGCGCGTTCGCGCCCTTCAGCGTCAAACCACGGTCATGCACGAGGATCTGTATTGCCTTTAGCGCTTCCATATCCCTTGGGCGGAAAAGGCGTCGTCCGTCGGTGCGCTTAATCGGCTTTATGTGACGCGGGAACTTTCCTTCCCAGTATCGCAAGACATGCGTCTGAAGGCCGAGTTCGGCCGCGGCCTCACCAATTGAACGAAGAGCATCTGCTGATTTTTCTTTGCGAGCCTTGGTGGCGGCCATGAATAGTCTCCCGGTTAATTGTCAGCTTTCCTGATCAACCCGGGCTTTGAGCATTGGAGATGAGCGAAAGGTCGCTACGCGTCTGGCGCTTATGGTAGCGCCGATACCCGTTTTTGGATTGCGGCCTTCGCGAGCAGATTTTTCACGCACCACAAAATTGCCGAAGCGCGACAATTTCACGACGCCCTGATCCTGCAAAGCATCCCCGATCAGCTCAATAGTCCGGTCGAGCAAGTCGGAGCATTCCTGCCGAGTAAGACCCACTTGTTGGACAAGCGCGTCTGTTACTTCAGCTCTGGTCAACGTTCTGTTCGCCACGGAACTCCTCCATAAGTTAACAAATAATGGGCAATTCTTAACGGATTACTACATCCGGAACAAAGAGGCCCCCCAAGTAAATCCGCCCCCCATCGCCTCAATCAATACAAGATGCCCAGTTTTTATGCGCTCATCTTGTATGGCCGTGTCCAAAGCGAGGGGGATCGATGCGGCCGACGTGTTTCCATGCTGTGACACAGTCGACACCACCTTGGAACTGCTGATTCCAAGTTTTTTTGCGACGCCATCAAGAATACGCTGGTTCGCCTGGTGTGGGACAAACCAATCTATGTCGTCGGCAGTCAATCCAGCATCTTCGAAGACGGCTTCTATGGCGGAGCTTATATTTGTCACGGCGTGTTTGAATACGCGTGGTCCATCCATCCGGACATGCCCGATGGATTGCGTAGAGGATGGTCCGCCATCGACATAGAGCAGATCTGCCTTTCGGCCGTCCGTCCGAATATGGTGGCCAATAATGCCGCTCATACTGATGTCGTAGCTTTCGCTTTCCTCGGCCCTAACAACCGCAGCTCCCCCGCCATCACCAAACAACACGCAGGTCGACCTGTCTTCCCAATCGAGCAATCGCGAAAACGTCTCCGCACCGATGACCAAAGCTGTGCTGAACTCTCCTGACTTCAGAAATTTATCGACCGTAGACAGAGCAAACACAAACCCGGAGCATACCGCCTGGATGTCAAAGGCAGCCCCTTTGGTCACGCCAAGCTTTGCCTGAACTGCCGATGCACATGCCGGAAAGGTGCGGTCTGGCGTTGTTGTTGCCATGACGATCAAGTCGATGTCGTCCGGTGTTACGCCCGCCCTTTCCATGGCTAATCTTGAAGCTGCCATACCGATATCTGACGTCAGTTCGTCGTCAGCGGCTATATGCCTTTGCTCTATTCCGGTCCGAGCCCTGATCCACTCATCCGATGTCTCAACCCGCTCTGCGAGTTCGTCATTCGTCACAATTCGTTCAGGAAGGTAGGCACCCACACCGCAGATTCTGGAGTATCGCTCGGTCATGCTGATGCCTTCGGTTCAGACGCTTGATTTGTTATTTCGCTGATACGAGCAAGCCCGGCGGCAACTTCTTCCTTATACTGACTGCCAGCGAGATTCGCCGCTAGCGTCAGGGCCGTCTCGATGCCTGGCGCATCTGCGCCGCCGTGGCTCTTCACAACAACGCCGTTTAAACCTAGCAGGACGCCGCCGTTCACATTGGACGGGTTCATTTTGTCTCGAAGCTGCTTCAGACCTCGGGACGCCATTAGCGCTCCAAGTTTTGCCCGTGGACCGGCTGTCAGCGCCTCCCGCAAGTACGATGCTACGAGGCGGGCTGTTCCCTCAGCGGTTTTCAGGGCGATGTTTCCGGAGAAACCATCGGTCACCACGACGTCGACTGTTCCGGCGGAAATATCATTCCCCTCAATAAAACCGCGATAGTCGAGGCCAAGATTGTTTGTCGACAAGAGCATGGCAGCTTCTTTCAGAACGCCGTGGCCTTTGGAGTCCTCCGATCCTACATTTAGAAGGCCTATGGTCGGCTTCTGTTTACCGGTGACTGCGCGAGCATAGGCTTCTCCCATCACAGCGAAGGTCACCAATTGCTCAGCGTCGGCCTCCAGATTGGCACCAACGTCAAGAACAACGCAATTGCCGGTCATCGTTGGCCAGATCGCAGTCATGGCTGGTCTGTGGACACCAGGCATCTTTCTCAAGAGCATCATGGACATCGCCATCAGCGCACCCGTGTTCCCGGCTGAGAAAGCTGCGCCTGCTTCGCCCGTCTTCACACACTCAATGGCGTTCCACATGCTGGAGCCTTTGGCGCGACGAAGGGCCTGGGAAGGTTTGTCCTCCATACTGACCGCGATGCTGGTGTGACGAATCTCGCTGATCGCAGCGAGAGACCCGTTTTTCTCCAGTAGAGGCGTAAGAGCCGCCTCATCGCCGTGGAGCAATAGCTTCAGGTTGCCACGCGCATCGCAGAAGCGAGAGAGACCATCGATCACCACATCGGGTGCGTCGTCCCCTCCCATCATTTCGATCGAGAGTGTCAGCTCAATGCTCAAATCGCTGAGCCTTTCGCCTTAATCATCTGTTCCCCCTGGACGGGGCCAATCGACATCGCCGCGCAACAGTGCGGCTCCCATCTGGCTTGCGAGTTTGGCTTCAATATGGCGCAAATACCGGGCGAAGCCTTCAACATCCCTGCACGCGAGGCCATTTCTTGTCGAAAAATCAGTGATGTCGGCATGAGTGCCCTGCTCAAATGCAGCATCCAATCCTCGTGCAATTCCATACAATCGCTCGCCAAGACCGCGAACCTTTCTGCTGATCGACGCGTCGCCAACGCCAGTTTCGCGGAGACCATAATCGAGATTCGAGAAAATCTGATCCATGAATTCTTCGGCCAAGGCTCTGCCGCCAGCATCCTCTTCACGCAATCGGCGCATCAGGAGTGCGCTGTGGACCGCAACTTGCTCAAAGCGACCGTCCAATGTGTCTTCGGCCCAGCCATTCTGATACAGCTCTTTTTGCCGCGATGCAGTGAGGACGCTGTCCCGGAGTCGTTGCGCTTTTTGCCGTCGTTCACGCTTTTCAAAGGAAAATACGTCCAACAATCCCATTGCGAGCTGCCTTAGTATACTTGTCAAATGTCCAACTTCGCCGGTAGCTGTTGGAAAATGAGGATTTTCACCATGCTTCGTTACGCGATACTGGCCGTAATCGCCAGCGCATTTGTTGCAGGATGTTCACCGATCCGGTCGTTTCACGGCTACTTTCCCGATGAAACGCAGCCGAATGAAATCGAGCCTGGGGCTGACACCCGCTCCACGGTGCTTGCTCGTTTGGGAACGCCCTCGACCAAGAGTATTTTCGACGAGAATACCTGGTTCTATATCTCGTCGACATCTGCGAATTTTGCATTCTTCAAGCCGAAAATTACAGAGCGGAAAGTTATCGCTATCAGGTTTTCGGAGGATGATATCGTCGATGAACTCGTGGAGTATGACGCCGATGATGGCGAAGTGATCCAATACGCGTCGCGCGAGACGCCAACACGCGGCCGAGAGCTTGGACTGCTTGAACAGCTCTTCGGAAACGTTGGCACAGTCCGCCTGCCGAATACGGAAGACAACCTGCCTGGCCAGATTCCAGGTGGCAGATAGCGGCGTTCCCCCTCGCATGAAAGCGAGGGTCTGCAATCATAAAGAAAACGGGGATAGCTTACGAACTATCCCAGTGTTTCAGCGCATCTTGCAGCTGATGCGCTAGCCCGCCATGGAGCAGTCCGATCTCCGGAGAGAGCCCAGCGGGCACGGCGGCCGGTATCAGAAGCGGTTTCGGCTCGCCGGATTTTCTGAGGTTTGAGAGGTGCCGCGCGAGGCGTTTGGCGTGGGCGTCGGGCGCATCGAGCACCTTCTGCAGCGCGATGATGCGGCGGCTGAAACGCCTTGCCGCGATGTGGGTCGGCGTCGTGTGTCGTGGCAGATGCGAGAAGTCCAGGCGCTCAGAGAAGTCCATCAGCTGCGGGACCAGTGACAGATTTACTCTGCGAGCCCGTGGGAACTCTGCAAGCTCGACGCCGTCTAAGGCTTCGGGTTCAGGTGCATTGGTTGATTTGGTGGGCGCGGGCCGCGGCGTCTCTGGCTTCAGATCAAGCTGCAGCGCCATAAACAGGATCAGCCGACGGACGAGGGTTTCGAGCGCTTTGAGCCGTGTGCCCGCCTTTCTGAGCTTCCATTTGGAGGGGATGTGCTCGGCGATATGCACGCCGGTCCAGCCGATGAGGCTCGTCACAGCGAGACCAATTTGCTCGACCGCGACGAGGAAGAGTGGATCATCCGAGCGCATCCGAGGAGTATGGAGCGAGCGCGAGGCCCGTCGGATAGATTCACATGGATCATTTGCCGATCCAGGCGGTACTCGATTTGCTCTGGACTGATTAATTGCTTTAACTGGCGTCCACGTTGAAGGGCCGTCGCCTGATGCTGCAAGACCTGACCTTGGATGATCTGTTGCTCGCCGGGCACGATGTCGTTCCCCTGGGTGAGCTACCGGACGGTAAGCCGCTGATGCAGGGCCGGTTTCAGCACCGGGAAATGATGCCTGGTCTGTGGGGCACATCAACATCATGCACGTCCCTCGCCTCATTTTCGGTCACCGAGGAAACCGAGGAGCATTTCAGCTTCAGTGTCTGTCTGGAGGGCGAGCGCCGGTTCAGACTGGGCAAAAGTGACGACAAAACATTCTTACCCGGATCGCTGAGCGCTATTGTCGCTCCGAGCGGCGGGACTGCTATCGAACATTGGCAAAAGGGTCAGCACACGGAAACGGCGGGCATTGTCTTCGACAGCCAGTTCCTCCGTCATATTGAAGACGAAGACGAAGAGATTGCAGAGGCTATTCATTCGATTGGTCAACGCCATCAGCTTGCCGATGGCAAAACGGCTCCGTCAAATCTTCTGTTGCTGGCGCGGCAATTTTCGGACCCGCCGGGATACGGCCAGCTGAATGCCTTGTACAATCGTGGACTGTCACTCGCCTTTCTCGCTGCGGCGGTGGCGCTGTACCGGATCCACGAAACCGAAAAACCTCATTCGAACCATCGTCTGGAGACGTGTATCAGCGACCTTCGAAACAGGTTGCTTCTGGAGCCGTTCAAGCTTCCCGATCTATCAGAGCTCGCGAAAAATAGCGGGTTCAGCGAGCGGCGCGTGCGAAGTGCTTTCTACGGCCGATACGGCATCACTGTTGGGAACTTTCTCCGTATCCAACGTCTGGAAAGAGCTCTTGATATGTTGGAAAGCGGTCATCTCTCCCTGGCTTCGATCGCGCATGAGTGCGGCTATTCCAACACGGCCAATTTTTCGAACGCCTTTAAGAAGCGGTTTGGCCTGACGCCGGGATCTGTCAGGACGAACTAACTGACACCACGCCACAATCATTCTTCAGGCGCTCACAATACGTTGTCGTTGTAAGGCCCTCATCCCTCACAGATAATGAGACGGGTTCTCAAACAGGCGCTCACAGACGCCTTCATAAGAGGGAAAAGAACATGGACGCGTCCAATCATCACAACACAACTGACCCGACAATCGCTCATCGTATCTGTTCATCCGTGGCGTTTCTGGCGACAGCCTTTGCGGTTGTCACGTCGACGCTTTTCGCTGTGATGGATGGGATAAGACCGGCGCTTGAAGGGGCAGACCCCTCCTCTGCTGCAATGCAGGCGCTTCTTGCCAAACTCTATCCGTTCGAAGGTGCGGGCGAAGCACGTATGCTTTACGGAACTTTATTTTTCGCTCCTATTCTGCTGCCACTCCTGACAAAGAGCAAAATCGCGGCCTGGGTTACGATTGTTACTGCGGGTCTGCTGACACTTGTGAATGCTGAGGATGCGATCAGTGTCTTCATATTGGATGGTAAAGTGGTCTTTGGACTGGCATTTCTATTTCTCGTCAGTGCACCTGCGCTCACCTCAATTTGGTTTGGTGTGCGATGGGCACGAACATGAGCCTAGAGTGGCGATATCAACCAAACAGAAAAAGGCGTCAGGTTTCCCTGACGCCTTCGATCGATTTGGGTTTGGGGGCTCTGTTTAGTGCGCACCACCGGCAAGAACAGCCAGCATAAGCAAGGCCACGATGTTCGTAATCTTGATCATCGGGTTCACAGCTGGGCCAGACGTATCCTTGTAAGGGTCGCCGACGGTGTCGCCGGTCACAGCAGCCTTGTGGGCTTCTGAGCCCTTGCCGCCATGATTGCCGTCTTCGATGTACTTCTTGGCATTGTCCCAAGCGCCGCCACCCGATGTCATCGAAATGGCGATGAAGAGACCGGTCACGATCACGCCGAGGAGCATCGCGCCCACAGCGGAGAGCGCTGCACCGAAGCCTGCAATCGGATAGATCACAACAAAGAGGACGATTGGCGAGAGTACCGGCAGAAGTGATGGTACAATCATTTCGCGGATCGCGGCCTGGGTCAGGATATCCACTGCGCGGCCATAATCAGGCTTCACTTCGCCCTTCATGATGCCAGGCATTTCGCGGAACTGACGGCGGACTTCCTCGACGACGTCCTGGGCAGCACGGCCCACGGCCATCATGGAGAGGCCACCGAAGAGGTTCGGCAAAAGACCACCAAACAGAAGACCGACAACCACGTATGGATTGGCGAGGCTGAAGTCGACCTGCGCGTTCGGGAAGAGATATTCGATGTCCTGGGTGTAGGCACCAAAGAGTACCAGAGCGCCAAGACCAGCAGAACCAATCGCGTAACCCTTGGTGACCGCTTTGGTCGTGTTACCGACCGCGTCGAGCATGTCAGTGGTGTCACGGACTTCCGAAGGCAGCTCAGCCATTTCGGCGATACCACCAGCATTGTCAGTCACAGGGCCGAACGCGTCGAGAGCAACGATAATGCCGGCAAGGGCAAGCATCGTTGTTGTCGCGATGGCGATACCGAAGAGGCCTGCGAGATTGTAGGTCAGGATGATGCCAGCGATGATGGTCAGAGCTGGGAGCGCAGTCGACTCGAGGCTGACGGCGAGGCCCTGGATCACGTTCGTACCGTGGCCAGACTCTGATGCGCGAGCGACGGACTTCACCGGACGGTAGCTCGTACTGGTGTAATACTCGGTGATCACAACGATCAGACCAGTTACGGCTAGGCCAGCTGCGCCGCAGTAGAACAGATCCATGCCTGTGAGTGGGTCGGAAATACCGATAACGGCAGCTGCGCCCTCAATCTCACCGAAACCGCCGGGCAGAAGCGATGAGATGACGAAGGCAAGGCCACCGAGGGATAGCACCCCAGTTGCGATAAGGCCTTTGTAGAGCGCGCCCATGACATTGGTCGACCCAGCGCCAAGACGGACGAAGAAAGTCCCGACGATCGATGTGACGATGCAGACGCCGCAGATTGCGAGTGGCAGGAGCATGATCTCGTTGAGATATGGAGCCGCCGCGTCGCCGCCGATGCCGAAGCCCGTGCCGAAATAGATAGCGCCGAGGACCATCGTCGCAACGACCGTCACAGCGTAGGTTTCGAAGAGATCAGCGGCCATACCGGCGCAGTCACCGACATTATCGCCAACATTGTCTGCGATGGTCGCCGCGTTACGGGGATCATCTTCCGGGATACCGGCTTCGACCTTACCGACCATGTCGCCGCCGACGTCAGCGCCTTTGGTGAAGATACCGCCGCCGAGGCGGGCGAAGATCGAGATCAGTGATGCACCGAAGCCAAGCGCGACGAGCGCATCAACGACTGTGCGGTCAGCTGGGCCGTAGCCCATGGGGCCGGTCAATAGGCCGTAGTAGGCGACAACGCCGATAAGTGCGAGGCCAACGACGAGCATGCCGGTAACAGCACCGGATCGGAAAGCCACGTCGAGACCGGCACCCAGACTCTTACGAGATGCCTCGGTTGTGCGGACATTGGCGCGCACAGATACGAGCATGCCAATGAAGCCAGCGACACCGGACAAAACAGAGCCAATCAGGAAGCCACCAGCGGCTTCCCAGCTGAGGACGAAGCCAGCTACGAGAAATACAACAACGCCCACAATGGCGATGGTGCGATACTGGCGGCTGAGATAGGCGTTTGCGCCTTCCTGAATAGCGCGGGCAATCTCTGCCATGCGCTGATTACCCGTCGGCGCGCTCATGATGGAGCGGATCGTAATCGCGCCGTAAATGACCGACACGACACCCGCAAGAAGTGTCAACAAAAACCAATCCATAAGGATGTCCTCTTTTTCTATGTCAGGCGCGATAAAGGGTTGCCCCTCACCCTGCCCCGATTTCGTTGGCTCACTGCCAAATGGTGCCACAACACGCAAGACCTATCGCGCAAGCGGCGAGATTGAATTGCAGTTAACTGACCGCCGGATTCTGGAGATTTGGTTAATGGAGGGTTTCCAAAGCCGGTTTGGCTGGTCTCATCCGTGTTCGTAGCCGTTTTGGGCCGGGATCGGGATTAGCTCTCCATGCCAGGTGAGCTGCAGACTATATGTATCTGCGATCGTCCCGATTTTGGTGAGATCGAGATCAATGGCAGATAGGGCGCTCGTTGTCTCCGGCGACGCAGTGAATAGGCACTGATAGTCATCGCCAGCGGTAACTGCGGCCATAACGGCGTCGAGACTGCTGGCGTGGATTGGACCTGGCAGCGGAACCGTGTCCAAAGCAATCTCAGCGCCGCATCCACTTGCAGTAAGGAGTTTTGAGAGATCGGCCACTAGCCCATCGGAAACGTCCATTGAGGCATTAGCATATCTGAGGATGGCATCGGCTATGGCGACGGATGGGATTTCGGGCACGCGGTAGCGCCCCGCGGCTTCGCTTTCTTCTTTTGCCCGAGCATCCGCGAGGCCGATCCCGCCCCAGCCAATTTCGCCAGTGATCCAGACCGTATCGCCAAGTTTTGCGCCTGAGCGACTTATGCGGTCGGCTCCCTCCGGCAATACGCCCGTCAGCGCCAGAGACAAGAATAGCGTAGATGGCGAGGTAACGGTGTCCCCACCCACAAGATCAATGCCCCACTTAGCGAGTTCTTCGCCAAATGACTCAGCGAACCGTTTGAGCTGATCCTCGGTGCGGGTTTTCGGCCAACCAATTGTGAGGAGCGCTTCGGCAGGCTTTGCCCCCTTAGCCAACACGTCAGAGACGTTCACGCGAACGAGCTTGCGGGCGACTGTATCGATTGGGTCTGTCGACAGAAAGTGGACGGCTTCGACGAGCGCGTCTGTTGTGATGATACGGTTCTCGGGAACCAGCTGTGCCACATCATCTGTAAGACCTGCAGCGCCTGCACCCTTCGCCAGCGGGGCGAAGTACTTATTGATCCAATCAATTTCGGACATCTGTTGCAGCTATTCGTTCTCGGCGGCGAAAGTTGAGAGAGGCTTAGCTCAGTTTTCGCTTCCCCGCGACTTGATCGCGGGGTCCAACTCCGAATCTTTATCGCTGTTGTAACGTTCAGAGTTGGGTGCCGCGGTCAAGCCGCGGCAAGTCGCTGGATAGACAAGGAAAGCCACTCTACGCAGCACTGCCAGCCGTCCCACGCACATCTTTGGCTATGTTGTCGAGGACGCCATTTACAAAACGCGGTTCATCACCCTCGAAGAAGGCATGGGCGACGCCGACATATTCATCGAGGATAATGCCTTCGGAGAGATGTTCGTGGGCGATAAGTTCTGCTGTGGCACCGCGCAGGATCGCGCGGGTGGTGGCGTCGAGGCGGGTCAGCTTCCAGCCCTTATTCAGCCGTTCAACGATGGCAGGGTCGATATCGCCCTGGTGATCTACGACGGCGTTCACAATGGACTTGAAGAGGTCGGGGTCTGCCTCCTCTACCGGAACGCCGTCGGGACCGAACCCCAGTCGATCTTCGCAAAATTGCCGAATGACAGCTTTAGCGCTCTCGCCGGTCTGCTCCATTTGATAAAGCGCCTGAACAGCCGCAAGACGAGCGCCTGCCCGTCGCGCTCTTGTCACTTCAAATGGAAGCTTCTGGTCGGTCATCGCACGAATTTCTTGCGGAAGGCCAACATGGCGAGGCAGGCATTGGCCGCATCTGCGCCTTTGTTCTTCCGCTTGCGGTCCGCGCGGGCCAGGGCCTGTTCTTCGTTCTCGACGGTGAGAATACCATTTCCAATGGCAAGGCGCCGCTCGACGGTGAGATCCATGAGGCCGCGGGCGCTTTCACCGCAGACATAGTCGTAATGGGAGGTCTCGCCTCGGATGACACAGCCGAGGGCTACGTATCCGTCATACTTCGCGCTGTCCGCTGCCATAGCGATGATACCAGGCACTTCCAACGCTCCGGGTACTATGACTGTCTCGGTTACAGCTTCCGCAGCTTCGAGCACTTCATTCGCGCCAGCTTCCAGTTCCAGCGTGATGTGCTCATAGTAGCGGGAGGTCGCAATCAGGACGCGTGGCTTGCTCATTAGGTGTTTTCCTCAGTCAGTGGACGCCACCCCTCTATGGTGAGGCCATATCCGTCAAGGCCCGGCAGCTTTGTAGGTTGTGTATCGGATAGATAGATCATGCGGCGAATGCCAAGCTCGCGCAGAATTTGAGCGCCGACACCGTACTCGCGGAGCGGTGCCTGCGCATCGTTTGGTTCAGCCGATTTGAGGCCAAGGCGTTCGGCCAACGCATTGGGACGCATTGTGTTCACGAAGATGATCACGCCTGGCTCTTCAGCTTCGGCGATGATCTTCATTGCTCGCTCAACAAGGCCTTCGCGAGGCCCTTTCTCCCCTAGAATGTCGGCAAGAACATCGGTTCGGTGCACGCGCACCAATGTAGTCGCGTCCGGTGTGATTTCACCGTGGACGATGGCGATATGCTCGCTTTGATCGAGGGCATTGCGGAACACCACCGTTTTAAAGCCGTCGCCATAGGCGCTGGCCAGCGGCGCTTCGACACGGCGCTCAAGGAAGCGATCATTCTTCCGGCGCCAGGCGATGAGATCGGCAATTGTTCCGATCTTGAGGTTGTGGAGCTGGGCAAATGCGACCAGGTCCGGCAGGCGGGCCATGGACCCATCATCATTCATGATTTCGCAGATGACACCAGCCGGATAGAGCCCAGCCATACGGGAAATATCGACGGCAGCTTCTGTGTGACCGGCACGAACCAATGTTCCGCCATCCTTCGCCACGAGCGGGAAAACGTGGCCGGGTGAAACAATGTCGTTGTAATCAAGCTGGGGGTCAATTGCGACCTGAATGGTCTTGGCGCGGTCATGGGCCGAGATGCCGGTGGTGACCCCCTCTTTCGCTTCAATAGATACGGTAAAGGCGGTGCCCATGCTCTCGCGGTTTTCCCTTGCCATCATATCGAGGTTCAAGGTGCGCGCGCGTTCGTTGTTCATGGCCAGGCAGATGAGGCCGCGGCCGAACTTCGCCATGAAATTCACGGCTTCCGGTGTCGCGAAATTCGCCGGGATGATCAGATCCCCCTCATTCTCACGGTCCTCAGCATCGACGAGGATGTACATCTTGCCATTGCGCGCGTCCTCGATGATTTCATCTACCGTCGAGATGGCGGGGGAAAAGTCTTCAGCCATTATGAGTCCTTAGGTGCATCGGCACCGATCATTCGGGCGACGTACCGCGCCAGCATATCGATCTCAAGATTGACTTTAGTACCGGGCTGCAAATCGCTAAGCGTCGTCACCTCCCAGGTGTGGGGGATCACTGCGACCTGAAAGTCACCATTGGAGAGCGCGTCGGCCACAGTGAGCGAGACACCGTTGATCGCCGCTGATCCTTTGGTTGCGAAATAGCGGACGATGTCCGCAGGGGGGCGGATAGTGACGCGATAGCTCTCGCCCTCCTCTTCCACGGACACGATGTCACCAACACCATCGACATGGCCAAACACGAAGTGGCCGCCGAGTTCATCACCAAGCTTCAAGCTCTTTTCGAGATTGGCGCGGGAGCCCGCCTGCCAAGTACCTAGGACGGTCTTTTCTAATGTCTCTGGAACGGCTTCCACAGCCCACCAGGATCCACCTTCATCTGTGCTCCCAAAGTCGACCACGGTGAGGCATACGCCCGAATGCATGATCGATGCACCCATTTCGATCTCGGAAACCGGGTAGCGGCTTTCGACCTCAAAACGGGTCAGACCATCCTTATGTTCGGCTTTCCGAATAGTGCCGATATCTGTGACAAGTCCTGTGAACATGGGGGCTGCCTATACTGCCGTTTCAACGCCGAACATAGGTCTCCAAAACGTCATCCCCAATCCGTTCCGTAGCGGTAATGGACCAATTGGGCGCGTTCGGCATTTCTGTCAGGCCGATTGATGCAAGGGCTGGTAGGCCATCACCGCCGATCAGCTTTGGCGCTCGAAACCAGCAAATCTCATCTACGAGGCCCGCGCGGACAAAGGATGCCGCGAGGTGACCACCCCCCTCCACAAAGAGCGAATTGATCCCCTCAATCACACAGCGCCTGAGGAAGTATTCAAGATCAATTCCGCCAGTCTCCGCTTTTTTGCACGGCCAAAGCTCAGCGCCGGCATCTTTTAAAGGACCTAATTCATCTGCCTCTGTAGCGATAATGATGCGCCCAAGACCTGTGGACGTTATCAGTCGGCTTTGGACGGGGGTGCGGGCCCGGCTGTCAGCAACGATGCGAACGGGTTGTTTGTCTGGTAGCGGCACGGTGCGGGCGGTAAGCAAGGGATCGTCGGCGAGGACGGTGCCAATGCCAACCATGATCGCATCGTGGGCTGCGCGCATCTGATGTCCACGCGCTCTGGCATCAGCACCCGTGATCCATTGGCTCGTGCCGTCGGCGAGTGCAATGCGCCCATCAAGCGATGTGGCGACTTTCCAGGTGACCCGGGGAAGCTCGCTCAACTTTCCGCCGCCTCGTCATCTTTTAACGCACTGTCTTCAATGAAGCGGGCGAAATCGCCAGGATCCGTGAAGTCCTTGTAGACACTCGCATATCGGACATAGCCCACCGGATCGATCTCTTTCAGCGCATCCATTACCATATCGCCGACTTGGGTGGAGTTGATTTCGGCATCACCGCGGCTTTCGACCTGGCGCACAATGCTTGAGACCATCTGGTCGATCTGTTCTTCATTTACAGGCCGTTTGCGGAGCGCAAGATTTACGGTTCGGATAATCTTCTCACGATCAAAAAGGACGCGTTTGCCATTGCGTTTGATAACGATAATGTCGCGCAGCTGGGCGCGCTCAAATGTCGTGAACCGAGCACCACATGTATTGCATAGGCGACGGCGACGCACCGCACTATTGTCCTCGGCCGACCGGGAGTCCTTTACGGCTGTGTCATCGGATCCGCAGAACGGACAACGCATGGAGGCTTACGCTCCAAGTCCATTATATATCGGGTATCGTGCGGTTAGCTCCATAACTTCGGAGCGTACCCGGGCTTCAAGATCTGTCGTGTCGCCTCCCTTGGATAGACCGTCAACGATTTCACCGATCCAATTGCCGATCTGGGTGAACTCCTCTTCACCGAAGCCGCGGGTGGTGCCCGCCGGAGAACCAACGCGGATGCCGCTCGTGATAGCTGGCTTCTCTGGATCGAATGGAACACCGTTCTTGTTGCAGGTGATGTAGGCGCGTTCGAGCGCTTGCTCGGTAGCGTTGCCTTTGACGCCTTTTGGTCTGAGGTCAATCAGCGCAACGTGGGTGTCAGTTCCACCAGAAATAACGGCAAGGCCGCTTGCTTCTGCGGCAGCTGCCATCGCTTGGGCATTAAGAATGACTTGGTCTGTGTAGTCCTTGAAGTCCTGAGTCAGAGCTTCACCAAACGCTACGGCCTTTGCGGCAATCACATGCATCAGAGGGCCACCTTGGATGCCGGGGAATACCGCCGAGTTCACCTTCTTAGCGATCGCCTCGTCATTTGTTAGGACCATACCGCCTCTGGGGCCACGCAACGTCTTGTGCGTGGTCGTGGTCGCGACGTGGGCATGATCTAGCGGGTTTGGATGGTGACCGCCCGCGACCAGGCCAGCAAAATGCGCCATATCGACCAGGAAATATGCGCCGACCTCGTCAGCGATCGCACGGAACTTCGCAAAATCGATTTGGCGTGGATAGGCTGAGCCACCGGCGATGATCAGCTGGGGTTTGTGTTCTTTTGCGAGGGCTTCGACCTGATCGAAGTCAATCAGATGATCATCCTCGCGAACGCCATACTGGATGGCATTGAACCACTTACCAGACTGGTTGGGACGCGCACCATGAGTGAGATGACCGCCAGCGTCGAGGCTCATGCCGAGAATTGTATCGCCCGGCTTGATCAGCGCCTGAAACACCGCCTGGTTGGCTTGGCTGCCGGAGTTTGGCTGCACGTTTGCGAACCCGCAATTGAAGAGCTTCTTCGCGCGATCACGGGCAAGTTCTTCAGCAACGTCGACATACTCACAGCCGCCATAATAGCGTCGGCCGGGATAACCCTCGGCGTATTTATTGGTGAGAACCGTTCCCTGAGCCTCCATTACCGCGCGAGACACGATATTCTCCGAAGCAATGAGTTCAATCTGATGCTGCTGGCGCGTTTGTTCCTTAGCGATGGCCGCAAAGAGATCCGGATCGCGATCCGAGACTCCGATATTGAAAAAATCGTTGGCAAGCGACGCGCCGGTCAAAGTGTCTGCCATGTCCGCGACTCCTCATGAATCCTGTTGCTCTGGATTAGGCCCAAGCCCTCGTGGCGGCAAGCGGCAATAGCGCCTGAACGTCAAAAGGACGCAAACCCCAACAATGTGCTGATTGTGACGTGATTCTCTGCCCTAGGCGGCGAGATCGAGACCCAGCTGCTTCCAGATTGCGAGAATAGCGGAGATAAGCTCATCCATCATTTCTTCAGTGTGAACCGGGCTCGGCGTAAACCGCAGCCGCTCTGTCCCCTTCGGAACCGTCGGATAATTGATCGGCTGAACATAGATCCCGAAGTCGAACAGCAGGATATCAGACAGCGCCTTACAGCGCTCTGGGTCTCCAACATGGAGCGGCACGATATGGGACTCACTCTCCATGACCGGTAGTCCTGCAGTCAGCATCTTCGATTTAAGCTGCGCAGCTTTCGCCTGGTGGACGCGTCGAAGATCGCGACCATCTTCTGTACGCAGTTTCTGCACGCTCCGAAGAGCACCGGCAGCCATAACCGGGCAAGTTGATGTGGTGAATATGAAGCCAGAGGCCATCGAACGAATGGCGTCCACCATTGTGGCGTCGCCGGCGATATAACCGCCCATAACGCCATAAGCTTTACCGAGCGTGCCTTCGATGATGTGGATGCGGTCCATGACGCCGTCACGCTGCGCTACGCCAGCTCCCTCATCGCCGTACAGTCCGACTGCATGCACTTCGTCGAGATAGGTGATGGCTTCGAACTCGTCGGCCAAATCGCAAATCTCTTCAATGGGCGCGATATCGCCGTCCATTGAGTAGACGCTTTCAAACGCGATCAGCTTGGGACGATTGGCATCGTCATTTTCCATGAGCGCGCGCAAATGGCCCAAATCATTGTGCTTGAAGATGCGGCGGTCGCAGCCGGAGCGCTTGATACCCTCAATCATGGACGCATGGTTCAATGCGTCAGAATAAATGATCAGATCAGGCAGGATTTTTCCGAGTGTCGATAGCGTGGCTTCGTTCGCTACATACCCCGAGGTGAACAGAAGCGCGCCAGTTTTACCGTGCAGATCGGCTAATTCTGCTTCTAAATCAACGTGGTATCTGGTTGTTCCGGAGATATTCCGAGTACCGCCACTTCCTGCCCCGAAGCTGTCGATTGCCTCGTGCATTGCAGTAACAACATCATCGTCCTGGCCCATGCCTAGATAGTCATTCGAGCACCAGACGGTGATTTCTCGTTCTTCTGCCTGGTCGGGAAACCGTGCTGTGGCTTTTGGAAAGTGACCGCGATGACGGTGCAGGTCCACGAATACTCTATAACGTCCCTCGCCATGGATATTGGCAAGCGCATCTTCAAAGGCTTTCAAATGTCTCATGGCAGAGCTTTCGTGCGGAGCTGCCGAAATAGATAGTGATCATAGTGAAAAGACAAGCAGTGAAGCACATGCGCGCCCTTCTGTCGCAACATCCAGATAAGGTTAACGGTGAGCGAACTGGCGCTAGCGAATTGCGCCGGAAACTTTCCAGTTTTGAAGGGTTTGTCTGTCATACCGATGCCCAGCGTACCTCAGAGGGGCGCGACAAAAAAATAGAGTGACCCCTCGGGGTTTGGGTTAATTGGAGTGAACCTATGAAACTACGTAAGCTGATGCTTGCGGGCGGCGCTGTTGCTGCGCTTGCTAGCGTCCCTGCACAAGGTGCTATTGTCGACAATCCGCAATTCCGCGTTCTCGGTCTCGTGATCGTTTGGGGTGCAGACGCATCTGACAACACACCAGTCGTATCTGACTTCATCATCGACACCGCGACTGGCGTCAATCCAGACCATGACCTCATCGACCAGGATGTGCACACGGTTGTGACCGGATCTCTGACACCAACACCAGATGCTGCTCTTGGCGGCGCAACGCCATTTAACATCACGAACTCAAGCCTCGGTGCTTCTGCTTCAACTGACGTCAACAGCGATGGCGTTCTGGACGCAAGCGATACCAACTTCACTGGTTTCTTTATCGACCAGACGACGGATGTTGAGCTGGACGCGAATTCGCAAACATCGAGCTTCTTTGTTGCTTCGAACACAGACTTCGTGATCAACGGAACAGCAACTGAAGTGAACGCTGACCCAACTGATGACTTCGATCTCGAAGACATCACGTGGTCGATGAGCGTTACGCCTTCCGGCAACAATGGCGGCGCATTCGCCTTCGGTGCTAATGCCCAGGATCCAAACGGCACGTTTGGCAGCCAGCAAGACCTAAGCGACTTCAACGGATCAGCTGTTTACACAGCGACCCGTCGTACAGCCGCTACTCCAGGAAGCATTGCAGAGCAGTCGGTTCGTTTCGACGTTGTTTATGCTCTTGCTCCTCTCGCTGGTCTTCCAGATGACCCAGCAACGCCTACGATCGATGAGTCCCTGACACGCGTCAGCGGATACGATCTGTCGCAAGGTGCTGGTGCTGTCGAAGCCGACGTCACTTACACGGTCTTCGTACCGTAAGCGTCGATCCGACGCTCAGTTCTACAGAAATCGCCCGGCCCTTGTGTCGGGCGATTTTTCTTTGGCCGGTGCAAAATCCGGTCGATCATTAACCATGCCTTACAAAGCCACGACAAAGTGTAGGCAGTTCTTGGTGGTAACTTAAACAAGATCGATTAAGTATAAGGTATTGAACGTTTTTCAGAGCGCTCAGAGTTCAAAAAGCCAAAGCGCCCAAACCGGAACAATACGCGTGAAGAAGTCAGTCCAGCTCGCTCTGCTCATTTTATTCGGGCTGTTGGCTTATTTCGGCATTCGCACCGTGCTGCGCGGTGATGATGAGCCTGCCGCTGCGACACCAGCTGTCCTCTCGATACAGAGCGAGGAGCAAGCCAACGTGCTGCCGGAGATCGTGTTTATGCGATCGGAGGCCGAGCCACATCCAATCTATTTGTCCCTGAAGGGGCGCACGACGCCCAATCGATCGGTGACTGTGAGAGCCGCGACGACGGGAACGGTCATTGCCGCTCCAACCAATGAAGGCGCCACGGTCAATAGAGGTCGAGCCCTCTGCCGACTTGATATCGATGCAAGACAGGCGCGCCTGGCTGAAGCTGAAGCGATGGTCGAGTCGCGCGGCGTTGACTATCGGGCAGCGCAGGAACTTGCCGAGAAAGGCTGGGCATCGCCCAATCGTGCCGCGAGCGCGAAAGCCAGTCTCGACGCCGCTCAGGCCGAACTGAACAGCGCGAAAATTGAGCTCAGACGTACCGAGATCACTGCCCCATTCGCCGGCGTGTTCGAGCAGCGCCTTGCCGAGGTCGGGGACTTTCTGTCGCCAGGAACGGCTTGTGGTGTCGTGACTGATTTTGATCCGATCAAAGTTCAGACAGACGTGACCGAGGAGTTCGCGACCCGGTTTACCCTTGGTGCCCCGGTCGAGGTCGATATTGTTGGTCTCCCAGTCCAAGAGGGACAGATTTCATACGTTTCGCGCACCGCGGAGGACAACACACGGACGTTCCGTGTTGTCGCAAATATCCCGAACGAAGACGGGTTGATCTCCGCTGGTCTCACCTCAAACCTTCGGGTTCAGCTTGGTGAGGCTATGGCGACACCAATTTCAGCCGCCCTGATGACCCTGCACGACGATGGAAGAGTTGGCGTGCGGTATCTTGATGACGCGGACACCGTACAGTTTGCCGAAATCACGGTGGTAGACGATACCGGAGATGTCATCTGGATAACTGGCTTGCCTGAAACGGTTCGGCTTCTGACGGCCGGTCAGGAGTATGTCAAAGAAGGGACTCTCATCGCACCTGTCGATATCGACGAAGCGAGCCAGCTATGAATTCGCTGATCGACGGAGCCATCGATAAGGCCCGCATGGTGATGGTCATACTTGTGTTCGCCCTGGTGGCGGGTACTGCGACCTATATCAGTCTTCCCAAAGAGTCAGAGCCGGAGATCGACGTTCCGGTTTTCATTATAACTGTACCGCTTGAAGGTATCTCCCCAGAAGACTCAGAACGCCTTATCGTTCGGGTTCTCGAGACCGAACTTCAGACCATTGAGGGCATCAAACAGATGGACGGCATCGCCTCTGAAGGGGTTGGCCAGGTTGTCCTTGAATTCAATATCTCATTTGACCCGGAAAAAGCCGAAAGCGATATCCGCAAAAAGGTTGATCTTGCGAAGCGGGAACTTCCCGATGAAGCCAAAGAGCCAGTCATTACGGAAATAAATACGTCGCTGTTCCCCATCCTGGTGGTCAACCTTTTTGGCGAAGTGCCGGAACGCAGCCTGTATCGCGTCGCGAGGGACTTGCAGGACAAACTAGAAGCGCTGCCTGGCGTTTTGGAAGCGCGCGTCCAAGGCGAACGCGAAGAAGTGCTTGAAATCGTTGTCGATCCCGACAAGTTGGAGTCGTACAACCTTTCCTACCAAGAGATCCTGAACACGGTTTCAGCGAACAACCAGCTCATTCCAGCAGGACAAATCGATACGGGTGCCGGCCGCTTCCCGGTCAAGGTTCCGGGCTTAATCAGAACAGCTGAAGATGCATTCGAGTTGCCAGTTCGGCAGTCAGGGAACGCCGTTATCAAACTATCTGACGTCGCCGACATTCGCAGGACGTTCAAAGACCGAGAGGTTCATGCGCGGTTTAATGGCAAGTCAGCTGTGTCGGTCCAAATTATCAAGCGGTCTGGAGCAAACATCTTATCAACCGTTGACGATGTGAACCTGGTCATCGCAGAAGCGGAAGCCACGTGGCCTGACGCGTTACAGTCGGAAATCACCTCCGATCAGTCTGGATATATTCGATCGCAAATCACACAGTTACAGGCCTCCATCATGACGGCAGTCGTGCTGGTCATGATTATTGTCGTAGCAGCGCTAGGACTGAGGTCAGCAGCCCTTGTCGGTGTGGCAATACCTGCATCCTTCGTCATGGCGTTTCTACTCCTCGGTGCCTATGGCCTGACCCTAAATACGATGGTGATGTTTGGCATGCTTATCGCGGTCGGCATTCTCGTCGACGGGGCGATTGTGGTCGTCGAATATGCCGACCGCAAAATGGCTGAAGGGCTCGACCGAACTGATGCTTATGCGGCTGCCGCGAAAAGGATGTTCTGGCCGATCGTAGCGTCGAACGCGACGACACTGGCAGCATTCGTACCTTTCCTTTTCTGGAACTCGTTGGTCGGTCGGTTCATGTCTTACCTTCCGCTCACGCTGATATTCGTTCTGACATCATCGCTGATCATGGCATTGATTTTCCTTCCGGTGCTCGGTTCTCTGTTTGGTGGACGGGCGAGCGGCGAAGGCACAGACGATAATCTGGCGGCGCTGTCTGGAGCAGACGGCGACCCTGCGAAAACCAAAGGTTGGCTCGGCGGGTATGCCCGACTTACCAAGATGCTGATCAATCGGCCTGCGGCTGTCAGCGTAGGTGCCGTCCTAGTCGTAGTCGCCGTGTTCCAGTGGTTTGGAAATACAACACATCGTGCCGAGCTCTTTCTGGATATAGAGCCAGAGGAAGTTTTTGTCTTTGTAAGTGCGCAAGGCAGCCTCTCGGCAGACGAAGAGTTGGCAATCGTGCAGCGCGTTGAACGCGCCGTGTTGAATACTGAAGGCGTTCAATCAGTTTCAACGACGTCTGGCTCCGCTAGTGGTGGCAACGAGTTCTTCGATGGCGAAAGCCCAAACGACGCAATCGGCCGGCTGTTGGTGACCTTACAAACTAAAGACAGAGGCTATGACGGTCGACGTGCAGAGAACAACCTGCGTGAAATGATCGCCCAAGTCCCAGGAGCCCGCGTCGAAATTGCTCGTCGCGAACAAGGCCCTCCGGCAGGCAAAGACGTTCAAGTTTCATTGACCTCCAATAACCAAGCCTCGCTGGATTTTGTTGCTCAGGAAGTGCGGCAGTACCTCGATGACCAGGACAACTTGATGGAGATCGACGATTCCCGCCCACTGCCGGGAATAGAATGGCAGCTAGATGTGGACCGCGAACTTGCTGGTCGGTTCGGAATTGACGTTTCGGAGATCGGAGCTGCTGTTCAGCTGGTAACGAACGGTGTTTTGGTGGGCCTATACCGGCCGGATGATGCGCTGGAAGAAGTGGATATACGGGTTCGCCTGCCGGAAGACGCTCGCAGTCTCGACGCCCTGGATGATCTGCGCATCGCGACGCCGCAGGGGCAGGTTCCCGTCTCCCTCTTCGTGGATCGCGTTCCCGCGCCAAAAGTGTCCTCCATCGAGCGGCGGGATGGAATACGCGTCTATACGATGAGAGCGAATGCCACCGTGCAAGGCGAAGGTCCGATGCGGGTCGCAGAGATGAAAGACTGGATTTCTGAGGCAAACTTACCGGACGACGTAACAATTAGCTTCCAGGGTGCCGATGAGGATGCCGTTGAAGCCAATGCGTTCTTCCAGAACGCTGCACTTGCAGCGTTGTTCCTGATGGCTGTCATTCTGCTATGGGAGTTCAATAATTTCTATCACGTGCTTCTGACGCTGTCGGCAGTCATTCTTTCCACGACAGGCGTTCTGATCGGCATACAGGTGTTCCTGCCATACATCTCCATCTTGATGCTCGGCACCGGCGTTGTCGCGCTCGCTGGGATCGTTGTTAACAACAACATTGTGCTGATCGATACATTCCAGCGCCTTCGCGCCGATGGACGATCGGCTGAGCAAGCGGCTATTGCGGCCTCCGCTCAAAGAATTCGACCCATATTGCTGACCACTTTCACCACTATTTGTGGCCTTCTGCCTATGATGTTCCAGATGAATGTGAACTTCAGGCAGGGCTTGATCACGTTTGGCGGTGGAACATCAGAGTGGTGGGTTCAGCTCTCGACAGCAGTCGTGTTTGGCCTCAGCTTTTCTACGATCATGACCTTGATCGTGACGCCCGTCTGGCTCGCTGTTCCTGAACGACTTGCCCGCGTTCGACGGCGACTGGTCGCTCGGGTTCAAGAACGCCTAGGTCGGCCAAATGATGACGATCTCGACTATATAGATTTTCCTGAGGAAGCGAATGACGATATTCGCCCTGCAGCCGAATAATTCCGCTTTGTCTTGATACTTCCGGCTATTCCAGCCCATAAGGCGATATGGACTGGGACAAGCTGAAATCCTTCCATGCAGCGGCAGAAGCTGGCAGCCTGACAGCTGCTGGCGAAGTGCTCGATATCTCGCAGTCGGCCGTGTCCCGGCAGATAGCTGCACTGGAGGAGCATCTTGGCGTCTCGCTCTTCCAACGCCATGCGCGGGGCCTCGTCCTCACTGATGCCGGCCACGCCTTGCATAAATCGACAGTTGAGATGGCATCGGCAGCGCAAACGGCACTGTCGACCCTACGCGACCAACATGAGACACCTCAGGGCGACCTGATAGTTACGGCTCCGGTGGCTTTCGGATCGACCTGGCTCGTGCCACGCCTTGGTGCCTTTATTGAGAAATATCCGCACCTTCGGCTGGATCTGCGGCTGGATGATCGCGAGTATGATCTCCTGAAGCTGGAGGCTGAGTGCGCGATACGCCTTTGGGCGGCTGACAAGGCAGATCTTATTCAGCGCAAACTCACCAATGTGGGCATGAGCCTCTATGCGGCCCCGAGCTATTTGGAGAAGTACGGTACTCCGAAAGCGCCGGAGGACCTCGATCATCATATGATTGTCTCTTACGGCGATGAGCGCTCACCCATGCAGGATGTGAACTGGGCTCAGCGCATTGGCCGGGATGACAAGCGACCGCGGGAACCTACGCTTAGGGTGAACAACGTATTCGCTATGCTGCGGGCCGTTAAAGCCGGGCTCGGTATCGCAGATGTGCCGGACTACATGGCGGCGACGATGCCTGATCTCGTGCAGGTGCTCGGGAACTATCCGGGCCCGAGTTTCGAGCTTTTCTATATCTATCCGAGTGATCTACGGCGCTCGAAACGCATTGCTGCATTCCGCGACTTCCTTACCGAACAGATAGAGCCACTACGCAAAGCCAATCTGGGCAAGGCAAAACCTGTTTGAAAACAGAACATAATCGATTTTTCACAGATATTCTGCACCTGATGGGGTGCATTGTGTCGACATCAACATATATCTGCTGCTGATCGGGTTCACGCCGCCTTTATAGCGCGGTTGTTGTTTCCTCCCCAAGGCCCGATCACGGACTCAAAGGCCGGGCGCGTTCACCGCAGCCCGGCCTTTTTTTATCCGATGGTTACGTCGTCAACGAGGCGCAGAACCGCTGAATTCGCTTGCAGGCCTCGGTCAATGCTTCGGTGGATGTCGCATAAGAGACCCGGAAGGCCGGTGACAGCCCGAATGCACCGCCAAAGACAGCTGCGACCAATTCTTCTTCGAGTAGCGCCGTGCAGAAGTCTTCATCTGTTTCAATCAGCTTGCCTGCGGGCGATCTCTTTCCGATGACGCCAGCACATGTTGGGTAAACGTAAAAGGCACCATCCGGCGTGCCGCATACCAGCCCATCTGCTTTGTTTAGCTCCGTAACGACCATATCCCGGCGCTGTTTGAAGGCGGCATTGCGTTCGGGAAGAAAATCCTGAGGGCCGTTCAGCGCTTCGACGCTTGCCCATTGGGAAATCGAGCACGGGTTAGACGTCGACTGGCTCATCACCTTCCGCATCGCCGCGATCAACTCTTGAGGACCGGCGGCATAGCCGATGCGCCAACCTGTCATCGCATAGGCTTTTGAAACGCCATTCATTGTCAGGGTGCGATCGTAAAGACCGGGTTCCACCTGCGCGATCGTGCGGAATTGGAAATCGTCGTACACCAAGTGCTCGTACATGTCGTCCGTGAGCACCCAAACTTGAGGGTGTTTCATAAGCACATCGGCGAGCCCGCGCAGCTCCGCCTCGGTGTACGCAGCACCGGTCGGGTTCGACGGTGAGTTCAGAACAAGCCATTTGGTGTTTGGGGTAATGGCGGCTTCCAGAGCGTCCGGCGTCAGCTTGTAATTCGCATTCGGTCCGCAAGGAACCGTGACCGGCTTAGCACCCGTGATTCGAACCATTTCTGGATAACTTACCCAGTAAGGCGCAGGCACAATTACTTCGTCACCCGGATTGAGCGTCGCAATGAATGCATTGAAGATGACAGCCTTTCCACCAGGGGAGACGTTGATCTGAGCGGGGGTGTAGCTCAGGCCGTTGTCGCGTTCGAACTTCGCGCAAATAGCCTCTTTTAGCTCAGGAATACCATCGGCTGGGGTGTACTTGGTTTTGCCGTCCTTAAGAGCCTTAAGCGCGGCGTCCTTGATGTTTTCCGGCGTATCGAAATCGGGTTCGCCAGCCCCTAAGCCAATGACGTCTGCCCCTGCCCGTTTCAACTCGGAGGCTTTGGTCGTTACGGCAATTGTCGCGGAGGGTTGGACACGATTGACTGCCTCGCTGAGATCCAGATGCGCTGGCATTTCGATACTTTCCTTTCTTCAACAGCGTATCGAATATGCCCATTGAGATCATTAGGCAAGTTGTCCGATTTTATCCGGTTTTGTGAGCAATAATCGAGAAAATTCAGCGTTCTAATTTACCATATTTTCAGCCATCCGTGGCATATATGACGGAGGGGCCGGTAAGGAAGCCGGAGGACGACATGGAAATAATTGAGCGCTTCTGGAATGAGCTGGTTGAGGAAACCACGTTCATCACCAGCCATTTGCAAGCGTCTTGGAACTTACTGAGTTTCAACGAGCAGCTTTATGCGCTGATGATGCTGAGCGCGACATGCCTCCTGCTTGGCTTGCGGAATCCCTCGCGTGCAACGGCATTCAAAACCCTTGGCGAACGGGAAGAGCTTAGCACTTTCAAGACGTTCATGTTCGCTGCGGCTGTCTTGATGATGTTCACATTCGCCGTTGATGTCGCGGTTGATACCGTCTCCTAAGCCAGACGTCGTAAAGACGGCTTCGCCTGATCCGAAAATGAGTTAAATACGGGGTATGGATTCTACCACTGCCCCGGTTACCCCGCGCTTGCGCGGCGTTGACGTTATCAAAGATAACCTCAAGCGCCTTCCGGCGAAGCCCGGCGTCTATCGAATGTTCGGTGCTGATGAGGAAGTGCTCTATGTCGGCAAGGCACGTAATCTGAAAAACAGGGTCGCGAACTACGCTAAACTTGGCGGGCACACTCAACGCATCGCCTTGATGATCTCTGTGACAGCGCGGATGGAATTCGTCGTTACGGAAACCGAGACCGAAGCGCTTCTCCTGGAAGCCAATCTCATCAAGTCCCTGAAGCCTCGGTTCAACATCTTGCTGCGCGACGACAAGTCGTTCCCCTACATACTCATTGCGAGGGATACCGAGGCACCCCGCATCATCAAACACCGCGGAGCCAAGTCTATCAAAGGTGACTATTTCGGCCCGTTTGCGAGCGCAGGAGCTGTGAAACGGACACTGGATACACTGCAGAAGGCGTTTCTGGTAGGTGCCTGTCATGATCAGTATGACGGCAAGAATGGCAGACCTTGTATCTACTACGGGATGAAACGGTGTGCGGGACTTTGCTTTGGCAAAATTACCTTGGAAGAATACAACGCCCTCATCGATCAGGCAGCAGACTTCCTAAGGGGCAAATCGGCGGCGCTGCAAGATCAGCTGGCTGCAGAAATGGAAGCGGCGTCCAATGCGCTGGAGTTTGAGAAAGCCGCCCGGCTGCGCGATCGAATACGCGCGCTCGCCCATGTTCGAGCAAGTCAGGACATCAACCCTGATGGCCTTGAAGAGGCAGACATCTTTGCAGTGGCTCTGGAGGGCGGACAGTCCTGCGTACAGGTTTTCTTTATTCGCGCGGGGCAAAACTGGGGGACAATGGCGTACTATCCTCGCCACGAACGAGATGCGACGACGGAGGAGATCCTGGCCGCGTTTATTGTTCAGTTTTATGATGACCGCCCGGCCCCTCGCCATATTCTGACGTGCCACCAGCCGGGCCAGGCAGAGCTAATTGCCGAAGCCCTGGAACTACGCGCCGACCATAAGGTAGAGATCCGCGCGCCGCAGCGAGGTTCGAAGCGGGAGCTTGTGGTGCAGGCTTCTCGGAATGCTGAGGAGGCTCTTGCGCGCAAACTTGCAGAGAGCGCTAGTCAGCAAAGACTGCTGAAAGAGGTCGCGAAGACATTTGATCTGCCGGAACCGCCAAAGCGGATCGAAGTCTATGATAACTCTCATATTCAAGGATCGAACGCGGTCGGCGGTATGGTGGTGGCGGGGCCGGAAGGCTTCCTGAAAAGCCAGTACCGGAAATTCAACATCAAAGATGAAGGTACAGAACCGGGCGACGACTATGCAATGATGCGGGAGGTCATGCGCCGGCGGTTTTCGAGACTTCAGAAAGAGGCTGAGGAGTCTGGCAAGGCGATACGAGATCTGGAGACCTATCCCGATCTGGTGTTGATTGACGGCGGGCTTGGACAATTATCCGTCGTGCTAGAGACACTCCGCGAAATTGATCTGGGGCTTGACGACGTGACCTTGGTTTCTATCGCCAAGGGGCCTGACCGTAACGCTGGTCGAGAGAAGTTTTTCAGACCTGGTAAGGCTCCCTTTCAATTGCCTCAAAACGCACCGGTACTTTATTATCTTCAACGGCTTCGAGACGAAGCACACCGCTGGGCCATAGGTGCGCATCGGAATAAGCGCTCGGCAGCAATGAAGAAAAACCCCTTGGACGAGATCGATGGGATTGGCCCAAGCCGAAAGAAGGCGCTGCTGCATCGGTTTGGATCAGCGCGGGGCGTTTCCAGAGCCAAACTTGCCGATATTGCCAGTGTCGATGGAATCAATCAGGCACTGGCGGAACGGATTTACGGCCATTTCCACGGAGGCTGAGCCATGGACCTGAAATGGCTACCTAATGCGCTAACACTTCTCAGGATTGGTGCAGCTCCAGTTGTTGCTTGGCTTGTGTGGACGGCGACTGCGCCGGAGGGAGCAAGCACCACGCAGGCGAACTCTCTTTATCTAGCGTTCTGGATATTCACGGTGGCATGCCTCACCGATTGGTTGGACGGGTTTGTCGCTCGCAGCCTGAATGCGACATCTGACTTTGGCGCAAAACTGGACCTATGGGCAGACAAGATCATCGTTTTCTTTGTTCTCATCGGCATGTTTCCGGACAGTTGGGGCGTAAGTATTCTGGGAGTGATATGCCTATCGGTACGCGATCTTTATATTATGAGATTACGCGCGAGCCGACCGGATGTAAGTTTGAAGGCGAGTGCGGCGGCGAAAGCGAAAACCGCGATCGTGATGGTTGGCCTTGCGGGTATCCTTCTAGCCACGGCTCGCATTTTTGGAGATATCGCAGCGACCGGTGATGTGCAGAACATATCTCAAATGATCGCTACCGCTAGTTTGCTTCTATTTGTTATTGGTTGCCTTCTATCGCTTTATACAGGCTGGCAATACATTGCGGCTGCGCGGGCAAAACCTGCCACCTGAAACGAGAAACGGCCGCTTCGAAATACGAAGCGACCGTGGGCTCTACAACTCTACACATCCGCGAAGGGGAAACGCGAATGGCACCTGTATGATCAAACGAGTTTAATCGCGAGTTAATCCGGGTCGTTATGATGCCGCGCGGGTGGCCAATCGTCGTCACATTTGAGGACGATGCTTTCAACATGGTTACGAATCACCTTCCGTCCCGATCGCGTCCCAGGCTCACTTTGCTCGGCTTTGTAGCGTTTATGCTGCTGCCCGCCCTGCTGGCCTTCGCTGAAGCGCAGATACTGTAGCGCTACCAGTGATGGGACGGTGTTTGACCGCCATACACCTCCAATAACCGACGGCCGGTCCCGGGTGTCGCTTCACTCGGTGGATTACTGGGACTAGCCCACACGATTTCAGCTATCTCCCCTCTGTCAATTACAGGCACCTGCGTCCATTCCCGGACGCGGTAGAACAGTACGTGGTCGTTCCGCATCACGGCATGATTAGAAAAAACACCAATTAATTCAGCGTCTGAGTTGATTTGAACGCCTGCCTCTTCGACCAGTTCGCGTTCAAGAGCCTGATGGGCTGGTTCGGCCTTCTCCACTCCACCTCCTGGAAGATAGAGCCCCGCTGTATATGTGTGGCGGACCAACAGCACTTGATCATTTTCATTCTCCACAAGCCCGCGCACGCCGAGTGTCATGGGGCGCGATAACCGAAACCAGGTGTGAAACAGGCCTTGTCGTGCTTTCTGGAGAATGCTCACGATGCTGTAATATTTCTCATGAAATACCTCGCCAATCATACAGTGACACGCTAGTTACCGTCCTAGTCGAGATAAGGAAACAACCGCGATATGGCTGCACTCATTGCGATAGGCATTACCTTTGCCGTTTTCGGACTCCTGAATTTTATTGACTTCAGACGCATCGACTAGGACGGTTGCGTTCGTGACCCGCGCGAACACCCCCCTTCATGCCTGAGCTTGCACTTATCGTCTCCCTGATTGGCGGCCTAGTGCTGCTCGCTATTGCAGGTGATCTGCTTGTGACCGGGGCCGTGGCGATCGGTTCGAGATTGGGCCTGTCCCCCCTGGTGGCAGGCATCTTTATCGTCGGCTTTGGGACATCCGCTCCTGAAATGATCGTGGCACTTGATGCCGCCAGAAACAGTCACCCCAATCTCGCACTTGGCAATATTGTCGGCTCAAACATCGCCAATGTGCTGCTCGTGCTCTCACTTCCCGCTATCATTGCGCCGATCCGTACTGGCAGCTGGGGTCAAGGCACAGCATGGATCGCTATGGCGTTGGCAACGATCGCCTGGATTGCCTTTCTTTCAACGATGGGGCTGACCTCCTCAGTCGCCGGATTATTTCTCATCGCGCTCATTGGCTATGCGATCTTCACCCTTATCGCAGCGAAGGCAGCGACGGATGCGGGTGTTGATACGGGCGTTGAGGCGGCAGGCTCGTCATCCGCGGGACTGATCAAAGCTGCAGGTTTCACACTTGTGGGCATTATTGGCCTTCCCCTCGGCGCACAGCTTATCGTCGACGGCGGCGTTGAGATCGCGGAGTTTTATGGCGTCCCGCAGGAGTTCATTGGTCTGACGCTTCTCGCAATTGGCACTTCATTGCCGGAGATCGGCGCGGGCGTGGCCGCCGCGTTCAGATCCAAGACGGACGTTCTTGTTGGCAATGTTTTGGGTTCCAACATATTCAACATTCTGGGAGCCGGCGGTTTAGTTTCGCTTTTCGGACCACTGACCGCATCGCCTTCATTCAACAATTACGATCATTGGGCGATGGCTATCGCTGCCCTACTGCTGGGCATGCTTATCTTCCTGCGTCTGCGGATTGGGAGACTGGCCGGCATCGCCATGCTGTTGATCTACACCGTGTATATCTATGGGCTCGTCAATGGTTGGAACATTAGGGCAGCAATCGGTGTCTGAGCGCCGCATAGCTTTGGTAACAGGATCGGGGGCTCGGCTTGGTAAAGCCATGGCTGAAGCTCTAGGTGCAGATGGTTGGGCCGTTGGGGTTCACTACCGAACATCATCAACGGGCGCAGACCACACTGTCTCTGAAATAGAAAAAGCAGGAGGGCGTGCGGCGACTGTCCAGGCTGATCTTGGGGATGTGGAGTCGCGCGCGGGGCTGATTGCCGAGACAGGAGAACGTCTTGGCGGACCGGTCTCGTTGCTCATCAACTCAGCCTCAACATTCGAACCGGATACAGCCCAAACCTTCACATCGCGCGATTGGGACTTTCACTTCGACATCAATCTGCATGCCCCAGTTCACCTGGCGCAGATGTTCTCGGCGCAACTACCGGATCAAACCGACGGCGTCATTATCAACCTGATTGATCAACGGGTCTGGAAGCTGAACCCGACATTTTTTACCTACACGCTTTCCAAGTCTGCTCTTTGGACGGCAACCCGCACCTTGGCACAGGCACTCGCGCCAAACATTCGCGTGAACGCAATTGGGCCCGGACCAACGCTCGCAAGCATTCACCAGAGTGATGATGTCTTTGCTGACGAAGCGAAGAATACGCTTACGCAAAAGGGATCGAGCCCTGAAGAGATTGTCCGTGCAATGAGATATCTAATTGATGCGAAAAGTGTGACCGGGCAAATGATCGCTGCTGATGGCGGGCAACATCTGATGTGGCAAACGCCGGATGTTGAACTCTCCTGATGGATTTTTCGTCTGATACATCTGCACCAGCGCACCCTTCCCTCATTGAGGCATTATCGCGCGTGAACTCCGGCATGGAAGGATCATACGGAAACGACAGCACCACCGAGCGGGTTCGCTCGCTTCTTGCCGACACTCTTGAGACGAACGATTTTGACTTCTGGATCTGCGCCAGCGGAACGGCGTCGAATTCACTAGCACTTTCGCTCATCTGTCCGCCGACTGGATCGATCCTTTGCCATAAAGAGGCACATATCGAACGCGATGAACGCGGCGCGCCCGAATTTTTCACTGGAGGCGGCAAACTAGCACTTCTACCAGGCGACGCTGCGCGGATTGATGAGGCTGCCCTACAAAACGCGCTCGCTGGCATTCAAAGAGACTTTGTTCATGAAACGCCGCCCCATGTCTTATCACTTACCAATTTGACCGAGAGTGGTGCCGCCTATCCCGTTGATCAAATTGCTCATTATGCTGAACTTGCCCATGCCGCGGGTTTACGTGTTCACCTTGATGGCGCACGCCTTGGCAACGCACTCGTTTTCACCGGGGCCTCACCAGCGGAAATGAGCTGGAAAGCCGACGTGGATATTTTGACGCTTGGCCTTACCAAGACTGGAGCCATTGGGTGTGAACTCATCCTACTTTTTGGAGACATGAGAAAAAAGTTCGGCGAGCTGCAGGCGCGGGCAAAACGTTCCGGTCACATGCCGCCGAAGATGCGCTTTCTAGCGGCGCAGGCGGAAGCTCTGTTGACGGATAACTTATGGCTGACCCTCTCCGGCAAGGCCAACACTCAGGCGAAACGCCTTGCAGAAGCGCTTTGCGTCCTGCCGGGGGTAGAACTTCGCTATCCGGTTGATGGTAACGAGGTATTCGTAGCGCTTCCTGATTCAATTGCGGATAAGCTGCAGTCATCCGGTGCAAAGTTCTATCCGTGGCCTGGTGGCTGCTATCGCTTCGTCTGTGCGTGGTCGACGACAGATGCGGAAGTGGATGCACTGGTCGACGTAATGGCCACGACCTGATTTGACTTGCTCAAAATCAACAGCACACTTGCCTCGTAGGGAAAGTGGTGGCGTGACATGATGGATTCTCCGACCGGAAAACTGGTGGCGCTCGCGCTGGTTTTGGTGATCGCATATATGTTTCGCGGTGTTCTTGCTGAACCTCCAGCCGTCGATTCCGGTCATCCCTTTCAAACCGATAGAGCCTTCGAGAGACTGGAACGTATCCTCGGTAATGAAACTCCGCACCCTGTTGATACAGACGCCAATGATGGCGTACGTGATCGGCTGATCTCAGAGATTGAAGCGCTCGGCTTCGAGTTTTTTTTGAGAGATGAATTTCACTGCCGCTCTTTCAGGAGCCAAGCGCGGTGTATGCGGCTTCAGAACATCGGTTTCTGGGTGACGGAGCCGGGGTCGAATGCCGTGATGATCGCGTCGCACTATGACAGCGTGCCGGCGGGGCCTGGCGCATCAGATGACGGTGCGGGCTATGCATCAAGCCTGGAAATCGCAGCGGTCCTGAAGGACCGGGCGCTCGACCGGCCACTTTTGGTTCTAATCACCGATGGCGAAGAAACCGGACTTGTGGGCGCGCATATGTTTGCGAATGATGATCCGCTGGCGCGCCAGATCGGTGCGGTCGTTAATATGGAAGCGCGGGGCGTGCGCGGCCTGGCATCACTCATCCAGACCAGCAGGCCCAACGGTCGGGACATCGCCGCGCTCATCAGCGAAACGCGACTGCCAGTGTCGAACTCTCTAAACGCAGACATCTATGAATTGCTGCCCAACGATACGGATATGACGGAGTTTCTGACACTTCCGATTGATGCGGCGAACCTCGCTTATGCGGGCGGTGTTTCCTTCTACCACACGCCCGGTGACAATCTTGAAAACATGGATAAGCGAGCGCTGTTCAATCTCGGTGCGAATGCGCTTTCGATCACTGAGGCATTTTTAAACGGCCGAGATATTGCCGATGAGCCGGAAGAGCAGTTGCTCTATGCCGATATTGTCGGCCGGATCCTTCTCGTAATCCCTGTTTGGTTGGGCGGCACTTTCCTAGTGCTCGGAATGCTCGCGCCGTTGACGCTGATGACAATTCGTGGGTCCCGAAAAACACTGATCCGCGCCGCCACCGCACCACCGCTCGCTTTACTCTTGGGGCTGATTTTGGCGATCGCGTCAACGATGCTGGTTGGTACGCTGCGCACTGATCAGCTCTTCGGATCAGCCTATCCTACAGCGCTTCGCGGCCTGCATGCAGCCGCCATGCTGCTGGGGTGTTTGGCGTCATATGTTGTTCTTGCAAGGGGTGTCCCCAAGCCGGATTTATACGCTAGCGCGTGGTTCTGGTTCAGCGCTCTTGGGGGATTGGCGTTCTTCTTTGTGACGGGGTCGGGGAGCAGTTTTGCGTTCGCATCTCTCTTCTTCGCCGGGGCCTCCGTTCTGCTTCTAATGGATCGCCAGAGGCCCGGTGAGATCGTAGCGGGCATTGGACTTCTAATTTTCGTTGCAATCACGTTTCCCACGACAGCCGTTGGAGAAACGGGGTTGCTTATCGAGGCGTCTGCACCTTTCGCATTTGTACTTGGAGCCGCGTTTATCACCCTTGTTCCTACCATCTGGCCAGAGGCGGGACTGACCACGAAGGGTGAGCGGCGCTTTGTATTAGCCGCACCGGGCATACTTGCCGCGATTTTCTTCGTAGGCAGCATGCTCGTTCCGGCCCATACGGTCGAAGCGCCGCGAGGCTTCAATATTCTCCATATTCAGGATGACGTCAGCAATGGAGCGCCGGTTTGGTCACTGCCTGCAAACGGGCCGCTTCCAGACGCGTTCAAGGCGGTAGCTGACTTTGAACGCCGCGAACGTCCCGGAGGATCAAGGGAAACATTCGTCGCGCCAGCTCCGGAAATCGATCACGGACTGAACATCAGTATTGTCCTTGATACGTCAACGCCGAAGACCCGGACGATTGCCCTTCAGATTGAAGCTCCAGATGCCAATGATACCCGGATCAGCTGGCCGTCTGAGATTAATCCCGTTGAAGCCAGAGTGAATGGCGAGGATATCGACTTAACAGACACCGCGCTTCAAAGTGTCGGATGCTTCGGTCGATCCTGTAGAACGATTTCGCTGGAGCTGACGTTCCCGGCTGGAACGAATTTTCCGGGCGTGAATATTTCGAGCTACACTTACGGGCTGCCCCCGTCGGCGGATTTTCTCGTTGGTGCCCGTCCAGAGAATACTATGCCGGTTCATTACGGCGACGCTCAACTTTTGAGGACTCGCTTTGCTGTCGACGGCTTCGAAGCAGCGGACGAATAGGCCAGACGGTCTGTAAGCCGGGTTCTGTTCCCCCTTTCGGGTTCGGCAGCCATTCCTCTGGGACGACGGTTGCCCGCCGCCTCGCGCGACACACCCGGGGCACGGGCTGAAAACGGCCCATATGTGCCCCCTATTCGGTCTTGCTCCAGGTGGGGTTTACCTTGCCGCTTGCCTCTCGGTTCGCGCGGTGCGCTCTTACCGCACCCTTTCACCCTTACCCGCGTCTGACGCGGGCGGTCTGCTCTCTGTGGCACTTTCCCTCGGCTCTCGCCGGGCGGACGTTATCCGCCACCTTGTTTCCATGGAGCCCGGACTTTCCTCCAGTGCGCCGAAGCGCACCAGCGACTGCCCGACCGTCTGGCCTGCCGCTTTATAATGAAAACACGATGCGGAATCGAGCGCTTTTAGAAAAACGCCTGGAACCCGAGATAAAGCCCACCAGACAATAGTGCGGCCATCGGGACCGTGATCAACCAAGCGGCGATGATCGTGAGGAAATGCTGTCGACGTACGAGGCGGCGGCGCTTGCCAATATGGCTGGGGCGTTCACTCGCCGGTATCGCATTTGATGCATTCCGCCTGACATATTCTCGGCGGCGCTTAGAGTTCGCCGTATACCACTCGCGGAAGAAGCCAACGCCAAACACAGCGCCAACCGCGATGTGCGTTGAACTCACGGGTAATCCAAGCGCAGAGGCAATGATGACGGTTATGGCCGCGGAGAGCGCCACGCAGAAAGCTCGCATGGGGTTGAGCTTGGTAATTTGCGCGCCCACCATATTGATGAGCTTGGGACCGAAAAGTACCAGTCCGAAGGAAATGCCTCCGGCACCGATGAGCATTACCCAAAGCGGGATACCTACCGAGGATGCCACTTCGCCAGACTGAACCGTCGAGACGATTGCTGCGAGCGGGCCAATTGCATTGGCCACATCGTTTGCGCCATGGGCAAACGAAAGCAGCGCCGCTGAGAAGATAAGTGGTATTTTGAATAACTGACGAAGGGAGTGATTTCGGTTTTCCATCCCCTCCGATTGCCGTTTGATGAGTGGATGCGTCACGATCCAACAGGTCACAAACGTCGCAACACCAATCAGTATCGCCTGTGACAGCTCGATTGAAATGATCTTCTTCAGGCCCTTCATCGCTAGATAGGCGGCGAAAGCCCCCGCCATGATGGCGACGAGCACAGGTACCCAGCGGCGAGCAGCAGCAATTTTGTCGTCTCGGTAGATGATCGCCGTCTTGATGAAGGCGAGGAAACCAGCCGCGATAATCCCACCAAGCAGAGGTGATATCACCCAGCTGGCTGCGATCTGAGCCATCGTCTCCCAATCGACCGCACCGATTCCTGCGGCCGCTATTCCAGCCCCGGCCACACCCCCAACGATCGAGTGGGTCGTAGAGACTGGTGCACCGACGATGGTCGCAATGTTGATCCAAAGTGCGGCGGAGACGAGAGCCGACATCATCAACGTGACGAAAACCTGCGAGTCGGCAACCTGGCTCGGATCAATGATCCCCTTTGAGATTGTGCCAACCACATCGCCGCCCGCTATCAGCGCACCCGCGCTTTCGAATACGGCGGCGATGACAAGCGCGCCGACAAGGGATAGCGCGCGAGACCCAACGGCTGGACCGACATTGTTCGCAACATCATTGGCACCAATATTCAGCGCCATATAGGCACCGATCCCGGCCGCCACTCCGATTAGCAACGACCCCTGATAATTGCCGGTGAATGCCAGCGTCATCAGAGTGCAAATCGCAATGAATGTTACAGCAAGGCCGACCGGTACAATAGATCGAGAGAGCGTGCCTGTAGCACGGGTCACTTTGTCGATCTTTGCAAGATCCTTATCAAGTGTTGGCTTGATCGGAGCTTGATCTGTCATAAGCAGCCCGCTTCATGTCCCTTAGATTGCGGTTCAAGAGGATAGTGCTGCGGCGGTCAATCCCGCTTGGCACCTACCTTATGGTATTTCGTGAAATAGTGGATTTCATCACACGACTTTTGACAAAAATCCGTCACATAACTCGCTGGAAACGCGAATTCTCTGCCTAGCCGTCGATCAGTTCTGCAACCGCAACCACAGTCGCAATCGTTATCCAGCCCGCCTGCCCTGTAACTCGATCCGGTTGCCAGCGACGTTGAAATGCTTCGACGGCCTTCTCCGTGTCTTCGTCGTACTTGTCAGTTGGCTCAATTCCATATCCGATCCTGGACAAGGCCCTCTGGAGGCGACCAACCGGTTCACCAGTATCGTGTCGCCCGAGCCCCACGCCCATGACTTCCCCGCCCGATGGAGACGGCGGCCAGACGCCAAGATCATGTTCCGCCAATAGCTCCCACGGGAAGTGTTCACCGGGATCGATTTTTCGACCGGGCGCGACATCTGAATGGCCAACAATCCGACTTTGAGGGATCCCATGCCGGGCGATTATGTCTTTCGAAAGAACGATCACGGCATCGATCTGTGCCTCTGGATATGGGGGTAATGTGCCGTCCTTCAGGGGCACATTGTGGCCGCCATTCACGATCTCGATCCCGATAGCGTGTGAATTCAGATCCGTATCACCCTGCCAGGAGCCAGCACCGGCGTGCCAGGCGCGTTTCTCTTCCTCAACGAGTTGAGTGATGTCTCCATTTTCCCAAACGATGTAATGAGCGGAGACAGCCGCCTCGGGATCGCAAAGACGGTCCAGTGCTGCTTCGCCTGTCTCCATGCCGGTGTAGTGCAGCATCAGCATATCGATTGATGCTTTACGTTCGTTCCAGTTCGGACTGGTTACACGAAGGATGTTCACGACGTGCCACTCCCGAGCTTTTTACCCAGCGCCGCCTCCGGCATTTTTGTATTCGCACGTACTGCGATCACAAAGACACCGCCAAGTGACACCACCGCCCCCAGAAGAAGCTGCAATGTGAGCGGTTCTGACAAGAGAACAATACTAAGCACAACACCCCAGATCGGCGTCATGAGCGTGAGCGGCGATAGTAGCGAGATATCGTACTTCTTGATGAGGACATAAAACCCTCCATGGCCAAAGATAGACACGCCAATCACCGCGAAGGCGGTCGCAGCTAATACGGTAAGCCCGCCGCCGGAATAGGCCTGCCATTGGCCCGTCTCCACAAAGGCCGACAGAAGGAATAGTGGAGCAAAGGAGAACAGGCCGATCCAAGCCTGTAGTTGGAGCGCCGGTATCGGTTGCATGCGTTTCATCAAGATGCCTCCAACCGAACCGATAAAAGCCGATGCTACGATGTAAAGGAGGCCAGTCGATACCCTAAAACTCTCTGGATCAATGGCGATAAGCGTGACGCCTGCGAAGGCAAGACAAATCCCCGCAGCGCGACGCCAACCAACTTTCTCCCCCAGGAAAACCATGCTCATCAAAGTCGAGAAAGGCACGCCCAATTGCCCCACAATAGCTGCGGCGCTCGCCTCCGCGTTGGCAAGCCCAACGAACAAAAGCGCGAAGTGTCCCGATCCGATAAAGAAGGATATGAGAAATAGGGTTCTGATATCCTTCGGTACGGGATGTAGGAACGGTATCAATAGCGCTCCGACGAGAAGGAAACGCACGGCCGCAAAGAAGATCGGCGGGACAGCGGCGTCAAATACCACCCATCGTGTGATCACGATGTTCAGCCCCCACACAAAGCAGACGGCAAAAAGCAGAAGAAAGTCCCGAAGGGTCATAGGCAGGACGTAGCAGTATTCGCCGAAAGTCACATGGGAGTTTTGCGTCGAAAGCGCTGCCTGAAAAATGTGGGTTACGCCAGTGCTTACTTGAGACCAACGAGGGCGGTCATTGAAAGTAATACGAGAAAAAGTCTGGGTTGATTACTCTACCGTCCAGCCTCGGGGCGTTCGCCGGGCTTCAAGGGTGAAGTCGTCTTTATCTTTGGACCCGGAGCGTCTTTTGCGCTGAAAGACTGCCTCGCCGCTGCGTGTGTAACGAATAATGATAGCGGCGAATGCGATAAGAAGTCCGAGAACGGCGGTCGCGAGTGCAACTATGCCAGCACCCATGATAAATAGTCCGCCAATCATAAGGCGGCCCATCAAATTCCAGCCCCTTTGAAAAAAGGCTACCAGGCTCGAAAGAAACAACGGCGCGGGTCCTGCAGTGCCATTAGCGGTCATGACTCATCCTCTTAGACGATTAATGTGGGGGGTTATGCCCATTTCGTCAATCAGGCCTTACGAGCAAACCGCGTTCCACACGGATTTTTGCATAGGCAGAGGTAATCGCAGCCGCTTTATCGTGCGCCGCATTCTCGAACTCGCGGGGGGCACCATTGGTGACAATTCGATCGGGGTGATTGTCCGCCATTAAGCGGCGGTAAGCGACCCGGATTGTGTCGAAGTCGGCATCGTGAGGTACGCCGAGTATCGCATATGGATCCCCGGGTTCCGGGCCCAAATGGCTCGCCCTTATCCTCCGAAAATCAGTTTCAGAGAAGCCGAACGCTTGCGATACAGTTTCGAGGTAATTGAGCTCATCGGCGGTCACCACCCCATCAGCACCGGCAATCAAAAAGAGGCCGTCCAATACGCTTTCGAGCAAACAGGGGCGATTTCTGTATTTCCGACCGATCTTTCGAGCGTAGCCCTCATAGCCGCGCACGGTTTGCCGCGCGAGGTCGAATACGCGCCTGACGGATGGAACATCCTCGGGGGCTGTCTGGAAAACCTGCATAAATACAGCAACTTCATCTTCTGTCACCGTCCCGTCAGCTTTCGCAAGCTTGGCCCCCAGTCCGATGACGGCTGCCGTAAATCCAACATCGTTGGGATCGGGCGCACAATCACTGTAGACTTCCAGCTCTGTTTCATCATCGCTGATGTCAAACAGGCTGCGTCCGGTGTTCAGAAGGCGTTCCCAGAACCTCATGGGCTGAGTCTATCAAGAATTCCGGCGTTTGTCGGGCGAAATCGCTGCTCTGCACAAATTTGCCGATTATTTGGAATCAGGCGGGTTCGACCGACCTTCAATGCTCTGGCGTAACTCGGCGATCTCATCCTTCAGAGACTCAAGGAGTGTCAGCATCTTATGGCGCTCTTCTTCGGCATCTTCGGCCTTGTCTTCGAGCTCCGTCATCATTTCGTCCTGAGCGGCATCGTGTTCGGCCTGCAATGCGTCCACGAACAACGCGATAAACAAGTTCAGAACCGCGAAGCTCGCGACAAAGATGAAAATCAGGAAAAAGACCCACGCATAGGGATGCCCGTCATCCATGACTTTCTGGACAACCTCGTTTCGCCAGCCATCCATGGTCATGACCTGAAACAGGCTCAGGGCTGAGGAATGCAGATCACCGAAGAGCATCTGGACCTCTTCGTTGTCCGTTCTGCCGAACGTGTCCGTCGCGATCACGGCGCTCACATAGATGATGAGGGCAATCACCGCGAGGATAGCGCTCATCCCGGGGATCGCCCGGAATAGTGCCTCGGTGATCCGCCGCATCATTGGAACGACGTGAAGCAGCCGGAAAATTCTCAAAACTCTCAAGGCACGCATAATTGCTAGGCCCGACGACGCCGGTATCAGGGACGCGCCTACTACAATGAAATCAAAGATGTACCATCCGTTTCGGAAGAACTCGCCACGCCACGCGACCAGCTTCAATCCGATCTCCACAACAAAAATGGCGAGCACAGCATGATCGATAAGCGTCAATCGGCGATGCCACTCACTGCCAAGCTCAGTGAATGTCAGCGCCCCGAGGATGATCGCGTTGAAGAAAATCAGGCCGGTAATTGTTTGGGTAAACGCCGGACGACCGACAAATGCCTGTAGCTTCGTCAGCTCACCGGCAGACGTCGCTTTTTGTGCCGGCAACGCGGCCTCATTCTCCAGAGGTTGTGGTGTCACTGACGATTACCCACCCGTCACCAAAATCACGAAAAATCAGGGTGAAGAGACCACCGGGGGTGTCTTCTTCCCTTTGCAGTTGCCACGCCCCATGAACGACCGCTGCATCGTCCGACAGGAGTTCAACGTCTAGCTCCCGGAAGCTGAGTTCACCCATCGCAGCGCCATCCGGATAGCGGTTCTGATAGCGCATTAATGTCGACTGCCACCCCTTTACGACGGTATCGCCAGAACCGAAGCGCAGATCAGCTGAGCGCCAGTAGCCTTCCATGAACGCATCGATATCACCGCGATTCCATGACGCTGCCTGGGCAGCCAGCACGGCGCGGATTTCGATCTCGTCCTCTTCGAACCGGATGGTGGAGCCGGACGAGTTCAGAAATGAGGTTGTTGTGGTGCAGGCAACGAGAAAAGAAGCCACCAGCAGAGCCGAAAGCGAGCGTCCCACGATGATATCCTCCAAATCAGCTCGTAATTTATTCGGAAACGACTGAGTCTCCAAACACTCTTGTATGCTGGAAAGCCCATTTCAAAGGATCGGGCAATCAAGCCGATGCATAATCAACTCTTATGGCTCTGCGGGGGTTGGCCATCTCCGACGCGGACGAACGATGTAATGTTAGCGCTTTGACGAAAAGTACATCCCCCCTTTCTGCAGCGCAGTAGCGGGTGTCAGCCTCGGCAGCTATTTTACTAGCTTCATCTGCAGGTATGACACCTAGTTCATGCGTCCCTGGAGCAATCTCAAGACAACCGTTCGCAGCATCGGCAGGATCGAGGTGGATCCTGGCGAATATCATTTTTTCTAATATCTCGACTGGTGGCTCGCAGTGCCAGACGCCGTCTTTTTTCGCCCAATTCGAATAACCTTCGATATCCGCCTTGTCTTCCACTGCCACGACACGATCCTGATGCCACGGCAAAGCCCAGTTCATGCTGTCCGATTTTACAAAGCTAAGAATGCGAACTGGCGCAGGCGAATAACCAAGACTTTCAGCTGCGGCGTTCAGGGCGAGGTTGGCAGCAATGCTCCTCGCAAATGAGCTATTCGGAGCCGCCCTACTGCCTGGTGACACGTCGCTATCGCTGGTCTCTTCCATTTCGTGGCAAGACTTTTCGTCCAATAGGCCGCGAAACCAAACAAAGCCTTCCCTTTCCAGACCCTCTGACAATCCGGTTGTCATGCTGCCTGACATTTTGGAAACACAACACCCGCCTCGCCACTTTGCCACGGAGCATGTTTCGCCATAGCGGTTGTGAACAGCTCGCTCTCTACATGACGGGTTAGCCAGTCCTGAAGAGGTTTTGACGCGTTGTTGGTCCACCACTCCTTGTCTGTGTTGGCGAACTGGCGAACGAACGGAAACGTGCCAATGTCTGCCAGGGTGCGGTGCGCCCCAAAAAGATTGGCCTGATTAGTCAGACGGGGCGAGAGATACTCATTGAGCCAAGCGAGACCAGCGTCCCGGTTATCCTCGGAACTCTCCTCGTCGAAACGTGTCGGATACTTGTACCGATCTAGGCGGGGTTTAAAGTCGGCTTCGAGCGAGGATAGAGTGTCCGGAATTGCGGCCTTTGTGTCCGGATGAATGTCCGGAATCCAGCCCTCAGGATCGTGTTTTCCGAGGGCCCATAGCATTATGTCAAGGCTCTCTTCTAGGATTTCGCCACCGTCCGGAATCATGACCGGAACCGTGCCTTTCGGCGATGCTTCGAGCATCTCTGGCGGTTTGTTGCGAAGGACAACCTCGCGCAATTCCACCTCTATATTAGCGATGATCAGAGACATTCGGGCACGCATGGCATAGGGGCAGCGCCGGAATGAATAGAGAATGGGATGGTTCATTCGGCCGTCTCCGGGGTGTCGACAGATGCTGGAGCATTACTGCCGAGATGGGTTTCGCCCCGCTTTCGAGCGAGAGAGATTTGCTTCTGCCGCTCTGCAAAGCGAGCTTTATCGGCCTCCGAGTATTCCGCAATGCAAGCAGGGCACGACACGCCTTTAACGTAAGCGGGGCTTTGTTTGTCTTCCTCAGTGATGGGCCGGCGGCACGCGAAACACTGGTCGTAGGAGCCCTGCTTTAGGCCGTGGCCGACCGAGACGCGGCTGTCGAAGACGAAGCACTCGCCCTCCCATTTGCTCTCGTCCTCCGGCACCGTTTCAAGATATTTCAGGATGCCGCCCTTGAGATGGTAGACGTCCTCGATACCCTCGGACTTCAGGAAGGCCGTCGATTTCTCACAGCGAATTCCACCTGTGCAAAACATGGCGACCTTCGGCTTGTCGTTCGTCTTGCGGAACTCGCGGAACCAGTCCGGAAAGTCTCGGAAGGCCTTGGTCTCCGGGTTTATGGCTCCCTCGAATGTGCCGATGCCCACCTCGTAATCATTACGGGTATCAATGATCACGGTATCGGGGTCTGAAATCAGCTTATTCCAGTCCTCGGGGGCGACATAAGTGCCGACGGTCGTATTGGGATCGATGCCCTCAACCCCCATGGTGACGATCTCTTTTTTGAGACGCACCTTCATGCGGAGGAATGGCATCTCAGCTGCCGAGGATTCCTTGTGGTCGAGGTCCGCGCAGCCGGGAATGGTACGAAGATGAGCTAGTACAGTATCGATGCCGGAGCGGGTGCCGGCGATGGTGCCGTTGACGCCTTCGGATGCCAGCAAAAGCGTTCCTTTTACGCCTGCCTCGGCGCATGCCGTCTCAAGCGCGGATTTATGGTCCGCGAAGTCCGGCAAAGCGGTGAACTTGTATAAGGCGGCAACAACAAAGGTCATGGGCGCGTGATTTAGCTTGGCAATAAAAGAATCGAAAGTGTCAGTGCTCAGTCTTCCACTGTCTCGTAGCGTTCGCGGACATCGGCGAGCCCAGCAACGATGATCTCTTCAAGCACATCCATATCGATATCGGCGAGTTTGTTGATGTAGAGACAGGACTTACCGATTTTGTGCTTGCCGAGGCGGTTCAGCATGTCTCCCATTTTGGCGTATCCCGGCAAAATATACATGACGAGGTTGGACTTACGGGGGCTGAAGCCGGTCATGCACATATCCCCTTCCCGGCCGCTGTCGTATTTGTAGTGGTAAGTGCCGTAACCGATGATGGACGGGCCCCACATCTTCGCGGTCATGCCTGTGACGCGGGCGAACAAATCGAGCAACACTTCGGCGTCTGCGCGGCGAGTTGGGTGCTCTACCGCTGCAACGAAATCCTGAGGGCTGATATCGGTGGGTTTTGTCTTGTTCTCAGTTTTGGCCATAGCGGAACCTAACCGATTTCGACGGTTGCCCCAAGGTCGAGATAGATGATCAGGAACGCGGCGACGAGCAGGAAAACAACCCATATCAGTGCGTTAATGCGGGTCGCCCGGGTCGCAGCCTGTCGTTCGAGCCATGTCAACGGGCGGATGCCTTTCACGCGGAAAACAAGCAAAGCTGACAGAACGAGCGCGGCGACGTTAAGCGCCAGTAACAACCCAGCGCGCGACGCGAGGTCGAGATGGCCGTCACCTAGGAATAGTCCCGTCGCCGCTCCGGGCGGCAGCAAGGCTGCAGCAACCATCACCCCCACAAGGGTTGAGCCTTGACCGCGGGCCAATGACAGCGCCGCGGCGCCTCCGGCTGCGAGCGACAGGGCAACACCGTCCAGGCGCACCTCGGCCCGGGAGATCAACTCACGGCTCGACAGGTCAAGCGGCATGACAAAGGACAGCGCGAAGGCAGAGAGGAGCGCAAGGCTAATCCCCGCTAGTAACGTTAAGCCGGAGCGCTGAATGAGATCAGAATTTCCAAGCGCGGCTCCCATGGAGAAACCAAGGATTGGTCCGAGCAGCGGCGCAATCACCATAGCACCGATCACGCCGGCGATACTATTTGAGTTCAGCCCGACCGCTGCAACGACGGTAGAAAGAAATACCATGATCAGAAAGTCGCGGTCGAGGACAGCCCCTTCCTCGATATCGTGAAGCAGCTCTTCTCGGAGGGCCTTCTGGCTCGACTTCTTTGGTGCCTTTTTGCTCTCCTCAATTTTTGGCAAGGTCGCCTCTATTGGAGTGACGACCAGACGCCACTCTTTTTCATCCTTCAGCGCCTGCTGCAAAATATCAACGAGCTTCTGGCTGGTGTTATCCCGCAGGAATACGGAGATAATTTTCCGATCCTGCTGTTCGGGTAGCAGAATGTGAAAATCGATGGGATCCATATTGCGGACGGCCTTCAGCGCGGTCTCAAATGGATCACCGTCTCGTATATGGAGTTCGAGCCGCCGCATTAGCTATTTTTAGGAAGTCGCTTGATCAGACTGGACGTGTCCCACCGTGCGCCGCCCATGGCCTGTACTTCGGCGTAAAACTGATCAACCAGTGCGGCAACCGGCAGGCTTGCGCCGGTGTCGCGAGCCGCCTCCAGCGCAATACGTAAGTCTTTGCGCATCCAATCGACAGCAAAGCCATGATCGAACTCGTCTGCCATCATGGTTTCCCAGCGATTGACCATCTGCCAACTTTGGGCAGCTCCACCGGAAATTGCGGCGATGACTTTTGCTGCATCGAGGTCATTTTTCGCAGCGAAGGCAAGTCCTTCCGACAAGCCTTGAACGACGCCCGCAATACAGATCTGATTGACGGATTTGCAAAGCTGGCCGGCACCGCTCGGTCCGATCAGGGTCATGCCTTTTCCATATGCAGCCATTACCGGTTCGGCTTTGGAAAACGCCTCCTCGTCACCGCCGCACATGATGGCGAGCTGACCGTTCTCAGCGCCCGCTTGGCCTCCGGATATTGGTGCATCGATGAACGCGGCTCCCTTCTCCGCTGCCCGGGCGTGTAGCCTTCGGGCAAGCCCGGCGCTGGCCGTGGTATGATCAACGATTATCATCCCAGCTCCGATGCTGGGCTCGAGGGCATTGTAAACAGTTTCCACATCGGGATCGTCGCCGAGACAAAGAAATACGAATTCTTTGCCGAAAGCGGCGACCGCCGGATCATCCGCTGCGTCGCCTTTGTGGTTTTCAGTCCAATCAGCAGCCTTGGCTGCTGTCCTGTTCCAGACCGTGACCTGATGTCCAGCACGCGCGAGATGGCCAGCCATGGGGAAGCCCATCACGCCTAGCCCGAGAAACGAACACTTCGCCATGATCTCTGGCCCTCCTTGAGATCGTCGATTATCTGCCGTCTTAGGCGGGCTCCGTCTCCGCGGCCATAAGTTTCTGGATGTTCATGGCAGCTGGGATAACGGCTTGGCGGACCCTGCCGACGATGGCTTTCTCGTCTTCTGTCAAAGGTGTCGGATCATTGACTGCTGCGGCTGTCGGGTTCAGGCGGCAAGCCTGCGTCCAATCACGCATCTTTTCATCTTGGGACCAGGTATTCTGGTTCATCAAGTTGCCGAGCATTGATGCAGGCCATTCCGCCGGTGTATCGGCCAGAGGCACGGCTTTGCAGAGCATATTTTTCTTATCATCGTCATCATAATGGGCCTCAACGAAGGCAACGATGGCGGCGCTGTAGCTCGCAAGAGGGGCAAACACTGGCTGAAGCGTAATCCGGTCCGATGTGAAAACCGGGATCTCGCGTTTTGTAATGAAATCAACTGCTGTGGCGGTGCAATCGACATAAAGTGTATCGGCACTTGCAGGGATCGTGTTGCCTGACTTCATGACTATTGCGTCTGTGCTTATCGACTCCACGCGCTCTCCGCGGATGACATTTTCGATACGGCGAAGTTGCTCAACCTCGCCGATGGACGTCGTTGCGTAGTGAAACATCTCCGGTTCAATCGATTGGTCGATCCGGAACATGATGTCGGCGGCCTCAAGCCTATGGAAGAGATCACTTATCGAAGTGGCAGAGCCCAGCGCCTCAAACTGATCTGCAGCGCCCCCAATCGAGTCATTGAAGAACTGCCTGCCCGGCTGGGTGATCCGCCGGTTGATTAGCCAAGATGCGCGCGGACATATCCACGTGATGGTGTCGGGCGATGCGCCATTGTCGAGCAACCAGACAACTGAATCCATCGCTGTCTTACCGCCGCCGATCACGGTGTAGCTTGAGAATTTTTCAGCGTTGCGCGGCAAATCGTTGGGCGGGATACAAGTGACCGCGTCATCGACGGCGTACTTTCGTTGATGGGTCGACGGCACGGACGTGGAAAAGAAGGTGCCGTCTACAACCTTCTTTCTGACCTTCACATCGTGGACCTCGCCGGAGAGCAAAGACTTGATTTTGCCGTCATCGGTGAAGTCGGACATCTGAAAATATTGAACGCGACCAGAGGGCAAAAGGTGCTCTCGCATGACGCGGTCGAAGTAAGCTACGACCTCTGATCCAGTCGCCAGTTCAAAGTAGCCTTTATTGGATCCTGCCTGATCAATTCGGTCGCCACCTAGCAGGAGCGACGAGACGCCATAGAATGCGGATGGCTGATGAAGACGCACAAACGGGTAGGCATCATTCCAGTGGCCGCCGGGCATGTGATGACGGTCGACCATGATGAAAGACGCGTCGCTCTCGTCCAACATTGTGTCCACAAAAGCCATGCCCACGGCTCCTGTTCCAATAACCAGATAGTCAGTTTCGAGCATATGTTTTTTGTCCCCGTCGAATCGTTTCTAGGTGTTGGAACCTAAGCAGACATACAGCCAGTGAATGTGCAAGCTTCGTTGAAATTTCACAGAAATCGCGTCCGTTTGGCCAAACCGATATTCACCCTGTTCTGTTAGTCATCATTCTGCAATCAGAAAGACTGCAAAAAATGGCAACTTATTCCTCTGCCCGTTCGGGTCGGGGCCGGAGCCTGCGCCGTGGAGAATCCCGGCGTCCCGGCCAGTGGAAATTGGCCTACGCCGATTTCCTCACCGCCCTGATGGCTTTCTTCTTGTTGATGTGGCTCTCCACAGAGCAAACTGCGGAGAACCGGCAGGGAATAGCCGCCTATTTCAACGGACAGACCAGTGCCGTAGCTGTTGGTGCTAGTTCCGGGGCGCAGTTTACTTCCTTGAAAGATGACATAGCGTCCGACACAGCCCTGACGGCCTATGCTGACCGGATATTAGTGACAGAAACCACCAACGGTCTGCGGATTGAACTCACCGATGCAAACGCCCTGCCCCTTTTCGATAATGGCGGCTCGGACTTAAGCGATAGCGGATCAAGCATAATAGAGAGCGTCGCCAAGACGCTAAGCGGTCGCCCATTTCTCATCACTGTTGAAGGCCATACGGATGCGTTTCCGGCCTCTGGGCAGGGCTTTACCAATTGGGAGCTGTCGACCGCTCGCGCCAACGCCGCGCGCGTCATACTTGAGCAGTCGGGCATAAATGCAGATCGCATTCGGGCCGTGACTGGTCTCGCCGATACGATCCCCCTGCTTCCGAACCAGCCACATGCCTCGGTCAATCGCCGGATCAGCATTGTGCTTGAACTCCATGGCTGACGAACGCTAATCATTTGTAATCGATAGCGGGTGGAGACCGAATGCTGGATGCGATCCTGTCCTCAGGCGTTCAGATGAACTGGGCAATGTGGGTGAGCCTCGCAATCGTGGCGGCATCCATTGTCCTTTATATGACAGATCGCTGGTCTATGGAGCTGATCTCGGCGGGGATTATTGCTTCGCTGCTGCTGCTGTTTCAGATCCCGGGCGCAACGGGAGCCGACGGCGAGCCGGTGGACCCAACTGCAATCCTTCAGGGATTCGGTAACCCCGCTCTTATTACGATCATGGCACTTCTCGTGGTGGGTCAGGGATTGTTTCAGACCGGTGCCCTAGATGGACCAAGTAAGGCCATCATAAAGTCCTATGATACCCGCCCCTATTCGACGCTGATCCTCGCATTCGCCGCCGTCTTCGTGACGAGCGCATTCATAAACAACACGCCAGTTGTCATCATGTTTCTCCCGATCATGAGCGCGATCGCTGCACGGATGGGTATCGGCCCGTCACGCATCATGATGCCGCTAAGCTTTGTTAGCGTCTTTGCAGGCATGACAACGCTGATCGGCACCTCTACCAACCTCCTGGCCGCTGAATCCTTTATGCGCATTGAGGGCGTGACGATTGGGTTCTTCGATCTGACTGTTCTAGGTCTTATCCTGTCGGCTGCCGGGCTCGTCTATCTTGCGCTTTCAGCGCGCCTGTTTCTGCCAAGACGGGAGGACATGTCCGGCCAAATCGCAACCGGATCAGGTAAACACTATGTCGCCCAGATCGAAGTGAGCCATGGGCACTTCCTGTCTGGGAAAGCACCGGTCGCCGGAATGTTCCCCGATCTTCCCGGCATGACTGTTCGCATGATCCAACGGGGCGAGCAGGCGATCCTACCTCCGTTTGAAGATACGCGATTGAAGCCTGGCGACCTAGTGATTGTGGCTGCGACACGACAAGTCCTCAGTGACGCCCTGACCAGCAAACCCGACTTATTGGAACAGATGTGGCGCTCTGGCCCCGGATCAGAAGACACGAGCGGTCAACCGCGGTCTCTTTTGCTGGCGGAGGCTGTGATTGCGCCCGGGTCTCGCATGGCTGGGCGTACCGTCGAGCTGCTCGGGTTTCGACGCCTGACGCGCGCGGTCGTTCTTGGCATCCAAAGGCGCTCGCGCATGATCCGGTCGCAGCTGAACGAAATACGGCTTGAGGCTGGAGATACGCTGCTGCTCTGCGCGCCGGCCGACGCCTTTACCGAACTCCGCCAGAGTAAGGACATCATCCTTCTGGAATGGTCGAGTACCGAGATACCGGTGACGGCGCGGGCTCAGGCGGCGCGACTGATCGCGCTTCTAACGGTGATCGCCGCAGCGCTCGAAGTCGTTCCGATACTGCATGCGGCTGTCGCTGGCGCTGTGGCGATGATCATGGCCGGGTGCCTCAATATACGACAGGCGACGCGGTCGCTGGACCTCCGAATCTTCATGCTGATCGGGGCCGCGCTCGCAATGGGCATCGCTCTGGAAGAGACCGGTGCCATGATGCTGATTGCCCACAGCATTGTCGAGCTCACGTCGCCCTATGGCATTGTCGCTGTGCTTTCGGCGATTTTCTTTACCGTCGCTGTGCTCACAAATATTCTCAGCAATGCCGCAACGGCAGTCCTATTCACGCCAGTCGCGATATCAACAGCGCATGAGCTTGGCGTAGACCCCACACCGTTCGTTCTGGCGGTGATCTACGCGGCAAATTGCTGTTTTGCGACGCCGATCGCCTACCAGACGAACCTTCTGGTAATGGGTCCGGGTCATTATAAATTCTCCGATTATTTGAGGTACGGAGGACCACTCGTCGTGTTAATCTGGGCGGTGTTTACAGTAGTTGCCCCTTGGCGGTTTGGTCTATGAGTGTTCATATTGGAGCGATATGAAATTCGGCGACTCGCATCTGTTTCAGTCCGGCTATCGGCGCGCGCTAAGGTTCTATATGACCGCGCCGGCCCCGTGTCCGTATCTGGACGGCATGCGGGAGCGAAAAGCCTTCACCAATCTTTCCGTACCCGACGCTGATGCAGTCCATTCCCTGCTGAGCGAATCCGGGTTCCGCAGATCGCAAGGCATCGCTTATCGTCCTGCTTGTCCCCGCTGCAATGCTTGTAAGTCCGTTCGGGTGCCCGTCAGGGACTTTACATTCTCCAAACGCTGGCGGCGGGTGCTCACTCGTAACTCATGTATCACGGCGACGCCTGTGCGAGCTGTTGCGACCCGTGAACAGTACAGGCTTTTGCGACGTTATCTTCAGGCGCGTCATGAAGAAGGCGGTATGGCCGATATGAGCTTTCGAGACTATGCCAATATGGTGAGTGAAAGCCCCGTGAAGAGCCTAATCGTCGAGTATCGCGACGGTACGGAAGATGATGCACCGCTTATTGGGGCGGCGATAAGTGATTTGCTGCGTGACGGTTTGTCGATGGTCTACAGCTATTTCGATCCGAAGCTCTCTTCTCGGTCTTTGGGCAATTACATGATTTTGGAGCACATCGAGCGCGCGGGTACCCATGGTCTCCCCCACGTCTATCTCGGCTATTGGGTCGAGGGCAGTCCCAAGATGGATTACAAGCGCCAGTTCTGGCCGCTGGAGGTCCTAAACGGCGAAACTTGGGAGCTGATGCGCGCCCAACAATAAGACAGATCGCCGGGAGGGCATCGGGGCTATGACGGACAAAAAGATCAGCCGGCGAAAGATGCTGGGAGCTGCGGCGCTGGGATTTGGCGCTGCTGCGTGCAGCCAAGGCGAGCAGACCTCAGAGACCGTTGCTGCGCCTGCTATCAGTCGCGGGCGTAAGCGCTTCAACATGGTGACCACATGGCCGAAGGGCTTGCCGGGCCTCGGCCGGGCAGCAGAACGCGTTGGCGAGCGCATTACTCAATTGACCGACGGTCAAATCGAGATCCGCGTACACGCCGCCGGAGAGCTGGTCGGCGCACTTCAGGTGTTCGATGCTGTCGCGGACGGTTCTGTAGAATTTTATCATGGTGCCGAATATTACTGGCAGGCCAAGTCCCGCGCGTTCAACTTCTTCACGTCCGTGCCTATGGGCATGACGGCCCAGGAAATCATGGGGTGGATTGATTTCGGCGGTGGACAAGAGCTGTGGGAAGAACTTTCCAAACAATTCGGCATCATCGCCTTTCAGGCCACGAACACAGCACACCAGATGGGCGGTTGGTTCCGAAAGGAAATCAACAGCCTTGAAGACTTCCAGGGTCTGAAGATGCGCATTCCAGGTCTTGGTGGACAAGTGGTCCGGGAACTGGGTGGTGCTGCCGTGACCCTCTCTGGGGGTGAAATCTATCAGGCGCTTCAGACAGGGGCCATCGATGCAACAGAGTGGGTTGGTCCGTGGAATGATTTCTATCTCGGCTTTTATCGAGAAGCCCCGTACTATTACGGCCCGGGCTTTCATGAACCGGGCTCTGCGCTCGCTGTCGGCATCAACTTGAAAACGTGGGAAAGCCTCGACGCCACTGAGCAGGCTATCATTCGATCTGTTTGCTCTGAAGTGAACCATCTAAGCCTCGGTGAATTCACGGTTCAAAACGCAATCCATCTTGACATATTGCGCCGCGAGCATGGCACCGAGCTTCGGCAATTCCCCGCCGATGTTATGGCCGAAGTGCAAGAGATTTCGATGGATGTGCGGGCGAGCGCAGGCGCTGGCAGTGATCTCGAACGGCGGATTTATGAGAGTTTCGAAGACAATCTAAAAAAGATGCGAGGCTGGGCGTCGGTCTCCGAGGGACCCTTCTATGCCGCCCGTGAGCTTGGCGGCACTTAATGGCTGAGCTTTTTCTTACACTTGGTGACGGTCTGAGATGGCTGGGCTTTGTAAGCTCGCCCGTCCTGCTTCTGCCGCTAGTGATCCCGTTGTGGCCCACACCTCTAAGCCCGCAGATAGGTGCTGCACACAGAGCGCTCGACCGAGTTTCGGGGGCCGCGCAACGCGTGGCCATGCTAGCCGCAGTTGTGATGGTGCTAGCCCAGCTCACCGTCGTCATCATCCGACATGTCTACGGTCTCGCTTTTTCGTGGCTGGATGAAACGGTAATCTACGCTTTCGCATCCGTGTTCCTGCTCGGTGCCGCTGGCGCACTTCGTGACGATGCCCATGTTCGAGTGGATATCCTGCGTGGGCAGTTCGGACCACGCGTGCGGGCAGCAATTGAACTCGTAGGCATTTACGCCTTCGTGTTTCCAATTGGAATTCTTGTGCTCTGGGCGGTGGAGCCTTCCCTTGGCAGATCATGGGCGGGTTTTGAGGGGTCGCGCGAGAGCGACGGACTACCTCTATACTTTCTATTTCGGACACTGATCCCAGCTTTTGCTGTCCTTCTAATCCTCCAGGGACTCTCCAATGCTCTGAAAATGGCGATGGGGCTTCGCGGTATTGAACCACTCGAGATGAATGATGCGGGCGGCCCCGCCGAGGTGCTTTGATGGAAATCGAAGTCCTTCTAGCGATCCTGATGTTCGTGACCGCCATTGGAGCTTTGTTGGCGGGTTTCCCGGTTGCTTTAACCCTAGGCGGTGTCGCGCTCCTATTCGCCCTTATCGGCGCAAGCTTCGGCGTATTTCCTACGGGCCTGCTCCGTCTCATCCAATTGCGGATGATTGGCACAATGGAGAATCAGGTGCTCGTCGCCGTGCCGCTGTTTGTGCTGATGGGCGTGATCCTTGAACGGTCGAAAGTCGCAGAAGATCTTCTCCACATTGCCAGCCGGTTGCTCGCCAGGCTGCGTGGTGGATTGGCGTATGCCGTAGTGATCGTGGGAGCTTTGTTAGCCGCCTCCACTGGGATTGTTGGTGCCACAGTCATCACGATGACCCTGATCGCTTTACCGACAATGTTGCGGCAGGGATACGATCCAAGGCTCGCATCGGGTACCATCGCAGCGTCCGGCACGCTTGGGCAGATTATTCCGCCTTCTATCGTTCTTATTCTATTGTCTGATGCGATTTCGAACGCCAATCAGCGCGCGAGTGTAGCGGCAGCCGGACGACCCTCAGCCGTTTCTGTCGGAGACTTGTTTGCCGGCGCATTGATACCGGGTTTGGTTCTCGTTGGCTTATATCTCGCCTATATCGCGTTCCTCTCAATCACGCGGCCGAGCACCTGCCCGCCAGTGACAAATATTGAAGATCTGGACCCGCCGAGCAGCCGCGAAATTATCTTCGGTCTGGGCGCGCCATTGCTACTCATTTTGGCTGTGCTTGGGTCGATCCTTGGCGGTATTGCCTCACCAACGGAGGCCTCGGCGATTGGGGCTGGCGGTGCCGTGCTTCTCGCTGGACTCCGCCTTAGCAACGAGACGGACACAAAGTTGCAACCGATTATTCTAGCTGGGCTGGGATCGATTTTTCTTTTGCTGATCCTCGCAGAACTGGCTGATTTGAGGGTCGGTAGAGACGCTATTCCCGTTGGCGATCAGATTGCAATTATCGTCGCCGGATTCGCGACCCTGACCTTTGTAGCGGGGCTGATCGCAAGTGCAGCAGTGCTCATGCAGACGGAACGGTTTGGCCCTGCCCTAACCTCGGCTGTGCATATTACATCGATGGTGTTCCTTATTCTGATCGGGGCCTCACTCTTCGCCCTCGTCTTCCGTGGCTATGACGGTGACATACTGGTGATGGGACTTTTACAGGCGACGCCCGGCGGCCTCTGGGGCGCGCTTGTTCTCACCATGCTGGTCATGTTTCTGCTGGGCTTCTTCCTCGACTTTATCGAGATTGTTTACGTCGTGGTGCCTTTGGTTGCGCCGCCGCTCATACTTCTGGGGGCCGATCCGGTCTGGCTTGCTATACTGATGGCGCTGAACCTTCAGACCAGCTTTCTTACGCCACCTTTCGGGTTTGCTTTGTTCTATCTTCGCGGCGCAGCGCCGGACGACCTGGCGACGCTGGACATCTGGCGGGGCGCGATTCCATTCATAGGTTTGCAGCTATTAATGATCGGCTTGGTGGCCGCGATCCCGGCGCTTGCGACATGGCTACCCTCTGCGGCCGCCTCATGAAGACCGTTAGCAAACAAGGACGCCCAAATGGGTGGTGCTTGGCATCGCAAGAAACTCACCTAAGGCGAATAACCCCAAAGTGATGAGAATCTGGCTTGTGACCGGACGCAAATAGCAGGATGTAGTGTGACAAGGCTGATCGGAGATTCAGCATGGACGGATTTGCATCGGCCCGACGCGACGCGACCGCCATCGCGGATGCTCAAAGTTTGAGCGCAAAAGACTGGGCGGTGCGACTACTCCCCTATCGAAACGCCGATCACCGTCACGCGTTTACTGACCTTGCAGTCACAATTGTTCCCTTCTTCGCTTTGATCGCATTTGGGATCTGGCTGATATCTTTCAGCTACTGGCTTGCTCCGATTGTTTGGGTACCTGCCGCGTTTTTTTTGGTTCGCATATTCATCGTTCAACATGATTGCGGCCACGGATCATACTTTGCGTCTAAAAAGCTAAATGACTGGGCGGGGATGGCGCTCAGCGTTTTGACCGTCACTCCCTACCACGCCTGGAAACAGGCTCATAAGCAGCATCATGCCGGAGCTGGCCACCTCGACAAGCGCGGCATTGGCGACGTGTATACGATGACAGTCGCCGAATATCGGAAAGCCGGTCCGTGGAGCCGCTTCGGATATCGGTTATTCCGCAATCCACTGACACTGTTCGTTCTTGGACCGGCATTTGTGTTCATGCTGCAAAACCGCATTCCCATCGAGTTCATGGGGCATCGTGGCTATTGGGCTAGTGCGATGGGAACCAATCTCGGCATCGCACTTTTAGCTGTCCTGATGATATGGATTGCGGGCTTGGCTCCACTGCTCCTTGTGATCTTGCCTACGACTCTTCTGGCCGCGACGATCGGAGTTTGGCTCTTTTACGTGCAGCATCAATTTGAAGAAACACACTGGTCGGGCGATGGTGAATGGCAAGTGCAGCATGCCGCACTTCACGGATCATCCTATTATGATCTGCCGCGGCCTTTCGACTGGCTGACCGGTTATATCGGCGTCCACCATGTGCATCATCTGAACAGCCGCATTCCGTCTTATCGGCTTCCAGAGGTATTGCGGGATCATCCCGAACTTACCGAGATCAACCGATTGACCGTTATCAACAGTCTCAAGAGTCTGCGTCTGCACCTGTGGGACGAGAATCGTCAAAAACTGGTGAGCTTCGCAGACGCTTCAGCGTAGCTTTCTGGAAGGTTCAAGCCCTGACTAGGAGGTTGGCTAGAAACCGACTTTCGGAACGCTGGACAGTTCCTCGCGGTCGCCACCGACATCGAAGAATTCCCGCGGATCAAACCCAAAGGAGTTTGCCACCAGCACGCCCGGAAACTGCTCCGTCGCCGTATTGTAGTCCTGAACAGCGGAATTGAAGAACCGGCGAGCGGCAGCAAGTTTGTCTTCGATCACTGACAACTCATCCTGCAGATCAAGGAAGTTCTGATTGGCTTTCAAGTCTGGATAAGCTTCGGCTAGCGCGAAGAGTTTGCCAAGTGCGCCTGTTAATGCCCCCTCGGCCTCAGCGACATTGCCAACACCTTGTGCATTAACGGCACTGTTGCGTGCATTGATCACAGCGTCGAGTGTCTCTTTCTCGTGGCTCGCATACCCCTTAACCGTCTCAACCAGGTTGGGGATCAAATTCTGGCGCTGCTTTAGCTGTACATCGATGTCTGCGAAGGCTTGATTTACGGTCTGTCTTTTGGAGACAAGGCCATTGTAAAGCGCAATGAAAATGGCCGCGATCAAAGCGGCTACACCGAGAATAATAAGTAACGCGTTCATAGGCTCCCCCTAACAGATGCTTTGAGTGTGTAGCCCATGGTGTCCGGATTCGCCAAGAGACGACGGCGCAGATGGCAAACTGAGCGATCGCCTACTTTTTCATGATCCCGGAGATGACGATGTTCAGCATCGCGCGCGCTTCGGACCATGCGTATCCGCTAATGGTGATCTGGTTGTGGGCGATACCGTGCAGGCAACAGATCAGAGTATCCAGTTTCAGTTTGGTCTCAGATGTTAAAGTGACGGGAGGTTCCGTTTCGCATAGTGCCTCTATAAATACTTGAAACCTAGCGACGATTTCAGGGTTCCCAACGAAGAGATCTACATCTGATTGGGTGACGCCCTCTGCCATAAAGACCAATCGATACTGTTCCGTATTCTGTAGCCAGTATTCAAGGTACGCTTCCGACAATGCAAGCAACTGCTCCGCGGTGCCCAAACCGCTCAGATCTAGCTCATCCAGTCCGTGGAATACGCGGGCAAAAATATCCGCCCAGAGTGTCCGCAGAACATCGATCTTGGCATCGTAGTATTTGTAGAGCGTCATTGGCGATACGCCGACATTCTCAGCAATACGGCGCATAGAAACCTTACCGTACCCCTCTGTCTCGAACAGCTTCTTCGCCGCTTCCGCAATTCGTAAGCGCATATCATCACGCTGCTCAGAACTGATCGGAGGCCTGCCACGAGGCCGCGAAGTTTCCTCTGACGTCTTCTGCGCTTTGGTTCGTCCGTCTTTCATTCTGAACACCCTATTTGACATCGTTTGAATATTAAAATATACGCGTATATATTAATAGAGGTTTGTCGGAATGAAAATGTTTATATCGGGATTAATTGCAACGACTTTGGTTGCACCCGCCTGCGGTGACAGCCACGCAGTTTTCGGGACGTGGCTCACTGAGGCCGGTGATGGACATGTCGAGATTTCTGATTGCGGTGACGGCACACCATGCGGCGTGCTGGTTTGGGTGGACCCGGACCTAACCCCCAGCGCCTATGATACGCGTAACCCAGATGAAGCTCTGAGATCGCGACCTTTGATCGGGACCCCCATCGTATGGGGGTACGAGCGATCGAAGAAAAACTGGCGCGGCGGGGCGGTTTACAATCCTGAAGACGGGAAGACCTTCCGATCCACAATTGAACGGGCTGATGACGCGTCAATCAGGGTGACGGGCTGTTTAGGCCCGATTTGTCGATCCAATATCTGGACAAAGGTGGCACCATGACAGAATTCATCCAGCTCTTCGCTACGCTCGTCATCGGGCTATTCGCCGGCAGTCTATTGATGGAGGGGGCTATTCTTGTGCCCTATTGGCGGCGCATGGCCCCTGATGACTTCTTTCGTTTGCATAGCACGCTTGGACCCCACCTTTTTCGCTATTTTGCGCCCCTCACCGTCTTGGCGGTCGGTTTGAGTGTTGTCGCTGCTGTGGCGTTTGGACTCGCGAATACATTCAGACTTGGAGCTGCTGGCCTATGTCTCGCCGCGCTCGCCATTTTCTTTATCTACTTCAGGAAAGCCAATGCGAGCTTTGCCGATCACAGCCTAAAAGCGGATGACCTTCAGACCGAGCTTAATCGTTGGATGTCATGGCACTGGATCAGAACGGTCATGGTCATAATGGCGTTCGGCTTATCGATCGCTGGCTACACTTAAGCTGAAGAGCTATCCGCGAAATCGCCCTGAGCGTGGGAAGCCTTTTGGTGCCAATTTGCCGGCCTGGGACCGCTTGCCTTTCCAGTCTTTCCACTCTGGGAATGTGCGCTGACGTCCGCCGCCATCGCGAACAGTGAAACCTTCGTCCGCCTTGAACGTCATCATGTCAGCGAGACGATCTTTGCCCTTGTAGGACTGGAGCTTCACGCCTTTGCCGCGGCTCATTTCCGGCAGCTCTGAAAGTGGGAAGATCAGAAGTTTTTTGTTTGTGCCGATCACGGCGACCTGATCGCCTTCGACAACATCGCAAACGCAAAGCTCCGCGCCCGACGGTGGGTTGACCGCCTGCTTGCCAGCTTTACGGGTCGATTCCAGCTCGGCCTCCGGAAGTACGAACCCATAGCCCGCATCTGTCGCAACAATCCGTTTCCGCTCGGCGTTCAGTTTGAACATGGAAACGATGTCGACACTGTCTTCGAGGTCGATGGAGAGTCGGATGGGCTCGCCATGCCCTCTCCCGCCAGGCAGCTTATCTGCTCCCAATGTGAAGGCGCGACCGTCGCTGGCCATAAGGATCAGCTTGTCGTTCGTGTTCATCTCTTCGGCGAGGAAGAGACTATCGCCGTCCTTGAACTTCGCCGCCGTCAGATCGAGACCGTGGCCCTTCATGCCGCGAATCCAGCCTTTGTGGGACAGGACAACGGTGATCGGCTCTTTCGGAATTGAGGCTTCCAGAGCTGCATCGAGATCGATCACTGGAGCTGCATCGAAGGCGGCCCGGCGACGTCCAAGCTCTGTGCCGGGATCAAAGGCTTTGCGCGCGTCTTTCAGAAGGCCACCAACGGCTGTCCACTGGCGGCGAGTGGAGCCGAGTAGTTTCTGGATTTCTTCGCGCTCTTCCTGAAGCTTCTTGTGCTCGCCCTTGATTTCCATCTCTTCGAGTTTGCGTAAGGCCCGCAAACGAAGATTGAGTATGGCTTCGGCCTGGATTTCAGTGATCCCGAACCGATCGATCATTTCCTGCTTCGGGTCATCTTCCTCTCGGATAATCCGGATCACTTCATCTATATTGAGGTAGGCGATCAGATAGCCATCGAGCAGGTGGAGGCGCTTCTCGATCTTGTCCAAGCGGAATTCAGCCCTCCGAACGACAACTTCGCGGCGATGATCCAGGTAGGCGCGCAGGACGTCTTTCAAGCCCATGACCTGTGGCGCGCCCTGGTGCAGCACGTTCATATTGAGAGAGAACCGGCTTTCCAACTCGCTCGTCTTGAAGAGGCTCTCCATCAGTACGTCCGGCGCAATGGTGCGCGAACGAGGTTCCAGCACGATGCGGACATCCTCAGCACTTTCGTCGCGCACATCGGCGAGTAGTGTCGTCTTTTTTGTCTCAATCAGCTCGGCGAGACGCTCAATCAGCTTCGACTTCTGAACCTGGTAGGGAATTTCGGTGATAACGATCTGATATTGGCCGCGGCCAAGATCTTCGGTCTCCCAGCGCGCGCGCACGCGAAAGCCGCCTCTGCCCGTCTCATAAGCCTCAAGGATTTGCTCTTTCGGCTCGACAATGACACCGCCGGTGGGGAAATCCGGCCCCGGCATCAGCTCCAACAGCTCTGCTGTGGTCGCTTTCGGTGTCTTGATCAGGTGTAGCGCTGCATCGATGACTTCAGCTGCATTATGGGGCGGAATGCTTGTCGCCATACCGACAGCGATTCCGGTAGCACCATTGGCAAGGAGGTTTGGGAAGCCGGCCGGCAGGACGACTGGCTCGGTATCGGTTTCCTCAAAATTATCTTGAAAATCGACGGCGTTTTCATTCAGGCCGTCGAGCATCAACTCGGCGGCCTCGGTCATCCGCGCTTCGGTATAGCGATAGGCCGCCGCGGAATCCCCGTCGATATTACCGAAATTACCCTGGCCATCGACGAGCGGATAGCGAACCGAGAAATTCTGGGCGAGGCGCACCAGCGCGTCATAAATCGATGCGTCACCGTGGGGGTGGAAGTTCCCCATCACGTCGCCGACAATCTTCGCGCATTTACGATATCCGCCCTCTGGATCGAGGCGAAGAACCCTCATGCCGTACAGGATTCGTCGTTGGACAGGTTTCATTCCGTCGCGCACATCAGGGAGCGCCCGGGCAGTGATTGTCGACAAAGCATAGGCCAGATAGCGCTTCGAAAGCGCCTCATTCATCGGTTCACTAATGATACGGTCTGGTTCGTCGTCGAGCAGATCTGACATGTGTTTGAAGCCTCCTGCCTCCCGCGACTCAAGAATCGCAAGGTAGATTAACTAAAGAGCGGAGTTTGGTTAACCAATGGAGAATGTCAGATATCTGGTCTCTCTCTGGCGGTTTTGGGTTGCCTTGATCCTCGTCGGCATCCTGACGTGGGTTTTTCACATTGCTGCACCGCGGCAGCACAACCCATGGCGACCAATAGATCTGAATGCCCCGATCGGCCTCGCGACGTATCGCAAGTTTACACACCTCAAGCATAATCGCGAGGCGTGCTTCCGCGCGCTGGACGAGGCGGGCATTCAATACACGCCCCTGGCAGACGAGGTGACCGGTGAGAATTGCGGCTTTCAGGGCGCTCTTACTCTCGATCGAACGCTTACGCCCTATTCCAGAACGGTCAGCCTCACCTGCCCCTTGGCTGCGGCTTTGTACGTGTGGGAGCGCCAGGCAGCTGTCCCTCTGGCTGAAGAGATATTGGACGCCAAAGTTGTGAGGATCGAAACCTATGGCGCGTACTCCTGCCGAAATATCGCTGGAACGCGTCGCCGCAGCGAACATGCGATGGCGAACGCGATCGATATTTCTGGTCTGAAACTGGATGACGGGCGCCTTGTAGACGTTCAACAGCACTGGAACAGCTCGTCGCCGGAAGGTGAATACCTGAAGAAGCTCCACCAAACCGCCTGCCGACTGTTCTCGGTCACGCTAGGGCCAGACTACAATGCCGCCCACGCGGATCACTTTCATCTCGATTTTGGGTCGTCTGAAACCTGCCGCTAGGCAGGCCCGATAAACTGGGCGTTACGCTCGCGTCAGTTGCGATGGGCTGTTTTTGAACAATTTTTCCGGTTTGAGAACAGTGGGCATACGCCCACCTCTCAGTCTGGTGAGGCAACGTGTTTGGCGCTTCCACCGAGGTCTCCCCAGCTGTTGGTCATCAGCAACGCTCAGAACCAAGGAGACACGATATGTTACGTCAAAAAATTCTGATTGCAGCCGCCGCCCTAATGACTTTTGCCGCACCAGCAGCTTTCGCGAACAGCGGATCTGCGTACGTAAATCAGGCGGGCTACACGCCTCAGATCGTCACACTGGAAAGCACAACTTCGCAGGCAGACATTGGGCTACAGACGGTGAAACTGCGCGGCAAAGGGTTCTACGGCCACAAGAGTTTTCATGGAAAAAGCTTCCACGGACAAAAGGGTTTCCATGGGAAGAGCATACACGGCCATAAGAGTTTCCACGGAAAGAAACACTACGGCTATAAGAGCTTTCACGGAAAATCTTTTCATGGAAAGCGCGGCTTCCACGGCAAGACCTTCACTAAGCACCGCGGCTTCAAGAAGTACTAGTCCCCCTTCCGGGCGTGTATAGTACTGCCCTTTGCCCGGTGGGCACTGGCTCGCTTCCTTCGTCCTTGGGGAGCGGGCCTTTTCGTTGTGGAAGCAAGGGAGCCGGGCGACACAATCTCGTTTCGAAGGCGAAAGGAATGGACGAGATTGTTCAGCGAGCGCAGGATGACCAGACCCACGAAGGATGTTGTCTGGAAGGAGTTCCCGCGCATGACACGTTTCAAGCCGAGACTGCTAAAAACCGTAATCGTGAGCGCTACTGCTTGCTTGTTACTGGCAGAGGCAAATGCGATTGCTCCGAACAGTGAGACAGCTCCAATGGAGCTAAACCAGCTGACCAGAATCTCATGGCAACCGATCACACCGGTCGAGAGTGGGGAGGCTGTCATCAACGCTCAGTTCATGGGTGGGAGGCGCACAGATTACAGCCGCCGTGGTCGATACAAGGGGGCGCGGACTCGATTTTCACGGAAACGCTTGCCACGGGGCGCAGCGGCCACGTTCGCTCCAAGCAAATTTACCCATGGCGAAACGTTCACGGGCGGTCAGGGTGTCCGTATAACCAAATTCGACAATGGCTTTCACGCTCGGCGGAAAATAAGACAGCGCGTTCGCTAGTCGATCCGCCTAATTAGTCCGGTAGCTTTGCAAGTTCTGCCCGCTCCAACCGCCTGAGCAAGAGGTCACGGGATTCCGGTGGAGCCCGGTTTAGAAGATTGTAGAGTCGACGCTCGAGGAAATGACCTGTGAGATGAAGGCCCTCACCGACGGACGCCGCGGACACCTCAGCCCCAGAATTAATAAGGAAAGCCGGTAGGACAAACAGTCGGTCAACATAGTCTTCGGCTTCTGATCCTTTAACCGCTCGTCCGGTCCTTGGGCTGACATGGGTAAGGCCATCATTGGATCCTGACACCGCGCATTTGGAGAGATCGAGTCCGAATCCTAATGCTGCGAGCAGTCCCATTTCCCATCGGACATAGAGCGCTGGCCAAACGTCATCCTCGCCCAACATGTCCAGCAGCAGCACAGACGCTTCGTACATAGATGAGCCAGCAGCATCACCTTCTTCAAGGGCGTCTCGCAGAATTGCGGTAACCGCCGCTATGGCCGCCAGCGCTTGAGGGTGATCGAGATGCTCAGCAGCGCGCTCTGTAACTGCCTCAGCCACATCGAACCTGCCGAGTTGCTCTTCGAGTCGGCCAGACCAGGACAATTCCACCGTGTTACCGGCTTCGAGTTGGCCTCGGCGACGACGCGAAGCGCCGCCATATACTAGCCCTGCTCGCCTACCCCGCGTTTCCGTGAGAACATCCAGGATCAGACCACCCTCGCCGAAACGGCGGCCGCCAAGAATCAACCCGGTGTCTGTCCAACTCGCCATCGCGATAACTTAAACGTCGAATTCGAGGCCGAAATCAACGTACCGCTCGCGCTTTTCCTGCCACTTTTCATCGACCTTTACGAAAAGGAAGAGATGCACTTTTCGATCTAGCAATGCGCTGAGTTCCTCACGCGCTGCTGCCCCGACCGCTTTGATCGTTTGTCCGCCTTTACCAAGAGCCATTGCTTTATGGCTTGTACGTCCGACAATGACCGCTTGCTCAATTCTAACGGAACCATCTTTCAGCTCCTTCCAGCTCTCGGTCTCAACCATCAGCTGGTAGGGAAGCTCCTGATGCAGGCGAAGCATGAGTTTTTCTCGCGTGATCTCAGCAGCAAGGACACGCATCGGAATGTCAGCAGACTGATCTACTGGATAGAGCGGTGTACCCAAAGGCATTCGCGCGGCGACCGCATCCATAAGAGTATCAACCCCATCTCCGTTAAGCGCTGACACAATGAAAATCTCCTCATAGACGCCTTCGGCTTGAAGCGCAGCAATCAGCGGTAAAGTTTCTTCATGGGGAAAAAGATCGATCTTGTTCAGCACAAGGAGCACCTGTCGATCGGCCTCCTTCAAGGACGCAATAACGCGCCTGTCGTCCTCCAGCGATAAGGTTTGCGCAGGCGTCAGCTCATCGCCTCGCCTTTCAGCGACCCAACTTGATGCATCTATCATGTGCATGATCGCATCAGCATCACCCGTCCCTGCCCAGGCGGCCTTTACCATGGCCCGGTCGAGACGACGCTTCGCGCGAAAAATGCCCGGCGTATCGATAAGTACAATCTGTGCATCACCGTGGATGGCTACGCCGCGCAGAGGGAAGCGCGTTGTCTGCACTTTGTGTGTAACAATAGACACTTTCCCGCCGACCATGGCGTTTGTCAGCGTCGACTTGCCGGCATTTGGCGCACCAATGATTGCCGCGAGGCCTGCCCGGCGGATATCCGCTTCACTCACGTGTCGCCCTCGACTTCTTCAAACAGCTTCGCAGCGGCCGCTCGTTCGGCATCCTGCTTGGACGACCCTTCTCCGGTCGCCTTATACTTGCCACTGGCAATATCGACTTCGACGGAGAATGAAGGAGAATGATCTGGCCCCGTCCTTCCGATTTCTTTGTATCTTGGTAGCTCAAACTTCCTCGCTTGCGCCCACTCCTGCAGGAGGCTTTTCGGATCTCGGACACGACCCGCCTTGTTTTGCTCAAAGACAGGCAGCCAGGCGGACTCGATGAATTTGCGCGCGGGCGTCAGACCGCCATCGAGGTAAATCGCACCAATAACCGCCTCGCAAACGTCCCCGAGCACCTTGTCTTTTCTAGACCCGCCATTGCGCCGCTCGCTTTCACCGAGCATGACAAACTCGCCTAGGCCTTTATGCTCAGCCGCTCCAACGCAAGCTTCTTTGCGGACGAGACGGTTCAGACGTGGGGCCAGCTTGCCTTCGGCTTCGTCGGGTCTCCGTAGGTAGAGCCTCTCAGCAATGACGAGCCCCAGCACCCGATCGCCAAGAAATTCCAGCCGCTGGTTCGACTGTTCATATCGCTGCTGCGAGGTCAGGGCACTTGGATGGGTCATCGCCATGTTGATCAACGCGTTATCGCTGAACTTGTAACCCAAAATATCTTCAAGTTTGCCAAGGTCCTGCTTCGACAAGGCGGGTCGCTTATCAGCACCGGCCCGACGAAGACGGGTTCGCTTGGGTCGTTTCGCTTTCATGCTGCACGCTTCGGCAGGGCTTCGATAACGACAAATGCCTGAGCCCAAGGATGATCATCAGTAATTGTCAGATGAATATGTGCGTCGTGGCCGCTCGGCAAAATCTCGGCAAGGCGCTCCGCTGCGCCCCCGGTCAAGGCCATTGTAGGTGCCCCGGACGGCAGGTTCACGACACCCATATGAGTCCAGTGCACCCCGCGCCGCGGAACCCCTGTCCCCAGCGCCTTTGCGCAGGCCTCTTTGGCGGCGAAGCGTTTCGCGTATGTCTCTGCCTTCAGCCGCCGCTTTTCAGCCTTAGCGATCTCAACGGGCGTGTACACTCTTTTGATAAAGCGTTCGCCCCACCTATCCAGCGTCTTCTCAATCCTCTCAATGTTACAGAGATCGTTCCCGATACCGATGATCACGCAGGCACCCCTTCGCGCGCTTCATCCATCAGTTCACGCATTTTCCGAACAGCGGCTTCGAACCCAACAAATACCGCCTCGCCCACAAGGAAGTGTCCTATGTTCAATTCGGTCAATTGCGGGATTGAGGCGATAGGTTTGACGGTGTCATAGGTCAGTCCATGGCCCGCTTGAGGTTCTATTCCGATACGAACCGCCTCCTCCGCACAAGACTTTATGCGGTCCAGCTCAGCGATTGCGAGGTCGGCTTCACCTGCGAGTGAGAGTTCTACGAAACGGCCTGTGTGAAACTCAGTAATGTCAGCGCCCATTTGCTGCGCGGCGAGCAATTGTACAGGGTCCGGTTCAATAAACATCGAAACCTTCGAGCCGTTTTCCTTCAAGACACGTACAAAACGTGCGAGGTGATTGTGCTGCCGGGCGGCGTCGAGCCCTCCCTCTGTCGTGAGCTCAGCTCGTTTTTCGGGGACAAACATGACTGTCTCCGGTCGAAAATCGAGCGCGATCTTCAACATATCGTCCGTCGCGGCCATTTCCATATTGATCGGTAACTCAGTCGCTGCCTTGATCAACTTGAGATCACCGTCGCGAATATGGCGACGGTCTTCGCGGAGATGCAAAGTGATACCATCGGCACCAGCAGCGGTCGCTATTGCGGCTGCCCGCTCCGGATCAGGGTGAGCACCTCCCCGGGCGTTTCGGATCGTTGCGACATGATCGATATTGACGCCCAGACGAATACGGTTGGCCATTAGGCAAGCCCCCTGCTGCCCGGCTTCACGGCTTCGATTGCCTGGAGCGCTGGTGGAAGTTGATCTGCCGCGTAGTCAGGAAAATCGACACTGGCGAGAGCGATCAAGGTACACCCTACGTCTGCACGACCATTCGACCGATCAATGATGCAAGCACCCCCAACGACACGTCCGGGTAATTCATGAAGTGCTTCGACAGTTTCCCGAAAGGACAGTCCAGTCGTGACGATGTCTTCAGCGATCAGCACCCGGTCGGTTTCACCAATCGAGAACCCACGCCGAAAAGTCAGCACGCCATCGACGCGCTCTGCGAAAATAGCCCGCGCATTCAAGTGGCGAGCGAGCTCGTAACCGGGAATAATTCCACCGACAGCCGGTCCCGCGACGACATCGATCTTGCCGAATTCAGACTCGACCTTCTCAGCGAGCGCCTTACAGAGTCGCTCGGACTTTTCCGGCTGCGAGAAGACCAGTGCTTTCTGCAGGAACACGGGACTCCGACGCCCTGACGACAAGATGAAGTGCCCCTCCAAAAGCGCGCCCGCCTCACGAAATACATCCAATACGTCATCTGTTCCAAGCATCTAGCGCTCCACCAATCGTTCCGCAGAGTCCACAACGGCCAAAGATCGAAGGCCAGCGAGAATCTGCGTCAAACGCTTCAAATCCTCCACTTCGATGTCGAGGTAAAGATCAATGAAGTCACCCCGCCGCTCGCCAGTGTCTATTCGGGTAATATTTGCATTCGCTTCAGCAACGGCAGAGCAGACTGCGGCCATCACGCCCTTCCTATTCGCAGCTGTCACATGGACCCGACCAACCGCAACTGCATCTGTTCGGGCAAGTTCCGTCCACTTCAGATCAACCCACTCATGCTCCGCATCGTCGAAACTCGCGAGAGCACCGCAATGGACCGTGTGAACCACCAAGCCGACCTCGGGTGTTTGGATTCCGATGATCCTGTCTCCAGGCAACGGACAGCAGCAGCGTCCCATGTGTAGAGCCACCCCAGACGTCAATTCGTCTCCCGATACCAAGAGCGGCGCGGTCTCATCATTCAAACTCAAACGTTCAACGGATTCATCTTCAGAGTTCGACGAGCCGGGAAACGCGATCTCAATCAACTCGCTCGTTCTAAAACGACCACGACCGAGCGCGCTGTAAAGCGATTCAGAATTTTCAAAGCCAGCGCGATTTGCGATTTCGGCCATGTTGATCGTTACCGGATCAATGCCGTCTCTGCGCAGAACGTGCTCTGTAAGACGGTGGCCCAGTGTTTCAAATTCTGCCTCTTCGCGCGCCCGGACAAGACGTCTTATCGCTGACTTCGCCTTTGCTGTGACGGTCAGCGCTTCCCAACCCGAAACGATTGCGGGGGCGCTGGAGCGAATGATTTCAACGATGTCGCCGTTTTCAAGCGGTCGCCGCAAGGATCGGGGCTCACCATTGATCTTCACACCCATGCACGTCTCGCCAATGGCGGTGTGAACTGCATAGGCAAAGTCGAGCGGCATGGCCCCCTTGCGCAGGACAATCAGCCGCCCATTGGGCGTGAAGGCAAACACGTGGTCACGATACATTTCGAGCTTTGCATGCTCGAGGAATTCGTCAGGGTCGGCGCTATTCTCGATCAGCTCAGCAAAGGCCTGAAGAGACGCATCGGGATCGAGGCCCACCTCGGCTGCAGATTCCCTGTCAAACCCATAATTGTTGTTCTTGTAGCCCCAATGTGCGGCCACGCCTTTCTCGGCCGTCTCGTGCATACCCTCTGTACGGATCTGCAGTTCAACCATCCGGTTTCCGGACCCAAGGATTGTCGTGTGCAATGACCTATAGCCGTTGGGTTTTGGGCGCGAAATGAAGTCGCGAAACCGTTCCTGCAAACACTCCCAACGCTGGTGGGCCGCGCCAAGTACTCTGTAGCAATCATCTGCGTCCTGGACGATGACCCGGAACGCGAAGATGTCAGCCACTTGTCGAAATGATATCGACTTACGCTCGAGCTTTCGCCAAATCGAATAGGGCTGTTTCCTGCGGCCATTAACGCGCGCATTGATGCCGACTTCATCCAGCAGGGATCCAAGATCGCGCTCCACTCGATCGATGTTTTCGGCATTCGCAGCTGACAGGTTGTTCAGCTCATCAATGATCATGTCTCGTGCGGTAGGATTGATCTGGGCGAATGCTAGATCTTCGAGTTCTGATCGTATCTCATACAGTCCGATGCGCCCGGCTAATGGCGCATATAGATCCATCGTCTCTCGCGCTATCCGCCGGCGCTTTTCAGGCTTCTTGATGAAGTGAAGGGTTCGCATATTGTGCAAGCGATCCGCCAGCTTGACCAGCAGCACCCGAACATCACTGGTCGTCGCGAGAATGAACTTCTGAAAATTCTCTGCCTGTTTGGTCGCCCCGCTTCGGTAGTTGATTTCGCTTAGCTTTGTTACGCCGTCGACGAGCTTTCCGACTTCAGGACCGAAACGTTCGACGATCTCGTCAAGGCTGGCATCAGTGTCCTCGACGGTGTCGTGGAGCAATCCCGCAATAATTGTGTGTTCGTCGAGTTTCAGGTCCGCCAGCAGACCGGCGACCGAGACCGGATGGGAAAAATATGGATCGCCCGAGGCCCGTTTCTGCTCACCGTGTTTTGCAACGGCAAACACATAGCCCGCATTCAACAGATCTTCATCGGCCTCGGGATGATAGGCTTTGACTTTTTCGACAAGCTCGTACTGACGGAGGAACCGCCCTGTGCTTTTCGCTGGGGCAGCCGAAGCGGTTTTTCCCGCGACCCGGACTGCGTCTCCATCCATGAGGAAAAGTTCCTAGTAGCGGTCGTCCCGTCCAGCCTCGAGCTCTACCTGATAGGCCCGCAGAACGTCCTCTTCAGACGCCACAGGCGATGCCAGCAATGCGCGCTCATCTTCTTCACGCTCGGCTTCTTCAGATGGACGAACCTCTTGAAGATTAGAGACAAGTGCTTCCTTGACGACTTTGAGATCGACCGACTTGTCGGCGATTTCACGCAGGGCCACCACAGGGTCCTTGTCGCGGTCCCGGTCAACAGTGAGCGGCGATCCTTCCCGGATCATTCGGGCACGATGGGCAGCCATTAAAACCAGCTGAAAGCGGTTTGGCATTTGCTCAATGCAATCTTCGACTGTTACGCGAGCCATACAGAATCTCCTTCAAGCCGTTCCATATACTCCTGTTGCTGCGCTGCCGCAACAGGTGGAGACACGTGTTTTGAAAGCACCTATTGTGGGTGCAACAAACGTGAATCCAAGGTTCCCGATGCAAGACGCTGTCTTACCCTCTGAAGCTCCAAAGAACTGCCAATTGTGTCCGCGCTTGGTAGACTTCAGGGAGCAGACGGCGTGCCGCGAACCAGATTGGTTCAATGGAGCTGTCCCGTCCTTTGGAGATGAGAAAGCCCGCCTGCTGATCGTTGGACTGGCTCCCGGTTTGCGCGGGGCCAATCGGACCGGTCGTCCTTTCACAGGCGATGGATCCGGGGAGACATTGTTTCGCATGCTGGACAAGTTCGGATTTGTCTCCGGCACGTTCACAAATGAAGCAAATGACACGCTGAAGCTGACAGACGTCATGATTACGAACGCTGTTCGGTGTGTTCCACCCCAAAACCGCCCCGTTGGAGCCGAGATCAACGCTTGCAGGCCTTATCTGGCGGCAAGGTTGGACGGGCTGAAGCACCTGAGAGTGGTTTTGACTCTTGGCAAGATCGCCCACGATTCAACGGTACGGGCACTCGGTCTGCGACTTCGCGATTATCCTTTTGGGCACTCGCTCGCCTACACCATTACGCAAAGTGAACAGCCTGGCACGTCGCCTACCTTGCTCTCGTCCTACCACTGCTCGCGATACAATTTGAATACCGGTCGCCTAACGGAACCAATGTTCGAAGACGTCTTTCGTCGCGCAGCAAAGATCCTTGCGATGGCCGGATGACGGTCAGATTTCGACTCCGAAGTCGATGACGACGCTTCCTCGCTTGCGGCCCTGATCGACATAAGCGTGAGCATCCACGATATCATCGAAGGCGAACGTTCGGTCGATTACGGGTTTCAACTCTCCAGTTTCTACGAGGCTCGATAGATAAGCGAGTGTGTTTGCGCTCGCATCGGCTATGCCAGCGAAGACCCTTTTGCCGTTCCGGTTGGACTTGAGCGCTGCCCCAATCATGCCCGGCAAGGTTGAAACGACCCCAAGGTGGCGTCCATTTTCTGTTAGAGAGTTTTTGGACCGAGCCCAAAGAGCGTTACCAATATTATCCATGATTACATCGTAGGTTTGGCCATTCGTGGTGAAATCCTCTTTCGCATAATCGATCACATCATCAGCGCCGAGGGACCTGACCAGGTCAGCATTTGTCATGCTGCAGACAGCGGTCACATGCGCACCGAGATGCTTTGCAAACTGGATGGACGAGCAACCCACCGCGCCCGATGCTCCGTTGATCAAAACACGTTCGCCCGACTGCAGTTTCGCATCGCGCTTTAGGAAGCTGACAGCTGTCATGCCGCCGAACAGGAGCGACGCGCTTTCGCCCATGGTGAGACTTTGCGGCTTGGGCGCAATGACACCAGCCTCCGGCATGGCAACATATTCTGCATGGGTGCCCGATCCGAAGCCCGGTGCAGCAAACACCCCATCACCGGGTTTGAATTTTGTAACTTTTGAACCGACGGCTTCGACGGTCCCGCCCAAGTCTATTCCCAGAATTGGTTTACGAGGGCGCAGAAAACCAACACCGACGCGGACCATAATGCCCATACCCGGCGGAACTTTTGCCGCACGAATTCTGACGTCCCCTGAATTCACGCAGGCTGCATGGATCCGAATTAGAACTTCGTCCTCGCGCGGTTGCGGACGCGGTACCTCGCGAATTTTCACGACGCCTGGTGGACCATAACGCGTACAAATCGCGGCCTTCACGAAAGCGCGCTCCATGATTGAGCTTGCAACATTGGTTTCAGATGGGAGGTCCATCCACTGGATTCAATCAGTCCCTTGAGAGATCAAAATCCGGGCTGGATAGGACCCTGGGCAAGACCCTTCACGAACTGGTCGACATGCGCACTTCCTGAATGATCAACATCGCTCGCAGGACCGCGCCAGATGATCTTACCCTCAAAGAGCATGGCAATCTCGTCCGCAATTTTCCGCGCTGACGCCATGTCGTGGGTAATCGAAATCGTCGCTGCTCCGAGTGCCTTCACCTGCTCAACGATCAGATCGTTGATGGCATCGGCTGTGATCGGATCAAGACCGGTTGTTGGCTCATCAAAGAAGATGAGGTCTGGCTGGGAGATGATTGCCCGCGCGAGGCCGACCCGCTTCTGCATACCGCCAGAGATTTCCGCCGGTCGAAGATCAGCTACATCCGATCCGAGGCGAACCTTGCGAAGGGTTTCAATCGCTCGCTCTTTGGCTTCGCGGCGACCGATCCGCTCGGCATGGATTAGGCGGAAGGACACATTTTCCCAAACCGTGAGACTGTCGAAAAGCGCGGCCGACTGGAACAACATGCCGATACGCGCGCGCATGGCGTCTCTTGTTCTGCCGCGATCGCGAGTAACATCATCGCCATCAAATCGGATCTCGCCTGCATCGGGGGTCATCAGACCGAGGGCATTTTTCAGCATCACCGACTTGCCGGAGCCTGATCCGCCGATCACCACAAGCGACTTGCCCGGGGCGACATCAATATCAACGCCGCGCAAAACATGATTGAGGCCAAAGGACTTCTCTACGCCCTTGAGTTCGAGAAGCGCGCTCATATGCCGACCCTTACAAACAGCGTGGACAGCATGTAGTTCGTCGCGAGCACCAACACCGCTGCACCAACCATAGACAGTGTTGCGGCGCGGCCTACACCCGTTGCACCAGCTTTCGACTGACTGCCTTGATAGCACCCCATCAGCGCGATCACCGCGCCGAAAACCGCCGCCTTTATCAATCCTGCATTAACGTCGGTTGCTTCGAGGAAATCTATCGTGTTCCGAAGATACACGGTGGAATCAAAGCCGAGGCTGGCGGTGCTTACGAGCCAACCTCCGGCGACCCCAATAATATTCGCAACGATCACCAGAAGCGGCATGGTGATCACCGCCGCGATCAGGCGCGGTGCATAGAGATAGCGCGGCGGACTGGCTGATAGCGTTGTAAGCGCATCGATCTGCTCGGTGACCTTCATCGCCCCGACCTCAGCCGCTATCCCGGCGCTGACTCGCCCGGCCAACATCAGCCCTGTGATCACAGGGCCAAGTTCGCGCGTGATCCCGAGCACGACGATATTGGGAACAAATTGTTCCGCGTTGAAGCGGGCACCGCCGGTATAAATGTTAAGCGCCAAAGCAGCACCAATAAAGACTGCAGCAAGACCCACAACAGGAAGGGAGTAAAACCCAATGCGGATCATCTGCCGCCAAATTTCTCCCGGATACCATCTGGGTGTCAGCGCGGCGGTAATGGTTGACGCTGTGAATGCTCCTAGACGACCGATCTCTCGCAAAAGGCCAACGACCACAGCGCCAACAAGCTGCAGCGGCAGAAGAAACGCCGGTTTGATACGCTCTCGCTCAGCCATGCCAGACACGCTCCACGCGGGGGCCGATCCCCGTCAGCAATTCATATCCCAGCGTGCCGGCTGCTGCCGCCTGCTGTTCTAAATCTGCATAGCGTCCGATGAACTCCGCCGCCACACTTGGCTGCACCTCCGCAGAGACGTTCGTGACGTCAAGCGTTGTCAGGTCCATCGATATCCGACCAACCACTTCGCAACGCTCGCCGCCGATGTAAGCGAAACCTTGATTTGAAAGAGATCTTGGCAAGCCGTCAGCGTAGCCAATTCCCACTGTGGCCAACCGGCGCGGTGTATCGAAGCGCTTCGTGGCTCCATATCCGGTATTCGCGCCAGCTGGCACATCGAATACCGTAAGAATGGGCGCTTCGACCGTCATAGCCGGTTGCAAGGGACTGCCTGTGGGCAAAGGAGCCCCGCCGCCATAGAGCGCGATGCCCGGCCGAACGAGATCATATGCGCAGTCGAGAAGGCCGAGGCCCGCCGAATTGCTAAGAGATCGAGTAGCGCCCGGCCACTCCTTTGTTATCTCGTCGAACCGCCGACGCTGCTCGTCATTCATCGGATGGTCCGGCTCATCCGCGCAAGCAAAATGGGACATCACCATTGATACGGAGATGTCGGTCAGCAGGGCCTTTGCCTCAGCTATGTCTTGCGCGCTAATCCCAAGGCGGTTCATGCCCGTGTCGATATGAAGGACGACGGCCTGGGATGAGGAAAGGATCGACGCTCGCCAAGCCTGCAGCTGCGACAGTGAATTTATGACGGGCGTCAGGTTATTGGCTGCGGCAGCGGCGAGATCGTCGCCCATCGCTCCGTTGAAAACGTATACGCTTGGGTCTGCTCCTAGCGTCTTACGTACGACCAAGGCCTCGTTCACTGTCGCAGTAAAGAAACTGGTGCATCCGGCGCGGCTCAACCGCGAGGATACTTCGGGTGCACCGTGCCCGTAGGCGTTGGCCTTTACGACGGCTGCCGTCTGAGCCGCACCTGAAAGATCGTCCAGTACTTTCCAATTGGAAACAATGGCTTCGAGATCGATCGTGGCTCTTGTGCGTTCAAGCATAGCCTATCGGCCTTAGGCTGTTCGCGCCTAGAAGTCATCATTGGATGTGTCGCGATCGAGATTGCCAAATCGCGTGACATTGGCGTCGAATGCGAGGGTGACTTTTCCGATCGGTCCGTGCCGCTGTTTTCCTATGATCACCTCTGCAGTGCCGTAGACCTGATCCATACGGTCGCGCCAGCGCTGCCACTTTTCCGCCGACTGAGGGTCATTCGGATCGTTTTGAGGTTCCGTTCGCTCCAGGTAGTAAGACTCTCGATATACGAACGCGACAACATCGGCGTCCTGCTCGATTGATCCGGATTCCCGCAGATCGGAAAGCTGAGGCCGTTTGTCGTCTCGCTGTTCAACCTGACGGCTGAGCTGAGACAGGGCCATCACAGGAACATTCAATTCCTTGGCGAGTGTTTTGAGCCCCATGGATATCTCGGTGATTTCCTGCACGCGGTTGCCTTGTGACTTTAGCGACCCGTTTATGAGCTGCAGATAGTCAATGATGATCAAGTCTACGCCGTGGGAACGATGTAGACGCCGCGCCCTTGCTGAAACTTCACTGATGGACTGGCCGCCCTTGTCGTCAATGTACAAGGGAAGGTTCTGGAGTTCTTCAGTCGCTTCACGAAGTTTTTCGAACTCCTGCTTGTCGAAATCACCCTGACGAATGCGGTGCGACATGATCCCCGTGCGTTCAGCAAGGATTCTGGTCGCCAGCTGCTCACTCGACATCTCCAGAGAGATGAAAGCTACGCGAGCGCCCTCTACCGTCTTTTTTGTACCATCGTCCTGGGTTTCCCCCCGCCACGCATTTGCGGCATTGAAAGCAACGTTCGTCGCGAGCGACGTTTTCCCCATGGACGGTCGACCCGCAAGAATGATCAAGTCCGATTTGTGCAACCCGCCGAGCTTATGATCCAGATCATCAAGTTGGGTGGCGATACCGGCAATTTTGCCTTCTCTCTGGAAAGCCGCCTCCGCCATCAGCAATGACTCAGCCATCGCTTCGCTGAAGTGGATGAAATTTTTATCAGTGGACCCACGCTCAGCGAGATCAAACAGGCTCCGCTCGGCTAGCTCAATCTGTCTTGTACCATCCTCGCCAGGATCAGGCGTCATTGCCTTCGACTGCATGGTTGCGCCAACATCAATCAGTTCCCGGCGAACTGACAGGTCTCTGATCATACGAGCGTAGTCGAGAATCTCCGGTCCGAACGCCGCGCTGTCCAGCAGCTCCGCCAGGTAAGCAGCGCCGCCGATCACTGTAAGCTGCTCGGTCTTCTCGAAATGCTCCCGCAGGGTGACGCCATCGGCGACGCGACCCTGCTGGATCATGATTTGAGCTGTCTCATACACCTCGCGGTGCGCAGGAGCATAGAAATCAGACGCGCGGAGAATGTCTACGACCCGCTGGAATGCATTATTATCGAACAGGATTGCGCCCAAGACAGCCGCTTCTGCAGCAAGGTTGTTTGGGGGAACCAGGGTCGTTTCTGTTGTATGTCTTAAATCATCAGCCATGGCGGCGTGTCATAATTCATTCTTTTTTGTAATACGCGGCTTGATTTCTTCAGGTTCTCCTTACGTCCCATCACAAGTCAGGTAATCCACAACTCTATTCCGCTTTGTGAATGATCTTGTAAATGTCCGTCCCCGGATGAATTACTTGGACTGCTTGATTTGCTAGTTTAACATGTTCTTGGTATGTTCTAAAGACGTTTAATCATCCTTAACCGCGATGATCGCGAACCGAATCTACTTAGAGAGACAACATGGTCAAAGTCGCTTCTGTCCAGTTTACCTGCCAGTCTTGCGGTGAACTGCATTCCAAATGGTCCGGCCGCTGCAGCAGCTGCGGGGAATGGAATACCCTTATTGAGGAGACGAGTGCGGCTGTACCTGGCGGACTTAAGGCAGAGAAGTCTGGCCGAAAAACGTCCGGTAAGACCACCTTTACTGCGCTGAACGGGGCAGATGAGCCTCCTCAGCGGATTGTCATGGGTGTAGATGAGCTTGATCGCGTATTTGGTGGTGGGCTGGTGCCAAGCTCCGCAACGCTCATTGGCGGCGACCCGGGCATAGGCAAATCAACCTTACTTCTTCAGGTTGCAGCTCGGTTGGCGCGAAACGGCCTGGACGTCGTCTACGTTTCTGGTGAGGAAGCCAGCGCGCAAATTCAGGATCGCGCACGCCGGCTTAAGGTTGAAGAGAGCCCGGTACAACTCGCCACAGAGACTGATCTTCGGAAAATTCTATCCGCTTTGAAAAGCGCTGCCCCTGACTTCGTTGTTATCGATTCCATCCAAACATTATGGTCGGACAGCCTCGACGCAGCGCCCGGTTCTGTCGGTCAGGTGCGAGCATGTGCCCAAGAGCTTACAAGATGGGCAAAGTCTTCGGGAGCAGCACTTGTGATTGTTGGTCATGTCACGAAGGAGGGTCAGATCGCCGGTCCGCGAGTTGTTGAGCATATGGTCGACACCGTCTTCTATTTTGAAGGCGAGCGCGGACATCAATTCCGTATTTTGAGAGCCGTAAAGAACAGGTTCGGCCCGACGGATGAAATAGGCATATTTGAAATGAGCCCCTACGGACTCGCTCCTGCCCCTGAACCGTCCGAACTTTTTCTGTCGTCGGATAGCGAAGACTCTGGGGGTGCTGCTGTCTTTGCGGCGATGGAAGGATCAAGGCCTGTTCTTGCTGAAGTTCAGGCTCTCGCGTCAGTTTCATCTTATGGAACACCGCGACGGTCCGTGATCGGTTGGGACAGCGGGCGGCTCGCCATGTTGCTCGCTGTGATGGAGGCGCGGAGCGGCGTCAGTTTTGCCGGGCGCGACGTCTATCTTTCAGTCGCAGGCGGGTACCGAATCACTGAACCAGCTGGTGATCTAGCGGCGGCGGCGGCGCTGATGTCATCGATCGCAAATAGGCCGCCACCTCCAAAATCGGTGTTTTTTGGCGAGGTTGCGCTGTCCGGTGCTATTCGTCCGGTATCCCGGATAGACCAAAGACTAAAAGAAGCCGGACGGTTAGGGTTTGAGCACGCCTTTGTTCCAGAAGGTGCGCCCAGCGCAGTTGACGGCTTGACGGTAACGCCATTGAAGCGTCTTAACGACCTCGTGGATCTGCTGCAGCTGGAAACTGACCAATGACAGAAACGGTCTTCAGTTCTCTCACGGCCTTCGACGCTATTGCGATCCTAGTCGTCATCATGTCGGGATTGATGGCACTTTCCCGTGGCTTCATGCGCGAACTCGCCACCATGGCGGCACTGATTGCCGCGATAGCCGCAGCTTTTTTTGGCCGCGAACTGCTTCGTGAACAAATTGCTCAGAGATTGCCTGAGAATGTCGCCGCCTGGACCGCAGACCTGATCATTGTCGGCACTGCATTTGTTGTCGTTTACGTGCTGGTCAGGTTTGTCGGAAGCCACCTAACAGGCCTCATTCAGGGCACGGAAGGCGTTACGATAGTTGACCGGCTTGCAGGTCTTGTATTTGGAGCTGCCCGTGGAGGAGCCGCTCTGGTTTTTCTGGCCTGGTTGATGATTACGATTGTGCCATCTGATCGCGTTCCCGACTTCATAGCTGAATCTGCAAGTTATCCGGTGTTTGAGCAAGTGGCCGCGACTATCAACTCTAATGCTCCGCGTGTCGCTGGCGATATTGACGGCGCTCTGTCGCGAGACAGTGGCGAAGCAGAGGAGTTGCTGAGAGACGTTGCCGACGCACTTGAGAATGCGCGGGACGAGGAATGATGCAAGCTGGTAATTAGGGGTTGATGTCGATGTTCTGGGATCATGATGACGATAAGCCCCGCGAGGAGTGCGGTGTGTTCGGTATTTTCGGGCATCCCGAAGCCGCGATCCTAACGACCCTTGGATTGCATGCGTTGCAGCACAGGGGACAGGAAGCCTGCGGTATCGTCACATATGACGGATTTGGCTTTCACGCTGAGCGGCATATGGGGCTTGTTGGAGACTCATTTACGGGGCTCGATCTACCGGAACGGCTACCGGGTCACGCCGCTATCGGGCATAATCGATATTCAACGCAGGGACGTCCAGCACCCCGCAATATACAGCCTATATTTGCCGATCTCGCCACGGGGGGTGTTGCAATCGGTCACAACGGAAATCTAACCAATGCCCGTCAGCTGAGACAGAGCCTGGTGGACGACGGAGCCATTTTCCAAACGACCATGGACACCGAAGTTGTTCTTCAGCTGATTGCGAAGAGTCCTCGAGGTCGATTTACCGAACGTTTGATCAAGGCCATGGCCCAGATCGAAGGCGGTTATGCGCTCATTGGTCTAACCAACAAAAAGCTGATTGGTGCTCGTGATCCTATAGGGTTGCGCCCTCTGGTTCTTGGCCGCCTCGGCGAAGCGCATGTCCTGGCATCTGAAACGTGCGCGCTTGATCTGATCGGAGCAGACTTTGTTCGTGAAATCGAGAATGGCGAGGTGGTCATCATTAGCGAAGACGGGATTGAGAGTATTACGCCTTTCCCTCCGAGGCCCGCCCGGCCGTGCGTTTTTGAGTATGTCTACTTCTCCCGGCCCGACAGTATCATCCAAGGCCGCAGCGTTTATGAGGTCCGCCGTCGAATGGGCCAGTTCCTCGCCGAGGAGGAAGGGAAAATCGACGCCGATGTGGTTGTTCCGGTACCTGATGGCGGTGTTCCGGCAGCTATCGGGTACGCGGAAACATCGGGGATCCCTTTCCATCAAGGCATAATCCGTAGCCATTATATCGGACGGACATTCATTCAGCCGACACAAACGGGGCGTCAGTCTTCCGTATCGAAGAAGCACGCCCCTAACCGCGCCGTTCTGAAAGGCAAACGGGTTGTGCTGATCGACGACTCTATTGTTCGCGGCACAACATCAAAGAAGATTGTGAAGATGGTTCGCGATGCCGGCGCTAAAGAGATCCATTTCCGATCGGCGAGCCCGCCCATTCGGCATCCAGATTTCTACGGTATAGATATGCCTTCGGAAGATGAGCTCTTCGCAGCGCGCTATTCAATAGACGAGATGAGTAGCGAATTGGGCGTGGACAGCCTTCGATACTTGTCAGTGGACGGTCTTTATAACGCTATCGACGGTCAATCACGCAATGATACTGAGCCAAACCATGCAGACCATTGCTTCACCGGCGACTACCCAACAGATCTGGCTGATCACAGGGCGGCGAACAGCGCAAAAGAACAACAGCTGTCACTGCTGCTCGATTAGACATCGAACATGACGATTGAAAAACGCATTTGCCTAGTTACCGGAGCCTCCCGCGGGATTGGTAGAGCTGCCGCCCTGCAACTTGGGGAGCTGGGCTGCCATGTGATCGCGGTAGCACGATCAAAATTGGCTTTGGAAAAACTAGGAACTGAGATTGCCGCTGTCGGAGCCGACGCCACATTAGTCCCTTTAGATATGACGGATGCAGACGGTATTGTGCGCCTTGGTCACGCCGTATCCGAGCAATTTGGGCGGCTGGACGCCTTGCTTGCCAATGCAGCTATTTTGGGCACCATGGGGCCACTACAGACCGTCGGCCCTCGAAGCTTTGCGGAAACCATAGATATCAATCTAACGTCCAATTGGCGGCTAATATCTGCACTGCAATCGGCAATGCAGAACGGCCATCACCCTCGAGCGTTATTTGTAACCTCGAGCGTTGCACGATCTCCGCGCGCTTTTTGGGGGCCCTATCAGGCGTCAAAAGCTGGGCTAGAGGCGCTTGCGCTGGGCTGGGCCGACGAGGTCGAAGCTATGGGTATCAAGGTGAACCTATTCGACCCTGGAGGCACACGCACAGGCATGCGTGCCGAGGCTATGCCCGGGGAAGATCCGATGACCCTTCCCACCGCGGAGAGCGTCGCCAAGAAAATGATCCTAGCTTTGATGCCGAATGAAACCCGGACTAAAGCTCTGATACGCGCGCGGGATATCCCTTAGACAAAAGCCAGTCCTGCATCGCCGTGGGACTGCCATACGGTCCGCACACGGTGGTTAATCCCGATTGTTGGGACATTCAGCGTCATCGAATGCGGAAGCGACTGATGCGTGCGAAACCGAACCCGGCTACCGGATTGAGAGTAATCGAGAAGTATTCCGTCGATGCGTTGCCCTTCATCGCTGACAATGATGCACCTCTGCCACGTCTCTGTTCGCGGATGAGCGCGTTTGTTCCTGCGGAATTGCGATAGGGAAGCACCCTTTTCCTCAGCCGTTCGAAGAACCTGCTGAACGCGAGATGTGCTTAATTTTTGCTTTGATCTTCCAAATAACGGCATGGCCGGGCGCTCCTAAAAGCCTTTCAGTTTGCCCTCTCAAAACTACTTTGTACTATACTAGGCTATACTGCTTTATCCTTGATTAAAACGGTGCGGATATTTCGCTAAGCTACCTTCATGAAAAGGCTTATATGAAAAAGGGCTCTGATGGTTCAGAGCCCTCTTCAAATTTCTTGTGGTTATTACGCCTAGAGGCGGTAACGGATCTGGTCAGACCAAAACCGTTCCAGCCGTGAAACTGTCTTGTTCAGATGGTTGAGGTCGTCATGACGCACGCTGGCCGTAGGTTCGAGCGCACTCGCCTGCTTGTCGAACAAGCTCGCAACACGGTCACGAACACTCAGACCCCGCTCGGTTAGGGACAGGTGAACTGTGCGCTTGTCTGCTGTTGAGCGCACCTGATTAAGATAACCACCCTCTTGCAGCTTTTTTACATTGTAGGACAAGCTTGTACCGGCAAACGCGCCGCGAGAGCGCAGGGCTGAGGCCGGCGTTTCTTCTTTCCCAATCTCATAGATCAGAAGTGCCTGGACGCCCGTAAGGTTACGCTCACCAGACCGCTCAAGGTCATCTTTTACTACGTCGTGAAGACGACGATGCGCTTGCTCAAGTAAAGACAAAGACTTCAGAAAAGAGTCTGCAACTGTGTCCGCAGTTTCCTGCGATGCTTCGATATACATTTCCATCACCACTCAACTTTTGTTGTAGTTTGAGTAGATATACAGAAGTATTCCTAATTATTCGCTAATCATACCGATCCGCGAAGCAAGTTAATAATCCCGGAAAAATCCTTAATACTGTTCCCTTGCAAAGTATAAGTTTGATAGAGCGCCTCCGCCAAAGCGCCCATAGGTGTCGAAGCGTTCGCGCTTGCCGCAGACTCAGCGGCCAGTTTCAAATCCTTGAGCATCATTGCAGCGGTGAAGCCAGCCTCATAATCCTTGTTAGCAGGGCTTGCCGGGACGGGTCCTGGAACAGGGCAGTAACTTGTCATTGACCAACTTTGCCCCGACGCCTTCGACGAAATTTCGAAGAACGTATGTGGGTCCAGACCCAACTTCTCTGCCATTACAAACGCTTCGCATGTACCAATCATGGTGATACCAAGCAGCATATTGTTACAGATCTTTGCCGCTTGCCCCGCGCCCGCGTTACCAGCATGGATAACGGCCTTACCCATGTTTTGAAGAATGGGGTCAGCGCTTGCAAACCCTTCGGCCGTGCCCCCCACCATAAATGTTAGCGTACCGGAATTTGCCGCAGCAGTGCCTCCCGACACCGGCGCGTCCACCATGGTGAACCCCTTTGCTTTCGCATCCTCAGCAACCAGCCGGGCGGTCTCGACGTCGATGGTTGAGCAGTCGATAAGAGTGGTCCCGCTCTTCGCATTTGCAAAAACACCCTCTTCGCCAGAATAGACACTGCGGACATGTGCTCCAGCTGGAAGCATCGTGACGACCGTGTCAGCTGCCTTAACAGCATCTGCAATGCTCGCTGCCGGGACAGCACCGCCCTCCGCCGCATCTTTCAACGCTTGTTCGCTGAGATCGAAGGCGAGAACGTCATGGCCGGCTTTCACCAGGTTGAGAGCCATGCCTCCGCCCATATTGCCAAGACCTATGAATGCGATTGCGGCCATTGTTGATACCTCCTCAAATCTAGTTGGAGCGTCCACCCAAGGGCGTCCCCCGACTTGCCCAAGCATTTACTTCGCCGTTGGCGTCCGCGAAGATAGCCCGCCAGGTGTTGCCATCTTCACGAAGGACGTAAGAGGAGTCCCACTCAACTAAGGTGTCACCTGACGCTGATTGCATGACATCGCTGACCTGCATAGCGGCTAAGCACTCGCTCATTTGAAAGACACGTCGAACAACACGTTTCACCTGTGCCACGTCTTGTGCGCGATAAAAATCTACAAGTGCTGCGGTATTGGCATTGAAGTCATCGACGGTCTTCAAAACCATTTGGCGATTGCCTGTGAGAATTGTTGCCGGGAAAGACCAATGGGATCCAATTGCCCGAACATCGAATGCTTCAAATGCTTCAACGTAAGAAGTACACCAAGCTGAGAGATCACCCCTAAGCGCCTCCGGCTCTCCGCTCAAAACGACAACTCCTTACCGTCAGGCATTGGCGCGAAAACTTGATCAATCAGTTCGTTCGACACCGCATCCAAAGTGGCGGGATTCCATTTCGGATCATGGTCCTTGTCTATGATGATTGCCCGCACGCCCTCCAGAAAATCGGGGCTCCGAACTTGCCGCCAGGCAATGCGGTATTCATTTCTCATATTGTCTTCGAACATCTCAAACCGCTTACCTTCGCGAACCTGTCGGAGCGCAACCTTGATTGTTCTCGGTGATTTTGTGCTCAGCACGTCTGCTTGCTCACGCGCCCAGTCTGACGGGTCGCTCTTCAGCGCTTCGAGAATGTCTTCGGCACTGTCATAGCAGAAGCATCGGTCAATAACGCCCAGGTGAGGCGCAAAGGACGCATCAGGAACATCTTCTGCAAACTGGGCGATGATTCTCTCCAGTTGATCGACCGACCCCGTTGGAAGATCGGTCGCAGGGAGTTCCGATTTGAGTGCTGCAAGGCGTTCCGACGGAACATAGTGCGTTGCGATACCCGCAGCGGTGACGTCCGCTCCTTTCAATCTCGCTCCGGTCAATGCGAGCCATGTTCCGAGTTCGCCCTTGAGGCGCGGCAGGAACCAACCACCGCCAACATCCGGGAACAGACCGATGCCCGTCTCTGGCATTGCAAACAATGTCTTCTCTGTTGCAATCCGATGTGATCCGTGGACGGATACACCAACACCACCTCCCATCGTTACACCGTCCATCACCGCAATAAACGGTTTCGGAAAATTGAAGATGGCCGCGTTCAAGCGATACTCTGTCTCGAAGAAGGCCATGGCTTCCTGCCCGTCTTTTGCTCCGCTTTCAGCTAACATTCGAATGTCGCCACCGGCGCAAAACCCGCGGGTTCCATCGCTATGATCTAACAGAACAAAGCGGATATCTTCAGATGCCGACCAGTCTCGTAAGGCCGAAAGCATGTCTGCGCACATATCCATATTCAGGGCATGAAGCGCATCCGGACGATCTAAGGTGAGGTATCCCACCTGCCCTTGGATCCGGATCTGAACGTTTCGCTTCGCCATCTCGCTTCTTTAGATTTCTGGGCCTACGAAGGAGTTCCTCGTACAGGCGTTAATGACCATTCGGCAAGGTATTGTTCACTTATATTTGTTAATGGTTATCGGGAAAGATCGTAAAGGACTGATCGTGGTGGCCATGTCTCAGAATACACGCAGCGAACGTCGAGCGAATACCGAAATCGGCGGCCAGGTGAAGATCAACACTTTCTCCACCGTAAACTGTACGGTCAAAGACCTTTCCGTGAGCGGAGCTCAGCTGATACTCTCGAAGCCCGTAAAGAAGCTTCCCAAACGCTTCTCGCTCACGCTGCAATCGGATCACAGCCCCAAAAAGCGCACCTGTAGCTGCCGCTGGCAGGACGGCCAGTCAATCGGTGTGGAATTCCACTACAGCTAAAAGATTAGCGTCACCGACTTTACGCCCGTCTCTTCCAATGGTTCATGACAGAATTATTGGAACTCGAAAGGGGTGAGTGTCGTGGCAGTAGGAAGAGAATTTGATACAATTGTATACGGAGCAAGTGGCTTTACCGGTCGGCTTGTCGCTGAGTATCTGCAAAACCGTTATGGAAACGGCGGCGATGTCAAATGGGCCATGGCAGGGCGCAGCGCTGACAAGCTTGCCGCGGTTCGTGACGAGATGGGATTGCCCGACGACACGCCCCTGGTAACGGCCAATTCCGACGAGCCAGAAAGTTTGGCAGCAATGGCAAAGCGCGCCAATGTTGTCATTACAACGGTCGGTCCTTACCAGCTCTATGGCTCTGATCTGGTTGCAGCCTGCGTCGAAACTGGAACCGACTATGTGGATCTGTGCGGTGAGCCTCTCTGGATGCTGAATATGATTGAGGCTCACAAAACGAAGGCGCAGGAAACGGGCGCGCGGATTGTGCATTCATGCGGCTTTGATTCCATCCCCAGCGATCTTGGTGTTCTGAAAGTCCAGAACGAGGCCAAGGCTCGTTTTGGCGCTCCAGTGCCACGTGTAAAGGGTCGCGTGCGCGGTATGAACGGCACTTTTTCCGGCGGGACAGCTGCGAGCTTCAAGACCTCTATGGCAGCAGTCCAGAAAGACCCGACCCTCATTCCCAAAATGATGGATCCATTCGTGCTTAGCGAGGGCAAGCGTGGCCCAGATCAGCCGACAGGCATGGACGTGGAGCTCGATCCCGCCATTGATATGTGGGTTGGACCATTCGTGATGGCGGCAATAAACACGAAGAACGTGCACCGATCGAATGCCCTTCTGGGATCAGCTTACGGTACCGACTTTGTGTACGACGAAATGATGGTGACCGGCCCAGGGGATCAAGGCAAAGCGATTGCCGACTCTCTCGGACAGATGAATGCATCCATCGGAACAACGGATCTGAAGCCAGGAGAAGGCCCTTCAAAGGAAGAACGAGAAGCGGGTAACTACGATATCCTGTTCATCGGAGAAGCTGCTGACGGGAAAGACATTCGGGTCGGTGTTACCGGCGACAAGGACCCTGGGTACGGCTCGACATCGAAGATGCTTGCTGAAGCTGCGTTATGCCTCACCAAGGACTGCGCTGATACGCCAGGTGGTGTTTGGACGCCCGCTTCCGCGATGGGTGAAAAGCTCATCGAGCGACTGGTGGCGAACGCCGGTCTTACATTTGATGTAGAGAACTAACTGCCGTCGAACTCGGAATTACTCTTCCAGAGGAAGTGATATCGATGCGCCCTCGGCAATATCGGTGTCGCCCTCTGCCGTGGCAGCAGGGCCTCCAGATATCGTCAGCGGCTGATTTTCGACTGAGCTAAAGGCTATCTGTGTGTTCAGCGCAGGCTGCAGCTCTTGCTCCATCTGTGGCACTGAATCGAGAGCTGTATAAGCTGCCTCAACGAGCTGCGTCACGTGAGTGTTCCGCGCGCGCGCAGAATTTCCGCCGAGCATCACGACGATTATTCGTCGACCGTCGCGAATCGCGGAGGTCATAAGGTTGAAGCCTGATGCTCTTGTGTATCCTGTCTTGATGCCATCCACGCCCGGGACGGTTTCAAGCAATCGGTTGTGATTCTTGTATGTTGTGCGTTTCCAGGTGAACCGCTCATTGGCAAAGTAGTGGTAATAGTCACCATGCTCTTCCAGCAAGGCTTCCGCCAGACGGGACATGTCCCGCGCAGTTGTTACCTGGCGCTCATCTGGCAAACCTGAAGCATTGTAGAAGCGGGTCGAAGCGAGTCCCAGCTGATGCGCCTTGACCGTCATGAGAGCGGCAAAGCGTTCTTCAGAGCCGCCAAGGCGCTCTGACACGACGACGGCGACATCATTCGCAGACTTCGTAATCAGCGCGTAAATGGCTTCTTCAACTGAGATTGTTGCGCCTGCCCTCAACCCGAGATCTGAGGCGGGCTGGCTGTCGGCGAACCTAGACACCGGTAACTGGTCATGGATGCTAATCGAGCCTGATTTTAGGGCATCGAAAAGCATGTAGAGGGTCATGACTTTGGTCAATGACGCAGGATACCTCGAATCGTCTGCAAAGCGGGCATGCAGGACTTCGTTGGTTTCCGCGTCTACGACGATTGAAGCATACCTCTCCTCGGCTTGTGCGCCTTGTATCGAAACGCCGACCCACAACGCAGCGACTACAGTATATTTCAGTAAACGAAGGAGTACCGGCAACGTCATTGAGCAACCTTTTCGCGCAACTAGGGACAGCAGTATTTCCATTTACGCTGCTCAGCGTTGACGACGAGTTAACGATAATAACAACTGCGCGAACTAGCGTTTGTGCGCTGCAACATTTTTCTTGCGTTTGCGAAGGCCGAGTATTAATGTTCCCCTAGGGAAAATAATTGCGGAGCACCCCCCATGGCGAAAGCGAACGGAAAGTCAAAGAACGGATCAAAAGATTTTGAAGCCATGGCCAAGGCTCCAACAGAAGCTATGAAACGCGGTTTTGATCAATTCATGTCCTTCGGCGGAGACTTCACAGACATAAACCGCGCCGGCCTTCAGGCAGTTGCCGAAAGTGCCAAAGCGACTGGCAAGGGCATCGAAGCCATGAATTCCAAGAACTTCAACTTCATGAAAGATTCCATGGAGCGAAGTGTCGAGGCAACCAAGGCGCTTGCAGGGATTACGACGATCGAAGGCGCAGCCGAAGCTCAGGCCAAGTTCGTGAAAGATTCGTTTCAGGCGTATGTTGGCCAGATGAATGAAATGGCGAATCTCTGGGCGACCACCATGCGTGAAGCTGTCGAGCCGCTTAATTCACAAGCTTCCGCTGTTGTCGAGAAGTTCCAAGGCAAAGCGTAAGCTCGCTGAGCCAGCGCCTTCAAGGGCACTATTTGACTGAAAAGCCGGCTTAGAGCCGGCTTTTCTTTTTTGTACTGGGTGCAGGGTAGCGATCCACAGCCAACACATGTAGCCTTAGGGGAACATGATGGACTTTGTAGACTTTAAAACTCTGAAAAGGCCGCGATCGCCAAATACGCATCTGCTTGCTCCAAAGGATTTGTGCGAGGCATCAAAACCGGATCGCCTTTCTAAAACTCTTCCCATTTCACCCGACGCTCTCTTCGCTTCTCTATTGAGCATGGTTGAAGACCGGAAAGACTGGGAGCTGGGCGAGTATGATGAAGACCGTCGTCTCATACATTTCGTCGCCGTCAGCCGATTGTTTCGTTACAAAGATGACATCGACATCTTGGTCCTTCCCGCCGAGGCCGGTGATCCCGATGACCATGCGGGGGCGCGCCTAGCGATCTATTCCAGGTCTCGCATTGGTCACTCGGATTTGGGAGCGAACAAAAAGCGCGTCAGCGAGCTGCTCAAAAGTCTACGAAACGTGCGGGTTGATACTTGAAGCAGAACTATGACAGGCTCGGGCTTCTCTGACGCACAAAAGAGCCTATGTTTGAAGCAATGGAACTCGACTCGATCAAACTCACGTCAACGACACTGATGGCTGGCTCACCTTCAGGCCCAGGCGGCCCCGGCCAAAATGGAGATGATGGCGTCGATCTGGCCACAAAAACGCGCATAAAGACCAAAAAGCCATCACTATATCGTGTTGTGATCATGAATGACGATTACACACCTATGGAGTTCGTCGTCTTTGTGCTTGAGCGGATCTTCGGCAAGAACCACGAGGATGCCTACAAGATTATGCTGCACGTACACAATCATGGTCTCGGCGTGTGCGGCATCTATACTTACGAGGTTGCCGAGACAAAAGTAGCGCAGGTGCGTGATCTGGCGCGCCGTAACGAGCACCCCCTGCGGTGCGATTTGGAAAGAGAGGACTGATATGCCGTCACTGACACCGAGTCTGGAGACAGCCATCGAGTCCGCTCTCGGGCTCGCGGCAGAACTGAAACAGGAATACGCCACTCTGGAGCATCTTCTCTTCGCGCTGATTGACGACGAAGACGCCGCTGAGGTTATGGATGCTTGCAAAGTTGATCTGCAAAAACTTCGCCTCGACCTGACACGCTATATGAATGAGGAATTGTCCGGCCTTGTTGTTGAGGACTTCAACGGTCGCGTACAACCGACTGCAGGCTTTCAGCGTGTTGTCCAAAGAGCCATTCAGCATGTGGACATATCCGGCCGCGATGAAGTTACCGGCGCAAATGTGCTGATCTCAATATTCTCAGAGCGCGAGAGCCACGCAGCCTACTTCCTGCAAGAGCAAGACATGACCCGATATGACGCGGTCAGTTATATCTCGCACGGCGTAGCTAAAAAGCCTGGCATGTCGAAGTCGCAGCCTGTGCGTGGGTCGCAGGAGGAGACGGAACAGACGAACCAGTCAGGACCCGAAGCTCTGACCGCGTATTGCGTCAATTTGAATGAGAAAGCGGCTGCCGGAAAAGTCGATCCGCTAATCGGGCGCGATGCGGAAATAGAGCGGTGCATCGAAGTGCTCTGCCGCAGGAACAAGAACAACCCTATCCTTGTTGGTGATCCCGGTGTCGGGAAAACCGCTATCGCTGAGGGCTTGGCCAAGAAAATTGTTGATGGCGAAGCGCCCGATATTCTTAGCGATGCCGTCATCTGGTCGCTGGATATGGGGGCTCTTCTCGCTGGCACGCGATATCGCGGCGACTTTGAGGAGCGGCTAAAGTCCGTCATGAAGGAGCTTGAGGAGCAGGAAAAAGCAATCCTGTTCATTGATGAAATCCACACGGTGATTGGAGCCGGTGCAACATCTGGCGGCGCTATGGACGCGTCCAACCTGCTGAAGCCCGCCCTGCAAAACGGTGGCCTCCGCTGCATGGGCTCAACGACGTTCAAAGAATACAAGCAACACTTCGAAAAGGATCGTGCCCTTGCCCGTCGATTCCGCAAGATTGACGTGATCGAGCCGTCTGTGCCGGACACGATAAAGATCTTGCTTGGGCTGAAGCCGAAGTTCGAAGAATTCCACGCGCTAAAGTACACGAACGATGCGATCAAATCGGCTGTTGAGCTTTCGGAACGCTACATCACCGACCGCAAACTCCCCGACAAAGCAATTGATGTCATAGATGAGGCCGGAGCCACGCAGTGGCTGAAAGCGAAAGCCAAACGGCGTAAGTCGATTGGCGTAACAGATATTGAAGCGATTGTGGCTAAGATCGCCCGCATACCTCCAAAACAAGTTACCAAGGATGACGCGAAACAGCTTGCATCTCTCGAGAAAGACCTGAAGCGTGTTGTCTTCGGGCAAGAGACTGCGATTACAGCGCTGTCCGCCGCGATCAAGATGGCGAGGGCTGGTCTGCGCGAGCCCAACAAACCGATTGGCTCTTACCTGTTCTCTGGACCGACAGGTGTCGGGAAGACCGAGGTCGCGCGTCAGCTTGCGTCCATTCTAGGTGTCGAACTCCTCAGGTTTGACATGTCAGAATATATGGAACGCCACACGGTTTCGCGCTTGATCGGTGCGCCTCCCGGCTATGTCGGCTTTGATCAGGGCGGTTTGCTGACCGATGGCGTCGATCAACATCCGCATTGTGTTTTGCTCCTCGACGAGATCGAGAAGGCGCACCCCGAGCTTTTCAACATCCTTCTGCAGGTAATGGATAACGGGACGCTTACGGACTCCAACGGGCGTAAAGTGGATTTCCGGAACGTCATTCTGATTATGACAACCAACGCCGGTGCCTCTGACGCCGCCAAGAATTCCATCGGATTTGGACGCGGTAGAAAAGATGACGAAACAGAAGAGGCTCTGAAACGATTGTTCACACCAGAGTTTCGTAACCGACTTGATAGCGTCATCCAATTCGGCGGACTTACGCCGAAAATCATCGAACGGGTGGTCGAAAAGTTTGTGCTTCAGCTTGAGGCGCAACTCGCAGATCGTAACGTCACCATCGATATGAGCGATGCGGCGCGCGAGTGGCTCGCGAGCAAAGGCTTTGATTCGGAGTTTGGTGCACGTCCCCTTTCGAGAACGATCCAGGAGCACGTCAAGAAGCCGATGGCCGAGGAGCTTCTGTTCGGGAAACTCGCCAAAGGTGGTGCCGTGAAGATCGATATCGATCCGGACGACGAGACGAAGCTGGCATTCGAGTATATCGAAGACAAAGCCCGCAAATCCAAGGCGAAAGCCGACGACGACACCCCGGAGAGGGTATAGGGCCTCCCATGGAGTGGCGTAAGCCAACGGATTTACGGCTGAACCAGATCACCATCAAGGTCTCAAACCTTCAGCGATCTATTGCGTTCTACGAGATTATCGGGCTGCGTTTGATCGTGAACTCGCCCGGAAATCAATACGCCAGGCTCGAGTGCGCAGATGGCGGGACGACGTTCTCATTGTCAGAGGTTGAAACTGTCGTGCCGGGTGACACCGGTTTCTACTTCGAAGTCGATAACGTCACTGCAACCGTGGACGCCCTAAAGGCGGACGGCGTGGTGTTTGATACCCCGGTTACAGATGAATCGTGGCTATGGATCGAAGCTTGGTTCCGGGACCCCGACGGACACAGACTGTGCATATATCACGCAGGCAAAGCCCGCAGGTTTCCGCCGTGGCGCGTGGGTGGCGTTTCTGATTAGCGCCCCGTGATGACTTCGCCCCAATTTACGTTAGCGCGCGCAATCAGATTGTTGGTGTCGTTTCGAAATGCCAGGTTAGATTCGTAGTTGTAGTTCAAGTAGAGCTTCTCATCGATAACTGCGAATTGCTCTGGGGTGCCTACTTTTAACTCACCGAGGGCCAAGGCATTTGGGCAGTAGCCACCAAATTGCGGTGCATATTGTTCGGGGTTTTCTTCGAAGGCTTCGAGGTTCTCTTGCGAAGAAAATTGCCATTCCGCGTTTTGCCATGTCGTTGAGAACACCTCAGACCCCTCAACCGGCTGATCTTCATTGAAATAGGACACGACATCCTTCCCGCTCACTGCGATGCCGTCCCCATACCAACTGGTATCCGTCTCAGTAACTTCCACTGGAGCTGGTGCTGCATCCGCGGAGGCAACCGGTGCATAAGCGCCAATTGCTGCGAGCGAAGCTAGCGCGGATACGATGAGTCTATTCATTGGTGTACTTCCCTATGTTTTAGGAATTGTGATTGCATCCAAGACAAGCTTAAGCAAATCACAGCTGCTCACAGGCATGCGACACCATTGTCTAAATACGAAAAGGCCGCCCTTAGCGGGCGGCCTCCGTGAGCTTGGTAAAGCTCGTTGGTTCCCGGGTCTGTTTCAAGACCCTTCGTATCTCGTCAGGCTTTCAGCAGAGGCTGCTCCACATGAAATCCCTCGGACACGGACCCAATAGCCCTACCTGGTTTCTCACTTGACATTGGATCACCTCCTTTCAGTTGCTTCAAAAAAGTCGCGGGCGAGTCACCAGCGACAATTAGATACTAGTCCGGAGATTCATGAAGGAAAACTAAAATCGCTCAGAAAAAGAAAAGAGCGCGGCAATCGCCGCGCTCTCTCACTCTACGCTACTCTACTAAACTGATATGCTTTTGTTCTAGTAGCCTCCCGACTCAGCGAGAACGCCTACCGCTAAGCCAATGATTGCGCCAGTCGCAACCGAGGCGAGGATCGCATCATTCGACCCTTTATCGCAGACCCAGTGATATCCCGATGGCGGCGCATAGAGACCGTATCCACCAAAGTCATTGATGATGATCGTGTTAGCGCCAACTGAGTAGAACCCACCAATTGAATACGCCGGTACATAGTTGAAACCAGACGAGCGACGAAACCGGGGTCCGTAGTATCCGTTGAAACCCCGATATGGCTTATATCCATAGAAACGGTTGCCGTAGAAACCGCGCGAGCGAAATCCTCGATTGAAACCAGGATGGAAGCCGCGCCGGTATCCTCGATTATAGCCACGATTGAAGCCCTGACGCCGACCCTGGCGAAATCCGCGGTTAAAGCCGCGATCGAAGCCACGATTGAAGCCGCGACGACCACCGCGATGGAAATTCCCTCGCCGCCCATCACGAAAGTTGCCGCGTCTGCCGCCCCTATGATGAGCCTGCGTTATCTGGCCTCCACCGTGGTGAATTTGTTCGTTAGCTTGAAAGTTTTGCCGGTTGCCTCGACCGCCGCGGTCTCCACGTCTGCCGCGATCACCTTCAGCATCTCGTCCACGACGATCGCCCCGAGCACCGCGGTTTCCACGACCACGGTCGTTGAAACTCTGCTGATCAACAAAGTTCTGTCCTGAGTACTTCGGTTTTTCCGCTATCGCGGGCATCGCGTAAGCAAATGCAAATAATGAAGCTGTTGCGGACAACCGCAGGGCATTTTTGAGAATAGCCATGGCTTTCTCCTTTCTTTAAGGCGATGTGCGATATGTCGGACATCACCGGGTATGCTTGTCACCCTTGGATGCAATGTATGTGAAGCTGCCTGAATTCTAACTGAACGGCGTATTTATTGAATAAATATAATGAAAACAGTGGTATAATTATCTCCCCGGAGATCTTTATTGGTTCCTGGGAGTTCTCGGAGCGTTTTATCAGAGCTTCGGGGCCTGGTGGGCAGAATGTGAACAAAGTGTCGACTGCCGTCCAATTGAGATGGAATCTCGACGCATCAAGCTTGCCCAAACCAATAAAAGATCGCTTCCGCAGACTTTGGGGGTCTCGACTGACATCGAGCGGCGATCTTGTGCTTGAGGCGAAGTCGCACAGGAGCCAAGCCTTGAATCGCGAGGCCGCTCGAAGCCGCCTCGCCAAAATGATTGAGGACGCCCTCGAGCCACCTCGGCCTCGGCGGGAAACGCGACCCGGCCGGAAAACCGTCTTGAAAAGGCTGGACGCCAAGAAACGACGCAGCGATACGAAAGCTCTACGTGGACGTGTTCGCTTAGGTGACGACTGATCTGAAACCTAGATCCGGTTTCTGTTATGAATAGCTGCTTCCACAAGCGGCAGCCTATCGTTTCCAAAGAATATTTCGTCGTCCACAAACATTGTCGGTGAGCCGAAGCCACCACGGGAGATGAGCTCGTCCGTGTTGGCCCGAAGCTTATCCTTGATCACCTGAGAAGCTGCTTCCACCAATAGCTCGTCAGGGTTGATGTCCGTTCTCTCACAGATATCTCGAATAACCTCTTCCTTGGAGATATCTTTATCTTCGGCCCAATAAGCCTCGAAAGCCGAACGAGCGAAGTCGATCATCTTAGAGCTGTCTTTCAGCACGAGACAGGCGCGCATGACTTTCACGCTGTTCACTGGAAAAACGGATGGTGGCATTTTGATCATGAGGCCGGACAGATTTGCCCAGTCTTGCAGATCCTTCGCGTGATAACGGGCCTTCGCTTTGATGGGAGCCTTGCGGGCTTCGTATACTGATGGGTTGACGGTGTTGAAGACGCCACCAACGAGAATTGGTTTCCAATCAATCTCGACATTCAGACGGTCTGCAAGCGGCTGGACATTATGGAAGGCCAGATATGTCCACGGACTTGAGCAATCAAAATAGAATTCAAGCACGAGTTCCGTCACCTCCTAGTCTATGCGGCGCTCTGAATTGATCGCTCCGGTGAAGCCCTTCACCATAATCGAATGCGTCACGCCGCCGGCTAAACGATGCCGGGCAATGTCCTGGTACTCTGGAGATTGCGCCCAAGCCATTGCCGCTTCTTCTGATGGAAACTTAAGCAAGACTGATCGCGTCGCCGACCACTCCCCTTCTAGGTTTGTCGGCGCCTCATCAACGCTCAGAACTTCTCCGTCGAATTTCTTCCAGACGTCAAAGAAACCTGCATCGTATTTATCGTAAGTCGCTCGATCATGGATCGTGATCTGGGCGATAATGAATACGGACACGAACTTCCCTACTCGGCAGCGACCAGTGACCCGGCAGCAAACCCTTCGAGGCGTTCTCTGATGATGCTCTCCGCTTCATTCATGATGCGGTCGATCAGCTCTTTACAGGTCGGAATATCGTGGATCAGACCTGCAACCATACCGCATGACCATGCTCCAGCGTCCATATCACCCTCCATCATGATGCGGGGATAGACACCGGCAACCTCTTCGATGATGTCTTCAAACTTCAAATCTGCGCCAAGTGCTTTCTCTTTTTCCAGTAAGCGCTCCACGGCATCGTTCGTCAGGACGCGTTCAGTATTCCTCAGAGGTCTCATAACGAGTCGTGTGTCGAGTTCCGATGCTGCCACAATAGCCTGCTTCACGTTCTCATGAACCGGCGCTTCTTTCGTCGCGATAAACCGAGTGCCCATATTCATGCCGTCCGCACCCATCGCGAGGGAGGCGACCAGCGATCTACCGTCGGCCTGCCCGCCGGAAGAGACAAAGGGAATGTCCAGCTCATCGGCTGCGCGAGGCAGGAGGATCATGTTGGGAATGTCGTCCTCGCCGGGGTGTCCGCCGCACTCAAATCCATCTACCGAGACCGCGTCACACCCAATATCCTGTGCTTTTAGGGAATGCCGAACGGACGTGCATTTGTGAATGACCTTGATGCCAGCGTCTTTTAGATGAGGCAGAACCTGAGCAGGGTTTCGACCAGCTGTCTCAACCACTTTCACACCGCCATCAATAACGGCTTTCACGATGGCCGGGTAATCCGGCGGCGTAAGGCTAGGCAAGAAAGTAATGTTCACACCGAATGGCTTGTCGGTCATGTCCTTGCAGCGCGCAATTTCATTGGCGAGATCGGCTGGCGTTTTCTGGGTCAGGCCAGTTATTATGCCCAGACCACCGGCATTCGAAACCGCCGCGGCCATTTCTGCAAAACCGACATAGTGCATTCCTCCCTGGATGATCGGATGCTCAATTCCAAACATCTCTGTAATCGCGGTCTTCATAGCCTATCTCCCTTGGATGTACGTTTCTGCGTTATATGTGACGGGGAATTCAGCGATAGGGAAGTGTTGCCGTAAAGGAAGGGTCGAAAATGACGGTCGTCTTTATTCACGGAGTGCCGGACACGTCTGCATTGTGGAAACCGGTTATCGGTGCGCTTGGCCTTAAGAAGAGTGACTATTTTGCCCCCAACTTGCCGGGGTTCGGATCTTCGTGGCCAGAGCATTTCATACCTACAAAGGATGGATATGCAGACTGGCTGTTAAAGCAAATTGAGGATGTTGTAGCGAAGGCCGGTCGCCCTGCCGATATTGTCGGCCATGATTGGGGCGCAATCTTCACGCTTCGAATTGCGAGCCTTAGGCCGGATCTTGTACGCAGCTGGACGGTGATCGATGCGGTACTGCACCCGAGTTACGATTGGCATAAGACAGCGAAGCGATGGCAAACCCCGATCCTCGGTGAGCTCCTGATGGCTGTGTCAACACCGAGAGCCCTTAAGAAAGCGCTGCGAAATGCCGGCGTTCCCGAGGACACTGCCGAGACCGAAATGAAACACTGGAACGGCTTAATGAAGCGGTCGATCCTGTCACTCTATCGGTCTGCCAGAACCGTTTCGGACGAATGGGTTGTCGGTCTTCAGAACCTACCAAAGAATGGTCTCGTCATTTTTGGAGAGGACGACCCGTTTGTCGGCGCCGACATTGCGAGAGCTTTCGCAGAAGATCAGGGTGTGCCTGTCCATATTGAGGGCGGCAAAGGCCATTGGATCTTGCTCGAAGATCCGCAGCTCGTTGCTCGACTACTGTCTGAGCGTATTGCGGAAAAAGATTCTTTACCCCCCTAAAACAGGGTCTCCGATGGCATGGCCGCGAATGTTAAAAGAAAGAATGTGCACAGGGGGACGTGTGCACTAGGACCTAGGGGAGAGGTCATTGCCCATTATACCCTCCCTCTCCCCTGGTCTTCTTTCCATAAAATGGAATCCACCAAAGCTTTGACTATCTCTAGGTAAGACAGCCGTATTCTAGGCAGCTTCATTGCGGCTGCTCTGACGAGCGCCGAGTTCCTGTTTCACACGTTCAGCAAGCTGGCTCACGGTGAACGGTTTCGGCAGGAAGGAAATCTCGCGGTCTTCTTCGATTGCTTCGGCGAGATCGCGTTCCGCATACCCGGAGATAAAGATGACGCGAGCGTCGCCCAGCAGTTCTTTTGATTGTTGGATTAGCGCTGGGCCGGTAATGCCGGGCATGACGACGTCGGAGACGACGAGGTCGAAGCTTTCCGGTTGCGCTTGCAAAATCGCTAATGCTTCTTCGCCGTCAGCAGCTTCCTCGACTTCATAGCCGCGCGTCCGCAGGAGCTGCGCGGCAATTCCCCTGAGACTCTCTTCGTCCTCGACAAAAAGAATTCGGCCGCGGCCAGCCATGTCAATTAGCCTTGGCCCGCCAAATGTCTCTGCTGTGGCTTTTGCCTCCGCTTCGTATTCAGCTACGGCTTCTGCGCTCAGAGCGGGCAAATAAATGTCGAATGAGGTGCCCTCGCCCACTTCACTCCGAAGGCAAATGAAACCGCCCGATTGCTTGACGATGCCATACACGGTCGCGAGACCGAGACCTGTTCCCTGCCCAGTTTCCTTCGTCGTGAAAAACGGTTTAAAAATTTCTGCCTGATCGGCGAGTGGAATACCTTTGCCTGTATCGGCCACCTCGATCAGCAAGTATTGTCCGGGATCGACAAAATCGAAGCCGTTCTCGTGGGCGTGGCTCGCGGTAACAGAACTCGTTCTAATGGTCAGTTTGCCACCGCCCTGACCATCGGAAAGCATGGCATCCCTCGCATTGGTTGCAAGGTTTATGATCGCCGTTTCGAGTTGGTTCTTGTCGGCTCGAATGCGTGGCAAGTCGCGGCCGTGATTGATGTCGAGCTCGATGCGCTCATCCACAAGCTGACGTAGAAGGATGTAAAACTCCGAAAGCGTGTCCGTTATATTCAGCACTTCACGCTTGAAGGTCTGCTTTCGGGCGTAGGCCAGGAGCATCTTTACGAGTTCTGCGGCGCGATGCGACAGATCCTGAATAATCTTGAGTTCTGAATAACTCGGGTCGCCGACAGGGTGACGAATAGTGAGCTTCTCAGTCGTCAGAATGATTCCCGACAGAACATTATTAAAGTCGTGCGCCACACCGCCGGCCAGTTTGCCAATGGCCTGCATCTTCTGTCCCTGGGCCAGGCTCATCTCGAGCTGCTTCTGCTCGGTGCGATCGATAACATAAGCAACTGACGGCATTCCCTCATTGTCCAATGTCACAACGACGTTTGCGGTCTTCGGATCATCGCCGGAAAGGGTCAACTCAACCGGCTTGTTCAACGATTCCAGCAGCAGTTCGTCGAGCTTATCCTGCCCTTCGCTGGCAATGAACAAATCTGAAAACTTGGTGCCGGGGGCAGCCTTGCCATCCGTTAGCTCCATGAGAGAACGGTTGGCATCAATAATAACAGCAGCTTCTAGGGATGCTCCTTCGAGACGAACAACGCCAAAGGGTGCATCATCAAACATGGGGTCGCTATCTGGGCGCGGCGGACGGCTGGCCGACATGGCGGTCAGTCTATCTTCACTACCTAGCAGACCCTTGGCGTTGGAGATGACAATTGTTCGACCGGTCGCATCAGCGCCGCGGCCACTCCACGTCGTAAGTGTCTGGACCGGCACCTCGACGCCGTCACGTGCGCGAATTCGAATGTCTGCGCGCCCCGGCGCGCCGGACTTCCGCTCACGGCGCAGGAGCTTGACGAATTCAGGACGCATGATGTCGTCGATACGGACATTTGTGGCTGCTTCTGGAAGCCCAATAAGTTCACGAAGCCAGCCATTGGCATATGTGACAGTCCCGTCCGGCCGCGATGCAAAGAAACCCATCGGCGCATCTTCAACGTACAGCGCTTTCATATCTGCTGCACCAGTCGCTTCTTCCGTTCCGGCAATGCGACGAAGCCGCCACATCACCCGATTTCGAGGAAGTGGCGATACGCCGATTTCAAACTGAGCAGGCACGCCCTCAGTGCCAAGTGTAATTGCCGGCAGAACCTCTCTTCGTTTCTCACCGACCTTTGCAGACTTTGAAAGCCGGAAAATAGGACCTGCAAGACCAGGGTTGGCCCCAAACAAACGGTCAACAGTCGGTGCCCTCGCAGCATCGCCCAGACCAGAGACGGTCAGCGCTGCAAGTTTTCTGTACTCGTCGTTTGACGCGACGGCCGCGCCCCCGCGCTCGGTAATTAGTACCGCTTCGTCCAGTGCGTTTATCCAACCGAATTTCGGCGGACTCACTGAAATTGATGCTTCAGCAAGACCTTTCTCAGGAAAGAGCCCCAGTCTGCGTCCGGCACCGCGTAGTAACCAGAGGATTGCTACCAGTCCAAACGCTCCCATCGCAATCATCGTGACTGGCCAAGTCGCTCCGCCTGCCGATGGCCATGCAACCGCAACACACGCGGCGGCGACAGCGACGAGCATGAGGGCCCAGAAAGCGAGCTGCATGTAATCTATTGAGCTGTCGCTCTCTGAAGCCTCTACATGCTCCTCAGCCTCCGCAGCTTCAGCAAGCGGTTTGGCGGTTTCTGTCAGCTCCAAAGGTTCCATGCGCAACAACTCTTTGACAGCTCCCAATGCCTATGATTCGGAGCCATTAATACACAAATATCAGACTTACCGCGCTTATCCACGACTCGCCCACTTCGATCAGTATGGCTTTCTATGGCGAAGATGGTTAACGAAACCAAAAAAGCCGTTAAGACTTTCGCAATTGTCACAATCGCTGTGAGGCCCGAATTACCAATGAAAAGCGCCGCAATCGTACTCGCTACAATAGCCCTTTTGTCAGCTTGCGACAGCCTACCAAACCTCAATGAATTGGGTAACCGAAACCAGCCCGCCGCCGTCGAAAGCGCGAACAATGTGACCCAAACTGAAAGCGATCGTCTGAACGCTTTTTTTGAGGAAACATTCAACGCTGGCGTTGCCCGCAGTCCGATGACCCAGACCTTCCTCGGGATCAAAGACGATTACGACAAGTGGGATGATGCAAACGAAGCTAACATCTTGCGAGAGATCGAGATCCAACGCGAAAACGTGGGGAAGATGCGTGCAGAATTCGATTTTGAGCGTCTGGATGAGAGTGCAAAGTTGTCATGGCGGCTTGCGGAATACGAGTTAGAGCAAGCTGAACGGGACTTCGAATTTCGCGATCATGCATATGTCTTCAATCAGATGCGCGGTCTTCACTCCTGGGTGCCGGCTTTTCTGATCAACCAACATCGGATCGATACAAAAAGCGACGCTGAGGCGTATATTTCTCGACTGAATGGCATTCCCGTTTTTCTCGGCACGGAAATTCTACGAGCAGAGGAGCTTGCCGAAGATGGCGTCATGCCGCCGAAATTCGTCTATGAGTATACAATCGAAGCCTCACAGAATCTGATCAAGGGATACCCATTCGGCGGTGCGGATTATGATGATCCTAGCCCACTTATGGATGACTTTAGGAAGAAAATTAGTGCTTTGGAGAACGATAAGACAATCACGCAGCAGGAGGCGTCAAAACTCCGTGCGGACGCTGATATTGCCCTTCGAAATGCCGTCGGCCCCACTTATGAGCGCCTGATCGCCGTATTGGAAACCCAAGCCGAGAGCGCGGGTACCGATGACGGCGTTTGGCGACTTCCCCGCGGCAACGCGTATTATGCGGCGAGCCTGGCCAATATGACGACGACGAATATGACGGCCGGCGAAATTCACGATCTGGGTTTGTCCGAGGTCGACCGCATTCACAGCGAGATGCGAGACATCATGGCGGCTGTCGATTATGATGGCACGCTGCAGGACTTCTTTGAATTTCTACGGACTGACGAACAGTTTTATTATCCGGACACGGACGAGGGTCGACTAGAGTATATTGAAACAGCAACCGCCTTGATCGATGCTATGCGCGACGATCTTCCGCGCATGTTCAATACGTTTCCGCAAGCAGACATGATTGTGAAACGCGTAGAGCCTTTCCGTGAACGGGCTGCAGGAAAGGCATTTTATCAACGGCCAGCACCAGACGGATCGCGCCCCGGCATCTACTACGCCAACCTTTACGATATGAGCGCGATGCCGATCTATCAGATGGAGGCGCTGGCCTATCACGAGGGTATTCCGGGCCACCATATGCAGATCGCCATCTCACAGGAGCTCGAAGGTCTACCAAAGTTCCGCAAGTTTGGAGGATACACCGCTTATAGCGAAGGCTGGGGTCTATACACGGAGTTTTTGCCGAAAGAGCTCGGATATTATGATGATCCGTATTCCGACTTCGGACGTCTCGCTATGGAACTCTGGCGAGCCGCGCGCCTAGTCGTAGATACAGGTCTACACGATAAGAGGTGGACCCGAGAAGAAGCTATACAATATCTGATCGACAACACGCCAAACCCTGAATGGGACTGCCGCAAAGCGATCGACCGCTATATCGTCATGCCCGGGCAAGCAACGGCCTATAAGATCGGTATGCTGAAACTCCTGGAGCTTAGAGAAGATGCACGCGATTCCCTCGGCGATCGCTTCACTCTGGCTGACTATCATGATGTCGTGTTGAAAGACGGGCCGGTCCCGCTCAGCATTCTAGAAGAGAACGTCGAGGCGTGGATCGTCGAAACGCGACAGGACTAGGATACAGCTATCACAAAGTAGCTAACGGAACGGCTTCGCTGGAACGACTACAAAGAAAATGAGCCGTCACCCGATTTGATGTTCAGATGCCGCCGTAATTTGAAGACGAGTATCGAGTGGGATTCGGTGAGGTTCACCCTCACCATGACACCCACTTTTGGCGCGGTGGGTGTCTTGGACTGATGCGACGTATTCTACCGCCCCGCGCGTAATCTGTTGCAACTCCCTACTTGCGAGTTATTATCGTTCTCAAGAAGTGACAGCATGGCTGGCATCACCAGATTTTGGCAGGGGTAAACCTCTTGAGCACGTTAGAAGCTGAAAACGGCGCTAGAGCGGTGGTTGCGCGTGTGTGGAAACGCTGGTTTCAGCCAACCCATCGCATATTGCTCGGCACGGTCGGCGCTTACTACGTCGCGATATCAACGTCAGCAGCCTTTGGACTGGGGCTTTCAAGTCTTTTCGGCGCGCCGAAAGCCAACATGCTCATCTGGACCATCATGGTCGGCTTCTTCGTTTACTGCGGCGCTGCTATCTGGGCTTTTGCAGAACTCCATGCGTGGCGTCTATGGGTCGCCTTCGCAGCTATAATCACGCTCAGCACGTTCATCGTAAGTGCCTTGGGCGGCGACCCCACATTCGGTTACGGGGCTCACTGATATGGCTGCCTTGCTTCTCATTTTGATAGTTGCTGTGACGACTGCCGGATGCGCTTGTCTTGCTCTAGCTCAGACGAAGCCATGGACCGCAGTTTATGGGCGAACAGGACCCAAACGCCAGAACGGTCGAAACTTCCTGATTATTGGTTACGGACTGCTCGGACTGTCCCTTGTTTTGTCTGTTTTTCGGGAGACCGTGGAGATGGCATTCCTGTTGTGGCCATTGATAATGGCGCTCACAGGGACCGTCGTCATATTGGCCTTAAGCTACCGTCCGAAGTGGTTTACGCGCCCTGGACTGTGGATAGACAAATTGACCTTGCCCTTTGCTGCACTGGTTAAGGAGAGAGACCTGAAATGAACGCCGATTTCCGCGTATCCATGGCCTGGCTCCACACATGGGCTGGCGTCATCCTAGGCTCCATAATGATGGTGATGTTCTTCATGGGCACACTGAGCGTGTTCAAAGATGAAATCGATCGCTGGATGATGCCGCAATTGCGTGTCGAAGCCACTCATAGCCACGTTTCACCCGATGCGATTTACGAGAAGGTTGTCGAGGCAGCAGGCGAAGATCTCAGAACTGTTTATTTTGAGATGCCCCACGGCAGCCACTCAGCGTCGCGGATCTTCGCCACGAAGTCCGATGGTTCACGCTTTGAAAGTTACTTTGATGCGAACACCATGGATCTGACAGCCAATCGGGACTCTCTCGGTGCCGGCTACTTCCTTTATCCAATGCACTATACCCTCCATATGCCGTTTGGCAGATGGGTCGTGGGTGTTGTGGCCATGTTCATGCTGTTAATGATGATTTCCGGCACGGTTATCCACAGGAAGATCTTCGTCGATTTCTTCACGTTTCGTCCCAATAAGAAACTACCGCGATCATCGCTCGATCTGCACAACGCCACCAGCGTGCTGGCGATGCCATTCCACATCATGATCACCCTTAGCGGTGTCATCATATTTTACGCCATCTATTTCGCGCCAACGATCAACGCAGCATATCCGGAAGACAGCAGCGGGCGATCGTCCCTGTATAAGGATTTGACGGGGTTGGATTTCGGAGTGCCCTCTGGTGAGCAGACGGATGCCCCCCTCGCCAGCCTTGATATAATGGCCGAAAAAGCGAGTAACATATGGGGCGGCGAAGCCATTAGCGGCGTGTTTATCAACGGCCCTGGGGACACTGAAGGCCGCGTCATTTTGTATAAGTCTCTCGCAAATCAGGTCAGCTCAAATGATCGTCGCATGGCGTTCGATCCATATTCTGGCGAGTTATTGTCTGAGCCCAGAACGACTGCGGGTTATGAAACGCAGCAATGGATCTCTGGTGCCCACATGATCTTTTTCGACCATTGGGTTTTGCGTTGGCTTTACTTTGTCGGCGGTGTTGCAGGCTGTGTGATGATCGCCACGGGTTATATTTACTGGATGGAAACTCGCCGGAAGAAGTACGCAAACAACAAGTGGCCTGGCGTCCGTATTGTTGAAGGCTTTGCCGTTTGGGGCGTGATGGGACTCTTGACGGGTACGGTGACGTTCTTTGTCATCAACCGGCTTTTCGCCCCAGGTGAATGGTCGTGGGCAGGCATACCAAAGTATTTCTGGGAACCACTTGCCTTCTACTTTGTCTGGCTTGCCGGAATGATCCACGGTTGGGTGCGTGGAAAGAAGGCTTGGGGCGAACAAGCGTGGCTGCTTGGTGGCCTATGCATCGCCGCCGTATTTTTAAACTGGATTACGACGGGCGATCACCTCGGCGCTAGCTTGCTAAAAGGTGACATGGCCGTAGCGAGCATGGATCTCGTATTGCTACTGACCGCAGGCGTCTCCATCTCGGCGGCGCGGAAGATTGGATCTGTTCGGCGGGCCGCGAGTTCAATGGGTGCGGCGAAGGTCAATCGGTCATTGCCAGCGCCCGCTGAGTGATAATTGCTCACATCGAGGCCTAAAATTATCCTTGGCGGTCAGGATCGTCTCCAGGATCCCGCGAGGTCATAAGTCACACCGGTTCAACTTCCTTCGGCCTTGAAACGGTACGGTCCTTGGCCGTGGACTTCGGCTTAGGCAGCAACCGAAAGCGTGTCTGGCACCACGCGAAGCCGACACCAACATCCAGCAAAGCGTCGGATCTTCCACAAGGGCACATAAATTCCATGACGCCCCTGACCCGGTAGGTCTCGCCGGCCACCAGGGGCACCGGCTCTCCAGTCACATGATTTGGAGAGGCGTCTACGCAGAGCACCAAATCACCAAAGTTTACGTCATAACTCATAGCCTCTGCGCATTAGCACAAACAGCAGGAAGCATCTATGTTGCTTCTTGAACGTTTATCGGGCTGTGGCTGTGAGCGGGTTTGTTGGTGGACCGCTGTAAGAGGATCACGCGGTTGCCTGCCGTCCGGGTCGGTCTTCGTTTTCGGGGCCCTCGTCCAACAGTCTTTCAATCAGCTGGCCTTCGCTTAATGGGCGTTCGAAGAAGTATCCCTGAAACTCATCACATCTTTCCATGCGCAGAAAGTGTGCCTGGGCTTCTGTCTCTATACCTTCCGCCGTCGCTGTCAGTTCAAGGGCATGCGCCATGGAGATCGTCGCCTTCGCAATCGCTCTGCTCTTTGGATTTGTGGAGATTTCACGGACGAATGACTGGTCGAGCTTCAATTTGTCGAATGTGAATTTCTGCAAATAGGAGAGCGAGGAAAAGCCGGTTCCGAAATCGTCCAGCACGATACGGAACCCTAACTCCTTAAGATCGTGCAGGCGCTGCATCATGAACTCGTTATTCTCCATGAATACGGATTCTGTAACTTCGAGTTCGATACAGGACGGTTCGATCTGAGCTGCTTCGAGCATCTCCTTAAGCAGGGGCAGCAGGGAATCTGAATGGAGCTGCAATGGCGAGAGATTTATGCTGATCCTCTTGCCTGCCGGTAGGTGCTTCGCCGTCCGGAATGCCTTTCTCATGACGCACTCGCCAAGCGCAATGATGAGACCGTTCTCCTCCGCAACACGGATGAATTCTTCAGGAGACACCACACCGCGCGATTTATGGGTCCATCGTGATAGGGCTTCGACCCCCACTATTTCGCCGGTGCGCGACGACACAATCGGTTGATAGGCGAGATCAATGCCATCCGAAGCGATGGCCTCGGCCAGATCGTCAATTAGACGCTGCTTACGGCGGAGTTCAGCCTGAAAATCTTCCGAGAATTCACGCCAGGTTCCACGTCCTTCCGCTTTGGCGGCGTAAAGAGCGAGGTCAGCGTCCTGCATCAATAGCTCTGCGCTCTGTTCGCCACTTTCAATCCGGCGAAAACCGATGCTGGCGGAGCATAGTGCTTTTGCATCTGAAAGCTGGTGTGGCTGCGAAAGTGCTTCGGTCAATTCCTGAACAAACTTCAGAAGCGAACCACGCCCCTGTCTGGAGGCCAGTACGGCAAATTCATCACCGCCATACCGGCAGATCACATCGGTGGGTGTCGAGAGATCTTTCAGTCGGCGAGCGACTGATACGAGAATTTCATCACCCCCAGCATGCCCGAAGGTGTCATTGATCCATTTGAAGCGATCGAGATCAATCCAGATCAAGGCAATTTCTGAGGAGGTATTGATCGCATCGCTGCTCAAAAGCGTGTTGAGGCACTTGAAGAAGCTACCGCGCTTCAAGAGGCCGGTGAGGTCATCATATTCGGCGAGAAACGTCGCTTTTTCTTCCCACTGCTTGAGCGCCGTAATCTCCGTGGCGCTTCCGCGAAAGCCCCAGAGCTTGTCATTTTTGTAGACAGGCTTGGCGGATACTTTCCACCAACGCTCATCTACTGTGCCGCGCTCAACTTCCTTCAGTTCGATACCTATGGACTCGGACCGCCTTGCAAATCTCGCTTCGAGAAGTTCGCGTTCTCTCGACGGCTCGAACATGTCCACCATTTTGGTTCCGACCAATCGCTCCGCCCAGCCCCGCGCGCTCGCATTTGCGCCGACTTCCCGGAATACTCCACTCGTATCGGTAGTCCAGAGCAGGGTGTCGGCTGATGCACCGACCTCTTTCAGTAGTGTGTTGAGTTCTTCGCTGCGAATGGCAGTACTTTCGGCCTGCTCCAAGCGATCCTCAAAACGAACATAGTACCAGCGCGAACAGACAAGCAGTGCGCTGAAATATGCCATCATAATCAGTGTCATCGCCGCTGACTGAAGATCAGGGATCAGAAAAGTGTTAAGCGCAAAGCCGGTGATGATCGCGAACAGAATCGCGCAACCGACCCGCGGCATGTAACGCAGCAATACAGTCGCTGACATGATCAGTCCGGCTAAAACTGAGGCGATTGCATAATGGCTCTCAAGATTGCTCGTCGGCACGATGAAGCTGGGAACTGCCCCCCACATGAAACCCACGGAAACAAAGAAAAAACGGTGGATTGGAAGTTCGCCGTTCGGCACGAATTGTGGATCGAAAAGAACGGACTTTTCTCGCAAACTCAAAAGAAACAATGATGCGCAGATCAGACAGTGGGACACCATCCAGTGGAACAGCGCTGGCGTCATTTCTGAGGACAGAGTGATCAACAGAATGGACGAACACACCAAGCTCGCCATGAAAAGTATGGGCGAAATGAGAGAGACGAGCGCGAGTTCACGCGTCAGGCGGAACAATTCCGCCCGTTTTTGCGGCACAATGGCCACGTCATCACCGAAGTTCTCGATATCACTCATTGCTCGAACGCGAACTACCCCTATGCGCTATTGTTAAATATCAGAGACCAATGAGGATGTGCTTTGGATGCGAACACCAATTTTGCGATTTGGAGTCATGCGCGCTTAAGATTTTCGGCTGCGATCACCGTTCCGGTGCGCTAAGACCCATGGTTCGATACCCTCGGTTAACGCCGTGCCGATAGCTGTTATCGATATGCAATGGTCGCGGCAGCAGACCACTGGTGTCGAAAGCAAACGAGTTTATACTTGTAGTCATGAAGAGTGTGTTGCGTTCCACCCCTGTCGCTATGGCTTTGGGGGCACTTATCTGGGCGTATATGGCGCTTTGCGGACGGACAATTCGCTGGCGCGTGGAGGGCCTGGAGAGCGCGCGTGAAACGTGGACACGTCCTAGTGGCCTGATCGTGGCGGCTTGGCACTCCACAATCCTGACTTTGCCAACGGGGTGGACCAAGTTCATGAGGCGCTGGCCCGAGCGCTCTGCTTCCTCCGCTATGCTGATTTCGCTGTCTCGCGACGCCGAACCCGTTGCCCGCGCAATCAAACATCTCGGTTTAGAAGGGATACGTGGGTCTTCGACATACAAGCGCAAATCAAAGGACAAAGGGGGCGGCGCAGCTGTGGCAGAAGCCTCGCGACTTCTGAAATCCGGAGGTGCGGTGTGTATCACGCCTGACGGGCCACGGGGGCCGCGTCAACGCGCCGGGCTTGGTCCAATTGTTCTGGCACGCCGAGCCAATGTGCCAATCCTGCCCTATGCACTCGCCACCGCCCCGTCCAAACGACTATCCACCTGGGACCGGTTCCAGATCCCAATTCCTTTTGCGCGAGGTGCGATTGTTTTTGGGCCGCCTTTGACGTTAGCCCAGGCAGGATCTCCAGAAGCCATGCGCCGCGAACTGGAAACAGCTCTCAACATCGCAACACGCCGTGCAGAAACACTTTGTGGTGCTCCTCACATCGACCCAGAAACTCCATCAAGCACCGAGGCGGACGCCGCATGACGGTCGCGTTGGCTGCATATAGAATGGTCACGGCAGGCCTTTCCCCGTTTGTACCTCGGCTTCTTTACGCCCGAGCAGTTCGCGGCAAGGAGCTTGTCCATCGCCAAGATGAACGGCTCGCGAAGCGTTTGCCGCATAGACCGGACGGTGAGGTGATCTGGCTGCACGGAGCGAGCATTGGCGAAACACGCCTGCTCGTCCAACTGGCTGACAGTTTGAGGAAGCTACGGCCTCATGCCTTTCTTCTGTTTACGAGCCAGACGCGCACATCCGCTGAATTGATTTCAGACTTCCTGCCGGACAATGCTCAGCATCAGCTCGCTCCCGTCGATACGCCGGCGGCAACCCGTCGGTTTATCTCCCATTGGCAACCTGATCTTTGCATTTTTGCGGAGGGCGAGATCTGGCCGAACTTGCTGCTTGCGGCGGAAGCAAGCGAAGCGCGTCTCGCTCTCGTTAATGCGCGCATGACGGCAAAATCGATCACCGGCTGGACACGGCTAAGGCACACCGCGCGAAAACTGTTTTCGCACTTCGATTTGATACTGGCCGCCGATCATCGAACCGCAGAGGGTCTTGCGTCAATTACCGGGCAAGACGTCCCGGCTTTTGGTAGCCTCAAAGTCGTGGGCGATGGCGCAACGGGCGACGAAGAACCATCCCTTCCGAACTTTGGTTGGCAAGGACCAGTCGTGCTTGGCGCATCTACTCATGACGGCGAAGAGAAATTGTTGCTCGACTGCCTCGATCTCATGGAACCGGAGACACGTCTTATTATCGCTCCTCGTCATCCAGAGCGCGGTGACGAAGTGGAGGCACTGCTGACAAACCAAGGTGCTGAGTATGCCCGCATATCAGCCGGCGATATACCTCTGGCCAGCACCAAGATTCTCTTGGCCGACACTGTCGGTGACATGCCAAAATGGTATGCCATGGCAGACCATGTGTACCTCGGCGGCGCGCACTCGCCCGGTATTGGGGGGCATAATCCGCTTGAGCCGTTGAGCCATGGAAAACGGGTATTAACAGGTCCTCATACGTCGAACTGCACAGACACAGTAGCAGACCTCGAACCATTGGGCGCGATCTCTATCGTTCGCACCGCAGAAGAGATTGCAGCAAGCTGCCGTTCGGAAGCTCCAATCGATGTAGATGCTCTGAAAAGCTACTTTGCAGCAGGTAGGAAGCGGCTCGATGATGCCGCGGCAAAGCTCTCTAATCTTCTCTCTCCGCAGCCTCTCAGATGAAACCCCCGCATTTCTGGTCAGGCCACCTCGATCCGCAATCGCGCGAAGCGGCCCCGTTTACCCGCACTCTTTTGACTCCGCTTGCGGGTATCTACGCTGGCGTCACGGCGCGGCGCATCCGCAACACAGCACCAACGAAACTCAATATTCCGGTGATTTGCGTTGGCAATCTTACAGCAGGGGGAAGTGGAAAGACGCCTATTGTGGCAGCGATAAGGGCCAAATTATCGGAACAAGGCATTCGAGCGGCATCCCTTTCCCGTGGGTACGGTGGACGTTTGCGTGGACCCACCAAGGTCGAGGTCCGCCAACATGATGCGGCTGATGTCGGCGATGAACCACTTATGCTGGCAAGTACGGGAGAGGCCTGGATCGCGCGCGATAGAGCCGATGGCGGCGAAGCAATGGAAGCAGCTGGTGTAGATATTGTTGTCATGGATGACGGTCACCAGAACCCTTCTCTCGCCAAAGACCTATCTCTCGTGGTGATCGACAGCGATGACCCTATGGGGAATGGGTACGTCATTCCCAAAGGTCCGTTGCGCGAGCCCGTTATGGCTGGACTGATGCGCGCCGACGGAATTGTTCTAACCGGATGTAGCGAGACTCCCGACTGGCTGGAGGATGCGCCGATCCCGGTACTTCGCTCCCAGCTTCGCAGGCTAACAGATGTTCCAGATGGCCCGCTGATCCCGTTTGCGGGCATAGGGAGGCCAGAAAGGTTTTTCAGTGCACTCAGTGATGATGGTGCAGACATCCAGGATACGGTATCGTTTCCCGATCACCATATGTATTCAGCAAAGGACCTCACCTTTCTTAAGGGTCTCGCCCGAGACCATTCCGCGACACTGGTGACAACGGAAAAAGACCTTGTGAGGCTGAACGCTTCCGACCAAGCCGATATCACGGTGATTAAGGTTGTCGCGGATTTCGAAGATGATACGGGCATAGACGCCCTTCTGATGCGCCTTATAAGCAAGCTACCGACATGAGCGCGCAGCAATACATACGTTCTACGGATGTGGAGGACCGCGCATCGCTGATGCGGCGTATAATGTGGCGCATCGAAGCCATCGCGTGGGATGTGATCTATTGGTGGCCGGTGTCTCGCATGAGTCCGGAACGGGCATCCAATTTCGGCGGCTGGGTGGGCCGAAAAATTGGCCCCTTGCTAAGCCAGCATAAGGTCGCTCTTGCAAACCTTCGTCGTGCATTTCCCGATTGGAGTGACGCTAAAGTGGCGGAAACGGCACTCGCCGCCTGGGAAAGTGCGGGACGGACGGCTGGCGAGCTTCCACACCTTCACCGACTGAAGCCCTATGTCGAGGGTAGCCGGGTCGTCGTAAAAGGTGCCGAACATCTCGATCACATCGAAGCGAGTGAAAAAGGTGCCGTATTGGTGTCTGGACACTTTGCGAACTGGGAAGTCATGGCATCGGCAATCTGCAACCGCCCGGTCGATTGTCTTGTGACGTACCGCGCAATCAACAATCCGCATATCGATAAGCGCCTTAATGCCGTGAGGCATAATTATGGTATCGGTGTTCTGACCCCGAAGGGACTGGGAACCCGCTCGCTCATGCAAGCACTCGGCAAGGGGCGTGCCGTAGCTTTGTTGAACGATCAGAAGTTTCGCGAGGGTATTGCGGTTCCATTTTTTGGTCATGATGCCATGACCGCCCCCGGGCCGACGCGGCTTGCGATGCGTTACAAGGTTCCCATCGTACCTGTGTCCACCGTACGCAGTGGACCGGCACGCTTCGAGGTAACGATCCATCCGCCAATCTGGCCGGAGATAAATGGAACAACGGATGAGCGCGTCCGTGGCACCGTGATCAAAATTACGCAATTTGTTGAAGCGCGAGTACGAGAACATCCGGGGCAATGGTTCTGGATGCATCGCCGATGGCCGAAGACAAAAGAGACTGGAAACGACAAAGCCCCGGCTTAGCTCCCGTTCCATACTCAAAGGACAAAACACGATGATCGCTACGTATATCTCTGCCGCTGGGCTGTTGTTTGGTGCCTGGGCTGGCCTGATTGCTCTAGTACGACCAGCCCAGATAGCACGCAGCCTGCGCCTTCAAGCAGACCCCGCAAAACCAGGCGGATATGCGGAGTTCCGGTCGACCTTTGGTGGCGTCTTTCTGATGATCCATGCCGTCGCATTGTTGCTGGTCATGCGCTTCGAGGCACTCATTGGCGCGCTTGTTGTTTTGCCGATAGCCGGCGCGTGGCTGGGTGCTGCGATCGCTCGCACACTCTCAATGGTGCTCGACAAGGAAGAGAATGGCGAAGGCGGTATCAACAGATATTGGGTCATGCTCGAGGTCACCGTCGCTCTATTGATCGCCGCCCCGATCATCGCCGGGGTCACCTAACCCCCCCTTCCCACGGCACGCTATAGCAGCTAGGACCGCGGCCAGCAGAGAAATGAAAGCAAGCCCATGACGGAGCGTCGTGAGACGGGCCGGTCGAAGAAACACCGATCAAGACATAAGCCCCGACACAAACCTAACCATAAGCCGACGGCAACAGACACTGCCGACGGAGAACGTATCGCGAAGTATCTCGCACGATGCGGTGTGGCTTCGCGGCGCGCGTCAGAAGCGCTGATTGCCGATGGAAAGGTGTTCGTGAATGGTGAAAGGCTGATCACCCCTGCTGTGAAGGTGACCGGACGTGAAGACATTCGCGTAGCAGGAAAGCGCATCCGACCGCCAGATCCGACTCGGCTTTGGCGGTATCACAAACCCTCCGGCCTCATCACAACGAACAGCGACCCTGCTGGCAGGAGAACTATTTTCGATGAGTTGCCGAAATCGCTGCCCCGTACAGTGACCGTGGGCCGTCTAGATTTGAATACAGAGGGTCTGCTCCTTTTGACGAACAATGGCGAACTCGCCCGGGCAATGGAACTGCCGAACAATGGCATGGAGCGTAGCTACCGCGCGCGCGCCCATGGCGAGGTATCGGAGGAGCAGCTGGCAAGTCTGGGATCCGGCATCACGGTGGATGGCGAAACCTTCGGTGCAATTCGAGCAGAGCTCGAACGCACCATGGGCCACAATAGCTGGATTAAGGTGACGCTTAACGAGGGCAAGAAACGGGAAGTCCGGCGAGCGCTTGAAGCGATTGGATTGAAAGTGAACCGTCTGATCCGAACAGATTATGGGCCGTTCGAACTCGGGGAGCTGAGACCCGGCAGCGTCAAAGAGGTTCCTTCGCACCGCGTTTTGAAGGAACTCGCCAAAGTCCACCCTCCCCTTGAGAATGAACTTACCGCTAGGTCACGGTTTGAGCGGCCCGACAAAAGTCGGTAGGCTACTTCGTATACTTAATGCGGTCCAAGAATCCGAATGATCGGGCAAGTGACCGTGGGAGGAGAAGAACCAATGGGTCTGCTGAACGTTACAGATACCTATCAGGTGGATGAGATCAGGGCTGATCCAAGCCATCCACCGATCTACGATTTTGCACCGCTCGTGAATCTTTCTGACCCAGGCGTCTATTCGAGCCACGGTGGATACACATTCGAAGCCTTCGCTGAGATGCGGAGGAACGCCCCGATCATGTGGCATCCCGAGGAGTTCGGAACAGGCTACTGGGCGCTCTCAAGCTATGATCTTGTTCGGCAGGTCGAGCTCGATCCGGAGACCTTCTCGTCGCAAAAGGGCGGAATTCTCATGAATTACGGGCTTGAAGATATGCCCCGCCATCCTCTGCTTCACAGTGCTTCGCTCAACACAATGATCTGTCTCGACCGGCCGTACCATACCACGCTCAGGGCTGAGCACATGCAGTTCTTCAAACCAGGGTTTGTGGCCGAGCTGAAAACCAAGGTTGATGCGCACGTCACACACCTTCTGGACCAAATGGAGAAACAGGGCCCGGTGATAGACATGGTTGAGCACTTCTCAGCTGAGTTACCGCTCTTCACGCTCTGTGAAATTCTCGGCGTGCCCGCTGCGGATCGTCCGAAGCTTGTCCACTGGATGCACTTTTTGGAGATGTCACAATATCAAGCCCAACAAGAGGGTCTCGGCAACGTCTCACCCGAGCAAATCATGACATTTATGTCCGAGATCCAGGCGCTGTTCGAGTTCGGACGAGATCTCCTTATGAAGCGCCGAGAAGATCCCAAGCAAGATCTCCTAAGCGCAATTGCCCATGTCGAAATCGACGGCGAGAAACTGAATGAAGAATATCTCGATGGCTCGTGGTTGCTTATCGTGTTTGCCGGCAATGACACGACTAGAAACTCCCTCTCTGGGACGATGAAGCTGCTTTCGGAGAACCCTGATCAGCGTGCGAAGCTTCTCGCCAATCGTGATCTATTGCCGAACTTTGTGCATGAAGCGATCCGCAGGGTGAGTCCCGTAACCTATATGCGCCGCACGGTCACGAAAGATACCGAACTCGGTGGCCAGCCTCTCGCTGAAGGCGACAAAGTGGTGATGATTTATCCGGCAGCCAATCACGATCCGTCGCACTTCGACGATCCGATGGTATTTGACATCGAGCGCGAGAACGCAAAACGTCATCTTGCTTTTGGTCTTGGCCCCCATGTCTGCATCGGGCAGCGAGTGGCCAATATGCAGCTTGAAGCCGCATATGCGCAGATCCTTGATCGGTTCCCGGAATGCAAGTGGACCGGTGAGATGGAGATCGCACCGAATAATTTTGTACACGCCGTGGCCAAGCTCGAAATCGACTTAGGCTCTTCATAGAGGGAATTATTATGGCAGAAACCGACCTGATTGTCCGGAAGGACGCTCCACGCGAGGGAAGCTGGCAGACGCGGGATGCCGCTCCACTCACACCCGGGCAAGCCCGCCTGAAAATTGAGACGATGGCACTCACAGCAAACAACGTGACCTATGCCATCTTCGCCGACTTTGCAGGATATTGGGAACACTTTCCCGCAGCAGATTCTGACCTCGGGCGGGTTCCGTTCTGGGGCTTTGCAACCGTGTCGGAAACGACCCTCGATGACCTTCCGGTGGGAACGCGCGTGTACGGATATCTGCCTGCGTCTTCAGACCTCGTGGTACAACCGGTTGCTTTCGATCCGAGTGGTTTCACGGATGGAAGCGTGCACCGGGCGAAGCTGCCGGCTTTCTATAGTCGATTTCACCTGACGGCGAATGATCTCGCCTATCAGTCCGACTATGAGGATGAGCAGATGCTTGTACGGCCGCTTTATGCGACTGGCTGGCTGATCGACGATTTTCTAGCGTCGAAGGAAACGCCGCCGGCTCAGGTCGTTGTATCGAGTGCATCCTCAAAGACCGCCCTGGCCTACGCACACAAGGCGGCGACGCGGGACGGCTTGGTGTTGACGGGCCTCACCTCTGACAGAAACAAGGCATTTGTTGAGAGCACTGGTTTCTACACGAATGTTCTCGGCTATGAGGAGCTGGATCAAATTCCGCAAACCGGACCTGCTATTTATACAGATTTTCTGGGCGACCCGGAGTTAAGAGGAAAACTCGAAGCCGCACTTGGCGACACAATGGCGAGTACACTTGCCATAGGCGCAACGGCCGGGGCCGCCGTACGCCAAGCCGGTGGAACGGCACCAACCAGACCGGTCGAGCAGTTCTTCGCGCCAGGTCATGCAGAAGTTTGCGCCAAACGTCTTGGACCGTCCGAATTTTTCAAGACCATGAACACGGATATGACAGCGTTCTATCCGATTGCGAGGAATATGATCACGTCTCGCCACATAAGCGGCGAAGCAGATATACTTTCAGCCTGGCAAAGCATGGTCGACGGGGACGTAGATCCGACCGAAGGTTTGATCCTAAGACTTTAGATAAGATTTAGCGTCCACCCGGGCGGCGCGTAACCTTGAACTCTGTTCGACGGTTTTTGGCACGCGCCTCCCGTGTACCGCTCTCATCCAACGGGCGCGTTTCTCCGTAACCGACCGCCGTAAGCATCGCCCCTGGGACTCCGCGTTGAATCAGTTGCGACTGAACCGCCTCTGCTCTTCGCTGCGAGAGACTCAGATTCTGAAGGTCTTCGCCAATATCATCAGTGTGACCACCAATTTCGATATCATGTTCCTGGCACTGAATGGCGATCCCGGCAGTTGTGTCGATCAGGCGATCGCTCTCTGATTGGATCACGGCGCTGCCCGTTCGGAATTGTATGGTCCGCTCTTGTAGCGTCTCGGCAAAAGCGTTTTCACATGCGGCTATATCTGGCTGATTATCGAGTGCCAACAGAGCTGCGCCAACGCTTGCTCGTCCACCTTCGACGTCGATACCGTCAACGATCAACAAAGCGGATTCATCTTGGTCAGTTGACGCCAGAATGGCCGACCTTCCGGCGTTGAACCCAGCTGCTTTCGTGTCAGGATCTGGTGCTACACCCGTGAGTATTGCGCTTTGGTTTCTCACTTCGAGATCCATCCAGTCATAGCCGAGCTCTGAAAACTCGGTCTTGAGCCTGCTTGCCCAGCCAGCGCCTAGCAATTGTGTCTCGCTTGAGGAGGTCGCCTCACCTGGCGCAGCGGCCGTCGTCTCCGTCATATTGACGACGGCAGTATTGCTTGGTTGGAACTTGCCGTTCTGGAAGATGTACTCGCCCTCGGGCAAAGGCACACACCTGGTTGCTGACGGACGTGTTGACGTTGCGTTCTCGGAAGCTCCGCATGCGGAGAGGGTCGCAGCTAAAACCATAGCGGTCAGAACGCTTCGAGATTTAGGTGTAAACACAACACGCATTGCCAACCCCCTAGTCGAGTTTGTGTTTTTCTATTGCCCCGCCATGAAACGAAAGTGTCTGCAGGTTGAGCGCTAGTCTTTATAAACCGTGCCGCCCTTCATGACAAAATCCACATCGAGTAAAGCGTCAATGTCTTCAAGCGGATCCTCGTCCAATGCTACGATATCTGCATACTTGCCCGCGGTTATTGTCCCGATCTTCTCATCCATTTCGAGGTGTTCTGATGCCACCACCGTCGCAGCACGTATCGCTTGCTCGGGAGAGTATCCGGCTTGAACCATCAGCGGAAACTCGGCAGCGTTGTCACCATGTAGCGAGACACCCGTGTCTGTTCCAAAGGCAACACGGACGCCGCCCTCACGGGCGCGCCGCAGCATATCCAGCATTAGCGGCCCAACGATTGCGGCCTTGGCACGGGAAGGCGCAGGCAACCAGTCTTCTTCGGTCCATCCCGTTACAGTGACGCCCGCCAGTACCGTTGGAATAAGCGTTGCGTTTGAATCCTTGAAAAGCGCGATTGTTTCGTCGTCGAGATATGTTCCGTGTTCGATAGAATCTATTCCAGCACGCAGCGCCGCTTCGATACCGTCTTTACCGTGGGCATGAGCGGTTACCTTGCGCCCCATCGAATGCGCGGTATCGGCGATCGCCTCCAATTCATCGTCGAAGAACTGTTGACCGAGCCCTGCCGCTGTATTTGAGAGCACGCCACCTGTGGCGGTAATCTTGATCAGGTCTGCACCGCTACGGACGGTTTCGCGCACTGCCCTCCGGCAATCGTCAACACCATTACAGGCGTTGAATGACATCTCTGTCGCCAGCTTGGTAATTGCCGGAGAGTATCCATTCGTGTCAGCGTGCCCACCTGTCGGCGTAACCGCGCGGCCAGATGCGCGAATTCTCGGTCCCGGAATGTAGCCCTTATTAATTGCGTCACGTAGAGAGAAAACGGCCTCGTTATCACCACCAACATCCTGAACCGTTGTGAAACCAGCCTGAAGAGTTTTCATCGCATTTCTCGCGCCATATAGCGCCGTGTCCACGCTGGAGTCCCGAAGTGGGCGCAAGCTGGACTCAGGACCGCGCTCGGAACTGATGTGGACATGGGAGTCGATCAATCCTGGCAGCACAAAACTGTCTTTGAGATCTATAACGGTGTCGCTGCGACGCGCCCGGCGATAGCCGTCCTCAATGCTTGTGATGACGCCGTCTTCGATCCGGATCGTTTGTTCGGTGAGATACCCCTGACCTGGCACGGCCAACAATTTGCCGGCATGAACAAGAACTTCATCAGCACTGGCAATTGGCATCATTATGCCGAAAGCGATCAACGTTGCCGCAAGTTTTCTACCCATCATAGTCTCCGAATTTGGTAGCCCGAATCTTGCTACCTAAGTCGATATAAATTCATCAGTGCGCCAATGTTGGCAATCCCGGTGCCCTCACTGCGCGAGCAACAATTTCATCGCTCCATCTTCGCGCGCACTGAGCAGGCGCTGGACATTGCACCTATTTTTCACTGCATCTCTTGCGGAATGTTGCCCGTAAACCGCAAGCAAAACTCTTCATAATTTGCCGTCTTCGTAAGGGGGTAACGCCGCCTGCGCGACCTTTGTCAGACTTTTACGGACCACTGCGTAGGACGCGCTGATCCGTTCGAACAGTTCATCCTCAGGCACATCACCGATCTCTAATGCGACCCATGCCTTCATTTTCAGATAAGGCGGCCATTTGGCCCGACCGGATTCCACCAACAATTCTGCCATATCGTGATTGGCGCATTTGAATGTAATGTTGGTTCGGTCAGGGCCCATAACGGCGAACATTTTAGGTCCGATCTTGAACACGTGCATGCCGCGCCATTGCACAACATGCGTCGCACCGGGCAAGGTCAGGCAGTGGGCGTGGACACGATCAGCCGTCATGTTTTCCCCGCCGCAGTGTCATGAACTCACCGTCCCCCTCGAACAGTTCAAAGCTAAAACGCCGATAAAGGTTTTGAGCGTCGTCAGCGATTAGCTGCCAAGTTTGCACGTTTTTGAAACGCGAAGAGTACAGCAACGTCGCCATGATCCAACGCCCGAGACCGCGAGCTCGGTGTTCGGGCACGATAAGCAGATTGCTAAGCCGCGCGTTGAACACCCGGTCGGACAGAACGCTCACGCAGCCGGCGAGAGATCCATCCGGAGCAAAAAGCGCATAAAGGTGCGTATTCTCCAAAGATGTTCGTATTTGATCCGGTGTTGAACCGCCCATCCAATCGGTATCAGACAGCAACGACGCCACAGCCCCAATATCTACCCGAGAGGGATCATCGCTGAGAATGAAAGCGTGACGATGGATGTATGTCTCTATTTCGACTGCCATGCCCCGAATTGAGCAGACGACCCAATCAAAAACAACAATACCTTCCGGAAAGCTTTAGCTGACTTTTCCTAGTCGAGGCTTTCAACGCGGAACTGCTGACCGCCAATACTGGCGTCCACCATGGCCCCGCCGCGCTCTCGCGTAAAAACAGCGACGCCGTTGCTGTAGTCGGTTGCAGCACCTGCGCCATCTGTGGAGATGACCGCCGAGGCATCAGCCCTGAACTTGAAATCACCTTGCATGAAAGTGTCGTATTCGAGCTGGTCCCGGAAAAAGATTATCTCGGCGTAGCTGCGACCACCGAGCTGAGCGCCTACGCTATATTGGTTCAGATAGGCTTTGGCCTGTGGTGCGCTGTTTCGATAAACGAGACCTCGCCCACGGGCATATCCTATGCCAATGCCGCCTTTGCCGACCCGCGGAAATATGGCGAAACCGTAGGCCTCGTCGAAGAAAATTTCGAGAGATGGGTCTCGTTCCAGGAAGGCCGCAATTCCCTCTTCAGAGCGACGCTCCAATTTGGACTTTCCGGTTTCTGCTGTCTCGCGCGGATCCCAGCCTTCCGATGAGGCAACCGGCATCATAAGTCCCATGAATAGGGCAATACAGAATAGTCTAATCATCGCGGTCCCCTCGCTGGTCGATTAACTGGGTAAGCGCTCACCAGCGCAAACCGTCGATAGACTAGGACAAGATTGGCGCTTGCGCCAATGACCGCTTTGTAAGCTTCAGGCTTATGGTTCCATGCCTGCCTGCAACGCACAGGCATAAGCAAACTTGGCCAATGGCTCTACCCGCTCTTCCATTTTTGCCGCCTCGGACGAATTTGCCGTTCCATCACGCACCCGGCCGACAATTCCTTGGCAGATACCTGCAAGCCGGAACGCGTTGTAGGCGAAGTAGTAATTGAGCTCAGGCAAGCCGTCGCGGCCCGTTTCGGCGCAATAGAGAGCAACATATTCGTCCATTGTCGGAATGCCGTGGGCTGTGAGGTCGGGGATATCGATCAGCGCCCCTCTTCCAGGGTCATTTGATGGCATCACCCAGTTCATCAGATGATAGGAGAAGTCCGCCAGCGGATCGCCGAGTGTGCACAGTTCCCAATCGAGAACGGCGATTACCCTGGGCTCCGTGGGGTGAAGGATCATATTGTCGAGGCGATAATCGCCATGGACAATTGTGGTCATGTCACCGGGGGGAATATTGGCAGGCAGCCAGTCGATCAGCTTGTCCATCTCGACGATCTTCTTCGTCTCGGACATCTGATATTGTTTCGTCCAGCGATGCGTCTGGCGCGCGATGTAGTCGCTTTCTTTTCCAAAGCCTTCAAGGCCCGCTGCCCGCCAATCCACATTGTGGAGCGCCGCAAAGGTCTTGCACTTCGCTTCGTAAATCGTGCGGCGTTCGGCTGGGTCCATGTCGGGCAACGTGCCGTCCCAGATGATGCGGCCCTCGACCATATCCATCACATAGAACATGGTGCCGACGACACTCTCATCTTCGCACAGGCCGTAGGGTCTCGCGACGGGATAGCCGAGAGGGTGCAAGGCTGAGATAACGCGAAACTCGCGATCGACGGCATGGGCGCTCGGCAATAGCTTCCCGGGTGGCTTGCGCCGCATAACGTACTTCTTGTTAGGCGTCACAAGCTGATAGGTCGGATTGGACTGACCGCCCTTGAACTGTCGGACTTCAAGTGGCCCCTCAAAACCGTCGACGTTACCCTCCATCCAGGCCGTCAGGGCCGCTTCATCGAACCGATGGGAGTCGGCGACCTGTTTGGTACCGCTGAAAAGCTCTTGAGCTGTTGCCCGATCAGCCATGACTGTCCTCACCTCTATGATTTTGTGCCAGTTTAGCCATTGCGAGCCTGCCTGCAATGCTCACTCAACGGCACCCGCACGTGAACTTAATCCACGAAGAGCCGAGACGGCATCGGTAGCCTTGGCTTCGGGGACAAAAATGTGGTCGTGGTAGAAGCCGGCCACCGCATTGCAAGGAATCCCTGCATCAGCTAGCGCCTTCGATATTCGGGCGAGGAAACCAATCGCGTTTAGATCCGAAACAACTGTCAGTTCCAGCCATGCCCAACGATTTTCAGATTCCGTTTCTAAGTCGGCCGCCTCAATAACCGTCCACCCCTCGCGTTCCCGAAAAGCCATGGCGAGGGTATCACCGGGACAATCTGCGGCTGTTTTGAAGGCCCAGACGCCCTCGTGCTGATACACATCGAGAGTATCGAGCAGCGTATCAAGGTCTTTTTCAGCCACGGGAGCTGCGTACCCTCCAACCAATATCCTGCCGACAAAAACCCTCTGGCCAGTCGATCGTATCTACGGCGCGATAGGCGCGGAAAAAGGCCTTGTCCAAATTTGGTGCGATTGAAGTTACGGATAGGACCCGCCCTCCTGTTGCAATGAGTTCACCCCCCGTATTTCTGTCTGTGCCGGCGTGAAAGATCGCTGTGTCCTCCAGTTCATTCGCTTCACGCACGCGGCCAATCACCGATCCCTTCTCGTAACTCTCGGGATATCCTTGATTGGCCAAAACTACTGTTGCGGCAGGTTGGAACTGATCGAGTTGCAGAAGCTCGGCAAAGGCGTCTTCATTGCCTTTCAGGCCGCCCGTCGCACAGATGAGAAGAGCGGGGACAATGTCACCGGCGAGCCCGGCCATCAAAACCTGGCATTCAGGATCGCCGAAGCGAGCATTGAACTCGACGACCTTGGGTCCGTCTTCAGTAGTCATGAGGCCAACATAAAGGACGCCCTGATAAGGCATTCCGTCGCTCGCCATGCCCCGCAGCATCGGCTCGACGATTTCCGCTTTTACTCTTTCCAGCATTGCCTCATCGATAACCGGTGCGGGGGCATAGGCCCCCATGCCGCCGGTATTGAGGCCCGTATCGCCCTCACCCACACGCTTATGGTCTTGAGCCGCGGGAAGATAGATTGCGCCCTCGCCATCGGTGAGCACGAAGATGCTGGCTTCCTCCCCCTCCATGAACTCTTCGATGACGAGTTCGGCGGAAGCCTCTCCGAATTTGCCAGACAGCATTTCGTCGATTTCGGCTTCAGCCTCTTCTCGCGTTTCGGCAATCACAACACCTTTTCCGGCGGCCAGCCCGTCTGCTTTCAGCACATACGGTGCGATCATGTTCCCCAGAAAGGCTTTTGCTTCGAGAGCATCCCGAAATCGACCATAGCCTGCTGTCGGCACGCCATACTTAGCCATTCGATCCTTCGAAAACCCCTTGGAGCTCTCGAGTTGAGCCGCATCCTGGCTCGGGCCAAAGACATCAAAACCCCGCGCGCGCAACCGATCAGACAGGCCTAGCGCCAGAGGTGCCTCCGGGCCCACGACGATCAAGTCCGGATCTACTTGAAGGACGAGCTTCTCAATACCCTCAACATCATCCGCCTTTACGCCGAAGCACGGTCCAATTTCGTCCATTCCGGGGTTTCCCGGCGTAGAATGGACGACATCAACCAGTGGAGATTGATCGATTTTCCAAGCAAGTGCGTGCTCGCGGGCACCTGACCCGATCAGTAGAATATTCATGCAGCGCTTGATGCGACGGCAAAGTACTGAGATCAAGACGAGAAACTGAAAGGGAACAGTTTGTTATGGCGAAATCTACGGACATGAACGGCATATGGTCGGGCATGTATAACTATGACGATATCGACATGACGGTGAAGTTCACGGCTTGGCTGGATGACCAGGGCGGCGTTTTGGTTGGGACAACTATGGAAGCGAACACATTCGCGCCAGACGGTCCCGAAGACCTGATGGCCATCGTTGAAGGTGCGCGCGCCGATCTCGATATCGCATTCCAGAAGTCGTACGAGCCCGAAACAGGCATATCACAGCCACCCGTCATCTATGAGGGCGAGGCAAACCAAGACTTCACCGAAGTGCGCGGCGTCTGGCGTTTTGATGGCCCTCACCTCACCAAAGGTGAGTTTCGCCTTATTCGAATGGCTGAGGGTATGGCCACTAAACTCGCCCAGATGCGAAGCGCTTCAGTGGAGGTTAAAACGCGGTAGTAACTGTAAAAAAACGCTCCCTTTCATTGTCCGTTCAGCTAGGAGACCGCACGTCCTACCGTCGTGAACTGGAAATTGAGGGAAGTTATGAAGTTCTATTACGTTGCAACGGCAGCGCTTGCGCTTACTGCACCAAGTTTTGCTCAGGATGAAGAGCCGCCAACTGGCTGGACCGGTGAAGGTTCGTTAAGTGCTGGGATTACTACCGGTAATACCGACACCGTGGACTTGGGTATTGGTCTAAAAGGCGAAAAGCAGACCGATCTTTGGACCTATGGGGCCGAAGCTGGTTACGATTATGGTGAAGTCGATGGAGACGAGACACGCAATCGGTGGTTCGTCGCTGGTCAAGTCGATCGTAACTTTAGCGAACGGCTATATGGGTTTTCCCGGGTCTCATACGAACAGGATAATTTCTCTGGCTTCGATACAAGGCTCTTTGTCGGTGCTGGGGCAGGCTATCATGTTTTCAAAGGAGACAAGCTTCGCTGGACTCTGGAAGTAGCGCCCGGCTATCGGCGCGATGAGGTCGCGGATATATTGGATCTAGGGCCACCACCAGCAATCATCGAAGGCGGCGTTCAGAACAACTTCGCGCTTCGGGGCTCGTCTCAGTTTGCCTATGACTTCAACGACAATGTTGGCTTCACAAACGATACAAGCGTCGTCTGGACGGATCTCTCAACGCAAACGATCAATACCTCGGCGTTAAATGCCAGCCTGACCGATGCGATCACGGCGCGCATCTCTTTCGAAGTCCGCAATGACACCAACCCGCCGGACGGCTTTGTCAACACGGATACCGCGACGCGGCTTTCGATCGTCTACGGATTCTGAGCTGACCGAAGACTTTAGTTCTCGTTGATAAAATTGGACTGCTTCTCCCTTCACGTCATATTGGTGCTGATGGGAGAAGCATATGACTGAGACACTTGTTCTGACCGGAGCCACATCGGGCTTTGGAGCCACTGCTCTTCGGCAACTTGCGAGAACGACAGACGCCAACCTCATTATTGGCGCGCGCGATGTTGATAAAGCAAATGAGGAGTTCGGTGACCGGGTACGGGTGATACCCCTCGATCTATCGTCGCTGCACAGTGTTCGAGCGTTCTGCAAGGAGCTGAACGGTGTCTCCGTTCATCTGCTTGGCATGAATGCGGGCATGCAGACCCGCACGCTTTCGAAGACTGCCGACGGATTCGAAACGACATTTCAAACCAATTATCTGTCGCACTTTCTGATGTTTGACCTGTTGAAAGATCAACTCGCAGACAATGCAATCATTGTGACCACTGGCAGTGGAACGCATGATCCGGAAGAGAAAACGCCTGTCCCGGCACCAAAGCACGCAAACATAAACTGGTTAGCCTTTCCAGATGACGAGCCAGATCCTGACCGTCTGACACCCGTTCGTCTGGGACGCGCCTACTCCACATCCAAATTGCTCTGTATTGTGATGGCGATGGAGATTGCCGAACGATTTCCGAATCTCCGCGTAGCAAGCTTTGATCCCGGATATCTTCCAGATACGAATCTTGCTCGAGAGTATCCGGCATTTCTTGCCGCGATCGTAAAGCGCATCATTCCATACACGATGAAAAATGACAGGTCAGGATCAGTTGCGACGACAGCGCCAGAATATGTCCGGGTTCTGCTAGGTAACCTGAAGCCTGAAAGCAATGGCGGGTATATTGTCATGCGCTCGGGCAAAGGCATTTCAGGCCAACCGTCTGAACTCGCCCGTCAACCTGGACTTGGAACAAAGGTGTGGGACGATAGTTTGGCCTTGTTGAAGTCTCTGGAAGCAAACGCCTGACTTCTTTGGGCAAACATCCCGGCCGCGAGTTACGCCGCCTGAACCGTCTCAACACCTGCAGCGCTTTTGATTGCGCGGATTGCCTTAATGCCGACGGGGTAACGCGCAGGCAAAGTGAGTTCTGCAATACGCCCATCACCAAGCGGAACGTCGATTACGACATTTCCTCTCTCGACGCCCGGCGCGCTTTCCATCGCTTTCATCACTCCGGCAAGCGCGGCAGGCTCGGCACCAGGCCCAAGACGAACGCGCAGCGTTTTGCCTTGCGTCTTCAGCCGGGCTTCCTCAAGCGGAATGACCCGCGCAAGGCTCAACCGGATTTCCTCGTCGCGCTTTCGCACCTCAACACTTATTGAGACAGACGCACCAGGCTCCAGGCGGTCACGCACATCACCCAGCATTTCCGGCATAACCATCATTTCCACTTCACCTGATGGATCAGACACTTTGAGAAAGGCAAACTTTCCACCACTCCTCGCCGGCTTTTCAACGCGCGCTCGAACGACACCGACCATCTCCAGTACTTTTCGATCCTCGGCGACGTCACCAATTTCCGAAACGAGGGTCAGGCGAGACCGATCGACTGTCTGGAGTACGTCGTCGAGCGGGTGACCGGAAAGATAGAAACCCACAGCGTTGAACTCTTCATCCAACTGATCCTGCTGGTTCCAGGCCGGACGGGTTGGTAGCGCAGTCTTGATTGCTGGTTCGGCATCGCCGAACAATCCACCTTGACCACCCGCCCTGTCCTCAGCGGCGCTCGCCGCCATCGCCGCCAGCATGGGCGCAGCGGCCAGGGCCTGGGCGCGATTTGGTTCAAGCGACACAAAGGCACCGGCTCTTGCAAGTTGCTCAAACGCCTTCTTGTTCAGATGCTTCGGATCGACCCGCTCGGCAAGCCCATGAAGATCCCTATACGGACCTGATGTGTCTCGCTCGCTGACCAAATGCTTCATCGCCTCAAGACCAACGCCCTTCAGAGCACCTAACGCATAAACAACACTGCCGTCCCGCACATCGAAATCGGCCGTCGAGGCATTCACGTCTGGCGCAACAACTGGCACACCCAGCCTCTTCGCTTCCATAAAGAAGGCGGCGAGCTTATCCGTATTGTGAAGGTCGAGGCTCATGGATGCGGCGAGAAATTCCACTGGGAAATGGCGCTTCAGGTATCCCGTCTGATACCCTATCAATGCATATGCCGCGGCGTGGGACTTGTTGAAGCCATAGCCGGCGAACTTTGCCATGGTGTCGAATATTTCGTTCGCAAGCGGAGCATCGATGCGGTTTTCGCGCGCTGCACACCCTTCGACAAAACGGGCGCGCTGCATGTCCATCTCTTCTTTTTTCTTTTTCCCCATGGCTCGTCGGAGAAGATCCGCTTCACCGAGCGAATAGCCCGCAAGCTCCTGCGCCATCCGCATGACCTGCTCCTGATAGACAGGGACGCCATAGGTTGCTTCCAAGATCGGTTTCAGATCGGGATGCTGATAACGGATCTTGTTTGGGTCTTCCTTGCCGTCACAGAAGACGGGGATATTGTCCATCGGACCCGGACGATAGAGCGAGATGATCGCGATTACGTCTTCAATGTTTCCAGGCTTCACACGGCGCAGCGTATCCCGCATGCCCTGACCTTCGAGTTGAAAAACACCTAGCGTCTCGCCCGAGGCCATCAACTCATATGTCGCTGCATCGTCCAAGCTGTTCCATTCCGGCCCGACGTCGCGGCCGTCGCGACGAATGAACTCAAGCGCACGATCAATTACGGTGAGCGTTTTCAAACCGAGAAAATCGAACTTCACGAGCCCCGCATTCTCTGCCCATTTCATATTGAACTGGCTGGCCGGAAGATCTGATCGCGGATCATAGAAAAGTGGCACAAGCTCTGTGAGCGGACGATCCGCGATGACGACACCGGCAGCGTGAGTGCCTGCATTTCGGTACAGCCCCTCAAGCTCCAATGCAGTATCGAGAAGCTGGCCAACCCGTTCGTCTTTTTCCTTCTCCTCCTGAAACTTGGGCTCATCCATAATTGCATCGGCGAGCTTCGGGGGATTGGCAGGGTTGAACGGGATCAGCTTCGCCAACCGGTCCACCTGGCCATAGGGCATTTGCATCACACGGCCAACATCCCGGACGACCGCCTTCGCTTGAAGGGTTCCGAATGTGATGATCATGGCGACGGATTCAGCGCCGTATTTATCACGCACATAGCGTATAACTTCACCGCGGCGTTCCTGACAGAAATCGATATCGAAGTCCGGCATCGATACCCGTTCCGGATTCAGAAAGCGTTCGAACAGCAGATCAAATCGTAGCGGATCAAGGTCAGTAATCAGTAGCGACCAGGCAACAAGCGAGCCGGCTCCTGATCCCCGCCCCGGGCCAACTGGAATACCCTGCTCTTTTGCCCACTTGATAAAGTCCGATACGATCAGGAAGTAGCCCGGAAATCCCATACGCTCGATGATGCCGAGCTCGTAATCCAGGCGCTCAAGGTAGACGTCTCTTTCGGCATAAAGTTGATCCGCCTCCTGTAACCGTCCTTCCAGGCCAGCTTTCGCCTGAGCCTTAAGCTCATCAATCTCGTTCCGCCCCTCCTCGCCTGAGAAATTCGGCAGGATCGGTGCCCGCATCTCGGACTTCACGGCGCAGCGCCGGGCGACCTCAGCCGTCATCTCGATAGCTTCAGGCAGATCGGCAAACAGCTCTCGCATTTCGTCTGCCGTTTTCAAGTACTGCGAAGGTTCAACGCGGTGACGATCCTCCTGGCCAAGATATTCCCCATTGGAAATGCACATGAGTGCATCATGCGCCATCGCTTGGTCACCACTCAAGAATCTCGCATCGTGAGTTGCCACAATGGGTACGCCGTTGGAGTAGGCAAGATCCAGAAGTGCAGCCTCGCTCTCGCGCTCTGCGCTGGTCCCATGCCGCGTCAACTCAATATAGACGCGGTCGGGGTAAGCTTCGACGAAACCGCGTAACTCTGAAGCCGCCGCTTCCATGTTGCCTTTTGCGCAGAGCTTCGCCACCTGACCCTCTGCTCCCCCCGTCAGCAAGATCAAGCCGTCCGTCCGCTCGTAGAGGTGCGCCTTCGCGAGTTTCGGGACGCCATCGGACGCTTCAAGATAGGCGGCGGACGCCAACTCCATTAGTCGCCGGTATCCAACTTCGTTTTGCGCGTAGAGCCGCACCGCTGACATATCACCGCGATGAGCATCCTCGACCACATCAAAAAGGCAGGCCATGAGTGGCTGAACGCCCGCGTTCGCAAGAGCTTCAGAGCGTTCTAGCGCACCGAAAAGATTGTTTCGATCCGCAACTGCGATAGCTGGCATTCCCTGCCCGGCAGCCCACTCAGCAAGTGTGCCTGTCGTGATCATGCTATCCAGAAGCGAGTAGCTGGATCTTACGGCCAGATGGATAAAAGGTGTTTGATTCGCCATACGGGAGAGTATGCCGATTTCGTTTGGCTTATTGAAGGTCGCGCCGACCTTTGCCCACAGAAAACGAAAAGACCGACCCACCGCACTTCGGGTGGATCGGCCTAAACACTGCGCTTAACGGCGTTGGCCGCTAAGCTTATTTCTTTTGCGTGAAAACGTCTTCGATCCATGCATACTGATCAGCTTCTTCCTGATCGAACGGCACAGCCAAGCGTGACATTTCTGTCCGGATTTCCTGTACTTCGCCGTTCCGGCTTTGGAAGTCGCGGCTGGCCTCCGTCATAAGCAGACTGTTTGGGGCTTTCTGATCGAAGATATCCCAAAGCGTGTCATCCGCATGGAAGAAGTAAGCTGTCATCTCAACGTTTACGATCTCAGTCGGTGCGATGCGACCTATGGCTGCGCGATTTGCGCGGATGTTGATGCCGTTGATACGACGATTGACGTTGTAGTAGCGCCAAACGGTGCCGTTGCCGTTACGATCCTTGCCGACGCTGTGGGGCTGACCGAACTGAGCGTAGATATCTTCAATGGTCGTTTTGCCCGCTTCGATCGGCGCAAACTCGACAACCTCTTCCTTGGCACCGAAGCCAAGTGTACCGCACCCAGCCAGGGCAATTGACGCGACACCCGCAACAAACGTTTTACGGAACATCGGTTCCCTCCACTAATCACTGTCGCTGACGTACTAACAGAGACTGGTTAAGGGCCGTTTGAGGCGGTGTCCTGATTTTATCTTTCGTATCAACGCTTTGGATACGAATTGCGCGTTCTGCATCTATTCTGCGGCGACAGCTCGCACATCACTTACGGTGTTCGTTTGGCGGCTCGCGCCTCGATGGACTTGCCAAACGAGCCGCACCGCCGCGAGCAAGATCACGACGCCAAGCCCTTGATGAACAAGCGCCAGACCAAGGGGTGCCGTGCTCAGCAAGGTTATGATGCCCCATATCGCCTGCAGGCTAATCAGCCCGGCGACCAGGCCAAAGTTCGCTTCCCATGGCCAAGATCGCATTTTGAACCAAGCGAAGAGCGAAAGTCCCCATAGAACATATGCTAGGAAGCGATGGTTGAACTGCGTCGCAGCCTGTCCTTCGAATAGACTTCGAACACCGAGATCATGCTGGACATAATTGGACGGGAAAACCTCGCCTGCCATCAAAGGCCAATCATTGTAGCTGCGCCCGGCATCGAGCCCAGCAACCAGCGCGCCACTCGCCAATTGCGCCGCCACCAGCACGAGTATCGCGATAGACGCCCACCGCGCCATAAGTGGGTATCTGTGAGCGTTATCTGTCCCTGCGGACTTCTGCGGACCTGCACCTAAATCGAGCCATGTCCAGGCTGTTAGAGCAATGATCAGAAGCGCCATGCAGAAGTGAGTCATCAGGCGATACGGCGCAACATCAATGCGGGTGGTTTCGCCAATGCCGCTGGCGACCATCCACCAGCCGACAAAGCCCTGAAATCCGCCGAGAACGATGAGTAGCAGAAGCCGACGGGACAGCGCTTTGCTCAGCCATCCCCTGAATGCGAAAACGGCGTATCCGCCAACCGCTACGAGGCCAATAAGACGACCGAACAGTCGGTGACCCCACTCCCACCAGAAGATGTATTTGAACTCGCCGAGACTCATGCCGCTGTTCTGGCGCTGGTACTCGGTCGTCTCCTTGTACTTGTCAAAGAGTACGGTCCACGCGTCAGCCGATAGGGGTGGCAGAGCGCCCTTAATCGGGTCCCATTCGGTTATGGACAGCCCTGAATCCGTGAGACGTGTCGCGCCGCCGATCAGGATCATGGCATAAACCGTAAGCCCTACGATCAGAAGCCAAGCCCTGATCCATTGCCTTGCCGCGTCGCTGTTCACTTGTAGCGCCATGCGCCCTATGTGACGGAAAACGTGAGCATCTCAAGCCCGCACGGTGACGCAGGTCTGAGTTGAGCCAGGAGACACGGAATGCGAAAAATCGTAGCGAGCCTTGCGTTGCTGACATTCATGTTCATCTACATCGTCATCGTTGCAGGTCTTGGAAGCCAGATCACGGGTGCGAACGGCTTCCTTCAGCTGATCTTCTATATAGCTGCCGGGTTTGCATGGATTATACCGATAAGACCGCTGTTTCGTTGGATGAATACGCCGCCCGATGAACCGATTTAGCCCACTGACATATCAAAAAGAGTGTCGCTGAACTGCTGCACGACATCCCCTCCGCGTGTGACGCCCGCGACACGTCCTGGAGCTTCTGCCAGCGCCGTTTCAGCAAAGAAGCCTGCTAAGGCGAGTTGTTGGCCACGACGCAGCGGGTCCTCGCTCCTTGCTGCAATAGCGCCGCGGGTCAGGAAATGTCCGCCGATCACGTCCCCTGCGAGACCAAGATAGGCCGTGGCTCCGCCGAGGGCAGCATCCCGGTCGGTTTTCATGGTTTCCCGCATCCATTCAGTTACATCCTTTAGCGCAACTGAAGCTGTCTCCAGACGTTCTGCTATCTGCACAAGTTGCGGATCATTTGTTGCCCTTGCTTCACGGGCCGTAAGATCAATTTCCGCGATCATATCGGTCATCGCAGCCCCATCTGCGAGAGAGAGTTTCCGACCCACAAGATCAATTGCCTGAATACCGTTAGTACCCTCGTAGATCGGAGCAATGCGGGCATCCTTGTAGAGCTGCGCCGCGAGTGTCTCGTCCATGAATCCCATCCCGCCGTGGACCTGAACACCCATGCTGGCCACCTCAACCCCCATATCTGTTGACCAGGCCTTTGCGATCGGTGTGAGGAGATCTTCTCGTAGCTTTGCTTCGGCTTTTGCGTCCTCGGTCTCGGCGTTTTCAGCAAGGTCCGCAGCGACACCGCAGGCGTAACAAATAGCCCGTGCAGCAGCGACGCGCGCCCTCATTGTTGTGAGTGTGCGGCGAACATCGGCGTGATGCAGTATGGGCGCGGCCCCGTCTACGCCCTCAGCTTTGCCCTGCTTGCGTTCCTGAGCGTAGGCATGTGCTGCTTGATAGGCCGCCTCGCCGACCGCAACGCCCTCGAGGCCCACATTCAAGCGAGCTGAGTTCATCATCGTGAACATGCAGGCGAGGCCTTTGTTTGGCGCACCGATGAGCCAACCCTTGGCTCCGTCGTATTCCATCACGCATGTTGGTGATGCGTGAATGCCGAGCTTCTTTTCCAGGCCAATGCATTTCAGGGCATTTCGCTCGCCAAGTGTGCCGTCTTCGTTCACAAGAAACTTAGGTGCCACAAATAGCGAGACACCTTTTGACCCTTCGGGCGCATCCGGCAGTCGGGCCAGGACAAGATGAACAATGTTCTCGGCAATGTCGTGGTCGCCCCACGTGATGTAAATCTTCTGCCCAGTGATCGAATAAGAACCGTCGTCGTTGGGTATTGCTTTCGACTTCAAAGCACCAACGTCTGAGCCAGCCTGCGGCTCTGTGAGGTTCATTGTGCCCGTCCAGTTTCCTGCAATCAGATTAGGCAAGTACGTTTGCTTCTGCTCCTCAGTGCCGTGGGCAAGTAACGCTTCGATGGACCCAAAGGTGAGAAGTGGGCAAAGGCCGAAAGCCATGTTCGCGCCGTGAACCATCTCTATAACAGCTAGCGCCAGCGCCTTGGGTAACCCTTGGCCACCCCATTCTTCCGGAAACGCCAGCCCCATCCAGCCACCATCGCGGAACGCCCCATAGGCGTCGGCAAATCCCGGTGCGGCTTTGACGCCGTTTTCAGTCAATAGCGCTCCGGCTTTGTCGCCCTCCTGATTAAGGGGGGCAAGCACGTCGCGCGCGAGCTTTCCGGCCTCCTCCAAAATGGGACCGACAAGATCGGGATCATATGATTGCAATCCGGAGAGTCCTTCGAGGCGGTTGAGCCCGGCCATTTTGTCTAAAGTAAAGGCAAGATCGCTCACAGGTGCGTCATAGGGCATGCCTAATTCTCCAAATCGCTTGTAATATCGAATATATGTCTATCTACCGTTTTGGTACCCAACACCACAAATCACCGACACTGGAGATCACAAATATGAAACGTACTCTGATAGCAACATTGAGCGCCGCCTCTCTCGTGTCATGCGCCCTGGCCGGAGAACAGACATTTACGGAAGCTGCTTCAGGTGCGTACAAACTGGAAAAAACGCACGCGTCGCTGACCTGGCGGATTAGCCATAATGGGCTGTCTCAATACACTGCTCGCTTCACTGAGTTCGACGCGCGTATTGATTTCAATCCGGATGATCCGGCCACATCGTCCGTGACAGCAACCATCAACCCGTTGTCAGTGGAAACAGACCACCCCACTGAGCGGGAGAAATGGAATGGTGAGCTTGCAACCGATGACCGCTTCCTGAACGGCAACGAATTTCCCGAGATTACGTTTACGTCAACGGGTGTCGAGGCCACGGGAGAGTTCACAGGTATCATTACCGGAGATCTTACGATGCTTGGCGTCACAGTGCCGGTTTCGCTGGACGCGACGTACAACGGCACGGGGAACGCACCGTGGTTTGGAACAAAGGACCTGATTGGTTTTTCTGCGCGCGGGGTGCTTAAGCGATCCGACTTCGGAATGACGGCCCTCTTGCCAAACATCGGCGATGAAGTCGAAGTCATAATCGAAGCTGAGTTCCTTCAGGAGTAGCCGATCATGATTTCAAAAGGAATTCCAATCTATCTCGCATCGGCTGCGCTTTCGGCCTCGAGCCTGGCAGCGTGTGGCGGGAGCGATGAAAACGAGGCAGCAACGGTAGAAGAAGCCCCAGTTGAAGAGGTCGCAAGCGAAGTTGCGCCTGCCCCATCGATCTTTGCTGATGTTAGCGGAGGCGAGTACGGACTTGAGAAAGGTCACGCATCGCTTCTCTGGAAAATCAGTCACAATGGTTTGTCGTATTATACCGCTCGCTTCACGTCATTTGATGCCACGCTGGATTTCGATCCCGATAATCCCGCATCATCTTCTGTAACTGTCGCTGTTGACCCGACATCGGTGCGGACGGACCACCCTGACGGCGATGAATGGGATGCGGAGCTTGCGAACGGAGACCAGTTCTTCAATGCAGGTTCGTTCCCGGAGATTACGTTCGTTTCGACTGGCATCACTCCGACAGGCGACACCACAGGGCTGATCAATGGCGACCTTACTCTGCTTGGTACGACGCTTCCTATTACGCTGGAGGCCAGTTTCAACGGAGTTGCCAACCCACCCTGGTACGGCGGACGAGATGTTGTCGGCTTCTCAGCTACGAGTACGATCAAGCGCTCAGACTTCGGAATGAACGCACTTATTCCGAATATCGGAGACGAAGTGAGTATTATTGTCGAAGCAGAGTTTCTGGAAGCTGAGGGTTAAGGAGTTGTCCGCGGCGTCCCCTTCTTCACGATATACGAGTGTAGCGATCGCGCTTCACTGGCTTTTGGCTTTGGCGCTCGGTGCGATGATCGCCCTCGGAAAAAATATGAAGACCGCCGACGGTCTGCCGATCGAATGGATGTATCAGCTCCATAAATCGATTGGCATTACGATCCTCGTGCTCGTGATCGCGAGACTTGTCTGGCGATACCTCAATCCACCACCTGCCCTGCCGGGTGGCATGACGCCCCTCGAGGAAAAGGCCGCGCACTATGTGCATATCGGCCTTTACGCGCTTATGGTCGTGCTTCCCCTAACGGGCTGGATCATGGTTTCCGTGTCGCCGTTTTCCATTGCCACTGTCTTGTATGGGACTATTGGGTGGCCTCATCTCGCTGGTTTTTCCACACTCGCGCTAGACACCAAGGAAGCTTTTTATCCCCAGATTGAGGAGATGCACGCGATCCTGTCATGGCTGTTGATCGCGCTCTTTGTGTTTCACGTTGCCGGAGCCATCAAACATGAACTCTCCGACGAAGAAGGAGTTTTGAAGCGTATGATTCCAAATCTGTTTGGGGAAACCTCCCCTCCGCGTGCGCCGGCCCGCGGAGCCGTGACGGCATTTGGAAGCGCTGCCGCGTTTTTCGGAATCATCGCTGGCGGCCCTGTGATTGCGCAATCATTCTCGAGTGCAGGCACCGGAGCTCCCGCCGAATCTGGCGTCGTCGCTAATTGGACAGTCGACTACAGTGCGTCCGAGATAGCCTTTTCAGGCGACTACAATGGCAACCCTTATCAAGGGGCATTTTCCGATTGGACCGCGGACATTGCCTTCGCGCCCGACGCGTTGGAAACAAGCGTGGTATCCGTAAGTGTACAAACCGCCACTGCAGCTACCGGAACATCACTTTACGACAATACGCTCAAAGGCGCTGAATGGTTCGGTACGAGCGCGTTCCCAGCCGCGACAGTCGCCCTTTCGAGCTTCTCAGAAACAGAAGACGGGTATTCGGCCACTGCCGCTATCACCATCAAAGAACTAACCATTGAGGTTCCTTTCAGCTTCACCTTGAGCATCGAAGGCGACGAGGCCTCAATGGTTGGAACCACCACCCTATCCCGCTCTGAGCTCAACCTCGGCCTGCAAAGCGACCCGAGCGGTGACTGGGTGGCTGATGAAGTTGTCGTGGACGTCACTGTGAAGGCCTCGCGAACCGACAGCTAACCGTGCTAAGGGCCCGCGATGACTGCAGAAATCGTTCAACCGGCGAAGGATGCGATTGCCCGCGCAGCGGATATTCTTCGCTCCGGTGGCCTTGTCGCCATGCCGACAGAGACCGTCTATGGCCTAGCGTGCGATGCCGCGAATTCTGAGGCTGTGGCAAGGCTTTATGCCGCCAAAGAACGTCCAAGTTTCAACCCATTGATCGCTCATGTGCTGGACGTTGAGCAAGCTATTCGAGAAGGCGTGTTCTCCGATACGGCCAAGAGCCTGGCGGACAGCAACTGGCCCGGCCCACTTACGCTGGTCACGCCGCTGGCCCAATCCCATACGGTGTGCGATCTCGCCCGGGCCGGCCTGGAAACTGTCGCGCTCCGCTCGCCCGCACATCCCGTAGCACAAGAGCTTTTAGAGTCCTTTGGTGGTCCAGTGGTGGCACCATCGGCTAACCCTTCAGGAATGATCAGTCCGACACGGCCTGAGCATGTGCTTGATGATATGGCGGAAGCTGTTGATCTCATTCTCGATGGGGGATCGTGCGAGGTGGGGATCGAGTCCACCATCCTATCTTGCATTACTGATCCACCGACGCTGTTGAGACCCGGCTCTTTTGACGCGTCAGCCTATGCAGAGGGAAAAATCGATGAATCGGCTCCAACTGCTCCAGGTCAGCTATCGCGGCACTACGCGCCGCGCGCAACATTGCGCCTGAATGTCACCGCTCCGCCGAACGAGGAGGCATATCTCGGATTTGGTGATCTGGATGGGACGCTTAACCTGTCCCATAGCGGCGATCTCATCGAGGCCGCTGCCAATCTCTTCGATATGCTTCGAAGGCTCGATACCGATCATACCCGCATTGCCGTGGCTCCCATTCCAGAGATCGGACTTGGCATCGCCATAAACGACAGACTCGCCCGCGCTGCAAAACGCGACTAGTTTCCACCGCATGAGTTCGAAATTGCCATCTGCGTTTTTGGCGTCGGCGAAAGACCTTCTCGGTCCTTCCGGCTGGAGCGAGGATATTGATGCTCTCGCTGCGGCGGCAAAGCCATGGCGTAAAGGTGACTCTGGAGAAACGCCGTTCCTCGCCAGACCGACCAGCACCGAGGAAGCTGCCGCTCTGGTGGGCCTATGTGCGACGCATCGTGTGGCAATCACGCCCCAGGGCGGCAATACCGGTCTTGTTGATGGGGGAATTCCCCATGGCGAGGTCTGCGTATCCATGACGCGTATGAACAAAGTTCGATCCATCGACACACTGAACAATTCATTGGTTATCGAAGCCGGCGCTCCGCTGGTGACCGCTCAAATAGCGGCGGCGGACGCGGATAGACTTTTTCCGCTATCTCTTGGCTCGGAAGGAACGGCGACCATTGGTGGACTGATCTCCACTAATGCGGGCGGCGTCGCCGTTTTGCGGTACGGCATGATGCGCGATTTGCTTCTCGGATTGGAAGTCGTTCTACCATCGGGGCAAATATGGGACGGCCTGTCGGGCCTTAGAAAGAACAATACTGGATATGATCTGAAGCATCTGTTCGCCGGAGCTGAAGGCACTTTGGGGCTGATCACGGCGGCCACGCTAAAACTTTTCCCGGCCGTACAAACGGCAACGGCATGGATCACGTGCAAAAGTCCGGAGCACGTTACGGAGCTTCTTTCATGCGTTCGCTCCATTGCCGGTGATACAGTAACGAGCTTTGAAATTATTCCGAAGAATGCAGTCGACATGGTATGCAGTGAGAGCCCCGACACGCGGGATCCGCTTAACAGTGCTTTGCCGTGGCGCGTCCTGGCAGAGGTTTCGACGAGCAATGCGGACGATTCCCGTGAACGTCTCGAGAAATCTCTAGCCGCTGCTCTTGAGAAACAGCTAGCGGTGGATGTCCTGATTGCGGTCAACGAAGCGCAAGCCTCTGACTTCTGGAAAATTCGTGAAACGATCCCGCTCGTGAAACGCGCGTTCGTCAACGCCATTGCACACGATGTGTCGGTGCCCGTGTCAGCGATACCAGCCTTCTTAGAGAAATGCGAAGCCGCCGTGCATGATGTCTTGCCTGCTACAGAAATTGTCGCATTCGGGCATGTCGGTGACGGAAACCTCCATTACTCGGTGTGTGAGGCACAAGACGCCGACCCTCCGCAGCTGTTCGATAATGCCGATGCGATTACTTCTGTTGTTCACCAAGTAACACTTGCATTCGGCGGATCGATTTCTGCCGAGCACGGCGTTGGGCGGCTGAAACGGGACGAACTCGCTGAATTGCGCTCACCTGCGGCGACGGAGACAATGATGGCGATCAAGGCGGCTCTAGACCCGCTCGGCATCATGAATCCGGGTAGAGTTTTGCCGCGAGCATGACGTGCACATTCGCCTAACGCGATTGGTTGCTTTTCCTTTGGACCAGCACACGTCATTATAGAGTCATGTCGGACACCGATTCCTTTCGCGCGCTTAATACGGCGCAGACAACGCGGGACCAGATCCTGAACGCGGCAATGATCTGTATTATAAGGCTGGGTCCAGCCCGCACAAATATCTCAAGCGTTGCCTCGCAAGCCGGGGTCAGCCGGCCAACAGTGTACGCGCACTTCGAGAACCTTGATGAGCTTGTCCTTGAAGCCATTCAACGCGGAACCCGATTGCTGTGCGCATCAATTGCCAGCTCAGCTCAGAGTTTTGACACGCAGGAAGAGCGGGTCGTCGCAGCCTTCGAGCATACACTTGAGCTTGCCAGCAAAGTCGATGTTCTCAGGACACCAATGTCCTTCAGTATTGCAGATGAAGACCGGGACGTGATTCCGTCAGAGGGCATTGAAGCTGCAAAACGAGTACTCGCCGAGTTATTGGACAAGGTGCCGGAGCCAGAGGTTGCCGCCAATGAGCAGGCTGAGACAGCCGTTCGGTTTTTCCTGTCGCTCGCGGCGTTTCGTAGACCAGTCGGCACAGAAGGCGGCGTTGCAGAATATGTCAGACGCGTTGTCTTACCCGCTCTCGGGATATGAGCTCTAATCTACCCGCGAGACCGCAGCTTTGTGATCTTACTGACCAACGTTTCATCGGCTGCGACAAGGGGTTCAGCTGTGTGATCGGTCACGCGAGCAACAGTGACTCTGGCATCCTCGGCGATCGCTGGTGATTCTGGTTTCACATCGACGAAGAAGGTCAGGCTGTCCAGTGGCTGAGCTCGACTGATAAAGTACCCCTGCAGCTCATCGCAATCGTGTTCTTGAAGGAACTTGCACTGGAACTCTGTTTCGACGCCTTCCGCCGTACAGCGTAGTCCGAGTGCTTTTGCGAGCCCGAGGGTCGCCACCGTAATAGCCCGACTGTCTTCGCTCGTTTCCATGTCGCTGATAAAGCTCTTGTCGATCTTGATCTTGTCGAACGGGAATTTGCGGAGGTAGCTCAGCGACGAGAAACCGGTGCCGAAATCATCCAGAGAAATCCGGACCCCAAGTTTCTTCAGCTGGTGAAGGCGGTCCAGTGTGAAATCGGTATCTGTCATCAAAACCGACTCGGTGATCTCGAGATCCAACCGAGATGGATCGAGCTGATTTGTCGCGAGCGCGTTCACGATGGTTGGAAACAGGTTTGCGCTGTGGATCTGCAGTGGTGAAATATTGACAGCAATACGGATGTCGTCCGGCAGTCTGCGAGCTTGCTCTAACGCCGCGCGGATGACCCAGTCACCGAGACGGGTGATGAGCCCGCTATCTTCGGCGGTTTCAATAAAGTGGCCGGGGTAAATCAGCCCCTTCGTTGGGTGAGCCCAACGCAGTAGCGCTTCGCAACCGACCATTTTTCTTGTTTTCGCATCGATCTGAGGCTGGAAGTATACGAGCAACTCATTGTTCTCGAGCGCCCGCTGAAGATCTTCTTCGACTTCTCGGCGTCGGCGCGCCTTCGCTTCGAGATCTGGCGTGAAGATCGACCAGCCAGCGCGGCCATCGCTTTTTGCCTTGTAGAGCGCAAGATCAGCATGCTGAAGAAGCGTTTGCGCGTCGGGTGTGAATGCATCGAGTAAACGCACGCCGATAGATGCACTGCAACGTGCTGATGATCCGAGCAAAATGTAGGGCTCGGCTAATCGATCAGAGAGTTCTCTCACAAAGGCTTCGATATGAGCAGAGCCACCCTTACGCTCAATGCAGACGGCAAACTCATCGCCGCCCAGTCGTGCTACGGTGTCTTCTTGCTCGCAGGCTTCGGTCAGACGATCTGCAACCATTTTGAGAAGCTCGTCCCCAGCCGGATGGCCAAGTGTGTCGTTAACCCACTTGAAGTTATCCAGATCCAACCACAGCAATGCCCGCTGGCGCCCCATGACTGGCCGCTTTCGAACAATGCGTTCGAGCGTCTCCAGCAATGTCACTCGGTTCGGTAGCCCTGTCAGCGCATCGTAATGTGCCAGATGTGCAATCCGATCCTCGGTTTCCTTGGAGGCGGTGACATCGGACGCAACGCCCCTGAAACCGGCAAAGAAGCCACCCTCAAAGACCGGCTTGCCCGTCAGCCGCCACCAACTTTTCCCCGTTGTGCCCCGAACAGGCATAACGAGGTCTCGAAATGCCTGACGTCTCTTTACACTTTGCAGTAATACATCCCGCGCTTCGCATTCTTCGAACAGATCGACCAACGCGGCACCTGGCTGCATCATCTCATACTGGCTCTTATGCCCTTGGAAGCCTGCTGGAATGCCAGAGATGACACCCTCCTCATCCGCCTGCCAAAGCCAATCAGACGTGGACTCCTCAAAGTCGCGGAGCAGAAGGCTTATGAGTTGCTCCTGCTCTTTTAGGGCCGCTTCATTGATGAGCTGCTCAACATGGCGCGCATGAGCCCACTGAACACACGCGGCCAAGAGCGCGCCGTAAACGAGGATGAGCAAAGATAGCAGGTCATAAATCGGCAGCGGCTCCAGCTGCAAGCCGACGAACAGACCGCCCAGCACCGGCAGCATAAACGCAAAGGCAGCCGATGGAATTCGCGACATCAGGAATGCCCCGGAAAATGCCATCGCTGCCAGGATTATGCCGAGCGCCATATGCGCCACCGATCCAGCATATGGAATGACTATGATCGGTGTAATGCCCCAAACCGCCCCAGAAATCGCTGCAGCCTGTGTAACTTTGTCGATTGATCTTCGAGATGCTGATGCCTTTTCTTTCAGACGTTTGCTCCGCATGAACCGAAGCATCATCAGCCCACAGGTAAAGCTGAGAACAGTTGCCCAAAGCGCAAGGATTCGGTCGGCACCACTCGCCCCAAAGGCAATCATGATGACCGAACCATTTATCAACTGAGCAAGCATGGTCGCCGGAATCAGGCTGTTGACGCTTTCGAGCTGTTTTGCACGGACGTGGCCGGCAAGGTCACCCGTAACCGACTGAACTTTGAATACGGATAAGAGCTCGTCGAACCGCGCCTTCAGTTCCCGGGAATTACTCATACTGCCCTCACTGAGGCACGGAATCCGCCAAGGCGCACCTCTTCAGGGTCTGGCGTAGCTCAAGGCTCTAAAAAAACAGAAAGGCAGATCGTTGAAATTTTACCGAAATTTACGATTCTGCATCGGCAAGTCTTGCCTTCTTAAAGCGCCAGAGAGTAACTCAAACTTCTACGAGACATATGACCCCGGGGGCGGGTCGAGCAGATCAATGGAGGGACCTAGATAATGGCCAGCGAAACAACCAGCCCGAGTGCACTTCAATATCTCGATCGCGCCATGGGAGGACTACGGGATTTGGGCCTCGTTCCCGAGGAGGCGGACGGGACGGCCCCTATCGTCGCCCTTCTCGACCAGATTTCCGATCTGGCTCCGGACAAGGTGGCCGCCATCGCGAGGACCCTGGATCAGGCGTCGCATTTCAATGACATCGTCCGGGAAAATGTTGCAGGGATGACCGTTGGGGAGCGCTATGAAGGCATCACGACAGCGTTCAACTCAATTCGCGATGATGCCAAGTCCATGGTGGACCAATACGCCGATGGAAAAATCTCAACCATGGAGCGCGTATCCAATGTTTGGATGAAGATGACGCGCGGTGACATCGCCAGCAGGTTCGGTAAGATCAAAGATCTATACCTCGAAGTGCAGACCGAGACCGCCAACCAGATCGAGCGTGAGCAAGCCATTCTTGAAGCCTATCTCGATTTTCGAGGCGCGTTGAAACAATCAGAAGTCCTGGCTCTGGATGTTCTAAAGACAGGAGAAGCCAAACTTGAGAGTGCGCGAGGTACTGTTCAGGAGGCTGTGGGGGTCGTGGAGGCTTTTGAAGGCGACGACGCTGCTGAGCGAGCTGCGCTTGAACTGAAACGCGATGAAGCGCTGAGAGCTCTGCAGGCAGAGGAGAAGCGCTATCAGGTAGCTAAAGACCTGTCAGACAATATCACGGTCGGATACAATACATCCGAAGTGATCATGGCGCGGCTTGTCCAGACTACGAATGCCAAAGAGCGCATCTACGCTCAATCCGTGAGCTTCTTCGGAACAAACGAAATCGTCCTAACGGCCCTCACCGCAAGCTTCACTGGGATGCATGGGTTGCATGAAAGCACCCAAACTCTGGAGGCCATGAAAAAAGGCGTTGATCAAAGCCTTGAGGTTTTGGCGGAGATTGGCGGTGACATTCAAGAGGCAGCGACTCGAGCGGGTTATGGGCCAACCGTTTCGGCCGCCGCAGTGAAGACTCTCGTCGATTCCGTCGTCTCCTACCAGGAACGCAATCAGCAGATTATCGAGGAAATGCGCGTGCTTGCCACTCGTAATTCCGAGGAGATACGCGAGGCCGTTGAAGACGGGAAACGGAGGCTGACGCGCCTCGTTGAGCAAGGCGCAGCTGCAGCTCTTCTGCCGGCGGGCTCGTGACGAATACCGACGAACAACCCTCTGTAGCTGAAACGTCCGAACCTGCGACGCAGGCACTCGATGACGTACTTTTGGCGATGGATGTCGTCGATACACTCCGTCACCGGGAGCAGATGGTGGCCCGCGAACTCGATGAGGAAGGTCGCGAGGCCGAGCTGCTGGACAGGCTGAAGGAGATCTATCAAGCGCAAGGCATCACTGTGCCAGAGCGTATACTGAAAGATGGCGTCGCTGCGCTAAAAGAGAAACGTTTTGCATATACGCCGCCCAAAAACTCGTTAAGCGTCCGCCTTGCGCGCGTTTATATTTCTCGCGATCGCTGGCTAAAGCCGGTTATCCTTTCAGCAACCGCTCTAATAGCCGCAGCTGGTGCCTATGAGTTTGGGGTGGCCGGCCCAGAGCGTGGTCGAGTTGAGCAGGCTCAAATCGAGCTTACGCAAACACTGCCAAACCGCTTGAGAACGCTGCGCACAGATATTCAGGAGCTCTCAACGGATCGCGAAGCCGATGCTTTGGCAGAAACGCTGTATCAGGACGGACTTGCTGCTTTGGAAGATAATGATCCAGATTCCGCGCAGGTTCTAATTGACGATCTCGAAAGTCTGCAGACCGATCTTACTCGAACCTACGAAGTGAGGGTTCGGTATGGCGATGGCGCTCAGTCTGGAGTCTTCCGAATACCGGACGACCAACCGGGGCAACGCAATTATTACCTCATCGTCGAGGCAGTAGATCCAAGGGGTAACATTCTCGACGTGCCTGTGTTTGACGAGGAAAATCAGGTTCGACGGCGCGCGAAGCAATGGGGTCAGCGTGTCTCCGAAACTGTGTTCAATCGTGTTGCCGCTGATAAGCGCGATGATCAGATAATCCAAAACGACGTAATTGGAGAAAAACCTATCGGTCGCCTAATGCCTATATACTCCGTCGAAACACTCGGCGGCGCGATCGTAGAGTGGTGATCCGATGACCCGTATCCTGACCGGCCGTCAAACCTTGCATAGATTTGATATGATGATTGCCGAAACGCGACAGGCGCTCGCGGACGCCATCTCAACAAATGATGCAGCTGATACGCGCAGAGCGGAAGTGCGGGACGAACAAGTTGCCGCCTTTCGCGCGTTAGCAGACATGCGCCTCAATTTTTTACAGGACGGTATCGCGGCGTCTGACCTCGATGAACTGCATCAAACTGCCAATCTGTTACTGGAACAACAGGACGAGTTTGTTTCTGAAACGGCGGCGAAAATCCAGGACGCTTCAAATCGGATCAAAGACCTTGAAGACCAACGCTCGACCTTGGCGGAGCGTGTCGACGCAGCAGTCGATGCATATGAAAGTCGCGTCGCAGAAATCGAAGAGGCATTGTCAAAGTCTGAATCGTACAAATCGCTTCTAAACGCAGCCGAAGAAAGCGCATCTGTTGTTTCGCGAGCTGAACAGAAGCTCGCTCTCGCGAGATCGGATCAACAAGATAAAGGAACGCCTTACAAGGCTGATCCACTGTTTATGTATCTGTGGGAACGAAAGTTCCGCACACCGAGCTACAAAGCTGGATCCTTCGTCCGCTTTATGGATGGGTGGGTTGCGAGATTGTGTGGCTACGACAACGCGCGGGCCAACTATGCGCGGCTTACGGAATTACCCCAACGGCTCGCTGAACATGTGGATCGCGTATCCACTCAGCATGACGAAGCTGCAGCTGACCTAGAGTTGGCGGAGGCGGATGCCCTGAAGAGCGGTGGCGCAGACCAACTAAGAGAAGAAGCCGATCGGTTGCGGGTGCAGCTCGATGCTATGGAGCCCAAGATCGAGGCGGCCGAGCTTGAGCATTCGAAAACAGTGGAGCTGCACGATAGCGCACTTGAGAACGGAGCCGGACCCGCCCAAAAAGCGCAGCGCCTTCTGGAAGACGGATTGAAGTCAAAGAGTTTCCCCGACTTGCGCGTGCTGGCCGCTGAGACACTCGACCTCGATGACGACCGAATCGTCGACGCCCTCGTCAAACTCCGCGCCGAGGAGATGTCGCTGGAGCTTGAGGCCGAGCGTAATTTCCGGCTCCCGGACCGTCGCAGAAAGGACCTGGAGACCCTTGAGCGCTTGCGCCGCAGGTTTAAGCGAGACCGGCTCGACAGCAGCTATGCCACCTTTAAAGCGTCAACGATCGACACCATTCTGCGCGCTCTACAGCGCGGCGATATGGATGAGAATCGCGCACTCCGGCAGCTCTCTCGTTCCGTTCGTCGTCGAAAGACGAAGGCATCTCATGGCTTTGGCGGTCGACGGCGACGGGACACGCTGGGCCTTCCGGACGTGCTTGGCGACGTCATGTGGGAGATCGCGAAGGAAGCTGGGAGGTCGGGACGGCATAGCAGCTCACCGTGGTCGTCGGGACGAACGCGTAGAAGGGCTCCGCCGCGTTCATTTCCGCGCTCGCGGGGTGGCGGGAGAAAAGGTGGCGGCTTTAAAACAGGCGGAGGGTTCTAGGCCATGGCCGATGCGCTCGATTTCCAAGGCAAGACGGTTTTCGTCGTCGGCGGTTCAAGCGGCATTGGAAACGGCATCGCGCAACGCTTCCGAACGCAGGAAGCAGATGTGTTTGTGTGCGGCACAAGGCCCTCAAAAGAAGACTATGCCGGTGAAGACGGATCGGATCTAACGGGCCTAACTTACGTTCCGCTGAACGTTGCCGACTACGACGCGCTAGAGGCCTGGCAGCCGCCTTTTTCCGCGCTCGATGTTCTCGTCCTCTGCCAGGGGACTGTTCGCTATAATCGTGAGGAATTCCAAAAACCCGGTTGGGACAAGGTGATGGACGTCAATATCAACAGCGTTATGCACACCGCCCAGAAGTTACATGGCCTCCTCGCCGAAAGCGGAGGATCCGTCATCATTGTCAGCTCCGTTGCCGGGTTTAATGCGAGCTTCGGCAATCCGGCCTATAGCGCGTCGAAGCATGGAGCCGTTGGCCTGACCAAGACCCTGGGGGCCGCCTGGGCGAAGGACGGTATTCGCGTCAACGGACTTGCGCCCGGGCTCGTAGATACAAAGCTCACCAAGGTGACGACCGAGAACGAAAAACGGCTCGCAGGTGCCTTGCGATCCATCCCCCAGGGGCGACTTGGCACACCAGAGGACATGGCCGGCGTGGCCCTGTTTCTTGCATCCCCCCTCGCCTCTTATGTGATGGGCCAAACAGTCATTGCGGATGGTGGATTGAGCCTCTCTTAGACACTCAGTTTGACGCCCACTTTTGGCGCGGTGGGTGTCTGGCGGGGATAGACGCCCCAATCAGGCGTTTTTGATGCTCATGCCGCCGTCGACCGGAATCACCGCACCGTTCAGGAAACTCATCGCCGGCAGGACACAATTCAGCGTCATATGAGCGACTTCCTCGGGGATACCATATCGGCGCAGAGGCACGCGGCGCTTGGCGTAGATCTCTTTATGCTCATCCGGGATCGCTTCTGTGATTCCAGTGCGAATCGGCCCCGGGCAGACGCAGTTCACGGTGATGCCCTCCCGACCGAGATCGACAGCCAGGCCTCGCGTCAGACCGATTACGCCGTGCTTGGCCGCCACGTAAGGGCTGTTGCCCGGCGTCGCACCCAGTCCTTCCGTAGACGCAATATTGACGATCCGCCCCCAGCCATTTTTCCGCATATGGGGCAACGCCGCCCGCGTGAGACGCTGATGCGCTGTCAGCATAATATTTAGCGTCGGTTCCCAGGCACCTTCATAGCTCTCCTCGCCAACATCGCCCGGAACGGCGAAACCTGCATTGTTGACGAGAATGTCCAGCCCCCCGAACTCGTCCGCCACCTCAGCGGTCACCTGCTGGATGGCATCGGCGTCACTCACATCCAGTGCCCAACCACGAGCGGCGTCGATGCCAGCCGCTTTGATTTCGTCGACAACGGTGTCCACCGCGTCCTGCTTCAGATCTGTGACAGCGACATTTGCACCTTCGCGGGCGAACAGATGCGCCGTTGCCCTGCCCATTCCGGAGGCCGCGCCGGTGATGAGCGCTGTTTTCCCCGCGATAGACCGGCTGAGGTCTTGATATGGTTCCATGACGTCCTCCCTCTCCCTCTATTCATAGAGGATGTGCTCTGAAGGTGCCACTAAGCGCTTTCGACCAGATGAGACGGCCAACCAACTCTGAGCAGAAGGCCGTCCGGTGCGTTGATTCCAACTTCATACATTCCCCATTCCCGGTGCCTCAAAATTCCGCCGGGACGAATTATGAACTCGTCGGCTCGCTCCGCAATTGCGTCGACATGGGGCGTACGAATGAAGACACCGAAGGGGTTGTTCTCTTCCGGCACGCGCCAGGGCCCGTCTCCCGCCTGGGTGAGATGCACCTCGCAATCCCACCCCGCCATGAGCAGATACTGACCGGCTCCGCCAAAGCGCTCAAATCCGAGCTGCTCCCAAAAAGGAATGGCCGCCGGCAAGTCATTACTGGGAACAATCGCAAAGGCACCCACATTCAATTGGTCTGGCAAATCCGCGCTCCTTTTCGACGTCAAGTAGCTGCTACGTGTTATGCGTTGGTGGGCAGATTTGCCAGACAATAAAATTTGGCTCGTGCTGCGAAGAACGACTCTAGTTAGACGATGAGGCCGTGTTCTTAACAGCTGTTGTCGGCGGCGAAGTGGACAACCGCGATATATCCGACCTGAACTGAGCGAAAAGCAACGAATTCGTGATATTTGTCACAGTTCGGAACCTGCCGCCTAGATAAAATAATTACAGAATATTTTTTCTAAGGAGATCAGGTCATGCGGCGAATTTTAATCTACTCAACGACGATTATTCTGATTGCATTGAATGTCACCGATACCGCAAGTGCTCAATTCGAAGCCTGTGTCGGAGCAAAAGGTGCGCAAAAAGCAGGCTTCTGCAAATATGAGTATGAAGCATATCTAACGAGAGGATCCTGCGTAGCACGCGGCGGAGGTTGGGTTGAAGGCACCTCTGTGACACTTAATGTTAGAGCGCCAGGACATTTGCAGCACTCCAGATCCGGAACGCGGTACATCAACTTTGATGACAGAACAGGCCCAGAAATTTGCCAAAGGGCATGTGCGGGTACGACTATTACTTATCAGGGAAGAACATACACGAAATCGACTTGCGATGCTAAATCCTACGAACCGTCAAAATAGCGCGTAAAGATGATTGACCGATCTTCTTTGTGCGCCTGACCAAAGTAAGACGTCAAAACCGCAAACTCAGCATTAGGTAGCTTCCGTCGTCGTTGAACACGTTGTTTCAATTCACTGATAAGTCGGTGACATGCCCTTTCGCGACCTTTCGCAAACCTTCCATGCAGTAGAATTCGGTGCCTTCTTTAAGGCGCTGAAAATGAGCATCCACCATACTTGCGGATACGATATGCATGATCGCGTTGAACTCACCGATCAGAGGAACGTCCTTCGCCAATGAAGCGCCCGCATCATCCAAAAACTCAGGCCATATATCATTCTGGGAAGCTCCTTCCGGACCCACCCCCTCAACATCTTCCGCATAGACGAAGCTCCACCTAATACCATTGACCGCAGGCTTGATTCTTGTTTTGGAGCCGCAAGGAAACACCTCAATGAATGCACGAAAGTGTCCCTGGCTCTTCCCGAAGACGCTCATAAATCGACCCCTAGACTTGACCTACTCTTATATAGAAACGCAGGGCGACTAAGGTGCCCCTCTGACCCAAAGGCAGACGTTGCGTCGCTCGCTCCCAGATCAATCGCTGAGTCGGTCGACGTCAGCCCGCAAGGCTTCCCCGGGACGGATAGTCCATTTTTCTGGCAAACTCGATTGCTGCCAAAATCTCATCCAGGGACGATCGGCCGAAGGGGCTGCTCTGTATGGAGGCGTAGAATAATTCACTATTGGGGCGGATCAAAAATAGTCCCGGCTCGGAATATTTAGGCATGGTTTTGTCATTGCCGGGCGATATGAACAGCCTCCAATCGAGAGCGTCTTCGATGGCAAGGTCATACCCAATGGTGAGATTGTCTAATTCCCATTCTGTTTTGGCACGTTGCGCGCGTTCCTTGTCGTCGGTGGACACTGTAACGATTTCCGTTCCGAGTGCATTGAATTCGCCGATTTTTGCGTTGAGTGACTTGAGCAGCCCCCGACAGATGGAGCAGTGCACCCCTCGATATACGAGGATCACGCTAAAGGATTCCGGGGTTTGATCCTTTAGCTGCCAGACGCCTCCATCCAGCAATGGAAAGGTCAAATTCGGAGCGATGCTTCCCGGGAGGATCATGGGCTTTCCTGTATTGGCTTTTTCATTCGTTTATCAACTGGTTGAATTTCCTGTCCAGAATGGCGGCGGGTGGTGCCCTTCGCAAGCTGACCTGCCTATTCGTCAATAGAAAGCGCGCCGGTCTGCAAATTGAGCGACACGTTGAAGGGATCAGCGGTCTCGCGTTCCGACAATGCCTCTAATGGCATCATAACCGCTTTCAGGAGGTCGTAGTCGCGATCATCTCCAATGACGGTTCCATTCGCACTGACGCTCGTCAGTCTGTGAGCTGTTGTAGGCACATTGTCCTCAATGCGCGTTTGCCGCCCGTAAGTGACCGTTACGGTACCGGGAAGCGCTGCGCGCCTGAGCGCTGCTGTCCACTCTTCGATGCGCTCGTACTTTTCGCAGCTCAAGGCATCAGCCCCGCATAAGGGTTCAAGGGCACAAGCCCGAAGGATTTGCGCGGCGTGTTGTCGTTTTCGCGAAGAAGATCATGCGGTAGGTGCATAATAAACGGCTCTACGCCTGTTCCGCCCGCTGCGGCAAGCATATTCGCAAGCAGAGTATAGCAGGAGTAAGGCCGGTCTATCCCCGCCCCGACGCGTCCAATCTGTGGGGAAAAGACCCCTTGCCAAGCTGGCCCGAATGCGCTTTACCACGCGCTCAATTCACCGGTTTACCGGATACCTCATTCAGGATGCGGGCGTAGCTCAGGGGTAGAGCACAACCTTGCCAAGGTTGGGGTCGTGAGTTCGAATCTCATCGCCCGCTCCAATAAAAACAACGAGTTAATGCGATTATTAGCTGATCATTCGAAATCACTCACAAGCAAATAAATTCAACAAAATCAGTCAAAGCTCAGCGCTTACTTGTGAGTTACGTGTGAGTTCTGGCGTCCGCGCGAGCGGTGGGGATATGCGAGGCATGACCAGCCCTGCCGACTGCCTGTAACCGTTAAGTGGCTAGATTTCCCCATTAATGCGCGTTCGGAAATGGTCATGAGCTGCTGAGCACTATAAGGTTCAATTTGGCCCATATGTGACGCTCGACTGCGGAATGACCAATGACAAAAAAATATCCAACGTGAGACGCTAAGCCCAATCAGCTAGAACTCCTACATTGCCGACAACTGGTGTATGTATTCGATACGGTCGACTTCGACGATATAGTCTAACTGGGTCACTCGGACCTTCGAAAACCGGATTGTGGAGAGGGTGATTGGAATGGCACTTAATTGCAAAAGTGAGAGCATTCCAGAACGAGTCGATCTTGCGCTTAATAAGTTGATTGCGCTGTTTCTAGCTGTAACGCTAGCGGCCTTATGTATTTTTCCTGCGCACGCATTACCTGTCCCTGATGGCGAGTATTTCGTGGGCATGCGTACTTTCGAACTCACCGACGATTCTCGTTATGGCGTACTAGGACGACCGGACCATGAGCCCCGCAAACTGCTCATACATGTTTGGTATCCGACGGAAAGCGCAGATGAAAATCAGCGACGGCCCTATTTCACAGATGCCGAAATTGAAACGTCTGCGGCTGCGCTCGGACGAATGCGCGCCCTCAGACGAGTTTTGCGCCGACTAAAGCGCGCCAATACAAACTCCTATTATGGCGCGCCAGTTGCTTCAGTGAATACGCCCTGGCCAACCTTGATATACAGTCATGGCTTTAATCTCCTTGCTAACCAGAACACCGCGCTCATGGAGCACCTCGCCAGCCATGGCTACATCATTTACGCTATCCAACACCCGGTCGACGCCGCTGATACGATATTTGCTGATGGGCAAGTCATTCCATTTGTCTCGACAGGCAATGATCAAACGACGGGTCTTAGCAGGGAAGAACTAGAGAGAGTTCGTCGGGCTTATAAACAAAGCAGAACCTCTCCAGATTTGGACGAACGCCTAGAGGCGCGCCTGACATTTTGGGATTATCAAATCAATCAGCAATCAAGGAAATTTAGAACAAGCGCTAAGGTATGGTTGGATGATCGTCGCTTTGTGATCGACGCTTTATCGGAAGGTCGCGCCCCTGCCTCAATAGCGGATCTTGTATCTGCGAGCGATTTTTCCCGAAGTGGGCATTTTGGTATGTCGCGTGGTGGATCCTCCGCGGCAGCATTCTGTTTAGTCGATGATAGATGTGTCGCCAGTGTAAATATGGATGGTGGTGATAGCCATCTGACCCCCTTCGCCACTACAATGCCAACGCCTTTGCTCATGCTTCATCAAGACCAATCGCATCAATACAGGCAGCTAAATGTTCAAAACGATGCACCGGATCATTGGTCGAATGACTTTTCTTATGAAGCCTTTGCTGATGCTGGCTCCACAACTGTAACCCGCATTTCATTCAAGGGTTTTCGGCATCTTAGTTTTACCGATTACCCTTGGTTTGTTCAAAACCCAGCGGGCAGCGCGTCTTTAGGACAGCAAAGTGGAACAACAATCATAGATATTCAGAACGACTTTGTACGGAGTTTCTTCGACAAACACATGCGGGGCATCGACACGGGATTTCCAGATCGCCAATTGAACACTTTCCCTGATATCGCGGTGCTCGGTTCAAACGAAACCGTTGCCGTTTGGTGGCAGAGCAAAGAAGGTGACGAACAGGAACAAATCGCAAATAGGATCGCCGAGCTAAAGGCGCGCACAGAACAGCTAAGAGCTGCATCTCAATAGAATGTTTCTCAGGCTAGACAGAGTCTAAGCGGCTTGAATTAGCTCTAGAACTGACTCCGATCGCAAACTCATCAATGACAGCTTCTGGCGAATTCTAGCCAGTCGCCAGATAGGGTTTGACGTCTCCAATGCCGCCGGGAGCAGTCGAGCTCTTAATGCCGGTGTACACAGATCAATTTTTGAACGGAGTGGCTGGCGTACTTGCAACCGATCTACCGACTTGTAATGTATACTTCCATGGTTGGGACGATATCAAAGTTGTTTTGTAGCTTCGCCTTGTTAGCCGTGGTTTGTGAGACTTCTCCCCTTCAGCTTAGGGCAGAAGCTCAGCTCATAAAGCTAATTCCCAAACCTAAACCAAAAGCACGAACGCTCAACGGAGCTAATAGACGTCATACGAACGCCTCTACAGCAGCCCGCGACAAGGCAATCGACAATCTGGCTTTCAAGGTTAAGGTGCAGAGAGCTAATATCAGATCTAGTCCAGGAACCAATAGCAGAGTGATCATCGCAATCGATTCTGACTCGGAGTTGATCGGTCACCAGTTATGCGGTGGTTGGGTGAAAGTATCCTTGAGAGGGCGGCCGATTTCTGGCTGAATTTATAATGAGCTAATCGACGCAGGGTGGCAGGAAGGTATTAGTGCTTCCACCAACGGCGAACTGGATCTACCTGCCATATGCCCACGTGGTTGGTAGGTGGGCCCCTCACACTCCAAATCACAGCTGAAAACTGAATCGCAACTAAAGTCCGCAATGCCGCCGAAAGCAGCCCTCAGCCAAATCTGGGCTCCTAACGTCTGCTTTTGGTCAAGGAGAGACGGCGCGCCTCCGATTGATATCAATCGATTATTATGAAGCTTTCTTAACTTTATGCTGGTCTTAACTGCACTCCATCCCATGCTGAGAAGGCAGAGTTGGATCAGGAAAACCTGCGGAATGTCGAGATTTTCAAATAGTTTGGTTGCTTTGGTGGCTATTGCTGTCGGTGCCCTCATGATTTGGGGAGACGACAAAGAACAGTATGTGATCAAATGGGGTGGCGATGTAGAAGCTGAGACCCTTAATCCATCGTGGGTTCGGGAGTCGATAGACGTCTCGCAGGCAAATAAAGATTACGTTTTGCAAGCAAATAACGATTACGCTTTGCAAGCGGAAACTTTGCACGAAATCCGCGAGAAACGCATTCTGGCAAGGCAAGCTGAGCAGAGAATTCGTGATCTGTCACCATATAATGCTATCTTGAGTCATCGCGTGCCGGTCAACATCGGTGAGGTTAAATACAACGCCCAACCTGGCTTTTTAGAGGAGCTTCATACAGACCTTTCCCAGCAGGGCTGGACCAATTTGGAGTTCACACCAGCATCCCCATCAGAGAGCGCCTTGGGCTGCTTAGAAGACGCTGACGCAATCAAAAGGTCGGCGACATGGCTTCGCGGCAATGACATTCATGAACAACGAAACGGCTCCAGCAACTCGGCTCAATCATGGATAGTTGCTCTTCGAGGTCGCAATGTAAGCGAAACAGTGCTCGCATTTCTTACAGACCCTTGCAGACACATAGTCAGCATTGCACCTCTATTGCCTAGGGTTGATTTCAAAATAATCGGCGAAGAGCGACCTTACAATGCAACTATACGCTTCGATCTTTTACCTGCACCCAATATCTATCTTGATAAGGATCAAAATCGAGCCTTGGTGATGTATGATAGGCGCGCACGATATGAAGCCTCCCAGCCATGGTCTTTCAAAGAGCCGAGCACTGAGAGTTGCCGAGAATCGCACGAGGCGCTTTCGCGTCTAAAAGACTATTTTACAGACTCGATGCCAATCGGACGCCGCTACTTCGACTTCGATGTTTGTCTCGAGACAACAGGTTCGATCTCCCAAGTTGATCAAGATATCTATATTCTTCTCCTTGAAATAGAGGAAGCTGATCAGCCGCTTGAGTTGAGCTATTCATTCGCCGGTCAGCGACAAACATTTGATCGAGATCACCGTGCATTCCGCATAGAGATGCCCGATGTTGACATTGATCGATCTGAACGCTCGCTTGATGAGTTTATCCTTCAATAGAGATAGATGACGCAATGATAGCCAACACTATTTTGCATCAATAGGTAAGTGCAGTTGTTGGGTTTTCATTCGGGAGCTCAATTCCCGCAACGCCGCCGGGAGCTGCCGTAAAATTTCGATGCGCATAAGGAAAGAATGGACCATTGCACGCCTATGAACATTGCCAAGCCTACGTATGTATAAGGGGGCGGCTAAAGACTTATCTCTGCTGACGCCTCAGTACGCGCCGGAATTTGGCGGGAGTTTTTTTAAATTCGTCTTTCATCGCAGCAGTCAAATGCGCCTGGCTGGAGAAGCCGCAAATCAGAGCTATTTCGCAAATTGGAAGGTCCGTTGTACGCAGCAGAACCATCGCTCTTCCACATCTTCTAGTTTTAACGAAAGACCAAACAGAAGTGCCTGTGTGTGCTCTAAAGTCTCGGTTGAAGGTAGATTCGCTACGACACGACAATTTTGCCAGACCACCTACGGTTAAGCGATCTCCAAGATTATCATCAATATAGCTTACTAACCGCTCAATGCGGCTCTTCTCCACTCGATTTGCCCCTTAACTCGCGAGTGCAGTGATGCACACCTCTGTGAATTGCACAATGCATTGGAGGTTGTCGCATTGGCGGTTGTCACTCTTGTGACGAGCAATCTGCACGAGCTCATGACCTTCTCTCTAAGCTCAATCTAAAAAACAGTACCAGCCAAGCAAATGAAACTATCGGCAGCTTTCGGCGGCTTTGCATACGTTAGACAGGGCTAAAGGAGCGACCAAAACTCGCCACAGCTAGCCTTCCGTCAGGTTTCAGTCGTCCTAACCTGCTGTCACTTCGATCTGAGTTTCAGGAGAGTTTCGACCGCATCGCCTACATCGAAGTAAAGAGAGTGAACTTGTCGATCATCGGCGTGGGGCGCGCTTCTAAGCTTCAATCGCAGTGTGAGAGCCTCTAACTCAACTAAGTTGAGCTTGATATCTTCATAGGCGAGGCGTTCGAACAGATCAGTACCGCACCAAACCCTGGCTGACGCAGCGGTCTTTGTATTTGGCGACAGACTATTCCAAGCTTGCAAATCCCTGCGGACAAAAAATCGGTGAACGCTCTTTGAGACGGACGATCCAGACTCCGTGTACAAAACAGCTAATCGCAACAGCTCCGATGATAGGTCTATAGCGTTTAGTAGGGATAGTAATTCATCGGCTTGTGCGGCCTTTATATTCAGCCCTTCAAACCGATCCAGTTCCGCCGCAGAAAACAGCATGATCGCCTCAAAAAAAGATCGTCACCCAGATGCCCCGAGTAACATTCCAACCAAGAACCTTGGTCGATTGAGGCAGAAGTAAAGGTTATCAGCTAGGGAAAAAGAAGCTGACGTGTACTGCTGTAGAGTAGTCAGATACCCTCCAAGCGAAAATTCAGTCCCGGGAAACCCTGCTCAGCAAGAGAAACGAGCGTTATGGATCAATCGGTAGGTATGCTCTAATCTGGACCCTTTTCGGTAGTCGGTACGTGTCCCCGACAACCATGTTCTCGACCGGGAAAATTCAAATCAGAGCTTTGGTAGCCAGCAAAAAGATCCCCAGATCTTTCCCAGAGCGACGCGTCGATCAGCCCGCACGTAGCGCTATCCAATATTGCAAGCGCTTCCTCTTCCAGCGTGCGGCCATGGGCACGCGCAAGGCGCTTGAGGCGTTCTTCTAGATGATTGTCCGCTATTCCGAGATCGATATCAGCCATGATCCCCTCGCGCTAATATTGCACTTCACTCGAACAAGGGACTTAGATGGCACGACCGCGGCGAGACAGATATCAGTTAACCGGAAATCTTGATAAGACATCCATGGGTGATCGGTTTATGCACCGTTGCCAGGCGTTCGAGCAGACTGTTGCGCTCTCCCTTGTATCGGAGAAAACTTCCAACAACCGCCTTAGCGTGTTTTGCGCCTATGATGTCTCGTTTTCTTTTCCGTATTTTGCAAACTGAATTTTGAGTGACCGTCAACGATCAAAAGTCGCCTATTCACGGCACTCAGCGACAGACTTTATCCGAACCATCAGCGTGTAAAAGCGTGCTAAGATCGCTTCCGCCTTCTCTTCTTTTCGCCATTGGGGCCGCGCGATTTTTTGGGGCCCGTGCGTGTCTTTTTTGGCTTAGTGCCTGATGCCTTCGCACTGGACTTTTTGTGGTCCGGCTTTTTCCTGTTCTTACGCTCACCTAGAGGCCCCAGCAGAGACCTGTCGACGGGGCCATCGGCAAGGCCGACCCATATGCTTTTGTCGATCACCTGTTTTTCGCCGGCCGCCGTCATGACCTGATTGGCCGCATCTGGGCTCAACTCAATATAAGTTTTGTCAGGGCCAATCTGGATATTGCCAATAGAGTTGCGGGAGAAGCCGCCCGTTTTGCAGAGCATCGGGATTAGCCATTTGGGGTCGGCATTGTTCTTGCGCCCGACGCCGAGCTGGATCCATTGCCCGTTCTCGAAATCAGACTCGCTGTGGCGTCCTCGATCTCTGCGCTCGCGGTTTGGTGCGGCTTTGTCGGGATTATAAGAGCTCCCTTTCGATGATCGCTTGCCACGCTCGGGCGGCGTATCTGGAGCTTGCAACACTTCCGGAGCGCTGTCCTTTGCGCGGGTCAGCCGCACGATGGCGGCGGCCAATTGCTCCGGTGGAAACGCTTCTAAAAGGGCTGTGGCAAGATCTTGCTCTGAGTCACTTGTGGGCGTTTGGAAGACGGTATTTGTCAGCAGCCTTTCGTCCAGGACTTCTTCAATATCGCTGCCGGACGGCGGCACGCCCCAGTTCGCTTCGGTACTTGCTTCTTTCAGCAACCGTTCCATTCGCCGCTGAGCGCGCACAGGAACAATCAGTGCAGAGACGCCTTTACGACCCGCGCGGCCAGTACGGCCGGAACGATGCAAGAGGGCTTCCCTGTTTTGGGGGAGGTCTGCATGGATCACCAAGTCGAGCCCTGGAAGATCAAGCCCTCGCGCAGCAACGTCTGTGGCGACACAAACGCGTGCCCGTCCATCCCGCATGGCGAGGACGGAGTTGCTGCGTTCTTTCTGACTGAATTCTCCAGACAGCGCGACGACAGAAAAGCCGCGATTGGTCAGCCGGGCAGCAAGCTTGTTGACCCCATCGCGCCGAGCGCAAAAGACAATGGCGTTTGGGGCATCATAGTAAAGCAGTAGGTTGATAACTGCTTTTTCGATGTCAGAGGGCGCAACCCTAAACGCTCGGTACTCAATGTCGACATGGGTCTCTTTGAGCGACACGGTGTTCAGGCGCACGGCGCTCTTTTGATAGTTTTCAGCCAGCCGTGCGATTGGCTTTGGAACTGTCGCAGAGAACATAAGGGTGCGCCGATCCTCAGGCGCGGCATCTAGGATGTATTCAAGCTCCTCTCGAAATCCCATATTGAGCATTTCATCGGCCTCATCGAGGACAATCGCCTGGAGGGTCTGCATTTCAAGCGATCCTCGCCGAATATGATCCCGCAGCCGACCTGGTGTGCCGACAACAATGTGGACGCTTTTGCTCAAGGCCCGGCGTTCGTCGCGTATATCAACCCCGCCAATGCATGTTGCGATACGCCCGCCTGCCGGAGCGTACAGCCAGCGCAATTCCTTGGCGACCTGAAGGGCAAGCTCGCGTGTTGGGGCGATGACAAGCGATATCGGTGTATCGCTATCCAGCAGGCGACGATTGTCTTTCATCAGCGAGGGTGCCATTGCGAGGCCAAAGGCGACGGTTTTGCCGGACCCGGTATGGGCAGAGACAAGCAAGTCCTTCTCAGCGAGGTCTGGGTCGATCACCGCTTCCTGCACCGGCGTTAGCGCGTCATAGCCCTTGTCTATGAGCGCTTCTGCGAGCGGCTCAGCGATCTCAAATTCAATTGTCATAGGTCAGCTTTCAGTTCTGTCTGAAGAACCCCGAACGATCGAACTGAGAAAGCGAGGCGTGGCGGCTGCTCTCATAAAGGGTTTAGTGCGATTTGTGTAACGCTGAAGGCAGGTAGCCAAAGAGTTTACCTGTTTGGGCGGCTTAACCTCCCGCGCTAGTGTCTGCAACGCCGCCGA